>NZ_JAXCLW010000001.1:0-1423342 GCF_034044715.1 Dongia soli | reverse complement strand
TCATACCAGGCCTAAGCCCAATCAAGATCCGCCGCCCGCGTATCCCTTCTCTTCTCTCAACAATGTCAATTAGCAGAGGCGCTTAGTTCCGGTCAGTCCGTCGTTCGCGCCGTCGGGAGCGGGCTTATACGGCGGGGCCGGAAAGGTGTCAACGCCTTTGTTGAAGATTTTTTGCCGTTCCCGTTACTTTTTATTTAAATCCCTGAAAAGACGGCAAAACTTTAAATCTCGACTTTCAAATACCGGTAAAGCTTGGGGAGATTTCCAACAGGTCAGGGCCGCTGCTAGGACCAATTTGGGCAGCCAATGACTGGAATCCAACCCCGACCCCTGAGATATTTCGCAGCGGCTAGGAGGACGGGCTGGCAAATTCTTAACAAGAGGTTGCGAAAAGAGTCCGCCGTTAATCACATAATATTCTGATCTGATTGCAGAATTTATGGTTGACACCGCCCGCGTCGGAAGGCCATCGTGGCTGTGGGGGACGGATAAAAGGCGACTCGTTAACCAAGAGTTCACCATCCGACTTTAGGCATATTCTTGAACACCGCGTTGCGTTCCGCTGGGGGATAACCTTTTGTTGTATAGTCGTTGCCAAGTTTGGGGCAGGCTGAAGCATTACCTGATGTACACAGCCGCGGGCTTTGTTGCATTGGGCGGCTTCGGTGCAGTCTGGTCCGCACGGCCGCCGCTGGTCGACCAAGTCCAGGCGTCGCAATTCTCTGGCGCCAAAGCCAGTACTGCCTTCGAACAGAAAGTCCATACCGACCCGAGTTGGTCGCAGCGTCTGGTCAATGACCTGAATGAGCGCGCCTTCTCAACCGCTGATCCACTGACGAAGCCCGAAACCATCCACCGTCTGGCAAATCATATGCCCTCGGCGCGCGATGACCGGGCGGCGCCGGAAGCTCAGACAGCATCGCAGGCGCCGATATCTCAGACCTCGGCGGCGCAAGCGCAACCGGCTTCCGCGCCCGCATCGACACAACTCCCCTCTGCACCCGCACTGAGATCGCCCTGGAGCCAGCCCGTCACGATAAAGCCGGCAGGCACCGAAGCAGCCAAAGCCGATATGGCGAAAGACGGCGCGGCGACGCAGACCGCGGCCGCGACGCCCGCCTCCATCTGGGCCCCGATCGACAGTCCGCGCGACGATCGCGCCGAGCTGCCCAGCCTGTCGATCGAAGAATTGAGTAGCGCGTTCAATCTGGGTTCGCGTCCGAATCCGCCGCGCAGCTGGACCAATTCCGGTGGCGGTAGCCAGGCAAACAACGATACCCAGCGCACCGTCGAAATCCGGCGGGGCGAAACCCTGTTCGGTGTCCTGGTCGATGCCGGCATCGATTATAACGAAGCCCAGGATGCGGTCGGCGCCCTGTCCGATGTATTCTCGCCGCGCGCCCTGCAGGCCGGCCAGGAAATCACGCTCAATTTGAGCGATGCCTCCGCCTCTGGCGATGAGGACGCCGCGCCCAAGCTGGTCGGCCTTTCCTTCGAGCCGAGCGTGACCAAGGACGTCACCTTGGAACGCAGCGAAAGCGGCGATTTCGTCGCGAAGGCGGTCGACAAGCCGCTGGACAAGCAGGTGACGCGGGTCTCCGGTTCAATCGACAGCAGCCTGTTCGAAGCGGGGCGCGAAGCCGGATTACCGGTCGCCGTCGTTTCCGATGTCATCAAGACCTTCTCCTATGACGTCGACTTCCAGCGCGACATTCATGGCGGCGACACATTCGAAGTGCTGTATGAGCGCTATGAAAACGAGGACGGCGCCTTCGCCAAAGCCGGCAAGATGCTGTATGCGGCGCTGACCCTCGGCGGGAAGAAGATCCCGATGTATTATTTCGAACATGACGGCGAGGGCGAATTCTTCACCGCGCTCGGTGAGACCGTTCGCAAATCCCTGCTCCGGACGCCGATTGACGGCGCCCGGATCACGTCGGGCTTCGGCATGCGGATGCATCCGCTGCTGGGCTATAGCAAGATGCATAAGGGTATCGATTTCGGCGCCCCTACGGGGACGCCGATCTTCGCTGCCGGTGCCGGCGTCGTGGTCGAAGTCGGCCAGAAGAATGGTTACGGCAATTACGTCCGCATCAAGCACAACGTGACTTACAGCACGGCCTATGCCCATTGCAGCCGCTTCGCCGCTGGTCTGCATAAGGGCGACCGCGTGAAGCAGGGCGAAGTCATCGCCTATGTCGGTCAGACCGGCCGCGCCACCGGACCGCATCTGCATTATGAGATCCTGGTGGACAACCAGCAGGTCAATCCGTCGAAGGTCAAGATCGCCGACAGCAACAAGCTGACAGGCAGGCAGCTGGTCGCGTTCAAGGCGCAGGTCGAGAAGGTCGATGCCGAGCTGGCCAAGCAGCGCCGGAACACCTTCATCGCCGAAACGCCGGGCATGGGCCTGGATTGCGCCGGCCCGAACGGTTGCGAGAACTGACCTCCCGGTTATAGAGAAACGAAAACGGCCGGACATCTGTCCGGCCGTTTCGCTTTGAGAGAGACGGTAGCGCTTAAGCCGCGCCTAGGCGGCGTCTGAGAGCTTCTGTCCGTCAATCGTCAGGCCATCCTTGCCGGCGCTAACGCGGATTGTATCACCCGGCTTGAACTTGGCTTCCAGCAGCAGCACCGCCAGCGGATTCTGCAATTCCCGCTGGATCACGCGCTTCAGCGGCCGGGCGCCGTAGACCGGATCGTAGCCGGCATCTCCCAGCCAGGCTTTGGCTTCGTCATCCAACTCGAGATCCAGTTTGCGGTCGGCCAGGAGCGCCTGGAGACGCTGCAACTGGATATCGACGAGGCCGGTCATATCGCCGCGCGACAGGCGATGGAACAGCACGATCTCATCCAGGCGGTTGAGGAATTCCGGCCGGAAAGCCTGACGCACCACCTCCATCACCGCAGCGCGGGCATCCTCGACTGTCTCGCCGTCCTTGAGATTGGCGAGATAGTCGCTGCCAAGATTCGATGTCAGCAGGATCAGCGTGTTCTTGAAGTCGACCGTCCGTCCCTGGCCATCCGTCAATCGACCGTCGTCCAAGACCTGCAGCAGGATGTTGAAGACGTCGGGATGCGCCTTCTCGACCTCGTCGAACAGGACAACCTGATACGGACGGCGCCGGACCGCCTCGGTCAGCACCCCACCTTCCTCATAGCCGACATAACCCGGTGGCGCGCCGATCAGCCGCGCCACGGCATGCTTTTCCATGAATTCCGACATATCGATGCGGACCATGGCTTGGTCATCGTCGAACAGGAAGCCGGCCAGGGCCTTGCTCAGCTCCGTCTTGCCCACACCGGTCGGCCCCAGCATCAGGAAGGAGCCGATCGGCCGGCTGGGATCCTGGAGGCCGGCGCGGGCGCGACGCACCGCATTGGCGACGGCAACGACGGCTTCCTGCTGGCCGATCACCCGCTTGCCGATCACCTGTTCCATCTGCAGCAGCTTGTCGCGTTCGCCGGTCAGCATCTTGTCGACTGGAATACCGGTCCATCGCGACACGACGGCGGCGATGTCCTCCTCGCTCACCACCTCGTTCAGCATGCGATGCTCTCCGGCCTGCTCCGCCTGCTGCAGACGCCGCGTCAGATCGGGAATGATCGAATAAGTCAATTCGCCGGCACGGGCGAAATTGCCGTTGCGCTGGGCCGCTTCCGCTTCGCTTCGGGCCTGGTCGAGCTGTTCCTTCAGCTTCTGGGCATCGGCCAGCTTCTGCTTCTCCGACTTCCATTTCTCCGTCAGGCTGCGCGATTCCGTCTCCAGCCCTTCGACCTCTTCAATCAAATGCGCCAGGCGCTCCTTCGAGGCCGGGTCAGTCTCCTTCTTCAGCGCCTCGCGCTCGATCTTCAACTGGATCAAGCGGCGGTCTATCTCGTCGATCTCTTCCGGTTTGGAATCGACCTCCATGCGCAACCGGCTGGCCGCCTCATCGACCAGATCGATCGCTTTGTCGGGGAGGAAACGATCGGTGATGTAGCGGTTCGAAAGCGTCGCCGCCGAGACGATGGCGCTGTCGGTGATGCGGACGCCATGATGCAGTTCGTACTTTTCCTTGAGGCCGCGCAGGATCGAGATGGTTTCCTGCACGCTCGGCTCGCTGACGAAGACCGGCTGAAACCGCCGCGCCAAGGCCGCGTCCTTTTCGATGTATTTGCGATATTCGTTCAGCGTCGTCGCGCCGACGCAATGCAATTCGCCGCGTGCCAGCGCCGGCTTCAACATGTTCGATGCATCCATCGAACCTTCGGACGCACCAGCGCCAACCAGCGTATGCAATTCGTCGATGAAAAGTATGACCTCACCGGCCGCGGCGGAAATTTCCTGCAGCACGGCCTTCAGCCGTTCTTCAAATTCGCCGCGGAACTTGGCGCCGGCCACCAGGGCGCCGAGATCGAGCGACATCAGTTTCTTGTTGCGCAATCCTTCGGGCACATCTCCGTGCACAATGCGTAAGGCCAGCCCCTCGACGATCGCGGTCTTGCCGACGCCGGGCTCGCCGATCAGGACGGGATTGTTCTTGGTGCGCCGCGACAGCACCTGGATGGTGCGGCGGATTTCCTCGTCGCGGCCGATGACCGGATCAAGCTTGCCTTCCTGAGCCTGGGCAGTGAGGTCGCGCGCATATTTCTTCAGCGCGTCATAACCTTCTTCCGCACTGGCGCTTTGCGCCGTCCGTCCTTTGCGAAGATCGTTGATCGCCGCATTCAGCCCTTGCGCCGTAACGCCGGCTTCCTTCAAAACCTTGCCCGATGGCGTTTCCGATGCCAGGGCCAGGGCCAACAGCAGGCGTTCGACCGTGACATAGCCATCACCGGCCTTGCTCGCCAACTCCTCGGCCTGGGCCAGCACGCGCGCCAATTCCGGCGACATATAAATTTGACCGGCGCCGCTGCCTTCCACTTTCGGCAGCTTGCCAAGCTCACGTTCGACCCCGGATAAAGCCCGCGCAGGATCCGCGCCGGCGGCCGTCAATAAATTCGCCGCCAAGCCTTCCTTATCGTCGAGTAAAACTTTCAGCAGATGTTCCGGCGACAGGCGCTGATGTCCGTCGCGCAACGCCGTGGTTTGCGCAGCCTGCAGGAAGCCACGCGATCTTTCGGTGAACTTTTCTAAATCCATCGCTTTGCCCTCTCTCGGCTGCGTCCTTCAAGAGGCCCGCCGCCGTGGATGCTCCTTCAAGATCAGCTCAAAACGAAGCTTCCGAGACGCACCAAGACCGGTGCAACTGGAGGACTTCGTCCGGGTGACCCCAACGGAAATATGGGTATGAAGCGATGGCAAACAAGAGGCCGCCGGCTGGATGTGCCGGCGGCCTGCCATTTTGCTATTCTGCTGTGAGCCAGACCGGGCGATCGCCGGCCGGTGACGTATTTCAGTCGCCTGTTTCAGCCGGTGCAGCGGCCGGGGCCGGAGCCTCCGAGTCGCCACCGGTGGCAGCCGCGCGGGGCCGCCGATTGGACGAGCCGCGGGGCCGTCCACGACCGCGGCGTGGCGCCGGAGCCTCCGCGCCCTCCGCGGAAGATTCGGCCTCGGCAGGAGCGAGATCCAGGCTGGGCTGCTTTGCGGGGGCGGCGGCAGCCGGAGCAACCGTCGGCAAGAGTTCGGCGGGATAGTCTGGCTGCTCATCTCCAACGGCCGGAGCGGGCGCCGCCCGGGGGGCACGACGCGGCGCCGGCGCCGGCGCCGGTGCGCCCTGATCTTCGCCATTGCCGTCGCGCATGGAACCGGCATCGCGGCTCTCGCGCATCGCGTTGTTCTCGCGACCGGCCTCGCGGCTCGTTGGACCACGTGTACTGCCGCGAGTGCCACCGTTTTCGTATGCATTAAAGCGGCCGTTGTCCTCGCCGCCATAGGCACCGTTAGCTGGTGCGGCGCCCTGTTCGCCGGCAATCTCGCCGTCGCCATTCATGCCCATATTGTTGGCCGAGCCTGAATAAAGCGCCGCAGAAAGGCCCTGGCTCACATTCTGAACATTGACGTCGGCCACCGACAATTCCCGGCCGCCGACGCGGGGGCGTTGTCCTTCCGCTTGGGCGGCAATGACGCGGTAATAATGCTCGGCATGCTGAAGATAATTCTCCGCCGCGACTCGGTCGCCAGCGGAACCCGCATCGCGGGCCATCTGGAGATACTTTTCCAAAACCTGGTGGGCATTACCGCGAACACGGACTTCGGGACCGTTGCTGTCAAAGGTCTGATTGCCTTTGCTCATCCCGCCGCTATGTGGACCGTGCGGCTTGCGCGGCCCACGACCACGACCGCGGCGATTGTTATTGCCTTGTTTCATTGCATTATCACTTCGTCGTTCCGAAAGATCGGGCATCGGTATCGCAGAGATCCGGCCGCCAGCGACATCGGGTGCCGCATCAACGACCAGGACGCGCTAGATCGCGCCGTCCTTCGCGATTCCCCACTGACTATGTCCGGAGGCTACTTTCGGGGGGCGCTGGCCAGGAGCAGGTGCCCGGTCCGCGTCATATCAACCCCGACTGCCGGAGCTGACCCTAAACCGTTCTGGTCCGCTTTTCCAACAGTTTTTTGTGCCCCCGGGGAGGCATGTAAAAAACGCTCAGCA
The DNA here is from genome assembly GCF_034044715.1 of Dongia soli. Taxonomy (NCBI): domain Bacteria; kingdom Pseudomonadati; phylum Pseudomonadota; class Alphaproteobacteria; order Rhodospirillales; family Dongiaceae; genus Dongia; species Dongia soli. The sequence goes on along the minus strand of NZ_JAXCLW010000001.1, from coordinate 1,416,761 downwards.
CGGCTCTACTTTCCGCAAGTTATCGGAACATGACGATGCGTTCGTGACCTTGCAAATCGCTTTCAGTTGCCATGTGCCGCAGCCCTGCCGAGGCCATGATGTGACGAACATCATTCGCTTGTCCGATGCCGATTTCAAAAGCCGCAAAACCGCTTGACGCTTTCACTCTGACCGCGGCAAGCGCAAGAGCGCGATAGGCATCCAACCCATCCGCGCCACCATCAAGGGCGAGGCGCGGTTCGTAGCGCGCGACTTCGGGCTGCAGCGTTTCTATGTCCGCTGTCGGGATATATGGCGGATTGGACAAGACGACGTCATAGCGCGCGTCGATGCCACGATCCCAATTGCCGCATTGGAAGCTGGCGCGCGCGGCAAGGCCAAGCCGTACCGCATTCGATGCCGCCACGGCGATGGCACCAGGATTGATATCGATACCAAGACCATGGGCCATTGGCAATTCGCTGAGCAAGGCCAGCAAGAGGCAGCCGGTGCCGGTGCCGAAATCGATCAAGGACCACGGCTTGCGCCGATAATCGACGTCACTGGCCGACAATTGGCGCAGTACCGCCTCAATCAACGTCTCGCTATCGGCACGCGGGTCCAGCGTCTCACCATTCACGCTGAAATCAAGCGACCAGAATTCCCGCCGGCCGACAATATGCGAAAGCGGTTCACGTGCCGCGCGGCGCTGCACCACTCGTTCGAAACCCTCGGCGTCGGACGCACCGACCAGACGTTCACCAAAGGCAATCTGCGTCGCGACGGGAATTCCCGCGGCATGTTCGAGCAGCAACCGTGCTTCGCGCGCAGCACCCTCAATTCCAGCGTGGCTCAGCCGCTCGGTGGCGCTCCGCAACAAACTTGCAATATCGGTCTCTTGCCGCACGCGGATTATTCGACCTCCGCCAGACGCTCGGCCTGATCATGGGCGATCAAGGCTTCGATGATTTCGTCGAGCTCACCCTCGACGATGCGGTCAAGCTTATAGACCGTGAGATTGATGCGGTGATCGGTGCAGCGGCCTTGCGGGAAATTATAGGTGCGGATGCGTTCGGACCGGTCACCGCTGCCGACCTGGGTCTTGCGGTTGGCGGCGCGTTCGGCATCCTTGCGGCTGCGTTCCAGATCGTAGAGCCGGGCACGCAATACCTTCAGCGCCTTGGCCTTGTTCTTATGTTGCGATTTCTCGTCCTGCTGCTGCACCACGATGCCGGTCGGCAAATGGGTGATGCGCACCGCGCTGTCCGTGGTATTGACCGACTGGCCGCCCGGACCGCTGGAGCGGAAGACATCGATGCGCAAATCCTTTTCATCGATCTGTACATCGACTTCCTCGGCTTCCGGCAGCACCGCAACCGTTGCCGCCGAGGTATGGATGCGGCCTGACGCCTCGGTCTCCGGCACGCGCTGCACGCGATGCACGCCGGATTCGAATTTCAGCCGGGCAAAGACATTGCGCCCGGTGATCGAGGCGGTTGCTTCCTTATAGCCGCCAAGGCCGGTTTCATTCACATCCATCACTTCGAAGCGCCAGCCATGCAAGGTGGCATAACGCGCATACATGCGGAAAAGCACGGCGGCGAACAGGGCCGCTTCCTCACCGCCGGTACCGGCGCGGACTTCGAGAATGGCGTTGCGTTCATCGGCCTCGTCGCGCGGCAGCAACAGCAGTTTCACCTGCTGTTCCAAGGCCGGCAGGTTTTCCCGCGCTTCGATGAGTTCCTGTTCGGCCAGCGCCCGCATCTCCGCATCGCCGGCGGTATCGGCCGCCATGGCTCCGAGATCGGCAATCTCCTGCTGCTTCTGCTGCAGCTTGCGCACCGCTTCCACGACCGGCGTGAGCTCGGCATATTCCTTGGATTGCTTGGCAAAATCCTGCGGCTCGTTCTGGCTGGGACTGGCCATCAAGGCCGCCAGCTCGTCATGCCGCTTCACAATCCGTCTGAGCTTATCGTCGAGACTCACGTTACTCCTCGTTTCCACGCAAATCGAATAGGCGCCGCACCAGATTTTCCAGTGCCGGATCGCCGGCTTGTTCCTTGAGCGCGACGCTTGGTTGATGCAACAGCCGGTTGATCAAACGCCGCGTCGCCTCTTCCGCATCCAGGGCAGCACCCTGGGCCAGAACTTCTAGGCGATGGGCCTCGAAGGCACGGCGCAGATCGGCGATCAGCGGCACCACCTGCAAGGCCTGGCGATGATTGGCAAAGCCCGTCAGCGCCTCCTCGATGATGGCCCAGGCGGCGGCGGTCGCATCCTGGCGCTGCTGCCGGCCGGCCATGGCCAGACGCTCGAGATCGTCCAGGCCGTAGAGGAAAGCGTCATAGATATCGTTCACCGCCGGGTCGATATCACCGGGTACGGCGGCATCGATGAACATGATCGGCCGGCGCCGGCGCGCTTTCAAGGCAGCCTTGACCATGGGCGGATCGATGACGAAGCGAGCGGCATCCTGCGCCGAAATCACCAGGTCCCCGCCGGCTAATGCCTCGGCCAGCTCCGCCATCGGACGCCAGTGGCCGCGCTGGCGCTCGGCCCAGGCACGCGCCAGGCGTTCGTGATGATGCAAGACGGTCCAGCGGTTGAGGCCAGCGGCGCGCAGATGCTCGACCATCAGTTCGCCCATATCGCCATCGCCGATCAGCAAGCCGTTGACCGCATCAAGGTCGCCGTGCATCTGCCGCACCACGGCGACAACGCAGGCTGCCATCGAGACCGATTGCGCGGCGATCGCGGTTTCGCTGCGCACCCGTTTCGCCGCCTGCACGGCAGCTTCCAGCACGCGGTCGAGATCCGGCCCGGTCAGTCCGGCCTTGACCGCAAGCTGATGTGCCGCCTTTACCTGGCCAAGCACCTGGGGCTCGCCGATCACCTCGCTTTCCAGCGAGGCGGCAACGGCGAAAGCATAGCGCCAGGCATCTTCGTCTTGCAGATGATGCAGATGGACACCGATCGCCGCCGCGTCGAGATCGGCCGCTTCGCCGATCAGCGCAGCGATGCGCTGCTGCGCCTGATCGACCGAAGCCGGCGGCACGGCGCACCAGACCTCGCAGCGATCGCAGGTGACCAGCGCCATGGCCTGATCGAAGCCGCTTTCGCGGCAACGCAGCAGCAGGCGGAAAACATCGGTCTCATCGCCCTGGAGTCGGTCGCGCAGCAGATCGGGCGCCGTCTTGTGATTGACGCCGACAACCAGGAATGTGCGCTCGCCTACCCCATCTCGGCCTGCTCGATCTGCAGCGATGTCAGCGATAGATTTCAAGCGTGCCCGGCAGCGCGTCGAGCGGCACCTCGCGCTGCTCGCCGCTGTCGAGATCACGCAAGGTGGCAACGCCCTTGGCCAATTCGTCTTCGCCGAGGATCACCGCCGCCCGTGCCGCCAGCTTGTTGGCGCGCTTCAAGCGTTTGCCCATATTGCCGCTATAGCCAAGATCGACCGCCAGGCCCAGACGGCGTAGGCGTTCGGCTAGCTGCAAGGCCGGCAGTTGCGCGGCCTCGCCGGCCGGCACCACGGCGATCGGGCGGCGCGCGGCGGACACCTCCTTCAGCAGCAGGCCACAACGTTCGATGCCGCTGGCCCAGCCCACACCAGCGGTTTCCGGACCGCCCATCTGGCCGATCAGGCCGTCATAGCGGCCGCCCGCCAGCACCGTCTTCTGGGCGCCGAGCTCATCGCAAGTGATCTCGAAACAGGTATGGCAATAATAATCGAGGCCGCGGACCAGGCGCGGATTGAGCTTGTAAGCGATGCCGAGCGCATCCAGACCGGCGCGTACGGCGGCGAAGAAATCGCGGCTCGCCTCATTCAGATAATCGCTATAGACAGGCGCATCGCCAACCAGGCGCTGATCGCCTTCATCCTTGGAATCGAGGATGCGCAACGGATTGCGCTCCAGGCGCTCTTGGCTGTCCTTGCTGAGCCGGTCGCGATGAGCGCTGAAATACTCGACCAGCACCCGGCGGTAGTTCTGTCGGCTTTCGGTATCACCGAGGGTGTTGAGCTCTAGGACGCAGCGGTCCCAGGCGCCGAGCCGTCGCAGGAATTCGACGCCCGTCGCGATGACCTCGATGTCGCCCTGCGGTTCCTTGACGCCGAGCAGCTCGATACCGGTCTGGTGGAACTGGCGCAGGCGGCCTTTCTGCGGGCGCTCATAGCGGAACATCGGGCCGGCATAGAAGAATTTCAGCGGCAGGTGCTGCGATAGCCCGCCGGAGATGAAGGCGCGGGCGACACCCGCCGTTCCTTCCGGCCGCAGCGTGATCGTTTCGCCGCCGCGATCGGTGAAGGTGTACATCTCTTTGGTGACGATGTCGGAGGTATCACCGAGCGTACGCTTGAAGACATCGGCGAATTCGAAGATTGGCGTCGCTACTTCGAGAAAGCCGTAGCATTCGGCAGCTAGCCGCGCCGTCTCGGCAACCTGACGGTAGCGGCGCATCTCTTCGGGCAATAGGTCATGCGTGCCGCGAACCGGCTGCAAATCTGACAAGGGGACGTTCCTCTGATACGGGGGTTATTCGGCAGCGGTCGCCGCGGCCTTGGCTTTAGCGGCGGCATCGGCGGCATCGAGTTCGGCGGCGCGCTTCTCGATCATCTGACCGAGATGCTCGACGATGTCCTCGTCCTTGATGCGATGATGCTGCTCGCCATCCATATAGACCATATGCGTGTTGTTGCCGCCGCCGGTCAGGCCGATCATCGTCTCGCGGGCTTCGCCGGGACCGTTGACGACACAGCCGATCACACTCACGGTCATCGGCGTGGTGATATGGGCGACCCGCTTCTCCAGCGCCTCGACGGTCTTGATGACATCGAAATTCTGCCGGGCGCAGGAGGGGCAAGAGATCAGGTTGACGCCACGATGGCGCAGGTTCAGCGACTTCAGCATCTCGAAGCCGACGCGCACTTCTTCGGCCGGCTCGGCCGAGAGCGAGACGCGAACGGTATCGCCAATCCCCGACCACAGTAGCATGCCGAGGCCGATCGAGGACTTCACCGTGCCGGTCCGCAGGCCGCCGGCTTCTGTGATGCCGATATGCAGGGGGTAATCACAAGCCTCGGCCAGGCCCTGATAGGCGGCCACGGCGAGAAAGATGTCGGAAGCCTTCACGCTGATCTTGAACTCACGGAAATCGTGGTCCTCGAGGATCTTCGCATGGGTGAGCGCGGATTCGACCAAAGCTTCCGGGCAGGGCTCGCCGTAGCGTTCCAGCAATTCGCGCTCGAGACTGCCGGCATTGACGCCGATCCGCATCGAGCAGCCGTTATCCTTGGCCGCCTTGACCACCTCCCGGACCCGGTCCGAGCTGCCGATATTGCCGGGATTGATGCGCAGGCAGGCTGCCCCCGCCTCGGCCGCTTCGATGCCGCGCTTGTAATGGAAGTGGATGTCGGCGACGACCGGCACATTCACTTCGCGCACGATCTGCTTCAGTGCCTTGGTCGATTCTTCATCCGGACAGGACACGCGGACGATATCGACACCCGCCGCCTCGGCCGATTTGATCTGCTCGACGGTCGCCTTGACATCGGTGGTCAGGGTATTGGTCATGGTCTGCACCGAGATCGGCGCATCGCCACCGACCAGCACCGATCCGACGCGGATCTGGCGGCTCTTGCGACGCATGATATCTCGATAGGCACGAACGCTCATGACGGATCTTTCCTGGCAGTTGGCGCAGCCATCCCGGCCGCCTGGCGCCGCTTGGGCGCGCGGTCCGGCAATGACCGGATATATAGGCCTCAAGATGCGCTGCGGAAGGCAAAAGATCAAGCCTCAAGCCCCGGAGCCAACGCATTGTAAAAACACGGCAAAAGCTGCGCCACACTGCCGCAGCGGCCGGTTTAGTCGCCGGAATTGCCGCTACCGCCGGATGCCGGCGCGGGAGCCGGCGTCTTCAGGAAAGCGGCGCCACTCGCCAATTTGTCCGGATCGAGGGAGATATTACGACGAACGAGGCCGACCGCACCCAGGTTCTGCAGGGGTTTGCCATCCAGCAGCATCTCGATGCCCCCGGCATTGCCGGTGCTCATGACCAGGCCCGGCTGATCCGGCACCGAATAGGTCTCCCCGGCCCGCAGCACACGGGAGAGAATAGGTTTTCCGTCCCTATCGACGATCTGCACCCAGCTTTCCAGCTTGGCATGGATATTGACGCGGGTCGCAGTGCTGGCCGCCGCGGCTGCCACATCCGGCGAGGCAGTGCCGCTTTCCGCCGGTGCAGCCGCCGTCTGGGCGGCTTCGTCAGAACCGGCCGGCTCTGCCGGACTGGCCGATGTATCGGCGGGCGCGGTGGGCTCGGTGCCCTCCGTCGAGGGCGTCGAAGAAGTGGTGTTCTCCTCCGTGCCGCCGGTTTGGGTCTCGCCACCGGTGGCAGCGCCATTGTCCGAATTGTTTGTCGTTTCCCCGGCCGAGCCGGTCTCCGCCGTTGTAGCGCCGCTCGCCGAGCTATCGGCCGTGTTCTGCGCAGATTCAGGGGAGCTGCTCGTTGGCGTTTCGCCAGCCGCTCCCTCGCCGCTCGTCGAGGGCGCCGTCTGAGCTGTTTTGGGTGCTTCAGCCGGCTGTTTGGTTTCCGCTTCGCCGCCGCCCTTCTTCAAATAATCGGGCACCGATTCGATCAGGCCGGCCCCGGTCGGGGTGTTCGACAGGTAATACCAGCCGCCATAACCGATACCGGCCAAAATCAGGCAGACGATCAGGAGCTTGCCGCCGGGAAAATGGCTTTCGCGTTCTTCCATGCGCCAGCTGACCGGTTCGGTCCGGGTGCGCTGGCCCAGTTCGTCGCGATAATCGGCGACCACGCTGTTGCCATCGAAACCGAGAAAATCCGCATAGGTCCGGACGAAACCGACCGCATAGGCGGTGCCGGGAAGGTCCTGCAACCGACCCTCTTCAATGGCTCTGATATAAATTGCACGGATCCGCAACTGGCGGGATACGGCTTCGATATCCTGGCCTAACTCTTCACGCCGCTGACGCAGCAGCGAACCGACACCCAAACCTGCGTTCTGGACCATGTTTCTTACCGGTTGCGCCGGCTCATCCGTTAATGCTGACAAGCATCACCCAAGATCGCTCAGCCGACTTAACAAGCAGTTAGCAAGACCAGTCTCGCCTGAAAAAGCCGCGAATCAAGAGCCTTAGGATCAATCAGCCACTGGTTGCTGGTTATATCGGGACCAGCTTGAGGTGGCAATGCATATCGGCCTACGCCAGTCGCTTGCCGGCGATCACGCGATCAAATCGCAATCTCGCGGTCACGGGCGAAATGTTCGAGGGCGTTGCGTACGGCGGTGCCGGGCAAACCAACCAGCCGCGCCCAGTATTCGCACAGCTGGCCGAGATGCAGGCTGCGGATCATAACGCGCATCGGTCCGACCGAAGGCGGCGTCATCGAGAGATTGCGGTAGCCGAGACACATCAACGCCATGGCGCCGACCGGATCACCGGCCATCTCGCCGCAGAGACTGAGCGAGGTTCCTGTCGCAAGGCTGGCTTCGGCGATCTGCCCCAGCAACCGCACCATGGCCGGCGACAACAGATCATAGCGGTCATTGACGCTGGGCGTCGACCGATCCGCGGCATAGATGAATTGCTTGAGGTCATTGCTGCCGACCGAAATGAAATCGACCCGCTTCAGCAACTCATCGAGCTGCCAAAGCAAGGCCGGCACCTCGACCATGGCCCCGACCTGGAGCGAAGCGGGCAGCCGGACCTGACGTTCGCCGGCGCGCTGCAGCTCAAGATCGAGCAAGGCGCGGCAGGCGTCGAACTCGGCCACTTCCGTCACCATGGGAAACATGATGCGCAGATCGCGCCCGTCGGCCGCCAGCAGCAAGGCCCGCAATTGCTGGCGCAGCAACGCCGGTCGGTCGAGCGCGATACGGATCGCCCGCCAACCCATCGCCGGATTCTCCTCCTCGGCGCGCTGCCAATAGGGAAGCACCTTGTCGCTGCCGATATCCAGGGTGCGGAAAACCACCGGCTTGCCCTCGGCCGCATCCAGCGCCTTGCGATAGATTTCGGCCTGGCGATGGGTATCGGGAAATTCATGCGCCACCATGAACGGAATCTCGGTGCGATAAAGCCCGATCCCGGCAGCACCCGTCACGGCGAGTTGCGGCACATCGATCAGCAGGCCGGCATTGATGTTAAGCGCGATCTCAACGCCGTCCCGGGTCACGGCCGGCAGATTCTTGACGGCGGCATAGGCTTCCTGCCGCAGGGCACGCTGGCGCAGACTGTTGGCAAAGACTTGGTGGATATCTTCCGGCGGCCGCACGAAAAGCTGCCCATGATCGCCTTCGAGGGCCAGGGGATCGCCTTCGCCCACCCGTGAAAGCAAGCCGCCACACCGGCCGAGCACGGGAATATCCAGTGCCCGGGCGACAATCGCCACATGCGAGGCCGCCGCCCCCTCCTCCAAAGCCAGACCGCGCAATTTTTGGCGATCGTAATCCAGCAACTCCGCCGGCCCCATATTGCGGGCGATGACGATCGCATCATCCGGCAGATGACGCGCCGCACCGGCAAAATCGCCGCCGATCAAGTGCTTCAACAGACGGTTGGCGAGGTCATCGAGATCGCTGAGCCGTTCGCGCAGATAGGGATCGGTGACCTCTCGCATCCGGGCGCGCGTATCATTCTGCACCTTCTGAACTGCCGCCTCGGCGGTGAGACCGGTATTGATCGCCTCGATCTGACGGTTTATCCAGCCCTTGTCCTCGGCAAACATCCGATAGGTTTCGAGGACGTCGCGATGTTCACCGCCGGCTGCCAAGTCGCTGGACGCCATCAGGCGGTCGATGGCATCGCGCATCTCCGCAATAGCACGATGCAGACGCTCGACTTCCTGATCGGTATCTTCGGCCACCAGCTGCTGCAGCCGCAGTTCCGGTGCATGCAGCACGGCGGTGCCCAGCGCCAGACCCGGACTGAGGACGAGGCCTTCCAGGCGCAATGGCAGTAACGCATTGCCATCGCCCGGACGCAGTTCCTCAGGGCTGATCAGTTCGCCGCCGGCCAGCAGTTCTGCAAGGACCATGGCCACGGTTTCCAGCGTCTCGATTTCCTCATCGGCATATTGCCGGCGGGTCTTGTTCTGAATAACGAGAACGCCGAGCACCCGGCCGCCGCGCAGAATGGGAACGCCCATCAGCGACTGATAAATTTCTTCACCGGTTTCCGGACGATAAGCATAGAGCGGATGATGCTGGGCATCGGCCAGGGCCAAAGGCCGGGCATGGCTGGCGATATCGCCGACCAGACCTTCGCCGACACGCAGCCGCGTCTTGTGGACGGCTTCCTGTTTCAGACCTTCCGTCGCGAAGAGTTCGAGGACTTCGCCGGCCCGCATCACATAGGTCGAGCAGACTTCCGCCACCATATCGGCGGCGATCAGCTTCACCACCTGATTGAGACGCTGTTGGGCCGTGCCGCCGCGCGCCATGACGTTGCGCAAGCGTTTGAGCAACATGCGCGCGCCAGATTGCCCGAGTGCCTGGTTCATCAGGCCCGCGACGTGGCCTGCCGGCCGATAAGGGCTTGGAGGGCTTCGTCGAGCAGTTCCTGCAGGATTTCCTGCGTCGGCTGTTCCCGGGTCACCATACCGACGCTTTGACCGGCCATCAGCGAGCCGTTCTCGACATCGCCGTCGATCACGGCGCGGCGCAAGGCGCCGGCCCAATAATGCTCGATCTCAAGCTGGGCCGCCTTCTGATCGACCTCACCGCGATTGAAGCGGTCGATCACCTGGCGCTGCATTTCCATGAAACGCTTGGTGCCTTCATTGCCGAGCGCCCGCACCGGAATGACGGGGAAGCGCGGATCGAGCTGCACCGAGGGCGTCGCATCGCGCGCCGCGGCACGAATGAACGCCCGTTTGAAATTCGGATGAGCGATCGATTCTGTCGCGCAGACGAAACGCGTGCCGAGCTGAACCCCGGCAGCACCCATGTCGAGATAGCCAAGCATCGCCTGGCCGCGCCCGATGCCGCCAGCCACGAAAACCGGCACATCGCGAATGACGGGAAGGATTTCCTGCGCCAGCACGCTGGTCGAAACCGGGCCGATATGGCCGCCCGCTTCCATGCCTTCGACAACAATGGCGTCCGCCCCGGCCCGCACCAGTTTCTTGGCGATGACGACGGCTGGGGCAAAACACAATACTTTTGCGCCGCCTTCCTTCAACCGGGTGATCGCCGCGGCGGGCGGCAGGCCGCCGGCCAGCACCACGTGGCCGACCTTGTGGTCGAGGCATACATCGACCAGTTCCAGAAGGCGCGGATGCAAGGTGATGAGGTTGACGCCAAAAGGCGCGCCTGTGAGCTTGTAGGTGGCCTCGATTTCCGCCGCCAGCAATTCAGGCGTCATGGAACCGGAAGCAATCACGCCGAAACCGCCGGCATTGGAAATCGCCGATACCAGATGACGCTCGGAAACCCAGGTCATGGCGCCGCCCATGATGGCATAGCGGCAACCCAAGAATTCCGTACCCCGGCGCCACAGGCGGTCGAGTTCCTTCAGCGCGAGCTGGTGCTGCGCTGATCTGGACTGCCCTTCCGCTGCCGGGTCCTGGTTGCGATCCATCTAGTCGGTCGTTCTCTTTCGCGTCCTAAAGCCGCTCACTCGTTTCCAAATCGATCTTAATCGAAGCGGCGCTCAGGCGGCATCCAAACCATAGGCCGTATGCAGGCTGCGCACGGCCAATTCGGTATATTCTTCCGCCACCAGGACACTGATCTTGATTTCCGACGTCGAGATCACCTGAATGTTGATGCCCTTTTCCGCCAGAGCCTTGAACATACGCTGGGCGATACCGGCATGGCTGCGCATCCCGACGCCGATCACCGAGACCTTGACCACATTCGAATCGGCGATCAGGCCGCTATATTGAAGCTCGCCCTTATTCGCCTCGATCACCTGTTTGGCGCGCTGGAAATCGCCCTTGGAAACGGTGAAGGTCATGTCGGTGGCGTCGCCGCCTTCGGAGATGTTCTGCACGATCATGTCGACATTGATGTTGGCCTCTGCGAGCGGGCCGAAAATCCCCGCCGCAATCCCCGGACGGTCCGGCACGTGCAGCAAAGTGATCTTGGCCTCGTCACGACTATAGGCGATGCCGCTGACCAACTCCTGTTCCATGATCTCTTCCTCATCAACCACCATGGTGCCCGGCTTGTCCTCGAAACTGGAGAGGACCTGGAGGCGGACACGATGCTTCATCGCCATTTCCACCGATCGGATCTGCAGCACCTTGGCGCCGAGCGACGCCATTTCCAGCATTTCCTCATAGGTGATCTTATCAAGCTTACGGGCTTTGGCCACGATTCGCGGGTCCGTCGTATAGACCCCGTCCACATCGGTGAAAATATCGCAGCGATCTGCCTTCAAGGCGGCGGCCAAGGCCACTGCCGAGGTATCCGAACCGCCGCGCCCCAAGGTCGTCACCCGGTTATCCGAGCCGAGCCCCTGGAACCCGGCCACCACCGCCACCTGGCCCTGGGCCAGACGCGCTTCCATATCGTCGGTCTTGATCTGGGTGATACGCGCCTTGCCGTGGGCGTCATCGGTCAGGATGGGAATCTGCCAGCCCAGCCAGGACCGGGCATTGATGCCGGCTTCCTGCAAGGCAATGGCCATCAGGCCGCAAGTGACTTGTTCGCCCGAGGCCACCACGGCGTCGTATTCGCGCGCGTCGTGCATGGGCGATAATTCGCTGCACCAGGCGACCAGCTGGTTGGTCTGCCCCGACATGGCGGACACTACGACCGCAACTTCGTTACCGGCCTCTACCTCGCGCTTTACGCGCTGCGCCACTGCCTTGATGCGTTCAATAGTTCCGACCGAGGTACCGCCGAATTTCATGACTACCCGGCGTTTCTTCTTCGATTCAGTCATTTGGGGCGCATTCATAACGGGCAGCAGTCCTTAACCGACGCATCGCGGTAGTGACAAAGACGTTGAGTTACCGGCGGCGCGTATCCATACTCATTTGCGACCGGCGAAGCAAGCTTGGTACCGGATTTTCCCCTCTTTATTACGGCTGTATAGCAAAGCGATGACCATCGAACATGCCTTTCCCCAACGCGCCGGCGGCGCCAAGCTGAGTGCAGCCGACTCTAATGGCGGGGGAGGAAAGTCCCGGCCCGGCGACGCGCCGCAAGGCGGTAGTACGGTTGATCTGGAGGAAGTGGCGAAATTTTCCGCCATGGCTGAGGCCTGGTGGGATCCCCATGGCAGTTTTCGGCCGCTGCACCGGCTTAACCCGGTCCGTATCGGCTATATTTGCGAGAGGGTCGAGCGGCATTTCGGCAGGACCGCGGAGGGCTCGGGCAGGCGCACGGACGATCAGCTGATGGCTGGATTAAGCGCCCTCGATATCGGCTGCGGCGGCGGGCTGCTGGCGGAACCGCTGGCCCGGCTGGGTGCGGCCACGACCGGCATCGACGCATCGGAACGAAATATCGCCATTGCCCGAACCCATGCGGCACAGACCGGCGTCAAGGTGACCTACCTGCCCTGCGCGGCGGAAGACCTGGTCGCCACGGGCCATCGCTATGACATCGTCCTTGCCATGGAAGTGATCGAGCATGTCAGCGATCCGGCAGTCTTCCTGCGCACCGCCGCCGAACTGATGAAGCCGGACGGCATCATGTTCATCGCGACCCTGAACCGGACGCTGAAATCCTATGCTTTTGCCATTATCGGCGCGGAATATGTGCTGCGCTGGCTGCCGCGCGGCACGCACGACTGGCATAAGTTCCTGCGTCCATCCGAGATCGCAGGCCCCTTGCGGCAGGTGGGACTGGATATACGCGATCTCTCCGGCGTCACTTATCAGCCGATCAACGATCGCTGGGCGCGCAGTCGCGATACCGATGTGAATTACATGTTGTGCGCCAGCCGGTAAAGCGGCTGGCCAGGACCTCAGGCATCCGAACGGGGCAGCCAGGGAATCCGGGCCACCTCGATTCCTTCGTCGGAGAGTTCCTCGAATTCGCTGTCGGAAGCCTCGCCATAAATACCGCGGGGATCGGCCTCGCCGTAATGGATCTTGCGTGCCTCATCGGCGAAACGATCGCCGACGTAATCGCAATTCTCTTCCACCTTCGTGCGGATCTGCTGCAACTGCTCGCGCATGGCAGCGGCAGCCACGGCCATCTGGCGCTTCTCCTCCCGGAGCTTTTCCTGGTTGCCGATCCGCGGCGCCATCAACGCCTTCGACACGGTTTTGTTGCCACAGACTGGGCATTCGATGGTTTTGCGCGCGAGCTGCCGGTCGCAGGTCTGGCCGTCCTTGAACCAGGCGTCGAATTCGTGATCTTTTTTACACTTCAACTGATAGCGAATCATGGTCCACTAGCGCTTTCACGGTCGATCGGTCCCGTTCACTGGCCAAGCCGAGCGATCTTGTTGTGCCTCTTCGTTAACAGATGTGCAATATGGGCGATAACTGCAAGTGTTGCGGGGCTGCCATGACGGCTTCTTCGAGCTTTTCCGCCCATAGCTCAAAACCCTCTCCCTGGGTCATCCGCTTCGCAGACACCGTCCCGCAGTGGGGGCCGGTGCTGGATCTTGCCGCCGGGAAGGGACGGCATGCTCGCTATTTCAAGAGCTTAGGCTATAAGGTCGCCGCGCTCGACCGGGATGTTGGGGGCCTCGCCGACTTGGCAGGCGATCCGCGCATCGAAATCATCGCGGCAAATCTGGAAGACGGTTCCCCCTGGCCGCTGGCGGGACGCCGTTTCGCCGGCATTGTGGTCGCAAATTATCTCCATCGGCCGCTGATGCCCTATCTGATACAGGCTTTGGCGCCGGGTGGCGTGCTGATTTACGAGACTTTCGCTTTGGGCAATGAGCGTTATGGGCGGCCGAGCAATCCAGATTTCCTGCTGCGACCGGGGGAATTGCTGGATTACGCAAAGCAGCATGAGCTGACGGTCTTGGGATATGAGCAGGTCGAGATGGAGGAGCCGAAACCTGCCGTCATCCAGCATTTGGCAGCGCGGCGAGAAAGCTGCCGATCCGAAGCCTGAAAAATCAGTCGACTGCGGCCAAAGAGTGGATCACCGGCTCGGCAAAGGGCCGGTCATGGCGCAAAGCCGGGATCGCGCCGCGTGCCGTGGCCACCTTGGTGGTGTCGATATCGGCCAGAATGAAACCGGGTTCGCTGCCGGCGTCAGCCAGGATCTCTCCCCAAGGGGCGACGATCAACGAATGGCCGTAGGTACGCCGTCCTTCGGCATGGGTGCCGCATTGCGCCGCCGCGAAGACGAAGCAGCCGGTTTCGATCGCCCGCGCCCGCAGAAGTACGTGCCAATGGGCCTCGCCGGTAGGCACAGTGAAGGCCGCCGGCACCGTCAGGAAAGTCGCACCTGCCTGGGCCAGCGCGCGATAGAGATAGGCAAAGCGGACGTCATAGCAAACGGTGAGGCCAAGCTTGCCCCAGGGCGTTTCCGCAATCACCGCCTGATCCCCGGGCTGCATGGTAGCGGATTCCCGGTAGACCTCGCCATTCGGCAAATCGACATCGAACATGTGGATCTTGTCGTAGCGCGCCCGCAGGATCCCGTCGGGGCCGAACAGGAAGCTGCGATTGGCCAGCTTCCGGTTATCCAGGCGAATCGCCATAGAACCAATCGACAACCAGATGTTCAGCTCACGCGCCAGATCGGCGAAGAAGGGAATGCCGGGATGATCGGCTTCCGGGAATGCCTTTTTGACCGCCAACGGCTTATCAGGCTCGATGATACTGGTGTTTTCCGGCGTCATGACGAATTGCGCGCCAGCCGCCGCTGCATCGCGAATTAGTGCCGCCGCTTGCTCCAGGTTGGGGAGCACCTCGCGCCCCGCCGTCATCTGAATACAGCCCGCTTTGAAGAGCGTCTTATCGGCGGCGGTCATCCCGGTAATGCTCCTGTCAGCCGGCCTGGCTCAGCATCGGCGCCAACTGGCCCTGCCGGTCGAGCGCATAAAGATCGTCGCAACCCCCGACATGCTGGCCATTGATGAAGATCTGCGGCACGGAGGTGCGGCCACCGGCCCGCTCCGTCATCTTCGCCCGCAAGCTTCTGTCGGCCATGACATCGATCTCGGTATAGGTCACCCCCTTCGCCTCCAGCAGCTTTTTGGCGCGGACGCAATAGGGGCAGATCATTGTCGTATAAATCTCAACTTTGGCCATGATGGTCCAGACGACTCCAGTTGTTCAAGATGACCACACCGTAACATCTGGCGGTTAAGGTATTCTTGGCAAGACCCCCCTGCTTGCATTGACCGCAAGGCAGCCGTGCCATCCGGATTCTTAACCTTCTCCCGATAAGTTACCTGGCAAATAGTGACGAAAAGCTGTGATTCGCATCACATTCTGGCGCTCTCACGCCGACGTTACGCTCCTTGGCCGGATAACTTGCGCCAGCGCCAGGACATCAACGGCGGCCGCCCCGCGGTCCAGCAGGATGCGGGCGCAGCTTTCTACCGTGGCCCCCGTGGTGATCACATCATCGATCAGCAGCAGGCGCTTGCCGGCGATCATCGACTCATGTTTTTCCGATAGGCGGAAGGCTCCCTGGACATTGCGCCGCCGGGCGCTGCGGCTGAGATGGCCTTGTTTCGGCGTGGCGCGATGGCGCCGCAGCAGATCCGGCATCACCGGTCGGCCGGCGATCCGCCCGATAGCAGTGGCCAGCAAGGCCGCCTGGTTGTAGCGGCGAAACAGCAGGCGGCGCCAATGCAGCGGCAGCGGCGCGATCAGATCCGCCTCGGCCAGCAATTCCGCACCGGCCCGTGCCATCCAGCGGGCAAAGGGCATGGTCAGATCGCCACGATCGGCATGCTTGAACGCAAGGATGAGGTCGCGACTGCCCTCATCATAGGCGAGCACGGATCGTGCACGGGCATAACGCGGCGGCTGAGCCATGCAGGCCGCACAGAGAGCAACCTCCAAGTCGCTCTCGAACGGATAGCCGCAACAGGTGCAACAGGGCGGCGCCAGCAGGCGCAATTGCGGCCAGCAGGTCATGCAGAGACTGCCTTGCGCCTCGACCAGGGCGCCGCATTTCAGGCAACGGGGCGGCAAAACCGCATCCACCAGCCGTCCTGCCAGCGATCGTGAGATGGCAGAAAGACGGGACCATGAAGGAGCGGTTCGGGATTCGAGTGGCGACATAGGGCCTATTGATCGGTTGCCCGCAATGATTGTCAATGCCTCCCGGCGCTGCCAAGTAAGAGATTGGAACCGATGTAACGCTATGCGATTGCATTACCGCCGCCGCTTTGCATACTGCCGCCATGACTGACCCGAAGACCGATCAGAAACCGAACAGCCTATCCGCCGATCTGCGTGAAACCGTACCGGCCAAGGCCCGCGTTTTCGACCGCGCATTGCTGCGGCGCCGCCGCGACCGGCGGGCCGGCGGCTTCGCTGCTCACGATTTCCTGATGGCGGAAGTGGGCGAACGGCTGCTGGACCGGCTGGATGACGTCACCCGCAGCTTTCCTTTGGCCCTCGATCTCGGTTGCCATGACGGGCTGCTAGCGCGTCTGCGCGAGGGGCGCGGCGGCGTCGAGACATTCCTGCAGGCCGACCTGTCGATGGCGATGGCAGGCCGCGCGCATCTGGGCGGCAATCCGGCTTTCATCGCCGATGAGGAATGGTTGCCGGTCCAGGCGGGGGCGATCGATCTCATCCTCAGCAATCTTAATCTGCATTGGGTCAACGACCTGCCCGGTGCGCTGCTGCAAATCCACCGGGCGCTGAAACCCGACGGCCTGTTCCTGGGCGCGATGTTCGGCGGCAACACATTGCAGGAATTGCGCGACTGCCTGATGCGGGCGGAACTGGCGGAGACCGGGGGCGTCAGCCCGCGCGTCTCCCCCTTCGCCGATGTCGCCGATGCCGCCGCCCTCATGCAACGTGCCGGCTTCGCTTTGCCGGTGGTGGATAGCGAGACGATCACCGTCACCTATCCGAACATGCTGAAGCTGCTGGCCGATCTGCGCGGCATGGGGGAGGCAAATCTGGTGGTCGACCGGCTGAAGCGCCCGACGCGGCGTGCTGTGATTGCCCACGCCGCCGCGCTTTACGCGCAGGATCATGCTGCTCCTGACGGACGTCTGAAAGCGACTTTCCAAATATTGTTCCTGACCGGCTGGTCGCCGCATCAATCGCAGCAACAGCCGCTGAAACCCGGCAGCGGACAGACCAGCCTGACCGATGTCTTCGGCGGCGGCTGTCACTGACGCCGAACGGCTGGGATTGGTTTAAAGCAGGTCCATCAGCACCGGAATGAGCGGCTCATCGGCCGGCGGCATCGGATAAGTGCGCAATTGCGGCGGCCGGATCCAGGCCAGTTTCTGCCCTTCGCGGGAAGTCACCTGGCCGTTCCAGCGGCGGCAGACGTAAAGCGGCATCAGCAGATGGAAGCTCTCATAACTGTGCGAGGCAAAAGTCAGTGGTGCCAGGCAGCTTTGCTTGACGTCGATGCCGAGTTCCTCATGCAATTCGCGGATCAGCGCCGCTTCCGGCGTTTCACCCGGATCGACCTTCCCGCCGGGAAATTCCCAAAGGCCCGCCAGCGACTTGCCTTCCGGCCGTTGTGCCAATAAGACACGGCCATCGGCATCGACCAGGGCGACTGCCACCACGGTGACGATGCGCAGGGCCGGCTTCGGCGGCCAATTTTCCCGATCGACCCGGCGCAAGATGACCTGCAGCGGATGACCTCTGGCGGGTGCGGCGATTTCGTCGGCCCCGCTGACGATCAGGCCATTCTTTTCCAGTACGCGATGCGAGGCCTTGTTGGTGGGGACAGCGCTGGCGAGGATGCGCCGGAGGCCCAAATCGGCGAAGGCGAAATCGATCAGCACCCGCACCGCCTCGGTGGCATAGCCCTGCCCCCAGAATTCCCGACCCAGCCAATAGCCAAGCTCCGCTTCGTCGGCATCATTGCTGCGAATGAAACCGATGCAGCCCATCAATTGACCGTCGGATTTGCGCGTGATCGCCAGATTGAACGATCCCCGGCGCGGCGAAGCAGCCTGGGAGGCGATGAAATCCACCGCCATCTGCCGCTCATAGGGGAAGGGAATCATCGCAGTATAGCGCACCACGTCCCAGTCATTGACATGGCGGGCAATCGCTTCCGCATCACGCGCTCGCAGGGCACGCAGGATCAGGCGGTCGCTTGCCAGGATAAGAGTGTCGATGGTATCGGCGGCGCCAGCGGCAGCCATGATCTGTTCAGCCATTCCATGCCTTGCATTGTCGTCTCCGTGGCAAGGTACTGATCAGGGCTTAAAAACTCAATCCGCCTTGCCGGCTCACGGGAGCGCCCTGATGCGAATGCGGCTAGGGCAGTGGCGGGCCGCCGGCTCGATCATCGAGGCGGGACAGGCGCGAAAGCGGCCATCGGAAGAGTCCGTATCCGCCGATTTCGTGAAGCAAAGGCGAATCTCGCTCAAGTGATTCCCTTTGCAGGCGAAAACAAGGCCGTCTGGCGGCAAGCCGGGATTGGCCGACAACACAACCTTCCGTAAATATCCGGTTGAGAGCGATTGGGCGTCGTCCGGCTTCTGCAGCGGCGCCGGCACCTGGAAACGCTGGCGCAGCTTACGCGTGAGATCGAGATAGGCCGCCGGCGAGAGGCCGGAGCAACTGCCATGTTCCCCCCATTCATGGCGAAACAGATCCTCTGTCGGATAGACCGCCGTTACGCCCGACGGCAGTGTGCGCAGGCGCGGAATAGGACAATTGGCCGGCCAGTCAGCGCCATCGCGCGATGTATCATATTGCGGCCACAACCCATGCACGACCAGACCGACCCGCCGATCGAGGCTGCATTGCACCCGGTCATCTCCATTGGCGGCGCAATATTCCGGCGACCAGGAGAGGCTGAGGACATAGAGATCAAAATCGCCGGATACGTCGGCAGCCTCCGCGGCGCCACTTCCCAGGCAGCCGGCCAGCAACACGATCGCGGTCAACAGTCGCCCCATCGATCTCCCTCGATCCGCAATACGGTTCCCAAGGTTGAAGATACTCGGTATAGACGACATCCGATTGACTGTCGCCAACCGGATCTTCGCGATGCCTGCCTTGCCCACCGCCGTCACCGCCGCTTTACCGCGGGAATTCGAAGACCTGCTGACACCAGCCGGGCGGCGTGTCCTGGCCGGCCAGGATACAGCGATCTGCCAGGCTTTGGCCGATCCCCGGCGCCGCTTCATCGCCCTCAACGGCATGGTGGCGCCCCGCAAGGCCGAGGCGATGCGCAACGTCCTGGAAGCCGCTCTCCTGCCGCATCTCCGTCGCATGGAAGCGCCGATCCCGTCGGAAACCATCTGGGAGATGCAAACCGACTACGAGGAATGGCTACCGAAAACTGCTCGCGTCATGACCGCCTATCTGGAAAACCGCCGCAGCAAGGCCATGACGGTGGCACGGGAGATCGGCATCATCGATCTTTTAACCAGCGAGAGCTTCGTCGCCTTCGCCGAACAGGTTGCCGGTCGCAAGCTCGACCGCAAGGGCGGCCAGCAGGTGCTCTGCTATGGTCCGGGAGATTATGCCGGCCCGCATAACGACCATCATCCTGAGAATATCCGCGCTGCGAAAGGCTATCTCGACATCCATCTGTCGCTCGCCAACCGCTTCGTGCAGCACCAGTATCTGGTCTATGCCAAAGGCGGACATTTCACCGAGATCGTCCCGGTGCATAGCCTGGGCGGCCTCACCATCTATCGCCTGCCCTTTTGGCACTACACCACGCCCCTGACGGCCTTGCCCGGCAAGGAAGCGCAGGCCCGGCGCTGGCTGCTGCTCGGCACCTTCCTTTTTGCGGATACGAAGAATAAGAAAAAGAGCGCTATGCGCGCTTGATCACCGAAATCCCGCCATTGGTCTCCAAGACGGCGAGGCGCACATCCTCGGCCCCCTCGCAGCCATTGCGCCGCAGCGCCGCCATCAATTCGTCGCGGGTAATTCCTTCCTGCACCATCACCGCATGATAGACATGGCCATTGCTGATCAGCACACGCGGCTGGCCGTCGATCAGGCGCTCCAGCTTGGGATGGCTGCTCGTCAGACGGCCAACCAGGCTGTTCAAGCCGACCAGGGTGAGAGCGGAAATCAGCCCGCCAAGGAGCGAATTATCGCCGCCATTCATGGAATTCTGCACCGCATTGCTGAGAATCAGCAGCAGCACCAGGTCGAATGGTGTCAATTGACCGACCTGGCGCTTGCCGGTAAGGCGCAGCGCGATCAGCAGGAAGGCATAGACAACCAACGCGCGGATGACGAATTCCCACCAGGGCAGGCTGATCGCCAGCAGGGAGGAAAGCCGGTCCGCGCTCATCTCTCTTCCGGCCGCCGATTATCTCACGGCGCCATGACCGATTGGGCTGGCATGGTGCCGCCGGCCGCCTTGACGGCACGGGCATAGGCGCGTTCGGATTTGTAGATGCCGATGCGCGGCAGATCTTCGCGCTTCAGCGGCACGATGCCCTTGCCGCCCGGCAAGACCTTCAGAAAACCGCCTTCGCGGGCGATCAAGGCGATCGGCCGGTTCAGCCGGGTAAAGGTGCGGCGATGCGTGGCGGAATGCTGCTTCATGGTTTCGAATTCCGCTGGGTCCTTTTCGAACAGGAACTCGTAGGCGGCGACGAATTCCTTGAGGAAATCGCGCTCCACTACCTGCATGTTGGAGATCAGCCAGCAGCGGTCCTCATAAATCCAATAGGTGCCGAGCCCGATGAAGTTACCTTCGCGGGTGATGTAGGGGTAGAAGGGAAAGGCGCGGCAAGCAAGAGTGCGGTTGTCGCGTTCGCAGAAGCGCGCGCCCTTGCATTCGATGGCGCAGCAGGAACTGCCCAGCTCGTTGACGATCTTGCGCGTGGTGGCGTCATAGGGCTTGAAGCGGTGCCAAAGATCGGTGCGGCTCTTCAGCAAGGCGTATTCCGGCTTCTCCACCACCGGTACGGCATGCTGCGTCGAGCAGCACACCGGCGAATCGCCATTGATCGGCCCGCAGAAACGGCCGCAATCGTAGCGCGACACGTTTGCCTGAAACATGTCATAGAGCTCGCCGAAATCTTTCGGCTGCATGCCTTTGGACATTCCAACTCTCCCTTGACCGGCTTGCCTGCGCTCTGTGGCGCCAGGGCATCCCGATTTTGAATATATTCCCGACTCGGAAGATAGCTTAGACTGATCGCCTGTGATATTCGATCCGGCAAATGCGTTTCTGGCGGCCATATTGAGGTTTTTGCGATTATGAAACGTTACTGGGTGGTTGGCGGGCTCTATGCCGACACCAAATTCGATCGCCTCCAAGATGGCGGTAAGGAACACCGATACGGGCCGTTTTCGACCTATGAGGATGCCAAAGCGGAATGGCAGAGGCGCGCCTGGCAAACTGTCGATCAGGCCAATGCCCGTTTCCGCATCGAAGAGGAAGGCGCTACGACCTGTTATTGGGTGGTCGGCGGGCCCTATTGCGATACCAGCTTCACCGAACCGGCCCCGGGTGGCGGCGAACAATGGTTCGGCCCGTTCGATGATTACGAAAGCGCCAAGATCGAATGGTCGCGGCGCGCCTGGTCGACGGTGGACGATGCCATGTGCCGCTACCGGATCGAGAAGCTGGCTACCGGGGAACGGCCCGGCAAAGGTCGCTAAAGCAACTTAACGCGCGCGCCCAGCCGCACCGTGCCGGCCTGGGCGACGGCGGCATAACCGCCGGCGAAGGTGCGGTTCATCTGGGTGACGGTATGGAGGATGCGGGGATCCTTCGGCAGATCGCCCTGGGCCCGGACCGTCATCA
This sequence comes from Dongia soli, assembly GCF_034044715.1. Taxonomy (NCBI): domain Bacteria; kingdom Pseudomonadati; phylum Pseudomonadota; class Alphaproteobacteria; order Rhodospirillales; family Dongiaceae; genus Dongia; species Dongia soli. The sequence goes on along the minus strand of NZ_JAXCLW010000001.1, from coordinate 1,394,938 downwards.
CACACCGCACACAATTATCGACCACCCGGAAGCGCAGATCGCCGCAAGCAAGTTCGCGCCCAATCCAATCCTGTTCCAAAAAGCCACTGACCGCACCGCAATCGAGCAGCACATTGGGCCGGAAACGCGCGGGCTCGAAAGTGCCCTCGGGATAACCCTTGCGCAACTCGGCCAAAGTCGCCGTGGTGAGAAAATGGCACGGTGAGAGCTCGTATCGCATTTTGGCGATGCTGCCGTCATTGATCACCAGCCGTACCTGCTTACCGAGCCGCTCCGACAGCACCCTGTCGCAATCCGGATCGTCGCTGCGCACGGTGCCGCCATCGGGAAAAGCGATTTCGGCCGGTGGCAAGGAATCGTTGGCCACAACCGGCGCGAGGTAACGCGCCTGCCAGGTGATGAGATCGTTCCAGCCGGGGCGTGACGAGCCGACCAGGACTCCGCTTGCCACATCGGCAATGCCATAGCCGCGATCGCCCACGAGCCCGCGCGCGGTGAACCGGGCCTCTTGCAGCTTCTCGCCACGCAGGCTTTGCACCGGATAGCGCCAGAGGCCGCTGACGGCCATACCGGCGATCGAGGATTTGGCGCTTTCCATGGCAAGTGTCATCCGTCTGCCCTCCCTCGGCAGGTCACGGCATCAGCCGCCAGACAATGGTTTCCCGTTCGGTGCGGTCTTCCAATTCAAGAGTGGTCGGCACGCGGTAGCGCGCCACTTCCACCAGACCGCTGCCGGGCAGATAGGCCCGGCCCGGATCACCCATCAGCACGGTGACACCGCGGGCGGCCAATTGCCGGAACCAGGCGATGACCCGGTCGGCCATCGGCTTCTCATAGCAGACATCGCCGGCGAGGACGACATCCCAGCGCCCTTCCTGGCCGATCAGATCATCCATCACCACACGCACGGCGGCGGCGTTCTCCGCTGCGTTCAATTCGATCGCGGCGATGGCGACGGCATCGATCTCGGCCGCTTCCACCAAAGCCGCGCCCGCTTTCGCGGCGCCGATCGCGCTGAGCCCGCTGCCGGCAGCGAAATCGAGCACCCGCCGGCCCCGCACCCAATCGGGATGATCCATCAGGTAGCGGGTCAGCGCCTGGCCCCCCGGCCAGGCGAAGGCCCAATAAGGCGGCGGAATATTGCGCTTGGCCAGGGTCTCTTCGGTCGCCTCCCAGATCGGCGTGATCTCGGTGGCGAGATGAAGGCGAATCTCCGGGGTCAGGGGCGGCGCAATCAAGGCCGTCTGTTGCCGGATGAAAAGCTTGGCATCCTGCACGGATATCACCGTCATCCAAGCCACCGGGCAAGGATGATGCCGAGCAGCAGCAGCAGGCCCAGATTGCGGTTGCTTTTGAATTTCGCCAGGCAATCCTTCGGCTTATCCAAGTCGACATCCTTGAGCTGCCAGATGAGGTGCGCGGCCACGAGGATGAGGCCGAGATAAGCCGGCCAGGCGAGCTGCGCCGATTCGAAGGCGATGGCGATCAGCAGCACCATGGCAATGGCGAAGCCAGTCAGCCAGGCCTTGGTATCCTTGCCAAAGCGCAAGGCAGTGGATTTGACGCCGACCAGGGCGTCGTCGGCCTTGTCCTGATGGGCATAGATCGTGTCATAGACCAAGGTCCAGCAGATGCCCGCGAGATAAAGCGGTATGGTCTCGATACCGAATTCATCTCGCACTGCCGCCCAGCCGAGCAGCGCGCCCCAGTTGAAGGCCATGCCGAGAACCACCTGCGGCCACCAGGTGATGCGCTTCATGAAGGGATAGGCGGCGACCAGAGAGAGCGAGGCAATGCCGAGCCAAATGGCGGTCTCGGTCAGCGATAGCAGAACGAAAAGACCGATCAGCAATTGCAGCCCAAGAAACAGAACTGCCTGGGTCATGGTCAGCACACCGCTGGCGAGCGGTCGCGTTGCCGTACGCGCCACCTTTATATCGATATCGCGATCCGCCATATCGTTGATGGTGCAGCCGGCGCCGCGCATGACGAGGGCGCCAATGGCGAACAGGATAAAGAGTCGCAAGTCCGGCCCTTCACCCGGCCGGGCAGCCATGGCAATCGACCAAAAGCAAGGCAGGAGCAGAAGCCAGGTGCCGATCGGCCGGTCGAGCCGGGCCAAGCGCATATAAGGCCGCCATCCCGCCGGCATATAGCGGTCGATCCAGTCGCCGCTGTGAATGTCGGATGCACTATACATGACGGACGACTTCCTCATTTACGCTGGCTGTGGCTCCTTGCCCGGACTTTTCCAGTCGGCGTCTTGCAAGGAGCGCATGGCTGCGGCACTTTAGACCGCCGTGCCGATGCTCACAAGTTCAGCCATGCCTGTTTGTACCCTGCAGAGATCCGATGATTCCACGCCTCTATGTCACCGCCGATTTGCACGCTAACGGCGTCATCGCGACCGATGAGCGCGCGACGCATTATCTGCGCAACGTCCTGCGCCGCCAGGCCGGCGATCCGGTGGTCATTTTCAACGGCCGCGATGGCGAATTCGAAGCCGAGATCACCGCGCTGGACAAACGTGCCGTGCAACTGCGTTTGGCGAGGCAGAAGCGAGCACAGGATTCCGTGCCCGATCTTTGGCTTTGCTTCGCGCCGCTGAAAAAGGACGCGGTGGATTTCCTGATTGAAAAAGCAACCGAGCTCGGCGTCTCCGCCTTCCGGCCGGTTTTCACCCAGCATACCGCCGCCACGCGGCTCAACCTCGACCGGCTGACGGCCAACGCAATCGAAGCCGCGGAGCAAACCGAAAGGCTGACCCTTCCTGACATACATCCTCCGGTCAGCCTGGATCAATTGCTGCAGGATTGGCCCGCCGACCGGCAGATGATTCTATGCGCCGAGGCCGGCCCCGCCCTTCCCATTGCAGATGCGTTACAACGCTTCACAAGCGCCCAGGATAAATCTCACCTGTCGGACGAAAAGCGCTCAAAACCGTCCCGTTGGGCTATCCTGTGCGGACCGGAGGGCGGGTTTGCACGTTCCGAGCTTGACCGGCTTAATAAACTGCCCTTTGTTACGCCCGTCGGCCTGGGACCCCGAATCCTGCGGGCCGATACGGCGGCGCTGTCAGCGCTGGCGATCTTTCAGGCGGTTCTCGGGGATGGGAATTTAAGACCGCCGCCATCGATGATGCCGATCGGCCAAGGGGCATAGCGCCCTCTGGGGGCAGGCGGCCAGAGTAATTGGGAGACCTTATGTCGGCACCACCGAAGTCGTTGGGCGCACCGATCACCTCGAAGCGGCAGCTGATCGAATATATCGAAGCCGGCAACAAGCCGCGCGAAGCGTGGCGCATTGGCACCGAACACGAGAAATTTGTGTTCGACCTGAAGACCTTGCGTCCGGTGAGCTATGAAGCCGCGAATGGAATCGGCCCGCTGCTGAATGGCCTGAAGCGCTTCGGCTGGGAGCCGATCGACGAGAACGGCAATACCATTGCCCTGACCATGGATGGCTGCAGCATCACCCTGGAACCGGGCGGCCAGTTTGAATTGTCCGGCGCGCCGCTGGAAAACATCCATCAGACCTGTGCCGAAGTCGGCACGCATCTGCGCCAAGTGAAGGAAGTCGGCGCGGAGCTTGGGATCGGCCTGCTTGGCATGGGCTTTCAGCCGAAATGGTCGCGCGACGATACGCCCTGGATGCCCAAGGGGCGCTACAAGATCATGCGCGACTACATGCCGAAGAAGGGCAAGCTTGGCCTCGACATGATGCAGCGCACCTGCACCGTCCAGACCAATCTCGATTTTTCCAGCGAAGCCGATATGGTGAAGAAGCTGCGCGTCTCCATGGCGCTGCAGCCAGTGGCGACGGCGCTGTTCGCCGATTCGCCCTTCACCGAAGGAAAACCCAATGGCTTCATGAGCTATCGCAGCCATATCTGGACCGATACCGATCCGGATCGCTGCGGCACGCTGACCTGGGTTTTCGATGAGGGCATGGGTTTCGAGCGTTGGGTCGATTACATGCTCGATGTGCCAATGTATTTCGTCTATCGCGACGGCAAGTATATCGATGCCAGCGGCCAGTCGTTCCGAGACTTCATGCAGGGCAAATTGCCGGCTTTGCCGGGCGAGACGCCGACCAGCAGCGATTGGCTCGATCATCTGACCACCGCCTTCCCCGAAGTGCGTCTGAAGCGCTTCCTGGAAATGCGCGGCGCCGATGGCGGCCCCTGGGAAAGGCTTTGCGCCCTGCCGGCGCTTTGGGTCGGCCTGCTTTATGACGATCAGTCGCTCGATGCCGCCTGGGACCTCGTCAAGAACTGGACATCGGAAGACCATGTCAGCCTGCGCCGGGACGTGCCGCGTCTGGCGCTGAAGACGCCGTTCCAGGGGCGGACGATGCGCGAGCTGGCGCTGGACGTACTGAAGATTTCTCGCGCCGGCCTGCAGCGCCGTGCTGCACTCGATAAGGTCGGCAGCGATGAAAGCGGTTTCCTGAATGTCATTCAGGAAATCGCCGAAAGCGGTATTTGCCCGGCTGAGGAAAAGCTCGCCCGCTATCACGGCAAGTGGAAAGAAAGCGTCGATCCGGTCTTCACCGAATACGCATATTAAAGCGGTACCGGCCGTGACGACGATTGGCGTCTTCGCCAGCATCTTCGACACGGCCGGACATGCGCTTTGCATCCGGCAGAATTACGGCGAGCGTTATTGGACAACACCCGGCGGACGGCTGGAAGCTGGCGAAGCTCCGGCGGACGGCCTGATCCGGGAAGTGCGCGAGGAGATCGGCGCGGCAATCGCCATCGAGGGTCTGATCGGCGCCTATGCCAATCCCTATAAGGACGACCTGATCCTGTGTTTCGCGGCGCGACTTCTCACCTCGCTGCAGGGCTGGCGGCCGCATGCGGAAATCGATGCTTTGGATTTCTTTCCGCTTGATCGCCTGCCACAGCCGATGACCGCCAATACCCGATGCCGGCTGCGCGATGCCGCGGCCGGTCGGAACGGCCAGTACCGCGTCTTCGATGGGCCGGATCGGATGAGAAGTCAGCTTTATTTCGCCTGATCGTTATTTGATTGGTCTTCGGGCGAAGTTCTGCCGGCATCGTCACGCGGTGCCAGCCAGCGTTTCGCCCAGCGCTGGCGCATTTCCGGGCTAAGCTTCGGCGCCGCTTCGACGATCAGGCCATGCATCATCTGTTGCGCCACTTGCCCCTGCTGCTGCATGGTGTCCAAGGCCTGTTCGAAGGCGGCCGGATCGAACGGATCGGCCGATAGCTGCTTGGCGACTTCGGCGCGTGCCAAGCGCATGGCATCGCGCATCCTATCGATCTCGGCCTCATGCGGCGCCAGCACGTCCTTCAGCTCCTTGCGGATTTCCGGCGGGACGGTCATGAAGCCGATCTTGCTGGGTTCACCGGACGGCCTGTCATCGGCCGCCACCGGCCCGCTCCCCCAGCCATGATGCGGCCCATGCCATAATCCGCCCACCAGCAGCCCGATCAAAAACAGATTGAGGCAGAGTGAAACGATCCCGCCGACGGCGACGATGACGGCACTGCGACCGCTCAAGGTCATGACAAATCCCCCCGCATATTCACCTGATCCACCATCGTGCTTCTTTCCCAGCCTGCCTCACTGCAGCGTCCCTACGGCAATACGCCCGGCAAATCCGCCGCCGCATAAATCATCGCGACGTTGTCATCATCCAGCAGTGCACCATCGTTATCGGTCGTATCCGTCGATACCGTGCCGTCATAGGCTGTATCGGCAAGCTGTTGCTGATCGGCCGATTGCCGGGTTAAACCGAGCTGATCGGAAACGATGTTGGCGCCGAGAAAGACGCCAAGCAGCAATGACGCTGCCGCGGCTGTAAGGCTTGACGTGAGGCCCCAGGCGAAAGAACGGCGCGACGCCGTCGCCGTCCCCACCATCGGCCAATCGGCCGACAGCCGGTCGAGGCCACTCATCTTTTTCTCATGGGCTTGAAATCGAACAACCGTGCCTGTCGATTGCTGCGGGTGTTCCAAAGGAATACGCGACAAACGCTGCTGCAAGCTGGCCGGCATCTCGACCGGTGCCATCGCCTGCGTCAGATCTCGTTCCAAGTCGAATTCTTTCTCCATCATTTCATCACCTCGTCCCGACCGGCATATCCATTCCCGGCAAATCCATCCCTGCCCTGGCTATGCCTACCCGCCTGCACGTTATCGATCATAGCGGTTCACCATCCGTGGCCGCGAGCTGATCACGCAAGGTCCGCTTTGCGCGCACCAGCAATCCTTCGAAGGCTTTGACGGACATCTCCATGACCGCCGCGGCCGCCGCATTCCTCAGTCCGGTGGTATAGGTGAGCGCAATCGCCGCCCTTTGCCGCTCCGGCAGCTTGGCAACCGCCGCCGCTAGTGCGGCATTGCGTTGTGCCCTTTCCATATCCTGCAAGGCATCGCCGCTCGGATCCGCCGGTTCCTCGATCGCCGTGATATCGGTGGTCGTGGGTCGGCGCTTCAAATCCAGGCAGCGATTGACGATCACCCGGTAGAGCCACGTACTGAATTTGGCGCGCCCCGCCTGCCACTGCGCGGCTCGCGTCCAGACCTGCAAAAAGGCATCCTGCACGACATCCTCAGCATCGCCGCGGCGGCCCAGGATGCGGAAGGCGAGACTGTAGGCGCGGCCGGCATGGCGCGACATCAATTGCGCAAAAGCCGATTGGTCCCCGCCGGCAACTGCCGCCAGCAAGGCATCGTCATCCAACACGCTCGAGGTCAGCCGGGCGCCGGCTGAAACTTCATCGGCCATCCCGAGGCGTCCCCACCCTATCACGCATGCGACCACCGTTCCTTGACTCCCTTCGGCGATTGTCGCGCATTTCCCCGCCGGGACTCCAGACATTCCTGCAGCGGATGCGCCTTGCCGTCATCACCTGCCGGTCGGCCGAATACTCGTCTCGGTAAATCCGTCGGTGTCCAGGCCGCGACCGCCGATCGCGGCCTGGACCTGTTCGTGTTACGCTTATTGCTGCGTCGGCTCGGTCTGCTTTGTCCCATCCGTCGAAGCCGGCTTATGCTGCCAGCGAGCTTTCATCTCGTCGGGTGAGACCTTGCCGTTCTTGTCAGTATCCAGCCGGGCGAAACGCTGATCGCTGACAGCCTGCCACTCGCTGGCCGAGATCTGGCCGTCCTTATTGGCGTCCATCCGCTCGAACCATTTCTGCGAACGCTCGGCCGACCGCTCCTGGCGTTGCTGCATCTTGTCGCCGTTCGCATCAGCTGTCTGATCGCCGGTCGTCTTATCAGCGGCCGTCTTATCAGCGGCGCTGTTCTGTTCGCTCTTCTTGGCCATCGCGTCGTGCATGCGCTGGTGCATCTTTTCTTGCGCCGCCTTCCATTCATCGGCGCTGATCTGCTTGTCGGCGTTGGTATCGATGCTGGCGAAGATTGATTGGCGCGAAGCGTCAAATTCCGAATGATCGATCACGCCATCGCCGTTTTTGTCGATCTTGGCAAACCAGCCGGTCTTGCCCGCCCCGCTATCGGCTGCAGCCGGCAAGGCATTCAGCGTCAGGGCCAATGCAGTACCACCGACGACCATCGAGAGGATACGGGCGGAAACAAAACGTTGCATGAAATGTCCTTTCTTTTGCCAGGCGTCCGGTGCCTGTCGAAAGATAGAACGGGAATATCAGGGGAATCCTGCGCAGCCTATGGGCGTATATGTCTCACGAAAGGGTGAGGCCGGGACATGCAGGTCCCGCCCCCGACCTGGGACGCCGGCTAACCGGTAGGTTTGCCGACAGGTGACTTAACTGACAGGCTCAGCTTGACAGACCTTGGCGGCCCATTTCGAGGAATTTGTCGCGGCGCTGATCGCGGATATCGAGACCGGACATGCTGCTGAACCGCTGCAAAGCACCATCGATCGCCTCGCCTAGGCCGTCGATGATCTGCGACTTGCCGCGATGGGCACCGCCCAGGGGCTCGGCGACGATTTCGTCAATCACGCCGAGCGAACGCAGATCCTCCGAGGTCAGCTTCAAGGCCTCGGCGGCATCGCGGGCCTGCTCGCCGCTGCGCCAGAGGATGGAAGCGCAGCCTTCCGGCGAAATCACCGAATAGACAGAATGTTCAAGCATGATGATGTGGTTTGCAGCAGCGAGTGCAATGGCGCCGCCGCTGCCACCTTCACCAATGATGGCGGAAATCAGTGGCACCTGGAGTTTCAGGCAGGCTTCGATTGAGCGGGCGATGGCTTCCGCCTGACCGCGCGCTTCGGCTTCGACGCCCGGAAAGGCGCCGGGCGTATCGACCAAGGTGATGACGGGCAATTGGAACCGCTCGGCGAGTTCCATCAGGCGGATCGCCTTGCGATAACCTTCCGGCTTGGCCATGCCGAAATTGTGCCGCATGCGGCTGGTGGTATCCGCACCCTTCTCATGGCCCATAATGACGACAGGCTGGCCGCGGAAACGGGCAAGGCCGCCGAGGATCGCCTTGTCATCGGCAAAATTGCGGTCGCCGGCCAAGGGCACGTAATCGGTGACGAGGCCGGCGACATAGTCGATGAAATGCGGCCGTTCGGGATGCCGGGCGACCTGGGTCTTCTGCCAGGCGGTCAGCTTGCCATAGGTCTGGCGCAGCATCTTTTCCGCCTTGGTCTGCAGCTTGGCGACTTCCTCGGCGATATTCATGTCATCGCCGTTCGATAAGTGCCGGAGCTCGGCAATCTTGCCTTCAAGCTCCGCGATCGGCTTTTCGAAATCGAGGAAAGTCGCCATTTACTGCATCTACCTTGTTGTTATTTCGCTGCCGAAATCTGCTTCGCCTTGGCGACCAGGACTTCAGCCTGACGGATCGAGGCCAGATCGATCAAACGACCGTCCAGCGAGACCGCACCACGGCCTTCACGCTGGGCCTGAGCCATCGCTTCCATAATGCGCTCAGCCTTCTTCACTTCCGCCTCGCTGGGCGTGAAGAGCTGATTGGCAAGCTCGACCTGACTCGGATGGATCGCCCATTTGCCTTCGCAGCCGAGGACACCGGCGCGATTGCCGCCGGCCTTATAGCCTTCCGGATCGGAGAAATCGCCGAAAGGACCATCGACCGGACGAAGACCGTTCGCCCGCGCCGCCACCACCATGCGGGCGATGGCATAATGCCACATATCGCCCCAATGGATGTCGCGATTGCCGGCCTCATCCTTATCGGTAAGAATCGAATAGGCCGGATTGGCGCCGCCGATATTGGTGGTGCGCGCCTTGGTCGAGGCGGCGTAATCGGCCACGCCGAAATGCAGGCTTTCATTGCGCTTCGAGGCCGCGGCGATCTCATGCACGTTCTGCATGCCGAGTGCCGTTTCGATGATCATTTCGAAACCGATCCGCTTCTTCCGGCCGATTGCCGCTTCGCATTGGGTGACCAGCATGTCGACGGCATAGACGTCGGCGGCGGTGCCGACTTTGGGGATCATGATGAGGTCCAGGCGCTCGCCGCCCTGCTCGATCACATCGACCACATCCCGGTACATATAATGGGTATCGAGTCCATTGATGCGCACGGACATCGTCTTGGTACCCCAATCGACGTCGCGCAGCGCCGCGATGATGTTCTTGCGGGCCTGCGCCTTGTCATCCGGCGCAACCGCGTCCTCAAGGTCCAGGAAAATCACATCCGCAGCCGATTTTGCTGCTTTTTCAAAGAGTTGCGGCTGACTGCCGGGAACGGCCAATTCACTGCGATTGAGTCGCGCCGGCGCTTGTTCGACGATCTTGAAGCTCATGCCTGTACCTGTCCAATGGCGGTTGCAGAACGCCCCCTCCGTCTTCGGCAGGCAGTTTTTGGCCCGACCGGGCCGACGCTGTCAATCTTTAGCTGCGTCGTCCTTTGGTCGGTGCAACGGCCCGGCGGATTGATCCGGCGGACCGGACGAGACGGAATTGGCCAGAGGATGATGCCGGGCGACGAGATCTTTTAATCGACCGGAAACGACATGAGTATAGATCTGTGTCGTCGTTATATCGGCATGGCCCAGCATTTTCTGCAGCGCCCGGAAATCGGCGCCGTGATCCAAGAGATGGGTGGCGAAGGCATGCCGGATCACATGCGGCGAAAGCCGGGCCGGATCGATCCCCGCTTTCACCGCGATCTCCTTCAGCATTTGCCCGAAACGCTGGCGCGTCAGATGGCCGGCCGCGCCGCGCGAGGGGAAGAGCCAGGGCGAGGCTTTGATCGGTGCACCCTTTTTGTCCCGTGGCAGGAATTGGGACCTGACATCGAGATAAGCCGCCAGGGCCGCCTTGGCCGATGGATTGAGCGGCACCATCCGTTCCTTCGATCCCTTGCCGCGTACGACCAGGAAAGGCTGGTCGCGCAAGACTGCCGCCAGCGGCAGGGCGACCAGTTCGGAAACCCGCAGCCCGGCGGCATAAAGGAGTTCGGTGAGCGCCGTGAGCCGCGCACCTTCGGCACCGTCCAAGGCGACGCAAGCCTGGATGAGCCGGGCCATCTCGTCCTCGTCGAGCAGCTTTGGCAGAGGCCGGCCGAGCCGGGGACTATCGAGGACGCCCGTGGGATCGTCGCTGCGCCAGCCTTCACCAACGACGAATCTGTAGTATTGCCGCAAGGCGCTGAGCCGGCGGGCCGCGGTGCTGGGCTTGGCACCGGCAGCGGCCAGCATAGAAAGATAGGCGCTGAGATCCTCCGACCGGGCGCCGGTCAGATCCTTGCCGCGCTTTGCCAGGAAAATGCCCACTTCTTCGAGATCGCGCCGATAGGCCGCCTGCGTATTGGGCGCGGCATTGCGCTCCGCCGTCAGCATTTCGAGAAAGGCATCGAGATGGGCGGCCGGCATCGGACCAACCGTGTCAGAGGCCGGCCAGGATGGCTGCCTCAGTGCCGATGCGGCGCGCATCCTGTTGCAGGCCGACAGCGGTCAAGCCACCCAATGACTGCGCCAAGGCAGCGCTATCGGCCTGGGCCAGTTTCTTGCCGTTGGCGTTAAGGGCGATCAGCGCCAGCAGCACGGTCTCGCCCCGCCGCCCCGCTTGCGCTGCCGCGGCAATATCTCGATTACCGCCGGCGAAACTCGTTGCGTCGCGGCCAGCAACACTGTCGCCAAGTCCAGCCAGGATGCCGTAAAGCCGCTCGCCCGCCGCCTCACTGGCGCCACTCGCTTGCCGCCAGTCGGCGACTGGATCGGTCCCGGCATCGCGGCTGCCATAGAGACCGGCGATACGCCCCAGCAGCCGCAGGCCGGCGGCGTCGCGCGCGGTTTGCGGATTGCTGCCGGGACCGGTCGCCAGATTGAGCCAGAAGCCGGCGCGATCGGTATTGCCGGCAGCAAACAAGGCGCGGGCCACTTCAGGGGCGAATTGCGCCAGACTCGGATTGGGTGTCATCTGTGCGAGAAGCGGCGCATAGAGCGCCACGGCGCTGAAATAGTCGCCACGCGCCCGCGCGTCGCGCAAAGCCTGGGTCACCCATTGCAAACGGCTCTCGGGCATCTGCCCTTGCTGTGCCCGCTGATAGAGCCTGGCGCGGTGCTCCGGTGTGTCGGCGCCCGCCAGTTCCGTATCTGCAGCGGCGGCTTTCACCTGCTGATAGAGGGCGGCTAGTTCATCCGCCGAAATCAGCCCGAAGGCAAAAGCGGTCTCGGCAGCCTGGATTCGCTCCAGCAAGGGCTTGCTGCCATCGCGCGCGATGGCAGCCGTCAAGGCAACGCCGGTCGGCCGCACAGAAGCACTTGCCGCTGCGCCCGGCAGCTTCGCCTGCTTCATCATCGCCGCCAGTAGCGGATCGGGATTGGCGATCGGCTTCTTGATACCCTGCGCCTTGGTATCGCCCAGCAGGACCGAAGCAACGGTGATGAAATCCTTGGTCTGCGGATCGCCGGCTGCCTGCTCGCGCAACAGATCAAGGCCGATCGAGGCCCGGTCGGTCTCGCCCTGGAGGATCTGGCAGTAGACCAGGGCGCGGCGCCAATAGGCTTCGATGGATTGTTCATCGGCGACTTGTGCTTGCACCTGCTTGCAGGCGCCATCCTTGTCATCACTTATCCAGAGCCGGTCGACCGCTTCACGCGGATCGCTTACCACCCCAGGCACACCCCGTTGCTGGGCCAGTTGCAAGGCCTCGTCATCGAAGCCCATGACATGGAGGCGATCGGCCCGCAACGGCACCAGACTGTCGATCCCGGCTGCAGCGCTCGGCCCCGCCGCCTGGGTCAGGAGCAGGCGAAGCTGCAAGTCGCGCAAGGCAGGTTCGCTCACCGGCGCCGGCAATTGCGGCAGGAGCGCCGTCAACTTCACCGCGCTGGACCCTTGCCACAAGCCAGTGCCAAGGCCGCCCTGCCGGTCGTCGATCAGGCCGGGTGCCTGGCCCGTTGTCGTCACATTGCCCGCATCGGCGGGCGCGGCATTGGAGATACTCTCCCCGTTGGCGCCCGGTACCTGTTGGCCCGGTACCTGCTGGTCCGGCATCTGACGAGGCAGCGGTGGCAGCGGCGTGGAGGTGACCCCGCCGGGATTGTAATCGGGCTGATCAGGGCCGGCGTCCCCGCCGGTCGACTGACTAGGCGATGGCACGCCGAGTTGAACCGGCGCATTGGTGGCGGTTTGCGCCAGAGCGACCATGGGCACGACGCCGATGGCGCAGGACAGCAGGGCGACCCGCCAAGTCAGGACCGGCAGGGTTATCCGCGACTTATTGCAGAGAAAGGCGATCATTCGGGATTTGCACTTCCATCTGCGCGGTCGGCGCCGGCAAGTCCCAAGCCGCCAATACGGCCACGGCGCCGCCGATGATGACGATGACAGCGATGAAGAGACCTAAAAGCGCTTTGTGCATATACCCAAACTTCCCTAAGCAACTGGCGGCGAAGCCACGGTCACTGCCATTCACGAGGCAGTCATCCAGGCGACAGGCAGCCTGGGAAGCGTGGCGCGACTCGCATCGATTTGACCGCTAACTTGCCACAGGGCTTGAGAATTATGCTAGTGTTCAATTATGGCGGAAACGCTTGGCTGGATCGAAAGGTTGGGTATCGATGACCGGGGTGCCGACAGAGGCCGAAAGTCGGGATGAAGAGGCCGCTGCCGGGCGAGCGGCACACACCGCGTTGCCGGCCGTGGCGCAGCCGGTCGACCGCACCATTGTCCTGGTCGGACTCATGGGTGCGGGCAAGAGCTGCATCGGCAAGCGCTTGGCCGCCCATCTGCACCTGCCCTTCACCGATGCCGATCGCGAGATTGAGGCAGCGGCTGGTTGCAGCATTTCCGATATTTTCGCCCGGCATGGCGAACAGGCCTTCCGGGATGGCGAACGCCGTGTCATCCAGCGGTTGCTTGGTAATCCGGTTCATGTGCTGGCAACCGGCGGTGGCGCCTTCATGGACCCTAACACCCGCGCCTTGATCAAGGAGCGGGCATTCTCCATCTGGCTGCGGGCTGACCTTGATCTGCTGGTCAAACGCGTCGCCCGGCGCAATGAGCGGCCATTGTTGCAGAATGTCGACCAGCGGCAGAAGCTGGCCGAGCTGATGGGCATCCGCTATCCGGTCTATGCCGAAGCGGATCTGACAGTGGACTCCACCGACGGCCCCCCCGAAGCCACCCTGGCCCGGGTGATCGCCGCGCTGAACGATCATCGCCCGGCGGCCCATTCGACCTTCGCGCCACGCAAGGTGGCGCCATGAGCCGGATCGACCAAGCCGAGACCGTCCGCGTCGAGCTCGGTACCCGCAGCTACGATATCCTGGTGGGGCGCGGCCTCATCAGCCGGGCCGGCGAATTCGCAGCACCGCTGCTCAACCAGAAGCGCGTCATCATCGTCACCGATGCCAATGTCGCCCGACATCACCTGGAGGTCCTGGACCAAGCCTTTGTGCAGGCTGGCATCGCGACCCAGCGCATCGTGCTGCCGGCCGGCGAACAGACCAAGAGCTTCGCGCAGTTAGAAGAGCTGTGCGGCCGCCTGCTCGACCTCAAGGCCGAGCGCAGCACCACATTGGTCGCATTGGGCGGCGGCGTAATCGGCGATCTCACCGGCTTCGCCGCCTCGATCCTGCTGCGCGGCGTCGACTTCATTCAGGTGCCGACCACATTGCTCGCCCAAGTCGACAGTTCGGTCGGCGGCAAGACCGGCATCAATATGGCCCAGGGCAAGAACCTGATCGGCAGTTTCTACCAGCCGCGCTTGGTTCTGGCCGATACCGCAGCACTTGACACGCTACCGAAGCGCGAATTGCGGGCCGGCTATGCTGAAGTGGTGAAATACGGCTTGATCGACAGTTCCGAATTCTTCACCTGGCTGGAATGTCACGCTGCCGGGATCATCGCCGGCGACGAAGCCGCTAGGCGACAAGCGATTGTCACCAGTTGCCGTGCCAAAGCCGGCATTGTCGGCGCCGACGAGCGCGAATCGGCGCAACGCGCGCTGCTCAATCTCGGCCACACGTTCGGCCATGCGCTGGAAGCCGAATGCGGCTATTCCGACGAATTGCTGCATGGCGAGGCGGTGGCGATCGGCATGGTCATGGCCTTCGATCTCTCCGCCCGGCTGGGCCTGGCGCCGCTGGAAGATGCGGCGAGGTTGCGGCGGCATCTCGCCAGCATCGGCCTGCCGACCGATCCCGGCTGGGTCGAAGGGCGGAACTGGGTCGCCGAGCGGCTGATCGAGCATATGGGCAAGGACAAGAAGGTGAAAGACGGGCGGATCGGCTTCGTCTTGGCTCATGGCATCGGCAAGGCCTTCTCACCAGCCTATGTTGATCTCGCCGAGGTCGCCACCTTGCTGGAAGTCAGCATCGCCGCCTGAGGTCGACCCAGCCACCCGACAATCGACACTTTCCAACCGGCAGAACTTTCTGGGGAGATGAGCGTGACGCCGACGACGGTGATGATTCTTTATATTGCGCTGTTGATCTGCCTGATCCTCTGCTCCGGTTTCTTCTCGGGCTCGGAGACCGCCTTGACTGCCGCCTCGCGGGCGCGGATCCATGCGCTGGTCAGCCAGGGCAACCCCCGCGCCAAGACCGTGGCCAAACTGCATGGCCGCATGGAGCGCGTGATCAGCACTATCCTGCTTGGAAATACGGCGCTCAACAGCGCCACCGCCGCCCTAATGACTCTGGTGATGGACCAATATGTCGGTCATAGCGGCATGGCCTTCTGGATCGCCACGATCGCCGCGACCAGCGTACTCTTCATCTTTGCCGAGGTGATGCCGAAGACCTTCGCGATCAACAATGCCGATCGCTGCGCGCTGCTTGCCTCGCCACCCCTCTGGCTCCTGGTGCGTCTCGCTTATCCGATCACCAAGGTGACACAGCTCATCGTCAACGGCCTGCTCCGCCTGTTCGGCGTCCAGGTGGCCGCCACCCCCGGCACCGAAGAACGGCTGGAAGAATTGCGCGGCGCCATCGATCTGCATTCGGAGTCGACCGAGGAAATTCGGGAAGCGAATGCCATGCTGCATTCGATCCTCGATCTCGACGATGTACCGGTTTCGGATATCATGGTCCACCGCCGCAATATGGTGATGATCGAGGCCAGCCAGCCAGCGGCGGAGATCGTCCGCGAGGTTCTGGCCAGCCCGCATACCCGCATCCCGCTCTGGCGCGACGAGCCAGACAATATCATCGGCGTGTTGCATGCCAAGGCGCTGCTGCGCGCTTTGGAAGCCAATGCCTGGCAGGTCGATGGCCTCGATATCGAAAGCCTGGCCGCAAAGCCCTGGTTCATTCCCGACAGCACCAGCCTGCTGGCGCAACTCGAGGCCTTCCGCAAGAGGCGCGAACATTTCGCTATCGTGGTCGATGAATACGGCGCGCTGATGGGGATCGTCACGCTGGAAGACATTCTGGAAGAGATCGTCGGCGATATCGCCGATGAACATGATGTTAGCGTCGAAGGGGTGCATCCGGAAGAAGACGGCAGCTATCTGGTCGATGGCAGCGTGACCTTGCGCGACCTCAACCGCGAATTCGGCTGGCGGCTGCCCGATGAGGAAGCTTCGACCGTGGCCGGTCTGGTGCTGCATGAGGCGCGGCAAATCCCGATGCCTGGACAGGTTTTCGTCTTCTATGGCTTCCGTTTCGAGATTCTCGAACGCCAGCGCAACCAAGTGAAACGGCTGCGGCTAACCCCGGTCAATCCGGAAGCCGATGGTACCGAGCAGAACGGCAATGGCGAAGTGACCGTCCTGCTAGCCGGCCCGAAAGGCGACCGCCAGCGGCGCGAGTCGCATTGAAAGCATATGAGATCGCATGACCAGCTATCCTACCGAGCTTCCCCCGCCCGCCTCGCGTGAAGAAATCCATCAACGCAAATATGATTTTCGCGGCTTCCGCCGCAGCGATGGCCTTTATGACATCGAAGGGCGGATGACCGATGCCAAGACCTACGATTTTCCCAATCAATGGCGCGGCACCATTCCCGCAGGCGAGCCCTACCACGACATGCGCATCCGCCTGACGCTGGATGACGATTTCACCATCGTCGAGATCGCCGTGGTGACGGCAGCCAGCCCCTATGAAATCTGCGCGGCGATCATTCCCGCCTTCCAACAGCTGCGCGGCGCCCGCGTCGGGCCCGGCTGGAGCCGCGTGCTACGGCAGCATTTCGGCGGCAGCCATGGCTGCACCCATCATGTGGAGATGCTGCGCGCCATGGGCACGGTGGCATTCCAAACGATCTACAGCCATCGCGAGCGCACGAAGCGAGAGCAGATAAAGCGTGAGGGTGGCGAGAGCAAGACGGAAGGTCCCCCGACCGATCCCGGCGATGCGAGCAGCGCCAAGCGGCGCAAGCCCGGCTTCCTTGACACTTGCCACGCGCTCGCTTCGGACGGTGAGATCGTTCGCCAGCAATGGCCGGCGTTTTATACCGGGCCGGCGGGCGAGACGGATGAGGATCGGTAGCCTGAGGGTTGCTTCGGCGGCGGCGTGTCGGGTAGCGCCAGTGGACCTGCTGTCTTGATCACGCGAAGCGCGAAATTCGAGCGAATATCGGCAATCATCGGCAGGACCAGTAGCCGATCCGACAAAAGGCGCTCATAGGCGGCGAGATCCGCAACCGCCAGTTCTACCAGGAAATCGGCGGCGCCGGAAACCATGCAGCAGGAGACGACCTCCGGGATCGCCAGCAAAGCCGCCGTCAGCTCATCGGCATTGCTGCGTGAATGCCGCCCCACCTTGATCTCGATAAAGACCGTCAGCCCCAGCCCGACCCTGGTGCGGTCGATCTCCGCCCGGTAGCCGGCGATGACGCCGGCCGCCTCCAGTCGCTTGGTCCGTCGCAGGCAAGGCGAGGGCGAGAGATTGATGCGCTCGGCGAGATCGACATTGGTCAGCCGGCCATCCGCCTGCAAGGCTTTTAGGATTCGTATATCTGTCTCATCTAGCTGTTCGATTGGCATCTTATGCTCACGAATCCGGAAAGATCAGGCGAAGATTGCTCCCTCTTCACCTAGGCGGCCACACTTGGCAAGGACATGCCTTGCCTTTTGGCACATTATTGCTGGGTCTTTCTCAGGAGAGGAACCGAGCCATCCCATCGCTGGAAAGTGCCGGACCGCCATTGCAGCTGACCGGTGTGCGGTCCAAGGCTATCGGCCTCGCGGCCGCCCTCGTCACCGTGGTGATCTGGTCTGGCTGGATTGTTGCGACCCGATATTCTGCGGAAACCGAACTTGGTCCGATCGATATCGGCCTGCTGCGCTATGGCCTGCCCGCTATCGTCCTCGCGCCGGTCTGGTGGCGCTGCCGGCCGCTACCGCGCAACGTCCCGCTTTTGCCCCTCGGGATCATGCTCGCCGGCTCGGGAGCCCCTTTCCTGCTGATTGCCGCCGCCGGCATGCGCTTTGCTCCCGCCGCGGAGATCGGCGCGCTGCTGCCCGGCACCATGCCCCTCTGGGCAGCGCTGATCGGTTGTCTGCTTGGAACAGCGCGCTTCGCTCGCCGCCAAATACTGGGTTACGTGCTGATCGGCATGGGAATTGCCGCCATAGCCGCCGGCGACTTCCATCATGCGCAACCCTGGACTCAACCGGCGAAGGGCAATGCCCTGTCAGCGGCCTGGCTCGGCCATGGCCTATTCTTGATGGCCGCGATGTTCTGGGCTGCCTACAGCCATGCCTTCAAGAAAACCGGCCTCACTGCCCTGCAGGCCGCCGCTATCACCGCCTTCTGGTCCTTTTTGTGTCATCTTGCCCTGGCGATCGTCTTCGGCAGCAGGATCGGCCAGATCGGTGTCGCGGTCTGGCTGCCGCAATTGCTGATCCAGGGTGGACTTTCGGGTTTGATCGCCATCGTCGCTTATGGCATCGCGGTGCGGCAGCTCGGCGCAACTCGCGCGGCCGCTTTCAGCGCTTTGGTTCCAGCCTTGACCTTACTGGGCGGCCTGTTGCTGCTGGGTGAAAGCGTGCAGCCGCTCACATCACTGGCGACGGCCTGCGTCACGTTTGGCGTGGCCCTTGCGACCGGCCTCCAGCGCAGCGGAAAATAACATATTCCGACTGCAACGCGGCGATCCGATATCAGTCCGCGCGGCGCCTCGGCAATCCGCCATGTCCTGCGCTGCGATGACCGCGTTCGGTTGCCGCCGCCCGGAAATAAGCCAAGGCGTAGGCCCGGATCGAGGCGGTGAGGCTCGATTCCCCGCGATGGCGATTCACTTCGGTGCAGAGCTGATGCAGCGATAGATTTTCGCGCGTCCCGATTTCAAGCAGCGCATCCCACATTTCCGGTTCCAGCCGAAGGCTCGTGCGCCGACCAGCTACCGTGACGTTGCGGGCAATCATCGTTCTATCCAATCCCAGTTGTACAGAACTTCGCCCGGTCGCACCTTCGGGTGCGGCTTTATGTGATCCCTTCATGACGGCAGTCCACCCTTCCCCCAAAAGAGCTTATGCGTATATTCCCAAGCAGGTGACGCCAGACAAGTCAATAATTTTTGCTAAAAATTATCTTAATTTGAACTTATCGAAAGTAGTGTTGCGCGGGTTTCATCGATTCTGCTGCTTTCGGTTGCGACAATCTACCGCAGTACATCAGAAGCGGTAATCAAAACTTAATCGGCCCGACAACCTAGTGGACAGCCGATAGAACCGCCGCGCGCCAAATCGCCGCAAGTCTTCTAGCGGGTTTTTGCCCGGCTCCATGGAAGTCTTCGACAGGCGTTTACTCGCCGGGTGCCCGTGTCACCAAAGAGAGCGCATGTACCGGATTGTTCATGTCATCCGCCAAAGTGGCATAGACAAGGCGTTGGCGCTCAACCCGGGATTTGCCCGCGAAAGCGGCGGCTGTAATTTCGATCCGGAAATGTGTTTCGCCGCTTTCGCGCCAGCCCGCATGGCCGTGGTGCTCATTGGTCTGGTCGATGACGGCGAGCGCCTCGGGCTGAAAAGCCGTGCGCAGTTTTGCTTCCAGACGATCGGCGACCTGCCCCATGATAATCACTCCATTCATCTAGGGTGGCCAGCCTGCCGGCATCGCGGTGAAGCATTAGCCGCTGGCCGCAAGGATGGTTACGGAGAAGTCGCGCATTTGACAAGTCCGTCGCATGCAACGCTGTTCCCTGTGCAGTGCGGTCGCGCGATACTTGCCTTAGCAGCGGCGAAAACCCATACTATTGGCATGCCGAAATCCATGAACCAACGATATCGGCGCCGAGACTCATTCGAGGACGCGCAGCCGCAAATCACCCTCTGCAACCATCCCGGTTGCACCGAGGCGGGGGTTCATCGCGCGCCGAAATCACGGCAAAAGCTGAACGAATATTACTGGTTCTGCCTGGAGCACGTGCGCGCCTACAACAAGGCTTGGGATTACTATGCCGGCATGAATCAAGCTGAAATCGAGCGGCAAATGCGCCAGGACATCGTCGGACAACGGCCCACTTGGCCGTTGGGCCGTCTTGGTGCTCACCACCGTTTTGGCGTCAAAGGCGATTTCGTGCCGGATGACGTCGCCGAAGCCTTGAACGGCGAGCAAGCGAAGCGGGAACGGCAACAGCGCGCCAAGGCCGCAACCTCTCCGGAGGAACAGGCTTTGGCAGTGCTTAACCTGAGCTGGCCTGCCACTTTCGATGAGATCAAGCTGCGCTATAAGAGTTTGGTGAAAAAGCTCCATCCCGATGCTAATGGCGGCGACAAAACGGCGGAAGAGCAGCTGAAATTGGTCAACCAGGCTTATAGCACGCTGAAAGCCGCGGCCATCGCCGGGGCGTGACGGGCGTTTCCGCGAAGCGGACCCCGCTCTAGCGTTATTCCGGTCCCTTCAGGAACGACGCGACCCGGCACGCATGCTGGCGAGGCGTATATGCCGGGCAGACGAGGCTGGATTGCGCATATTGTCACCCCGTGGTCGTTCCCTGCGCTCCGACCTAGCGCAATCCCACTATAATCGAGTAGAAATTGCCAACGACGCAGTAATGTAACGAAAGCGGATCACTTTATCATGGCAGCCACCAGCGCGGCGGCGGAAAAGACCGCCACCCCCGATATCTCCATCTCCGTCAGCCAGGTCTTCGGCCTGGAATCCGACATGCAGGTGCCGGCGTTCAGCCAACGTAGCGAACATGTACCGGATGTCGACGAATCCTATCGCTTCGATCATGACACCACGATGGCGATCCTGGCCGGTTTTGCCTATAACCGCCGCGTCATGATCCAGGGTTATCACGGCACCGGTAAATCGACCCATGTCGAGCAGGTCGCCGCGCGTCTCAATTGGCCCTGCATCCGCATCAATCTGGATAGCCATATCAGCCGCATCGACCTGATCGGCAAGGACGCCATCGTCCTGAAGGACGGCAAGCAGGTGACCGAATACCGAGAAGGCCTCTTGCCTTGGGCCCTGCAACATCCGACCGCTTTGGTCTTCGACGAATATGATGCCGGCCGGCCCGACGTGATGTTCGTGATCCAGCGCGTGCTGGAAGTCGAAGGCAAGCTGACCTTGCTGGACCAGAACAAGGTGATCCGGCCGCATCCGGCCTTCCGGCTGTTCGCCACCGCCAACACGATCGGCCTTGGCGATACGACCGGCCTCTATCACGGCACCCAGCAGATCAACCAGGGCCAAATGGACCGCTGGAACATCGTCGCCACGTTGAACTATTTGCCGCATGACGACGAGGTGAATATCTGCGTTTCCAAATCGCCGACCTATGACAACGATGCCGGCCGCAAGACGATCGGGGCCATGGTGGCCTGCGCCGAATTGACCCGTGCCGGCTTCATCAACGGCGACATCTCCACCGTCATGAGTCCACGTACCGTCATCACCTGGGCCGAGAATGCCCGCATCTTCAACGATGTCGGCTTTGCCTTCCGCGTCTCGTTCCTCAACAAATGCGACGAGCTGGAACGGCCAATCGTCGCGGAATATTACCAGCGCTGTTTCGGTGTCGATCTGAAGGACAGCATCACACGGGCGCAGCTGGTTTAAGAACCGAGGCATCGTCATGTCCAGCCCCTTCAATCCGCTGGAGGAGTTCCGCCGCATCACCGGCGCGACCATGCGCGCCATCGCGGAAAAGAACGATGTGCAGGCGAGCTTCTCGCCCGGCCCAGCGAATCTGCTGGGCAGCGAAGCCCGCCTACCTTTGCCGGCACGCCATCTGCCGGCGGCGGAAGTCGCCTATGCCCGAGGTGAGGCCGATGCCATCGCGCTGAAGCTTCGTTATCACGACAACAAGCTGCATGCCCGCGAATGCCCGAAAACGCCGCTCGCCCGCGAAGTGTTCAATGCGGTCGAACAAGCGCGGGTGGAAGCCCTGGGCAGCCAGCGCATGGTCGGGGTTTCGGAAAACCTGACGGCGGCGCTGAAGGAGCATTGCAAACTGAAGGGCTTCGCCCGGATCAATTCGCGTCAGGAAGCCAACCTGGCCGATGTCATGCGCCTGCTGGTGCGCGAGGCGATCACCGGCCAGCCAGTGCCGGACAGCGCCAAGGCCATGGTCGATCTGTGGCGCGCCGATCTGGACCAGAAGGTACGGGACGATATCGCCCATCTGCGCGACGAATTGCATGACCAGCGCGCCTATGCGAAGGCGGTGCGCCGCCTGCTCGCCGATCTGGAGATGGAAGCAAGCGACGAGGATTTCGATTCCAGCGACGATCAAAGCGACGAGCAGGACGATCAGCAGAACCAGCCTGACGACCAGCCGCAGCAGCAAGGCGGCGAACAGGGTGAAACCGATCAGCCGCCGCCGATGGACAAATCCGCTGCCGAGGGCGAAGCCGAGGCAGAAGAGATGGCCGGCAGCGAAGACGAGATGGATATGCCGACCGAGGACGGGGAAGAACAACCCGGCAAACCCGGTCGACGTCAGGAACACGATCTCGGGCGCAATCGCCATGATTCCGCCTATAAGCCGTTCACCAATCAGTTCGATGAAGTGATCGGCGCTGAAGAGCTGTGCGACCCGGATGAATTGACGCGCTTGCGCCAGATGCTGGATCAGCAGCTGGTCAATCTGCAGGCAGTCGTGGCGAAGCTTGCCAACCGGCTGCAGCGGCGATTGCTGGCAAAGCAGAACCGATCCTGGAACTTCGATCTGGAAGAAGGCCTGCTGGATGCCGCGCGGCTGCCGCGTGTCATCGTCAATCCGGAATTGCCGCTGAGCTACAAGCAGGAAAGCGATACCGAATTCCGCGACACGGTCGTCACCCTGCTGATCGACAACTCGGGGTCGATGCGCGGGCGGCCGATCACCGTCGCTGCGATGACTGGCGATATCCTGGCGCGAACCTTGGAGCGCTGCGGTGTGAAGGTCGAGATCCTCGGCTTCACCACGCGCATGTGGAAGGGCGGCCAGTCCCGCGAAGCCTGGATTGCCGCCAACAAGCCAAGCAGTCCCGGCCGTCTCAATGACTTGCGGCATATCATTTATAAGGCGGCGGATACGCCTTGGCGGCGGGCCCGGAAGAATCTGGGGCTGATGCTGCGCGAAGGCATCCTCAAGGAAAATATCGACGGCGAGGCGCTGCTTTGGGCCCATAGCCGGCTGATCGGCCGCCCCGAGCAGCGCAAGATCCTGATGGTGATCTCCGACGGTGCGCCGGTCGATGATTCCACCCTGTCGGTCAATCCTGGCAATTATCTGGAACATCATCTGCGCGAGGTGATCGACTGGGTCGAGACGCGATCGGCGGTGGAGATCGTCGCCATCGGCATCGGCCATGACGTCACCCGCTATTACCGCCGCGCCGTTACAATCGTCGATGCCGAGCAATTGGGCGGCACGGTGCTGGAGCAATTGGCCGCCTTGTTCGAGGAAGACCATCAGCCGCGCCGTCGCCGGCGCTAGAGACCTCAAGGATAAGCGGCGGCGTCGATAAGACGACCATGCTGAAAAGCTGGCGCTGGCGGAACGGCGTATTGCTAGGAAAGAGCAGCCTGTTTCGGCGGCCGCCCCGATCAAACGGACTTCCCACAAGCAAAGCGTCCTATCGGCATGTTGTCGTTCCCAAGCGAGTGTTTCTGACGCCTGTTTCCGGGCGAGCTGTTTTCCAGCCAGGGCGCGTCGTGATACCTTGATACGTCATGTTGGAAAGGGCGAGGCGCATATGACAGGGCATCAGCACGGTTCGACGCGGCCTGCACGCGGGTTGGGTGCAGGCTGGTTCGCTTCCGTGCAGCGAATTGGTCTCGCAATCGTCACGGCTTCTGCCCTCATCTTCCTGTCATGCACGGCATCGCCGGCCGGCGCCGATACGGTCGAGGCGTTGAAAGAACGCAAGTCGATCATTCTGGGTGTCCGCGCCGATCAGCCGCCATTCTCTCAAATCAAGGACGGCAAGCCGGACGGCTATGCCGTGGCGTTGTGCCAGGAAATCGTCAAGACCTTGCGCGAGACCCAGAACATGCCGGATCTCGGCATCACCTATGTCACGGTCAGCGCTGATTCGCGGTTCGACGATCTGGCCACCGGCAAGATCGACCTGCTTTGCGAGGGAACGTCGGAAACGATCCAGCGCATGCAGAAATTCGACTTCACCCTGCAAATCTGGGTTTCCGGCACCGGTTTGATGACACGGACCGACAGCGATGTCGCCAATATGCGCGACCTGGAAGGGGAGCGGATCGGCGTCGTCGGCAACACCTCGACCGAAGCGATGCTGCGCGCAACCTTGCACCGTCTGCTGATCACCGGCGACGTGGTGACCTTTGAGAGCCATCTATCCGCCTTGAAAGCGCTGGAGGACAAGAAGATTGCAGCATATTTCGCGGATCGCGATACGCTGGTTGTCTTACGGGCACAGAGCAAGGAACCGGACAGCCTGCGGGTCGCCGACGAATCCCTTAGCCTGGAACCTTTCGCTTTCGCGCTACGCCCGAACGACGATCGCCTCCGGGTGATTGCAAATCTAGCCTTGTCACGGCTTTATCGTTCCGGCAAGGCGCAGGAATTGTTCCATGTCTATTTTCCAAATTCGGAACCCAGCGCCCTGCTGAAGGCGCTCTTCATCCTGCAGGCAATACCGGAGATTTGAGCCGGTCGTTGCCGCGGTCTCAACTGCCGATGGTTTCGTGCAGAAAGGCGACCGTGCGATCCCAGGCCTGGCGCGCCTCCGCCGCCTCATAGTTCTGGCCGGTGGGATTGGCGAAGGCATGATTGGCATTGTAGCGATAGATGGTCGCTTTCTTGCCGATCTTCTTCAGCCGCGCCTCGAAGGTATTCACCGATTCCGGCGTGATCGATTGGTCAAGATTGCCGAAATGGCCGAGAACCGGTCCCTTCAGTTTCTGCAAGGCGGATTCATCGGGCGTGACATCGCCGTAATAGATGACCGTCGCCTCGACCGGCCGCGCCAAGGAGGCACGGAGGGACCAGCCGCCGCCAAAGCACCAGCCGATCATCGCCAGCTTGCCATTGCTTTCCGGCCGCTTGCGCAGGTAGTCGATCCAGGTGGTGAGCGTTTCCGTCGCCTGCTCGGGCTGCACGGCATCCTTCAACTGGCGTGCTGTCGCCACATCTGTCGCGACTTTGCCGTTATAAAGATCGCTGGCGAGGGTGAGATAGCCGATCTTGGTCAGTTCCGCCGCTACGCTTTTGATCTGATCGTTGAGGCCCCACCATTCCGGCACCAGCACCACGGCGCCGGCCGGCGTCTTGGCCGGTACGCCCAACGCGCCGGAGATGTCGCGGCCGCTCGGTGTCTTCGTGGTGATGGTGGTTAGGCTTTCCGCCGCGGCGGCCACCTTGACCGGATCGGCGAGCAATGCCGCGAGGGACAGTCCGGCGAGGCCGGTCATGACATGACGGCGTGGAAGATCGTTCATCTGCAACCTCCATTTCAGCTATCGTCATCGGCCTGCGCGCGGCGACAGTTTAGCATCCGCACCGGATCGATCCAGACCGAATCCCATTCAGGGCGGTCCGTCATCGATCCGCGGCGGCAGCGATGTGAGGGGCCTAGCCCGATTACGTCGTTGCGGTCGCCACAGCCAGCAATGGTGACGAGCCTGTCCGCCGGTAGCGCAGGCGATCCTCCGGCGGCAGGAACCAGCCGGCGAGATAGACGAAGGGTGCCTCTGCCACCGCCATCGCCAAGCGGATCCAATAGGTGCCGATGACATAGGTGAAGATAAGCGCCCTGAGGCCGAGCGGCGGTTCGCCGAGCAGCCAGGGGAAGACCATCCAGGCGAGACTATTGAAGATGATGTTGTCGATTAGCGCCGAGATCGCCGTCGAGCCGCCGGCCCTGAGCCGCATATGACGGCTGCCGGTCCAGGCGCGGAACTCCTGGAACACCGGGACGTCATTGAACTGGCTGATCAGATAGCTGGTCATGCTGGCTGCCAGCAGGGTCGGCGCTGGCAGGAACAGGGCCATGATGTGGTCGTGATTGGGCAATGCCCAGGCCATCGCTTCGCCGCTTCTGCCGCTGTCATCGGCCGGTAGCCGATGGCCAGCATCATCATGCAGGTCATCAGCAGCATGACGGCAAAACCAAGCCAGAAGCCGCGCCGTGCAGGCGCCCGGCCGTAATATTCCGTCAGCACATCGGGCCGGCCGGACCGAACAGCTGCAGCATGGCGGGGATCAGGTTAAAACAGAGCAGCATCTCGATGATCAGCAGATCTCGGGCGGCAAAGTGTCCAGATAGGCAACGAAATCGGACAGCATCGATACCTCCCTTCCTCGGTGACCGGGAAGATGCCCGGGCGAGGTGCTGACGGGCCGCGATCGCGGCTAATCATAAATGCGGAAAAGCCCGCGGCATGCGCGGGCTTTTCAATACGGTTCCGGCAAGGTCAACAACCGGGCGAAACGGCCCGGGACAGCGCGGCCTTAGGCAGCAGCCTTGGCGGCAGCCTTTTCGATCCGGCGCTTCAGCTTGCGGGCTTCGTCCGTCAGCTTGGAATCCGACGTGCCGAGCAGGAAGGAGTCGAGACCGCCATTATGCTCGATGGTCCGGATCGCATTGACGGTCAGGCGGAGCTTCACCGGCTGGTTGAGCGTATCCGAGACCAGCGAGGTTTCCTGCAGATTGGGCATGAAACGACGCTTGGTCTTGTTATTGGCATGGCTGACATTATTGCCAACCTGAACACCCTTGCCGGTGATGGCGCAACGACGAGCCATGACCAAATCCTTTTCTTTTCAGATATTTGTCTAAATTAAAACGGCCGGATGAACCCTTTTCCGGCCAAGTCGCGGCGGTTCTACCGGTTTAAGGCCGCTTGGTCAAGGCGATTCCGGCCGTTTCCGCCCGAAAGGCCGTCAGTCCGCTTTGAAGAACTGCGCCAGCAGCTCCCGGGCGGCGGCCCCCGGGGTCGTCTTACCGGCGACGACCCTGGCTTCCAGCATGGCCAGCCGTTCGGCCACGCCCGGATGGGCCTTCAGGCTTTCGAGCAGGCTGTCCGACAATTCGCGCCAGAGCCAGCTGCGCGCCTGCTCGCGGCGCCGCGCGGTCAGTTCGCCGCTGGCCGACATCTGGCGCTCGAAGCCGATCACCTTGTCCCAGATTTCCGGCATGCCGGTGCCCTGCAGGGCCGAGGCTTGCACGACCTCCGTGGTCCAGGCGCGGTGCATCGGATGCATCAGGCGGAGAGCATTGGCGTAATCCGCCGCAGTCCGCCGGGCGGCGGCAGCGAGATCGCCATCGGCCTTGTTGACGATGACGAGATCGGCCAGTTCCATGATGCCCCGCTTGATGCCCTGAAGGTCGTCCCCGCCCGAAGGCAGGAGCAAGAGCAGGAACATATCGACCATCTCGGCAACCGTGGTTTCCGACTGACCGACGCCGACCGTCTCGACGATGATGAGATCGAAGCCCGCCGCCTCGCAGACCAGCAGCGCCTCGCGCGTACGGCGCGCGACACCGCCGAGCGCCATGCCGGCCGGCGAGGGTCGGATGAAGGCTTCCGGCCGGCGCGACAGTTCCGCCATGCGGGTCTTGTCGCCGAGGATCGAGCCGCCCGAGACCCGCGAGGTGGGATCGACGGCAAGCACGGCCGGGCGCCGCCCCTGATCGATCACGAACTGGCCAAAAGCTTCGATGAAGGTGGATTTGCCGACACCGGGCGGTCCGGAAATGCCGAGGCGGATTGACTTGCCCGTTACCGGCAGGAGCCGGTCCAGCAAGGCCTCGGCCGAACGCCGATGATCCGCCCGGTCGGATTCGACGAGGGTGATCGACCGCGCCAGTGCCCGCCGATCGCCGGCCAGCACCCGTTCGGCCAAGGCAGCAACATCCACCGTCATTAGACTGTTTCCCGCTGGGTCGCAGTCTGCGTCGCCATCAACGCGGCATCCTGGGCCGCCGCTTCCTGTTGGCGGCGCCACATGGCGGCGTATTTGCCATTGGCCGCCAGCAGCTCGGGATGCCGTCCACGTTCGGCGACACGGCCATCTTCCAGCACGATGATCTCATCGGCATCGATCACCGTGGAGAGGCGATGGGCGATGACCAGGGTCGTGTGATTGCGTGCCATGTCACGCAAATTGGCCTGGATGTCCCGCTCCGTCTGGCTGTCGAGCGCCGAGGTCGCCTCGTCGAAGAGCAGGATCGGCGGTGCTTTCAGAATGGTGCGGGCGATGGCGACGCGCTGCTTCTCGCCGCCGGACAGTTTCAGGCCGCGCTCGCCGACTTTGGTCGCGTAACCGTCCGGCAGCTTGGCCACGAAAGAGTGAATCTGCGCCAGCCGCGCCGCTTCCTCGATCTCCGCCCGGCTGGCGCCCGGCCGGCCATAGGCGATGTTATATTCGACCGTGTCGTTGAAGAGTACGGTGTCCTGCGGCACGATGCCGATGGCGGCGCGCACGGATTGCTGCTGCACGTCGCGCAGATCCTGGCCATCGATGGTGACGCGGCCCTGTTGCACGTCATAGAAGCGGAACAGCAGCCGTGAGATGGTCGATTTGCCGGCGCCGCTGGGCCCGACGATCGCCAAAGTGCGGCCGGGTTCGACTTTGAAGCTGACGCCCTTCAGGATTGGGCGGCGCGGGTCATAGCCGAAATAGACGTTCTCGAAGGCGACCGCACCCGCGGTGACCTGGACCGGCGGTGCACCCGGCTTGTCGGCGATATCGACATCGACCAGCAGCAGGGCGAACATCGCCTCCATATCGATCAGCGACTGGCGAATTTCCCGATAGACCGTGCCGAGGAAATTGAGCGGCAAATAGAGCTGGATAAGATAAGCATTGACCAACACGAAATCGCCGACGGTCAGGCGCTTGTCGACAACGCCGCTGGCCGCCAGAGCCATCATCAATGTGACGCCGGCGGCGATGATGAAGGCCTGGCCGACATTCAAGGTGGCCAGGCTGGTCCGGCTCTTAACCGCTGCCTGTTCATAGACCTTCAGCGCCACATCGTAACGCCGCGCCTCATGCGCCTCGTTGTTGAAGTATTTGACGGTCTCGTAATTGAGCAGGCTGTCGACCGCCTTGGTATTGGCCGACTGGTCGGATTCGTTCATCACCCGGCGGTACTTGATGCGCCATTCGGTCACGGTCAGCGTGTACCAGATGTAAAGACCGATCGTGCTTGCGGTGATGGCGGCGAAGCGCCAATCGTAGAGCTTCCACAGGATGATGCAAACCAGAGCGATTTCCAGCAGCGTCGGCAGCACGTTGAAGAGGATGAAGAAGAGCAGGAATTCGATGCCTTTGGCGCCACGCTCGATCGCCCGGCTGAGGCCGCCGGTCTGGCGGTCGAGGTGGAACTTCAGCGACAGGGCATGCAGATGCCGGAAGGTGTCGAGCGCGACCTGACGGATCGCCCGCTGCGCCACCTTGGCGAAAATGCCATCGCGCAATTCCGCGAAGGCCTGGGAAAGCACGCGGGCGAGACCGTAAGCGAGCAACAGGCCGACCGGCACGACCAACAAGGTCGCCACGCCAGGTTTCAGCGTCAGATCGTCAACCATGTGCTTGAAGAGAATCGGCACATAGATATTGGCGACCTTCGCGATCACCAGGCAGGCGATGGCGAGCAGGACGCGAACGCGCAGGTCCCACTGCCCGGCCGGCCAAAGATGCGGCAGTAGCGATTTGAAGGCATACCACTGGCCCGCCTTGGGTGTCGGGGTCGGCGGTACCGAGGACTGGGGCGTCGTGACCTGGTCAGCCATGACGCGTCCCCAGCCGTGTCCTTAAGCGGTCAATGTTCGACGGCACGGCCGAGGCTATTGGCCATGACGAGATAGAGCTTGCCGACATCGGCGGTAATGAAGGTGGCATCAAGAACGGCCTCCGGATCTGCACTGCGGGATTGGGACAGCAGATCCTCAAATTTTTGAATATAGCGATCGACCATATCATGGAAGCGTTCATCGCGCTGGTAACGCTGTTCGATCGCCGGGATGACGTAGGAATCCTTCATGCGGAACAGGCGACGGGCGAAGACCGACTTTTCGCCGTCGCGATACCGCTTCCAGACCTCGTCGGGGATTTCGGTATCGAGCAGGTTGTGGATGTCGAGCGCCAAGCCGTTCAACTCGTCGATCATCACCCCGGCGGCCCGAAGGAAAGCATCCCGTGTGGCATTGTGCTGGGTCTGGCGCAACTGCTCCAGCCGTTCCAGCGCCAGGCTGGAACTTTGGGCTAGATCGGCGCTGTGGCTGCGGAAGGCCTGGCCGAGCTGATCGGCCTTGCTGCCGGCATCGGCGATCGCCCGCTCAAGCGCACTGGCCTGGGTCTCGAACTGCTTGCCGAGGCTCACGGCGCGCTTCATCGCCTGATCGGCGGCTCCCTGCATGCCGGTCATCCGCTGGTCGAGATCGCTCGTCACCTCGGTGAGATGCGCCTTCATACGATCGGCCGCCTCTCCCAGCATGGTGACCTGGCGGGCCAGCATGGTGGTGGTGGCGGTGGCATCGCTGCGCGCGGCATCGCTGCTCTGGCGCACCGAAGAGGCCGCCGCGGCGAAATCCGCCATCTGCGCGCGGAGCTGGGTCTGGACCGATTCCGCCAGATCGCCGACCTGCTTGCTGAGCGTCGTGAGATCTCCTACCTGGTCGCGCAAGGCTTCCTTTATGCCACCCACCTGATTCATCGAGGCCTGGGTGACGGTGCTAAGCGCCTCAGCGCCTTCACGGAAGGACTGCACGATGCCCTTGGCCTGGCGGGCGGTTTCCTGCGTCGTGTTGCGCAACAGCTTGACCAGCGTTTCGATCGAGGCGCCAAGCTGACCGATCTGCTCTTCCCCGGCCTTGCCGGCTTCGCCGATCGCGGCGACGCGGTTGCTGAGGGACCGATGGACATCATCCTGCCGGATTACCGTCTGGTCGATGATCGTCACCAGCGAATCGGCGCGCTGCTGCAGCGCCTCGCCCACTTCGGTGAGCTTCCGCTTCGCCGCCTCGCTGCCCTCGCCAAGCTGGCGCATATGGGTCTGATAAAGTGTTGCCAAATCGCCGCCGCGTTTCAGGCTGTCATCGAGCGCTGCCTGCAGGTTGCTGCATTGCTGTTCAATTGACTGCCGCGCGGCGGCCGCCTTGTCGAGCGCCAGGCGCGCCGCCTCGTCGAGCACAGTGAGATGCTGGCGCAGCGATTCCTGCAAATCGCCGGCACCGCCGGTCGCCTTGGCCGCCGCCTCGGTCAATGTCGCTGCTTCCGTGCGGAAGACGGTGCCGATCACCTGCGCTTCCATCGTCACCTTCTCGGCGACATCGCGCAGGTCCTGGATCTGGGCACGCAAGGCTTGGCGGATGCTCTCGGTGGTTTCCGCGGTCTCCTGCATCGCCGCCTTCAGATCGTCATGCTGACGCGCCAGCGATTGAGACAAGGTTACCGCCTGGGCGGCGGCCGCCTCGCTGGCGGCCTGGATGCCGGCTGCATGGTTCGACATGATGGACTGGACGGCGTTCGCCAATTCCGTGGCATGGGCCTGCAACTGCCGCCCCGCTTCCGCGGCCCGTTCATTGATTTCAACGCCGGCGCGATTGGCCGCCTTGGATTGGGTCACCAGGGCATCGCGCATGGTGATGGCCGCCTCGGTCGCCTGGGCCGTCGCCTTGCCGAGGGTGGCCGACTGCGCATCGGCCGCCGCCGCCATCTGGCGTCCCTGTTCGGCGATGCCTTCGAAGAGACCGGCGATCCGAGTGTTTTCCGATTCCAGCACTTCGCGCAATTGCGCTGCGGCAGTTTCGCCGGTCGTCTGCAACGCAGTCGTCTGTTCCCGCCCGATATCGCCGATCCGGGTGAAGCCGTCCTTCAAGGTGGCAGCGATTTGCTCGGCCTGGACTCGCGCTGCGGCGGCGAGACCTTCGCTTTCCTGCACGGCGGCCGCCGTCGCCTTGGCGATATCCTGGGCATGTTTCGTTAAAGCGGTTTCGAACAGGCTGGCAGCTTCCGTTGCCACCTTGATCAACGCTTCGCGCTGTTCCACGGTTGCCGCGGTCAAAACCGTGGTTTTCTCACCCACTGCCTCGACGGTAGACTGCAACGCCGCAGCCTGCTGTCGCAGCAGTTCCTCGAACTTCTCGGCCGCAGTTTCTGCCAAAGCCGATAGGCGATCAGTTTCGCCCCGCAAGGTGGATTGGAGATCGCGGCTGCGTTGTTCGAGCTGCAGGATGCTGGCATCTTGGGCCGCCGATTGGCGCGCGATCTGCTCTTCCAGGCGCTTGGCTGTGGTTTCGCTGACCTGCTCCAGCATCTTCGTCTGCTCGCCCATCTTCTCGGCGAATTGCGTTGACGACGACGCCAGAGTCTCGCTGAGCTTGCCGGTGGTCTCGCCGGCCAGGCTGTTCAAACGGCTGCTTTGTTCCTCCAGCAGCGCCTGCAAATTGCGGCTGCGCTTTTCGAGCTCGGTAGTGGCGGTTTCGTGGGCAGCGGCATGGCGGGCGATCTCAGCGGCCAGCCGTTCCGCCGTGGCTGCACTCAGTTGCTCCAGCGTCGCGCCCTGTTCCGAGAGGTCCGAGGCGAAACGAGTTGCAGTACTGCGCAGCAGTTGCGTCAGCCTGGCCGTGGCCTCGCCGGCGGTATCATTCAGGCGCTGGCTTTCTGTCTGTAGTGCCGTCTGCAAATCCTTAGCGCGCTCGGCGAGATCGGTAATGGCCTTTTCCTGCGCCGACGCCTGCTCGGCGATTTCCGCACGCAGCCGTTCGGCGGCGGCAGTGGTGGTTTCCTCAAGGCGGCCGCCCTGCCGGGAAATATCTTCGGCAAAACGGGTGGAAGCGGCCTGCAGCAACTGATCCAGGTTTTCAGTGGCGCTGCCGGCGGCAGCTTTCAGGCT
This sequence comes from Dongia soli, assembly GCF_034044715.1. Taxonomy (NCBI): domain Bacteria; kingdom Pseudomonadati; phylum Pseudomonadota; class Alphaproteobacteria; order Rhodospirillales; family Dongiaceae; genus Dongia; species Dongia soli. The sequence continues at coordinate 1,362,291 of NZ_JAXCLW010000001.1, read as the reverse complement.
TTCAGCTTGCGTCTGCAAGGCGGCCTGCATCTCCTGGGCGCGCTGGATGAGATCGGCAATCGCCTTTTCCTGGAGCGCGATCTGCCCGGCGATTTCGTCGCGCAGGCGGGAGGCCGTCGTCGTACTGGTTTCCTCCAGCCGCTGGCCCTGCCGGGAGATGTCCTCGGCAAAGCGTGTTGCAGCTGCCTGCAGTAAGAGGCCGAGCTTCTCCGTCGCCGCACCAGCTGAGGCATTGAGACTCTCGCCCTGTGTCTGGACTACGAAGCGCATCTCACCCGCCTGACGCTCGAGATCGGCAAAGACCTGCTTCTGCGTCGTAATCTGCTGGGCGATCTCCGCCTGCAGGCGGGCAATCGCAGTGGCGCCGGTCTCCGCGATGCTTTTTCCCTGCTGGACGACTTCCCCCGCGAAACGGATCGAGGCCGCCTGCAGGGATTGATCAAGCTTGAGTGCCACCTCGTTTGCCGCCGTCCCGAGGCGGTCTCCCTGGCTTTGCAAGGCCACCTGCATTTCGCGCAGGCGCTGCTCCAATTCGCCAATCGTCTTTTCCTGGGCGGCGATCTGCTGCACGATCTCAGAGCGCAAACGGATCGAAGCCGTCGTGCTGACAGCGTCCAGGGTTTCGCCATGGCGGGTGACATCGTCGGTGATGCGGCTTGCCGAGGATTGAAGGAGCTGTTCCAGCCGCGCCGCTTCGGCATCGACCGTCGTCGCCAGTTCACGCTGTCGGCGATCGGCGAGATCGCTGATTTCCGCCAAACGCTGCTCATGGGCTTTCAAGTGGTCAAGGAAGCGCTGGCCGGCCTTGTCCGCCGCATCATCCAGACGTTGCCCTTGCTGATCGATCAGCGCGGTGAGCTCGCCATTGCGGGCCTCGGTATCGGCGATCACATCGGCGATATGCTGGCGCTGCTCTGCCAGCAATGCCGAGAACCGGCCGGCGCCGCGATTGGCAGCGGCCTCCAGGATCATCGCCTGCTTGTCGAGCAATTGCACGAGTTCGTTGTTCTTGCGTTCGGCCAAAGCGACGAGACCGTCGAGATGTGCCTGATGCGCCTCTGCCTGGACCTTGAAACGTTGCGCCGAGGCATCGGCAGCGAGGCCGAGGCGGACGCCTTGCTGATCAACCAGTTCCGCCAGTTTCTCCGATTGCTCGCCAACCGCGATGCCGACCTCGTCCATGCGGCGGCCAAGATCGCCAATTCGCGCGGCCAGCTGATCGACCGTCTCGTGAGCTGCTTCCGCAATGGATTGCCGATGCCGCTCCAGTTCGCTGTTCAAGGCACGGCCATGCCCGCCGATCCGATCGGCGGTGGTGGCGGCAACCGCTGCGATCTCACCGCCAAGGCGGTCCAGGGCAGCGCGGAACTGCTCGCCGGCAAGCTGGGCCGCCTGGCTGAGACGCTGCGCCTGGGTCCGGCTGAGCTGCTCGAGCGCGGCATTATCGGCCGCCGTTTGTTCGCCGGTCCGCAAAATCTGGTCACTCAATTGAGTCAGGCTGACGATGAGATCATCGGCGATGCCGCGCGTCGTATCGATGATCGCATCGCCTTGTTCGCGCAGGCTGCGCTGAATCTCGCTGGTCTTGCGCGTCATTTCCGCGACCGTGGCGGAAGAGCTGGCGAAGGCAACTTCCTGATGGCGCTTCAAGGCCAAAGCGAGACGTGTGGCGGCATCATCGGCCGCGTGATCAAGCTCGACGCGATGCTGATCCAGGGCTGCCGTGAGCCGCTGCTCCTGGTGCTGCAGATCCTCAAAGAGCAAGGTGAGGCGACGCGCCTCTTCGCCGGTCGTTTCGGCGAGCTTGCTGTTATGACCGTCAATCGCCTGGCTGAGGCCCGCCAGATAATCGGCGATCCCCCGCTCAAGCTCACGATGGCGTTGTGCTGCCGACGCCGTCGCCTGGTCCAGGGCCTCGCGTTCGGTTGCCACCACCGCTTCCAGCCGCTTGCCTGCCGTGGTGATGCCCTCCTGCAGGAGATCGGCCTGGCGTCCGACAGCAGCCAGGAGTTCGCCTTGCGCTGCCTCGCTATGACGGGTGGCACCGAGAATCGCCTGGATCTGTCCTTCCAGTTTGTCGGCGACGATCTTGACCTGATCTGCCGCCCGGTCGCGATTTTGCTGCAGCACGGTGGTGAGGCGCGCCGCCATTTCTTCCGCCAGGCGGCCGGCCGCATCGCCGGACTGCGCCAAACCATTCATCAAATCGGCAATGGTCGTGTTGAGCTTGTCGCCAACGGCGTTACCCGCCGTCTCCAGCGCCGCGGCCTGGGCAGTCACCTGATTGCGCAACGCGGATTCCTGACGTGCCGCCTGTTCCGCCGCATCGCTGAGATGGCGCGACAATTGATCGATTTCGGCGCCCAACCGGCCGGCAGCGCGTTCAGCGACATCGTCGAGCCGCAAGGCTTCGGTTTCGATCGCATCGCGCACCGTCGAGCCGTGGTCCATCAAGCCGTCGATGATGCTCTCGATGACAATGCGCTTCTCATCCATGGCTTCGGCCACCCGGGCCATGCCTTCCGCCGTCAGGCGTTCCAGGGCCATTGTCTGATCGGCGATCACCGTCTCGATCCGCTCGCGCTGGGAATCGGCCGCTGCAGTCATCTCGGCCAACATGCGCCGCTGCTCGGCCAGGGCCGTCTCGACTTCCGCCTGCTTGTCGCTGCTGCTGCGCGCTACCGCCTCCAGTTCCTTTGCCTGATGGCGGAAGACATCGCGCATCTTCGCCAAGGTCTTATCGGCATAATCGGTGGCCTGGGTGAGGTCGATCGATTGCTGGCGCAAAGCCGAGGCGATGCTGGCGATCCGCGCCTCGCTTGCTTCATCGGGATAGGTCAGGAGCTGCAACTGCGCTTCCAGGCTCGCCGTATGCCGGGCGAAATCCTGGCGTCGCAACAGGACGAAGAAAATCAGCCAGAGCACCAGCAGGGGCAAAGCCGCTGCCGTGACAATGGCCCCCAACTCATTCGGCATCAGCTCATTGATGATATCAAGACCGATCGCGCTATCGAGATAGATGAGACAGGCGATGAGCCAGGCCAATGAGAGCAGGCAGACGATAGTCGTGGACCACGGATAACCGCGCCGGTCCTGGACGGGTTTGTTGTCGGCCATGATGGGATCGCCTCGTTCAGGCAGCTTTGCGGGTGCGGTGTACCAGTGAGAGAATCTCGGCGGCGGCGCGCGGGATATTGGTGCCGGGACCGAAGATCGCCGCGACCCCGGCCTGTTTCAGGTAATCATAATCCTGGGCAGGGATGACGCCGCCGCAAATTACCAGGATATCCTCTGCCCCCTGCCGCTTCAGCGACTGGATGAGTTGCGGCACGAGAGTCTTGTGTCCGGCGACCTGGCTGCTGACGCCGATGACATGCACGTCATTTTCGATCGCCTGCCGCGCCGCTTCATCCGGCGTCTGGAAGAGCGGACCGACATCGACATCGAAGCCGATATCGGCAAAGGCCGTGGCGATGATCTTGGCGCCGCGATCGTGTCCGTCCTGGCCGAGCTTGACCACCAATAGGCGCGGTCGGCGGCCTTCGATCTTGGCGAATTCCTTGATCTCTTCCTGGATGCGGCGGAATTCCGGATCGTCCTGATAGGCCGCGCCATAGACGCCGGCGATCGAGCGGATTTCCGCCTTATGGCGCGAGAAAACCTTTTCCAAGGCGCTAGAAACCTCACCGACCGTGGCGCGGGCGCGCATCGCTTCGACACTGAGCGCGAGCAGATTGCCATTTTCGTTCTGTGCCGCCTCGGTGAGCGCATTGAGCGCCGCCTCGACCTTGGCGGCATCGCGGCTGGCCTTGATCTTTTCGAGCCGGGCGATCTGCTGCTGGCGAACCTTGGTGTTGTCGATATCGAGGACATCGATCTCCGCCTGCTGGCCGGACTGATATTTATTGACGCCGACGATGATATCCTCGCCGCGGTCGATGCGCGCCTGGCGCCGCGCCGCGGCTTCCTCAATCTTCAGTTTCGGCATGCCGCTTTCGACCGCTTTGGTCATGCCGCCCAGGGCTTCCACCTCGCTGATCAGCTTTTCCGCTTCCTTGACCATGCTGTCGGTCAGGCTTTCGACATAATAGCTGCCGCCCAACGGATCGATCACATGGGGAATCCCGCTTTCTTCCTGGATGATGAGCTGGGTGTTGCGGGCGATACCGGCCGAGAAGGGCGTCGGCAGCGCGATGGCTTCATCCAGCGCGTTCGTGTGCAGCGACTGCGTGCCGCCCAGCACCGCCGCCATGGCTTCGATGGTGGTGCGGACGACATTGTTATAGGGATCCTGCTCGGTCAGGCTGACGCCCGAGGTCTGGCAATGGGTGCGCAGGGCTAAAGATTGCGCGTCCTTGGGATCGAACTGCCGCATCAGTTTCGCCCAGAGATAGCGGGCAGCGCGCAGCTTGGCGATTTCCATGAAGAAATTCATGCCGATCGCGAAGAAGAAGCTGAGGCGAGGCGCAAATTCGTCGACCTTCAGACCCTTCGACAAAGCGGCGCGGACATATTCCAGGCCGTCGGCGATGGTGAAGGCCAGTTCCTGCACCGCCGTCGCCCCGGCTTCCTGCATATGATAGCCGGAGATCGAGATCGAGTTGAATTTCGGCATGTTCTGCGCCGTGTATTCGATGATATCGGCGACGATGCGCATGCTGGGTGCGGGCGGATAGATATAGGTATTCCGCACCATGAATTCCTTGAGGATATCGTTCTGTATGGTGCCGGAGAGCTGATCCAGGCGAACGCCCTGTTCCTCGCCCGCAACGATGAAGCCGGCAAGGACCGGCAACACCGCGCCGTTCATGGTCATGCTGACCGACATCTTGTCGAGCGGGATGCCGTCGAACAGAATTTTCATATCCTCGACGGAATCGATGGCGACGCCGGCCTTGCCGACATCACCTTCCACTCGGGGATGATCAGAATCATAGCCGCGATGGGTAGCGAGATCGAAAGCGACGCTCAGGCCCATCTGGCCACGGCGCAGGTTCTCGCGATAGAAGGCGTTCGATTCTTCCGCCGTCGAGAAGCCGGCATATTGGCGGATGGTCCAGGGGCGGTTGGCATACATGGTCGCCCGGGGACCCCGCACATAAGGAGGCAGGCCGGGCAAAGTGCCGAGCACTTCCAGCTTTTCCAGGTCTTCGGCTGTATAAAGCGGCTTTACCGCAATGCCCTCCGGCGTATGCCAGGTGAGGCTATCGGGATCGGCCGCTTTCAGCTCCTTGGCCGCCAATTTACGCCAATCGTTCAGCGGACCCTTCGGAAAATCGACCACGCTACCCTCCCCCAATATCAATCTTACCGACCACCGGGGTGTCACCCGAATTTCACAGCCGGCTTGCGCTAAAGCCGCATTTCGCGGCGCAACATGGCAGGAATATAGCCAAAAATCCGCGCCCTCGTCCAGAAATCGTCCAAATTTATGACAAGCCTGTGCGAGCTGCCGTCAGCGCCGATAGAGCGCTTGAGGGACGCCGTTATTCCATCTCGTGACGGCAGCAATCACAGCCTTGGATCTATTCAGGGCTTCGCCTGATATGGCGCCGGAACCCAGGCATATCGGCCATTGTCGAAACGGACATGTCCGATACCGGGGAAAGAAAGATGAGCCCCGCCCACCAAATAGCCCTGCCGAGCCGCGCCCTGAAGCACGCGTTGGCGGGTAGCAATGGCCATTACGGGATCGACGTCATAATCGATCGTGAGCGTGGGATCGGCGAACTGCACTTCGGCGGCGTGGATGATGTCGCCCCAAAGCAGCAGCTGTTTTCCCTCGCTCTCGAGCATATAGCCGGTCAGCCCGGGCGTATGGCCATATTCCGGGACAGTGCGGATGCCGGGAAACAGCTCTGTCGGCCCATCGAAGGTCTGGAGACGTCCGGCACGTACATAAGGATCGACCGTCTGGTGTGACTGGACAAAGGTGGTCCGGCGATTGGCGGGTGCCTTCGCCTCCTCTTCGGCGCTCAGCCAATGCGCAGGATCGCGCCGGTCGACATATACGATGGCCTTGGGGAAAACCGGCTTGCCACCGATGCTGAGGCCGCCCGAGTGATCCCCATGAATATGGGTTAGCAGGATCACATCGATATCCTCCGCGCTATATCCGCCGGCGTGCAGATTAGCAACCAAATAGCCTGAGCTCGGCCCGAACAGCACGCCCGCACCGGTATCGACCAGGATGCGCTTCTCGCCGGTATCGATGAGATAGGCGTTGATCGAAAGCTCGACCGGAAGGGCCTGATGCGACGCCGTAAAAGCGGCGCGCACAGCCTCAGGCTTGCTCATGATCTTGGGCAGATCCCGTGGCGCGGTGCCATCGGAAAGGACTGTGATCCGGAAGTCGCCGAGACGGAAACGATAAAAACCGGGCGCTTGCTGAGCCACCCAGCCGGTCGCAACAGAATGAGCGAGGGGCGAGGCGGGCTTAGCTGTTATGCTGCATGCCGAGACGGCGAGCGCCAGCATTGCGGCCGAAACGAACGGGAATTTCATGACAGGACCTTTCGAATAAGGCGAGCGATGGGCGGGGAAGCGAGCGTGAGGTCGCCTCCCCGTTCGGTCACATCAGCGATTCACTTCTGGCGGTTCACACCTGTGGTTCACTTCATCAAGGCATTGCGGACGGCTTCACCGACCTGTTCAAGCGCCGCCTGGGTGCTGGGGACATCCTTGATCCCGTTCAGCAAGACGAAATCATGGATCGTGCCGTTATAGCGGGTCGCGGTTACCGGCACGCCGGCTTCCTTCAGCTTACGGGCATAGGCTTCGCCCTCGTCGCGCAACGGATCGTTTTCGGCGGTGATCACCAGTGCCGGCGGCAAGCCGCGCAACTGGTCGAGCGTCGCCCGCATCGGCACCGCATAGGGATTCGCCCTCGTCTTTGCGTCCGGCGCGTAGATGTTCCAGCCGAACTGCATGAAGGCACGCGGCAGGAAGCGGCCCCTATCGAAATCGCGATAGGACTGCGTCTCGAAATTAGTGTCAGTTGCTGGGATGAGGAGTACCTGCAACCGGATGTCCGGTCCGCCGCGATCCTTCGCCATCAATGCGAGGGCAGCGGTCATATCGCCACCCACCGAATTGCCAGCGACGGCCATACGGCTGCCATCCAGACCGAGCTCGGCACCATGCGCTGCGATCCATTTGGCCGCTGCATAACTCTGCTCGATCTGGGTCGGGAAAATTGCGTCCGGAATCGGCGTGTATTCGACGAAAACGGCGGCGGCACCTGACCGGACCACCAGATCACGGACGAGCCGCTTGTGGTTTTCGAAATTGCCGGCGATCCACACGCCGCCATGGATAAAGAGCAGCACCGGTGGCGTTCCGGTAATATGCTCCGGCTTCATGATGTAAAGCTTCACGCTGCGGCCATCCTGGCTGATTGTCTTCTCGGAATGATGACACCCGAGAGGTCAACCGGTGTCTTGGCCTGTAACCCGGTCAGCACCGCCCGCACCTGCGGCCCGGGAAGCGTCCAGAAGGGGCTCGGGTCCTTGTTCACGTTCGACAGGAACGCCCGCACCTGCGGATCGATGCGGAGGTCCTTCGCCGCATCGGACGCGGCATTGGCAGTCTGGATCATGGCGGTGAGTGCTCCTAAGACGAAGATTGAGGTCAGAAAACGGTTCATTGTCGTACTCCTAGAAGGGATCTGGGTTACAGCCGAGACAGGTTTCCCTCGGCACATCCCCTGTCTACGCCCACGAAACCGGCTTGATTATTCGGAGATTTCCGCAAAGATTGTGCCATGGGTGGCACAATCGAGTTCCATATGGAAGCCCACCTCAACGATACTCTCGCTTTCATCAAAGTCGTCGAAGGCGGCAGCTTTACCGCCGCCGCCCAGAAGCTTCGCCTCCCCAAGACAACCGTCAGCCGACGTATCCGCGAGCTCGAGTTGAAATTGGGCGCGCAGTTGCTTCATCGCACGACCCGGCGGCTGAGCTTGACGGAAGCGGGCGCGGTGTACTTCCAGCAATGCCGCCACATCGTCCAGGCGCTGGCCGAAGCCGAGGCATCGGTTGGACAGCTGCAGGGCCGGCCGCGCGGCACGCTGCGCGTCAGCTCATCCTATTCGTTGATGCTCAGCCTGGTCGGGCCTTTGCTGGCGGAATTCCGCTCGCTCTATCCCGAGGTGCATATCGACCTCGTCCTCAGTCACGCTCGACCTGGTCGAAGAGCAGATCGACGTCGCGCTCCGCATGGGGCCGCTGGTTGACTCCGCATTGGTCGCGCGACGCCTGGCGGTGCTACCCAATCGTATTTACGCAAGCCCCGCTTACCTGGCCGAGCATGGGGAGCCCGCGCATCCTTTCGATTTGCAACGCCATTCCGCACTGGTCACCCGTATCGCCCGGCGCGCCGGCGGCTATGCTTGGACAATGAGCAGGGACGGCGTTGTCGAAAGCTATGAAATTACACCGGTGATCGAGGCCGATGATCCGGAGATTCTCAAGGCGCCGCTATTCGCAGGCGCCGGCCTCATGATGGCGACCGATATGATCATGGCCCGCCATGTAACCGACGGACTTGTGCGGCCGATACTGCCCGGCTGGTTCGGCCGTTGCCCCGAACTCCATGCGGTCTTTCCGCGCGGCCATGTCCAGCCGCCGAAACTGAGGGCCTTTGTCGATTTTCTGGTTGAGCGGCTGAGCAAAGAGCCGGCGGTTGGAAAAATCGCTCGGGAGGCTTAAAGGCATCCGGCGCCGTTCCGCAAAACACTAGGCTTCAGCCCAATTCCATCAGTGCGTCGATCTTGTCCTGGCCCATGATTTCGGCATGGCCGTGAATGACTGCGCTGGCCTGACCGATCAGGTCCTGAAGATTATGCGAGGCGCGGGAGGCCACCAGGCGGAGGACATCATCCTCGCCTTTCGTCAGCAACTGCTCCAGCCTGACGACCGAGAGCGCCACCAGGCGGTTCATTTCACCCACCAGCCGGTCAAATGGCTGGCGGAATTCCGCCGGGACATAGTCGTAGGCTTCGATCGCCAGATCGCGATCGGCGATACCGCTTTGGGCGAAATGCTCCTGATAACTGAGCGGTCGCCATGCCTTGCAATCCTCCAGACAATCCGGAAGATCGGGGATGAGCTCCAGCAGCATGACGATTTCGTTGATATGATTCAGATAATCGGTCGCGAGCAGGGTTTCTTCGTGAACATTCGAACCACGCGCCTGCAAGCATAATTCCAGATAGCGGCGCTGACATTCGTCGCCGCCCGGTCTTTTCCCGCTCGTATTCTCGGGCTTCACGTCGCATCACCCCTTCTGGCCGGGTCATCGATCCCGTCATCGGCCCCAGACTGGCGCTGCCACCTTTATAATTCGTTACTGCGCTTCGGGAGGCGCAACTCAAGGTCGGACACGAACAAAAGGCTGCGGCGTGTCGAAACCTTTCAGCACCGCCTGGTCGGCGAGAACCGTCAGGTTGCTGAGCAGTGGCGCTAATGACTCGCCTGCTGCCACCTCCGCCGAGAGGATCAGGTCACCGCCGACGGATTGGCCCTGTAGCCGCGCCGCCATATTGACGGTCGAACCGAAATAATCGAGCCGGTCATTCAAGGTGACCGCGATCACCGGACCGGCATGAATGCCGAGCTTGATCACCAACCCCTCGCTCAATCCGTTCTCGCGATTGAAATCGGCGATCCGGCCCTGGATTGCGAGTGCCGCCGCGACCGCCTGGTTATTATCGATGAAGGCCGCCATGACGGCATCGCCGATGGTCTTCACCACGGTGCCTTCATGGGCCCGGATGACGGCCGTCAGAAAGGCGAAGTGATTGCGCACCAGGCGATAAGCCGCCGCATCGCCGACCCGGCGATACAGCGCCGTCGATCCCTTGAGATCGGTGAAAAGCAGAGCCACATGACCGACCGTCACGTCGTCGCCCGGCCGCAGCACATCATCGGAGAAGAGGTCGCGGAAGGCTTGAAGGGCCGTCACCCGGTCGGCGGTCAGGGCCTCGGCAATCCAATGCCGATCCTCGATCACGAAGGTCCGCCACCTGTCGCTGCGGTTTTCCAGGCGGATCGTCGCACGGCCTTTTGGACTTCGCGGGTTTTCGCCCGCAATGGAAAGATCATCCCGCCGGATCGTGTCGCCGAGATGAGCAAATGCCAATCGATGATCATCGTGCCAGTCGATCTCCTCGACCGGACCGCCCTCGAAAGTGCGCAACCGAAAGGGACCTGGCACAAGCGCGAGCGAGAAATCCCGGTTTTCGCCGGGAGCGATCGCAACCTGCAATTTCACATGCGGTTCCGACATCGGTCCCCAGACACAATACTCGCCCGTCTCCAGCGCGCGGATCGCCGGGCTCGGCCGGAAGCTGGCTTCGACATTGCGGGAGAATTCGCGGTCGTAATCGATATTGCAGGTGGGACAATGCACCTTCCGCGGCAGTTGGTCGAGGGTTCCCGACCAGGCTTTCGCGCCGCGGCAACTTGGACAAAGCAAATCCCAGCGCAATTCCAGCAGGCCGCTGCGCACCGCCTGCAAACAGAGCTCGATCACGTGCAAAGCCGGCCGGTTCCATCGATGCGCCAGGCCCAGTGGTCGAATATGCCAAAGATCGACTTCCTGAGCCGTAACCACGAAATCGGCCAAACGTCGGGCAAGGCCATGGCCATTCGGGGTCGCCTCGATCTCGGCGATGATCCGGTCGAGACGGCTTCGCAACCCCGGCGAGACTGGCGGCGGCGTATAGGGAAAGACCTGTTCCGCTTCACCTTTGGCATAGGCATTGGCCGAGGCCGTCATACGCCTGAAGCTGCGTTCGGCCGCGCGGAAGAAACCGGTCGCCAGGACCAGCCGGCCGAACCAATTGGCGGGACTCGCCCTCACCCGGTAGGTCATGCGGCAGCCGCGATCGCTTGGTTCGAGCTCTATTTCCGCCCCGAGGAAGCGCAGCGGGCCGCGCGTGAATAGACGATTGTGTTCCAACCATTGCCCGCTGATCCAGTTCGCCGGGATCTCGCGCCATTCGAGTTTGACCGGTCCGATCTTCGCCCTGGCGATGGCAAGGACGCTACCATCCGGTTGCACCGTTTCGCTGACGATATGAATCGGCAGGCCGCTTGCTTCATTGAACCTGGCCGTATCGGCCATCAACGACCAGATTACCTCCGGCGGATGGTCGAATTCGGTGATCCAGGTCCGGCTCTGCTGCTCAGCCATCGGTACGATCTCAATTGCGCCGCTGTGTCGGACAGGATCGCCCGATGAGTGATCATTGGGCAAGCACGCGCATCACCAGGCAAGGGCCGGCATGGCGTAATCCGCTGTCACTTCATAGTGCCGCAGCAGGCCCATGGTGGCTTGGCGGTCGATTTCCCCATCCTTCAGCACCTCGCCGTGATGGATGCCGCCGCCGAGGAAAAGCGATTTTGCTCCCGCCGCCATGGCCCCCGCCACATCGGTGCGGCAGGAATCACCGATCGCTAACACGCGCGCCGGGTCGTCGACCTGCATTTCGGCAAAACATCGCTGATAGATGCCAGGATAAGGCTTGCCGTTATAGATCACCTTCCCGCCCAGTTCCTGGAACCGGGCAGCGATCGCACCCGCACAGATTTCCGCGACGCCGCCGCGATGAACCAGGAGATCGGGATTGGCGCAGATCAATGGCAGCCCGTCCCAGACGGCCCGGCGCAACACCTCCTCGAACTGCTCGACCGTATCCTGCGGCCCGTCAACCCCGATCGCCAGCAGGAAGCCGGCGCGGCTGACATCCTGCACCACGTCCAGATTTAGGCCGCTCAACAGGGTTTGGTCCTTTGCCGACATGAAGGGGTAGACAGCGCGGCCGATATGGCGGAATTCCGGCGTCGGGCGATCATGCAATTGGTGCCAGGTTTCCTCGCCGGACGAATAGATTCCGTCATAAAGATCCGGCGTGATGCCCATTTCGGCGATCCTTTTCGCCACCTCACCGATACGGCGCGGCGCATTGGAAATGATCGCGACTTTTTTGCCAGCCCGGCGCAGGTGATGCAGGCAGTCCATCGCCGCCGGATAGCAGGTCACGCCATCATGCATGCAGCCCCAAAGGTCAAGGATGACGCAATCGATCTGGTCGATCAGGTCACGGACGCCGCGCGGAAAAAGGAGTTGATCGGGCATGACAGCACTCAGTCCAAAAGAAACAAAGCGGAAATGATGGCAAGACGGCTTTGCCCGGCAACGGGACCTAAGTCAATGGCCGTGATTTAAGTGAGCGGACTGGCCATTTCGCTGCGCACCAGGCGCGGCTCGCCGAACAGATAGCCCTGGCCGAAATCGATGTGCAAATCCAGCAATTCGCGCAACATGTTTTCGTTCTCGATCCCCTCGACGATGAGGTCGATGGCATAGGAATCGAGAATGCGCTTCAGCGCGCTGGGATCGTCCCCGATCTGGCCGGCGGAGACCGCCTCCAGCAGATTCGTCGCGTCGAGCTTCAGGAAGCGAAAATGCCGACTGGAGAGATCGGCGACATCGATATCCAGGCTGTAGATCTGATCGATGGCGAAACGGAAGCCCATCTGCGCCAGCCGGCCTAGGTCGCCCCACAGTGCCGGATCGGCATTCTCGATCGCCCGCTGGGAGAACTCGAAAATCAGATTGGGCGCCAATTCGACGTGCTGTGACATCAGATTGATGAATTGCCGGAAGAAGTCGCGGTCTGCCAGGGTGTAATGGGAGATGTTCAGGAAGAAGCCGGTCGTGGCATTCGAGCGGCGCAAGCGGCGCAGCATCTGAATGCAGCGGAACAGCATCAGATTGTCGATCGCCGTGATCAAGCCATGCCGTTCGGCAATGTCGATATATTGTTCCGGTACCAAAACGCGGTCCTGGCCAACGCGGATCGGCGAGGAACATTCGAAATAGCGCCGCTTGCGCTGCGGCAGGCTGACGATCGGCTGGACTGCCAGCTCGACACCGTTTTCCCGCAGACCATCGCGCACAAGATCGAGAATGGTGCTTTCGTCCAGCCCTTCGGCGATGGGCGGCATCGGCAGACTAGCGCCATTGGCTTCGGTCGGCGAGACGGCTTTTCCGGCCTCCGCGGCAGCAGCGGGTGCAGGTTTCTGGACTTGACGGCGTGCCGGGTTGGGCTTTTTTTCCGATTGAACAGCGGCGGCCTGTCCCAAAGCCATCGGCGCACCGGCGGCTGCCGCGGCAGCCACCGGCGCAGCGGCAGCCTTTTCAGCTTGCTGGGAGACCGTGTCATTGGCACGGGCGGAGTAAAGCCGCTCCACCAACGACTGGAGCACCTTCACCTCGGCCACCACATTGCCGACGTCCGGTGCCGCCTGATTTTCCAACGCCGTTAGCGATTCATCGATCCGCTCCACCGTGACGGTGAGGCGCTGCTGATCGCCATAAAGGCGGTTCATCGCCTGTTCGACCTCAGCCATCTCACGGCGCAAGGCTTTGTTATGCGCCGCCAGGGCCAGCAGAACATGCAGCAGCGCCGCGAACAGGAGGATGAAGCCACCGGCGATGATCGCTATCTCCAGCTTGATCATCGGCAGATGACGCGGCAGGCCATACGCCAGAACCGCAGCGGCCAGCGCATAAAGACAAAAGATCAGGACGTGAGATCCGCGTCGCATCGTTCGTCCTGCTTAACGGTTTACGGTTAAGACTGCATTAAGGCGCGCTTTCATGCACGATGATCAGCGCCGACCGCCGCCGAAACATTATCGAAGCCATCCTTCGCCAGCAGCTCGGCGAGATCCCGGTTGATCCGGGTCACCAGTGCGGGCCCGTGATAGACCAGCGCGCTGTAAAGCTGCACCAATGAAGCGCCAGCCCGGATCTTGGCATAGGCCTCTGCCGCATTGGAAATTCCGCCGGTGCCGATGATCGGCAGGCGCCCTCCGGTCAGCCGATACATCTGGCGCAGAATCTCGGTTGATAAAGGGAACAGCGGCCGCCCGCTCAGCCCGCCGGTTTCCTTGGCCAGCAGCTGATCAATCCCGGCCGGGCGGGTGATGGTGGTGTTGCTGACGATCAGCCCGTCGAGCCCGGCCGACGCGCCGGGTCCACTTTCCAAAGCGACGGCGGCGATATCGGCCAGATCTTCCGATGTCAGATCCGGCGCGATCTTCAGCAACAGCGGCGGCGCCTGGTCCGGCAGGGTCGCGGCCAACGCCTGACGGCTACGGCGAATCAACTCCTGCAGCGGCGCTCGACCTTGCAAGGCGCGCAGACCGGGCGTGTTGGGTGAAGACACGTTGATCACGAGGTAATCAGCAAAAGGCGCCAACCGGCGGATACCGATTTCGTAATCAGCGGCGGCGTCTTCGGTCGCCTTGTTCTTGCCTAGATTGATGCCGAGGATGCCCTGGCGATTGGATAGTCCGTTCCGCCCTGCCAGAAGTTGGGCCATAGCCTCAGCACCGGCGTTATTGAACCCCATGCGGTTGATCACCGCTTCGGCCTGGGGCAGGCGGAACAGCCGGGGGAGCGGATTGCCGGGTTGCGGCCGCGGCGTGACACTGCCGATCTCGACAAAACCGAAGCCCAGGGCCAAAGCCTGCCGCCAAACCTCGCCATTCTTGTCGAATCCTGCCGCCAAGCCGACCGGATTTGGAAAATCCAGCCCCCAGAGACGCTGCCCCAGGCGCGTCGCTGTTAACTTATCGGGCGCTGCCATGCCGAGGCCCGCGGGCAATCCCAAGCGGAGCGCCCGGACGGCCAACCGATGGGCGCTTTCCGCCGGGAGGCGGCGCAAGAGCGGCCCCACATATCTATAAAAATCGACGGCCATGACGTTCCGACGGTCCCGTTATTATCCTACGGCGCAGCGGCGCCCGCCCTATGCTGGGGAGCCTATAGCAGGCGTCCGCCGGAAGACCAACCCGCCAACAGTCGTCGATTGATATATTTGCATTCTGAGAATAGCTCATTGCAAAATGCAAATATCTGGTTTGCATAATGCGAAAAATTCCTTGCTCCAACTAGCAAAAATTTCGAAATTGTTGGCAAATCATTGCAATTGTGAGCTTTTCGAAGGGTCCTAGGATGGGATCAAGATTGGCATAGGATTTGATGCGTCAGCATGGCGCCGGACCATCGCGCATTGCGCCAGGAGCCCGCGTAACGCTGATAACGAAAAAGGACAAGAAGGAGGCTTGACTATGTTGCAACACGTAGATGTGTGGCGCGGCATCGACCGGCTCGCGGCAAAATACGGCCTGTCCCCCTCTGGCCTGGCCCGCCGCGCCGGACTTGATCCGACGGCATTCAACCCAAGTAAGCGGATTACCCGAGAAGGCCGCCCCCGCTGGCCCAGCACAGAATCCCTCTCCAAGGTTCTCGCGGTGACCGGCGAGAGTTTCAGCGGCTTCGTGACTCTGACCGGCGCGCCGGGCAGCGGATTTGAAGCGACACCCGGCGGCAATCGGATCATCGCCAAGACGGGGCAGCCCGTACCCGGGGCTCGTGCTTTGCCGGTGGTCGCCTTCAGCCGGGTCGCGGAAGGAGATTGCTTCGATGCCAATGGCCGGCCGCAAGGCACCGCCTGGGGCCGCATTTCATCGACCCTGGCGACCGATCCCGATGCTTATGCCATCGAGATCAACGGTCACGATTTCGACCCGATCTACCGCGACGGTGATGTGGTCGTGGTCTCGCCGGGTGCGGAAATCCGCCGTGGCGACCGCGTCCTGATCGGTACCGCCGGTGCCGGCGTGCAGATACGTCGGCTTGGCCGGCGCGATACTGACGGACTTTATCTCGAACCGCTGGCAAAGAACGGTGTGGCGACGAATACGGGGCAATTCCTCGCCGCCGATCAGGTGCAGTGGCTGGCCCGCATCATCTGGGCATCACAGTAAGCGTAACTGGCACCGTCAGTGGCTTAAGAGCGGAACGCCAGCACTGACGGTCTCACGGTCTGGGACGACGAACGGTCATGGGCTGCGGCAACGCGGCCCATGAACGTTTTGAGACGAATTATCGCGTGATAGATGTCTTAGAGGGCGACGTGACGCGCCCGCGCAGCCCGTTCGATCGCGGCAGCCGGCAATTTGCCGACATCCAGCGTATCGCGGATCATTTCCAGCAAACGCGCCTCTTCCTGGGTCACCTTGCCATCGGCTGCGGCGACATCGCAGGCCAGCGCGTAAGCGGTTTCACGCAACTTCACCGGGAGCGCCTTCTTGATGTCCTGCAGGATATTCATCAGACCGTTATCGCCCTGAAGCCGGTCGACACAAGCGCCCGAGGTCTTGGCGATATCGTTGCGGTCATAATCCCGGAACACCGGCAGATGGCCGATGATATCGCCGATTGAGGTCATTTCCGCATCCGACATATCGCGATCGGCAGCGGCCATCAGCACCATCGTATAGATCAGCGCGGCATGGTGATTGATCATCGTTTACTCCGGTCGTTGGTGGATCAGGCGGAAACGGCGGTCAATCTAACGGGATCGGACGGAAACACAAGACCCCCGCGCGATACAGCATCTGCCGTTTCAAGAAAGGTTGATACCGCCGCTTATCGCGGTCTGTGGCGCGGTATCGGGCTGAACAGGCGGATTGAGAAACTCGGCCGTCCGCCGCACCACCTCGGCGAGGCCAAGCCGCTCCACCGTGACGCCCTCCGGGAAAGCTGTCAGCAGCCGCGACGGCATCGCCTTGTCGAGCAGCACGAAAACGCCGTGGTCATCGGCCCGGCGCACCAGCCGCCCGAAAGCCTGCTTCAGTTTCAAACGGGTCAGCTGGTCATCATAGGCCGTGCCGCCGAAATGCGCCTTGCGAGCCTTGTGCAGCAAATCGGGGCGCGGCCAGGGTACCCGGTCGAAGACGATCAGCCGCAGCGCCCGGCCTGGCACATCGACGCCGTCGCGCACGGCATCGGTGCCGAGCAGACAGGCGTCGATCTCGCCGCGGAAGATGTCGATCAGCGTCGCCGTCTCCACCGCATCGACATGCTGGGCGAGAAGATCGATGCCGGCCTGTTCCAGGGCCGGCGCGATCCGGCGGTGCACCTCACGCAGCCGGGCGATGGCGGTGAAAAGGCCGAGCGCGCCGCCGCCGGCCGCGAGAAACAGGCTGCGATAAGCGGCAGCGACCTGGTCTATCTCGTTGCGGCCGATATCGGTGACGATGAAGACCCGCGTCTGGACCGCATAATTGAAGGGCGAAGCCACGCGGGCCCGCATCGCCGGCAGCGGCAGATGCGCCGCACCGGTTCGCATTTCCGCTGCCGCCCAAGCCTCCGCCGTACCGCTGCCATCGGTCAGGGTCGCGGAAGTGACGACGATGCCATGGGCCGGCTTGGCCACCACTTCGGCAAAGGGCTTGGTTGGATCGAGCCAGTGGCGGTAATGGCCGACATCGAGCTCCCTTCCGTCATTGCGATCGAGGGCGAACCAATCGACATAATCGGGCGCCATCGCATCGAGCGCCTGGCCATCGCGCAAAGATTCCAGCATCGACCGCCAGGCGCCAATCTCCATGTCGGCGCGACGGGCAAGGCCGCGCGACAGCGCCTCGATACGCAAGCGCATCGGCGTGTCCAGCGTATCGGCATCTTCATCCAGCCGCTTGGCGAGGCGGCCGGCGAGATCGCGCAACGGCCGTTGCAGCGCCGCGAAGGCCTCGTCGAGCACGCGGGCCGCCTCGGTCACGCGCTCATCCAGCGGCAAAGTGGCGGTTTCCAGCGTATAGCCGGCGCCGTCGCTGGGTGCTCGGGCTAAAACCTGTCGCCGCACCGCGGCCAAATAAACTTCGGTCGGACCCATGGGATGGCCATCGATCAGCCGCTGATGCCAGCCTTCGCTGGCCAGAATCCGAGCTGCATCTAGACTCTGCTGCAGGAGGTCGATCGCGCCGGCGTCATCCAAAACGAGGTCTTCGATGCGCCGCTTGAGACCCCTGGCGCGGCTTGACCGGCCGCCTTCCCCACCCAGCAGCCAGCGCCGCAGATCGAGCGTCTCCTGGCCAGTCAAATGCGCGGCGAAGGCGCCGTCGATGGCGGCGAAGAGGTGATGGCCTTCATCAAAGACGTAGCGGGTCGGCAATTGCTTTTCATCCGGACCGAGTGCTGCCTGGATCATCACCAGCGCATGATTGGCGATCACAATCTCCGCCTTGCGCGCGCGGCGAACCGAACGTTCGATGAAACAGCGGCTGTAATGCGGGCAGGCGGCATAGATGCATTCGCCACGCCGATCGGCGAAGCCCTGGCTGCGATTGAGGCCGATCAGGTCCGGCAGCCAGCCGGGGAGATCGCCCCCCACCATATCGCCGTCACGCGTCGCCATCACCCAGCGCGCCATCAATCCGGCTGCGATAGCCAAGGACGGTTGCGCGGCATTACCGGCGATCTCCGCCAGATTGAGCAGGCAGAGATAATTCTCCCGCCCCTTGCGGATGACCACCTTGCCGGCTTTCAGCGCCGGATTTGCATAAAGTCGGTCCAGCTCTTGATCGATCTGGTGCTGCAGGTGCCGGGTATAGGTGCTGATCCAGACCGGCCCCTGGTTCTTGCGTGCCCAGAGGCCCGCCGGCGCCAGATAGCCCAGCGTCTTGCCGACACCCGTGCCGGCCTCGGCAAGCACCAGGTTGGGGCTGTCCGGCTCCAGGCGCGGCGTGAAGGCCGGCACCAAGGCGGTGGCATAATCCGCCTGTTGCGGCCGTTGCTCGGCGCCTTCGGCCAGCAATTGCGCCAGATATTGCCGGGTTTCCTCAACTTCGATCGGCAGGGAAGCCGGTGCCGGTTCGGGTGCCGTCTCGCTCCATTCTGGCAGATCCTCCCAAACCGCGATGCCCGGCGCGGCCCGCCCGTCGAAATCGCCGGCCTGCAGCGCCCGCAGGACGTCCGGCGCCCAGATCCAGCCGGCTTTTTCCAGATAGCGCGCGAGCCCGATCAGGCGCCGGCGCCGGCGATCAGTCGCCGCGAGTTCGCTCAGCAGGGCTCGCGCCGCCTGGCGCAGCAGCGGGGCTTGCAGCGCCAGACTGTCCGACGGGGATGCTGCCGCGGGCAACGGCAAGCCCAGCGCCTCGGCCAAACCACGCGGCGTCGGGAGGCAGAAACTGGCGGGACGGACAAAGGCGAGGAGTTCCAGCAGGTCGTAAGCGGGAAACCGCTCGCCGCGCAAACGCCGCGCCGTATTGGGCAGATGACAAAGCAAAGGCGGCGCCGCTCGGGCCCGCTGCAAGGCAGCCTGCGGCGCCAGCCGCTCAACGGCATCGCTTAGCAAGCTGTCGCCGGGCAGCCAGATCACTTCGGTAAAGCCAGCCAACAGTACCGGCCGCCGGTTGATCGGCAGGGACTTTGGGGTGGCGTTAGGCTCAAGCATCCGAGGCAGGCCGGCAAGGGGAGCTGCGAAGGGAACAGATATGAAACATCGCCCTGTTATGGCGAAGCCGGCGCGCTCTGGCAATCCCGTCGCGCATCTTTGATGGATAGCGGAACGGGCGGCAGTATGGGTTACATACCCGCCGGCAGCGGGCGAACAGTCTCGGGATTGACCTTTTCGCCGATCTGCCAGGGACGCCGCGGATCAGGGCGACCGAAATAATAACCCTGGAGATAATGCACCCCGGCCCGCGTCAGCACTTCGGCGTCTTCCGCATTCTCGACGAACTCGGCGATCGTCTCGAGGCCGAACGTTTCAGCCAATGCGAGCAGATTGCGGATAAAGAGCTGATTGTCCTGGCTGCGGCTGAGATTACGCACGAAGGAGCCATCGATCTTGACGAGATCGACCGTCAACGCTTTCAGGTGCCGGAACGAGGTGAAGCCGGCGCCGAAATCGTCGATCGCCACGCGGCAGCCCAGATCGCGCACCGCATTGACGAAACGGGCGGATTCCTCGATGTCGTGTAAAGCCGCCGTTTCGGTGATCTCCACCACCAGGCGTGGGCCGATATCCGGCGTCGCCTTGACTGCCGACATGAGCGCCCGCAGCCAGGTCTGGTCGGTCGCCGTCAGACCGGAAATGTTCACCGCAAGATCGATATCGTGATGCGCGCGCAATTCCTCGACGGCGAGATCGAGGACATAGCGATCCATCACCTTGGTCATGCCGAGCTGTTCGACCACCGGCACGAAAGCACCTGCGGAGATGATTTCACCGCGTTCGCCGCGCATCCGCAGCAAGCATTCATAGCTGGCCACTTCCTGCGTGTCGGAGCGCACGATCGGTTGATATACGAAAGACAGCCGGCGTTCGCGCATCGCCGCCTGAACCTGGGCGGCGATATCAAGATTACGGCGGAACAGCAAGGATTGCTGTTCGGAGGCACGATAGACGCTGAAGCAGCTGCGTCCCGCCTGCTTCGCCTGATTGAGCGCGGTTTCGGCCTTGGCGATCAGATCATAGGCGGTGTTGACGAAACCGGGGAAGAAGACGCAGCCGATCGACACGGTGGCCGGAATGGCCTCGCCTTTGATCTCGATCACCTTGTCGCGCACCACTTCGATGATGCGCTCCATGGCATGAAGCACCATCTCCTCGGGGCATTGGGTGAGAATGACGCCGAAGCAATCGCCGCCCAGACGACCGATGACATCGCTGGCGCGCAGGAAGCGGTCGAGACGCTGGCCGATTGTCACCAACAGGGCGTCGCCGATTTCGTAACCGTAAGCATTGTTGATCAGCGCCAGCTTATCGACGCCGATGACGATGAAGGCGCCCGGGATGGAAAAGCGGCGCGCATAGCTAAGGGCATGTTCGAGCTCTTCGCGCAGGCGGCGTTTATTATAATGGCCCGTGAGATCGTCATAATTGGCGATCCGCTCCAGCCGCGCCTCGCTTTGCTTGCGATCGGTGACGATGCGCAAAGTGCCTGACATGCTAACCGGCACGCCGTTCTCGCCCATCACGGCCCGCCCGCGATCATGCACCCAGACCACCGAGCCGTGGCCGCTGCGCAGGCGATACTCGCAATCGAAGGTTCGGGCCTGGGCGAAATGGTCGGACAGCGCCTTCAGCCGGATTGGCAGATCTTCCGGATGAACCCTGTTGTTATAACTATGGCCGGTGAGAATGGCAGAAGCGGCCGGCATCGAGGGGGGAATTGCAGCCGAAGATGCCAAGCGATCCGCCGCAGCGCTTTCGCCAAACATCTCCTGCGTGTTGCCAACCCAATAGATATTGTCGCTGGCAACATCCCAGAAATAGGCCACATCGCCCGAACCCTCCACCGCCTGGCGCAGCCAGTCGAGCGGATTTGGTTCGCTTTCGGGCGTCATACTGCTGACTGTCGTCTCGCCCAATGGGATTCCCACAACAGGTGCCTTTATTGCCTTTTTGTTACGAGCGAGCGTCCAACGCCCCGAACGAGTCACGGTAGGTGGAGAGCGTTAATAACCTCTAAAGGTTTCGCTCACATTGCGAAGCAACATATTATAGTTAACAGATTTTTGCCGATAAGTTTATCAAAGACATGCATACAGGAGGGTGTTTCGCCCTTGTTCTGCCCTTAATTATGCCTCAGTCTATGCCCGTTACCGTACCGGTTGCCGGATGAGGGGGCGACACTGCGGTGTAGACGGATCTGAAGCTTGCTGGGCCCTAGCGGCTGCATAATGTGGTCAATGCCATTATGGCCGATTTGATCAAACCTGTTGCGACCTATCGCGACCTGTCGGTTACCGCCGCTGCCGAAGCGCAGTCACGGCGAAACCGCCAGCGCGCCTTGTTGCAGGAGGATGGGCCGGCCCGCTTGGCCACGCCGGTCGAACAGCCGGCTGCGCGTGAACAGGAAAAGTCCAGCTATCAAGCGATCCAGGATGCAGTCGGCAAGGCGCAGGAACGTGCCGCCGAACAGGAACCGCAGTTTCTGGAAAACCAGGACAGCAGCCACCAGGCCAGCAAAACGGCCCTCGCGCAACGTTCGACCAAACAGATCGAGGCGCGCGATGAGGAGGAGATCGGGGACGAAAGCGATGGGTCGCTGGAGGATCTCGGTCTTGCCGATGACGAGAGCCTGAGCGCTCCTTATGCGGCCCAGGTCTTGGCCCAGGAATACCTCGGTGAGGGCCTGCACATTCCGCCCCTACAACCGGCCGACGAAGCCTATCGCCGCGCCGGTGCCGAGCCGCCGCTGGTCACCGAGGATGCCTCCCCGAGCGTGATGAGCCTGGCGATCTGAGCGCCGAAGTACCTGCAACACATGCAACAGATCCCGGCGGTTTGTCTTTGGCTATCGGGATGAGCTAGCGGCTGCCGCTCGGGGCTGTCGTGTCGGGCCGGAAGCCAAGGGCCGCATTGTCCGCTGGCGCGCCATCGGGGGCTGGCGCCTCGATATGCGCAATTCCGTCGCCGATCGGCGGTGCGGCGGGGCGCTCCTGGCCAGGATCAATGGAACCGCCAGCGATGGCGCCGCCGCCCAGCAAGTTGAGCGCATAGCGGCCGCCCACCAGGATGTCGCGGGAGATCGTCATGACATCGTCTAGCCAAGCAGTAAGGCCTGCGCAATCCGGCGCCTGATTATCCGCGCCCTCGCGGCAGAGGTGATTGTCGCTGCCGTCGCTATAGTCGAGTATGACGCCCGGCAGCGGTCGTATTTTCGCTTCGGCCGGTGGCGCAGCCAGGTCGAACATGGTGGGCCCGTTCTCACCGATCAAATCCATCACCAGACGGGGCAGGCGATACATTGGCAGATGGCCCAGGCGCAGCGGCCCGTTGCGACCGTCGATCACGATCAGCGGCGGCGTTGACGAGATTGCGTAATCCGCCGCGGTAAATTCCCCGAAGGTCGGTTTCAACAGGCCGGATTCCACATAGCCGCCGAAACCCGGGCCCAAAGACGGCAGGTGATCGCCGAAAGCCACGATGACCGAATCCGGGTCGGTGCGCCTCAAGCGTTCGATCTCATCGACGACGTCGCGCGATTTGTAATAGACCGCATTAGCGTAATTCACCACATCCGGCCAGGCGCTGTCCGAGGTGATGACCGGTGGACGTTGCGCACTGGGCGGATAGGGCCAATGGCCGAAGATCGAGACGATGTAATCGAAAACCGGACGCTGGTCGCCGGCTGAGGCGGCGGTTTGCGTCAGCTTGGCCGCGACCTGGGCATGCAAAGACCGGTCCGATAGAAACTCGCCGCCAGCGAGATCGTCCATCACGAAATCCTTGCCCGCCCAAAAGGTTTCAAAGCCGAGCAGCTTGAAGGCGACCTGGCGGTTCCAGAAGGCGGGAATGTTGGGATGCGAGGCGATGGTGCGATAGCCGGCCCGGTCGAGCAGTTGGGGCAAGCAGGGCATCGAATTCTTGAGACCGTATTCGAATTTGACTGAGCTTTCGTTCAGCGGCAATCCGCACAGAACTTCAAATTCGGCATTGGCGGTCTGTCCGCCATAGGCTGGGCTTAGGCTGCGAGAGAAACCTGTCTGGCGCCACAGCTCGACAAACCGCGGATCAAGCGGCGGCTGGTTGAAATGCGCCCCCGCAAGCGGGCTGGGGTCCCAGAAGCTTTCTTCGAGAATCACATGAATATTGCGCTTCCGGCGATAGGAGGTATCGACCGACCCATCGGCAGCCAAGGGCGCCGGTGAGTAGATATCAGCCAGATTGACGCGCGCTCCGTTCGCCAATTGACGGCGCGCCACCGCCGCGCGGACCTCGGCGTCGCTCGGCGCCGGCCGGCGTTCGGCCAAGGCGCGAACGCCCTCCTGCACGAAATTCAGCGTGCCGCCGCGGTGAATGTAGTTTTCGCGCTGGTCCCAGGGGAAGTTGTCGAAGACCTGATCGAGACCGCTTTCCAGCCATTGTGTTGCCGGATGGGTCAGAGAAACCGACGCACCGGCCGGCACCACCAGAAGCAGGCCCCAGGCGGCTTTGGTCATCCGTCCTTTGAGGCGCAGATTGAAGAGGAACAGGCTGGCGATCAGCGCCAGCGGCAGAGCCACCGCAAGCCAGCCCAACGGACCCAGGATGCGTACCAGCGCATTCACATTGTGGATGTCCTCCGGCATGATCGGCCGGCCCAGCATCGACGTCTTGACCGCACTCCCGACATAGAGCACCGCGACCAGCAGGGTCTGCAGCAGGAGGAAAGCCCAGACGCGGCGGGATATGGCAAAGACCAAAACGGCCAGCGACAGATGCAGGGCGAAATCGGCCGGAACGCGGCTTGGCTTGATGTAGATGCCGAAGCACAGCGCCGGAATCCAATAGCCCAGCCCATAAAGGACGATCGTTGAAGCGACAGGGACGAGCCAGCGGTGGCGGGTCGTCCGCATCCCGCGCAGGCGGGAAAAGAAAATCATCGTAACGGCCCGTTCCAGCTGACGGCGGTAGCGCCGCATTGCCTCAAAATGTCCTCAAATTATGATTGAGTTGTCATTCTGCTGCAATATTTGAAGCATTCAAAAAGGCGCGAGCGGGATGCATCAGCCGCATAGGCGGCCATATGAATACGCGAAATAGCGGTATTTTTGTTCAGCCGATATGGGCGAGATCGGCATTGCCGCCGCAGATCACGACCCCGATTCGTTCACCGATCCGGGGTTTATAAGCGCCGGCTACCAGGGCAGCGAGCGCGGTAGCGCCGCCAGTCTCGACCGCGAGGCGCAGGTCCCGCCATAAGAGTCGCTGGGTGGCGCGGATTGCCTCGTCCTCGACCAGGACGGAACGGTCGATTGCCCGGCGGGCGATTTCAAACATCAAATTGCCGACACGCTTGGCGCCAAGCGAATCCGCGGCGATCCCGCCCACTTCGACATCCACCGGGGCGCGCGCAGAAAGTGCTGCGTGCAAGGTCGGGCAGTTCATGGGCTCGACGCCGATAATCCGCGTGTGGCCCGGGGTTAGGGCACCCTGCTTGGCATCCGCATGCCAGGCAGCGATGCCGCCGATCAAGCCGCCACCGCCGACCGCCACCAACACCGTATCCAGATCGGCGATCTGCGCTTCAAATTCCCGCGCAAGCGTACCCTGCCCGGCGAGTACCGCGACTTCGTCATAGGCATGAACCGAAAGCGCACCGGTTTCAGCTTGCCGAACCTGGGCGGCGGCCAAAGCCTCGGCATAGGTAGCTCCGGTTTGCCGGATCTCTGCGCCGAAATCGCGCAAGCGCTGAACCTTGGCCGGGCTGGCGATCTGGGGAACGAAAATTTCAGCATGCAGCCCCAAAGCCTGGGCGGCATAGGCGACGGCGGCGCCGTGATTGCCGCCGGAGGCGGCGATTACACCGGCAGCGGGAATCCCGCGGGAACTTTCCCGCGCGCTGAGCAGCGCATTGAAGGCGCCGCGCGCCTTGAAGGAGCCGGCATGTTGCAGCGATTCCAGCTTAAGAAACAGGGCTGCCGGCAGGCCGAATGCGCCCTCCTCCAGAGCGATCACCGGGGTGCGGCGCACATAACCGCCGATGCGATGCGCGGCAGCCTCGATATCGGTGCGACTGATCGGAGCGTTTCCGGGATTGGCGGTCATTCAGGGCTGCGGATCATTTCCGCTCGAACATGGTGGAAAGAAGGATGGCAGAGGTGGTGCGGGCAATACCGGGCAATTTGCCGATTTTGGTCAATACCTCGTCGAGATGCGCCGAGGTGCTGGCGGTGATCATTGCGATAGCATCATAGATCCCGCTCGCTGTGTAGCAAGCGGCAACCTCCGGCACACCCTTCAATGCGGCCATCGCGCGGTCCTGGAACTTCGGGTCGAGCGTCAGGAGCACATGGGCGGTTACGCCGGGGCGCTCGGTTTCGGTACCGATGATCACGGTATAGCCGCTGATCACGCCATCCCGCTCCAGGCGCTTCAGGCGCTCCTGAACGGCGCTGCGTGACAGGCCAAGCTGCCGTCCCAGGGCTGCGGTCGGCAGGCGTGCATTGGCGCGCAAGAGCGCCAGAAGCCGCTGATCGGTATCATCCAAACTGCGTTTCGCCATCTGCCCTCGACCCCCGCAATTCCGTTTACATCACCCGACGCGATCCCGGCGCCAGGAGCCCCAGCTCTTGGTTTGTCCGTTCCCGGATGCTGGCGCTGACCCGCTCTCAGTCATCAGTCCAAGCGTCAGGAACAGACCGGCGATTCGTCGGCCTCGGCCCCGGTTTTCCACCTTTCGCCGGGTTTAGGCAAGCCCGACCCCAACTTATGATCGAGTCGTCACATATAAACGTACAGGGGAAACGAGAAATGAGCCGTAAAGTCCTGATTCTGGGTGCCGGAAAGATCGGTGGCGCCATCGTCGACCTCTTGCATGCGAGCGGCGATTACGACATCACCCTGGCCGATACCGATGCCGCATTCCTGAAGCAGGCCGGCGGTAAGAAGGCGAAGACCGAGAAGGTCGATGTCGCCAATGGCAAGGCCCTGGCAAAGCTCGCCAAGGGCCAATCGGCGGTGCTCTCCGCCCTGCCCTTCTTCCTCAATCCAGGCGTCGCCGCCGTCTGCGCCGAGATCGGCGCGCATTATTTCGACCTGACCGAGGATGTGGCGACCACACGCGCGGTCCGCAGCGTCGCCAAAAAGGCATCGACAGCCTTCGCCCCCCAATGCGGCCTCGCGCCCGGTTTCATTTCCATCGTGGCCAACCATCTCGCCAAGGGTTTCGACACCTTGCGCGAAGTGCATATGCGGGTGGGGGCGCTGCCGCAATTCCCCGCCAACGGCCTAAAATACAATCTGACCTGGTCGACGGACGGCCTGATCAACGAATACTGCAATCCATGCGAAGCCATCTATGAGGGTAAGCTGCTCGACGTGATGCCGCTGGAAGGATTGGAGCATTTCTCGCTCGACGGTATCGATTACGAATGCTTCAACACCTCGGGGGGCCTCGGCACGCTTTGCGAATCGCTGAACGGCAAGGTGCAGAGCCTCAATTACAAGACCGTTCGCTATCCCGGCCATCGCGACATCATGAAATTACTGCTCGAAGATCTGCGGCTGCGTGACCGCCGCGACCTGTTGAAGGACATCATGGAAAAGTCGGTGCCGATCACGCATCAGGATGTCGTCTTGATCTTCGTCACCGTCACCGGCACGAAGGATGGCCGCCTGACGCAAGAGACCTATGCGAAGAAAATCTACGCCCGCGAAATCGAGGGCAAATTGATGAGCGCGATCCAGATCACCACGGCCGCCGGGATCTGCGCCATGCTGGATCTGCAAGGCGACGGCAAATTGCCGAAGAAGGGATTTATCCGCCAGGAAATGTGCGATCTCGACGCATTTCTCGCCAACCGTTTCGGCAAATATTACGCTTAACCGCAACGGGTCCAGGGGCCGATGCCGCCGGATTGGCGCGACTCATTCCGGCGGCGCCTCGACATTCTGCGTCGAGGCTTCGCCATAGATATCGCTCAATACTTCATAACACAGTTGAAGATTGCCGCCGGAGGCGTCGATCATCTCCGGCGCAGCGTCCGGCGATGCGGTTGGCAAAGGGCCGCATGATTCCAGGGTGATGACCAGCGGATCCGGCAGCTTAACAGTCTCGTTCAGATGCCGGACCAGCCCGTCGAACAGCGCGCTGTTGCGGATCCAAGCGGCGATATCCCGCAATGTCGGATCGGCGCTGCTGCGATATTGCAGCGTGAGCGGATGAAGCTCCTGCGTCGACGAGATACCCGCAGGCTGCGCCGATGCCAAGGACACGACGGCGATATCAGCCTTGGCAAGCGATCGGGCCCAGCTTTGGCGCAAATCGGCAAAGCCCGCCGCACAATCGCCCGCCTGTGCCGGCGCGAGTAGCCCCTCATCCACCACGCGGCGCCATCTTGCCGGATCGCTGCCATAGATCACGCAGGCGATGGTTGCCATTTGCGCCGGATTAAGACTGCCGATTGCCCAGGCTGTACCGGTGGCGGAATCCGTCCCAGTCTCATCCTCATCGGCATCCTTGCCGCCCGATGGCGCCTGCTGCTGTGCCGCCTGATCTTCCTGCATGGCGAGATGCCATGAATTGAACCAGCCGAGCACCGCTTGCATCAGCGGGATGCCGTTATATTGATCGCCTTCGGCACTGACCAGCAACAGGGCGGCCAATTGATCGCGCGCCGTCGCGGTATCTCCTGGATGGGAGAGATCGAAATGCTGTATCAGCAGATCGGCCATATCGCGATAGAAGACGAAACCGGTTTTGCCGAGGAAGTAAGCCCAGACCGGATCCTCATTCGGCCCGCCATCCGGATCATCCGCGGAATCCGCCGCCTGTCCGTCCTGAGGAGACGGCAAGCTAGGTGTCAGCAAATCAGGCGAGGCATCATTCTGCAGCACCTGATCCTGAGCGGTTTGCGCCGGCCCCGTGCTTTCCTGGGCCGAACCGGATTGCACCATTGCGATAAAAACCACCGCGATTAGAACCAGAGCGATTAGAACCACTGCGCGAAAAAACGGGATGATCAACCCTGCCATCCATGGTCGCATTCGCATCAGAACACCGCGTTTCAACTCGGCCCCCGCATCACAAATCACAATAGGATTTGGTGCAGATTAACCGTTGGGCCGCAATTGTGCTACATCAGGTCGGCAACATGCGATAGCAAGCGATCAGACAGGACGTTCACGGATAACAGCTTCATGACAACGACTTCCGGCTTACAGGAACAGACGAGGAGCGGGACATGGCGCCTGCGACAGGCGGGACGCGTGTTGTGGCGAACTGTTCTCTGCCTTGCCTGGTTCGCGGCTTTGATGGGCTGGCTCGACCAGCAGCAAGGCCAGCTGATGGAATTGCCGATGGTCTTGCGGGCCATCATCGCCATCTTCCCGCATCTTGCTTTGCAGCTTTGCCTAATCGGCGCGTCCCTCGCCGCGCTGGCGCTGGTGCAGCGGTCGTGGCGCGGCTTCCTCATTGCCGGCCTGCTCGCCTTGTGGCAGGGCTGGATCGTCTGGCCCCCGGCATCGCCGACCGGCAGGGCCATCGCCGCTGAAGCACCGATTCCCGGCGCGTCGGCATTGAAGATCGTTTCGTTGAACACCTGGTATCGCAACGACCGGTACGACAATCTGGTTCAGTATCTACGCGGCAGCGGGGCCGATGTGATCGGCTTGGTGGAGGTGACACCCGGGTTGAAGGCCGCGCTGGCTTCGTTGCGCGATCTCTATCCCTATCAGGCGGATTGCGTGGGCAGCCTCAAGAAATGCGAGGAGATGCTGCTGTCGCGCCTGCCCTTGCATGACGTCGCCACGCAGCGTGTCGAGGGAATGCGGCCAATCGTTGTCAGTGCGCGACTTGATCTGCCCGGGGGACCGGTCACCATCGGCGTCACTCATTTGAGTTCATCGCTGAACGGCTTGATCGAAATCAGGCATGCAGAGGAGGATATCGCCCAGGAGGGGCAGGTGGCGCGGATCGGCAGATATTTTGCCAGCCTGCCCGCCGATGCGATCCTGATGGGCGATTTCAACGCGGCACCCTGGAGCCGCGTCCTGACCGAAATGCGCATTGCCGGCGGCTGGCGTGCCAATGCCGGCCTCGTGCCGAGCTGGCCGCGCTGGCTGCCGATGCCTTTGCGCCTGCCTATCGACCACATCTTCGGCCGTGGCCGGGTCACGGTCACCCGGATGGATGCCGGCCCGGCCTTGACCTCCGATCACCTGCCGGTTGTGGCACAGATCGCCATTCGCCCGGAAAAAACGGTTCCCTAAGGCCTTTTGGCTCGTTCTGCGGCGACTGCGCCCTTGCCCGCAACCCGCGCCGCCACTAGTCTCCGACCTTCTTTACCCGAAACCGGAGATTGATGGAGATGACGAGCGAACGCACCTATGCCGAAGCGGCGAAGGCCTGGCCCTTTGAGGAGGCGCGCAAACTGGTCGCGCGCTATGCCGGGAAAGCGCCGAAAAAGGGCTATGTGCTGTTCGAGACAGGCTACGGTCCCTCGGGCCTGCCGCATATCGGCACCTTTGGCGAGGTGGTCCGCACCACGATGGTGCGCCAGGCCTTTCAGCGCCTCTCCGACATCCCGACCCGTCTGTTTGCCTTCTCCGATGACATGGATGGGCTGCGCAAGGTACCGACCAATGTGCCGAACCAGGAGATGCTGGCCCAGCATCTCGGCAAGCCGCTCACCAAAGTGCCCGATCCCTTCGGCAAATATGAGAGTTTCGGACATCACAACAATGCCATGCTGCGCGGCTTCCTCGACAGTTTCGGCTTCGAATACGAATTCCAGTCCTCGACCGATTACTACATGTCGGGGCGGTTCGATCAGGGCCTGCTGGATGTGTTGAAGCATTATGAGCAGGTGATGGAGATCATGCTGCCGAGCCTGCGCGAGGAACGGGCGGCAAGCTATTCGCCGTTCCTGCCGCTCTGCCAGAAGACCGGCCGGGTGCTGCAGGTGCCGGTGCTGGAACACAATGCCGCCGCCGGCACCATCGTCTATCAGGACGAGGACGGCTCCAAGGTGGAGACGCCGGTCACCGGCGGGCGCTGCAAGCTGCAATGGAAGCCGGACTGGGCCATGCGCTGGCATGTGCTGGGCGTCGATTACGAAATGTCCGGCAAGGACCTGATCCCCTCGGTGCAGCTTGCCAACAAGATCTGCCGCGAGCTGGGCTCGCCGCCGCCGGACGGCTTCAACTACGAACTCTTCCTCGACGACCAGGGCCAGAAGATTTCCAAATCCAAGGGCAACGGCCTCAGCGTCGAGGAATGGCTGGCCTATGCGCCGCCCGAAAGCCTTGCTTTGTTCATGTATCAGAAGCCACGTGCGGCCAAGCGCCTCTATTTCGACGTCATTCCCCGGGCGGTCGATGACTACATCACCTTCGTCGAGAAGTTCGACGGCGAAACCGAGGCCCAGCGGATGGAAAATCCCGCCTGGCATATCCATAACGGCAAACCGCCGAAGGACAAGGCGCAGCTCAGCTACGGCATCCTGCTGAACCTCGCCAGTGTCTGCAATGCGGAGGCCAAGGAAACCCTTTGGGGCTTCATCACCCGCTACAAGCCGGATGCGACGCCGGCCACGGCGCCCTTCCTCGACAAACTTGTCGGCTATGCGATCAATTATTATCGCGATCATGTGAAGCCGACGAAGAAGTATCGGGCTCCGGATGCGACCGAAAAGGCCGCCCTCGCCGACTTGCTCGCCTATCTCGACAAAGCGCCGGGCACGGCCAGCGCTGAAGATCTCCAGAACGAGGTCTACGAGATCGGCAAGCGTCACGGCTTCACGGAATTGCGGGCCTGGTTCAAGGCGCTTTACGAAGTCTTGCTGGGGCAGGATCAGGGTCCACGTTTCGGCTCCTTCATTGCGCTCTATGGGCGCAAGGAAACCGCCGATCTGATTCGCCGCGCGCTGGCGGGCGAGGATCTCGCCGCCTGACCACGCAATCGATCGCCTGAAGAAAGCGGCAGCCCGGAAACGAGCTGCCGCTTTCATTTTCGCTCAGTCGAACAGATCGCTGAGCCAGGATTTGCGCCGGTGATGCTTGTATCGGTAATCGTCATCATCATCGCGGCGAGATTGCTGTGACCTAGAGGGCTCGCGCATCGCCGATGCTGCTTGCGGCATCTCCTGCACGCTCCGCTCGATGATCTTGTCCAATTCGCCGCGATCCAGCCAGACACCCCGGCATTTGCGGCAGTAATCGATTTCGATCCCCTGTCGGTCGCTCATCACGAGATCTTCCTGGCAGGTAGGGCATTTCATCAGCGGAACCTCCTGTTGTGAGTTTGCTCGGCTTAAGGTCTTTCGTTACGATCGCGGCCTTCTTGGCGCCGCTCTGATATGAACCTGACATGGCCCTCCTGATATCGTGGCGCAAGAGGCGCGACATCCGTAGCCAAGAGGGGAACGAAACAGTCAACGGCGATGCGCTACCGCGAGGCCAATGGCCGCCGTCATCAACAGGCCACCGGTCATGCGCTGACGCAACCGGCCGTGTCGCAACAGCAGATGCCGGCTGCGACCGGCGAGGAGGGCCCAGCCGCTATCGACACCGAGGGCAAGAGCAAGAAACGTCACCGACAGCAGGGCGAGCTGCGGACCGGCCGCGCGGTCCGCCGCAATGAACTGCGGCAGAAAGGCGCCGTAGAACAGCAAGGTCTTCGGATTGCCGAAGGAGACCAAAAAGCCGCGCAGCAACAGGCGCTTCGCCATAGCGACATTGATCGGCATCGACTGCATCGTCTCCACATTCAAGCGGTCAGGTGCGGCGAGCCAGCATCGCAATCCGAGATAAAATAGATAAGCGACACCGAGCCAGCGCAGGATATCGAAGAGCTGGGCCATCAGGCCGAGCAACGCGGTCATCCCCAGTGCCGTCAAGGCAAGCTGCGGGATCATGGCGCAACTGGTGCCAAGCACTGTCAAAAAACCGGCGCGGGTGCCATGGGCAATGCTGGCCGAGGTGATCAAGGCCACATTGGGGCCGGGAACAAGCATCAACATCGCCACCGTGGCGATGAAGGCAAGATAAAGCGTAGGATCGATGATCGGCATGGATATCTCCGTTGTCGGTTTGCGGGCGACAGACGGAGATTGCGCAAATAAAAAGCCCCGTCCGTTGCCGGCGGGGGCCTGTGATGGTTAACGACGCTTGGTTTTAGCGCGCAAGACCACCTGACGACCCGCCGAAAGGCGCGGTCGCTTGTTGGTTGGTGGTCCCAAGGTCGAACATCGTCGTCATGCGATGCTTATGACCGTCGCCGCGCCACTGGTCAAATCACGCATACCAATGGACTTGCCAGCGGGCCTCACGCGGCTTACATTGAGCCCATGAGCAAGATGCAGATGACATCCGGTGCCCTGCGCACCTCGCGATTTTGGTACCGCTGGTACAGCCCGGCGGCCTAGGATCGTGTGCATCTGACACAACCCCGAAGCCGCCCCCTGTAAGGCGGCTTTCGTATTTCCGGTTCCCGGTCAATCGAATTCCCGCCTGACATGGAGCGGTTTCCTAATCCAGGAGACGACCATGAAACGCATCCACACCACTGATTTCGATGTCATCACCGGCCCGTCGATGGCGAGTGCCTGCCCTGTCGTGGACACCGCGCCGGCGGAATTACCGCCACTTGCTGAAAGCCGACTGGCCGGAAAGTCCGATGACAGTGCGACTACGCCGCTGCATCAACCGGCACCAGCATCACCAGTTTGATATCTGGCTGATTTGCGAGGGTGAAGGCGATCTGGCGGTAGAGCAGCAGGCCGCGTTGCGGATGCTGGAACTGCCGGTTACCGCCTTCGCGCCCAAGCACCGATTGCTCCTCCCATAGACGGCTAAAGGCCGGGCTGTGGCGGCGCAGATCGCCGATCAGCCCGCGAAGCTGCGGATCGTCCAGCGCATGGCTGTGATCGGCGCGGAATTCAGCCACGACACGCCGCGCCCGGTCTTCCCAATCGACGATCATCTGGCGCGCCCGGGGCTCGAGAAAGATATAGCGCAGCAGATTGCGCTGCGGATCGGCGGCAGTGTGATCCAGCCAGCCGATGAAAAGTGCCGCGGCCGCCGCGTTCCAATGGCGTGCCTGCCAATGCCGGTCGAGCAGATAGGCCGGCACCGTGACGGCGGCGATGGCGGCAGCAGCGGCCTCCGGCAGATCGGCATCTTGGCCGGCTTGGTGAACATCGGGATCGCGCTTATCGGCCAGATCGAACAGATAAGCCCGCTCCGCCCGCGTGAGTCGGTAGGCCCTTGCCAGGCGTGCCAAGGCGGCCGGCGACATCGATACCTCCCGTCCCTGCTCGATCCAGGTGTACCAGGTCGCGCTCATGCCGCTGAGCTGAGCCGCTTCCTCCCGGGTCAGCCCGGGGGTACGGCGCCGCGACCCTGTGGACAGGCCGAAGGATGCCGGTGATAGGCGCGCTCGCTGGGCCCGCAGGAAGGCCGCCAACGCATGGCGCTGGGAAGAAGGCGGCGTTTTCATGGCAGTTTTTATACCAGGATATCTAGTGGTCTAGTACCGGTATGAATTTGGCCACATCCTGCCTTCTGTCGCAACTTTTCCGCGCTGCCAAGGGCAGCGCCTCCAGCAGCAGGCCGAAAATCATGAAATCCGATCAACCGTCATCCAGCCGCGTTCACCAAACCGTCGTCGCCGAGCAATTTGGGCCCCGCGCCGCAGCTTATGTCACCAGCGCCGTACACGCGCAGGGCGAGGATCTGCAGCAGATGGCCGGTATGGTCATGGGGATCGGACATGCCCGCGTCTTGGATCTCGGCTCCGGCGGGGGTCATGTCAGCTTCCAGGTAGCACCGCATGTGCGCGAGGTCGTCGCCTATGACTTGTCGCAGGACATGCTGGATGCCGTTGCCGCCACGGCCACCGAGCGTGGCCTGGAGAATATCAAGACCGAGCGCGGCGCGGCCGAAAAGCTGCCCTTTGAGGACGGCTCTTTCGGCTTCGTAATGAGCCGCTTCAGCGCTCATCATTGGCACGATCTCGATGCCGCCTTGCGGGAAGCGCGCCGCGTGGTGCGGCCCTGCGGCCGTGCCGTCTTCGCCGATGTCTATACGCCCGGCCATCCGCTGTTAGACACGTTTTTCCAGACGATCGAGATGCTGCGCGATCCGTCGCATGTGCGGAACTACACGATTGCCGAATGGGAGCGGGCACTGAAGAAATCCGGCTTCGCGCCGGGCGAGGTTACCCGGCGGCGCCTGCGGCTGGAATTCACCAGTTGGGTCACACGGATGCAGACGCCGGAAGTTCACGTCCAGGCGATCCGGTCGCTGCAACAGCGCATGGCCGATGACGTGACTCGGCATTTCGAGATCGAGGCCGATGGCAGCTTTACCATCGACACCATGACCATGATCGCCAATCCGGTTTAGCAGAGCCCGTCAGTTTTCCGGCGTCGTTGGTTCCGGCGCCGGCTTGACTGAGCGCTGCCGGCAATCGGCGACCATGCGATCGAGCTTCGCGAGGGTTTCCGGCCCGGCCGATCCGTCGCCGATCTTGCCGATTTCCGCCGCATCCAGATTCTTTGCCAATCGGTCTGCGACGCAGCTGCAATAGCTGTCAAGCATCTCTTCGGTGGCTTCATCCATCGCCAGAGCGCCGCCGCCATTGGCGATGCGGCCCTGCTGCTTGCAGGTCTTCATGAAATTCGCCCGGTCCGCGGCTTGCCGATCCGTCCCGCCGTCATGAAGGTAAAAATATGCCCCGGCCGCGATCAAGAGGGCCGCGACAAGACAGAGGACAATGAGAGGGATTGCTCTGCGACGAAACATACGTGCTAAAGTGTCAGTGACGCGCAGAGAGCGCAAGAGCAACGGCCAGGAAAGACCATCAGGCGTAACGATCACGGAAGGGTGATGACGCATGACGCGATTGACCGTCATTGCGGGCAGCGGCACGGATAACTGCCGATTGCGTTCGGCCCGGCCGAGAGAGGCCGCCGCCCTTACCGACCTCGCTTTGCTTTCCAAAGCCAGTTGGGGCTACGATGCCGCCTTCATGGCACGGTGCCGCAAGGTGATGACGATTTCGCCGGAAGATATCCGACGGCATCCCTATTACGTAGCGGAAGACAGCCGCGACCGGCTGACGGGCTTCTATGGCTTTGCCGTCATCGATGGCCTCCTCAATCTCGATTGGCTGTTCGTGATGCCTGATCAGCAGCGGCGTGGCATCGGCACGCACCTTTTTCGTCACGCCATCACTTTGGCGCGCGGATTGGGCTTCGCTTATTTCCAGATCACCAGCGATCCTCATGCAGAGGATTTCTATCGCCGCCAAGGAGCGGTCGTGGCCGGCGCGGTTCCTTCCGACCTGAGCCCCGCGCGCTACCTGCCGCTGCTGCGTTTTGATCTGACCGAATTGGCCCGGCAACCTCAAAGTCGCTGATCGGCCGCCCAGGCAACGCTGGCTGCACAGACTCATCAAATGAGCTCGTTGAATTGGCGCGAAAAAACTTCCATCTCTATGAAACGCGCTCTACGCTGCGACAGCATTTTCAGAGGACACCATGGCTGAACAGATTTCCGCGATTCTCGATGTGTTGGACGGCTTGATCGCCCGCGCCAAGCGGGCCGGCGCAGATGCCGCCGATGCGGGGTTGGCCCGCGACAGCTCGCTGAGCCTCGGCCAACGGCTCGGCAAGCGGGAAAAGCTGGAGCGGTCGGAATCTCAGGATGTCAGCCTGCGGGTCTTCGTCGGTAAGCGGCAGGCCATGGTCTCCACCAGCGATCTCTCCGATTCCATGCTGGACGAATTGGCCGAGCGCGCCGTCGCCATGGCAAAAGCCGTGCCGGAAGATCCCTATTGCGGGCCCGCTGAACCGGAGCTGCTGGCGAAAGATTGGCCGCAACTGGAATCGTTCGATCCACGAGAACCGAGTGAAGCTCAACTCGCCGAGAAGGTTAGGCTGGCCGAAGAAGCCGCGCGGGCGGTACTTGGCGTCACCAATTCCGAAGGCGCCGAGGCCGGCTGGGGCCGGGTCGACATGGCGCTGGTCGGCAGTAACGGCTTTCGCGGCAGTTTCAGCGGCAGCCGCTTCGGGCTGAGTGTCTCGGTCATTGCCGGCGAAGGGACGGCGATGGAGCGAGACTACGATTATTCCTCCACCGTCTTCGGCGCCGATCTCACCGATCCCGTGGCCCTGGGCAAGGCGGCCGGCGAGCGTGCGGTCAAGCGCCTCAATCCGCGCAAGGCGCAGACGGCGAAACTGCCGGTCATTTACGATCCTCGTATCTCGAATGGATTGATCGGCCATTTCGCCGGGGCCATCAATGGCGGTTCGATCGCGCGCGGCACCAGCTTCCTGAAGGACCAAATGGGCAAGCAGGTTTTCGCCGCCGGCATCAATATCATCGACGACCCGCATCGCCGGCGTGGCCTGCGTTCGCGGCCCTTCGATGGCGAAGGTGTCGCAAATCGCCGCATGGCCTTCATCGAAGACGGGGTGCTGAAGAGCTGGGTCCTCGGCTGCCGGGAAGCGCGGCAGCTCAATCTGCGTACCACCGGCCATGGCAGCCGCGGCGGTTCGCCCTCGACGTCCAATCTCTATATGGAAGCGGGCGAGGTCTCGCCCAAGGAATTGATCGGTGCGGTGGAACGCGGTTTCTATGTGACCGAGCTGATCGGCCATGGCGTGAATGGAGTGACCGGCGATTACAGCCGCGGTGCAGCCGGCTTCTGGATCGAGAAGGGCGAACTGGCCTATCCGGTATCGGAAGTCACCATCGCCGGCAATCTGAAGGAGATGTTCCTTAACATCACGCCGGCCGATGACCTGGTGTTCCGCTACGGGATCGATGCGCCAACCCTACGCATTGACGGCATGACCATCGCCGGCGCATGACGCGCCGCTGTCGATATTTCGGCGGATTACCCCTCTTCCTTGCTCTCGTTCTGCTGCTGACCGCATCGCGGTCGCAGCCAGCGGCAGCCGATGCGGTAGTTGACGGTCCGGCCTGCGCTGTGCTCGCCAGGACCATGGCAGCACAGCCGGATGGGCCGGTCCTCCTCGCGAGCTTTCCAAGTGTCACGACGGGACCGCTGCACAACGCGGCCTTCCTTTACGACAATGCAGTCGCCGCAATCGCGCTGCTCGGTTGCGGACGGGGCGATCAGGCGCGCCGGATCGGCGATGCCATGCTGCTTGCGCTGGAGCATGACCGCTACTGGCATGACGGACGATTGCGCAATGGCTATGCCGCCGGGCCTGTCACGACGGAGCCGATAAAACTTGCCGGC
The DNA here is from genome assembly GCF_034044715.1 of Dongia soli. Taxonomy (NCBI): domain Bacteria; kingdom Pseudomonadati; phylum Pseudomonadota; class Alphaproteobacteria; order Rhodospirillales; family Dongiaceae; genus Dongia; species Dongia soli. The sequence goes on along the minus strand of NZ_JAXCLW010000001.1, from coordinate 1,324,720 downwards.
TGGTGGGATCAAAAAGAACAACGCTGGCTGGAGGACCGCTATCAGGCGGGGAGCGATAGCGGCAATCTCGCCTGGGCCATGCTCGCCTTGCTATCGCTCGCCCGCCATGAGCACGATACGCGCTATCGCGGCGGCGCGGAGCGGATCGCTCATTGGCTCATCACGCAGCGCGATACGACACATCGCATCGGCGGCTTTACCGGCGGCACTTTCGGCCATGAACCGACACCATCGACCGTCACCTGGAAATCGACCGAGCACAATACCGATCTCGCCGCAGCCTTCGCCGAACTGGCCATGATGACCGGCAATGCGCCTTGGCAAGATCAGGCGCATGCTGCCAGCCAGTTCGTCTCGGCGATGTGGGATAATGCTTGCGCCTGCTTTGCCACCGGCACCGGCGATGACGGTGTGTCGATCAATCGCTTCCTTGCCTTGGATGCGCAGGTTTGGCCGCTCCTGGCGCTGCCAGGTCTCGAGAGCCGTGCCGATGCAGTGATGGCAATAATCGCCGCCCGACTGGCGGTCGGCGACGGATATGCCTATAGCGAGGTGAAATCCGGCATCTGGACCGAAGGCACCGCCCAGGTTGCGCTGCTGGTGGCCTTGCACGGCGACGAGACGAAAGCGGCTGCGTTGCTGAAAGCCATCGCCCGCCAGCGTGCCAGCGATGGCAGCTACTATGCCAGCGATATCGCGGCCTTGCCGACCGGCTTCATGCTGCCGACCGATCCGCGCCAGCCGCGCCTCTATTTCCGGCTGCCCCATCTTGGCGCAACTGCCTGGGTCGCCCTGGCCGAGCGACGCTTCAATCCCTTCACCGGTTCGGCAACCTTTCCTTAAGAGTCCGGACATCGCCGCCATGCGGAGATGACGGTTCCGCGTCGATCCAGCGACAGGCCGGTGAATTTCGGTGCAGGACAGATGTCCGGCCGCGCCTGTCATCATCCCGTCACCGGCTTGCCGCATTGTCTGCCGCGTCGCGGGTTCTCGAACCCGAGTCGTAGATGAAAGCCAGTCGTGGATGAAAGCCAGGGAGCGGCTGAACGGCCATGAAAATTGACCCGATACCCACTCATTATCGGACGATTTTCGTCTCGGACGTGCATCTCGGGACGCGCGGATGCAAAGCGGAATTCCTGCTGGATTTCCTCAAGCATCATGAATCCGATACGCTCTACCTGATCGGCGACATCATCGATTGCTGGCGGCTGAAGAAATCCTGGTTCTGGGCGCAAAGCCACAACGACGTGGTGCAGAAGGTGCTGCGCAAGGCACGCAAAGGCACCGAGGTGATTCTGGTTCCGGGCAATCACGACGATCCCCTGCGCGACTATGACGGCATGGCTTTCGGCGGCATCCAGGTGTCGAAGGAAGCGATTCATGAAACCGCAGACGGCAGGCGATTGCTGATCGTACATGGTGACGGCTTTGACGGCATCATGCGGCACGCGCCCTGGCTGGCGAAGCTGGGCGATGCGGCTTATACGTTCGCCCTTGGCCTCAACCACTGGTACAACCGCGCCCGTCTCGCCTTCGGCTATCCCTACTGGTCGCTTTCCGCTTATCTCAAGCACCGCGTCAAGGATGCGGTGAAGTTCATCAGCGATTTCGAGATCGCCATGGCGGACGAAGCCAAGAGCCGCGGGCTCGACGGCGTCGTTTGCGGCCATATCCATAAAGCCGAGATCCGCGAGATCGACGGCATCCTCTATTGCAATGACGGCGACTGGGTAGAGAGCTGCACGGCGCTGGTCGAACATCGTGACGGTCGATTGGAGATCATCGAATGGGCGCGCGTGCGGCAATTCTCCATGATGCAAGCCTGACGGATTATCTAACTGGAATCGACGCCACGCCGCCGCTTCGCATTGCGATCGTCAGCGACGCCTGGATCCCGCAGGTCAACGGCGTGGTTCGGACCCTTGGACGCACCATCAAGGAACTGGTCGAGCTCGGTCACCACGTCGATGTGATCGCACCCAGCGATTTTCGCAGCCTGCCCTGCCCCACTTATCCGGAAATCCGCCTGGCGCTGATGCCGAAACGTGGCATGGCGCGGCAGCTGGACCGTCTGCAACCCGAAGCCATCCATATCGCCACCGAAGGTCCACTGGGTCATGCGGCGCGCGCCTATTGCCAGGCACGCAAATTCCCCTTCAGCACGGCCTATCACACGCGCTTCCCCGAATATGTCGCCGAACGCTTCGCCGTTCCGAAAGCCTTGAGCTATGCCCTCCTGCGGCGCTTCCACGCCCCGGCGCAGAGCATCATGGTGGCGACCCGGTCGATCGCCGAAGACCTGGCATCGCGCGGCTTCCGCAATATCCGCGCCTGGTCGCGCGGCGTCGATCTCGAGCTCTTCAAGCCGCGGGTCAACGAAATTCCCGACTTGCTGCGTAACCTGCCGCGTCCCCTGCATCTTTATGTCGGCCGCGTTGCAGTGGAAAAGAATATCGAGGCCTTTCTGTCGCTCGATTTGCCGGGAACCAAGGTCGTGGTCGGCGATGGGCCGCAGCGCGCCTCATTGCAGCGGCGCTTCCCCAAGACGGTTTTCGCCGGCGCCAAACACGGCGTGGAGCTGGCACAGCATTATGCCGCCGCCGATGTCTTCGTCTTTCCCAGCCTGACCGATACCTTCGGCCTGGTCGTCCTGGAAGCCCTGGCAAGCGGTATCCCCGTCGCCGCTTTTCCGGTAGCTGGGCCGAAGGATGTGCTAGGCAATAGCGGCGCCGGCGCTCTCGACTGGGATCTGGCCCGGGCGGTCCAGCGGGCAATAGCAGTACCACCGGCCCAATGCCGTGCCCATGCGGAAACGTTCTCCTGGCGTGCCGCGACTGACCAGTTTCTCACCAATCTCGCGCTCATCTCGAAACCCGTGCAGGTTTGATGTCCGCACCGATTGCTCCATATCCAGATCTGATATCCGCCTGGATTTGACGCTGCAACCGCGCGCCTTGCATCCCTTATCGTCTTGCCGCAGAAAGACGTAACGGAACAGGAGGCGTCATGTCATCCACCTCTTCAGGGACATCATCAGGCACACCATCATCAATGACATTGGGAGTCATCGGTGTCGGGGGCTTAGCCGATTTCATCGTCCAGGGATTGCGCCGAGCCGGTGACCGAAGGAAGATTTTGCTGTCGCTGCGCAATGCCGCGCGGGCTGCCGTGCTGGCGCAGCAATGAGATGCCGATATCCTGCAGGGGAACCAGGCGGTGATTGACGGCGCTGGGATCATCCTGGTCGCCGTGCCACCCGCGGCCGTCTATGACTGCGTCAAAGCACTGCGCTGGCGATCCGGCCAGGTGCTGATTTGCGTCGCTATCGATGTCACCGCGGCAGGATTGCAGGCAGCGGCGCCAAGCGCCATCGTGGTGCGCGCCATGCCGAGCAGTTGCGCAGTCCTCAATGCCGGCGGCACGCCCATCTTTCCCGGCAACGACGCCGCGGCGGATTTGTTCGGCAAGCTCGGCACCGTCTTTCCTGTGAACAGCGAAGCGCAATTCAACACGGCAGCGGCTCTCGCCGCCTTTTATCTCTGGAGCTTTGCCGTCATCGATACGGTCGCCGAACGCGCTGTCGCCGAGGGGTTGCCGCCCGAAACCGCTCGCGGTCTCGCCGCTGCCCTGGCCGGCGGTGCCGCCGCGGTCGCCGCCAGTCGTCCTGATCTTCCCGCGCGGACACCGCTGGAAACCTTCGGCCGGGCCGGCACGATGACACGGCAAGGCTGGGATGTGCTGATCCGGTCCAAGGCCCTGGATGCCTGGAGCGAGGCGCTGGATATCGCTATCGCCCGGATGCGGAGCAGCCGGTAGCGTTCAGCTGTGCGATCAATCTGGCCGTTTCATTTCGAAGATGTTGTCGACCACGGTGAAATCCATATAGCCCAGGCGGGCGATGGGACGGATCTTGCCAAGATCGACACGGCCATCGGTGATCACCGCATCATCGATATGAACCTGCACCACCTCGCCGATCACAATGGCATTTTCCAAACCTGCGCCCTCGGCCGTCGTCAGATTGACGGTCTGGCGGTAACGGCATTCAAGGGTGACGGGGCTGCGTTTGACACGCGGCGGTGCGACCAGGACGGATGGTGCCATTTCCAGCCCGATCATTTCAGGCTCGCTGACATCCGCGGGCATCCTCGCCGAGGTGGCATTCATCTCGGCGCGCAGATCATAGGTCGCGAGATTGAAGACGAATTCGCCCGTCTCCTCGGCATTGCGCTGCGAATCCTTGCGCGGGCCGCTGGAGAACATGACGAAGGGCGGTGTCGTAGAAACCGCATTGAAGAAGCTATAGGGGGCTAGATTGACGATACCCTCGCGCGTCACGGTGGTGATCCAACCGATCGGCCGCGGCACCACCAAAGCGTAAAAGGGATTGTGCGGCAGGCCGTGATGTTCGCTACGCGGGTCGTAATGCATTATTCCTCACTTCGGCGTCAGAGATACCAATCATATTCCTGCGGGGAAATTCGGCGCTGGAATTTTTCCGCTTCTGCCCGCTTGGCATCGACATAGAGCGCCAGGTAATCCGCGCCGAGATAATCCGGCAAGATCTTCGCCTTGGCCATGCGATCCAGAGCCGTCATCCAGTCGAAGGGAAGTTTCGCATCGCGTTGCTGGCTGACATCACCAGTCGAGATGGGCGGTGGGGTCAGCTTCCCCTCGATGCCGTGCAGCATGCCGGCGAGGATGCCGGCCACCACGAGATGCGGATTGGCATCGGCGCCGGCAATGCGGTGTTCGATGCGCCGGCCCTTGCCATTGCTGAGCGGAATACGGAAGGCGACCGAGCGGTTATTGGCGCCCCAGGTCGCCGCCATCGGAACCAGACTGCCCGGCTGGTAGCGGCGATAGGAGTTGAGATTGGGCGCAAAAAGTGCCATCGCCTCGCCCATGGTGGCGGCAAGACCAGCCACCGCCTGGCGCAGCACCGGACCACCGGCATCGCTGCCATCGTCGAAGACATTGCCGCCCTTATCGTCGAGCAGGCTGCAATGGACGTGCATGCCGCTGCCCGCCTGTTGCAGGAAGGGCTTCGCCATGAAGGTGGCTTCATAGCCATGGCGCTTCGCGATCTCGCGGATGACTCGCTTCAAGAGCACCGCATGATCTGCCGCCAGCAGGGCATCAGGGGAGTGATGGAGATTGATCTCGAACTGGCCCGGTGAGTTCTCGGTGATCGCCGTCGAGGCGGGGATCGCCTGGGCTCTGGCCGCCGCCGCGACATCGCGGATGAAGGCGCCATACACATCGAGATTGCTGATGCTGTAAAGCTGGCGGGACGTATCTGGCAGGCCGGTTGCCGGCGAGATCGGCGGCAGCGGCTCACCCAAACCGCCACGCTTGCGGTCGGCCAGATAGAATTCCATTTCGACGGCCACCATCGGTGTCAGGCCGCGCTTCTTGAACCGCGCGACGAGATCGCCGAGCATCTGGCGCGGATCGACACGGCAGGGCTGGTTGGCCTGATCCGGCATGGTCAGCAGGACCTGCGCCGTCGGCACATCAGCCCAGGGCACGGGCTGCAATGTGCCGGCAACCGGCCAGGCCGAGCCATCGGGATCGCCGCGCGCTTCGGAGCGTTGGCCCGGATCGAGATCCTCGCCGGTCACATCCAGGAAATAGAGGCAGAAAGGCATCTGCACGCCGCTTTGCCAGATCTTCGCCGCCTCATGTACCGGCAGGCGCTTGCCGCGAATCGTGCTGCAGAGATCGCTGATGAAGGCGTCGACGAATTGCGTGTCCGGATGGCGTTTCAGGAATCGCTCGAATTCGGCCAGATTACTTTCCCCCAAGCCGCCTTTCGGCTGCTTCGCCCTGCCGAGTGCCTTCGTGCGTTGCGCCATTTTCCCCTCGTTCGGTCGTCACACCGCCCGTCAAATCGTCTCGTCGGGCAGTTTTCATCTGCAGCCAGGACACTAGGCAAGACTACGGCCGGCGGCAAGCCTACCGAGGTAATGATCGTTCGCTGGAGGCGAACAATCCGTTCAAATACGGCCATCTCGCAAATTGCCCGATGATCTGCCATTTGAACGTAGAATGATTCATTGACGGCGCGGTCGAGCACGCGCCTGGAAGGAGGCTGCATGACCATATCGGCAAAACAGACTGGCACCGCCGGACAGTCGGCCGCGCGCCGCGTGACCCGGCTCATCGCCGCCAAACCGGCGACGGACGGAGCTGGCGTGCGCATGAAGCGGCTGCAGGGTGTACCTGATCTGCAGAGCTTCGATCCGTTCCTAATGCTGGACGAATTCAAATCGGATGACCCGAATGCCTATATCGGCGGGTTCCCCGATCATCCGCATCGCGGCTTCGAAACGGTGACCTATTTGCTGGCCGGACGCATGCGGCATAGCGACAACCATGGCCATAGCGGTTTGTTGGGTCCGGGCGGCGTGCAATGGATGACGGCGGGACGCGGCATCGTGCATTCCGAAATGCCGGAGCAGGAAAACGGCCTGCTTTGGGGCTTCCAGCTCTGGCTCAATCTGCCGGCCAAGGAAAAGATGATCGAAGCCGGTTATCGCGACATCAGCGCCGGGGAAATCCCAAGCATCGATCTGGCGCCCGGCGTCACAGGCAAACTGATCGCCGGTCACTTCGGCGCTGCCGACGGGCCGGGTCACGCTGCCGGAACCGCAAGGACGGCACCGATCTATGTGGATTTGCATCTGGCGCCAGGTGCCGCTGCCTCTCTGCCTTTGCCGGAAACCCATGCCGGTTTCGTCTATGTCTATGAAGGCGAGGCCGCGATTGGCAAAGCAGGCGAAACCGAAGCAGTCGGCGCCGGCCGACTGGCGGCCTTGAGCGATGGCGCAACCGTTGCCATCGCTAACCAGACGGCAAACGAGACCAAGGTTCTGCTGTTGGCGGGACAGCGCCTCGGCGAACCGATCGTGCAATATGGCCCCTTCGTCATGAACAGCGAGGCTGAGATTCACGCAGCCATCGACGATTATCGCGCCGGGCGTTTCTGAAGCGAGATCAGCCGGCCGAAAGGACCTTGTAGAAGAAGCTCGCGGAGTCGCAGATGCTGCCATCGGCCCGCATGGCATAGCCGGGAATCTCGCCCACTTCCGTCCAGCCCAGCCGCGCATATAACCGCTCGCCGGCGCTGCCAGTTTCGGTATCGAGGGTCAGCAGGGTGCGGCCGATACGGCGCGCTTCTTCCTCGGCCGCTCGCATCAGTGCCGCACCGAGGCCCTGGCGCTGGGCCAGCGGATGGACCAGCATCTTGGCGAGATCCGCCCGGTGACGCTGATTCTCCTGTGGCGCCGGCACCAGATGTACGGTGCCATCCAGGCGCTCGTCGCTCTCAGCGATGAAAATCAGCCGCTCACCGCGCGCCTGATCAGCCAAGGCGCCGTCCCAACAGCCCTCGGCTTTTTCGCGGGTCATCGGGAGGACGAAGTTGACCGAGGCACCGTCCTCGACCACGGCGATCAGCAGATCGACCAGCGCCGCGCGTCTGGCCATCGCCTGTTCCGGGGTGAGAAGGAGAATGCGATGCGAGGCCATGAGTTCGCCTTTTCACTGCGGATGACGGCACGGCCTTGATAGCGAAAACCTCGGGCCGCCGCCAAGCTCAATCAGCCAAGCTCAATCTGCGGTAGTCAGGGTTTCCCGGGCGCGCAGATGATCGATCAGGCTGTCGGCGGTCTGCTGGATATGCCGCTCCAGGAGATCGAGCGCCTCTGCGACATCCCCCTTCCGGCAATGCGCAAGCAGGTCCTCATGTTCGCGGAAGGCCCGGGCTCGGCCGGCGCTGAGCGACACTTCGAGGCGCAGGTAGCGGTCGATATTGTCGTGGATGCGTTTCAGCATCTTCAGGGTGAGCGGCCGGTCGGCTGGACGATACATGACTTCGTGGAAGCGCCAGTTGAGTTCACCCCAGCGCGGCAGGCTGTCCGGCGCGCGCTGTTCGGCGATCAACTGGTCAAGGGTGGCGAAGTCTCCCTCAGTCAGCCGTGGCAAGGCGAGGCTGAGAATCCAAGTCTCCAGGTGCAAGCGGAGTTGGAAGAGCTCCTCGATCTCCGCCACCGATAGCGGCGCCACGGTCGCGCCCTTATGGGACGCGATGGTGACGAAGCCTTCTGCCTCCAACTGTTTGAGCGCTTCGCGCAGCGGAATACGGCTAATCCCCAGTTCCGTCGCCAGATGTTCCTGCCGGATCGGCGTGCCTGCCGGTAGCACACCCAACAGGATGCGCTGGCGCAACAGGTCGGCCACCTGTTCCGCCATGGTCCGCTTGCTCAATACCGGGCCATCCATCACACAAATGATCCTTCTTCCGACTCGTCCCAGCTTGACAGATTTGTAGATTGTATACAATATTCGTTTAACGCAACCCAGCCCTGGAGCCCCAGATGCCCCGCAATCCCTTCTGGTCCGGCGTGTTCCCCGCCGTCACTACCCAGTTCAATGCCGATAACAGCCTTAACCTGCCTGCGACGCAGCAATCGATCGAGCGCTTGCTGCGGGCGGGCGTGCATGGCCTGATCATGCTGGGCACCTGCGGCGAGAATTGCTCGCTGCTGCCGGAAGAAAAGCGGGCCGTGTTGGCGGCCGCCAAGGAAGTCGCCGGCGCTAAGGTGCCAATCATCTCCGGCGTCTCGGAATACACCACGGCGCTCGCCAGCCAATATGCCAAGGATGCCCAGAAGATCGGCATCGACGGACTGATGGTGCTGCCCGGCATGGTCTATAAATCCGATACCCGCGAGACGCTGACGCATTTCCGCACCGTCGCCCGGGCCAGCGATTTACCGATCATGATCTACAATAATCCGATCGTTTACGGCGTCGATATCAAGCCGGAAACCTTCGGCGAGTTGGCCGGCGAGAAGACCATCGTCGCGATCAAGGAATCTTCCGACGATCCGCGCCGCATCACCGATCTCCACAATCTGCACGGCGACCGCTTCACCTTGTTCTGCGGTGTCGACGATCTGGTCCTGGAAAGCGCCGCACTCGGCATCGATGGCTGGGTCTCGGGCCTGACCGATGTCTTCCCGGAAGAATCGGTGGTGCTGTGGGATCTGCTGCAGGCCGGTCGTTTCGCCGAGGCACGCGGCCTCTATCGCTGGTTCACGCCGCTTCTCCATCTCGATACCAAGATCAAGCTGGTGCAGTACATCAAGATCGGCCAGCAGGTCGTCGGCCTGGGTTCCGAGAAGGTACGTCCGCCCCGCCTGGAACTGGACGGCGCGGAACGTGCCGAGATCATCGCGATGTATGAAACGGCGCTGAAGAACCGGCCGCAGCTCGGCAAGCTGAACGCCGCGCAGTAAGCGCTTAACAGATGAACATCAAAGGCCGCATCTTCTGATGCGGCCTTTGTCGTCACGCCGATCGATCAAGCCAGATAATAGTCTTTGTACCAGGCGACGAAGCGCTCGATGCCCTGCGGCAAAGCGGTTTTTGGTTGGAAGCCGAGGTCGCGACGGCTGGCCTCGATATCGGCCCAGGTCGCGGCAACCTCGCCCGGCGGCGGCGGCACTTCATTCCGCTTTGCCTTGCGCCCCGTTGCCGCTTCAATTGCCACGATCAGGTCATTGACGCTGGCGGCAGCGTTGTTGCCGAGATTGTAGAGTCGATGCTGCCCGGCGTCGATCGGCCGGTCCAACGAAGCCAGTACACCGGCGACGATATCGTCGATATAGGTGAAATCGCGCCGCATGCTGCCATCGCCGAAAATGCGCAAAGGCTCGCCGTCGAAGATCGCTTTGGTAAAACTGAAATAGGCCATGTCCGGCCGGCCCCAGGGCCCATAGACTGTGAAGAAGCGCAAGCCGGTCTGCGCCAGTCCATGGCTATGGGCATAGGAGATGCTGAGCGCTTCATCCGCCCGCTTGGTCGCAGCATAAAGCGACAATGGATTATCGACCCGATCGTCAATCGAAAACGGCACCTTGGTGTTGCCGCCATAGACCGAACTGGAACTGGCATAGACGAGCTGCCGCAGCTTCGGCAGATGTCGCGCCATCTCCAGCACATGCATATGGCCGATCAGGTTCGAAGCGATATAAGCATGGGGATTGACCAGCGAATACCGCACGCCGGCCTGGGCAGCGAGATGCACGATGCCGTCGATCGACTGGCCATCCCGCGCCGTGAGTGCTTCCATCGCCGCGCGATCGGCGAGATCGAGATGATGAAAGCGAAAGCTTTCCCCCTTTGCCAGCGATCGCAGGCGATCCAGACGCGCTTGTTTCAGCCGCGGATCATAATAGTCGTTGATGCTATCGACACCGATCACTTGTTCGCCGCGCGCCACCAGCGCTGCCGCAACCTGCGAACCGATGAAACCGGCGGCTCCCGTCACGAGAATCGTCATGGGGTCGTTCCTATGCCTCTCTCATCGTTTGGTCAATGCAACGACCGATCTTACCACAGGGTGCCGCTGGCGCTGACGACCATCGGCACCGGCGTCCGGACGCTACTTGCGCCCGATACTATGATAGGCGAAGCCACGTTCGCGCATATCGGCGGGACGGTAGATATTGCGCAGATCCACCACCACCGGCCGGCGTAGAATCTGTTTCATGCGCTCAAGATCCAAGGCGCGGAAACTGTTCCATTCGGTGAGGAACACGACCGCATCGGCATCCTGCATCGCCTCATAGGGATCACTGGAATAGGTGAGATCGGGCATCAGGTCCCGCGCCTCGGTCATGCCGACCGGATCGAAGCAGCGCAGCTTAGCCCCCATCTCCTGCAAGCGCGGTAAGATGACCAGCGACGGGCTTTCCCGCATATCGTCGGTATTCGGCTTGAAGGTCAAGCCAAGCACGGCAATCCGCTTGCCCTGGACGTTGCCATCGAGAGCCGCGGCGATTCGGTCCACCATGGCGATCTTGCGCTGATCGTTGAGGCGGACGACCGTCTCAATGATCTCGATCGGCGCGTCATGATCGCGCGCTGTCTGCACCAGCGCCAAAGTATCCTTGGGGAAACAGGAGCCGCCATAGCCGGGCCCCGGATGCAGGAACTTCGGACCGATGCGCCGGTCGAGGCCGATCCCCTTGGCAACGTTATGCACGTCCGCACCGACCTTTTCGCAGAGATCGGCCACCTGGTTGATGAAGGTGATCTTCATCGCCAGGAAAGCGTTCGAGGTATATTTGATCACTTCCGCCGTTTCGAGATCGGCAAATAAAATCGGCGTTTCGATCAGATGCAGCGGACGATAAAGCTGACGCAGCACTTCGCGTGCGCGTTCGCTTTCGACCCCGACGATGACACGGTCGGGTCGCATGAAATCTTCCACTGCGGAGCCTTCGCGGAGAAACTCCGGATTGGAGGCGACATCGAACTGGGCGTCGGGGCGGCGCTTGCGAATCACTTCGGCTATACGGCGTGTGGTGCCAACAGGCACGGTCGATTTGGTGACGACGATCTTATAGCCGTTGAGATGATCGGCAATCGTTTCCGCAGCCGCCACGACGAAGCTGACATCGGCATGACCGTCACCGCGCCGGGATGGCGTGCCCACGGTAATGAAGATCACATCGGAATTCTCGATCGCGGGTCCAGCTTCGGTGGTGAACCGCAGACGGCCTTCCAGAGCACTGCGCTGCACCAACGCTTCCAGCCCAGGTTCGAAGATTGGGATGCGGCCGGCTTGCAGCGCTTCGATCTTGCGCGGATCGGTATCAACGCAAGTGATGTCGAAACCGAATTCCGAAAAGCAGGCGCCAGTAACCAAACCGACATAACCCGTGCCGATAACTGTGATCTTCATGTGGAGCCTTCCGGTGGTTGCCTCAAAGATTGACGCGTGCGCGACATGAACGTCGATAACGGCGGCACCATAACCCGGGCATGATGGCGAGGCGAAGAGCAAAAGCACATTCTTGACGTGATATCGGCGTGACATGGCTGTGACTTGCGGTGATCGATCCTTGACGGATGAGTGACCATCGCAAGCTTCGCTCCACAGCATCATCCCTCGGCACCGAATGGGCGGTGCCTGCATCGCCGTGTTCGGCGTGCGCGTCAGGTCGAGGACAGGTCATCCGAGGAAGGCAATCTAGGAATTAGGACAGCTTGCGCCGCGGGGATCAAAGACGGGCGCCACGAGATGCCTCGCCAGCGAAGCCCTCTGTCAGGACCATCGCCTAGATAAAAATTTATGTATAATATGGATGAAGGAGCGACGGCGCCGCTGGGAAGGCGTCGGCTGCTTGCGGAACAGACGCCGCGTCAGTCTGGTGATTTGAGTTGGTGCCCCTGGCCGGACTCGAACCAGCACATCTGTGAAGATACCTGATTTTGAGTCAGGCGCGTCTACCAATTCCGCCACAGGGGCCAACCACTTGGGGGATATGCCGGTTCGCCGGGCAGATAGGCCTGGCGGAGCGGCGTCGGGCGTCGCTGGCATCAGTGGTGCATGCCGATGACGCGTGGCCGGCATAATAGCCGAGTTTGCTCTGATGGCAAGTGTCCGCGCTACGGATTAACGCAATTCGTGATAATCTTAAGATTTATTGTATATACCTGATTTTAAAGGGATTTTTTACATTCATCTGCTTGCATGGCTATCCGGATCTTATTAAGAATTCGGTCGGCCAAACAAAGAAGGGACGCGGCCGTGGCACAATTGACCCAGGCAGATGTTGACCGCCTGATACACGATCCGAGCCCGGAGAGCCGGTCCGCGGCGATGTTGCGCGTGGGCGCGGCCTACGGCGAGGACCAGCTATCGGAAGCCGAGCGCAGCCTGGCGCTGGCGATCATGCAGGTCGTCCTCCCCGAGGTCGAGGTCTCGATCCGCTGCCGCCTTTCGGCCAGCCTGCAGCATACCACGCAGCTCGACCACAACCTTGCGCTGCAATTGGCCAAGGACGTGATCGATGTGGCGGCGCCGATCCTGACCAATTCGCCGGCTTTGTCCGAGGACGATCTGCTGGAGGTGATTCGCACCACCTCGCCGGCCCATATCCGGGTGATCAGCCAGCGTGCTTTCCTGTCGGTCGCGGTCACCAGTGCGGTGATCGATAGCGGCGATGAGGTCGCCGTTTTGCGGGTTGCCGCCAACAGCAATGCCGCTATCAATGCCACCGGGTATCATCGCATTCTCGATCAGTTTCCCGACAATGCCCGCATCAACGAGGCATTGAGCCAGAGGCCGGCTTTGCCAATCGCCATTGTCGAGCGCCTGACCACCGCCGTGACCGGCAAATTGCTGGAACGGCTGATCCAGCGTTATGCACTGCCGGCGCAGCGTATCTCCTTCATCCTGCATCACAGCCGCGAACATTTTCTGCTCACCAGCATGGCCGGCCATCCGGCCGAAGAGCTGCGAGATTTCGCGGAAAAGCTGGAAGAGAACGGCTTGCTCAGCGGCAGCCTCATCCTGCGCGCTTTGGCGATCGGGCAGTTCGCCTTCCTGCTGCAAGCCTTGTCGGTGAAAAGCGATATTGCGATCGGCAATGTGCGTCGACTGATGTCGGATGACGGCGGCATCGGCCAGGAGCGGCTGTTCGATAAGTGCCAATTGCCAGCTGCCTATCGTCGGCTTTTCGTCGAGCTGGCCATGGCTGGCGGCAATCAGCCGGCGCATCGCGATGGCAAGCCACCGGCTGGCTGGATTCCGCAAGCGATCGGTATCCTGCGGCGCTACCTGGAACAGCCGGATCCGGATCAGAGTTTGGAACAGGTCATCACCGAGGTGATGTATCGCCTGGACGGCAGCGCCGAGTCGCCGACCACGCGACGCAGCGCCTGATCGCACCGCTGATTCAGCGGTATCATCCGACCGCGCCACATTTTCGCCATCATCACACCGGCAAGCTGCCCTTGTGGCACCATGCCCTTGCCATATGGCGGTGGCGTCCTGGATCGTGCCCCTATGAACTGGGCGACGGCCTCTGCTAAAAGGCCTGACGCCACTTAACCAAGCAGGGCCACGATCAGGCAGATATGACGCGTTCCGATTCGCCTCCTCCATCCCGCCGCAACCGCGGCCGGCCCGTTCTTTGGTTTCTGTTGAAATGGGGACTCATCGGCGGCATTTGGGGAAGTTTCCTGCTGTTGATCCTGGTGGCCTGGTGCGCCTATGACCTGCCGGATGTCAGCCGCCTGAACGAGATCAAACGCCGCCCGAGCGTGACCTTGCTGGCGACCGATGGCAGCATTCTCGCGACCTATGGCGATCTCTACGGTACGCGCGTGACGCTGGCGGATATGCCGCCTTATCTGCCGGAAGCGGTGCTTGCTACCGAAGACAGGCGCTTTTACAGCCATCTCGGCGTCGATCCCCTGGGGCTCCTGCGCGCCATCTATGTCAATTTCAAGACCGGCGATGTGGTGCAAGGCGGGAGCACCATTAGCCAGCAGCTGGCGAAGAATATTTTTCTGACGCCCGAACGCAGCCTGCACCGCAAGGGACAGGAAGTTCTGCTGGCCGTATGGCTGGAACACAACTTCAGCAAGCAGCAGATTCTCGAGCTTTATCTGAACCGGGTCTATTTCGGCGCCGGGACCTTCGGCGTCGACGCCGCGGCGCGCAAATATTTCGGCCATCCGGTCCAGCAGGTGACGATTTTCGAAGCAGCGATGCTGGCCGGCATGTTGAAGGCGCCATCGAAATACAATCCGCTCAATGATAAGGAATTGGCCAAAGCGCGGGGCAGCCAGGTCATCAAGAACATGGTAGCGGCCGGCTACCTGAGCGGAGAAGAAGCCAACGCGGTCGTCACCCAAACCGCGCCCGCCGTCGCAGCCCAGGCCAGCGGGCAGATTGGTGAGTATTTCGCCGACTGGGTGATCGATCAGGTCTCCTCCTATGTCGGCGCCAGCGACCAGGATCTGATCGTTCACACCACCCTCGATCCGCGCATCCAACGCGCGGCCGAAGCCGATCTCAATCGCATCCTCCAGGAGAAGGGCGGCGAGATGAAGGCGAGCGAAGGCGGCCTCGTGGCAATGACGCCGGATGGCGCCGTGCGTGCCATGGTGGGAGGCCGCGATTACCATAACACGCAGTTCAATCGCGCAACCCAGGCCCTGCGCCAGCCGGGATCCGCCTTCAAGGCCTTTGTCTTTCTGACCGCCTTCGAGAATGGCTACACACCGGAGAGCCATTTCTTCGACGGGCCGATCTCGCTCGGCAATTGGGCGCCGGGTAATTACAACGACAAATTCTACGGCGATGTCAGCCTGCGCGAAGCCTTTGCGCGGTCGCTCAACAGCGTCGCCGTGCAGTTGTCGGAGCGCACCGGCCGCAAGCGTGTGATCGAAACCGCGCAGCGCCTTGGCATCACCTCGCCAATGGCGAATAACGCCTCGATCGCGCTCGGCACCAGCGGCGCCTCGCTGCTGGAGATGACCGGGGCCTATGCCACCTTCGCCAACCAGGGCAACGGCGTGTGGCCGCGCGGCATCGACCTGATCAGCACCCGCGATGGTCTCATCCTCTATCAGCGCAGTGGCGACGGTCCGGGCCGCGTTGCTTCCGGCACGGCGATCAATGATATGCTCGACATTATGCATTCGGTGGTCGAATGGGGTACGGGCCGCAAGGCGAAGCTAGACCGCCCGGCCTATGGCAAAACCGGCACCAGCCAAAACTATCGCGATGCCTGGTTCATCGGCCTGACCGCCGATCTGGTGACCGGTGTGTGGGTCGGCAATGACGACAACTCGCCCATGCAAAAAGTGACGGGAGGTGTCCTTCCCGTCACCATCTGGCATGATTTCATGACAGATGCACTGGCGGGAACACCGCCGCGCGATGTGGCGCGACCGGGTACCGGCGGCTGGATCGCCTCAGCGGCACCGACGGATGTCACGCCGGATACGCCGGAAACACCGGCTGAACCGGTCAGTGCGCCCACCACCATCGAAGGCATGATTCAAAACATTCTCGGTGATGACAGCGGTCAGGACACCGCGGCGAAGAAGGAACAACGCCGCAAGGTCCTGCAAGAGCATATTGGCGGCGCGAAGAACTGACGTCGCCCTGAGCATGACCTCGTCAATGAGATGAACTGCTGGGCCGCACCATCAGCCAGTAAGAGAGATTGAGGCCAACAACGGTCAGCAGAATCGCGACCGTCATGGGTACCGCTGTTTGCGCCTGCAATTGGCCGAGCGCTGCACCGATCAATGCCGCAACGGACATCTGCAGGAAACCGAGCAGCGAGCTGGCGGCGCCGGTCGCCTGCGGGAAGGGACCGATCGCGCCGGCCTGCGAATTGGGCGAAGCGATGCCGATGCCGATCATATAGACCATCAAGGGCAGCAACAGCCCCGGCACCGATTGATGGATCAAAGCGATCGAGACCAGAACGATGCTGGCCATCAAGGCCACGGCGCCACCCAGGCGCACCATATTATCGACACCGACCCGATGCGTCAGGCGTGCCGACAGAATGGTGCCGATCATATAGCCGATGACGAAAACGGCGAAGCACCAGCCGAAATGCTTCGGCGAGACGCCGAGCATATCGATGAAGACGAAGGCCGAGCCGGAAATGAAGCAGAAGATGCCGCTATAGCTGAAGGTCTGGCACAGCACGAAGCCGACATATCGGCGGTGGCTGAGCAGCATGCCGAAGGTCTTCAGCATGGTAATCGGGCCAGCGGCGACACGGTTCGCCGGTTGATGGCTTTCGGGCAGCAGCGCGACGGTCGCAATCAAGCCGATGACGCCATAGAATGTAATGAACCAGAAGATCGAGCGCCAGCCAAAGGCATCTTGCAGGAAGCCGCCGAGGATCGGGCCGACTGCCGGCGCCAATGCCATGGCCGCGGCCAAATAGGACAGCACGCGCGACGCACCTTTGGCGCCGAAGACGTCGCGCACCATGGCGCGGCAAAGGACCGGCCCGGCCCCGGCGCCGATCGCCTGTACGGCCCGCGCGGCGATCAATTGCTCGATGCTGTCGGCAAGAGAACAGGCGAAGCTGGCCAAGCCAAAGACCACCAGACCGGCCAGCAAGACGGGCTTGCGGCCGAAGCGGTCGGAGAGCGGCCCGTAGATCAGCATGGCGACGGCGAAACCGCCGAGAAAAGCGCTGAGCGTCAATTGGGCATCGGCCTCGCCGACGGCGAAATAGCGAGCGATGCTCGGCAAGGACGGTAGATAAAAATCGGTCGAGACCGGTCCCAATGCCGTCAGCGCCGTCAACAGCACGACCGCGACAGGGCCGAAGCGCGGTCCTGTCACGCCATGCACCGCTCCCGCCCGGTCGCCGTGAGTGGCGGCCGAATTGCCAGCCGCATTATCTTGGCGCTGGAGCGGCGTTTCCTTGTTCATTGCTGGACATGGGTCGGTTCCGGGCTCGAGGCCCCCTGTTGCGCCGGGGAAGGCTCCGCCGCCGCAGGTGTTGGCGCCGGCAAGGTTGCCGTGACACCGACAGGCTGGCCGACCACCGCGAAAACCAATCGATCGGGCTGTAGCAAGCGCTTCGCCACCCGCGCGACGCCGGCCGGCGTCACCTTGGCGATTTCCGTTTGGCGGCGGTCGATGTAATCGATGCCGAGACCTTCAAGCTGGATGCCGAGCAGCGCACTCGCCGTGCCGGCACCCGAGGTAAAGAGCCGCGGATAGGAGCCGAGCAGATAGGTCTTTGCCGTCTCGACCTCGGCTGCGTTGGGGCCGCCGTCACGCATTTTTGCCCATTCGGCGCGAATGATCTCGATGGTCTTGGCGACCCGTTCATTGACAGTCTGCACCTGGCCCCAGATGAGACCAGCATGATCAAAGGTGAGGAGACTGGTGTTGATGCCGTAAGCGAGGCCGCGCTTTTCGCGCACCTCATGCATGAGGCGCGATGAGAACCCACCGCCGCCGAGAATGTAATTGGCAACATAAGCCGCGAAGAAATCCGGATCGTCGCGCTTGATGCCCGGCTGGGCGAAATTGATGATGCTTTGCGGGATGCCTCGGTCCACGACCATGATACCCCCCGGCCGGTCGATCTTGGCTTCCGGTATGGCGGGAAGATCGCTGCTGGCCGGCAGGTCGCCGAAGGTGGAATCCAAGAGCGGCCCGAGCTGCGCGGCGGTGATGTCGCCGACCACCACCAGATGCAGTCGGTCGCGGGTGAAATGCTGGGCGACGAAGTGATGGAGATCATCGGCGGTGATTGCCTGCATGCTCTCCGCCGTGCCGATCCTGGGGCGGCCATAGGGATGACCGCCAAACAAGCTCTGGCTGACCGCACGCGCACCGATCACATCGGGATCGGAAAGCTGGTCATCGATCATCGCCAGCAATTGCCGCCGGATGCGTTCCACCGGCTCGGCATCGAAATGCGGCGCGGTCAGGGAGCGGTGCAGCAAGCCGAAAGCGAGATCACGCTGTTCAGTCAGCATGTTCATCTGGCCGGTGAAGGAATCGCGCGAGGCATCGAAACCGTAGTCGATGCCGTTATCGTTCAACTGTTCCTGGAAGGCCGCCGAATCGAACTCGCCCGCCCCCTCATCCAACAGGCCCGATGCCAATTCGGCGAGGCCTTCCTTGCCCACCGGATCTGCAGTTGCCCCTCCGGCGAAACCGAGTGCGACGGCGATCAGCGGATTGGTGTGATCCTCAACCAGCCAGGCGGTGACGCCGCTATCGCCGGTCACCTGACGAATCTCGATCGCCCGCGCCGCCGGGGCGAAGATGAGACAGCAGACGGACAACAGACAGAACAGAACCAGCTGCCCGACGATGCGGGGAGGCACAGCCGAACTCCTGCGATCCGCCATCAGTTCACGTTCCTGCATCAGTTCACCGTACCACTCGGCATGGCGCCGGTCTCCGGACTTTGGGGCAAGGGTGGCGCCGCTTCGGGCGCGAGCCTGGCAGCAGCTGCCGGATTGGCCGCCAGCAACCGGCCTGTCACCGACCGGCGGTCATCGAAGACCCGCCGAGCGGCACGCTGGATATCCACTACCGTGACCGCATCGATGCGGTCGGCCCAAGCCTGCACATCCGCCAGGTTGCGGCCGTTGACCAGGGCCGCCGCGATCATGCCAACCGGCCCCGACAGGCTGTCACGCGCCTTGACCGTGGCGATGCGCAGCCGCTTCTTCGCCAAAGTGAGCTCCTCCTCGGTGATGCCGTCCTTGAGAACCAAAGCGATCTCGTCATTGATCGCCGCTTCGACCTTGCCGAGATCGCCGCCCGGCACCGGGCTGCCATAGAAGCTGAACGTGCCGAGATCATAGGCGCCGGGATCGTAGCTGCAATCCGCGCTGGTGGCCGATTTATCGGTGATGACGAGCCGGCGATAGAGACGGCTGCCGGTACCGTCGCCGAGGATCTCGGACAGCAGCAGCAAGGCGTAAGCGTCATCATCCTGGGCTTGCTGATTGTCGAGGCCGAGGCGATAAGATGGCGCCAGATAGGTTTTCACCACATAAGGCTGGCGCACCAGATCGCTGGTAAGTTCGACTTGGCGCGGCGCCCGCTGCTGCGGCTCTTGCAGGCGCTGGCGCGGCGGCAGGTCACGGCGCGGAATCGATCCGAAATATTTTTCCGCCAGGCGCCGCACTTCCGGCACCGTAACATCGCCGCCGATCACCAGCACCGCGTTGTTGGGCGCGTAATAGCGGTGATAGAAGGCAACAGCATCGGCCGTGCTGTACTGTTCCATTTCGTGGCGCCAGCCGATCACCGGCAGCCGGTAGGGGTGGTTGAGGAACAACGCGGCGTCCATCATTTCCATGAGTTGCGCGCCGGGTTCGTTGTCGATGCGCTCGCGCCGTTCCTCGAGAATGACGTCGCGTTCAGGCATCACCACCGCGTCGGTCAGCCGCAGGCGGGTCATTCGATTGGCTTCCATGGACATCACCAGGGGCAGATGTTCTTTGGCGATTTCCTGGTGAAAGGCCGTCATGTCCTGATTGGTGAAGGCGTTATCGGTGCCGCCGCGGCGGTCGATTTCCTGGGTGAACTGGCCGGCCTTCAATTTGTCGGTGGCCTTGAACATCAGATGTTCGAGAAAATGGGCGATGCCATTCTTGCCCGGCGGCCCATCGGCAGCCCCGACCCGATAGGCGATCATCTGGAACACCACCGGCGCCCGGTGATTGGGTACCACGACGACCTGCAGCCCATTCTTCAGGGTGAAGGTCTCGGCATCGAAAATCTGCGCCTCGCCTGTCGAGGGCGCCAAGATGACGCCCAAAAGCATGATGCCGGCGATCAGGATCGCCGGCATCCGCAGCAGGCCAGGCCTGCCGTGCTTAGAATATACCTTCAAGCATGCCTCGTTGCTTGCGTTCGATGACCGGCGTATCGCCTTCGGTCACCGGCTTGCCCAAAGCGGCGTTTTCCTGCAGCCGCTTCTGCTCGGCCGCGGGATCGATCACCGTGCCGTAAGGCTGCGGCGAACGCCAGAAGGTCAGGCTATCGGCCAAACTGGTCGAGTTGGCTTCGTCCTGCGCCGTCTCGGCATCGACTTCCTGGCGGATATTGGGGTCGACCCCGGCCAGGCCGGCACTCTGCAACAAGGCCGCCTCCCCCGCCGATTGTGCGGTACCGGCGGCACCTTCGCCGATTGGCGGCGGGACCTGATCGTTGCCGATACCGGCGCCCGGATGGCCGAACACGGCATTCTCCGCCTGATCCCGCGCCGTCCCTTCCTGGGGCCGGGGCGCGCCGGGTGTGGGCGGCCGCAGGCTGTAATTCGGCGGCATGCTTAGCGGCGCCCGCGATACGACCCGGAATTCATCCGGCGAGCGCTTGGTTAATCCGAGTGTTTCCTTGGTCGCTTCGCACCCCGTCAGCAGGGCGGCAGCCGCAACCGTCGAGATATAAAGCGCTATGGTCTTCCGACGCATGATCGGCACCTCCGTCATGGGGTCAGTTTTTACCTTGTTCCGAGCCGTGAAACAACCCATCCAGCAGCAGCAAGACGACCCCTGTCGTGATAGCCGAATCCGCCAGGTTGAAAGCCGGCCAGTGATAATTTCCCCAATAGACGTCGAGGAAGTCGAAAACCGCCCCGAATCGGAGGCGGTCGATGACATTGCCCAGCGCGCCGCCGATTACTAATCCGATACCGACGGCCGGCAGCGGCTTGCTAACGCGCAGCAGCCAGATCGCCAGGGCGATGGAGATAACCACCGACACCGCCGAGAGGATGAAAGGACCGCTGGCGCTGTCGGTATGGAGGAGGCTGAAACTGACCCCCCGGTTCCAGGCGGTTACCAGGTTGAAGAAGGGGGTGAGTTCGATCACCCGCGGCTGCTCCATCGGGCCGTTCAGAAGCCACCATTTGCTGGCTTGATCGGCCAGGATGGTCACCCCCGCCAGGATGCCTCCCAGCAGGACAAGACGCGGTGCGGCTATTCGCATCAGGCCACCCCGGCCCTATCGGCTTGCGTCCCGATCTCATCAACCGCGTCGCCGCAGCGATGGCAAAGGGTGGGATGGTCGCGATCCTGCCCGACTTCCGGCAACACCCGCCAGCAGCGCTCGCATTTCTCGCCATCGGCCAAGGCCACTACCACGGCAAGACCCGGCACATCCGGCAGCGTAAAGGCATCGGCCGGTGCTGGCTGGGCGCTCAATGTGATGGCGGAAGTGATGGCGATCTCGGCGAGGTCGAGACCGTCCAGCAGATTACGGTGCTCCTCGGTCAGGTAGACGACCGGCTTTGCCTGCAGGCTGGAGCCGATCTTCTTATCGGCCCGGGCCAGTTCGAGCGCGCCGGTGACGACTCGGCGCAGATCGCGCAGCTTCGCCCAGCGGGCTGCCAGGGCCTCATCGCGCCAAGAGGCTTCCGCTTCCGGGAACAGGCGCAGATGGACGCTTTCGGCATTGTCGACATGCTTCGCCGCATTCGCCGCGTCTTTCCATGGCCGGTGGCGCCAGGCTTCCTCAGCCGTGAAACAGAGGACCGGGGCGAGCCAGGCGGTCAGGGCGTTAAACAGCTCGAATAGCACCGTGCGCGCGGCGCGGCGGTTGAGCGAACTGGGCGCATCGCAATAGAGCGCGTCCTTGCGGATGTCGAAATAGAAGGCGCTGAGATCGACGGCGCAGAAATTATGCAGCTCGGTGAACCAGGGATGGAAATCGAAGCTGTCGGCGGTTTGCCGCGTCCTCCCCGCCAACTCGGCGATGCGGTGCAGCACCCAACGATCGAGTTCCGGCATCTCGGCGAGCGGCAGATATTCGCTCTGCTGCCAACCGTCGAGCGCACCCAGCAGATAGCGCAAGGTGTTGCGCAGGCGGCGATAGGCCTCGGCCTGGTGCTTGATGATTTCCGGACCGATGCGCTGATCGTCGGAATAATCGGTCGAGACCACCCAGAGGCGCAGGATATCGGCGCCGTATTGCTTCATCACATCCTGGGGCGCCACCGTGTTGCCGAGGGATTTCGACATCTTACGGCCCTGCTCATCGAGCGTGAAGCCATGGGTGAGCACCGCCTTATAGGGCGCGCGGCCACGCGTGCCGCAGCTCTCCAGCAGCGAGGAATGGAACCAGCCGCGGTGCTGGTCCGAACCTTCGAGATAGAGATCGGCGGGCGAATGCAGATCCCAGGTGGGATCGGCGCGAGTTTCGCGCTCCAGCACGAAGGCATGGGTCGAGCCGGAATCGAACCAGACATCGACGATATCGGTGATCTGCTCGAAATCCTCCGCCTTGTACTGGTTGCCGAGGAAACGCGCGGGGTCGCTGGCAAACCAGGCATCGGCACCTTCCTTGGCGAAGGCATCGGCAATACGGTCGATCACGGCCTGGTCGCGCAGAAGCTCGCCGGTCTTCTTGTTGACGAAGACGGCGATCGGCACACCCCAGGCGCGCTGGCGCGAAATGCACCAATCGGGACGATTGGCGATCATCGATTGCAGGCGGTTCTTGCCCTGGGACGGCACGAAACGGGTTTCGTCGATCGCCCGGAGAGCGACCTGCCGCAGGTCGTTCTTCTCCATCGAGATGAACCATTGCGGCGTGTTGCGGAAGATGAGCGGCGCCTTGGAACGCCAGGAATGCGGATAAGAGTGGGTGATGCGTCCGGATTTCAGCAAGTGGCCCGCCTGATCGAGGGCCGCCATGACAGCGCCATTGGCATCGCCCTTCTTACCCTGGGGCGTCAGCACGCGCTTGCCGGCGAAAAGCCCGACGTGATCGTAATAAGCCCCGTCGGGTCCCACTGTCTGCGGCACGTCGATGCCATTGGCAAGGCCGAGCTCATAGTCGTCGGCCCCATGGCCCGGGGCGATATGCACAAAACCGGTACCCGCATCGGTGGTGACGAAGCCGCCGGCATGAGCCGGAACCTCGAACCGGGCATAGAAGGGATCGAGCTCGGCCAGCGGATGACGGCAGATCACACCAGCCAGATCCTTGCCGGTGAAGGCCGCGAGATCGCGCGCCGCGACAATCCCGAGATCCTTGTCGAAATTCTCCTTGAGCTCGCTGGCGACCAGCAGCTTGTCGCCGACCTTGACCTTCGCCTCGTCGGCGACTTCCGTCACCTCGATCAGGGTATAGGCGATCTCTGCGCCATAGGCGACAGCGCGATTGCCGGGAATGGTCCAGGGCGTCGTGGTCCAGATCACCACCGCGGCGCCGACAAGTTCCGGTTTCAGCGCCTTGACGATAGGGAAGCGCACCCAGATTGTATCCGAGGTATGGTCGTCATATTCAACTTCGGCCTCGGCCAAAGCGGTCTTTTCGACGATCGACCACATGACCGGCTTGGAGCCGCGGAAGAGACTGCCATTCATGACGAACTTGCCGATCTCGCGCACGATCTGCGCTTCGGCCGGGAAGGCCATTGTCGTATAGGGATGGTCCCAATCGCCCTCGACACCAAGTCGCTTGAATTCCTCGCGCTGGACATCGATCCATTTGGCGGCGAATTCCCGGCATTCCTGGCGGAATTCATTGATCGGCACCGCATCCTTGTCCTTGCCGGCCTTGCGGTACTTTTCCTCGATCTTCCATTCGATCGGCAGGCCATGGCAGTCCCAGCCCGGCACATAGCAGGCGTCCTTGCCCAGCATCTGCTGTGAGCGATTGATGACGTCCTTCAGTATCTTGTTGAGGGCATGACCGATGTGAATATTGCCATTCGCATAGGGCGGACCGTCATGCAGGACGAATTTTTTGCGGCCTTTCGAGTTTTCCCGAAGCTTCCTGAACAGGCCCATCTCCTGCCAGCTTTGCAGAATCGCCGGCTCCTTGTTCGGCAGATCGCCGCGCATGGGAAAGTCGGTTTTGGGGAGAAAAACGGTCGTCTTGTAATCCACGTGTCGTCTCTATCACTAAAGGTCATCAATCGGGCGTAAGGCCCGGCGCACCGCAAGCCCGCACCCGCTACCGGGCACGAGCGGCGCTAATTCGAATGTCTATTCCGCGTCGCGGCGCCATCAGGCCCCGCCTTCCGGCGGCAAATCGATCGCCGGATGTTGTCCAGGCTCGGGCCCGTCATAAGCTTTGAGAAGCTGCCGCGCCGTTGCGCAATCGGTGGCGATCTGCGCTTTCAACTGATCAAGGCCGGCGAATTTCATTTCCGGCCGGATGAAGCCGAGCAAGGCGACGCGCAGATGCTTGCCATAGAGATCCTGTTTCGTATCGAAAAGATGCACTTCCAGCTGTACCCGGGTGCCGCCGATCGTCGGACGGCGGCCGAGATTGGCGACGCCGTCGATCCAGGCCGGCGCCTCGCCCGTATCCACCGCCGCCCGCACCGCATAGACGCCGAGGCGCGGTTCCATATAGTCGCCGAGCGCGACATTGGCGGTCGGAAAGCCGAGCTGCCGCCCCCGCTGGTCGCCATGCTCCACCCGGCCTTCGATTTCCCACGGGCGCCCCAGCGCCAGAGCGGCGGCCAGGGGATCGCCCGCCAGCAGCCGGTCGCGCACCAAAGTGGAGGAATAGGTGTTGCCGGCGGCATCCTGCTGCGCCCCGACCGAGGTCACCCCAAAGCCGCGCGCCTTGCCGAATTCGGCCAGGACCTGGGCATTGCCGCCCCGGTTCTTGCCGAAGCAGAAATCGTAGCCGACCACTACATGGGCGATATCGAGGCCCTCGACCAGAATTTCCCGAGCGAAGGTCTCGGCGCTCTTGCTGGCCAGTTGCGCGTCGAAGGGCAGGCTGAAGACGTAATCGACGCCCAGCGCCTGCAAATGGCGCATCTTGATGCGGAAGGGCGTCAGGCGGAAGGGCGGCATGTCGGGGCGGAAGAAGGCGCGCGGATGCGGCTCGAAGGTCATCACCGCAAGCGGTGCCCCCATCTCGCGGGCCAGCCGCGCGGCTTCGGTGATGACGGCCTGGTGGCCGAGATGCACGCCGTCAAAATTGCCCAGCGCCACCACGGCCCGGCGGGCTTCGGCGGGAACCCCTTCATGATGGCGGATCAGACGCATGGTATGCAATTCTCCGTCCGATGGCTGCCGCAAGACGGTCGACATTTGCCCTGTCGATACTTCACCTGCGCCATCCATCACACTTTTCCAGGTCCGCCCATCATAGTCAAAAATCAGGCCGGACGCTTCGGTACCAGAAGCTGCGCCTCGCCATCCATCACCAGGGTGGACCCGACATGGGCGGTCGTCGCAAAGGTCACCCGGCCCTTCTCGCGATCGATCGCCGTCGCCGTTACCCGGGCGACCACCGTATCGCCGATGCGGACCGGCGCCTTGAATTTCAGGCTTTGCGAGAGATAGATGCAGCCTGGGCCGGGGAGCTTGGTGCCGAACACGGCGGATATGAAGCCGGCCGTCAGCATGCCATGGGCGATCCGGCCCTTGAACGGGGTCGGCTTGGCGAATTCCTCGTCGAGATGCACCGGATTGGTGTCGCCGGTGATTCCGGCAAACAGCACGATATCGGCCTCGGTCACGGTCTTGGAGAAGACCGCCGTCATGCCGTCGGTGATTTCATCGACATATTTGCCACGCAATTCGTCCATTGCATTCGCCTCCCGCAAAAAGCGGCCGGCACTATAGCTTTCCGCTCCCCCCCTCACAAGCCGCCATAAAGGCTAGAATTTACCCAATTTATCAAGACGTTCACTGCTTACCCGGAAACCTTCACCCTTCTCTGGGATCGAGCGGGACCTGGCCGGCCAGACCAAACAAGGATTCGATCGCCGCCGCCGCCCCGAGCAGCGCCGCCTCACCGCGCGGCCGCGCCACCAGCTGCAGGCCGACCGGCCGGCCATCAGGCGTGAAGCCCGCGGGCAGCGCCAGGGCCGGACAGGAGCTGACCGTGACGACCGAGGCGATTTTCAGCCAGTCGACGTAGTTCTCCATCTCGACCCCAGCGACCTTGCGCATCCAGCGCTCCTTGATGTCACGCGGCGGGGTGCAGGCGGCAGGCGCGATCAGCAGGTCATATTCCTTGAAGAAGGCCACCATCTCCGCATAAAGCCGGCTGCGGCGCCGGGTCGCCTGGCCGATCTGCTCGACCGTCAGCTCGAGGCCCTTCTCGATGTTCCAGATGACATCGGGTTTCAGATGCTCGCGGTAGCGCTCCAGAAGCGGCCGCATCGAGGCGGCGTAATCCACCGCCCGCAGGGTCTGGAAGGCGGTGGGCACGCCGGCGAAATCGGGACAGGCTTCCACCACTTCGACGCCCGCCGCGCGCAGTTTATCCGCCGCCGCAGCCAGGACCGCCCGGGTCTCAGGCTCGACCGGCGTGATGCCGAGATCCGCACTGATCGCGACACGCCGCGGCAAGCGGCCGTTCTGCGCCGCCGCCAGGAAGCTCTCCGCCGGGGCCGGCAGCGAGATCGGATCGGCCTCGTCATAGCCGACCATGGCATCCAGCATCACCGCTACATCGGCGACATTGCGCGCCATCGGTCCTTCCACCGACATGGTATCGAAGCGGATTTCGCCGGGATTGCGGGCGACCCGACCGGGGCTGGGACGAAGACCCACCACCGAACAGAAGCTGGCCGGCGTGCGCAAACTGCCGCCGAGATCGGAGCCGGTCGCCAACCAGACCTGGCCGGCAGCCAGCGCCGCCGCGGCACCCCCTGAGGAGCCTCCGGCATTGAGGGCGGTGTTCCAGGGATTGCGAGTCTCGCCGAAGACTTCGTTGAAGGTGTTGCCGCCGGCGCCAAATTCCGGGCTGTTCGACATGCCGATGACGATCGCGCCATTACTCTCCAGGCGCTCGACCATGGGATCCGAGCGGTTCGGCACGTGATCCTTGAAGATCGGCGATCCGTAAGTGGTGCGCACACCGGCGACATCGCTGAGATCCTTGACCGCCAAAGGCAGGCCGCAAAGCAGGCCGCGCGCCTCGATCGGCTTTGCCATCAGCTCGCGGGCCGCCGCGCGGGCGCGGTCCAGGCACAAAGTCACGATCGCATTGACGGCGCTGTTGGTCGCGGCGATCCGCGCTTCCGCAGCATCGATGAGATCGAGCGGGGTTACCTCGCCACGCCGCAACGCAGCAACCGCCGCTACAGCCGTCAGTCGATAAAGATCTAAAGCAATCGCCATTTGATGAAACCCATGTTACACAGTTTGGCCCGATCGGGATTGGCTCTCCGGGCGGAGTCGCATTCCACCCGTTGCGCTGATGGACGTCAATCAACCACTTTTCATTCGCTCCCTGGCCAAGCCCGGCGCCGGGGTCTTCGCGATGCTGTTCACGCTCGATTCCATCGGCCGTGCCATCATCTCGACGGTGCTCTCGCTCCAGGCCTACGATCTTTACCGCGACGCTTTCGGCCAGGCCGAATCTCGCCCCTGGGTCAGCGCCAGTTTCCTGCTGACCAGTTTTGTCAGCCTACTTTTCAATCTGGTCTCGCCCAGCTTCATCCACGCCTTCCGGCGCCGGTGGTTCTATCTCGGCGGTATCATTCTCGGCATCATCGCGGTCTTCCTGCTCGCCACCAATACGATTCCCGGCCAGATTTCCGGCATGATCTGCCGCGCCATCAGCGCTGCTGCCTGCCGCATCGCTTTGCTGCTCTACATCATGGATTACATCCCCCGGCATCAGCTGGTGAAATCCGAGCCATTGCGCCTCGCATTGAGCTGCATCGCCTGGGGGCTCGGCCCGTTGTTGGGCGTGGTGCTCTATGCGGAACACGGCTCGATCGCGCCGGCGATGATTTCCGCCGCCAGCTATGTCGTGCTGATCGTCTACTTTCTGTATCTGCGGCTGCGCGATGACCCGGCGCTGGTACCGCCCGGCAATGCGCTCAAGCAATTCCGCAATCCGCTGCGCAACATCCGGCATTTCATCGAACAGAAGCGCCTGGTCCTCGCCTGGACCATCGCCTTCGGTCGCTCCGCCTGGTGGTCGATGTTCTTCGTTTATCCGGCGCTCTATCTGACCGACCATCACGTCGATCAATTCTATGCCGGCCTAGTGGTCGGCATCGGCAACGCGCTGCTGATCACAGCACCCATTATCGGCATGGTCGCCCAGCGCATCGGCATCCGCGCGCCCCTGGTCTATGGCCTGTTCTTCGGCGGCATCGTGACCTTGGCAATTCCATTTTTCTATGATTATCCACTGATCGTCTCGATCCTGCTGCTGTTCGGCGCCAGCGCCATCATCGTGCTGGATGCGCTGGGCAATATTCCGTTCATGCGTTTTGTGCGCGTCCGCGAACGCAATCAGATGTCGCCGATTTTCCAGACCTATATCGATTTCAGCGATCTTGCGCCCTCGACCATCTACACATTGCTGCTTTTGCAGTTCGACTTCCGCGCCGTTTTCCTGACCAGCGGATTGCTGACCATCCTCGCCGGCATTGTCGCCACCTATCTGCCAAAACGCCTTTGAGACACAGCGTAAACCGGCATCGGTTTGGGACAGGCTCTACCCTCTGGCTCCCAGCACGTTTTATCTGGCCGTCCTGCGGCGCATTGCCTATGATTCGTGCAGGGGTCATCAAGATGGGGGGAAATCGTGGCAGTTGATCTACGATGGACGGCGAAAGCGCGCGCTTTCCTACTTGCCGGCCTCTTCTCATCCTTCAGCCTAAACGTTGCCGTTGCCGATATGGCCGAGGCTCAGGCAGCCACCGCATCGGGAGATTATGCCGCCGCGGATCAAGCGCTACGCCCGCTTGCCGCAGCCGGCCGGGTGGATGCGCAATATCAATTGGCGAAACTCGCGCTCGATGGCCGCGATGTCGGCCTGAAGCCGGATCAGGCCATGTCCCTGCTGGTTCAGGCGGCGGCCCAGGGCAATGGCCCGGCCCAGGCACGGCTCGGTCTCGCTTATGCCAAGGGGGAGCGTGTCACGCAAAACGATCTCGCGGCCTATCAATGGCTGAGCCGCGCCAGCATTTCCCCCGATCTCAGCGATATCGAACGCAGCGTGGTTACCACCAACCGCACCGTAATCCTCAACCGCCTCGCACCGACGCTGGCCGCCGGTGTCGATCTCAATAAAGCGGCAGCAGCACAAGCGCCTCTGCCGCCTAAGCCGGAACCCGCCGGCAGCATCGCTGCGGTGCCGCTCTTCAGCGAGACGACCCCGGCCCCTCAAACGCATGCGGACGACGCCGAATCCCTCGCCGCTGAGAGCAACGAAGGAGATCGTGCCAAAGACGAACGCGACAAAGCACCGGTAGTTGAACCGGCGCCGTCTATGCAGGTTTCGGCAGGGAAGACCGTGACCCCGACCAAACCAGCGGCGCTTCCATCCGTTCCCGCTAGTGCCAAATCATATCAGCTGCAAATCGCCTCACTGTCGGATGCGACGGCAGCCGAAGCGGAGCGGAAACGCCTGGTTCATCGCCATGCAAAGTTGCTGGGTGGGCTCACGGTCGAAGTTTTGGCGATCAATGTCGCCGATAAAGGCATCCGGCACCGTATCGTTGCCGGACCGTTCGATGACAAGAGGTCGGCCCAGCAGCGCTGCAAGCAATTCAAGGCCGCGGGCCAAGATTGTCTCGTCGCTGGCGTCGCGCACGCGATCCAAGCGCAGAATTAGTAATCGCCGCGATTGATCTCGATCTTACGCCGGGCGACATAATCGGCCAGGGCTTCGGCCAGGGCCGGATCGAGTTCCGGCTGCTGATAGGTCTTCAACAAGTCCTTCCAGATCGCGTTGGCCCGTTCAGTGCCGGTTTTTGCACCGCTTTCGCTCCAGGTCTCGAAATTGCGCCAATCGGACAGCATCGGTTCATAGAAGGCATGTTCGAACCGGGCCAAGGTGTGGCCGGTGCCGAAGAAATGACCGCCCGGCCCCACTTCGGCGATGGTCTCGACCGCCAGTTCATCGGCATCCACCGCGATCGGCCGCAGGAATTCCCGCATCATCTGCAGCATCTCGGCATCGAGAACGAGTTTCTCGAAAGAAGCGGTAAGGCCGCCTTCCAGCCAGCCGGCGGCATGTTCGATGAGGTTGACCCCGCCCATGATGCTGCCCCAGAGCGACATGCCGGATTCATAGGCCGCCTGCACATCGACGCAGTTGGAGGCATTGACGTTGCTGGAGCGAAAGGGCACGCCGTAGCGCCGCGCCAGCTGGCCGCTTGCGAGGGCCGCCTTGGTATATTCCGGCGTGCCGAAAGCCGGTGATCCGGTTCGCATATCGACATTGGAAGTGAAACCGCCATAAAGCACCGGCGCGCCAGCCCGGACGATTTGCGTCAAGGTCATCATCGCCAGGGCCTCGGCATTCTGCTGCGTCAAGGCGCCGGCGATCGTCACCGGGCTCATGGCGCCGGAGAGGGTGAAGGGCGTCAAGGCAATCGGCTGGCCCGCCTTCGACATGGCGGTCAAGGCTTCGCCCATGGGGATATCCAGCTTCAGCGGCGAATTGGAATTGATCACCGTCAGGGTGACCGGCTGCTCGGCCATCTGCTCGCGCCTCAGGCCATAGACAATACCGATCATATTGAGCGCGTCCTCGACCCGGTAGGCGCCCAGCGCCCAGCATTGCCAGGTCTTGTCGGTCAGGGTCAGCGCGGCCTGATAGAAGTCGAGATGCCGCGTTTCTGCCGGCAGATCAGTCGGTTCGACCGGGCAGCCCCCTTCCTGGTGAATCACGTTCAGGCTCTGCACCAGCCGAATATAGTCGCACATATCGGCGTAATTTCCCGGCCGCCGGCCGCGGTCGAGATCATGGGCAAAAGCCGGGCCGCCGGTCGCGGCGAAGATCATCTGATTGCCGCCGATCTCGATATCATAAGCGCGATTGCGCGCCCGCATGCGAAAGCTGCCGGGGATGGTCCGAATCTTCTCTTCCACCAAGGCAGGATCGAACCGCACGCGATGGGTCCCCTCGTCGACATCTGCGCCGGCCGCTTTCAACCGGCCGCGGCTCTCCTCATGCATGACTTCGATGCCGATTTCGGCCAGGACTTTCAGCGAGGCGAGATGAATTGCTTCGATCTGGTCGGCGCTCATGACCTCGATCGGACGATAGCCGTTCGGCACCTGTGCGAAGGATAATTGGCGCGGCCCGCCACCCCGCGTCGCCTGGGCGCGCCGCTCCCGCCGCCGGCCCGCGCGTTCACCGCCACTCACAGCCTGCGCCACGTCATCCGTCATGGCCGCCTCCCTTGATATTTTATCGATACGCGCCGACTATTCCGACCTTTGCGCGCCGCGTATTATTTCACGAAGACGAGCTCCCGCTTGAACGGGAACTGATCGGGATCAATCGTCTCACCGAATTCGCGCGCCGCTCGATGGCCGGCATAGGTCGCATGCACGATCGCACCAGGCGCATCGCAATCGCCGATCGGCCGCAAGGTGACGATATCCGCCGCTTCGCGCGCCGCAGCATCCTCTTTCAGCGAGCGATAGAGGCCGTCATCGGCCTGCCGCGCCGTGACGGTCACCAAAGTCTCGCCCGCCACCCGTCTGCTGGCGCCGGTATAGATACAGGCGACCGCCGCCGCATCGCCATGCCAGGCTTCCAGACGATGGGCGAGGACCAGATTGACGCCCATCTTCATCAGCTTGGTCTGCACCTTGAACTGCTCGTCGGTGAACAAGGTCCAGCTGGACACGTCGAGGCCCGGCGTCACCAAGGTGACGTCATGGCCGGCCGCCCGGAACCGTTCGGCCAAAGCGCCCGCCATATAGAATTGGTCATCGTCATAGACGACGATGGAACCGCTCGGCTGCTTGCCGCTCATCACATCATCGGGCGTCAGGACATTGGCGGCATCGAGGCCGGGCAGCGGGAAGTAGACGTTGTGGCCGATACCGTCGCGCCGCCAGGCGGCGCCGGTCGCCAGGATGACGTGGCGATAGCCGGCTTCCAGGATGGTGTCCTTGTCCATCCGGCTTTCCAGGAAGATCTCGACATTGGGCAGCTTGGCAATCTGGCCCAGGCGGTAGTCGCGTACCCGGCCCCAGGTGCCGAGACCCGGCAGGCGGGATTCGCGGTTGATGCGACCGCCAAGTTCCCGGCCCGCATCGGCCAACGCCACCTGATAGCCACGCTTGCCAAGGATCATCGCGCATTCGAGACCGGCCGGACCGCCGCCGACAACCAATACCTGATCATTGGCGAAACCGCGTTTCGGCGTGACGATTTCCGGATGCCAGTCCCGGCGATATTCCTCGCCCATGGTCGGATTTTGCGTGCAGCGGATCGGCACGCCTTGGTTATTATGGGCGCGGCAGATATTGCAGCCGATGCATTCGCGGATATCCTCCTCGCGGCCTTCATCGATCTTGCGCGGCAGCCAGGGATCGGCGATCGAGGGCCGTGCCGCACCGATGAAATCGCACACCCCCCGCTTGATCATCGAGACCATGGTATCAGGCGACGTGAAGCGGCCGACCGAGACCACCGGCTTCGAGGTGAGCTTCTTCACGAAGCCGATATATTTCTCCTGATGGCCCTCCTCGCCGAAACGCGCCGACATGGAATCGTTTTCCACATAGGAGATATTGACGTCCCAGAGATCTGGCAGCTCGGCGAGATAGTCGATCACCTCGCGACCTTCATTCTCGGCGGTGACACCGGCAGGGCCTATCAACTCATCGACGGCGAGACGCACGGCAACGGCGCATTTATGGCCGATCGCCTCCTTGGTCTCCTCGATCATTTCCTTGAGCAACCGCGCGCGGTTCTCGATCGGCCCGCCATATTCGTCGGTCCGCTGGTTCCACCGCTTGGTGATGAACTGGAACGGCAGATAGCCATGGCCGGCATAGCAATAGACGATGTCAAAGCCGGCTTGCATGGCGCGCTTCGCCGCTTGGACCTGCCAGCGGCGCAGGTTGCGGATATCCTCGCGATCCATCGCCCGGGTCTGCAGCGGAAAAACCGCATGCTGGGTCGAGCCCGAAGGTGAGATCGGCGTTTCACGGCTGAAGCGGTTGGGAGAATGATTGCCGCCATGCCAAAGTTCGGTGCCGGCAAGGGCGCCATGGCGATGGATCTTCTCGGCGGTCAGCGACTGGAGGCGGATGTCGTTCTCATCCCACATGGCGCAAAGCCGGTAGGGCGCATCCTCGCTGGACCAATGCAGCGAATTGTATTCTGTGTTCACCACCGCCCAGCCGCCCTCAGCCTTGACCTCGCGCATGCGGGAAACGGAATGCGGCAGGTCATAGCCCATGCCAGTGCAATGCGGCACCTGGTAGAAACGGTTGCGCGCCGTCAGCGGCCCGATCCGGACCGGCTCGAACAAAATGTCATATCGCGGATTGCGCGCCATCTCCTCCCCATCCTCCAGGCGAGACCAGCGCGGCCTTGTAATTGCGGCCAGCCTTTTTTCGGCAATGCTTTTATGGCACCGATCTCAATCTGTTAAGCTGTATACAGCTCGCCAAGCTTTGTCAATCGGCGCTGCTGAGCAGTAGGCGGTCCAACTGGTGGGCAAAGGCACCGGCGCTAACGCCGAGCCCGATTGGCGCCAGCCCGCCACGTCTTTGCCCAAGGCTGGAAATGACGGCGAAAAGATGGGGCTTGTTCGCCGTATCGAGCAGCACCATGGGACCGCCGCTATCGCCCGGCCGGATGATACAGGTGCTTACCGTGATGCCGCCGGGAAGGTCCAGGCCCAGGCTTCGGGGGTCGACCGGATCGCAATCGTCATGCTGCCGCAGCATGGCCTTGTCGCCGCCGCCGAAACCGGCGGAATAAAAGTGATCGCCAGCGGCCAGGCGTTTCATCACCTGATCCGACGACAGCGCTTCGATCGGCAGGGGCTGTAATTCCCTGGGCGCCGGAACGATTTTCAGAAAAGCCCAGTCCATCGCGACGTCGAGTGCATCGATATGGCCTTCGTGGACCTGTCCCCCCAATACCTGCACCGCGCGGACAGGTAAGGGGTCGAAGACCGGGGTGCGGCCCGCATTGGGCGTAAAAACCAGATGGTCCGCCGCCAAGGTGCGACTGGGCGGATAGAGGCAATGCGCCGCCGTCAGAATCAAATTGGGACGAACGAGACTTGCCGTGCAGATATGAGAAGTGCCCCGTTCGGTCAGGGAGCCGATCGCTACCGTCCAGGGCAAGGGCGCCGAGGGGGTCAGGGTCGGGGTCGATTTAGTGGCTGGCGGTTTCGCGGCACAGCCGGCGAGCACGGCCAGCGTGAGGCAGATGATGGCCGTACGGTTGAACACCGTATGGGACAGCCACGCCATGCGCTGTCGAACCCCCGTCGCGCTGCCGCGCATCATCCTTCCTTCCGATTCCCATCGCCGGTTCGACCGGCAGCCTATCATTCCAGATGACGGCAGATAGCGCGTTTCAAGCGATAAGGCCAGAATGCTGCAATCACTGGGCCGCTTGTGGCAATCCCGCGACCGGCTCAACCGCAGCCTGGCCGAGAAGCTGGCGCAATAACGTTTGATCGCGCACCAAATCGGCGAGGCTGTAGCGGTCCAGAACGGTAAGAAAAGCCTGCAGCGCTTCCTGCAATATTCCCGTCATGTGGCAATTTCCTGACAAGGGACAGTCGCAGCCGGCGGATTCAAAACAATCTGCAAGCGCAAGATTGTCCTCGGTCTGACGAAACAACCATCCCGCGGAAATCTGATCTGGCGCCATATTCAGCCGGAGCCCCCCACGCCGGCCGCGCAGGGTCTCGATCACGCCGATGCGACCAAGGCGGTGCACCACCTTGGTCAAATGGCTGGCAGAAACATGCAGCCGCGCCGCGATTTCTTCGACCGTGGCCCGCCGGTCGGGTTGGAGGCAGAGGTAAATCAAGGTTCGAACGGCATAGTCGGTGAATTGCGTCACCTGCATTTGGTCACCTAAACTTGGGAATCCTGCGCCACAGAGGCAATGGAGTCGGTCGAATTGCGCCATACCACCGGGTGGCCGGCGAAATGCGCGAACGGCGGGAAAATGTCACTCGGCAACGAGTGGCGGAGAGGCGATTAGGACAGCAACATCTTCAATCCAGATAACCATCATTAATCAGAGGGTTAGCACATCCACCCCCGATCGGGTCAAGTCCTTCTACATCTCCGGTTATGCAGTCGCGTCTTCCTGAGATACCGGGCCGCTGATGCCCGCCCGATGACGGGCTGGGGAAACTGGGATAGAAGCACCATGTGAATGTTGGTGGGTTTACTTAGGAATTGGGTCTGTTTTCAACTATCCGCGTTTCCGCCGCAAGGCTACAACGCGTCGCGAGAGATGGCAGTGAGGACAAAGCGAGCGGAAATGGCTGCAGGGCTAGCAACTGAAAGTGTGGGCACGCAGGCAGTGGCGCCAATCCTGGTGGCATTGGATACGACCGACCCAACCCAGGCAGGGGCACTGGCCAATGCGTTGCGCGGCCATGTCGGCGGGCTCAAGCTTGGCCTTGAATTTTTCATGGCAAATGGCGCGGCGGGTGTCGCCCGTATCAGCGAACTCGGCCAACCGGTCTTTCTTGACCTGAAATTCCACGATATCCCCAATACGGTGGCCGGTGCGGTGCGCGCCGTGGCGCCTTTATGCCCCTTCATTCTGAACGTGCATGCAAGCGGTGGCCGCGCCATGATGGTGGCAGCCCGGGAAGCCGCCCATGACCGTGCCGCGAAACTGGGTGTCACACCCCCCAAGCTCATCGCCGTCACCGTCCTTACCAGCTTTGCCGGCAATGATCTGGCGGAAGTGGGCCAGCCGGCCGATCCACAGGATCAGGTCCGGCGCCTGGCCGCTTTGACCCGCGAATGCGGCCTTGATGGCGTGGTTTGTTCGGCCAAGGAAATCGCCGTTCTGCGCCAGGACCTGGGAGCCGATTTCCTGCTGGTTACACCGGGCATCCGTCCGGCCTGGGCCGCGACCGGCGATCAGAAGCGCATCATGACACCGGCCGAGGCGATGGAGGCAGGCGCCGATTATCTGGTGATCGGTCGCCCGATCACCAGCGCCGGTGATCCGGTTGCGGCGGCAAAACGCATTGCGGATGAAATCGCCAGCCGTCCTGGCAATAACCGAACCCGAGCCTGATTCGAGATCTGAATGTTCGATCGACCCGATTCACGTTTTCCGCAGCACAATCACGGTTCCGGCCCCCATGGGACGGGACCGGAGCGACGCCTCGCCGTGATGCAATTGGTGCGCGTCAGCTTGCAGAGCCTGATGCTATGCCGCGACGACGCGTTGCGTCTCGGCATCGTGCCTCTGGCAATCTATTTTCTGGGCTCCCTTTACGGCGCCCCGGCCTTCGAACAGATGTTTACCGGCGGCCTTGACCAAGGATCATCCCAGCTTAATCCCGACGCCGCCGGGCCGCTGATGGTGACCGCCATCATCATCGTCATTGGCCTCTCCTTGCTCTCGGTGAACTGGCTGCGCTTTCTCCTGCTCGGTCCCAGTGCTGTGGAAGGACTGGGGCTGGCGCTGCGGCGCCTGCATGTGATCTTCCTGCTTGGCGCTTTCGCGCTTGGTTTCTGCGGCTCGATTGTGCTGGCCCTGGTCTCCATACCGATCGCCCTGCTGCTGGGCGCGGCGGCGCAGATTGGTATCCTGATCGCCGCCCTGCTGATCGGCGTGGTCGGCGTCCGCTTGGCGCTGGCCTTGGTCGCGATCGCTATCGGCCAGCCGATCAGCCTGCGCCAGGCCTGGGAGGCCTCCCAGGGACAGGGCTGGATCCTGCTGCTGGCCTGCCTGCTGGTCGAGGCCCCCTTCCTGCTGTTGATGATCGTGATTCGCTTGATCGCCGAGGGAACCGGGCTGGCCGATGCGGCACCCTATACGATGCTGCTGATCGGCTGTGTGGCGCAGATTGCCGCCACCCTTGCGCAATGCGGCGTGATCGCAGCTGGCTATCGCCGGCTGCTCGGCGTGCGGGCCTGAGGTGAGGTTGTCATGGCATTCGAAGCCAAAATCTGCGGCTTGACGACCCCGGCGGCGGTCGAAACGGCGATCGGCCACGGCGCCAGCCATATCGGTTTGGTTTTCTTTGCCAAGAGCCCGCGCAATATCACCGCCGAAGCGGCTGGCGAGTTAAGCCGCCTTGCCGCCGGCAAAGTTATCCGCACCGGCCTGATGGTCGATGCGAGCGATGAGCAGATCGCCGCCATCCTGGCAGCCTGCCCCCTCGACCTGCTGCAACTGCATGGCAAGGAGACGCCGGAGCGCGTGGCCGAAATCCGGCAGCGCTTCGGCCTACCGGTGATGAAGGCGTTGCAGATCGGCGAGGCCGGCGACCTCGCACAGGCCAGAGCTTACGAGAAAGTCGCTGACCGGTTGCTTTTTGATGCCAAGCCGCCGGCGAGCAAGACGGATGCACTGCCGGGCGGCAATGCCGTCAGTTTCGACTGGTCCTTGCTGGCCGGGCAGCAGTTCGGCATTCCCTGGATGCTGGCGGGCGGTTTGACCGCGGACAACCTTGCCGAGGCAGTCCGGGCGAGCGGTGCCCGCGCGGCCGACACCTCGTCAGGGGTCGAGGACCGGCCGGGTGAGAAGAATCTTCAAAAAATCAAGGACTTCCTTCGAGTTGCCGAGGGCCTTTAGCCCTGGGCGGCCCAGGCCGAACCCTGTGACCACCCCTTTGACCTTTGCGCCGTGCTGTGGTTGATTGCGGCGCGAATCGCCAGTTTTTTCTCAGGATCGCAACGTGAGCGTCACACCATCCTCCCAGTTGAACAGTTATCGCACCGGCCCGGATGACCGGGGCCGGTTCGGCCTGTTCGGCGGCCGCTTCGTCGCGGAAACCTTGATGCCGCTGATCCTGGACCTGGAAAAGGCCTATAACGACGCCAGGAAGGACCCCGCTTTCGCCGCCGAGATGGCCTCGTTCCGTCAGCATTATATCGGCCGGCCGAGCCCGCTTTATTTCGCCGAGCGGCTGACCGAGCATTTCGGCGGCGCCAAGGTTTACTTCAAGCGCGAAGAGCTGAACCATACCGGTTCTCACAAGGTCAATAACTGCCTCGGCCAGATCCTGCTGGCGAAGCGGATGGGCAAGACCCGCGTCATCGCCGAGACCGGCGCCGGGCAACATGGCGTCGCCACCGCAACCCTCTGCGCCCGCTTCGGCCTGCCCTGCACCGTTTATATGGGCGCCACCGATATCGAGCGGCAGAAGCCCAATGTCTTCCGTATGCGCCTGCTGGGCGCCGAGGTCATTCCGGTTCACTCCGGCACCGCGACCTTGAAGGATGCAATGAATGACGCCCTGCGCGACTGGGTCAGCAATGTCGAGAATACCTTCTATATCATCGGCACGGTCGCCGGCCCGCATCCCTATCCGGCCATGGTGCGCGACTTCCAATCGGTGATCGGCACCGAAACCCGCGAGCAGATGATGGAGCAGGAAGGCCGCCTGCCGGATTCGCTGGTCGCCTGTATCGGCGGCGGCTCCAATGCCATGGGCCTGTTCCATCCCTTCCTCGATGATCCCAGCGTCGCAATTTACGGCGTCGAAGCCGGCGGCGATGGTGTCGAGACCGGGCGTCATGCCGCCTCGCTGACCGGCGGCCGGCCCGGCGTGCTGCACGGCAACCGCACTTATCTCCTGCAGGATGATGACGGCCAGATCAAGGACGCGCATTCAATCTCGGCCGGCCTCGATTATCCCGGCATTGGCCCGGAACATGCCTGGCTGCATGACATGAAGCGGGTGAAATATGTCTCCGCGACCGACCAGGAGACCTTGGATGCCTTCCAACTCTGCAGCGCCCTCGAAGGCATCATCCCGGCTTTGGAACCGGCCCATGCCTTGGCCTATGTCAGCAAACTCGCGCCCACTTTGCCGCGCGAGCATCTGTTGGTCATGTGCCTGAGCGGCCGGGGCGACAAGGACATCTTTGCCGTCGCCGAAAAACTGGGGACCGTGCTGTGAGCGCAACCGTGGCAAGCATGACGGATTTGACGACCACCCGGATCGAGCGCCGCTTTGCCGATCTCAAGACACAAGGCCGCGCCGGCCTCGTCACCTTCATCACCGCCGGCGATCCCGATTACGATCTGTCGCTGCAATTGCTGAAAGCCATGCCAGCGGCCGGCGCCGATGTGATCGAGCTCGGCATGCCCTTCACCGATCCCATGGCTGACGGTCCGGCAATCCAGGCGGCAGGTCTCCGCGCCCTGAAATCCGGCATGACGCTGAAGCGCACATTACAGATGGTGCGCGACTTCCGCCAAAACGACAACGATACGCCCATCGTGCTGATGGGCTATTACAATCCGATCTACTCCTATGGCGTCGAAACCTTCCTGGTGGACGCGCTTGCTGCCGGTGTCGATGGCTTGATTGTCGTCGATCTGCCACCGGAGGAAGATGCCGAACTTTGTATGCCGGCCTTGAAGGCGGGTCTTAACTTCATCCGCCTGGCGACGCCGACCACCGATGACAAGCGCCTGCCGGCGGTGCTGAAAAACACATCGGGCTTCGTCTATTACGTCTCGATCGCCGGCATCACCGGCACACGCTCGGCGGCCAATGCCGATATCGCCGCCGCCATTACCCGGTTGAAGCGGCATACCAATCTGCCGCTTGCCGTCGGCTTTGGCATCAAGACCGCCGATCAGGCCGCCGCCGTCGCCAAGGCCGCCGATGCGGCGGTGGTCGGCTCGGCCTTGATTCAGCGCATCGCCGATAATCTCGACACCAATGGCCGGCCGAAAGCCGGTTTGGTGGAAGCAGTGCTTTCCTTGATACGCGACCTTGCCGCCGGCGTGCGGCGCGGGCGCGCTTAATAACAACACGACCCGTATAAGGGATGATTGAATGAGCTGGTTGACCAATTTTGTCCGCCCGAAGATCCGCGCTTTGGTGCGCAAGGCGGAGGTGCCGGATAATCTCTGGGACAAATGCGGCGCCTGCGGCCAGATGATTTTCCATCGCGAGCTGGAAGCCAATCTGCGGGTCTGCCCGCATTGCGGCCATCACATGCGGGTCGGCGTGAAGCGGCGCCTGGAACTGCTGTTCGATGGCGGTACGTATGAGCGCGCCGAGCTGCCGGCGGTGCCGCTGGATCCGCTGCGTTTCCGCGACCGCAAGAAATACACCGAGCGTTTGAAGGAAGCCCAGGCCAAGACCGAGGAACAGGATGCGATCGTCGTCGCCAGCGGCACGATCGGCGGGCTGAAAGTCGTCGCGGCGGCGTTCAATTTCGATTTCATGGGCGGCTCGATGGGCGTCGCGGTCGGCGAAGGCCTGGTCAAGGCGGCCGAGATCGCGGTGCGCGAGCGCGCGGCGATGATCGCCATTCCCGCCTCGGGCGGTGCGCGCATGCAGGAAGGCATCCTGTCGCTGATGCAGATGCCGCGTTCCGTCATCGCCGTCGACCGGGTCAAGGAAGCCGGCCTGCCCTTCATCGTGTTGCTGACCGACCCCACGACCGGCGGCGTAAGCGCCTCCTTCGCCATGCTGGGCGATATTCACATTTCCGAACCCGGCGCGGTGATCGGCTTTGCCGGTGCCCGTGTCATCGAGGAAACGATCCGCGAGAAATTGCCGGAAGGCTTCCAGCGGGCGGAATATCTGCTGGATCACGGCATCGTCGATCTCGTCATCGCCCGCAAGGACCTCCCGACCGAACTCGCACGCATCATCGGCCTGCTGACCAAGCAGGTGCCGGGTGCGGTCGTACCGGCGCCGCCCAGTGCGGGCGGCAATAGCGGCGGCAAGTAACGGCCGTCGCCAATCCGATAAGCTTTCTTTCAAGCAAAAGAGGCCGATCCCATGGGCCAGGCGTCTTCCTCGCAGAACAGCGATATCGTTCTTGAGCGGCTGAACCGGCTGCATCCCAAGATCATCGATCTCGAATTGGACCGCGTGCTGCGCCTGCTGGCCGCCGTCGGCCATCCGGAGAAGCGCCTGCCGCCGGTCGTGCATGTTGCCGGCACCAATGGCAAGGGATCGGTCATCGCCTATCTCCGCGCCATGCTCGAATGCGCCGGCTACCGGGTGCATGTCTATACCTCGCCGCATCTGGTGCGCTTTCATGAGCGCATCCGCCTCAACGGCAAGCTGATCGAGGAAACCGCGCTGATCGAGCTGCTGGAGGAATGCGAGCGCGCCAATGGCGGCGTGCCGATCACTTTCTTCGAGATCACCACCGTCGCCGCCTTCCTCGCCTTTACCCGCGAGCCGGCGGATATCCTGCTGCTGGAAACTGGGCTTGGCGGCGAATTCGACGCCACCAATGTAATCGACCAGCCGCTCGCCACCGTGCTGATGCCGATCTCGATGGATCACATGCAGTTCCTCGGCGACACGCTGGAAAAGATCGCCGCCGTGAAGGCCGGCATCATGAAGCAGGGGCGTCCCGCCATCGTCGCGCAGCAGCCGCCGGAAGCCGCCAAAGTGTTCGATGAGGCGGCAGCGCGTCTGAACGCGCCGCTCTGGCGCTTCGGCAAGGAATGGTCCGTCAGCGATATTCCCGGCGGCTTCCGCTATGAGGATGCGCGCGGCGGCTTCGACCTGCCGACACCGGCGCTGGTCGGCAAGCACCAGATCGGCAATGCCGCCACCGCCGTCGCGACGACGCGCTGGCTGGAAGGCTTCGATCTCGGCGAGGCGGCGATTGGCAGGGGCCTGACCGAGGCCGTCTGGCCTGCCCGCATGCAGCATCTGACGCACGGTCCTCTGGTCGGGCAATTGCCGCCCGGCTGGGAGCTCTGGCTGGATGGCGGCCATAACGAGGATGCCGGCCAGATCATCGCCGGCATGCTGAAGGAATGGCAGGCGCAAGACGGCAAGCAAGTGAGTCTGATCTTCGGCATGCTCAACACCAAGGAACCGGCGGCCTTCCTGAAGCATCTGGCGCCGCTCGCCGAGGACCTCAGCGCCGTCGCCATCCCCGGCGACCATGCCAGCCTCAGCGCCGAAGACTGCGTTGGCTTCGCCCAGCAAGTCGGCCTCGCAGCCGGCGGCTTTGAATCGGTCGATGCCGCGTTGAAATCGATCCTCGCCAACCACGGCACCGAACCGCGCCGCGTCCTCATTTGCGGTTCGCTCTATCTCGCCGGCACCGTGCTGGCAGAGAACGGCTGAGGCGCTCATCCGATATCCGGGCCGCCGACGGCCTTCAATGCGGCAGGTTGAAGAACGACCGGATACGAGCGAGCAGTTGTCCGGGCGGCCCGGCATGGGCGCTGGCACCGGCGGCAACAGCGCGGGCGATGAGCTCCTGGCCGCGACGGGCCGAAGCTTCCAAAGCCGCCACCAGTCCCGGTGTTTCGGCGAGAAGCGGCGCGATATCTGTCTTACAGAGCTCATAGACGATACAGGGCGTCAGTGCGGTCACCGTCGCCGCATGGGGAGACCCGGTCAGCATGCCGATCTCGCCGATATAATCGCCTGAGCCTATGCGCCCGACGACATATGTCCGCTCCGGCGTCTGCCGGGTAACTTCCAGCACACCGGAAGCGATGATGAAGAGCGAGGCCTCGGTTGCACCCTGGGCGAAGACGATGTCCTGGGGTTCGAGCGCGTGACGGATCAGCTTGCCGGCAAGCTGTTGCCGATGATCTCGCGACAAGTCGTGAAACAGCGGTATCTCATCCAGCAATCGATCCAGCGGATAGGAATCGAACGCTGCCGAGGTCGGCGCCGGCGCGCCGGTCTCGGCCATACCGCCTGAGGCTGCGCGCGGCCACTCCTTCGGCCAGATGCCGGCATAGTGGAATTGCCGGGAAACCTCTTTCATCAACATGTTCCGCGCAGCCCAGAGCTGGCCGCTCGACGCGACGGAAAACGAGATTTCATAGTCATTGCGCCGCGATCCCATACGCACCAGCGCGATCGAGGCCGCGGGTTCCTTCAGCACCATGGGGCAAAGGAGAACGGCCCGTTTCAAGAGATCGATGGCGTGATCAGGCATCACGCTTGCATTGCAGGATATCCGGAGGGAATCGCCGCGGCGCGCTGTCGGATGGTCTCGATTGATGATGCGCGACTTGGCAACGACGCTATGCGGCACGATGGCGATGTCGTTGCTGTCGGTGCGGATCCGGATGGAGCGCCAGTTGATCTCAACGATCTCGCCCTCGATCGGACCTTCGATCCAGACGCGGTCGCCAACCGAGATCGGACCTTCGATGCCGACGGCGATACCGGCGAAGACATCGGCGAGGCTGTTCTGCAGCGCCAGCGCCAGGACGATGGCGATCACGCCGGAAGTCGCAACCAGCCCGCCAATCGGCACGTTGAAAATCGTATTGATGACATGCAGCAAGGCGGCGAGATAGACACCGCCCGAGACGAGATCACTGACCAGTTTCGCTTCGCGCGAGTGCCGGCCGGTCATCAGGATGCTGCGGGCCACGACCAGGACGGTTCTGGCGCCCAGCAGCCACCAGGCCGCCAGGATCACCTGGAACCACAGCGTGATGCCGGGCGAGGAACGCGGGATCGTGGGTTCGAGCGGCGAGCCGACGCTGTAGATCAGGATCACCGTCAGCAGCGCAAAGAGGATGGCGGTCGAAACCGGTCCAAGCCAGGTCGGGCGCGGCGGCATAAACCGCCAGCCGATAACGGACAGGCAAATCAAGGCAGTGGCGAGCAGCGGATCGGTGATCATCGCCAACATCTCTCAACCTCGCAGTCACCCGTAGCACGGGAGAATGAAGGTGACACGGCGGCGATTGCCGAGGAAGAGAGAAACTGTTGTAGCCGGTCCGGCTGGGAGGTAGCTGGATGGAGCCCATAAAGAGGCGCCGGACAGGTGATTGCCAGCATGGTGCGTGAGTGGCGACAGCGAGACTCAGAGCCACTAATCCTATATGCTCTGACCAAGGACTCAGTTACGCCTCCCAAGGACCTTAGGCCGCTCGCTCGCCGAGTAGCCATTCATTTACCCTCGCGACCATGCCAGTCCCAATGCTGAAGATTGCGTCGCCTTCGCGAAGCAACTCCGCCTCGAGGCGCATGACTTCGAATCTGTCGACGGCGCTTTGAAATCCATCCTCGCCCATCCAGGACACGGAACCCCGCCACATCCTCATTGCGGCTCGCTCTATCTCGCCGGGATGGTGCTGGCGGAGCATTGGGTGATACGCGGCTCGCGCACATCAGAAGATATTGCGCGTGACGCTAGCGAAAAATGTTCGTGCTCACAGGATCGAAGTCCTCAATGACCACTGACGCCTGTACTGGCTAAGGAAACCCTGCCATTTCAAACGGTGAATGTTTTTAGGTTGAGGCTGACTTCGAACTTGCAGAGTGCGCCCTCAAAGGAGCTTAGCCAAAGCATTCGAACTTAAGGCGCCACAATTCTGAACCAATCTCGCATAGTTTGCCGGATCCGATCCAGCTCCTCGCTGGAAATTGTACTCATATGGCAAATCGTGTTTCGTAAGTGGCCAATTAGTCTCGCTTCGTGCACAAGGCTTTTATCGCGGACAATTTCATCAAATGCACCTTTCCAGTTTTGTTCTATCACCTTCAGCAGTTGAGGCAATGTCATCAATGCCGATTTGTCCCTAGAGCCAAGAGCCATCCAAGCCTTCATTTCCTCTGTTTCCTCCAGCTTGGTAACTTCAAATTGAATGTCGGTCGGCACCTTGTCCCACCAATTTTCTTGGCCATCTTTGGCAAGGACATCAACGATCAAATCGCGAAGATAATTCTCGAACACAAAAAATAGCCGATAAGCCTCAGCAGCCTCTGTTGATCGCCTAACCATATCTGGAACTAACGGGGCCAAATCGTAAGAAACCGAAAGGAATAGGGATT
The DNA here is from genome assembly GCF_034044715.1 of Dongia soli. NCBI lineage: Bacteria > Pseudomonadati > Pseudomonadota > Alphaproteobacteria > Rhodospirillales > Dongiaceae > Dongia > Dongia soli. The sequence goes on along the minus strand of NZ_JAXCLW010000001.1, from coordinate 1,279,730 downwards.
CGGCGGGGACTACATCGTCCACACTGGTTAGACTTTTTTCCGCCGCTTGACCGAGCATTAAAAAGAGAGCGGCCGTGCCATCAATACTCACTGGAATGTCTTTCGGATAGCATTGAATATATTCAAGTATGTTTCTTCACTGCCATTAGTTGGCAGATGAATTTGTAAATTGTAATGAAACTCGGTACGGAGATTTTTAGGTTTGCTTTGTCCATTAGTCGGGCTTGCTTCTTCGAAATCTGCGTCGGTATCCGCTTTGTCCTCCGTTCCGCCATCGTTAGCCTGGGCCTCAAAGTCTGCCAGCTTCGAAAGCGCACTGAAAGTAGCAGCTATCCGGGCTGTGGCGTCAGCATCGACGCCAGCCACTTGTGCTATGAGACTTTTAAGTCGATCTGAAGAGAGCTTCTGGGCGCTTTGATCTGCATCGAAAAGCGGGCCATAGGCGCGTCTCATGCCGTCTGCAAGTGCTTCACCCTGATTGTGCCCTTTTAGAAGCCTATACGATGGCATAGGCGTGCCAGATTGGTCGATAAAACCCATATTCCGGAGGAGGGGAATAAGAGCTCTGTCATTAGTGCCTTTAAGGCCAATAGTTGTAGTAAGAAAGGAATGGGTGAATTTTTCGGGTACTTTTGCTGCCGCTATCTTTTCGAAGAGCAATGATACGTTTTTGTTGCTCGCCAAATATGGAAGCGATGCCGCCATTTCTTCCCCCAAGCCCCGTTTTCACAATGCTATCTTTGAGTTTAATCTCCCTTAGAAATTCGTCAAATGATATCAATTGCACTTTTTATCTCCACCAGTCGTTCCTTAGTGAAGGACTTCTCTAGGTGCCTACTGGGTCTGATAAACTGGCTCCGTGAAGCAACAGAACCACACAAACAAAAACCCCGCCGTCACCGGCGGGGTTTTTCGATCTCGGTATAAATCGGCTTAGAGGACCGATTCGACCCAGTCGACCAATTGGCGCTTCGGCATGTTGCCGATCTTGGTCGCCGCCACCTGGCCGTCCTTGAACAGCATCAGGGTGGGGATGCCGCGCACGCCGTATTTCTTCGGCGTCTGCGGATTATGATCGATATTGATCTTGGCGATGGTCAGCTTGCCATCGAGCTGCTGGGCAAGCTCTTCCAAGGCCGGGGCGATCATCTTGCAGGGTCCGCACCATTCGGCCCAGAAATCGACCAGAACCGGACCGCTCGCCTTCAGCACATCGTTTTCGAAGCTGGCGTCGCTGATATGTGTCGTCGTGCTCATGCAGCATCCCTTTATGTTGCGCGCGACCCATCCCCTCAAGCCGGTTCAGGTGCCCATATAGGCGCGCCTTGTTGCTGGTGAGGAATCTATGAACGGCTCCCGGCAACGTCAAGGCGGCGCATTGCAGGCCGCGTCAGTCATGCAAATCGAGCATGTCGCCAGGAAGCTCCATCAGACGGGGGCCATCGCTCCAGAGCAGGAAGCAACGTACTGTTTGACTTGGGTAAATTTCTCGGACAGCACGCCGGTAGGCCGCCATCTGGCGCAGATACAGGGCTGGGACATGCGAGGCCTGCATGGGTGGTGGGCGATTACTTTTATAATCGACGATCAGGCAATCCTTCCCACGCACCGCCAGCCGGTCGATCTGCCCGGCAAGGATTCGCCGGCGGCCGTCGCGGTCGGCGAAATGGGCGATCACCGGCACCTCGGCCTGGCTGCCGGGGGCGAAAAGATCGGCGAAATCGGGATGGGTGAGCACCGCCAGGACCTCGGCCGCGATCTCCGCCTGCTGGGCGGCATCCAGTCCGTGTACCGGCCGGGCGAGATAGGCCGAGGCCGCCGCCGCGCGTGCCTCAGGGGCCAGCCCGGGCAGGGTTTCCAGCAGATGATGGGTGAGCCGGCCGCGCTTGAAGCGATAGCCCTGATCGGCCGCCAGCGGGCTGACCAGCGCCAGTTCGGCGGCTTCCTCCGAGTCGCTGGGCCGTGAGGGGGTGAGCGGCTGCGGCGGATCCGGTTCATCCGGCGCCCTGGTGCCGGCCCAGTCCGGCAGGGGCAGATCCGCGCCGGTCACAAGCGCCGCGCCGGGCCTGGCGCGGGTCGGTGCGGCAAGCTGCGCGCTGGCGACGCGCCAGCCCTCGCCCTGCCAGCCCTCGCCCTCGAAACCTGGCATCTCCAGCTTCTCAGCTCCCGGCATGTCGGCGAGCGCCCCGGCAACGTAATCGTGCCAGCCGGGCGCGGCACTGACGCTGCCAGAACCGGTGCCGCAGACATAGAGGCGATCCTCCGCCCGGGTCAGCGCCACATAAAGCAGACGGTTTTCCTCCAGCATCATCGCATTGGCGCGCTGCTCGCGTGCCGCCGCCGTGACCGCATGATCGGCCTGGCGGTTGGGCGACCAGAGCGGCAATTCGGCGCCGCCGATCGAGACCCAGAACAAGCCGTCCCCATTGGGCCGGCGGCGCTGCTGGTCGATCAGGAAGACGATCGGCGCCTGCAAGCCCTTGGCACCATGCACCGTCATCACCCGCACCTGATCATTGCTGTCCTGCAATTCCCGCTTCACCTCGACATCGGTGGTGCGCAGCCAATGCAGGAAGCCTTGCAGGCTGGGTGTGTGGTGGCGTTCGTAATCCTGGGCAAGGGCGATGAACTCATCCACAGCATCGGCCGCTTCCGGGCCCAGCCGGCCATAGAGCCGTCGGCGCCCGCCGGTCGCCTGCAACAGCTCGCCATAAAGTGCGAAGGGCAAAAGGTAATCGACCCGCGCCTGGAAACCAGCGAGCAGGCGATGCGCGGCGGCGAAATCGGCGCGTTCGTCACGGCGTGCACTGAGCGCCGCCCAGAGGCTGCCCTTGCGGTCGAGGCAAAGCGCCATCAGCGCATCCTCATCGAGACCGACCAGCGGGCTTTTCAGCAGGGTCGCCAGAGTGAGATCGTCGTCCGGCAGCAGCAGAAAATCGCCGAAGGCCATGAGGTCGAGCACGGCGATTTGTTCGAGCAGATGCATGCGATCGATACCGGCCACGGGAATGGCCCGCGTCTTCAGCGCCCGCACCACCGCTTCGAACACCGCGCTGCGGCTGCGCGCCAAAATGAGGATATCGCCGGCCGTCACCACGCGGCCGCGATCGCGCAACATCTCCTTGCCGATCAGGCGCTGAATCTCGCCGGCAATTGCTTCGGCAAGGCGTGGCACGGGTGTGGCCGCTTCGTCGCGGATGCGCGGCGGCGACCAGGGGTCGGGCGCGGCGAGATCGACCGGCACGGCGCGCGGCCAGAGCGTCACCATGCCTTCGGCGCCGACGCGGCTGACGCGGTGGCGCAAGGCAGGCTCGCCCGGTAAGACCACGCCCGGCGCCGCCGGCCCGGCAAACACCCGGTCCACCAGATCCAGCACCTGGTCGGTCGAGCGGAAGGAGACGTTGAGGATCTCGTCATTGAAGCGATCCGGCCCCGCGAGTGCGCTGAACTGCGCCCGCTTGGCGATGAATTCCATCGGATCGGCGCCCTGGAAACTGTAGATCGATTGCTTGACGTCGCCGACCGCGAAGACGGTGCGCGGGCGTTCAACCGCCCCTTCGCCCACGAAGAACTCTCCGGCCAGAGCCTCGATCACCTGCCATTGCGCCGGATTGGTATCCTGCGCCTCGTCGATCAGGATGTGATCGAGGCCGCCATCCAGCTTGAACAGCACCCAGGGCGCGATGCCGGGTCGGCGCAGCAGGTCGCGGGTCTTCAGAATAAGATCGTCGAAATCCAGTTTCGCTGTCGCCGCCTTGCGCCGCTCATAGCGGTCAAGCATATCGCTGGCGAGGGTCAGCAGCGCCATCGTGTCGGTCAGAATGTCGACCGCGCGGAGACGCTCGCCGATCCGCGCCACGCGGTCGCGCTCGACCGTGAGCATGCGTTCAATATCGGGATGCGCGCTGGCCAGGGCCTTGGTGAGGAAGCCGTTCTTCGGCGCGCCCTTGGAATCGTGGAAGGCCGCCAGATAATCCTCAAAGCCGGACAAGCGATCCTCGCGTTCCGCTGCGAGCCACGGCGCAAGCCGGTCCGCGAGCTTGCCGTCGGTCGTCTTGCCGCGTTGCAGGATCGCGACCGCCGCGCGGAGACCTTGGCAATCGAACAGCGCATCATCGCAGGCCGCAAGCAGGATATCGCGGCGGCTTTCGCCCGGCTGCAGATCGAGATGACGGGCCAGCACCAAAGCCACATCGTCGAGCGAGCCGCTGCGCCGTCGTAGAGTCATCAGGCGGCCGCGTTCCCGCAAGAAGGCCGCCATGATCTTGTCGAGCCGGTCCTCACCCAGGCGCACCACGTGGTCGAGCGCCAGAGCGAGCGGCGTCTCCCGCTGCTCGCGCGCCGCCAGCAGCATGGCGTCGCGGGCGGCGCGCAGCATTTCGGTGGCGTCGCGTTCTTCCATCGGCTCGAAATGCGGTGCGATCTCCGCTTCCAGCGGGAAGCGGCGCAACAGCGACTGGCAGAAGGCATGAATGGTTTCGATCTTCATGCCGCCAGGCGCATCGAGCACGCGGCTGAAAAGGCGGCGCGCTTCGTCCTGCATCTCGGCGCTCGGCCGCTGGCTGGTGAGATCGACCAAAGCCTGGCGCAAGTCCGCGGCCGGCATCGCCGCCCATTTCGCCAAGGTCTCGGCGATGCGGTTGGCCATTTCCGCTGCCGCCGCTTTGGTGAAGGTGAGGCAGAGGATGCGCTCCGGCCGGGTGCCATTGAGCAAGAGCCGCAGCACGCGGTCGCCCAGCACCTTGGTCTTGCCGGAGCCGGCCGAGGCCGTCACCCAGGCGGATTTCAGCGGATCGGCGCCACGCCGCTGACCCAGGGACGCATCCCTGATAGCGCTTTGCGCGTCGCGCGCGATCGGCAGAGCCTGCGAGGATGGACGTTCGATCGTCATTCGCCCTCCTCGCCCGCCAGCGACCATTCGAGCACGCGGGCGAGATGACCGTAATCGCTGTAGCGCGGCGCGTAACGGGGCGCCGGCTGCGCCGGATAAGCGGCATCCTCTTCGGAAAAGTCACGCAGCAGGGCCAGCAGGCCGTCATAAGCGAGCTGCGCCAGCACCATGTAATCGGCATTGCCGCGCAGGCCGCGGCCGGCTTCCTTGACCGGCTTCACCGCGCCGCCCGAATCGCGGCCATTCAATTGCCAGAAGGCCAGTTCGCTGACCGGTCCTCGCAAAGATGCACCGGCGGCGGATTGGAAGGCGCCGGCCTTTGCCAGCGCCGCTTCCAAAGGTAATTGCGGCGCAAAGCCGAGATGAATTTCATCCATCGTCGGGATGCCGCCGGTCTTGTAATCGATGATCGCCAGGCTGCCGTCTTTCATGCGGTCGATGCGATCGGCGACGGCGCTCAAAGTGAATGGCGGATCGACCTCCACGATCGGCAACTCGCCGCGTAATTCCGTGAAGCTCTCGGCGATCAGTGGCCGGCGCGCCTGTTCCTGCAGTACGATCCAGGCGGCGATGCGCTGGAAACGCGGCCACCAGAAGGCCCAGACAGCAGGTCGCGCCAGGATATCGCCGAACGCCTCCTCGCCGTAACGCAGCAAAAGCGAAAGAGCATCCGGCGGCAGGCCGTCGCGGCAATCCTGCAGGAAGCGCTCCAAGGCCGCATGAATGACCGTGCCGAGATCGGCGAGGCTGGGATCGGCATCGATCGGTTCGAGGGCGCGCAGGCGCAGGATGTATTGCGCATAGATCGCATAGGGATCGCGCATCCAGGTTTCGATGCGTGTCACCGACAGGGCTTTGGGCCGATGCGCCCGGCCGGGACGCGGCGCCGGCCGTGGATAAGGCTGGACCTTCTCCGGCCGGTCCAGCGCCGTCTGCCAGGCGGTCCAGGCGGCGCCGTCGCTACTTTCCCCCGTGACGCCGAGGCAGCGGAGATAGGCTTCGAGCCGCAGCAGCCAGCGCGAGGGGACGGTGGGTGTCCCTTCGACGCGGAGCGCCCGGGTGAGATAGACCTGCGGCGCGCCCAAGGCCTGTTGGAAATCATGCGCCGAGAGACCGATGCGGCGTTCCGGCTGCGGCAGGCCGAAAGCCTGTCGCATCGGCCGGTTGAGCCAGGGATCGATGGTGGGATCGGCGGGCCAGGTGCCGTCATTGAGGCCGCCGAGGATCATCAGCTCCACCTGCTGCAAGCGCGCTTCCAGCGGACCCCAGATGAAGAGGCGCGGATGGGCGCCGTAACGCGGCCGCACCTCGATGCTGCGCATCATCTCCGCCAGCAATGCTGCATAGTCCAAAGCCGAGAGGGCCGGCTGGCCGCTCGCCGCTTCGCCCAGGCGGTGCACGAAATCCGCCAGCGCCTCACCAGCCTCGCCGCGCCAGAGATGATCGGCGCCGCTTTGGCGCGCTTGATCGCTCCCACCGGCCGCCAGGGCTTCCGCAGCGGCGAGATGGGCCGCCAGACGCGTCGCGAGATCATGCTGCGCCTGCCAATCAGCCAGCGCAGCCAGACGCTGTTCGAGATTATCCAGCAAGGCGGTCAAGCGGTCCGCCATGCCGGCGCGCAGACCACCGCCGCTGACGGCACTTGCGACAGCCGATCGCAGCCCCGCCCAACCGGGGGCCGGGCGAGGGCCGCGCAGCACGGCTTTTTCGAGATCGCGCACGAGCGCGCGGAAGGCACTCGTCTCGAGGCCCGCTTTCGCCAAAGGATGTTTCAGCAAAGCGAGCAGCGGCACCGGCGCCCAATCCGTCGCGGCGGCTTCCGCCAACAAGAGCAGGAAAGCGCCGGGCGGCGTCAGGTTGAGCGCACGGCCGGCGGAATCGTCGATGACGATATTCCAGCGGCGCAATTCCGCCGTCACCTGGGCGGCAAGCTGTCGGTCCGGTGTTACCAAGGCGGCACGCTGCGCGCCCGGCGTTTCCACATGGTGACGCAGGATGAGGGCGATGACGCCGGCTTCTTCCTGGCGGCTGTGGCAATCGATGCGATGCACCGGGGCCCAGGCTGCTGTTGCCTCGGCCACGTCCAGCAGCTCCGCGGCCGTCGACCAGCGGTCGGTGCAATCGGCCGGCATCAGCGCCTGGGCGATCAACCTGCGCCGCGTTTCCTTTGCCGCATCGGCCGCGGTCACACCTGTCGCAGTGACATCGGTCGCGGTGACATCGGTCGCGGTGACATCGGTCGCGGTGACATCCGACCAGTCATCGACCTGGTTCCGTTCGATACCGATATGCTTCAGCAGCAAAGCGAGGCCGAATTGCGGATGGCTGGGATCCTCGGTGATCTTTGCCCAGACGGCGTCATCGACGCTGCGGTCCAAACCCGGCAGCACCACGCAGCCTTGCGGCAACCGGGCGATCGTCGCGATGAGATCGGCGCTGGCCGGGATTGAGCCGGTCGAGCCGGCGGCGATCACCGGCCCGGCGGGCGGCTGGCGCAGCCACAGGTCGCGCTGGCGCCGGAGCAGCAGGTTGCGGCGCTGTGCCGCATCGATGGCGCCTTCATCGCGCAGGATCGCCGGCCAGGCATCGCGCAGGATATCGAGGAAATTGACCGTCAATTGCCAGTGCCGGGCGAGGTCGCCGGTCACCAATTTGTCGAGATCGGCGAGATCGCAGCCTTCGGTTTCCACCTGATCCAGCAAGCGTCCGAGATCGGCGGCGAGACGCACGGCATCCTGCCAGCGCAAGGGTTCACTATCCGGCTGGAAGCGCGGCCGGCCGGCCATGACGAGTCGCGCCAGCAGCAATTGCCGCCGCAAGGGATCGATGGCCGGCGGCAGATCCAGGGCACCGCCCGCCAGTACCGCGAGATCGTCTTCATCGACATCGCCGATCGGCTGCAGACGCGGCAGCAGCAAAGCGCTCGCGGTCCGCTCGCGATCCGGCCCCAACTGCGCCTGCCGCAAAAAGGCCTCCTGCAGCGCCCGGCAGGCGCGCCGGTTCGGCAGCAGCACGGTCATCGCCGCGAGTCGCAGCGGATCGCCGCCGGCTTGCCGCAGCAATCCCGCCGCCAGGGCATCGACGAAAGCGATACCTGTCGGAATATTGAAGACGCGCGGGGGCGACTCGCGGATCGACGTATCGGTCATTGCTCCGATACTGCGCGAGCCCCGCCCCAGTTCAAGCGAAATCGGTTCAAGCGAAATCGCATACTCGCTTGGAAGGAAAAGGCTGCCTAGAAACGGATACCGTGATAGCCGAGATGGCGTTCGACCTCCTCGAGCTGGGCCGGCGTGCTGACATGATACCATTCGCCGTCATGGCGGAGGCCGTACAGCCGCTCCTCCTCGATGGCGCGGTCCCAGACGACATTGGTCGAGAAGGCGCCGGCCGGCGGATCGCGGAACAGGCGCGGATGGCAGATCTGGATGCCGGCATAAAGGAACGGCGCCACCTGCCAGCCCGGGCGACGGCGGATGCGGCCGGTCTGGTCCATCAGGAAGTCGCCCTGCCCGCCATAGCCGACGGCGGTGACGGTCGGCTGCAACAGCAGGAGCGCATCCATCTTCGCCGGATCCCATTGCTGGGCCATGCGCAACAAGGCATCGGTCTTGCCATTGAGCCAGATGATCTTGGCATTGACGGTGAAGAAGGGCTCATCACCCAGCAGCGGCAGAGCCTTGACGATGCCGCCGCCGGTTTCGAGAATTTCCTCTTCCTCGGAGAAAATGATTTCCAGCGATTTGCGCGTCTTCAGATGATCGCGGATCACATGGCCGAGATGATGCAGATTGACGACCGCGCGCTCGACGCCGACCGCTTCGAGACGATCCAACACCACATCGATCATCGGCCGGCCCAGCACCCGCACCATCGGCTTCGGCGTCGTCTCGGTCAGCGGCCGCAATCTTTTGCCAAAACCCGCCGCCAGCACCATGGCCGTTTTCGGCACGGTCAGGTTCGACATCTGCGAGGAGGGCGTGAGGGAAGCTGTCGTTGCGGTCACAATCTCATCCTGTATAGCGGCAAGGCTTCGGCGGTCGCATCGGTTCAGGCGAAGACCTTACGGTCATGTGGCGGGAGGTGTTTTGCATACCAAGCGGCAACCGGCGCCAGAGCCGGATGCGAAATGTCATGCGCAATCAATTCCCAAACGCGCGGCATGTAACGCTGATAGCCCGCCTTGCCATCGCGCCGCAAGAGCCTGGTGAAAGTGCCGGCGATGCGCGTGTTGCGCTGCGCCCCGCTGACCGCATAGACGGTCATGAAATCGTCACGCCCCAACTGCGGATTGGCAGCAAGATAACGCTCGATCATCGCCCGCATCAGCGGCATCGGCACATTGCGGCGCACATCCTCCAGCAAGGAGACGAGATCGAAAGCCAGCGGGCCTGACAGGGCGTCCTGGAAATCAAGCAAGCCGCAGGCCTGAACACCGGCGCGGCCCGGCAGCAGCAGCAGATTATCGATGTGGAAATCGAACAGCACGATCGTGTCGGGAAGACGGTGCCAGAGCGGCAGAACCTGCCGCCAGGCCGCTTCGAATTCGGCGCGCATCTCAGCCGGCGGCGGCGCACCATGCAGTTCCGGCCAATACCAGTCGAGCAACAGCGAAACCTGACGCAAGGCGCTGTCGAGATCGAATTTGCGCAAGCCAGCCAGCGCCGCCTGCGGCAGGCGTTGATGGAGCGCAATCAGCGCATCGGTCGCCAATTCATAGAGCGCGGTCTCGTCATGGCCGCGTGCCAGCAAGCGCGTATAGGTGTCGTCGCCGAAATCTTCCAGCAGCAGCAGGCCGTTCGCCGCATCTTCGCCCATGATGCGGGGCGCGCTGAGGCCGAGATCGTAGAGCAGGCGGTCGATGGCAATGAAGGGACGCACATCCTCCATCGGCGGCGGCGCATCCATCAGCACGGCGCGATTGCCGGCGGCATCGGTGAGGCGATCATAGCGCCGGAAGGAGGCGTCGCCTGCCAGCAACCGCCGCTCCGCCTTGTCCCAGCCATGATCTGCCAGAAAGCCGACGATCGCCGCTTCACGTGCGACGCGATCGATCCCGTTGGTCATCATGCCTCCCCTGTCATCAGCGGCGCCAACCGGCGATGCCAAACTTCATTGCCGGCGATTTCCGCCCGTCGCTGTCCGGCCTTTTCCGTCAAAGTCAAATTGAGATCGAGCCGCTTCGCCGGCAGCAGATAGCCGAGCCGCACCGGCCATTCGATCAGCGAGATCCCGTCCTGGAACGCCTCTTCAATCGCCAGGTCATAGGCCTGTTCCGGCGCGGTCAGGCGATAGAGATCGAAATGCCATAGTTCCACCGGCTCGTTCGTCTCCCCAACCTGCCCCGGATAGGTCTGGACGAGGGTGAAGGTCGGGCTCGGCACATCCTCCGCCTCGGCCGAGAGGCGGGTGATCAGCGCCCGGGCGAAGCTGGTCTTGCCGGCGCCGAGATCGCCCCAGAGGGCCAGCACATCGCCAGGGCGCAGGAAGGACGCCAGATCCTGGGCAAGCGCAGCGGTCGCCGCCTCATCCGGCAGCGTGCGCGCAAATAGAACGGAGATATCCTTGGCCGGCTCCATGCCAGCAGCTTTTACCGGTCGCCCGGCGCAAGATCAATCGGCCCGGCCCGGATGGCCCGCCGGAGCGGGCCCTTGCCGGCTAGGCGTAAATCCCTGCTGCGCTATATGGTTTTAGACGTTCCAAGGATGATCGGCGATTGATTTGCCGGGACCACCACGGCAGGATGCCGCCGCAAGTGACGGTATGAGAGAAGGATTACGCACGGATATGTCGGGACAGATTCACCAGACCGATGTTGCGGTCATCGGTGCCGGGCCGGTCGGCCTGTTCGCGGTTTTCGAATGCGGCATGCTGAAGATGCAATGCCATGTGATCGACGCCCTGGAAAGCACCGGCGGCCAATGCGCCGCGCTCTATCCTGAAAAGCCGATCTACGACATTCCCGGCTATCCGGCGATCGATGCCGCCGATCTGGTGCAGAAGCTGGAAGCCCAAGCAGCTCCCTTCAAGCCGGTCTATCACCTCGGCGAGCAGGTGGAAAAGCTGACCGCCAATGGCGAGCGCTGGCTTCTGGAGACCAATAAAGGCACCCGGATCGATGCCCGCGCCGTCATCGTCGCCGCCGGTGTCGGCGCTTTTGGCCCCAATCGGCCGCCGATGGAGGGTCTCGAGCAGTATGAAGGCAAGAGCGTCTTCTATCTGGTGAAGCGCAAGGAAGATTTCCGCGGCAAACGCGTCGTCATCGCGGGCGGCGGCGATTCCGCCGTTGACTGGGCCCTGGCCTTGCACGGCGTCGCCGCCAGCATCCAGGTGGTGCATCGCCGGCCGAAATTCCGCGCCGCGCCGGAAAGCGCCGCACGCCTCGAACAATTATCGAAGAGCGGCGGGATCGACCTGGTCACCCCGTATCAACTGCACAGCCTCGAAGGCCAGGACGGCCAATTGACCGCGGTCAATGTCGCGACTTTGGAAGGCGAGGTGCGGCGGCTCGAGGCCGATGTGCTGTTGCCGTTCTTCGGCCTGGCGATGAATCTGGGGCCGATCGCACAATGGGGTCTTAATCTAGATCGGAATCACATCGCAGTGACGCCGATGGATTGCGCCACCAGCACGCCGGGCATTTTCGCCGTCGGCGATATCGCCACCTATCCCGGCAAACTGAAGCTCATCCTTTGCGGCTTCTCGGAAGCGGCGATGGCGGCCCATGCCATCCATCCCCTGGTGCATCCGGGCGAAGTGCTGCATTTCGAATATTCGACGACGCAAGGCGTGCCGGCGGCGTGACCCGCCGGACTGTCTAAAGCCTGCGTTCAGGTGGTGCTGGATACCATTTCGGTGGCGGCGGCATTCAGCGGGATGACGCAGGTGACGCGGCGGTAGCCGGGGCCGATATCGGTTTCGATGCCGCCGCCATGCAGGCCGATCAGGGTCTTCACCAAGGCAATGCCGAGGCCGCCGGTCGCGCTGCGACCGACACTGCTTGAATCCACCACATGGGGCTGCACCGGCTCGCTGCCGTAAGGGATATCGCCGACCCCGTCGGTTAGACCGGAGAGCGCGACGCTGAGATAGAGATTCGCGGTGTCGCGATGGGCGGCGACCACGACGGCTGTTCCGAAGGGCGCCACCGCAATGGCATTGCTGATGAGATTGCTGAGTGCCTGCTTCAGCCGCTGTTCGTCGGCAAAGACGCTACCGATCTCCATTTCGCAATCGATGCGCAATTCCAGATCGCGGCTGCGTACGCGCTGTTGGAACAGGCGCTGGATCGAATCGACCAACGCCAGCACGTCGATCTCGCGGCGTTCCAGGCGGATATAGCCGGCCTCGATCGCCGCCACATCGATCACGTCGCTGATCAGCAGCAGCAGGCCTTGGGCGGCGTCGAGGATGCTGTTGCTGTAATCGAGCTGGCGGGGATTGAGGCTGCCGAAATATTGCCGCGCCAGCAATTCCGCATAGCCGATGATGACGTTGAGCGGCGTGCGGAATTCATACGAGACATTGGCAATGAATTCCGACTTCAGGCGATCGGCGGCCACCAACGCTTCGTTGCGCTCCATCAGCGCCCGCTCCATGTTGATGCTGTCGGTGACATCCGTGTATTTGTAGAGCTTGCCGCCATCGGGCAGCGGAATCGAGGCGATATCGATGATGCGATTATCGTTGCGCTCGATCCGCAGGTTGCGCAGATCCCGGTCGGCAATCGCGCCGATAATGCGCTGGCGCATATCGCGCCAATCGTTGCGCGCCGGGAAGAAACCGACCACCTGATCGAGAATCTTCGAGACATGCGGTTGATTGGCCAGCACTTCATCGGTGAGCCGCCACATCCGCGCAAAAGCCGGATTGTGCAGTTTCAGCCGGCCATCCTCGCCATAGACCGCGATACCTTCATGCAGATGGTCGAGCGTCTCCTTTTGCACTTCGATCAGCGTATTGTAATTGGCTTCCAGGGCCAATTCGTCGGTCACGTCCTCGAAGGTCAGGATGACGCCGCCCAAAGGATGCGGGCTCGCCACCATGCGGAAGGTGGCGCCGTCCGGTGTGTGGATCAGTTCCTCAAGCGGCGCGATGGCCGTCATCAGGTGGCGGGCGAATTCGCGCTTGAAGGAGCGAAAATCGGCCTGCTCCGCCAGCCGCCGGCGCTCGCGCAATGCTTCCAGCACTTCCTCAATGGTCGGCTCGCCACGGAGGAAATGCGCATCGAGGCCGAACTGTTCAAGATAGGCGGCATTGAAGAATTTAACCCGGCTATCAGGGCCGAAAATCACGATGCCGGTGCCGAGGCTCTGCAGCACGTCGTCGTGGGCGGCGAGGTGACGCGATAGTTCCGCGTGGCTGTCCTCAAGCGACGTCTGGTCGAGCGCGAAGCCGACCAGGCTGCCATCCGGCAGGGGAATTTCACTGAAGTCGAACAGCCGGCGCTGTCCCCCGACCACGAGCTGTTGGCTTTCCGCCTGCGCCACCGCCAGTTTCTGTGCGCGGCGCGCCAGAGCCCGGGCGCCGGCATTGACTTCGCGTCCCGGCGGCAAGGAATCGCCATCCGGCACGTCGAGCAATTGGGCGAAAGCACGATTGCAATAGGTAATGCCGAGCTGAGCATCCCGTCGCCACACCGGATAGGGCAGCTGATTCAGCGCCTCCGCCAGCCCCTCCGCCAAGCGGCGCTCCTTGGCCTGATCGGTTGCCAGCGCGGTCACTTCGTCGATCCAGAGCGCCCAGCCGGGCCCGAGCCGCTTGCCGCGCAGGCGCAGCCAAGCCTGGTTATCGGCCCGGCGGAGGACCAGGTCGACCGGAAAGGCGCTGGCGAGATCCATCATCGCCTTTTCCAAAGCCGGCCGGTCTTCGATCCCGATCAAGTCGAGAAAATCCGCGGCTTCGATCTCGCTGCGATCCAAGCTCAGGAGGTCACGGGCCGGGCGGTCGAGAGTGAGACGGCCGGTCTCCCACCAGTCAATGCGCCCGGTCGGCATCTGGTCCAGGCGCAATTGCGCCAGGGTCAGCGACTGGTCGGCCATTTTCTTTTCATGCACCAGATCGCGCAAGCGGCGCGCCTGGCGGCGTGAGAACCACATGCCGACCAGCACGGCGCCGGTGACCATCCCCAAAAGCAGGGTGCCGACCAGCAGTTCAGCGATATCCCGGGACAAAGCGAGGGGTTGCTGGAGAGGGGCAGTCTGCGCGTTAGCGGCCAGCGGCCAAGCCCAAAGGGCACCGGCGAGAAGCACGGTCCGGGTCACGGTGGTCGTCAGGGCGACTCGGCAGGGCGATACAACCATTGCGGCGTGACTGTAGCAGGTTGCAACCGATCTCGCACGCTCGGCTTTGCGCGCGCCTGCGCAGGATTGGCGGAAGGCCGGCCGAGGCTGCCGCCAGAAGCGTGAATAACGGAGACCGGCTTTGGCGGGTCCGGGCTTGCTGTGGGGCGAAGCCCGGACCGTCATGGTGACTTAGTAGCGGTAATGTTCCGGTTTGAACGGGCCGGCCTGCGGCACCGAGAGATACTGCGCCTGCTTCTCGCTGAGCTTGGTCAGCTTGGCGCCGACCTTGGCAAGATGCAGTGCCGCCACCTTTTCGTCGAGATGCTTCGGCAGGACATAGACCTGGCGTTCGTATTTCGCATGGTGCTGCCACAGCTCGATTTGCGCCAACACCTGATTGGTGAAGGAGGCCGACATGACGAAGCTGGGGTGGCCCGTGGCACAGCCGAGATTGACCAGGCGGCCTTCCGCCAGGACGATCAGGCGCTTGCCATCGGGGAATTCAACTTCATCGACCTGCGGCTTCACATTGTGCCATTTGTAATTCCGCAGACCGGCGATCTGAATTTCGCTGTCGAAATGGCCGATATTGCAGACGATGGCACGGTCCTTCATCTGGCGCATATGGTCGAGGGTGATGACATCGACATTGCCGGTGGCGGTCACGAAGATGTCGCCCTGCGGCGCGGCGTCTTCCATGGTCACTACCTGATAGCCTTCCATCGCCGCCTGCAGCGCGCAGATCGGATCGACTTCCGTCACCATGACGCGCGCGCCCTGGCTGCGCAGCGAGGCCGCCGAGCCCTTGCCCACATCACCATAGCCGGCGACCACGGCGACCTTGCCGGCCACCATCACATCGGTGGCGCGCTTGATGCCATCGACCAGGCTTTCGCGGCAGCCATAGAGGTTGTCGAACTTCGACTTGGTGACGCTGTCATTGACGTTGATTGCCGGGACCTTGAGCGTGCCGGCCTTGGCCATCTCGTATAGCCGATGCACGCCGGTCGTGGTCTCTTCCGAGATACCCTTCACGTCCTTCAGCAGCTCGGGATATTTGTCGTGCATGATCTGGGTGAGGTCGCCCCCATCATCCAGGATCATGTTCGGGGTCCAGCCATTCGGGCCCTTGATGGTGGCTTCGATGCACCACCAGAACTCCTCTTCCGTCAGGCCCTTCCACGCAAAGACCGGGATATTGGCGGCGGCGATAGCGGCGGCAGCCTGATCCTGGGTCGAGAAGATATTGCAGGAGGACCAGCGCACTTCGGCACCGAGCGCGGTCAGCGTTTCGATCAGCACAGCCGTCTGGATGGTCATATGCAGGCAGCCGGCGATGCGCGCGCCCTTCAGCGGCTGCGCCTTGCCATATTCGGCCCGCAGCGCCATCAGGCCAGGCATTTCGGTCTCGGCGATGGCGATTTCCTTGCGGCCCCAGTCGGCGAGGCTCATGTCCTTGACTTTGTAATCGGTAAAGGCAGACATGCTGTTCTCCTAACGGCGATAAATCGCCCCGCTTCTAGCAGCCCACCGACCCTGGGGCAAGCCGCAGCGCCGGACAATGTCGCGTGAACGCTCGTGCGATTCGCCCATGTCCCATAACCATTTCAATTATAGGGTTATTGGAACCTGGGTGAGCCCTTAACTGGGGTCCCAGGCAGTGCCCTCGATCCGCTCCATATCTTCGTCGCTGAAGCCGAAATGATGGCCGATTTCGTGGATCAGTACATGGCGAATCAGGGTTTCCAGATCCCGCTCCTCCTCGCACCACCAGTCCAGCAGCGGCCGGCGATAGAGGAAGACCATGTCGATCGCCGGGCGGGGATTGCTGATTTCCTGCTGGGTCAGCGGTACCCCTTGATAAAGGCCCGCGAGATCGAATGGCGAATCGATTCCCATTTCGACTAGAACCTCGTCGTCAGGAAAGTCCTCCACCCGGATGACAAGATTGCGACACGGCGCGGTGAAAGCGGGCGGCAGCTCGGCATAGACGCGTGCCGCGATCTCCTCCATCTGCGCGAGGCTGGGCGGCGGGCCGCAACGGGTTTCCGTATCGCTCATCCGGATCGCCTTTTCACATGGCAAGAGCGTTGAAATCATCCAGCAACATGGCAATCCGCCCCATATCGGACTGGTCCATGATCAATCGCGCACAGCGCGTCGCCGCGACGAAATCGATATTGCGGATACGCTGCTTCACCCGCGGCAAGGAGGTCGATGCCATGCTGAGATCCTGGATGCCGAGGCCGAGCAGCAACGGCGTGTAACGCGGATCGCCGGCGATTTCGCCACAGATGCTGATTTGGATGCCGGAACGCAAGGCGGCTTCGGTGGCGAATTGAATGAGCCGCAGCACCGCCGGATGGAGCGGATTATAGAGATGCGCTACCTGCTCCTCGCCGCGATCGATCGCCAGGGTATACATGGTGAGATCGTTCGATCCGATGGCGAAGAAATCCGACACTTGAGCCAGCGCATCAGCCGCCAAAGCAGCCCCCGGCACCTCGATCATCACGCCGACAGACGGCAACGGATCCGGCACCTTGGCACCGCGCCGTTTCAAGCGCCGCGCCACCTGCACCAAGGCCTCACGCACCTGCTTCACCTCCCCGACCGACGAGATCATCGGCAGCAAGATGCGCACCGTGCCATGCGTAGCGGCCCGCAGGATCGCGGCCAATTGCGTGTCAAGCAGATGACGCTCGCGCAGGCTGAGGCGAATGGCGCGTAAGCCGAGTGCGGGATTCGCCGATTCACCCAGCCGGTCGCCGAGCGACACCGCCAGCTTGTCACCACCCAGATCGAGCGTGCGGATGGTGACGGGTCGCCCCTCCATCCCTTCGATGATTTCGCGCAAAGCCCGGTATTGTTCGTCCTCGCTCGGCAGGTCCTCGCGGTTCATGAACAGGAATTCGGTGCGTACGAGACCGATGCCCTCAGCCCCCGCCTGCGCCGCCATCGCCACTTCGCGCGGCAATTCCAGATTGGCCAGCAGGCCGACGCGGCGGCCATCGCGCGTCACCGCGGGTAGCTTGCGCAAGCGGGCGAGCTGCTTGACATCGCGCTCCAGCTCTCCCTGGCGGCGGCGGTAATCCGCCAGCAAGGCCTCGCCGGGATTGATAATGACGCGGCCGGCCGTGCCATCGACGATGACGATGTCGCCGGTTTTGGTGCGGCCCAGCAAATCCGGAATGCCCAGCACCGCCGGGATGCCGAGCGACCGCGCCATGATGGCGGTATGGCTTTCCGCGCCGCCAAGCACCGTGGCAAAGCCAAATATCTGCTTCGGATCGAGCAAAGCAGTGTCGGAAGGCGTCAATTCCTCTGCCACGACGATGGAGCCTGCCGGTAGATGCTTGAAGGCCTGATAGGGCGTCTTGGTCAGATTGCGCAGCAGGCGTGCGCCGACTTCGCGCACATCGGTGGCGCGGGCGGCAAGATAATCATCGCCGAGACCGGCGAAGTCCTGGGCGACTTTCGAGATCTCCGCCTGCACCGCCGCTTCGGCATTCTGGTGGTGCCGGATGCGCTGTTCGACACCCCTCGTCACCCGCGAGCTGGAAAGCATCTGCAGATGTGCATCGAGGAGAAAACCCATTTCCTCCGCCGCACTGCCATGCAGATCGAGCGATTTGGTTTTCAGCTTTTTGATCTGGCGTTCGGCCTTTTCACGCGCCGCCACGAAGCGCTCAAGCTCGGCCTCGATTTTCTCGACTGGGATTTCATATTCCGGCACATGCACATCGCCGGTTTCCATCAGATGGACCTGGCCGATGCCGATGCCGCCAGCAACACCCAATCCTTCGAGAATGACATTGTGCCGGTCCTGGCGGCCATGTGGTTTCGCGGCGGTCCTGGTCCGCTTTCGCACGGTGTCGGGCTTTGCGCCGTCGATCTTCCCGCCTTCGATTTTTCCGCCGCGTTGTGCCGCGGCCCTCTTGATGCCTGGTTCTTTCTTTCCGTCCGTGTCCTTGCGACCGGATTTCGCCATCATCGATTACTCTTCGTCAAATTTACGATCGATCAACTCGGTGATCGCCCGCAGAGCGGTGGACGCTGCCGGTCCGCTGGCGCGCAATTCGATTTCACAGCCGATTCCCGCGGCCAGCATCATCAGCCCCATGATCGATTGACCGCTGACTTCGACCTCGCCTTTGATGACGCGAATATCGGCGTCGAAACCGCTTGCCACCTTGACAAATTTCGCTGCGGCCCGCGCATGCAAGCCGCGCTGGTTTTTAATTACGATCTTGACAGGACCGCCGGTCGCGGCATTGCTCTCGCCATTGGTCATGCGCGTCTTCATTTCTCGCTGGCTGCCAAGAGTTGCGATGCGACATTGATATATTTACGACCGGCATCCTGTGCCGTGCTCACAGCTTCGGCCAGCTTCTGCGTCTTGCGCACCGAGGCGAGCTTTATCAACAGCGGCAGATTGACGCCAGCAATGACTTCGACATTCGCCCGATCCAGCATGGAGATCGCGAGATTGGATGGTGTACCCCCGAACATATCCGTCGCCAGCACGACGCCGTCGCCGCTATCGACCTCCGCCACACGTTGAAAGATCTCCTGACGACGCAGCTCCATATCGTCGTCGGCACCGATACAAACCGTTGCCACTTGCGTCTGCTTGCCCACGACATGTTCCAGCGCCGAGAGGAATTCGGCGGCCAGATTGCCGTGGGTTACCAGGACCATTCCGATCATCGCCTCATCCCCCTCGTACGCACCGGCTTGCTTGGCCTGCCGTTGTATTATCGGCCCGGCGGATGCGTCCCCTGAAGGTCATCATGCGGAAATTACCATGTGAAGCTCACCCTGCCTGAAGATTATATTGTTTATATTTATCTTGTATCGTCACGACCGCTCCAAATCACGATGCGTCAAGGCGACGTCCTGTCCTCGCTGGCGCAACCATGCCGCCACACGCCGCGCAACATAAACTGAGCGATGCCGCCCGCCGGTACAGCCGATCGCCACCGTCAGGTAACTTTTCCCCTCGCGTTCATAACCCGGCAATAGCGGCAGGAGCAAATCGGTCAAAGCGGGAAAAAAAGCGGCAAAGGCCGGATCGGCCGCAATCATGGCGCCGACCGCCTCGTCCTCACCAGTTAACGGCCGCAAGACGGGATCGTAATGCGGATTGTCAAGGAAGCGCACATCGAAGACCAAATCGGCTTCGCGCGGCAAACCGCGGCGGAAGGAAAACGACACAACCGATATCGCGACGCCCGACCGCCGGTCGAGAGCGAAGCGCCCGCTGAGCAGCCGTTTCAGATCGCCGCTGGCCTGATCGCTGGTATCGATGATGAGATCGGCCAGCAGGCGCAGCGGGGCGATCAGCCGGCGCTCCTGCTGGATGCCGTCGAGCACCGTGCCCTCAGGCGCCAAAGGATGCCGTCGGCGCGTCTCGGTAAACCGGCGGCGTAAGATCTCGTCTTCGCAATCCATGAAAATGAGCGTCGAATCCAGCCAGCGGTCGCCACGCAATTGGGCCACCAGATCGGTCACTGCCTGGGCCGTGAAATCACGCGTCCGGGCATCGATACCGATCGCAATCGGCCGGTTGCGATCGGCAGCCACATCGCTGCTGGCAGCGGATAGGCCGCTCAGCAAATGCGGCGCCAGGGCCAAAGGCAGATTATCGACCGCTTCGTAACCGAGATCCTCCAGGCATTTCAGCGCGGTGCTTCGGCCGGCTCCGGCCATGCCGGTGACCAGGATGACACGACGGCCTTCTTCCTCATGACGCGATGGTTCATGACGGGATTGGGGACGCCCGGCCGACGGCCCCGACGGGCCATGACCATTATGCTTGCCGGCGGCGCCGGCAGATGTATCCGCGCCGGCCGAGGGCGCAACGGGTGCAACTGGGTCGATGCTCATAAGGGCGCCATTATATGGCCGGCTGCGGCGGCGACCGCAAGCCGCAGTTTTGCCGGTGCCGAGGCCTCGAAAGCGGCCAGATGCACGCATGGCACCGCAATGCCGGCATAAAGCCGCACCGCCGGTTCGGGCATCCGCTCGATCGGCGCGGTCAACTCGACGATCAGACGCAAGGGCAGTGGCGCCGCAACGGAAGGAACCGGCATGATGCCGAGCCCCCGGACCTCCATGCGACCCCGCAGATCGGCGGGAGCCACTGCCGGGTACAAGGCGACGAGATGGTCACCATGGCGACGCAATTCCGTCAGGTCGTCCGCAATTAGCTTGGCGCCCTCATCGATGAGGCGCAAGGCCAGATCCGATTTGCCGGCCCCCGGCGGACCGATCAGCAACACCCCGGCATCGCAGATCGCGATGCTGGTCCCGGCAACCAACTCATGCCAAAGCGTGTCAGAGCTGCTTATCGACTGATCGGATTGCATGACGCTTCGATGCCGCTCGGTCAGATCGCCGGCAATCGCAGCGTGAAACGGGCGCCGAGAATATTGTTCTCTTCGTCGCGCAGGTTTTCCGCTGTCAGCGTCCCGCCGTGAGCCTCGACGATTTGTTTCGAGATGCTGAGACCGAGGCCGGAATGCGTGCCGAACTTCTCGCCTTTCGGCCGTTCACTGTAGAAGCGTTCGAAGATCGCGGTCAGTTTATCGGGGGGAATACCAGGCCCTTGGTCATCCACCATGACCAGAATGGACCGGCCCTGGCGCCGGGCTCGCAGGACAATTTCGCCGGCGGGCGGGCTGAAGGAAATGGCATTGCTGACGAGATTGCGCAGTACCTGGCCGAGGCGTCCTTCCATGCCAAGCACGGTCAGATTGGTCTTTTCCGGCAGATCAAGCGAGAGATGCGGCGCCGTGTCATCCGCAGTCGTCGCATGAATATCGGCCATCGCCTGCAGAATGTCGCGCAGATCGACCGGCCCGGCTTCGGAACGCGACATTTCGGCGTCAACGCGAGAGGCGTCGGAGATGTCGCTGATCAACCGGTTCAATCGCTGCACGTCATCCAGAATGATGCTCATCAGCTTCTTCTGCTGCAACGGATCCTCAACCCGCGCCACCGTCTCCACGGCGGATCGCAGCGACGTAAGGGGGTTCTTGATTTCATGAGCGACATCGGCAGCGAAACGTTCGATCGCATCCATGCGATTCCAGACGGCGCGCGTCATGTCCCGCAGCGAGCCGGAGAGATCGCCAATTTCGTCACGGCGGCGCGTGAGATCGGGAATGGTGATTTTGCGCCCTTTGGCCCGGCGCACCCGGTCCGCCGCATCGGCGAGGCGATGGATCGGCAGGGCGATGGTGCTTGAGAGATAGAAGGACAAGAGTACCGTGACAGTGAGCGCAACACCGAACACGCCGAGAATGGTGAGCCGCGTATCGCGCAAAGTGTTCTCGATGCTCTCCCCGCTCTTGGTCAGGAACAGCGCGCCGAGAACCTGCCGATATCGCTGCACCGGAACCGCAACGCTAAGCACCAGCGAACCGTTGCCGGCATCGCGGATAAAGGTGCCGATCTCGCCGCTGAGCGCCTTCTGCACTTCGGGATAATCGCCCGCCGTCTGGATGGCGGATTCGCTGTAGGGCGGGAGACGCGTACCATTGGGCAACAATGCCAAGGCCCAGTTATAGGCCTGGATGACGGCCTGCCAGAGGAAACCGTGATCGGGTTCCGGGGGTGGCAGCGGTTGAATTTCGACCACGCCGCCCGGACCGGAGAGGAGGAAACTATCGGCAAGCAAGGCACCATCGGGCGCAAACAACCGGGCGCGCGTTTTCGAGACATCGACCAAACGGCGCACCGTCTGGCGTGTCGTCTCCGGCACCAGGCGCTCGTCACCCAAAGGACCAGTGGCAACGCCGCTCGCCGCCAGCGCGCCGGAGAAGAGCTTACCTTCGGTCTGCAGCAATTCCAGTTCGGATTGGATCAGGCTGCTGCGATAAGAATCGAGATAGAGCAGACCGATAATCGGAATGGCCAAAGCCAGCATATTGACGGCGAGGATTCTGCGCGTCAGCGGAGATTGCCATAACGGGCGATGGCTGGCGCTCGGCCGGGTCTTGTCACGCCGCATTTTCTGCGCTTCGTCGCCGGCGGAATCACGGTCAACTTCCTCCCTGCCGCGTCCGGGCCTTTCGGGGCGCGGCAGATCGGAGCGCAGCATCTCTGCTGGAGATGCTTCCGGGTGGGACACATCCCGGCGGTCGCGTAAAGGCACGACCTTGGTGACATTCGTATAATCTGCAGCAAGAGGTTTGCGGCCACCGACCAGGACGGGCTCTCGCCGTCCTTGATCCTTTCCGTCCTGGTTAGCCCTTGCTGGAGGTGTCTGCGTGACCTCGTCCGCTGCTTTCCACCAACTAAACCAGCGGAAGCGTCGCCTGGCTTGCTTGCTGCTGGCATCGGCCAGGGTGGAGGGAACGCCGGGCATGCCGAGACTGACGCGGCGATTCACGCCGGGGCCTACCCCGTCGCGCGACGTCCTGTTGCCAGACGGCCGTGAACGATTTTCCGGCGACAGATCGTCTGGCGCGAAATCCGTCATGGCCGCAATGGCCCGCTATCGGCCGCCTCGCTAAGCATCCTTGTAGCGATAGCCAACGCCATAGAGCGTTTCGATCTGATTGAAGCTGTCATCGACCGCCTTGAACTTCTTGCGCAGCCGCTTGATATGGCTGTCGATCGTCCGGTCGTCGACATAGATATTCTCGCCATAAGCGGCATCCATCAACTGGTCGCGGCTTTTCACATGTCCCGGCCGCTGCGCGAGCGCCTTCAGCAGCAGAAACTCCGTCACCGTCAATTCTACCGGCACGTTCTGCCAGGTGCAGAGATGGCGGGTCGGATCGAGCATCAGACTTCCACGGATCAGCGCCGCTTCGCCGGGCTTCTCGCCCACACCGCCGCGACTGAGTTCGCGGCGCAGCAGGGTGCGAATGCGTTCGATCAGCAGACGCTGCGAAAAGGGCTTCTTGATGTAATCGTCCGCACCCATGCGCAGGCCCATCAATTCATCCACCTCGTCGTCTTTCGAGGTCAGGAAAATGACGGGAACGTCGCTGCTGCGCCGGAGCTTTTCCAAAAGCTCCATGCCATCCATGCGCGGCATCTTGATGTCGAGAACGGCGAGATCGACCGGCTGGCTGGACAGCGCCCGCAGCGCCTCCGCCCCGTCGGTATAGGTTCGCACGGCGAATCCCTCGGCCTCCAATGTCATCGACACTGAGGTGAGGATATTGCGATCGTCATCGACAAGCGCAATGGTCTGCGGCATTGGCGCATACTCCTTCTTGGCCCAACTGATAGCGTTTCCGCCCCGTGCTGCCAAGATCGGCCCGCAGTATGACGGAATTTGGGCGAAATTGCAGTATTTAGCGGACGACGCAGATAGGTCGCACAAGCTAACTCATTGATCAATCGACAAAAACTTCGTCAAGGCGACAATCTTGCGTTGCGCCGGACGGTTTGTGGCGGCTGACCGAAGGCGCGCAGGAAGGCCCGCCGCATGCGTTCGCGGTCGGCAAAACCGGTTTCATCGGCGATCACATCCATCGACAGGCGCCCCTGTTCCATCAGCAAGCGCGCGGTCTCGACCCGGAGATTCTCCACTGCCTTGGCCGGGGACTGACCGGTTTCAGTGCGGAAAGCGCGGCTGAACTGGCGCGGGCTGAGATGGGCGACCGCCGCCAGTTCCTCGACGCTCAGCGGCTGTTTCAGGTTTTTCTTAGCGTAATCCAAGGCCTGCTGAATGCGGTCGGATTTCGGTTCCAGCTCCAGCAAAGCGGAGAACTGCGACTGGCCGCCCGCGCGCCGATGATAGACCACCAGATTGCGGGCGACCGCGCGCGCGATGTCGGCGCCGAGATCCTTCTCGATCATCGCCAAAGCGAGATCGATGCCGGCGGTCATGCCGGCCGAGGTCCAGATCGGCCCGTCGATGATGAAAATGCGGTCTTCCTCGACCTTCAAGCGGGGAAACCGAGTTTGCAGCTCGCGGGCGAAAGCCCAATGGGTGGTCGCCCGGCGGCCATCGAGGAGGCCGGCCTCGGCCAGGGTAAAGGCGCCGATACAGGGCGCGGCGACGCGGCGGGATGTCAGCGCCGCATCCCGCACGAAATCCAGTAGACCCGGCGTCGTCGCTTCCACCTGCATGCCAGCACCGATGATGATGGTATCGAACTGCGCCTCCGTCACGGCGGTCGATCCGAAAGCCTCCGTTTCCACCGCGAAGCCGGCTGAAGACCGAATCAGGCCGCCCTGCTCCGAGAGCAGCCGCAAGTCATAGATCGCCTCCCCGACGACCACATTGGCTACCTCGAAAGCGGTCACCACGGCGAAGCCCAGCACCTGGAACTTCGGAAAAATGACGAAACCGATGACTTGCATGCTTCGACCTAACGCGAATATGTCCCAAAAGGTTGTATATATGACATTTAAGACATGGGCGATCGGGCATAGGTTATCCAGGAGCCACCTCGCTGGCTCCTTCAACCGGAGAACCTATATGACCTCGTCTTCCCAGAATGGCACTGCCCTGATCACCGGCGCTTCCAGCGGTATCGGCGCAATCTATGCCGACCGGCTGGCGCGCCGTGGCTATAACCTGATCCTGGTGGCGCGCAACCGCCCGCGCCTCGATGATCTGGCCCGCCGTCTTGCCGATGAAACCGGACGCACGATCGAAGTAATTGCCGCCGATCTCAGCGCCAAGTCTGATCTGGCGCGGGTGGAAAATGTGCTCCGCACCGATTCCAGCATCACCTTGCTGATCAACAATGCCGGCTTCGGCGCCACGGCACAGCTGCTTGATGCCGATATCGACAAAATGACCAATATGATCGACCTGAACATCACGGCACTGACCCGGCTGACCTATGCCGCAGTTCCCGGTTTCGTCGCCAGGAGCGGCGGTACAATCGTCAACATCGCCTCGGTGGTTGCCATCGCGCCCGAATTGCTGAATGGCGTTTACGGCGCTTCCAAGGCCTTCGTTCTCGCTTTCAGCCGGTCGCTGAAGCACGAGCTTGCCGATAAGAACATCCGCATCCAGGCCGTCGCACCCGGCGCCACCGCAACCGCGTTCTGGGACCTTCTCGGTGCCCCGATCGACCATTTGCCGGCTGAGATGGTGATGCGGGCGGAGGACATGGTGGACGCCGCCTTGGCCGGGCTCGATCAAGGCGAATTCATCACCATCCCAGCCCTGCCTGACAATGCCGATCTGGAGGCCTACGAGGCTGCCCGCGTAAAGCTGATGCCGAATCTGTCGCGCAGCGAACCGGCCAAGCGCTACCCAGCAGCGAAAGCAGCCTGAACGGTCACGACCCGGTAACTGGATGTCGCAAAAGCCTGGGGCGATCACGGGCTTTTGCGATATCGTCAGCGCTTCATTGTTTAAGCTTCACGTCATACCTTGAGGTTAAGCCGAAGGACTTTCGATGAGCTCCGACATTCAACCAGCAAACATCCAGGACATTCCGGGGGAGATCCGCCAATTGCTGCGCGTGGCGGAACGTGCCTATCTGGGGACGCTGACATCACGCCTCGATATCGACTTTCCTTTCGTTACCCTGGTGGTGCCGGCTCTCGGCCGGGACGGAGCGCCGCTCCTGCTGCTTTCCGACTTGTCGGACCACGCCAAGAACCTGCAGCAGAACAAGCATATTTCGCTGCTCTTCGACGGCACGCTGGACCGCGCCGAACCCTTGACCGGGCCCCGTGTCACCTTGCTTGGCACCCTCAACGTGAGCGAGGCCGGGGAAGATCGGGACGCCTATCTTGCGCAGCGCCCGGAAGCGAAGCTTTATGCCGGTTTTGGCGATTTCCGCTTCTATCGCTTTAATCTTCTGGAAGCGCTCTATGTCGCCGGCTTCGGCCGCATCCACCGACTTTCGGCAGCCGACCTGAAGGCCAATTGAGAAAACCTCAGAGCCGGGTGGCGAGGACCACGACACCGCAGAGCATCAGGACAACGCCAATTGCTTTTGCCAGGTTGCGGCCGAATGGCGCGATCTTTTCCAGCAGCACGAGGATCGTGAGGCCGGCAATCCACAGCATGTTCATGACCCCGCCGACGAAGAGCAAAGCCATCAGCGCCCAGCAGCAGCCGACGCAATAAGCGCCGTGATACATGCCGAGCTTCAATGATCCCCCGGCATCCCGGCTGAAACCGCCGTGCTGCTGAATGAATTGCAGCGGCATCCGGCATTGCGACAGGCAGGCATCCTTGAGCGATCCCCACTGAAACAAGCCGGCGGCGATCAACAGGAACCCGGCGAACAACCGGTTGCTGATCGCCATGTCGGGCGACAGAAAGGCATGTCGTTGCAGCCATCCTTGCAGCAATGTCGCAATCAGCGAGAACGCGGCCCAGACCAGCAGGTAACCCGCCGCGAACCATCCGGTCGCGGCGAAGGGCTTGCCGTGGGCGGCGGCCTTGCGGGCAACACGGGCATAAAGCAGGATCATCGGCGCGGCGGCGGGGATCATCATGCCGATCATCATCGCCACCCACATCAGGAACAGAACCGTCTGGTCGGCCAGATGTGGCGTCGCCAGCATATCCATTCCCGCCATCGCCATGCCGGACATTTTCGGGCCCGACATATCCATTCCGGGCATGCTGCTCATCGGCATATCCATGCCAGGCATGTTATCCGACGTGGCCGGGCCATGCATCTGCAGGACCAGCGAGAGGATGTAGATCCACGACAGCATGACGATGGCAGCAAGCGCAACCACGACGATCCAGCGATCGCGCCGTAGGACGTTTTCAAGCGTCAGTGTCACCATCGCAGCCTATCCCGCCTAACGCATGACGCCGCTTTGCGTCAGGTTCAAATGGGCAAAATGGCTGTGGCTATCGGCGATCGTCAATTTGATCGCGCCCTCGGTATTGGCCCAGCCGCGGCCGGTCTCCGCCCGGATGAATTCAAAGCCGTTCGGCAATTCGATCAGCGCCCGGTGCTCGGCACCGGTCACCGGATTGCGGATCGGCTCGCCGCGGGAGTCGATCACGCCGTCAACGAAAAGACGCGCCGTGCGCGCGTTTATGTCGACCGTGAATTCGATCTCCGCATCGATCGGCTCATGCACCGTCTCGAAAGTAGCAGAAAAGACCTGAAAGACCGTGGCGCCGGGTTCGGTGTCGAGGCCGGAGATGATACGCAAGAGAGCATCACGCTGCGCCGGGGTCGCGCGCCGATCGATGATCGGCTGCACCGCGCCATTGCCTTCGTGGATCGCACCGGGCCAGGAGAAGACGGCGGCAACGCGCAGGCCGTCGAGCGGTGTCGTCCCGTGAAATCCGTGATCAATCTCGAAGCCGAGAATAGCCTGGCAATTGCCATGGGTCGGCCGGCCGTTGAACTGGCAGGGACAGCCGTAGTCACAGTTGCAGTGGGCGAATTCCCGCGCCTGGATCGTCCACTTGGTGTCCGCCATGGTTCCCTCCGTCGATTGCTCGAGCGCAGTACGCTAGAAAGAAGAGCCTAGCATAGAGCACCAAGAGGAGCGCGCGGATTCACGACAAATCCAGGAATCCGTGATCTGGAGCACATCACGGCGCGTTATTTGGAATAAAATCTCAGGTTAGGAAAATGACGGATTGCTTGCGCAGCTTGCCACTCGTCGCCATGTCACCGTGAACAGCCCAGCGGCGATCAGCAGCGAGCCACCGATGCGATTGACCAGGCGCTGCACCAACGGCCGGCGAATGGTGCGCCGGGCCGCCGAGGCCATCAAACCGTAAGCGGTTGCATTGATGGTTGCGAGCATCAGGAAGGTCGCCATGAAGATCATCATCTGCGGCACGATCGGTGCATGCTGATCGATGAATTGGGGCAGAAAGGCGACGAAGAAGATGATGCTCTTCGGATTGAGGGCGGTCACAGCATAGGCATGCAGGAAGATACGCCAGGGTTGCGCCGCCGCATCGGTTGCCGCGAGGCCGCCGGCCGTGACCGGCGCCCGCCACAATTTGATACCAAGATAGATGAGATAGGCAGCGCCAACCCACTTCAACACGGTGAAGAGGGTGGCCGTTGCCATCAGGAGAACGCCGAGCCCCAGCATCGAGGCGGTCATCGAGGTGAAATCGCCGAGCGCCACGCCGCCGACCGTCGCCAGCGCCGAGCGCCGGCCATGGCCAAGGGCGTAGGAAATCACCAACAGAACCGTCGGTCCCGGAATCGCTACCAGGATCGCGGAGGCCGCGGCGAAAGCCAACCAGTGTTCGAACGACATCTCATCCTCCCCTACGTGTTTTCGCGAGTGATCCACGACACGCCGGGAAAGGCAAGATGGTTTGAACGGTTTGTGACGGATTGATTACTTCGGCTTGCGGGGTTGCTGCTGGACAGCGCTGAGCGGCGGCAGATCTTCTTCCAGGATCGACATCTGGAAGGAATAGGAGACTTCGCCCTCATCCTCATCGCGATGCAGCACGCCGATGAATTCGTCGGCGATGCGGACCTCGATCGTCGCCCCCTTCTTGACCGGCGGATCGACGAAAATCTTGGAATTGTCGAAAGTACGCCGCAGGTAATCCTGCAACCGGGCAATTTCATTGGGGGTCATGTCATCGATCCGTTGCTGTCGATCGCCGTTATCGAAATGGCAATTCTTAATGAAGAAATGGTGCCGTTGAAGGGACACAGTCGGCATCACCCAATAGCGGCGTGGTCGGTCAGGATCAAGCTTTAATAACTGGAAAGCCCACAGCGGCCGAAACCGTTACAAGCAAACAGTTATCTTATGGGGGACCGTTTCGCTAGGTTGTGGCGAAAGCGATCAGTTCGACCCGACGGGTCCCATCTTTTAGTTGGTTGCCACGAGATACTTAGGCACGCGCATGTCCGTTGGCTTTTTTGGCGACGCCTGGTCGGGTACTCGCGCGGGAGCCGGTCTTTCGTGGCTGCTTCCTTGGGTTTTCACCATTTTTCGCGCTTCCGCCATTTCTTCCCGAAACAGTTGGCGTAGCCTCTGCTCTATCTGGTCTTTCGCCATTGTCAGCCTCCTTTTCAGGTTGCGAAATAATATCCGCGAAGTCCGTAAATGACACGTCCGGGGACGTATGTCGCAATTTGCTTTTCAGGCCGCCTGCGATAACCTTTTCATCTTCATCGAGTGCCAAAACATTTTTGAAGAGGCGTTTGGCCTCCTCGGCGTCGATCACAAACCCGTGCGAAGGGTACCCGTTCACCAGAGTATCAATGGCAGAGGACTTAAGATTGTGTGAACCAAGCTTTTCGGCATACTGATGGGCAATTTTGCTGGCGCGTCTTACCTCGCCCAGCCGTACCGGGTCAATCTGCCCGGTGATCGGCGCATATAACCCAACCACGAAATCGCGAGCAATTTCCGCCGCCGTCTTCGTAGATATGTTGCCTGAGCTGTGCCCGACAAGATCAACCATGCATTGCTCAAATGCTTCAAAAGCATTGCTGGTCGCGACGGCAAGAGCCTGGAAAATGTCCAGACTGCTGCTGTTTGGCATCAACTCGTCAGGTTTAGTCAGCTGCACGTCGAGAGGACCAAGTTCACCGGTCTCCGACATAAGGAGCTCGTGGGCGCCTATAGTCATTAGTGTTCCCGCACTTTTGCAGGGACCGCAAACGGCAATTCGCACGGTGGAATATCTGGCTCGCAGCGCACGAATCATCCGGTACGCAGCGTGGGGATCCCCACCAGGCGTCGTCAAAAACAGCAAAACTCGCTTGTTTCCAGAAGATTTGCGGCACACTAGATCGACGAATTCACTGGCGTGAGTGTATTCGATAGGACCGCTATAAAGAAAAAGATCTGACTCTCGTTGCTTCACGTATTTTCGGATGACATCCGTCACATGGCTCGCGGCCATATCGCCAACTCCCCCCAACCAAGCCTGGCCATTATTCATAAAACAACCTTCGGATGCAATCCGGTGCCCTACGGGCTTCATCTGCATACGATAACATTCACCTGCGGAAAGGCCACAGGAACATGCACAGCCATCGCAGGAACCCATGCATCGGCGGTTGCTGGATTTCACCGGGTTAGGTTAATTTTTTCCTTGAAATCCTGATCTGGGTAGCATAGATTAACCCAACCTGGTTTATCTGAGCCAGAGGGAAGAAACCTAAAACAACCTTCTTCTAGGAGACTTATTATCATGTCCAAACTTACCCCCTTCGGCAAAGCGGTCAGGAAGCATCGTATCGATGCCGGCCTGCTGCTGAAGGACTTGGCAGGTCAAGTCGGCCGTTCACCGGCCTTCTTGTCCGCAGTGGAAACGGGGGAAAAAGCAATTCCAGGAGGACTAATCCATGACGTAGCAAACGCTCTCGGGCTTAACGACGCTCAACTGGAAGATCTGCGAGTTGCGGCAGAGCAATCGCAAAGGGTCTTTCAAATTCAGGTTCCTGAAGACGCTTCTCCAATGGAGCGCTCTGTGGCGGCAATGTTTGCTCGCCGATTTAACAACTTGCCCGAAGTTGACCTGAAAGCACTCCACAACATCTTGGTCAACGATAAGGATAAAAAATGAGTCACGGACCATTTCAGGCGCAGCCGACAACTAAGGCTGCGCTCGAGAATGTAGCTGGGCAATTGCGCCAAGTTCTTGGCCTAGAAAAAGTCGACTTTTTCCCGGTGGTGAAAGTCCTTGAATTTGGCCTTCCAAGTATCTTCGAAAACTTTGTATTCCGCGTGAAAGAAGGCCCGGCCATGGGAGATCAGCATGGTTTGACCTTTCCCGATGACTCCGAGATTTGGCTACGAGACGACGTGTACGAGGGGGTGACTCAGGGGAAAGGCCGTGACCGATTTACTGCTGCTCATGAAATCGGTCACCTTCTTCTCCATTCCCAGCGCTTCTTGTCCCGTCGAATGGGGGATCAGCCAATTCGGACAAACTGTGATCCAGAGTGGCAAGCAAACTGTTTTGGCGGATGCCTGCTAATGCCAGCCATTTTGGTTAAAACATGCAAGTACATCGACGAAGTAATGGATCGGTTCGGTGTATCGAGGGACGCTGCGCGCCACAGAACGAAACAGCTGAATCTCTCGATGCAGGAGGTCTTCTAAAAACGAAAGCGAACCAAGACTGCCATCTCAGTTCGCTTCCAAATAATTCCAGACTCTGCGGAAGGAAAGCGGCCTAACCGCAGGACCCTTCCCCAGTTCCTCCTAGTCTTCGCAGACTAAAGATAGGACGACTGGGCGATTTAGGGAAGAGGCAAATAGCCGCGGGAGATACGCTAATGACGTATACCCGGAAACCGGCCCCCGAAGGCTGGGATTGGGTGCATTGTCGTTACCGGCGGGTAAGGAATTCCCAGCGCGTCCTCGACGCCCATGAGTATGGGTACGAGTGCTGGTCGTTTCTTGTCCGGAGGAAGCGCAAGTAACCCGTAATTTATTGTTTAATTAACGAAACCGGCAGGGACCTGGAGGCCCTGCCGGCATACTTGCCGAGATCAAAAAACCGGCACCGATCTTGTTTAAGTCATGTCAAATAGGCGTCCGCTCGAAATCCCTCCCGACTTAGTGATGATTAGCTCGTCGGCTCTCTGCCCCACCCCGCGCTCCCTCGTCCCCATGGAATAAGTCGTCTCCACCTCGATGAAGTGAAACCCGGCGAAGCATTCGCGAACGCCGTTCGCGTCGTTGAGGGATAGCATGAACCGGCCCTGCAGCTTCCGGAGCCGGGCGGCCATGTCGTAGAAATCCGACCGCTTGAAATCCGAACCGTAGTCGCTCTCACAGCCCCAAT
Source organism: Dongia soli (assembly GCF_034044715.1). Classification (NCBI taxonomy): domain Bacteria; kingdom Pseudomonadati; phylum Pseudomonadota; class Alphaproteobacteria; order Rhodospirillales; family Dongiaceae; genus Dongia; species Dongia soli. The sequence continues at coordinate 1,247,860 of NZ_JAXCLW010000001.1, read as the reverse complement.
AAGGCGGATCGAGATAGAACAGCGTGTCCGGACGATCATAGCGGTCGATGAGATCGCGCCACGGCAGGCACTCGATGATGACGCCCTCGAGACGGCGGCCAAGATCCTCGATGTGCCGAACGGCCGCCCTCGCTCGCAATCGAGATCCGCCGGCGACATCGACGCCGAAAGATGGATGCTTCACCTTGCCGCCGAAGGCCTGGCGTTGCAGGTAGAGAAATCGGGCCGCCCGCTCGATGTCGGTCAGCACATCCGGCGGCGTGCGTTTGAGCCGATCGAATTCGTCGCGGCTGGCCAGGCTCCAGCGATCGACGGCCTCAATGAAAGCCGCTCGATGCCGCTGCGCCACCCGGAACATGGTGACCAATTCACGATTGATGTCGTTGATGACTTCGGCCGGCGGCGCGTAATGCCGACGCAGGAAGACGCCGCCCATGCCGATGAAAGGCTCGACATAGGTCTTGTGCGGGATATCGGCGATCAGATTGACCAGGCGCTGAGCTAGATGCTTCTTGCCGCCAAGCCACGGGGCAATCGGCTCGACCGGGGTTACCGGCCGCTGATAATTGGACTCCATTCACACTTTCCATTAGTAAGCACCCGCCCCTGCAGGGGTGGCGGGACGGCCTGAGATCGGCCGGTTCAGGCGTGCGTGCCACAACACGCGGTTAGGGGCGTTCGCGCGCCCCTTCCCCCGCCCGGTAGCAGCCGAGCGGAACCTATGCGCAAATATATGCGCATTACTCTTGACAGAGCGCCCTCTTATGCGCAAATATATGCGCATACACAGGGGAACGAAATGCCGAAAGCCTATAGCAGCCGCGAACTGATCAAGTTGATCGAGGCAGACGGCTGGTATCTGGTCGGCACGGTCGGCAGCCATAACCAGTACAAGCACCCGACCAAGCCGGGCCGCGTAACGGTCCCTCACCCGAAGAAGGATTTACCGACCGGCACCGTCCGGTCGATCATGAAGCAAGCCGGGCTCTGAGAGCCTGGCGGCCGCCAAGGAGAGTGAGATGCTGGATTACTACGTCGCCCTGATCCACAAGGAAGCCGGCTCTGATTACGGCGTCATGTTTCCAGATTTCCCCGGCTGCATTTCGGTCGGCGCCACCTATGAGGAGGCGATCTCGATGGGCACCGAAGCGCTTGCGCTGCATGTCGCCGGCATGATCGCCGATGGTGCGGCCGTTCCCGCCCCACGCAGCTTGGAAGCAATCAAAGCGGCCGGCGAAGACTGGATCGACTGGGAGAACGCGATCGTCACGGTCATCCCCCTGCTACCGATCGCCCAGGGCAAGCCGCAGGCAACCAATCTCTCGCTCGATACAGGCTTGGTTGAAGCGGTCGACCAATACGCTCAGCGCGCCGGCCTGACCCGCAGCGCCGCCTTCACCGAGGGCGCCCGGTTGCTAATGCAAACCCGGCCAGCCGGCAAGGTTGACCTTCCCGTCCGGAACAAGAAATCGGCCAAGCGGGCCAATTAATCGCTACAAGTGGCAGCACATCACCCGGCTGAGACACCAGGAATAGGGCCGTTGACTCTCGCGCCAGGATGAGAACATTTTAGGAACTCTTTAGACGCACGAATGCCCAGAGAGCGGCCATGGAAGCGGACTTTGAAGACTTCGCCAGAATGGAAATTCGCCGGCGCGGCGATCGAGCGCTCGCATACGCGCGAGCGCGCCGTGACCGACCCATTCCCGGTCTCGATCCCGTTCGCGAGCAGACCTTTTGGGGAAAGCTGGTTGCGGCGATCGAGCAAATTGAAGCCAACGAGCCGAGCCCGGCCGTTCCCAACTGCCTGCTCTGCGGGCACGTGGCCGAGTATACCGACATGCAGCCCGGCAAAAACGTCGAGCAGTTTTGCGCCGATTGTGGCCCATTCCAAGTGACCCCCGCCCTCTTTGCCAAGTGGCAGGCCGACCCAAAAAAACACCGCCGCACCTATGCGACCGAAATGTTTTTAGAGGCCTGCGCCGATCGCGGCGACCTGGCTGTCTTTGATGATCTGACGCTGGCCAGGATCGAGCGGCAATATTCGTTATGAGCGGCTTGCAGGATGTGGCGGATCAGATGCAAAGGCAAAGTCGCAACCCTGGCCCAAGTCGGAGACCATTCCCTGGTTGCCGCTTGCAGCAATTGCGAACACATGCGGACCCTCTCGACCACCAGCCTCATCCAGAAATATGGCGAAGATTACACGCTGACCGAGGTGCTGCGGCGGCTCAAATGCCACTACTGCCGACACCGGACGCATCATCGCTTTTCCGTGATGCTGACGGTTGATGACTCCGACACCGTCAAGCGCCTGGCTGGCGGCAGAAAAGGCCATCCTCCTGGCCGCCTAGCCCGATTTGAATGGATTGACCCAACGAAGAATAAGAGCGGATCATGGCTGACAAATTCAAAATGGTCGAATTAGGCGTTCGAACGGAAATGCCTCCTGAAACGCTGCAAGAGCTCGAGTGGGAGCTTACGCGCGACGTCGCCCAATTCATTCTGACGCCAGACCGGATCAAAACATTCCGAAAACTGCAACCTGGCGAGCTATTGTATGAGCACCGCTGGGCGATCGACGTCGCCAAGCTTATTATTCAATCTCTCCAGCGGCATCGCTGGCACATTGTGCGATTGCCGCATGGTATGGACGGTCCCCGGAACAGTAGCATGCCTGACTAGAGTGGAGATCTTCATGTGCGGACGATATGTTTTCATCTCCAATGTGGACGCGATCAAACGGCTGTTTCGCTTCGAGAACCTGCCGAATCTCGCGCCCCGGTATAACATCGCGCCGACGCAGCAGATCCCGATCGTTCGGTCCAATGGCGATGCCCGCGAGATGGTGAACGTCCGCTGGGGCCTGCTCCCTTTCTGGCTGAAGGAAGCGCCCAAGGGGCCGCCGGTCATCAATGCCAAGGCCGAAGGCATCGAGGCAAAGCCGATGTTCCGCGCTGCCATCGCGAAGCGCCGCTGTCTGGTACCGGCCGATGGCTTCTATGAGTGGAAAGGCCCCAAAGGTGATAAGCGACCTTATCTGATCCAGATGCAGGATAAACAGCCCTTCGCTTTCGCTGGCGTCTGGGAGCGCTGGAAATCACCCGAAGGCGACATCGACAGCGCTGCGATCCTGACCTGCGAACCGAACAGCCTTATGGCCGAAATACACGACCGGATGCCTGTGATTCTGGACCCGACCGAATTCGACGCCTGGCTTTCCGATAAGACACCGTCAGCCGATGTCGGAAAGATGATCGATCCGTTCCCGGCGGAGCAGATGCGGGCTGTCCCAGTGTCCAAGGCCGTCAACAGCGTGAAGAACGCTGGACCCGAATGCATCGAGCCGCTTGAAGCTGGCGCCGTCTGAAGGGGAACCTCCTTTATGATGCCCTGTTGGTCAGCATGGCAAAGTCTGACCCATATCGCGCCGCTGCCAAGGCCGCCAAGGCCCTGTTGGATGTGATCGGCGCTACAGGCGATATCCCAAAAGAATTTTGGGAAAGCCCGTTCGTGTTGGGCTTTTTCTTTTATTACCTTCACGCTGTTGCTGTCCGTGCGGGTGAGGAGCCGGGCAATTATAAGAACATGCCACTGGCTTACGTCCTGGCCTGCGGTGAACCTCTCGGTATAGATGTCCTCCAGCGCACTTTGGATTTCAGTACGCTGCGGACGCCCGATTATCTGACTGGGCTTGATGCGGGCGATAAGTATCTAGCAGTCGTCTACGGGTCGAAAACCTATGATAACGATCCAGCGATCATCGAAGCTCGAAGGATGGCCAGACAGACCGCAATGGATCTCAAGGATCCGAATATTGAGCTGGTCGACATCGAGAATACCTATCTGCTCGAAACCGTCTTTCTCAGCGAGGTCCGTCGCCGGCTTAATTTGGTCACGATCAATTAAGCGCTACTGCGGCTCGTTCGAAATCACATTCCCGCAATCTCCCGCAGATCCCCGGCAAATCCGAAACCTATCTCCGCGGCGACGGTTGAGTCTCAAACCCGCTGAAGGAGACACGGCCATGAGGCAACGCAACCCAGCCCTCGATGAAGACAGTTATTTCAAGTTCGTTTTTGAAGGCTCGTTCGGCGGTGGACCAGGCGAGAATCCCCGCTTTGTGGAAGTTGAGAACAGCAGAGGCGAGAGCGTCATTTTGGGCGAGTGGGTAGAAACCCGCGACGGGCTTGAACTACGTTTGGCCGTGCGGCGTGTGGGCGGCAGGCTCATTTTGCAAGTGCCGGAATACACTGATGCAGGCGAATGGATAGAGATCGATGAAACTGACCTGCCCTATGAAGAGCCGGACAGAGAGCCTGACCGGCGGAACGTAGTGCATTTTAGGAGGTGACCGGCGCGATCGGCGCTTCGGTCACATCCTTGGGTCGGATGTCCTGCCGCAGCCCCTTGAAGCTCGCCTGACGGAGATAGCCCTCAGCCGTCCGCGCCGTGAACTGGACCTCGCAGACCTGCTCTGGTTTGACCCATACGGCGCGCTTGGCGTGCTCCCGCGGCACCTTCTGCAGGATCGGCTTCTCGACTGCCAGGGGCTTTAACAGCTGCTCAAGCTGGACAGACAGCTTATGCGTAAACCCCGTTCCGGCGCGACCGTCGTAGATCAGAAATCCGCCGTGATAGTGACCCAGGAGCAATGAGCCCACCCCTCGCCCTGTTGTGCTGGGGATATAACCACCGATAACGAATTCCTGCCGGGGCGAGCACTTGACCTTGACCCATGACAGCGTCCGCCCGCTGACATAACGGCTATCGGCCTTCTTCGAGATGATGCCCTCGAGCTTGTGCTTGCAGGCGTGCTTGAAGAACACAGCGGCGTCACCATGGACCTCTTCCGACAACTGGATATGCGGCCACTCCATCCGACGTTTGCCATTGATCAGGGTCGTCAGCTTTGACCGGCGCTCCTTGAGTGGCAGCTTCTTGAGGTCCTTCCCGTTGAACACCAGCAGATCGAACACATAGAAGATCAGATCTTCGTCCCGGCTGGCGCCGATCGCCGCTTGCAATGCGCCGAAGTCTGACGCGCCCTTCTCATCCAAAGCGCAGAGCTCGCCATCGATATAAGCGCGCTCGCATGGCAGCAAGGCCAGCTCTTTGATGAGAGAGGGGAACCGGTCAGACCAGTCGTAGCCATTTCTGGTGAACAGGCGGGCTTTGCCGTGGTCGATATCGGCGCCCATCCGATAGCCATCCCACTTAATCTCATGCACCCAGCCCGGTCCGGTAGGCGGCTTGGCAACAAGCGTACAGAGTTGGGGCGGGATGGCAGCGGAGGACTTTCGCGCTGTAGGTTTCTTGATCTTTTGCCACCGCATTGCGCCACCTTTCTGAGGTGGAGGCGCCGGGCGCATCTTGGCCAAGAGTTTGCGCTGGGTTCCAGACGAACGAGAGTGGCGCCTCCGCTGCAAAAACATCGTTGGCCATCAGGAGGTTCCGCCCATATTGGCTTTAGCTTTTTAGTGAGATATGCTTCCTAGGCAAATGGGGGGAATTCACGTGAAAAAGTTCATTTTACTGGCTGCCTTGTGCAGCCTATTGAGCGGTTGTGTCAGTGCCAATATGCACACCTATGGCACGCCTGATAGGTCGGAGCGCTCAGTTACCGTGCCGCCGGGTGGCGGATTGACCGCCGAAATCAAGGAAGTTTTCAAGAGGAACGGCTGGACCATGGTTGTCGATCGGGGACCGCAAGTGACCTCTGGATCTTTAGGGTCCGATACGCATCTCGAGAAATACGACACCTTCAATACCAGATATCGGTTGATGCTGGACTACAGCCAGTTCGACATTTGCCTTGGTCATATGGACGGGGCCTACAATTACAACATGTCATTCGTCGACAATAAAACCGGCGAGGAGCTTATGGCCATGGGTGGTCGAGCGTGCCAAAGTCAAATCCTCGACAAGCTTCAGCAGTTCCTTAGTTCGTCAAAATAAAGTCTGGCCAAAGTGCCGCCGGGTTCAGACCAGCGGCTTTCCATGAAGGGCCTTAAACGGACAGCGGGTTGACCCGGCGGCGGAATGAGAGTGGCGGCTGACCAGACGGGCCACGGTAAGTCCCCGCTAGCAGGGAATCCCGGGAATGAGCCGAACTCCAGCGCTGTGCCAGCCGCCGAGGGAAATATAAGCCTCATGTGGGGCAGCGAACAAGGCTCGAGATAGGGAGCCCATCGTGGAGAACCAGGTCAGCTATTTGCGCTTATAGGGCCGGGACACAGCCTCCCGCGCCTGCCAGTTGGCAATATACTGTCGAGCCAAATCGGCGTCGCGGATGACCAGGAGGTTTTCCGCGTTCTTCTCCTGCGCAGCTTTTGTGAAATTGAAGCTGCCGGTGATCACCGTGCTGCCGTCGATCACGATCACCTTGTTGTGGGCGATGGCCACCTTGTAATCGATCGCCACTGGCACGCCGGCGTTTTGCAGATAAGTGGCGCCGGTATATTTCGCGGTCGCCTGGCTCTTGTCGAGAATGACCTTGACGTCGACACCGCGACGATAAGCATCGGCGAGCGCCTTGGCGATCGGCGCGGAGGTGAAGCTATAGGCTTGAACGCGGATCTGCTTCTTTGCTGCGCCGACGGTATTCACTATGAGATCCGTACATTTGCCCCCAGGCGTAAAACATGTGGTAATAGATGGAGAAGCGATCGCGGTTGAAGCGTCGAAACCAAAAGCGGCGAAGGCAATCAATATGATTGGACGCGAAAGCTTATATTTCATGTGAGGGGCAATTCCAAATGTCGGGTATTGATGATCGTTACCGGAAAGATTGGCTGGAGCGCAATAGCCAGTATCTTCAAGAGGTCCAGGTTGAAGCCAGCAGCTGGACCACAAAGAGCATCCAATCAAATCAATCCACTGTGGAGTTTGGCGTCCAGGCAATCAAAGCCTGTTACCTGCTGAACGCTGGCGGCGTCGGCGTGTTAGCAGCGGCAGGAGCTCTTCTTAAACTGGAAGCTCCCACGTTGGTGGGGGCAGCGACGCCTTTCTTCGTGGGACTTTTGGCAGGCGTCGTATGCAATGTGTTCGCCTATCTTGCTCAGGGCGAATACTCTCTCATGTGCGATGAGGCACATCATTCGCAACGGCTAGAAATTCAGCAACGCTACTTCGCAGAAACGAAAACCAAAGATTTAGAGCAGCTTATTGAAGCCCATAAGGCCGCATTTAACGATCACGCCGATAAGGCCCATGCACTGCGCATCGCGTCGATTTGGTCTGGCTTATGCAGTCTAGCTGCGTTTGTTTACGCCGGTGTCCATGTGATCCAGCTCCAGGCACATAACGTGAGCGGCTAAGATCGAACATGACCGAATCTCGTATGATGATTGGCCGTGGCGGGTTGGCGCTGATACCAAAGCCGCAGCGCTTCCAACTTGCCCCGGCAATCGCGGCCGGGGATGGCGATGTCGACGATCAATTCCGCCTGCTCGCGGTCGCTCATCGCCTGGATTACATCATTTGGCGGGATCGGTGGTTCCGGCAGGCAATTGAGCAGACTTTGATCCGGCTTGACCGTCACCTCCTGAATTCTGGTCACCACGATCGGCGGCGGTTCCTTCGGCTGTATCCCGCAGGCGCTGCCAAGCATGAGCGCTGTAAGGGCCAATGGCATTATTCGGAGCGTGGACACTTCGGATTTCCCCCTTGATGGATGCGGCCGTCCGTTGCCGTTCGGCTGCCTTTTCAGCAACGCCGCGCGCGAGAACGTCCATTGAATCGCGCAGCGCATCGAGCTTGCGCTGCAGGTCAGCATTATCGGCATTGATTTGCTCGATTGCCTCGGCGTTGGCGCGCCAGGCATCCCGATCGGCCTCGGCAGCTTTCTGCCTGGTGACAGCATCGGCAGCCGCCGTTTCCGCAAGCCATCGGTTGCCGCGTTCCCAGGCATAGAGGCCTCCAAGCGCGGCGATGACCAGCCCGACCGCAATCCAGGGCAGCAGCTTTTTGAACATGGCGGCTCCGGCGGCGCCGGCGGTTTCACCCACAAGAAACGCCATTTATTGACCTCCCAACATGCGCTGCCACTCGGCAATGCGTTCGACATAGGTGATTGTCTCCAGCGCGTGGCGGCCCGTGACGGTCGGCAAGCACCGCGCCACACCCGACCAGGATTGCGCCGGGCAGAGACGCAGGGCTTTGCGGATATTGCCAGGGCCGGCGTTGTAACTCGCCTGCGACATGCGGTGCCTTTCGGGATCCTGCCAGCGCCGCCAATCGGGAAATCGCCGCAATTTGGCCATGTAATAGGCGCCAGCATCGATTGCCGCCCAAGGGTCGAACGCCGTTCGCTTGCCCAGGCCAAGCTCGATAGCCACTTCGCGCCAAGTTCCCGGCATGAATTGCGCCAAGCCTTTGGCACCCGCCGGCGATACCGCTCGCGGATCGAGGCGCGACTCCTGGCAGAGCTGCGCCTTCCAGGCATAGAAGCCGGTATCGGGCGCGACATCTGGCCACCATTCGATGACGGCCGCAGCAATCTGGATATCGTAGTCAGATCGCGAGCAGGGCGACGCTGACCAGGAGGCAGATGCCCAGGAAGCGCCGGCCGTAATAGTCAGCAAGAGCGCGAGGATCTTTCCGCATTTCATTGAGCGCATCCTTGAAAGGAAGACCGGCCCGGCGATCGAGCCAGCGGGTTTTGCCGACGACCAGCAGCAGGCCGATCAGCAGCAGCATCAGCTTGATGCCGGCGCGGATGGTTTTTTCGTCGAGATACTGTGAGAGCTCGGCGGGCATGGAATGAACCTCCTGATGTCTTCCGTGAGTTGCCAGGCCTGATCGGCCGGCAGCTTGAGAATTTCGGGGAACCGACCGTCATCGATGGTCAAAGCGACCCCGTCATCGGTCGGCTTCACCGACCAATGTGCGTGTGTTTGAATTGGCATGCTTAACCTTTGGGACCGACGAAGCGATCGACCAGCCTCGTCAGAAGCGCCTGGATGCCGGCCGGGCCGAGATAGGAGACCATGATGATCACCGCCGTCGTCGGCTTCGGATCGAGATGGAAATATTCTGCGATGCCGTCAGCGACGAAACCGCTCGCCAAGGCGGTCGGCAGTTCCCAGATGAGATGCGTCGACCAGAATTTCCGCTGACGCTTTTGCACCTGCTGAACATGCCAACCCATCCGGCCCATGAGAGCAAGCGCCAGCGTCGTGACAAAGCTCCAGACCGCCTGGCGCAAGTCGGGCGGCAACAGATTGTCCATCCGATCATCCCTTTTTTGGTCAGCCGATTCTATTGAGACTGGACCCGCACGAAAACGCACGGGCCGCCGAGCACGTTATCAAGCGTGACTGTTGGAGGCAGCGGGCCGAATGAACAATCGCACCCGTTTGGAATGCCATTAAAGAACTCGTTTGCCGATGATAGACCTAAAATCCAATTGATCTCTCCGCCCAGGGCATCAGCCTGATACAGATACAACCAGTCATCGGCCTCGGGCGCGTTGATGACCGCACCCAGCCAATAAATCGTACCGCCGATCATTTCATAGTCGATGTCGATGCTCGCGAATCCGCCCGACGAAAGATCTGCCTCGCCCGCATCGAGTAGCAAGCCCCCGCAGCGGTTGTCCGGCCCGCTCGCATAAATGCCGAGTCGAGCCTTGCGGCCGGGCTGTGTGCCGTTCGGGTCAACACCCACGCCAATCGCTGAAATCTTTTGCGTCTCACTAAACCATATCGGCTGGAGAATCAGCATGTCCCAGTAGGATTGGTCGGCAAAGCCGCCATAAGTTGTTGGCGTACAGTAAATCCCGCCTGCACGCACCGGCGCCTGAAAGGATCGTGGCGCTGGCGCGCCATCGGCACCAGCAGCGCCCCGGATGTCGACAGCATCGGCGATCGCATCGACCAATCCAGCCGCACCGACAAACTTCCCGACGGCAGGCTTTGCACCGCTGCCGCCAGCCCAGTCGGTGACCTGCTGGACGCGCCGATCGCCATCAGCAACAACCGCAAATACCGGCGACCAACCATCATCTCCATCGGAGCCGTCAGCGCCATCTGCCCCGGGCTGGCCCGGATCGCCAGGATCACCGGTAGCACCACGGATATCGACGGCATCGGCAATCGCATCGACTAGCCCGCCCGCACCGACATACTTGCCGGCCGCCGGCTTGTCGCCAGTGCCGCCAGTCCAATCGGTCACCTGCTGGACACGGCGAGCGCCATCGGCGACCATCGCCAAAACCGGCGACCAACCATTGGTGCCGTCTTCACCCTCGCCATCCTCTCCGGCAGCGCCGCGAATGTCGATCGCATCGGCAATGGCACCAACCAGCCCGTTTGCACCGACATACTTACCTGTCGCTGGCTTCTCCCCGGTGCCACCGGTCCAGTCTGTCACTTGCTGGACGCGACGAGCTCCATCGGCGACTACCGCGAGAATCGGCGACCAACCATTTGCGCCGTCGCCACCCTTCAAGCCGCGATTGACGACGACAGGAATTGCGGCCATTTGCTTAACGACAGCAACGACATTGATGCCAGTCATCGGGTTACCTCGGCGAACACGGTGAAATTACCCATAACTAGCGTCGTCACGGCGCCCTGCGGCGAATGGATCTCGAGGTCATAGATATAGTTTTCCACGATAGGGAAAATCCCGCGATCGCAGAGCACCGGAATGGTTTTGGTCTGATCCGGCGAGATGGACACAGTGATTGTGCCTGCATCGCCATCAATCGTGATGCCCCCGCCGGCGCTCGACAGATCCAACGCCGGTACCGGATCGGCGATATGCTTACGCACCTGCATGCGAGCTGAGTAATCCGTTAGCAACAATGCCGGTCCGGTTTCGCTGTCCTGGTGAACCTCGATTAGCAGATCCAGACTATCGCCCTGGCGGCACTCCAAGTTCGTCAATTGCGCGGTCATGCAGCACCGCCGTTCATTTCGGCCTGCAGCGCAGCATCAACGGCCTCAAAGGTCGTCAACTCGCCAGACTGGATACGCAGACCGACCGCTTTTTCGGCGGCAAAGCATTTCTGAATATGGGCGCCAAGGGCATCGAATATGACCTGGATTGTTGGAAGATCAACAGTTACCCAGCCGCTTTCCGCCTTGAAGTCGACCGCCTCGGCTGGATGCTCATCGAGAAATGTTTTCGCGCCATCGATCAGCGCCTTGGATCGGTCATCGGTAGCGATCCGCAGGCCACCGACCTCCGTGCCACCCGTCTCGATTTGCCATCGCTTGGTTGCCGCATAAGAAAGAAGGTCGGCGACGGCCTCCTTCCCTGGCGGCGCAGGCTCTACAACGATCACCTCGCCGCCTACCAGGCGAAGCAATCCGAGCGGCACGGCTGCCTGTTCGGGCGTCAGTTGCACAGCGTCCGGCCGAGCGGTGATATTGCCGCTGTATTTGCCAGTACAGCGCCCCACGTTATCGAATGTTACCGTAATTTTCTGCATATCGTTTTCCCATTACAGCCTCAGCCGATGTGATGCAGAGGCCATTCACACCGTTGAGGTCGGAGACGACAGGGCTGCCGTGAGCGCCGCATCGACGGCCTCGACCGTCACCAACTCGCCGGACGCAATGCGCAGACCGACCGCCTCTTCCGCCGCGAAGCAGGTCTGGATATGCGCCCCAAGCGCATTGAAGATGGTGTCGATCGTTGCGAGATTGACCGAGAGCCAACCAGCTTCCGATTTGAACCGCACCACCTCAGTGGGATTGGCGTCGAGATAGGCTTTCGTGCCGTTGATCAAGGACTTCGACCGGTCGTCCGTGGCGACGCGAACGCCGTTCACCTCCATACCGCCGGTCTCGATTTCCCAGCGGCGGGTCGCCAGATGCACGAGCAACTGTTCCTGAGACGGCGGCGGCGGCGGCGGCGGCTCATGAAACGCGCCGTCATAGGTCCATCCAGGCTTCACATCGAGCCCGGCCGGGGTCTCGACCCAAACCAAGTCCTGGTGAAAAACCCCGTCCCAATCGGCAAGGGTGAGGGTTTCGGCGACAGCGCCGTTTTGAATGCGTGCCTTGGTTATCATGATTTACCTCAGGTCATCTCGAAAATGATTACAAAGCCCGCACCGCCAGGACTGGCTGCAGTCGAGTTTCCGATTGCATTGGTAGAACCGCCACCGCCGCCGCCGCCATTCGAACCAGGCGCAGATTGCTGAGGGCTGCCGCTACCGCCTCTGCCGCCACCGAGGCCGCCGCCAACACCACCAGTTGAGCCATTGCCTGCCGTCGGCGAGCCGGTGCCCGACCCGCCATCCTGACCTTTGAAGTTGAGGTCTCCGCCGCTCCCCTGGCCGCCGGCACCGCCGGCACCGCCGGCTGTGCCGCTGGTCGTATATCCGTTTTGCCCGGTGCTGCCGCCCGTCGCCGAAACGCCGGAAAAGGAACTCGTGCCGCCTTGTGAGCCGGTGAAAAGACCGCCATCCGTAGCAGCGCCGGGCGTGCCGCCGTCGCCAACGATGACCGTTGCCGTTGCCGGCATAGCGGCGAAGAATTTTTCGGCCCGGCCGCCCTCACCGCCACCGCCGCCAGCCGCGCCACCGCTTGATTTCGGGATTGGCTGTCCGCCCGGCCCGGCACCGCCTTTGACGATGACATAGCCCGATTTGCAGTCCGCTGCCCTGTTGTACGTGAACGTGCCGGCGGCGTTGAAGGAAACGACGCGGAGAAACCTGCCGCCGAATTGCAGGCCGGCCGTTGCATTCGCAATGATTTCGAGGATCGCCTGATACATTTGCTTGTCATCAGCCGCATCAAGATCAATGCCAGCCCCCTCGATGACGCCCGCGATCTCCTCCTGGACGCGATTGGCCCAATTGGCATCAAAGAAGGTACCGCCATCACCGGTATTGGGATTGCAGTTCGCCCAAAAGCCCGGGACGCCACCGGCTGGATATGCCGGCTTCACAGCGACCGCTGTCGGAATGTCAATCCGTTGCATGGTTTCCTCTTACTTACGCGATTTCAAAGGTGACAATTGTATGGGCGGGTGCGGCACGGCGGATGACGCAGCGCAAGAGATCGAGATTGGGCAATTCGCAGACTGGGGCACCGGCGACGAAGCAACCGGCCGCTGCCCGGCGCACCGTCTGATTGAGAACGCGCACCGACCACCAATAGGGACAGATGGCCGCTCGGAAACAGCCCGCACGAACGATCCCGGCGCGTGGCGGGAAGTGCTCAATGACCTCGATCTCAAAACCAACGACGGCGGCGATATGAATGAAAAAGGCCGGCGTCTGCAGACCGCGTTCGGCGAGCTTCAAGCACAGCGCGATTTGTCGGTCTCGGATGCTGAGTCCCGCCGGCGTGCAGGCGTCGGGCAAGCCGAGGGAACGCTCCCAATCTCCGAGCATCTCTTGAGATGCGCAGGGAAAGCTTTCGCGCTCCAGCAAGTCGCAAGATCGATCGTGATGACGCCGCAGTTCGGCGGTCGCCGCCATCCAGTAGCTCCAAAGAACCGTGTCTTCGTCGCGCGGCCAAGCGAAGCCTTGCGGCAGAAGATCGAGCGCGAGCTGGCCAAAATCCTCATTGGTCAAGCCGCAGAGCGGATCGATCGTCTCTGCCATTGATCACTCCACGAAGGATAGGTCGCCGAGAGTTGCGATCTCCGCTGTCGATATGATGACATCCTCGGCCGGGTCGATTATCTCGTGACTATATTCGCCACTGACGGTCGACACGGCGGCCCAGAGCCATGATCGCGGAATCGTCAGGCCAGGCTGCGCTGAGCGCAGAAACAGATCGCGCAATTCCGCTTCAACAGCGGCTCGAACTTCCGGCCTATCAGGGGTTAAGGCTTTGACCACGATATCAATTGGGCGTGGGATCGGCGCGACAACAAAAACGCTCGCCGTCACCGGCCGACGCGGCGCGATGTGATCTGCGACAAGTTTCAGATCGTCCGTATAGTTGGGATAGCTATCGCCTGTCGGAATGCCCTGTTGCTCCAAGCGCACACGGTCCATCATGAAACGCACGACAACCGTTCCCGGCCCAAATTCGTTTCCGGAGCACCAAGCCCGTGTGACGCCAGGCACTTCCAGTGCCCAGCGTTCATAGTCGGTTTGATTGCCGCCTGCAGGCGGCTTCTGCAGCTCCAGTAAGAGCCGAGTGCGGAGATCCTCATCGGGCTCATCATCGGCACCACCGACCATCTCACTCGCCAGCTCCGCCGTAGCGACGATGCCGGGCAAGGCGCTTACCAGATTGACCTTGACGGCGGCGTCATTGTTGCCGAGCTCGCCCGGATCAATTGATTCGGCTGCGATGACGGCCTGTCCTCCGGCGATGACGCCGATCGCCGTCGTCCGGTAGCTGGCGCCACGATTGCCGGTCTGGGCGATCGTGCCGATCGGGATCTCGGCGCCATCGGTGCCTGCGAAACGGATGCTACCAGTTGCGCGCTCGGCGCCTTTCCGGACAACACCGAAGATGTTGCACCAGCGCTCGAGGTACTGTGCTTCGGCCGTGTCTGGGATGACCTGCTTGGCCAAGTAGTCGAGCGCACCATAGACCAGATGCGCAAGGCCAGCCATCACGTCGGCCGAGACGCGGATATTACTCTGCCGCAGGCGGCTGTCGGCGCCAGGCAGACGCGCGTTGAAATCGTTACGCACGCGGCTGCGCAACTCCGTCAAGGGAGGTCGAACAAAGGGCATGACGATATCCGAAAAAAGAAGCGAACGACGTTCGCTGATTAGGCCGCCTGGCGATAGGCGTCAGTGCGCAAGCCCTTGATCTGGTCCCAGACCCAATCGAAGCGGATCTCGACCGACTGGCCGCTGTTGCGGTAAATGGTGATCACCAGGTCAAGGCGATCAATGCCGCTGAAGCTGGCATCCACCCCGACCTGCTGGGCGACACCGTCATCGATCAGCCATTGCAGCGCCTCGGTGCTGTATTCGATCGCGCGCTGCCGCACCGATTCCAGCGTCTTTTCCCGTGACAGCAGCCAGAGCCGCGAGCCGATCAGGCCGTCATCGTCGTTATCCGCCCACCAGCCGCGCCGATCCGTCGTGCCATCGGGGATGACATCATCCGGGCGCGCGAGGCGATCAGTGAAGAGCGAGATAATGACGGCGGTGCGGAGATCCGCATCATCCGCCAGACCGGGGGCAGCCAGCAGCCAGTCGCCGGCGAGGATCTCCGGCGACCAGGTATGGACGAAATCGACCATCTGATATCCCTACGGATTGATGCGAAACCAGGGCCGGCCGCTGGTGGCGTGGCCACAGGCGGCATGATGGCCTTCGCGGCAGACCGGAATGCCGCCAACCCGGAACCAGGCCGATCCCTCGACCATAGGCGGCGGCGGCGAATGGGGCGGATCGCCATGGGCGGCGACAAGATCCCCGATCACCACGATCGGCTCCCGCTCGACGCGAAACCAGGTATTGGCCTCGGTCATCTGGGCGCCGCCGGCCGCATCGAGGGCGTGGACAGCGACACCGCTCATGACTGATCGGCCTGGAAATCGGGGGTGATCAGCTTGACACCGGCGGGCGTGAGCTCGAGCCGCGTCGTATCACCGACCTGGATCGTCACCTTCTTGCCGGCGAAGATGTCGATCTCCTGGCCGCGCTTGAAGTGGATCCGGTGACCGCCAGCCAGCTGGTCCTCATCGGTGTACAGGATGACCTCACCAGCCTTGATGTTGCGCGGCCGATAGCGCCGATCGTCGAGATTGAGCGCAACGCCATGATCCCGGTTGCCGCCGATGAAGAAGGCCACACCTTCCGCACCGGGATGCGGATTGGATGAGAAGCCGTAATGCTGCAGATGAGTCAGGCCACCTTTGGCTTCATCCGCCATCAATCGCAGCTGAACCGATTGCAGGCCTGGACTGTCATCGACCCCAGACAGAACCACCTTGGCGATTGCCATGCGCATGCGCCGGGTCAGGTCCCGGAGGGCTTCCTTCATACTGGCCTTTCCTTCTTTCCGACCGGCGGCGACAGAACACCCTTCTGATCGAGGATGGCGAAAGCACCACCAAGGTTGGCTGCCGCGCTTGGATCGACCGGTTCCGGCGTATAGGCCTCCGGCGGCGCCAAGCTCAGCTCGCAGGTCGTGCCGCCTTCGTTCAGGCGATAGGTGACGCCGGCGATCAGCAGATCCCGCTGCACAGCGAGCCAGCTGCTGTCGACATAGGCCATCTCGTTCGGCGCCCAAAGACGGTCACTATTCGGATCCCGCCAGTCCTGTACCGTGATGGTTGCGCGAACGCCGTTCGCTGCCCGCGTCAGCTTTTCCCAGGTCGCCCGCTCCACCGCCGTCGCAATATCGGTCTGCCCCTCGGCAATGACCAGCTTCGGCCGGTATCGGGTGATGCCGGGATCGCGCGCCTTGCCTATCGGCTCAGTCGCTTGCGTCCCAGAGATCGCATCTGTTGCAGCTTGTTGTCCCTTGACGATGTAGTCGCTGTATCGCTCGGCGGCGCTGAGGGTTGCGCTGGCGCTGAGGATATTGACGCCTTGCCGTAGCGAGCCAGCACCGCGGCCTTTGCCAGCCCTGGCAAGGACGAGATTTCCGCTCGGCGCATCGCGGACCAGAACTGCCCGCAGGCGCGACAACCGTTCGATGAGCTCAAAGATCGTTTCCCCCTGCTGGACCTGGACGTCCGGAAACGGCGCGCCGAGGTCGGTCTCGATATCGACACCGACCCCGACCGTGGCGCAGAGCGTCCTGGCGATCTGGCCGAGGTCGTAACCGGTGAATTGACCGCCCGGCACGATCGCCGAGCAGTCGGCAACGTCCGCCGTGCGGGACCGCCCCGTCACGCGTGCGCCGTGATCGCTTGCGGCATAGCTCGGATTGTAGCTGTCCACGTAGCCGGTGATGACGGTTTCGCCATCCATCAGGATCTCGCAGGGCATGCAGGGCTGAATGCGCCAGGGCGTGCCGTTCAACTGATCCATCAGCGCCAAAGCCCTATCATCGCCAACCTTCTTCGCCCACTTCTCCGACAGGCCAAGGTCAAAGGTCGACACGGCATTCTCGACAGAACGCGTGACCGTGACTTCGGTCCAGCCCTCATAGAGCTGGCCGCCTACCATCAAGCTCAGCATGATCGCGATCCGTTACTGTGACAGTGTTTCCAGCCGGCGCTTCATCCAGCCGGGATGCGGCGATGGGTTGCGACCGATCAGGTCGCTTTCGCGATCGATGTCCTGATAGAGCCTATGTGCGACCACTAGTGACGGCAGCGAGCGGCCCGTCTCCGTGAAGACGATGCGCTTCAGGTTGGCGCCGCGCTGCGTCAGGTCTTCCGTGACTGTCGCCTGCAGCCCCGTGAGGGCTAGATAGGCATTGTCGTCGCCACGATCGCCGGCCCCGACGATGACCTCCTCGAGATCCGCGACCAGAGCATCACGGACCGCCACCGCCTCCTGGTAGGATGAGAGCGGCCGGCTGGTTGCCGCGCGAGCCTGCTCCGCCACCGCGACTTCCCGCACGAGTGCCGTGATCGCGGCGGCATTGGCTGCCTCGCGGTCCCGCATCGCCGTCTGATAGACCGGCGCGAGGATCGAGACCTGCCAGTCCCGCAGCGCCTGCAGGCCCCGCATCGCCTGGGCGGCATCGGCCGTCTGCAGGCGGAACAGCGAGAGCGTGCCGGCCAGTGTCGAGCCGAGATCAGCCGAGCGCACGATGCTTTCCGTCGTCACGGCCAAGCGCCGGGTCGCATCGGCGAAATCGGCAGCCAGCTCAGTCGGCACGGATGTGACCGACTGCACTTGCCCCGCCAGCACTGCTGCCAGGTCGGCAACCCCATTGACTGCCGTCTGGATGACAAAATCTGGGAGTTGCAGCCACTCATAGATCTGGTCGAAGGCGCTGAGCGAGGCCTCGGTCGACTGATCCGCCGCCGCAAAGACGCTGTTCCGGGTATTGACCGCCGGCGCCGGAAACTTCCGTTCACCCGCCTCAACGAAGGAAAGATCGAAGCGACATATGCCGCCCTCCTCCGCCGTCTCGCTGTAGCTGAAGGTCTCCAGCGCGACCTGCAATTCGCCGCGATAGGGATGGACCAATGTTCCGGGCCCTGGCGCCTCGCAGGCACGGATCAGGGCGTCTCGTGCCGGCATGTAGTCATCGCCGAGCACATAGCCGCTGAGCGTGAATTGCCTTGTGGCGCGGCCCATATCCTCCTGAAACGGCTCATCACGCAGCGGATATTCATGCTTGGCAAGCCGGCGGCCACCTTGACCGCCGGTTTTACCAACGAAGAACGGCGCCCCCCGAAAACTGGCGGGCCGCAGCGAGTCTCTCCAAGACATGCCGGTGATCCCTTTTATAAAGCGCCCTGGCGGCTCCGCCCGACCTCCATATCGGAGATCGCGTTCCCCCGTGCATTGGAGCGGATCTCCGCGCCCTGCGGCACGTTGCGGAAATCTACCGTGATGCCGACCTGGCCCGTCGCTGCCGCCGGCTGTAAAGCGGCCTGAGCCGCCGCGAGCGGGATGCGGGGCGGCAATGGCCCCCGGCCCCCGGCAACCTTGCCCACGCCAGGTGCAGCGATTGCCGGCTGGTCTCCCCCGAGCAAGCCGCCGAAGTCCAACAGCCCCGACAACGTGTTTTGGATGGCCGAGCCGAGATCCGAAATCTTTCCGGTGACCGCCTTGACCAAACCGTCTATCCACTCGGAGCCGATCTTGAACATGTCGATGCCGAATAGATAGTTGACGAGGCCATTGATCGCCTCGGCAAAGAGCCGGGTCGGATTGAACTGCTCAAGAAGCGTCAGGATGCCGCTCAGGAAGCCTTTGTCGAAGGCTGCCTTAACCGCGTCCAGCTTGGCCTGGAACCAATTGGCGATGTTGTCCCAGTTCTTGTAGACGACATAGACGAGGCCGGCGATCGCCGCCACGGCAACGCCAATGGCTGCCACAACCGGATTCGCCAGTAGTAACCCGCCCAGCTTCACGATTGCGCTGCCGACGCCGAATATCGACCCGATCAGATCGCGATTCATGAAGAGAACGACGCCAATCAGGGCGTTTTGCCAGCCACCGACAAACTCAGCCGCGCGGCTGATCCCGGATGCAAAATCGGCGACACCGCGTCCCACCACATCCCAGTCGATCCGCTCCAGAGCCGCCGCCAATTTCGACACAACGTCACTTATGCGAGCTGAAATCAGTTCGCGATTTGCCGTGATCCATTTCGTCAGCCGCTCAATCAACGGCAACAGAGACGGCAGCAGCTTGGATGCGATGTTAAAGCCCAGCCCGCGAGCTGCGCCGGCGAGACGATCCATGTCATCGCCGAACGATGCCGCGTTGCCAATTGCGTCATCATCCAGGACCTCGCCGAGCTTTCGCGCCTCCTCGCCCGCCGACCTGAGCCCTTCGGCTCCATCCTTAAGAGCCGGAAGCAAATCCGCTCCGGTCTTGCCGAACAGCGCAGTGGCAACAGCCGTCCGGGCGATCGGGTCATGAATGCGCTGGATCGCATCCGCCAGATCCGGCATCAGCGATTCTGCGTTGCGAAAATGACCGTTCGCATCCTTGGCGCTAATGCCCAGCTTGCGAAACAGGACCGGCAGCTCCTTGTTCTTGCCGTTCGCCAAGTCCGCCAGATTGCGGTTTAGGCGGCCGACGCTCGATTCCAAAGCATCCTGCTCGACGCCACCCAGCTTGGCCCAATGTGTCCACTCCTGGACCGCCTTGGCCGAAACCCCGAGGCGCGTCGACAGATCGTCAACGTGACCGCCGTACTCCGCGAAGTCCGAAATCGTCTTACCGAGCCCGGCCAAGGTCAGCCCGCTGCCGATCGCGGTCAACGGGCCGAGCAGATTGCCGATAGCGCCACCGAGGTGGAGCACGGAGGAGCTGACACCATTGAACCCGGCCATGATCTTAGGGAAGCCAGCAGCAGTACCAATACGCTCCATCGCTCGGTTGACGCGTTTTACCGGCTCCGTCACGCGATCGATCCGCTTCATGATCCGGTCGATCGGCGCAGTCACGCGATCGATCAAGCTCACGACGGCGCTGACGTCGATTTCCTCGCTCATGTTCCGTCGCTCCGTTTGAATTCATCCAGGAGGCGATGTATCTGCGAGGTCCAGAAATCCAGATCCTCGCAGGTCATCGCCATGAGTTCGGAAGGCTGAAACCGGAAGAAATATGCGAGATCGGCTAGTCGTTCTCGCCAGTCTCCCGGCCTTTCGGCAAAAAACTTTCAACCTTCTCGGTGAGTGCCGCGAAGTCGGTGAAATCGAGCTTATCGAGCAGTGACGGCGTGACGGGCAGGTCCGGATGATCGGGAAGGGTTGCGACCTTGCCCAACAGGGTCGAAACAGCAGCCATCTTGGATTTCTGACCTTCGATCGCTCTCATGTCACCCACGGTCGGCCTCTTAAGCGAGATGCGGGAAATCTGCGCACTTCCCGCCGCGATCGGGTATTGCAAATCGATGGTTTCCATCAGGTCAGCTCCTCCCCGCTTTTGCCTTCGAAGCGCAAAGGTGTTTGGCCCTCGCTGGCATTCAGTTCACGCGATTCCGCCGACCAAGCGTTTCGCAAGATGTAGGATTTGCCGTTCGCCAACTCGGCAACGACGGTTACATCGGTCATCGCCTGGAGCTTCTCGATCGAGAGATCACTGGTGAGCGACACGGTCCCGCTGATGAACGGGATATTCACCGTTTCGGTGAAGCCGTGCACCCGGTCAGCGCCAGCCACACCGGTGCGCGTCACTTTGTCGATGTTGATCGTCAGATCGCCCTTGAGGGCGAATTGCTGGCCGTCCGCCTTGAGATAGCAGACGCCAGCAATGCGATTGTCAGCCATTTAATTCTCCTATGCCTGGATCGCTTAAGCGGCGACTGCCGGGTATTGCAGACGGAACTGCGCCAGCACCGCGAAAATACGCAGCTGATTCACCAGATCCGGCGGATACAGGACGTTGATCCGGTTCGGATTGTCGGCGGCGCGCTCCACGATGAGATTTGCCTTGAACAGATCCGTGTTCTCAACGAGCCCCATCTCCTCAAGCGCCCGGTACTGCGCGACGATTTCGGCCTTGATGACCTTCGGCGTCACCATGGCCTGGCCCGGCCCGAAGGCCGTCCCGTCATTCGCCAGTTTGTGCCGCCCGTACTTCTGTGTGATGGCCTGCTTCATGAAGCGCAAGACATAGGCCAGCGTGTAGAGCGTCTCGACATCGAGATAGGACGGATCTGGCTGGCCCCAGGCATTGCGCTGGTAGGTCGTCACCGCCCGCTCGATATGCACCACGCCGTCACGGCTGGTCGTCGATGTGGCGACACCACAGGTGAGAAGCGTCTGCCGTTCGCTGATGCTGAAGCGGCTTTCCATCGGCGGCGCGGACACGCCGACCAGCGGCAGCGTTTGCAACGGACGGGCAGGATCGATGCGCAGCGATACTGCCGACTGCGCAACCCAAGCCGCGGTTACTTCCCAAGGCGGCGTCGCACTATCGTTGTAACCGGCAATGGTGACATGCGGATCGTTCCGCGTGATGCCGAATGTCTGCAGACCGCTGACAGTGCCGCGCTTCGCCGAGAAGACATGGCCATAGACCTGGCGCAACCAGGACCAGCAGCCGGTTTCCTCATCCCATTCGTCTCGGATCGCGTTCAACGACACGGCGTCGGTGTAAGGGATGCCGACGAAGTCGAATTCTTCGTCTCCCTTGGCCGCCAGGGCGGCAGCAACATCGGGTGCACCGGTGCCGCCGCTCATCGCCTCGATCGTGATGGTGATTCCGGCCGGCGTCGTCTCGCCACCAACCGCGCCGTTGAGATTGATCCGAAGGTCGATATCGTTGCCGGCGAGACCCGCTTGGGTTGCCGTCAACGTGATCACGCCGGCTTCGGAGGCGGCGGTGACCGGCAATGAGGTGAGCGCATTGATCGCGGTCTTCAGCGCCGTGGCGATCACGGTCGCGGAATCGCCGGGCAGCGCCTTCACCTTGACTAGTTGATTGGCGATGTAGAGATAGATCGTACCGCCCGCCGTGGGGACGCCGGCAATGGTGATCGTCCCCTCGGCCTCGACCGCCGCCTCATCGGCCGGCATCGGCAAGCACCAGATCTCGCCGAAGGCATCATTCTGGCGATAGACATTGACCATGCGGGCGAGGTGCGACCCGGCGCCAAACAGCGCCGCTTCCTGGCCCAGGCCGCCCATCAGGATCGGCTTCAAGGGCTCGGCGGTGCCACCGGGCAGCATCTGGGCAATCAGCAACGCGCGCTGCTGATTCTGGTAGTAGCTGGCCTGGCTGTTATCCAGCTCCGCATAGAACAGCGGAACGCGGGTCGCCGGGTCGATATGATTGAAAGAGACCCCCATGATTAAGCTCCTTTCGGCGAAGCTGCGGCCGGCGCGGAACTCTGCTCGGACGCGTCAAGAACGATGCCGCCGTCATTGAGACGGCGACGCCAATAGGCGGTTTCGGGGACGTTCCGACCTTCGGCCGGCAAGATGTCGTGACGATCCGGGTCGACGATCGTCATCCCCGGCGCAGGCTTTACGCGCATGGCAGGCTCCAAAGATTGGCCGAAATGGCGGATTGAATCAGTCTTGCGGCAGGTCGATGACCTGCCTGACCTCGATGCGGCCGTCAGGGCCAGGGTACTGCTTGTTCGGATCAGCGATCGGATCGATCACGTCCGTTTTGATTTCGGTACTGTCGAAATCGTCCGTGACAACCGGCTCGTAGATCTGGCTCATCGTCACCGTCATGGTGATCGTGCCGCCGGCGGTGCGCTTGTCCGACTTCGTATCGGGCCGGATGGCCGTGTTGACCGAAGATACGCCCTGGATGGCGCGGACCCAGTCGGCATCGGTCAACAGGACCTCGACGATGCGCTCACAAAGCGTGTCGATCTTGTCCGCAAGAGCTTCATCGTCATCGTCATCGATGGCCACCTCGATACTCAGTTCGGTTTCGGCATCGAATTGCGGCGCTGACATCCAGGCGTTGGGCCCCGATTGCTCCGAATTCAAGGTGAAAACCGAGATTGCATCGAGCTCCGCGCGCTCCGTCGGCAATTTCCGGCTGTTGTGGACATGGCCGTTCGGCACGAGTGCGGCCCGGCTTAGCACAGCGACCGTGCGCCTGCGGAGATCTGATCGAAAAGCCATGGAAACGCCCTCAACGTTCACTTTGTGAAGAGATGCACCTGGACGTCGCCTTCGCTGTCGGGCTGGACTTCGCTCACTTCGTATGTGCAAGCGACACCACGCTTGTCGGTGATGATGAAAAGGTCGCGTGGACGCACTTCTTGCGGCAACAGGTGCCGGCGCAGACCGATAACCTGGGTCTGCCCCTGGACTACGCCCTCGGTCGTCACCTCAACCGGCTGAAAATCGCCGATGAAGATGCCTCTGAGGTGGAAGATGCCGCCGGATTTCGGCTGGAACAGCACATCGGCGCCGAAAATCTCCTGGCAAGGCGCCAGGACCAGCTCGTCAAAATCGATCGCCACCGCCACGCCTCCAATTTTCCGCTATCGAAGCTTGCTCTTCGCCGCCGCTGCGAGCCTTGCCTTGCCGGAAATGGCCCGAAGACGGCGTTCCATCTGGCGCTTCACATTGATGGGCAGCCTTTCACGGATCAGCGCCTCGATTTGCGCGCGGACTTCCGCCCGGCCCATCGTTCCAGCAACGCCTGGACCAAACAGCTCCTTGATCGGCAGCCGATCATCACCGGTGCGGGTAAAGACGCCGACATGGCCGGTCCTCATGGTCGCGATAAACGAGCCGCGATAGACCTTCCGTTTGCCCCAGGCCTTCGCCGAAACACCGGCTTTGGTCTGGCGCGCATTGAAGGTATAGAGCGGTAATGCCCGGCCAGATCCGCGCACGATCGCCGTCAAGGTCGATCGGCTGGCCCTGATGATCCGTACGCGCTTCCGCACATCCGACGATTTGAGGCCACTTTCCTTGGCGACAAGCTTGACGGCCAGGTTATTGGCCTGGCGCGCGGTGTCGTTGACGGCGATCATGCCGGCGGCACGGAAGTGTTTCTCGCCGAGCTGGCTCAGCGCCTGCTTGAACTGCGAGAAATCGATCGAGACCTTCATGCTGATCGGCATAAGCACCTCCCTGAAACAGTGAAGGCGGCTCTAGGCCGCCCTCGCTGTCATCGCGAACGCCGTTCGCCTTAGAGATCAGCCCGTCATGGTCAGCCGGCGCAACGCACGTGGCCGCAGACAGATAGTCAGCGGATTCGATTGTGCTTCCACAACCGCCTGACGACTGGTCTGACGCTCCGGCGGCATGAAGGCATGGACCGGCAGGCCCTTCATATTCGTCATCCCCATGATGTCAGGCGGGGCGAAGAGCATCTGGAAGAGCCCAGTCACACCCATCGGGAACAACCGAGCCTCGTCGGTGCCGATGCCGACTTTGCCATCCTTGGTGCCGCGATAATTGGCCCAGGTAATGCCGCCGTAATAGAAGTGGCTGAAGGCCTTGATCTCCTTGAAGACATCGGAGTCCCGGCCAGTATCCGACGTGGCCCGCGCAGCCTTCACTTCCTTGTTGGAATAGACCTGGTCATAATAATTATCGCCGCACAAGACGACCGGGACCATTGTCGTGACCGGCAGCCCTTCGAGCTCCCTGAGCATCTCCCGCACCCACTTGTTACACTGCATCTCGAAGGTGCCCTTATCGGCGGTGAGCGCTCCGAAATTCGTCGCGCCATCTGCCATCGGTGCAATATCGAAGAATTGGTACCAGTTGTAGAGCGTCGATCCATCCTTATCGACGACAATGCCCTGAATGCCGCCGAGGCGATGGTATTCATGCGTGAGTTCGATCCGAGCTCGCAGGCCGAACGGACCATTGAGCCGATCCTCAAGCAGGCCCTGTGCCGTTTCCAGCTCCGGCTGGCCGCTGACCATGCCATCGGCAAAGGCGCCCTGCACTTCGTCGGCATAAACAGTGCCCTCAAGTGCAATATGAGCGGCGGTCGCCTTGCGAACATCTCGCTTGGGGTGGCCACTCTGCGGCGGGGGCGAACCGCGTTCGCTGGTCGCAACGATTTCCAGCGCACCGTTGCGCGACAGGATGCCGACATCCGTGGTCCGCACACCATCGGCAGCGAAGATGTTTTGCGACCCGAGGAAATTGGGCGCATAGGGCACATTATTAATCATGGTGGTCAGGCTGATCGCCGAAAAGGCGTTGCCCGTGAAGATATTCGGGATTTCCCACGCCATGGGGAGCTCTCCTATCGAAATGAAAAGGCGCTACTGCGCCACATGGGAAGGCGGGCTGGCGCCTATCGGACGACGATGCCGCGCTTTGCGAGCTGGGCGGCGGCCAAGGCAATGTCGTCGGCCTCGGCGTCCTCGAAATAGGCGAGACACTGGCCGTTTACCTCGGCGTCCCGGCAAATGACAACGGCACGATGATCACCATCGGTGGCATCAACATTGTCGTACAAGACGGCAACGGCATCAGCCGAGCCATCGTCACTCGCGGGATTCCACTGCTTGTATTTTTCGGTGCCGCCCGAGACCGCGATGACGAAGCCGTCACCAACACCGAAATCCACCGCCCCGTCAGCCAGGGTGAAGGATAGACCGCCGCCCTCGAAGGCTGCGGCCACGTCGCCATTGCCGACCTCGATGCCGTCGGGATCCTCGACCGTGAAACTGCCGGCATTTGCCGTCGCCGCCGTGATGGTCAAAAGATACTGGCCGATCTTCGCCGCACCATCGACTGTGATGGCGCCCATGACGCCATTGCCGGTATTGCCGGCCTTCGGCTGGGCAGCCGCAACCGCACCGGCCAGGGTGCGACCCAGAACCGATCCGGCTTCGAGGTTTTCTCCCGCCAACAAGACGACCTGCTCGCGACTGCGATGGCCGTTCGCTTCGGAGACGATAAATTCGCCGGTATACCGGCCCTCTTTAATGACCTGAGGCATGTGGTAACTCCCATGCACTAGAGTGGATGGCCGATCTCCGGCCGCGAGATTGATGGGTTAGCGCGACTTCGCGCCGTTGAATCTGTCGTAGATCGCCCGATGATCGATGCCGGCACGGCTCTGCGGGGCCTTCTTGCCGTCCATCCCAAGCTTGGGATTACCGAGCTGGGCCATGGCCGCAGCCAGGCCGCCCTTGCCGCCCGCTTCGGCCTTCGGCGCAGCCTTGAGGCCGGCAATCGCCGACTTCACGCTCATCGATGTCCCGAATGCGAAATGGCAGGCCAAAGCCAGTCTGCCCTCAGCCTCCGCCGAGGTGACGATCGCCTGGCAACGCTTGCGCTCCTGACGCCGTGCCTTGCGAGCATCCTGCTTGCTGTCCTCGTCATCCTCATCAGACTCGCCGTCTTCGGCCGCTGCGTCACCCTCGTCGGTGTCGTCGTCTTCGGCGGCTTCCTCTTCGGCGTCTTCTTCCTCGTCCTCAGCCTCGGTTTCGTCCTGATCATCTTCCTCGGCTTTGGCGGTCTTCGCCTTCTTCCTGGCCTCTTCCTCGGCGACACGCGCCGCATTCCGGCCAAAGCCGGCCAATACGCCAAACTTGCGCATAGTCAGTCTCCTGATTGTGGGTGATGGGCCGGCACGCGACCCCATGGTGCCGATGCTGCTATGCGCCGGCCATCTGATCGAGGACCCGGTTCATCGCCGCCCTCGCTGAAATGACTTCGTCAGCCAGGCCGAGCTTGATTGCTGCGGCCAGCCCCAACGGACCCTCGAAAACTGCCGCTTCGGTGCTCATCAGCTGATCGACGCTCACCTTGACACCGGCGGCTGATCTGTTTCGAGCAACGGTCTCGCAAAAGAGGACCCGCAATTCCTCACAGTCAGCCTGCCATTGCTCCTCAACGGCCTCAGGCAATGGTTCATAGGCATTTCCGTCAGCCTTATGCTCACCCGCTTTGATCAAGGTGACATCAAGGCCGACCTGCTTGAGCCACCCCGACATGTCGTAATGCGCCATGATGACGCCGATCGACCCGACGCCGCCGGTGCGCGGCACGGCGATAGAGTCCGCAGCGGATGCAAGTGCATAGGCCGCGCTGAAGGCACATTCATCCAGCACCGCGAGCACCGGTTTACCATCGGTAACCTTAGCCTCGGCGATCCAATCGACGAGATCAAAGCACCCGGCCACTTCGCCACCGCCACTATTTATATAGGAGACGATGGCCTTCACCTCCGGATCGGTGAAGGCCTGAGCGAATTGGCAGTACAGGGCGTCATAGCCCGTCGCATAAGGCCAGCCCACATACGGGAAGTGGTTGAGCAGAATGCCCCTGATCGGGATGACGGCGACATTGCCGGCAAGATGATAGAGGCGACGGCGATCGTCGTTCGCCTCTTCCACATAGGCACCTTTTGGCGGCTCGGTCATCTGCGCCACCTGACGCAACAGGCCCGAAAACTCGGCGAAGCGATCTCGTCGATACAGCACCGGCCTGGGCGATGCGGCCTGCCCGAGCAAGATTTCCCGCGTCATGCCTTTTGCCCTTCCTCTTCCTGCTGGCCGCCCTGCATCCGTATATACTGCGCCCAATCCCGTTGCGCAGGATGCAAGACGCCGTTCGGCAGCTCAGCTATTTCACGCCCGATCTGCTCGATGACTTCCTGGTAGTCGACGCCTTGCTCGGCGCACTCCGCTTCCAAGGTCGACATGGCGCCATTGATGCCGATCAGCGCCCCTTGCTTTTCCTTGACCGGGTCGACCCAGCCACGGCCGGGCCCGATCCACTGGCAATGGCAATAAGCTGCCCGCGCATCGTAAAAGCTGGGCGCACCCGCCGGTTCTTCCAATTCCCCCCGATCGATAGCCTCTTCCAGGAAGGCGCCATAGATCGGTGTGGCAAAACTGGCGGCAAAGGCCCGTCGCCGTGTGATCAAGGTTTTCCAGGTTTCCAGCAAAGCACCCCGCGCCGACGAGTAATTCGACTGCGACCAGTCCCTGCTGATTTGCTCGTAGCTGAGACCTGTGCCCGCCGCAATGTTGCGCAGCATGGCGCGTTCGAATTCCACGAAGGCGACATTGGGCCGAGCCGCCGTCTGAAAACTGAACTTGTCGCCCGGAAACAACGTTGGAATGCGAATGCCATTCAGGCTGACCTGTCGCTGCGCATGAAACGCCGCGCGGGCATCCTGATAGCCATTGATCTTCGCTCCATTTCCTTCTTCGAGGATCTCCGTCAGCAGCTCGTGATCGAACGGGCTTTCGATGAATGCCGCGAAAATCGAATTGAGAACGGCTGCCTGCAGTTCGACCTTGCTGGCCTTCGACACCATCTTGAGTTTTTCCAAGATGGGCGTCAGGCGCCCCACGCCACGTGTCTGACCATCGCGCGTCTTGTCGTAGAAGTGGACAATCACCGGACGGCCCCAAGCCGTTTCACGTGGAACACGCTCCCACACAAAACTATTCATGCTCGCGGACGGTATGTCCGCCGGATGCCGCTTACGGATGTAGTAAGCGATCGCCGCGGTATCTTCATCGATCTCCACGCCGCCGCGAATGTGATCGCTATCCATCTGGCTGAGCGGGTTCGACAACCGGTCAGGATCGATCACGCGAACCGCCGTCGCCCACTTCCCGCCTCTGCCCGGCTTCCACAACAGCGTCGCCAGAGCATCGCCATCCTGCAAATAGTGTCGATAGCCGAGGCCGAAGACGCCGCCCATCTGCGAATGACGGCTTGCATCGCAGTATTTCCCCGGATCATTGGCATAGGTTCGCCACAGAGCTTCTGCGCGCGTGCCCCAGTCATGAGCCCATTCCCGAGTCTGATTGAGCGCGCGCCAGTCAGGCTTTGCCGATAGCCGGAGGCCGCTGCCGATGACATTGTCCAACTCGCTGCTGACGATGCCACTGGCCCAGCCATCATTCCGCGCCATATCGCGGATACGGGCCGTGATGGCATCCCGCTCATAGAGCAGGTCCATATCGGCTGAGGCCAGCCCCGGATGCCAGCCCGCCAGGTCCTGCCCAGTGAAATCCGCCGCATGATAAGCAGGGATGCGAGCCGATTTGACAGGCAGCATCGGCGAGCCATCGGCGTTCACGAGCGCGCTCGTGCCAAGACGGTTAGACATGTTGATATCCTCCCGACCTAGCGGTGAGTAAAGCGAACGCCGATGGCTCCGCGCCGTGACAACCCCAAGCGAGATTCGATCTCGGCAATCCGCCGCCGAATCTCGTTGAGGTCCGCAGCCGCATAGGTGACGCTTCTGCCATTGTACTGAGCGGTGACCACTCGCTTGCCGGTGAGAAACTCTGTCCGAGCCTTCACGAGCGTCTGCAGCTCGGCCCGCAACGCGTCACGTTCTGCATTGGTCATGATCAAGCCAACCTACTTGCGAAAGAGATTCCGTTCGTTAACGGCTGCGATGCTGCCGGCGACGGCGCGGCCGGCAACATATCCTCGAGATCGAGCTGTCCGGAGCCGCGAGAGGCTTCCAGTTCTTTCTCAAGCTGATCCCAGGCGTCGTCGGTTTTACTTCGCCAGCCCAGGCGGATAGCAGCCGCTTCCGCGTAAAGGGCCGTATCAAGCACTTCATTTCGCTGCGCCGCATCCTTGGTCCAGCGATAGTCGACGAAGCCGTCTTTGCGTTTCTTGGGTGTTCGCCGCTCGGCACAGAGCTGCTGGTAATAGTCGTCATCCAACCCTACGGGAAATCCACAGTAACCTCGCTCGAGCGGATCGAGCTTCTGCAGATTCTTGTAAAGAGACATCTTCATGGGGGAGACGCCAACATTGAAAAACCGCCCCGCATACTTGACGGTTTTACCTTCTTTGTTTTTCTCCCGCTTCACCTTAACCAGTAATGGTGCCAGGTCCGATTTCGCGCCGCGGACCATCATCACGCGACTGGCTGGATGCCGCTTCGCCCAATCGAACACATCATCCGTCCAAGCGTTGCCGTCGATCGCGACCATGCCGACTTGGCGCCGGTTGCCGAATTTATCCGGCCAGGTGCGCTTTACCAGTTCGTCAAGCTTGCGCCGTGTTTCGCCATCGGAGATGTGACCTTCGATAACACCATACTCGATGGTCCAGCGGCGCAGGTCCCTGCCGAAGGCAACGCAATGCCACTCAACACGATCGCTCTGGCAGTCCAGGCCCAGCGAAAGCAGCAGGCCGCCGACCGGGATCTCGCCAAGCTTTAGCTCGCCGGCGGCCGCTCGATCTCTGATCGCTTCCCATGGCGGTGACTCACCGGCAGCTTTGTAGGCAAACCCAACGGTATCATTTAGGAAAGCCTGCTCTTTCGCCGGGTCACCTTTCGCCGCAAGCCATGCATCACGAATGTTCACCCAGCTTTCCAAAGGCGAATAGGCCGCCCATAGATAAAAGCCGATCATCACAGCCAAGGCATTGCGAGCAACCCATTTGCCGAGCCGGTTCATTTGGTACCGGTGATGCTGTTCGATCAGCCCGCCGCAGCTAGGGCAGGTGAAGCATGGCTCATCGGTCGGGTGGGCTTCGATGTAGCTCTGCAAATTCTCCCATTCCAACGGGTGTTGATGGCCGCAATGCGGGCACGGCACATGGTAATGTTCCTGAGTCGATCGCAGGAATGCCTTGGTGATCCGGCAACCGTCTTCAATCAGCGGCGTGCTGATCTTGAATATCTTCGCCCAGGCGAACGCTTTGCTGCGGCTATCCGCCTGCGTCTCCGGATCGCCGGCGTCATTCAATTCCCATTTGGAAAGATCGTCCTGAATCTGCTTCTTTGCGCTGAGCATCGAAAGACTCGATGCCGAGTTTGCGCCACTGATTTGCAGCCAACCCCGACCATCCTTTCTTTCTTGAAACAGGAGGCTGTGCGAACTATCCCGCGATTTGGCATTGCCGAAGATCGCAGTCAACGCCGTCGACTGCCGGATCATCGGCTTCCATTTGGTTTTGGCCCAGCGCGCCGCGTTAACCTCGGTTGGATGGATGTACATGACGCCGCAAGGGTCCATGTCCATCGAGGCGCTGAGAAATATCTGCGCGAGTACGGTGCCACCAATTTGCGCCGATTTCTTCATTACGACGACGCGTGCGGGGTGCTCCGGCCCCAGTACCTCCAAGGGCCGCGTGAAGAACGGGAATAGCTCCGGGTTGTAGGGACCACGGATAGAGCTTTCCGACCCGAAGCGGACGTTGTCCTGCGCCCACCGATTTAAGTCCAAAGGCGGCGGCGGCTGTGTTGTCTCGGCAACAATGTCCGCAACGATCCGACGAGGGTTCGCGAGAAATCCACCATCAGGCATAAATTAATCTCCCGCCGGATCGTCCTCCTCTAGGACCTCAGGCTGATTGGCAGCGGCTGCCCGCGCGTTCGACGCAACGCTTTCCCGCCAGGCGCGCAGCTCTCCGCGAAGAATCACGGTGGCCGCCTTCGGATCGATGTGCAACGCTGCGGCGAGTGCGTCGGCCATCTTTGGCATCGTCTCTTCCAGGCTTACGAGGATCTCCGTCAGGGTACGGGTCCATTCCCGCTTGGCGTCTTCGGTGCGGATGTAGACGCCGCGTTCTTCCTCTTCCTCACGCTTCGCTCGGCGCAAGGCGATCTCTGCCTGATCGGCCCGCGCCTGCTGGTATCGATGCTGGGCATCGTTCAGCGGGATTGGGGTATCGCTGCCTTCGCCAGACCCTGGACTTCGATATCCAGTTGGCACCGGTCTCCCTTGCGCGGCGAGCTGCGCCGCATCGAGGGTGACGCCGAGTTGGCTGCAGGCCAGGTCGACATCGATGCTGGCGTTCCGACCTTCACCGACGATGGCATCTCCGTAGA
This sequence comes from Dongia soli, assembly GCF_034044715.1. NCBI lineage: Bacteria > Pseudomonadati > Pseudomonadota > Alphaproteobacteria > Rhodospirillales > Dongiaceae > Dongia > Dongia soli. The sequence goes on along the minus strand of NZ_JAXCLW010000001.1, from coordinate 1,216,125 downwards.
TCTTTCCTTCGCGGAGATACTGAGAAATGCGGCCAGGCGTGACGCCGACGATCTCAGCCAGCTTACCTTTCGTGACCAACCGACGAACGGCGTTCGCGCTCGCGAGCAGCGGCGCCGCCGCAGTGGCAATGCCCTGCACCGTCTGCATATCTCAACTCGTTCAATTGCGCTAAAGGACTAAATTTAGGCTCTCAATTTAGTCACTAACTGGCGAAACCCTGCGGCTGCGTTGCCCGTATGAGGCGGACCCCCTAGGAAGGACCCGCGACCCCCGGGGGTGGCAGGGCGCCAGCCGATCGGATGAGCGCCTGGCCCTCGGCGTACTCGGCAGCTCGCACAGTAAGGACTAGGCTTACAGGCTTGAGGTCCTGCAGCGTCTCCAAGTCAGCGCTGCATAGTTCCCCGCCGATTGTGACAATGGCAATAACGTTAAGTTTCCATGCCACAGCGACATGCGTGATCCTGTCACTGAGAGCGAACACGGCTGCAATGATCTCGGTAGCAGTCCGCGTGACGTGCGGGCTTAGCCCTCTCTCAGCTTCATCGCTTCCGACGATCAGGTACTGGATCGGCGCGTTGGCAAAGAGATCATCCATAACAACACGTCCTTGAAACGGAAGCGCCCGCGACTCTGAGGAGTGGCGGGCGCAATTCGTCATCATTGGGGAGGAAGCTAAATCGAACATATGTTCGAAGTCAATAGCCATAGTGATAGGCGAGCGTGGCGATGGCGGCGCGGAACATGGTGATGTTCGCGATCTCGGCTCGGAGGCCACGTCCACGGCCATAGTGTTTCGCAGGCAGATCATGACAGATGACATGCACGAGGATCGGTTCGAGCACGGGGCCGACAGCGCGACCGGCCAGCATGATGCGACGGCGAGCATCGATGGCCATGTCGGACATCTCGCCCTTGCCGGCGGGCAACTGCATCAAGGTCGACACGACGCGCGGCTGCATACCGGCGATATGGAAGTCCCGGCGCAGCTGATCACCGGCGAGCCACAGGCGCTGATGGTCCCCGCTCTCCTTGTCGAAATCCAGCTCACGCCGGTTGAGCATGGTATCCAGCACCGTCGCCGTCATGACGCGGGCATGGGTATCGCTGTTTTCCTTCTCGATCTTCACCTCGCCATGCTGGCGGCGCTCGGTCGTGCCGAAGTCGTCATTGCTGACAGCGATCGCCACGCCCGCGCGGTCACGCAGGATGACGGCGGGATCGGTCACGACATCGCTCGGCTTGATCGCATAGGAGCGGATGTCCTTCCTGATCTTCTTCCGCGCGCTTTTCTCGATCGCCTTCAGGTTCGCTTTCAGCTTTCCCATCAGAATTCCCCTTAAAAATTCCGATAACCACCTTGCTGGATAGTTATGGACAGTTGGTGGACAGTTGAAAAAGGGCCTAAGTCTTTGGAGAGATTGGAGGGAGTGGACAGTTGGACAGTCTGGACGGAAGGCCATCGCTATAAGCGAAAGAGAAGGCCTATGCGTACATGGGAAAAACTGTCCAAACTGTCCAACTGTCCGTCACCACCAACAAAACCAAGGACTTATGCCGTGGACACTTTGCGCGCCGTGGACACTTAACTGTCCATCTCGGGCGGCGGCGGCTCCGGCGATCCATCGCCACCACCGTCATCGTCATCTGTTTCGACCGGCTTCGGCTGCTTGAATGTCTCCACCACCAGCTCGGTGTTGACGTAGTAGACGATGCCGACCTTGTGTTTCTTGAAACCCATGTTGTCGAGCAGGCGGCCGATCTTGGACTGCGACAGCGGCTCATAGGCGTTGGCGTCGCACCACTCCTTGTAGAGCTCATAGACACGCTTCGCCGTGACGGTCGCGCCGGGCGACTCGCGCAGTGCCGACTTCACGAACTGGCTGAAGGGCTGGGTGCTTTCCCGATAATCCTCGGTCGCGGCCTTCACCTCATCCGGCGTCACCAGCCGGCCATCGGCAAACCACCGGGTCAGGCCCTCGAGCAACCAATTCAGGATGCCGCTGCGTTCTGGCACCAGCTTTTCGCCGAGCTGCTTGTCGCGCTCTTCCTCCGGGATCACCACATCGAAGGGCACGATGGTGATGCGGCGCCAGATGCCATGATCCTGGCCTTGCACCGTCGGCTTGATATTGACCGAGACGCCCAGCTTGAAGCGCGGCAGGTATTCGAAGAAGCCCTTGTTGAGATGTCGGGCTGCAATCGGCTCACCCGAGGTCACCATCTTGACGAAGGATTCGGATAGCCGCTGCCCCACCTCCGGCTCGGACGCAAGGACAAGGCGTTTGCCTTCCAGCCGCGCCACGTCAGGCGAGGCTTGGCTGCCGCTGCGGCGATCGTCATACATCAGCGTCTGGATGGGCGTGATCGCTGCGTAATCGTCGAGCAGATGGTGCGCCGCATCGACGATGGTGGACTTGCCGTTGGCGCCGACACCCGACAGAATAGCGATCTTCTGCTCGGAGACGTCACCGGTTAGGCAAAGCCCGAGATAAGTCTGCAGATAGATCCGCACCGGCGCCACCGGCAGCACCCGATCCACCGTCTTATTCCAGATCGGTGCCTGCGCCTGCGGATCATAGGTCACATTTGCGAGCAGCGTGATGCGATCTTCCCGCCGATGCTCTCGTAACCGGATACCGGGATGGCCGTCGCCGGTGATGTACCGCAGCTCCAAGGTGCCGTTCAACACATTGAGCAGCCAGTTATCGGCATCGAGCTCGCGCGGCGACACCCGCAGATAGGGAATCGCGGCCTGCAGCATGGCATTGGCCTTGTTGGTGTTCCCGCTGGCTACGGCAAAGGACCAGTGCTTCTTGATCGCATCTTCGGTTTCTTCGCGGTCGAAGCCAGGCGGACGATCTGCCATTGGCAGGTCGAAGATGCCGAGCATCTCTTCCTTGAGCGCCGCCGCCTCTTTCTTGATGGCTTCGGCCGTCTGATGCGCCATCATCAGCGCCCGGACATCGCCTGCTTCGCCCGACCACCTTCGGCCGTCCCAGACATACCAGCCGTGCTCATCGACATACATCAGATCGCGGCCGAAGCGCTCGATCAGCCGCTGCGCGTTGCCGTAGTCGTTCCGAGGTAGCTTGGCGAGATCGAGATCACGGCGTTGCGCTCGGGGCTGTGGCTTCTCGAACATGGCCGCGATGCCGGCGAGCGGCTTGGCACTCTCACTCATTACTCATCAACCTTACCCAAGCGGCGATAGGCCGCGGCATCGACAAAGTCATCGCGGTAACGGCGGCGCCAGACGAACCAGCCCGCCTCCATGGTGGGCGCGCCGAGCCCGAGCGAATCCGGGCGGAAGGTCAGCGCATAGATCATCGCCGGGCGATGCTCACCCCAGAGCAGATCCCGGTCGATCGCGTGGAAGTAGCTGGCTTTGAGGTACATACCGACATAGGGCGCACCGAGGGCCAGGCTGTGACGGATGAACTTTTCAGCCAGGGAGAAGGGTGGATTGGTGATGATGCCCGGCATTCGCCCCTTCGGGCGCCACGTCAGATAATCAAGCCCGGCCACGCCGTAGCCACGCGCGACCAGGTCGGACGCCTCGACCATCAGGCCGTGGTCCTCGAGCACGCAAGCGAGCGCGCCGTCACCACAGGCTGGCTCGCGGACATAGCCGTCACAGAGATCGAGGATCTTGCCCAGCTCGGCGCGGAGAAAGGCCGCCGTCGCTTCGCGCGGCGTTGGATACCACTCCTTGTCAGGCTTGCCCCTGCCGTTGCCACCGGCCATCATGGCGCCGAGGCCGCTCACGAGGCGGCTCCTTTAACCTGGGGAACACGATGGATACGTGGTGTGGTCTTCTCACATGCGATCTGGGGGCGCTTGCATATGGGTATCAGACGCTCTTCACAGGCATCGTCGCCATTATAAGTGTGGTAGCGCTCGTCGGCGTCGAAGCTTGGAAGCGCCGGAAAGATGAGAGGGATGCCAAAACTAAACAGGCATCTCTGGGCAGGATGCTGGAGCTGAGGACCGTCACAAATTGCAATCAGATATTCGAGCACAAGCTGCGGATTTGCCAAAACCTGCCTCAGATAGCAGCGTCCGAACATATGCGAGAATCGGTGCGTCAGGAGCTTGATGACCTCGATGACATCGTTATCTCGACCATTGATGCGATTTGGGGGCTGGCCAGCGAGTTGCCCAAAGCCAGAGGCGACACAATCGTCGACGGCTGTAACACGCTTCAGGTCGTTTTGCGTAATCTGCGGAATGTAAGAAGGGCGCTCGACGAGACGGTTATTCCATTGGCCGCAGATCCGATTGAGATTACCAACAACCTGAATGCTCTCTACGAGAAGATCGAGAGCGATCTCGCGAAAGCAAACCCAAACGTCAGTCGACTTCTTCCAAAATGGAGAGCCGAAATCGGCGAGCAACTGGATGCGTTTCGAAGAACTATCGTATAAAGCACTCATTCCCCGCCCCCGGCCATGTCGCAGAAATCCATCGCGGGATTGGCCCAGATGATCTCGACCTCTCGGCTTTCGGCCTGCCAACGCCGAACGCCGCGATTGACGATTGCCCGCGTGCAATAGGGATCGCTGTCGCCATCGCCGAGAATCACCACCTGCCGTACCTTCGGCGGCAACACAATGCCGGGACGCGACATGTCGGGATGTTCGGTCTGGACCCGCTTCTCCGGATCGATCGGATGCCGCCTGGATGGATAGCCAGGCTCGCCACCACCGCCGATATTGCCGAGCGTCAAGGCCGCCCAGACCGGGAGAGGATTTCCCGCGCGCGCCAGCGCCGACATCACCACCAAGCCGTTTTCGATGCCTTCCGATATGCCTAGCCTTTCGCCGGCCGGCGCCAGGCGCGTGCCGCCGGTGACACAGGGCCCGAGCATCAGCTTGGATTTCGGCACGCGGTCTTTCGGCGCTTTCCGCACCCGGCCCGCCGCATCGGGCGTCGCCAGATAGGTACGATGCACGGCGACGAGCTTGCCGGTTGGCGATTGCACTGCAGCCACCATGGCGGGCCACCAGCTGCGCTGCCCGGTCTCCTTATGAATATGCGCGAGCTCCGGATGGAATCTCAGCGTGATCGGCACACCGTCGATCGCCTCGAGATCGACACCCCGCCCCCGCAAATAGGTCTCGACCGGCGTGCCATTGGCCGGCAAGGATTCGCGCCAGATCAGCGAGATCCTGTCCTGCAGCTGCCGGCGCTGACGCTCTTCTTGCCCGACGGTGGTTGCGGCGCCGGCGCGCGCGGCCGGTTTCGGCGCCAGGCTCTGTTTCGGCTTGGCCTGCAGCATCGCCTCTTCCGGCACCGGGATCCCGGCGAGCTGCGCCAGGGCTAAGATGGCCTCCTTGAAGTCAACCCCATGATATTCCCGGTAGAAGGTCACGACATCGCCACCGGCGCCGCAGCCACGACAGAGATAGAGCTGCTTGCCGGGATGAACGAAGAAACTGGGCGTTTTCTCCTGGTGGAACGGGCAGAGCCCGATCAGCTCGGCACCGGAGCGCCTCAGGGCGATGACGTTGCCAATTACGGCGTCGATCGACAGCTTTACCTTGATATCCTCGGTCTGGATCGGCCGAGCCTCACCGCCCGTCATGCCGCACCTGCCAGTTTTGCCGCCCGAAGCAAGGCCGCATGGTTGGCGCGAACGGCATTCGCGAGATCGACGATCAGATTGAGCCCATGGATCGGCAGGACTACACCCAACTCTTGTTCGCCGTCCTCGTCAGCCCAGATGCGGAATGCTTCTCCTGAGAGTGCCGACATCGCCAGCTGACGCATTAAACCAAGCGCCCGCTCGTCCGTGATGACGCGCGATCGACGCTTACCTGCGTGCCAGCCGACCAGCGAGATCGGCTGGCCACCGGTCTCGTGCAGCACGAAGATACCTCGCGGCTCAGGCGTCGACAGACGCGCGACGCCGGCTTGATTGATGGCAGTTCGGCAGATCATGCTTCCCCCAAGCACATGCAAGTGATGCCGGGCATTAGCAGCCCCCGGCAGGCGCCCCTCCGTTTTCCAATCTGCAGCTTAGGGAGACGACGGCTGCAGAAGGGTGATCAGATAACCCGCTGATCCGGGTTGCCGGTCTCTTCCGGCTGTCACGCCTTTCCGCACTAGAGCGGCCATTTCATCGGCCAGGTTTGACGTTGCCTGATCCGCCCCGGACAGCCCGCCCCTCGCAGCCGGAGACTGCTTTTCATGGACGGGACTCGCTTCGGCAGGCCGGCTCGATGCCGACTGTCCTGCGGACGCATACCGCTATCGTAGCGGGGTGCGGTGGACTGGCCCCCTGGCCGTGCGCACAGCCGGAACCGCGATTTTTTAAGCCTGCGTGTTCTTCCACGCTGCTGCCGAACTCGATTCTGTGGCCGCTACTCTCCCGGCCTGGTCACGCCCGATGTTTTGCGCTGTTGCTTGCCCGCAGGCTCACGCTAGGTAATGACGTTTTCCCGCTGCCTCGTTAGAGCCCGATCGCCTGTTTGTAGAGATCGAGCAGTTGTTCCTGTTCTTCGCGGTCATGTGCTTCCATCTTTCGAAGGCGCACGATCTGCCGCATGATTTTCGTGTCGAAACCGGAGGATTTCGCCTCGGCATAAACTTCCTTCACATCGCTGCCGATCGCGGCCTTCTCTTCCTCCAGCCGCTCGATCCGCTCGATGAAGCTTTTCAAGCGATCGGCCGCGATCCCACCAGCATCAGCCATGCTGCACGCCCTCCTGAATGACGAGATCGAGATCGGCCAGCATCGACGCCAAAGCATGCATCACTTCCGAGACACCCTGCTTCAATTGGCCGGCTTCCTGCGGCGTCAGCCGATGATCCGCCATGGCCGTCGCGTACCGTGAGAACAGTGCCGCCGCGCGTTCGCCGAACCGCGCCATATCGACCGCTAAGGGCAGGTCCGCCTCGGCAAGTAGCGGAATCAAGGCATGATGCGCCTGCAGGGCGAGATAGGCCGTCACTAAAGGCTGTCCGCTCACGGCTTCCAAGGTAATGACCTGGGTCAATGATAATTCGGCCCTTGGATGCAGCGGATCGGTATAGCGCTGGACCTGCGATTGTGACTTGACCAGGATCTGGCCGACGCGCTCCTGCCCGCCGCAACTCTCGACCAGGGATGTCATGGCTGATTTCAGCGTCCCGGATGGACGCGGTTTCATACTGTGGCCGGGACGCATTAAAGCCGCTCCTGATTTGATAGGTGATTGCGTACGAGGGCGCCAATAGACGCATCCGTGCTGGCTCCGCTACGCTTGGCCATTGCGACTCGGGCTAAGGAGCGAAAAGTGGGTGACGAGGAAATGGCGTGCTGGTTTCGCGGCATGACGGTAGCGAACACCGTCTTCATGGGGAGGCTGGCGGACCTTTTGATCAAGAAAGGCTTAGTTACAGCCGGCGAATTGCGTGAGGTCATTGACGAAGGCCTCCTGACTTTGGAAGCACGTCAGGGTGGGAACCCAGATCACCATTCGCTCTACGAAGCCGCCCGACTCCACCTGGAAAACGTGTTGGCAGCAATAGACGGACCGGGGATTGCACCGGCACGCGCTCAACGAACCACGAAATGATGCGAAGGATCGGCGTCCAATTGTCTCGAACTGATGCCGAGCCTGCACCACGCCCGCGAAGTGGAATGAGCAGCAGAAGGGTACTGGTCATGCCCGTACCCCTGGCTTGGCCGCGTCGCCCGGCGCATCATCCATAGCGCGATTGTCGTTCACCGGGACTGACGGAACATCGAAGTCCTGGGGAATGATTCGCTCCAATCGGCGCAGTGTATCCGCGACTGGCGACCAGTTCGGGTCGTCGATCTTCCGGATCGTGCTTTCGTTCACGCCAGCGGCCTTGGCCAGGCGGAGGACGCTCCAACCCTGTGCGAGGCGATAATGACGAACCCGAGAAATAGAAAGGTCGATGTGCATGACGCGAATAATTCGCTAAATTTCGCGAACTCGTCAAGTCATTCGCTAAATTTCGCTATCGCGGAATTTCGCGAAGAGCCGGAATATCGCGATCAGCATATTGATTTTGCTGACTTTTCCGGAGACGAAATGCCTAAGGGCAATCCCGACCAACTAATCGCCGAGCGGCGACGCCTCGCGCTTCGCAAGTTCATGCAGGCGCGCAAGCTCACGATCAACGGCTGGGCCGAGAAGGCTGGCGTCAGCGAAAGTGGCATTCGCTCGTTTCTCAAGGGAAAGAGCCAGAGTCTCGGCACGCGCGTGCTGGAGCGACTGGCCAAAGCAGAACACACAACCGTCGCTGTCCTCCTCGGCGATGGCGAACCGGCAGAGGTCCAACCTCCCGAGTCGCGGCTTCGTCACCGTGCCGGGTCGCGCGGCCAGGATATTCGAGAAGTCGAGGTCCGCGCCGGCATGGGACCGGGCCAGCTACCGGAGCAGGTGGAGCATCCGAAGGACGTCTGGACAGCGCCCCAGGGCTTTTTTGGCCGTTCGAGCGACTTGCTTATCCTCGAAGTTGACGGGGACAGCATGTTGCCCGTTTTGGAGCCGGCCGACCGCGTCGTCGTCAATACGGCCGATCGCATTCCGTCCCCGGCCGGCATCTTTGCTGTGTTCGATGGGCACGGCATCATGGTCAAGCACGTGAGCACAGTCGCGCAATCGAACCCAATGCGAATTCACATCCGATCGAGCAATCCGATCTATCCTCCCGAGGAATGGCTGGTCGAAGAGGATACGATCATCGGCCGGGTGAAAGGCCTGATTCGCCGCTTCTAGTCCCTCAGACCTGCGATAAAAGGTCTGCTTTCTTCGTCTCGAATTCAGCGTCGGTCAGCACACCGGCTGCTTTCAATTCCGACAGTTGCCGGATTTTATCGATGGCGGATGATGCCGCGGGCTGGGTGGAATTTGGTTTGCTGCCATGCCGACGTTGCTCCAGCTCATCGACAAATGCTTGGTAGGCGGCGCCCTTCTCAAAAGACCGGAACTCGATCGCATCGTCGGACGTGTGCAGAAACAGCGTTTTGTGGCCGAGGAGCGTCTTCGTCTCTACCGAGCTCAGCTTATCCAGCGGGATGGTTTCAAAAATCTCGCCAAACAATCCAGCACGATAAAAGGCGACGCGCTGATCGGTCAGGATCAGAGCGCCGTTATGCATCGCCTCCTCACCCTTACCCATCATCTTGCCTTTATAGCCTTCAAGCGCAGCGACCAAGGTTTCCCCCGGCTTCGCTTTTTTTGCGAGGAATTTCTTCGTATGCGAGCCACCGTTTGCCATATCGCCCCTCGATTCGCCCCAACACCACTATTGACCGAATTTCGTTGGTCACCATCAATCGAACCGAACAATAGCAGCCCCCATGGTCGAAGCCTTATCGCTAAATTTCGCGAATTCCGCTTGACTGATTCGCGAAATTTAGCGAATACTCCGCTTGCTAAGTGAACGCCGATCATCGGTCGACGCGTTTGCGCTTTGAAGCAGCCGGGTGGCGGTTGCCCAAGTACCGCCGCCCGGCCCCCTCAGAAGGGAGGAGACCCAATGCCCCGTCATATCGCCAGCGTCCGGCAGCAGGACGCGACTTTCGCCTTTCCCCTCAGTGTCGATCGTCAAAAGCCGATCGGCGCGCAAATGGCCGCCGCCATGCTCGCTCTGCATCGGGTGTTCGGCAGCTGCGAAGAGCGGGATCTGCTCGCCGTCGGATTCACCGCCGATGATTTGCAGATCCATCGCCACGTCGCCCGCCTGATGGCCTACCAAGCCGCGCCGCATCTGAGTGCGAACGACGTTCGCCCCCATCTCAGCGATGAGGACATCGCCGCCGGCCTCACGAAATCGACGCTGCCGCCCGAATTCCCTGGCGGCTGCCGCTACCGCGAGCGGGTGGCCTGAGATGTCGGCCCGCATCCTCGCCTTTCCAGGCCAGCCGGCGCCGAGCGTCGGCATCCCGGTGTCGCGCGGCCAGGCCGTCCTGTTCCAGGGGACGCAGCACACGGTCGAGCAGGTCTATGACACCCGCGCGCTGATCGCCGGGCCGCGCGGCCAGCGCATCGCCCGCCTGGCCTATCTGACTCCGGCGCCGCCCGCGAACCGCTAGCAGCCACACCGCGCCGATACCGGCGCCACGCAACAACCAGATACCGCGAACGCCGTTCGGGTTAAGGAGGGATCGTGTCGATTTCCGCCATTCTCAAGTCGCATCTTGAATCAACCGGCATCAGCCAGCGCCAGTTCGCTCGCGATGCCGGCCTGCCGAAGACCACCATCGCCGATATCGTGAGCGGCAAGGCCTCGATCATCAGCATCCCCACCGCCGAAAAGCTCGCGCCGATCCTCAACCGCTCGGTCGCCGAGCTGATGGGCATTCCCGATGCAGGCCAGGGCGGCGACAGTGGCGGTCGCGGTGCCGGCGAGCTGCTCATCCCGTGGGGTGAGATCGGCCCCTCGCCGCTCAATCCCCGCCGCGACTTCGAGCCCGAAGCCCTGCGCGGCCTGGCCGACAGCCTGTTCGAGCATGGCCAGCTGCAGAACATCGTGCTGCGCAAAGTGATCTTCCCCCAGGAGAACGAGCCGAAATATCACATCGTCGCGGGCGAGCGCCGCTGGCGCGCCACGGGCCTCAACATCCAGGTGCTGAAGCGCTGGGATGCCAGCCAGCCGATGCGCGCGGTCATCATCGAGACCAACGACGCCCAGCATCGCGCCTTGGCCCTGCTGGAAAACCTGCAGCGTGAAGCGCTTTCGCCGATGGAAGAGGCCGAAGCGTTCCATGCGCTTACCGAGCTCGCCTGGAGCACGGCGCAGATCGCCGAGAAGATCAGCAAGACGCAACGCTTTGTTCAGCAGCGCCTGGCGCTGGTCACCAAACTGGCCGAGCCGGTCAAACAGGCCCTATCGGAGGGCGTGATCAACATCGACCAGGCGCGGGCTCTGACATCGGCCGATGAGAAGCGGCAAAAGACGCTGCTTAAGAAAATCCAGACCAACAATTATGGCGTCAGGACCGGCGATGAGATCCGGCAGCGCCTGACAGCCAACTTGATACCGGCGGAGAAAGCGAAGTTTCCGCGTGATCGCTACACCGGCGAGATCCACGAAGACGACACGGGCCGCGAATACTTCGTGGACGGCGAGGAATTCAAGAAATTGCAGAAGGACGCCGCCAAGGATCTCGTCGCAGAGAAACGCGCGGAGGGTTGGAAGTGGGTCGAACTAAAGGAATACTGGCATCGCGGCGAGTACGAGCCGCTTCCCAGCACCGACAAGAAGAAGGCAGGTGTGCTGGTCATCCTCGACTGGCAAAACAATATCGAAGTTCATGAGGGACTGGTCAAAAAGCGGGCGGAGAAAAGCTCGAAGGCGGATGAAGCAGCCCGGCAACAGGAATTCGCCGAACGGGAACGCCGTCGCGACGAATTGGGGGAGATGACCCCGCGTATCCGCGCAGCGATCGAGAAAGACCCCACCTTCAGCCTGCGTGTCCTCCTCTGGCATTCCGCCGATTTCGAAACGCCCCGCCTCTCATGGAAACAGCTCTGCAATATGGGGCAGAAAGCACTCCTGGCCCAGGCAGCCAAATGTGCCGCTCATTCGCTCCACCTCAACACCTATAGCGATCTTGAGCCCTGGGAAGCGGCGGCCTTCGACCTCGCCGGCATCGAGAGGCCGGACTATCTCACTGTCAACGGCGACTCCGAGGACGAAGAGGTCGAAGACGAGATCGAGACCGGCGAAGCCGAAGAGGATGGGGACTGAGCGATGCCGGCTCCTCACTTCACGAAACGCCAGGTCGCCGCGCTCAGGGCAGCCCGAGATAAGGGCGGCGCCTGGTACATGGATGGCCAGAATATGGGCGGTGCCAAGCGCCGAATGATTCGTCGACTAGCCGCCGCCGGATATCTCTCCTTGCTCGCCCCATATGCCCTCACCCGATCCGGCGCCGCTGCCTTGGCGGCCGCCGAGCGGAAGGACTGAGTCATGCAGCGATGCGCGCGCTGCCGCCGCCGCCTGAAAACCACGCGCGACGACACGCCCGCCTCGCTGGTGCCCGGCGACATCGAGCTCTGCGGCCGATGCCTCGACGAAGATGACAGCATCACCGACGAGATGGGGCGCAATGAGCTGCCCGAGATCCTCGCGCCGATCCAGCGCCACCTCAGGACCAGGGAGGATTAGCCATGGGCCGCCTGCGCAAGAAGCCTCTTGTCCGCAAGATCCCGGTGCCACCGGACGAGCAACAGGCACGGCGGCTGATCAGCGAGGCGGCATCACTGATCGCAAGAGCAGCTGGTCTGCGCGCGGCCGGCGATGGCGACGCCGCCGATGACTGCATGGCCCAGGCCGCCAGAAACCGCAGCGAAGCTGCTTATCTCCGCAACCGATTGAAGGTCCAGTCACCATGGCCGAAATTACGCCAATGATACCCGCCTCCTGGGGCGGCTTCGATCTCCAGGCCGCCAGTGATATGCCCCTCGGCCAATTCGCCCAGCAGGTCCGGAAGGAAAAGGACCCACTTTACGGCTGGCCCGATATCCCCGATTGCGTCGCCGACGAGCTCACGAAGCTCCAGGCGCGTTGCCCCGTAGCGATCCGTCGCGAGCCCGAGCTGCGCAGCCGATACCGCAGCAGTTACGAGGTCTGGATCGACGCCGAGCGGAACGGCGCTCTCGCGCCCTGGATCGAATGCCGCCCCGAAGAGCGGCTCGGCGAAAGCTTCCCGCTCTCATCCCGCTATTGCGAGGAGATCCTGGAGGACTTCGCCGCGCGCTGCGGCGAGGAAGCCGCCGGCCTGACTTTTACCGAAACCAATTGGGCCAATTGGGCCGAAGCCGAGGAGGATGCCTACTCATGAAAATCACCATCGAGCGCGATGTGCTTCGCAACGCGATGATGGCGATCGACAGGATCGTCAAGCGCAGTGAGACCGTGCCGGTGTTGGGCTGTGTCAAACTAACCGTGCGCGGATCCCGCCTAACCATCACCGGCACCGACCTGACGCTGCAGGCATCGACTACGATGACAGTGGACGTCACCGAGCCAGGTGCAGCCCTGATCGACGCGACGGCCTTATCGCGTGCCGCTGCGGCGGCGCCGGCTGGCAGCCAGATCGAGCTGGCCGCCGACGAAACCCAGGCGACGGGCAAGGCCGGCAAGACCCGGTTCCGCTTTCCCACGTTCCCTGTGGCCGATTTTCCAGTCGACCGCGACCTATCCGGCGGCGGAGCCTGGCAGATCGGGGCAAGCGATCTCAAATTTCTGTTCGGCCGCTGTGCCCATGCAATGAGTACTGAGGAAACGCGCTATTACCTCAACGGCATTCATCTCCTGGTCGTCACGTCGGAGAACGGTGAGCCGCATTTGCGGGCCGAATCGACGGACGGGCACCGCCTGGCGCGAGCCGAGATGCGGGCCGATGACGACATGGTCAAGGCTTTCGAGGCGGCCGGCAAGGTCATCGTGCCGCGCGAGACGGTCCACCACCTCCTGCGATTGATTAAGGATGAGGAGAGCCTGTCGGTCAGGTTGGATTCCAGCCTGATCGAAGTGACGGTCGGAGACCTGACGATCCTGAGCAAGCTGATCGACGGGCAATTTCCCGACGCCGATCGCGTCATCCCAAAGAAAAACCCGCACCTTGCCACCGTTGACCGCGAGGCTCTGGTCGACATGACAGCGCGCATCGGGCCCTTTGCCGGGGGCAAGAAGGGTCGCGGCCTGCAGCTGAAATTCACCGGCGAGATCATGGAAATGAGTGCCGGCAGCGAGGACGGCGTCAATGCCCGCGATGAAATGGCGATCGAGGGCTTCGCGCAGCCACTCAATGTCGGTTTCAACGTCAAATATCTTCATGAAGCGATCGATGGCGGACTCGGCTCGACCGTCGCCCTGGCCTTCGACGAGCCAAATTCGCCGGTTCTCATCACCTTCCCCCAGGACTCCCGTCTCCGGATGGTCCTGATGCCGATCCGTGTTTAGGAGGCACTTCGATGTCCTTGCGTTTCGCATCCGCCCCTTACACGCCCTGGATCGCGACATCCACCGGCGGCCGCTTCGATCTATTGTCGCCTTCCGCCGCCCAGGTGGACTGGCGCGATATCGCCACCCACCTTGCCAATCTCTGCCGCTGGAATGGCGCCCTTGCCGGCGACCTCTTTTATTCGGTGGCCGAGCATTCTTCGCGCGTCGCCCTGCTGGTTCAGCAGACCGACCCCAGCAACCACCGCGCAGTGCTTTATGCAGCGCTGCACGACGCGCATGAGGCCTATCTCGGTGACTGGACCTCGCCACTCAAGCGCGCCATCACGCATTATGCCGGGCAGAACATTCTCGGGAGTCTGGCCAATCTTATCGACAGCGCGATCTTCGAAGCCTTCGGCCTGCCGCCGATGTCGGACGATATCGAGGATATGATCAGGCATGCCGATCTGACATTGCTCGCCACCGAGAAGCGGGATCTCATGACGCCGCATCCAGCCTGGCAGATCGCCCTGCCGGCGCCACTCACCGGCCGCATCATCCCCAATAGCCGGCTGGCTGCCCGCGACAACTATGCTCGCATGCTCGCGAATGCCGTTCGTGCTTGCGGCCTGGATCTGCCGATCCGCCGCGAGATGGAGGTCAGCCATGGCTGACAAATCCATGCCGGTTTCTGACGCTGGTGCGGTTGGATGGAGATCGATGAATCTCAGATATAAAGATCGGCAATCTGCCAACTTCCAAATTCTCACCGACGACACGCTGCAGGGCTGGCTGGCAGACATCGAGAGTGGCATCCGGGGATCGATCGACCAACTTGAGACTCGTTTTGTTTGGGTATGCGAAATTCTACTCAGGGAGAGAGAGAATCGCCTTCGGACGCGCTATCCGCGCATGACGCCAAGGCATGGAGACGTTTTGCGCGCCATCGACACATATATCGCCACACACGGCGCATCGCCGACCTATCGAAACATAGCCGAGATTACCGGCTACAGCATGAGCATTGTCTTCGACGCCATTCATGCTGGGAAGAAGCATGGCTACATCAGCCATGACCCGCACAAACGACGCAGCCTGCGACTTACGCCAAGGGCGCTTGAGATCAGCAGTATCGAACTCGGTAGGGATAAATGGCAGGCTCAGTGAACAAGGTCATCCTAATCGGCAATCTCGGCCGCGATCCCGAGATCCGGACGACTCAGGATGGCAGCAAGATCGCTCAGATGTCGATCGCCACATCAGAGAGCTGGCGCGACAAGGGCTCAGGCGAGCGGCGGGAGAAAACGGAGTGGCACCGCGTCGTCATCTTCAACGACCGCCTGGTCGAGGTGACCGAGAAATACGCGAAGAAAGGCCGCACGGTCTATATCGAGGGCCAGCTGCAGACGCGCAAATGGACCACGCAGGATGGCCAGGACCGCTACACCACCGAGATCGTGCTGCAGAAGTTTCGCGGCGAGCTGACGCTGCTCGGCCCTAGCGATCGGGATCCCGGCCCTGGCGGCCAGGAGGATTACGGCCATAACGCTGGCGCCACCGGCCTTGGAGATTTGGATGATGACATCCCGTTCTAAAAGCGAACGCCGTTCGCAACCACCCGCGCCGCCGGCACCCCCGGCCGGCGCGATCCACCCCGCGATGTTCCGCATCGCTCGATTGCTTGCCCGAGCTGCTTTGGCATCGCAGAATGCCATTCCGCCGATTGAACCGCATAACGACAATGACGCGCGCCGCCATCTACGCAAGGTATAGTTCAGACCTGCAGTCTGGCCATTCGATCGAGGACCAGCTCCGCATTTGCCGCGAGCGGGCCCAGCAGCTGGGCGCCTCGATCAGTCGGGAATATGCCGATGCCGCCATCAGCGGCAGCCATCTGTTCAACCGTCCCGGCATCAACAGCCTGCTCGCCGATGCGCGCGCAGGCGCCTTCGATACCTTGCTGGCCGAAGCGCTCGACCGGATCTCGCGCGACCAGGAAGACATCGCGGCGATCTTCAAGCGGCTGCGCCATGCCGGCGTGCAGATCATCACCTTGTCGGAGGGCGAGGTCAACGAGCTGCATATCGGGCTCAAGGGCACGATGAACGCGCTCTTTCTCAAAGACCTCGCCGCGAAGATCAAACGCGGCCAGCGCGGCCGGGCAGCCGCCGGCAGCATCCCCGGCGGCAAGACGTACGGGTATCGCGTGGTTCGGACGATCGACGCGGCCGGCGAATTGGTGCGGGGGAAACGGGAGGTCGACGAGGACCAGGCAGCCGTCGTCCGCAAGATCTTCACCTGGTACGCCGCCGGCGAGAGCCCGCGTGCGATCGCCGGCCGCCTCAATGCCGAACGCGTTCCCAGCGCCCGTGGCGGCAAATGGAATGCCTCCACGATCAACGGGAACAAGGCGCGGGGAATCGGAATCCTGAATAACCAGCTTTATATCGGCCGGCTGACCTATAACCGGCAGAGCTACCGGAAAGATCCGGATACGGGGCAGCGCCTGACCAGGGTCAATCCGGAGGGCGAGCGTATCGCCACCGATGTGCCAGCGCTCAGGATCATCGACCAGGACCTCTGGGACGCCGTACAGGCCCGCTTGGCGGATCTCGGCGGGAAGCCCCTCACCAGGCGCACGCGGCCGCGCCACCTGCTCTCAGGCCTGCTCCGCTGCGGTTGTTGCGGCGCCAATTACATCATGGTCGACGCAACCCGCTTTGGCTGCGGCCAGAACCGCGAATCCGGCAGCTGCAGGAATGGCCGGCGGATCCCGGCCGAGAAGCTGCAGCGGCGCGTGCTTGATGGCCTCCGAGACCAGCTGCTGGCGCCAGAGGTCGTGGCGACGTTCGTGGAAGAATATCGACAGGGGGAAAAAGAGCGCCAGGCCGAGCTGGCGCGCAGCCAGGCGGGCACGGAAAGGCGGCTGCGGGAGGTCACGGCGAAGATCGAGCGCATCGTCACGGCGATCGCCGATGGGACCAACTCACCGACGCTGAGGGCTGCCCTGACCGACCTGGAAGCCGAACGGGCCGAGCTGGCGGCGGCGCAGGAGGAGATCGATAATCCGACCGTCGTCGCCCTGCATCCACATTTGCCCGAGATGTACCGACAGTACGTCGAGCGGCTTGGCGAGGCACTATCGACTCCGGAAACGAGAACTGAGGCGATCGAGGAGATGCGTCAACTCGTTGATCGGATTGACATTCACCCATTGCCGGAGCGCGGCGAATTCGATCTGGAGATCCACGGCCAGATCGTCTCGATCCTGGCCCCTGAGGCCTGTTCTACTAGCGTTCGCAAAGGGGTGAAATCGATGGTGCCGTTGAAGGGATTTGAACCCCCGACCTACTGATTACGAATCAGTTGCTCTACCCCTGAGCTACAACGGCACGCACTGCCCGAAGACAGGAAGGGCTCCAGGCCCGGCGCAACCGTTGCGCCAGCCCGAAGCGGCGGGCGGGAACCTAATTCACCAAGCGCGCGGCGTCAACAGAAGAGCCACCCATAGGTGGGGTTCCGTTCCCTGTCTCCCCCGCTGTCTCGCCCGCGGCCACCTGTCCTTCGGTTAACTCGCCCGGCAAGCGCCGCAGCGGACCGGACTCATTGAGGATCTCGCCCGCCCCCGTCGCGGGGCTCGCCCCGGCCGGTGCGGCCAGGATGCCCATTTCCGCCAATTGCGGCCGTTTCCAGGTCAAGCTGTCGATGGCGTCGCAATGCGGGCAGACCGCCTGCCAATGGCCGCATTGCGGGCCCGCTTCGCCCGGCGCGCCGCATTTGTCGCAAAGCCAGACGGGATCGGGGAGCAAACCGGCAGCCCGCTCCAGCCAATCGCGGGCGGCGGCCATATTGCTTCGTTCGCCCTCTTCCAACCGGGCATAGAGCCGGGCCGTGCTCTGGCTGATGTCATGCGGGCCGACCTCGCGCGCCGGCCCCCTTTCTGCGCGCTCGATCTCAGCGAGGCGGTCGAGATGGCGTCGGGCCTCGCCCCAGAGCTGCGCCGACAAGGCGGCCGCCGCCGCCGCACGATGGCTTTCCGGGTTGCCCGGATTGACGCGTGCCAGCCGTTCGACCCGATGCGCCCGGTCGAGCGGGGTTTCGTTGGCTTCGGCCCGGGCGAAGATACCGGCCAGCAGCGGATGGGGGCTCGTATTCCAGGCCTGCTCGATCAGCTTGGCGGCTTCCTTGGCCTTGCCCTGCCGGATCAGCAATTGCGCCAGCATGAAGCGCGCCGGCACAAAATCGCTCGCCAGCTTGACCGCCTCGCGTGCCGCTGCGACAGCCGCCGGGATATCGGGCGCTGCCGCCGGATCGGCATGCGGTATCAAGGCTTGCCGAGCTTTTTCCGTCAGGATGACCGCGCGTCGGCGCTGTGCCGCCCGGGCATCGATGCCCTGGCTGCGGTTCCAGATCTTCAGGCTGGCTTCGGCCGCGTCATATTCGCCGACTTTCAATTCGAGCCGATGTGCCGTTTCAGCCGCCCAGCTTGCCTGCGGCGCGACCTTCATCGCTTGTTCGGCATATTGCTTGGCGGTCTGCTCATCGCCCCGCTTCAAGGCGCTGGTGATCAATCCGCGCAGACCGAGCAGCGCCGATTCCTCGTTCTTGGCCAAGGCCGCGAAATAGCGTTCCGCCGCGGCATCGTCGCCTTCGAGCTGCGCCGCCTGGGCCGCCAGCAATAGGGTCAGCGACGGTTCCTGCAGCAGGTCATGGGCCAAACGCGCCTGTTTCCGCGCTTCTACCGCATCGCCGGCCGCTGCCGCCGTCAAGCCGCGGGTCAAAGCACGGTAGCCCTTGG
Organism: Dongia soli; assembly: GCF_034044715.1. NCBI lineage: Bacteria > Pseudomonadati > Pseudomonadota > Alphaproteobacteria > Rhodospirillales > Dongiaceae > Dongia > Dongia soli. Next base: position 1,197,415 of record NZ_JAXCLW010000001.1, on the reverse strand, counting down.
CCTTGCGCGAATTCGACCGCGCCGACGACAACTCCCGGGGCGCCCGCCGTAGGAAATGCCAGAGCCGCCACAAAGCGAAGATCGCCAGCAGCAACAAAGCGGCGATGGCGATGGCGAAGCCGATCGGCATATCGGCGCGATGGCCGAGCCAGAGGACCGAGAGATCGCCCGGCCGGTTGGCAAGCCAGACAGCGATCGCGACAATGATGGCGATTTTGATCAGGAAGCCGACTGCGCGCCATAGCGTCATGACCCGCCGCCTTTCAGTTCGCCGCCGGTTTGGCAGGGTTTTGCGCCGGCGCCAGTTCCTTCGAAGCCAGCTCCGACAGACGTGCGCCGGCCCAGTCGAGATCAAGCCGCGCCCGGGCACCGCCCAGCCAGCCAGCCGCCCGATTGGCGGCTTCGCCCTGCAGGCCTGACAATTCATCAACAGTCTTCTTCAAATCGCCCGCCGCCAGCGCCGCCTCAGCCCGCGCCAACCGCTCCAGCGGCCCGTCCCCCGCAACATCTTCGCCGACCGGCCGCACCGTCACAATTTCGGACAAGCGATGGGTCATGCGGCGCCACCAGCTTTCATTGCCGCCGGCATCGGCAGCCATTTCTGCTTCGGCCGCCCGCGCAATCTCCCTCGAGGGCAAGGTCGCCTGCAATTGCGACAAGGTCGGCGCGCCGCTGGCTGCCACCGGTTCCAGTTTCACCGCGATCGGCGCGACATCGGCCGACAGTTGCGAATCCGCGGTGGTCAATTGCTTGAGGGCGGCGAGCTCGGCGGTGAAGGGCTGCGGACCGGCGAGGGCACTGCGCAATTGCCCGGCTGAGAGGACCACAGCGGTGCCCAATTGTTGCCGTGCGGTGACCGGTGCCGGTGCCGCCGCAACCTGGCTTTCCAGTGTCGCAACCCGCTCATCCACCTTGCCCAGCGCATCGAAGCGGCTGGTGAGCGCCGCCAGTTGATCGCGCAGCCCCTGGTTTTCCGATTTCAGGGCATTGATTTCCGGCGAAAGATCAGGGGCGGGCGGACTTGCCGGTGCCGCGGCTTCAGCCTGGCTCGCGGCATTTGGAGCCGGTTCGGCGGGCAGGCGCGCCTGCAGATCGCCCAGGGTTTTCTCCAGGCCGGCGATCTTGTCATTGAGCGGCGTCAGATCGGCCACGTCCGTGCCGCTCGCCCCGCCGCCCGACTGCAGCTGGGACACCTCATCCTTCAAGGAGGCGAGCTGATCCTGCACGGGACCGATGGCGGCGGCGATATCGCTCTTTGCGGCGGCATTGGCCTGTGCCTGCTGAAGCTGCGCAACAGATTGCTGCAGATCGCCGACCGCCTGGTCATGCCTTGCCGCGCCGCCCTGGCCAAGTCCCAGCAAGCCGATCCAGCGCGGCGCCGTCACAGCCACGGCAGCCGACACCAGCGCCGCGACGATCACTGTCGCCACCAGACGTCCGGCAGTACCGCCGCTTCCGGCTGCTGGCGAAGCGGCCATATTCATATCCGGCGATCTGTCCTCCGCCGGAATCGGGCCCGCCGCCGGTTCCGGACGCTTGGCCTCCGCTGTCGCAGTTGCAGTATCCGACATTCCCTCGTCCTTCCGTTGCAGCTCAGCATCCACCAAGGCGAGCATGGATGGCAAGTCCGGCCGTTCGGCAATGAAGACATCGCGCCATGGCAGGTCCCCGACCTCCCGCGCGACCGCCGCGCTCAGGCACAGCGCGCAAACCTGTTCCAGATTGGCGCTGCCCGCCTCCTGCCATAAGGCGGCAAAGATCGCCGCTGTGCGCGGTGAGAACAGCAATACGAGATCGATCCCACCCAAGGTGAGGTTCATGCGGGTTTCCGGCGACAAAGCGGCGGCCTGTTCGGCAGTGTAAAGCGGCGTCCGGCGCACGGTGAAACCGGCTTTTTCGAGATCCCCGGCCAGATCGCCGGTCGTGATGCTACCGGCGGCATGAAAAAGCGCGCCGTCTTGCGGCTTCAGGCGGTCGCAGACCAGGCTGACCAGTGCCTTCACATCGCCACCGGCGCTTTCGATCCGGGTGAAGCCCAATTCTTTCGCTGTCGCGGCGGAACCGTCGCCCACCGTAAAAGCCGGCAAGTCGCGCCGATCGGTGAGATTGGCAAAGGCGCGCACGCCGTTGGCGCTGGTGAAGAGCACCGCCTGAACGCCATCGAGTTCGATCTTGGCGCCCGCGATCGGTTTGATTTCAAGCAGGGATTCGATCACCGGTTCGATGCCGCGGGCCGAGAGCGCCTCGGCCAAAGGTGCGGCATCTTCCTGCGGTCGCGTGATCAAGGCTCGCATGCGCTGCCCTCTCAGGATGAATGAGCTGTGGTGACGGCGATCGTCGCCTGCTGCGCCAGCAGGTTTTCACCCGCCGCACGGCCGAGCGCAACCGCATCGGCAGCCGGACCGCGCCGCTCGTCGCGCAGAACGCGGCTGCCATCGGGCGCCGCCAGTAAAGCGCGCAGATGCAATTGATCGCCGTTTAATTCGGCATAAACGGCGATCGGTGTCCGGCATGATCCTTCCAAGGTTGCCAGGCAAGCGCGTTCCGCCGCCACGCGGATCGCCGTCGGTGCATGATGGATCGGCGCAAGCAGCGCTTTGGTGGCAGCATCATCGCTGCGGCATTCGATGCCGATCGCGCCCTGTGCCACGGCAGGCAGCATTTCGTCGACCGATAAAATGGCCGTGGCGATATCGGCACGGCCGAGACGCTTCAATCCGGCCAGCGCCAGCAAGGTCGCATCCGCATCGCCGCGTTCCAATTTCGTCAGCCGCGTACCGACATTGCCGCGCAAGGGAACGATCTGCAGGTCGGGCCGCAGCGCCCGGAGTTGCGCCTGACGACGCAAGGAGGCCGTGCCGATAATGGCATTTTGCGGCAAAGCGGCGATACTGTCGGCGCCTTTGCCAATCAGCGCATCGCGCGGATCCTCCCGCGGCAAAAGACAGGCGATCTCCAGCCCTTCCGGCAGCATCGTCGGCACATCCTTCATCGAATGCACGGCGATGTCGATGCGGCCCTCGAACAGGGCCTCCTCGATTTCCTTGGTGAACAGCCCCTTGCCGCCGATTTCGGACAGCACCCGGTCTTGAATTTGATCGCCGGTGGTTTTGATGGCGACGATCTCGATGGCCCCAGCATCGAAATCCGCATGGGCGGCGATGAGTCGCGCCTTGGTTTCTTCCGCTTGAATCAGCGCCAGTGGCGAACCGCGCGTGCCGATCCGCAACCTGACCGTGCCGAAAGTGTCCGGCCGGGAAGTGTCCTCTGGCTTGCCGATTGGGTCCGAACCCGCCATAACTACCCTCACCATCGCTTCCAGTGACTTAGCGGTCGCGGCGGTGGATTGCAACCTTTCGCGCGGTCAAAATGCCGCAGGTCGGTGAGCCCATGATCGTGTTGGGCATTGAATCCAGTTGTGACGAAACAGCGGCGGCGGTGGTCGATAGCGATCGGCGAATCCGCGCCAATCTTGTCCTGTCGCAACTGGACGAGCACCGCCCCTTCGGCGGTGTGGTGCCGGAAGTGGCAGCGCGCAGCCATCTCGATCATCTCGATAAATTGATCGAGGCAGCGATGCGGGAAGCCGGTATCGGCTTCGATGCGCTGGACGGCGTTGTCGCCACCGGCGGCCCAGGTCTGATCGGCGGCGTCATCGTCGGCGCCATGACCGCCAAGGCCATCGCCGCCGTCCACCGCAAGCCCTTCATCGCGGTCAATCATCTGGAAGGCCATGCCTTAACAGCGCGGCTGACCGATAATGTCGCATTCCCCTATCTGCTGCTGCTGGTTTCCGGCGGACATTGCCAGTTGCTGGTCGTCGAAGGCGTCGGTCGCTATCGCCGGCTTGGCGCCACGATCGACGATGCCGTGGGCGAGGCATTCGACAAGGCAGCAAAACTTCTCGGCCTGGGCTATCCCGGCGGTCCGGCGGTCGAGCGGGCCGCCAAGGCGGCGACCGCGCCGGTGCTCGATTTGCCGCGGCCTATGAAGGGCCGTGCCGATTGCAATTTTTCTTTCAGCGGCTTGAAGACCGCCTTGCGCCAGCGGGTCGATGCCCTGCGCGCCGCCGGGCAGTTCGATGCGAATGCGCAGGCCAATCTCGCCGCTGGTTTCCAACTGGCCGCTATAGATTCGCTGGCCGACCGCACGCGGCAGGCTGTGCGCATGGCACGCGAGACGACGCCCGATCTGACGGCTCTGGTCGTCGCCGGCGGCGTCGCCGCCAATGCCGCCTTGCGCCAGCGCCTGAGCGAGATCGCGGCAGCGGCCGACCTGGCGCTGCTGGCACCGCCGGGCAAATTGTGCACCGACAATGCCGCGATGATCGCCTGGGCCGGATTGGAGCGACTGCGTCTGGGCGACAGCAGCCCCCTAGATTTCGCGCCCCGTCCCCGCTGGCCGCTGGATCAGACCGCAGCGCCGCTGAGCGGTGCCGGTGTTAAAGCGTAAGCGTCATTCCTAGAGGAGACCCATCAAATGCAGTTCGCCATTTACTGCCTGGACAAGCCGAACCATACGGAGGTCCGCGCCAGCAACCGTCCCGCCCATGCCGAGCACCTGAAGGCGCATAACGATCAATTGCTGCTGGCTGGCCCGATGCTGAGCGATGACGGCGCGACCATGATTGGCAGCCTGCTGGTAGTCGAGATGGCCGACCGCGCCGCCGTCGATCGCTTCCTCGCCGCCGATCCCTACACCAAGGCCAATCTGTTTCAATCCGTGACGGTACGGCCTTTCCGCAAGGCTTTTCCGCAGTAATCACCGGTATCATCGGGGGACGACATGAATCACTGGCTGGTGAAGTCAGAACCGTTCAAATATTCCTGGGACCAGTTGGTCAAGGATAAGAAAACCTTCTGGAACGGCGTTCGCAATTATCAGGCTTCCAACAACCTAAAGGCCATGAAGAACGGCGACCGCGTCTTCTTCTATCATTCCAATGAAGGATTGGAGATCGTCGGCATCTGCGAAGTGGTCAAGGAATATTACCCCGATCACACCGATGAAAGCGGCCGCTTCGGCATGGTCGATGTCGCGCCGGTCATGCCGTTGAAAAAGCCGGTCACGCTAGCCGAGATCAAGCAGACGCCGGAGCTGGAAGATATCGCACTGATCCGCCAGTCGCGCCTCAGCGTCATGCCGATCACCGCGCCGCAATGGAAGAAAATTTGCGCCATGGGCGGCGTCAAGGGCTGATGCTTGCAATCGCCCGGCTGCCTCTGCAGCCGGGCAGCCAACCGACATGGTGATGTGACTCAAAAGTTTTCGCCGAGACGCCGTGCCCAGCTGAGGATCCGCGGCGGATGGATGGCTCTTGCCCCCGATCGCACCGTAAAGCAAATTCCAGACGCCGCTCAGCGCCGCCGCAATAATCGGGGAGGCCAACGCCGCTGGAGGCACCATTGGCGGCCAGGCCGACCTCGCTTCGGGTCCGGCAAGCCTTTTGGGGGCGCAATCAAAGGCGGTCCGGATGTCCAAAGCCCGCGCCATGTCCGGAAACGCCCTTCATCGTAATCTGTCACAATCGCCGGTCGTTCTCGTCGACGGGCACTTACACCGATTACCGTAGGGAAGAGAGGCTTGGTCTTCCGATAGACAACTTGCGCGTGAGGCTTGTCAGTGACGACGCTTTTTGTGGATAATCGCTGCATCGCAATGCGTTCGCGGCATCGCCGTGCCGTCGGCGCGCGGATCGGATATGCGGTCTGCAAGAAAAATTAATGGAACCGCATCCTATCTTCAACACATGGGCGGGGAGTCTTTAGGGTATGAGCGAGAGTAACGTTTTTCCTGTTTCGGAAGCCTGGCGCAAGAAAGCCTGGGTGGACGAAGCGCAGTATCAAAAGATGTATGCGCAGTCGATCCAGGATCCGGCGGGCTTCTGGGGGGAACAGGGGCGTCGGCTCGACTGGGTCCGTCCCTATACGCAAGTGAAGGACGTCGATTATACCGGTGAGGTTCGCATCCGCTGGTATCACGACGGCACGCTGAACGTTTCTGCCAATTGCATTGACCGCCATCTCGCCGACCGCGCGCAGCAGACCGCCATCATCTGGGAAGGCGACGATCCCAGCGAATCGAAACACATCACCTATGCGGAGCTGCATGAGCAGGTCTGCCGCATGGCCAATGTGCTGAAAGCGGCCGGCGCCAAACGCGGCGACCGCATCACCATCTATATGCCGATGATCCCGGAAGCCGCCTATGCCATGCTGGCTTGCACCCGAATCGGCGCCATCCATTCGGTGGTGTTCGGCGGCTTCTCCCCCGATAGCCTCGCCAACCGTATCCAGGACTGCGATTCCAACATCGTCATCACCGCCGATGAAGGCGTGCGCGGCGGCCGCAAGATTCCGCTGAAAGCCAATGTCGATATCGCCCTGCAGCACTGTCCCAGCGTTGCCTCCGTGCTGGTGGTCCGTCGCACCGGCGGCAAGATCGACTGGCATGCCGATCGCGACATCTGGTGGCATGAGGCCGCGGCGAAAGTGCCGGCCTATTGCACGCCGGCGGAGATGGGCGCTGAAGATCCGATGTTCATCCTCTATACCTCCGGCTCCACCGGCAAACCGAAAGGCGTGCTGCATACGACAGGTGGCTATCTGGTCTATGCCGCGATCAGCCATCAATATGTCTTCGATTATCACGACGGCGATATCTATTGGTGCACGGCCGATGTCGGCTGGGTCACCGGCCACAGTTATATCGTCTATGGCCCGCTCGCCAATGGCGCCACCACCCTGATGTTCGAAGGCGTGCCGAATTATCCCGACGCCTCGCGCTTCTGGCAGGTCTGCGACAAGCACAAGGTCAACACCTTCTATACCGCGCCGACCGCCATCCGGGCATTGATGCGCGAGGGCGAAGCACCGGTCGAAAAGTGCAACCTCTCCAGCCTGCGTCTGCTGGGATCGGTCGGCGAGCCGATCAATCCGGAAGCTTGGCTGTGGTACCACCGTGTGGTCGGCAAAAAGAAATGTCCGATCGTCGATACCTGGTGGCAGACTGAGACCGGCGGCATTCTGATCTCGCCGCTGCCCGGCGCCACCGAATTGAAGCCCGGCTCGGCGACGCTGCCCCTGTTCGGCATCCAGCCGGAAATCGTCGATGCCGAAGGCAAGGTGCTGAGCGGCGCCTGCGAAGGCAATCTTTGCCTTGCCGATTCCTGGCCGGGCCAGATGCGGTCGGTCTATGGCGATCACAAACGCTTCGCCGAAACCTATTTCCGCACCTATCCCGGCAAATACTTCACCGGCGATGGCTGCCGCCGCGACGAAGACGGCTATTACTGGATCACCGGCCGGGTCGACGACGTGCTCAATGTGTCGGGCCACCGCATGGGCACCGCCGAAGTGGAAAGCGCGCTGGTCGCCCATAAGGATGTGGCGGAAGCCGCCGTGGTCGGCTATCCGCATGACATCAAGGGCCAGGGCATCTACGCCTATGTGACCCTCAATGCCGGCGTGGCGCCGACCGAGGAGTTGCGCAAGGAACTGGTGCAATGGGTGCGCAAGGAGATCGGCCCGATCGCCAGCCCCGATCTGCTGCAATGGGCGCCCGGCCTGCCGAAAACCCGTTCCGGCAAGATCATGCGTCGCATCCTGCGCAAGATTGCTGAGAATGATTCCGGCAATCTCGGCGACATCTCGACCCTGGCCGATCCCAGCGTGGTGCAGAATCTGGTCGATAACCGGATGAATCGCGGCTGAGCCGTACCGGCATATCCCAAATGAGTCGGGCGGAAGCAGTGCTTCCGCCCGACTTGCTTGGACTGAATATTGGCGAACCGATCAGGCGATCAGGCTGCGCAGGGTGCGGTTGGCAACGGCCAGCATTGCCAGTTCCAGCTTGGCCGCTTGTTTGAGGTCGGCAAAGAGACTGTCGGCCCGGCCGAGAACTGCACCTCGGGCCTCGCGCCAGTGATCGATCGCCGGCTGGCCTGTCAGCTTCGGCTTGGCTTCCTGGCCGCCCTTCAGGATCACCGTCGTCAATTCGCGCTGGTGACCGTAGAGATCCTCGATGATGGCGAAGACCGCCAGGCGCTGCCAATGGCTGTCGCCGATCAGCGACTTCGCCCCACTGCGCAACCAGTCGAGATAGAACTGATCGCCGATGGCGAAATAGGTCTGGCCGACCTCTTCGACCTTGATCTGCAGATCGGCAGCGATCCGCACGATATCCAGTGCCGGCATCATCAGGGCGAGCTGTGCCACACGCCGCGCCAGATCCGCCGGTACGTTCTGGGCCGTGAGATCATTCAGGCGGCGACTGATTTCCGCCTGATCAGCCGGTGAGACGATCGTTGGCAAGGCCGCTTCCAGGGCCGCCAATGAGGGTTCGGTCGCGGCGACATTGGCGGCGATATTCAGCGGATGCTGACCGTTGCGCAGGAACCAGAGCGTTGCCTGGTCGGCGAGATTGCCGACCGTCAGCAGCATGTCGGTCTGCACTTTGGCATCGACTTTGTTATCCAGCGCCTCGACGCCGCTCCACACCTCACGCAGCTTGAAGGCGCTGCGCGTAATGGTATAGGCGCGCGCAATGGCCGAAGCGCTCTGCCCAGTCTTTTCCTTCATCACATGGGCGAAAGTGGCGCCCATGCGATTGACCAGCGAATTGGTCACCACCGTGGCGATGATTTCCCGCCGCAGACGATGCTGCTCGATCTGCTCGCGATAGGATTTTTGCAGCGGCCGCGGAAAGTAGGTGATGAGATCATCAGCCAGTTGCGGATCATCCGGGAGATCTGACGGCAGCAACTCGTCATAAAGCGAGTTCTTGGCATAGGCCAGCAGCACCGAAAGTTCCGGCCGGGTCAGGCCGAGGCGCTGGCTGAGCCGCAGGCGCATAGTCTCGTCATCCGGCAGGAATTCGATTGCCCGGTCGAGCCGGCCGGCCCGCTCAAGGCCGCGCATGAACCGGCCCTGCTGGTCCAGCAAGCGGAAGCTTTGATATTCGGCAATGCTGATCGCCTGGCTTTGCAGATAATTGTCGCGCAGAACCAGATTGCCCACTTCGTCGGTCATGTCAGCCAGCAATTTATCGCGCTGCTTCATGGTGAGGTCACCATTGGCGACCGCCTCATTCAGCAGGATCTTGATATTGACCTCGTGGTCCGACGTATCGACGCCGGCGGAATTGTCCAGCGCATCGGTATTGATGCACTTGCCGGCGAGACCCGCTTCAATACGGCCGCGCTGGGTAAAGCCAAGATTGGCGCCCTCGCCCACCACCTTGCAGCGCAGCTGATCGGCATTGATGCGGATCGCATCATTGGCCCGGTCGCCCACCTCCGCATGGGTTTCATCCCCGGCCTTCACATAGGTGCCAATACCGCCCAGCCAGAGCAGGTCGACTTCGGCCTTCAGCATGGCCTGGATCAGCTCGTTCGGCGTCACGCTTTCCTTGCTGATGCCGAAGCGTGCCCGCGCTTCCGGCGACAATTTGATCGACTTCGCCTTGCGCTCATAGATGCCGCCACCAGCTGAAACCAGTTTGCTGTCGTAATCCGCCCAGGTCGATCGCGGAAGGTTGAACAGCCGCTCACGCTCGCGGAAGCTGGCCGCGACATCCGGATTGGGATCGACGAAGATATGCATGTGGTTGAAGGCGCCGACGAGCTGCGTGTGCCTTGAGAGCAGCATGCCATTGCCAAAGACGTCGCCCGACATGTCGCCGACGCCGACGCAGCTATAATCGACCGACTGGATATCGAGGCCGATTTCGCGGAAATGCCGCTTCACCGATTCCCAGGCACCGCGCGCGGTGATGCCCATCTTCTTGTGGTCGTAACCGGCCGATCCACCCGAGGCGAAGGCATCATCGAGCCAGAAGCCGTAATCGCGCGACACACCGTTGGCGATATCGGAGAAGGTCGCGGTGCCCTTATCGGCGGCGACGACCAGATAAGGATCGTCACCATCACGCCGGACGACGTCACCCGGCGGTACCACCTTGCCGCCGACCAGATTGTCGGTAATGTCGAGAAGGCCACGCATCAGCGTTTTGTAGCAATAGATGACCTCGGCCATGACGACGTCGCGATCGGTGGTTTGCGGCGGGCGCTTCACCACGAAGCCGCCCTTCGAACCAACCGGCACAATGACGGCATTCTTCACCATCTGCGCCTTCATCAGACCGAGAACTTCGGTGCGGAAGTCTTCGCGGCGATCCGACCAACGGATGCCGCCGCGCGCTACCTTGCCGCCGCGCAGGTGAATCGCTTCGGCCCGCGGGCTGTAGACGAAGACCTCGACCATCGGCCGGGGCAGCGGCAGGTCTTCGATATTGTGCGAGTCGAGCTTGAAGGACAGATATTCCTTCACGCCGCCATCTGCGGCGCGCTGGAAAAAGTTGGTGCGCAAGGTGCTTTGCACGGCATTCAGGAAGCGGCGCAGGATGCGGTCCTCATCGAGATTGCTCACTGCGTCGAGCTGCTTCTGGATTTCCGCGACGATCTGTTCCGATACCGTCTTGCGATCGCCGATATAGCCGGGATCAAGCTCGATATGGAACAGCTTGACGATATTGCGGGTGATCTGCGGATTGCCGTTAAGCGTCGCCTCCATATAGGCCTGGCTGAAGGCGATGGCCGCCTGGCGCAGATATTTGCAATAGGCCCGCAGCAAGGTTATGTCGCGCCAGGCGAGGCCGGCGGTGATGATCAGCCGGTTGAAGCCGTCATCCTCCATCTCCCCGCCCCAGATCTTGGCATAAGCCTCCTGGAACTGGTCGCGGATCTGGCTGATATCGACCTCAGCGCCATCGGCCGTCGCCATGACAAAGTCGTGGATCCAGACCGGGGTCTCACCGCCATGGGGCCGTACCTCGAAGGGATTCTCGCTAATCACCTTTAGGCCGAAATTTTCCAGCGACGGCAGCACGGTCGAGAGCGCGATTTTCTCGCCACTCTTGTAGAGCTTGAGATGCAGCTCGTTGGCCGGCACCTCGATCGGGCGATAGAGGTTGAGCGCAGGGGCGGTCCGCTGCAGCGCCTCTTCGATGCGATCGATATCGTGAACTGCGTTGTAGGCGCTGAAAAATTCCTCATAACCGGCGGGGAATGCGTCGCCAAACCGCCGCAGCAAGCCGATACCTTTGGCCTCGCCCTTGGCTTCGACCAGCGCGTCATGCAGCTTGTCGCGCCAGGACCGGCTGGCTTCGGCGACCTCGTCCTCCAGTTCCTTGAGATCCACCGCAGGCACTTCGCCCGGCGTGGTGTTGACGATGTATTGCAGCCGCGCCAGCGGGCCATCGCCGACATGTACATAGGAGGCCGTAATCTGGCCGTTGAATCCCTTCGACAGCACGGCGCCGATCCGCAGGCGCAGGGCCGTGTTCAGCATGTCGCGCGGCAGATAGACGAGGCAGGAGACGAAACGTTCGTAAGGATCGCGGCGGGCGAACAGTGCGACACGCTGGCGTTCCTGCAGATGCAGGATGCCCAGTGCGGTTTCCATCAGCTCATCTTCCGCACTTTGGAAGAGTTCGTCGCGCGGATAGGTATCGAGGATATGAGCCAGGGCCTTGCCGTCATGGCTGTCAGGATCGAACCCGGCGCGCCTGGTGATGTTCTCGACCTTGCGGCGCAGCAGCGGAATCTGCCAGGGGCTACGGTTATAGGCGATCGAGGTGAAGAGGCCGGCGAACAGACGCTCGCCGGCAACTTCGCCCTTCTTGTCGAAGAATTTGACGCCGATCGTATCGAGATAGGAATTGCGGTGAACCGTCGAGCGCAGATTGGCCTTGGTCACCATCATCAGATTGGGCTGGCGGATGAAGTTCCGCACATCGGGCGGCATGTTATCGCGGTTGCGGATGCCGTCAAAAACGCGGGTATTGAAGTCGCGCAGAATACCGAGCGAGGCGCTTTCCTGGATGCGGTAGCTGACCTGCTCGCCTTCGCCGGAGAAGGTATATTCCCGATAGCCGAGGAAGGTGAAATTGTTGTCGCCGGCCCAGCGCAGGAAATCGACGATCTCGCTCACTTCTTCTTTGGGCATCGGCAGCTTGCGCTTGGCAATATCCTCGATGACCTCATCGAGGCGGGCTTTCATTTGCGGCCAATCCTGCACTGCCAGGCGGACATCCTTCAGGATTACTTCGATCCGTTCCCGGATCTGTCCGCAGCGCGCGGCGTCGCCGATCTGGGTCACATGCAATTGCATGATCGATTCAGCCGGCGCATCCGCTTTGCCGAGACTGACAAGCTGACCTTTGGCATCGCGCTCGACCCGCATGACGGGATGGATGACGAGATGCACGCCGACATCCTGACGGTTCAGCTCGGCATTCACCGAATCCACCAGGAACGGCATGTCGTCATTGACGATCTCGACGATGCTGTGGCCGATATCCCAGCCATGCTCATCCTGTTTGGGATTGAAGACGCGGACTTTGGCCCCGTTCGCCGGGCGCTTGGCAGCGAAATTCCAAAGCGACAAGGCCGCGCAGAACAGATCTTCCGGATTCTGATCTGCCAGATCGTGCTGCGGCACATTGGCGTAGAACTGGCGGATGAAGCTCTCGACGAGAGGCACCCGATTGCGCTCGATCCGGTCGTTGACGAAATGCACGACATCGTCGATCAGCTGCAACTTCAGTTTGTCCGCTTTCATGATTTGTGATCTGCCCTCGCATTGCTCTTGTTGAAACCGGCGGCTTGCCCGCCCGTCTGTTTGGCAGTGCTCTCTCGAACCACGGCGCCTGCGCGCCCCAGTGACCGTCGCACCACTGTGTCGGACTGTAGCCGAGCGGGTAGGGTCTGGCCAGTGACGCCTGCATTTTGGAAGCGCTGTCATCGGATTGTGACTCGGAATCGGAAAGAGAGAGGGCGTTGCCCTCGGCCAAACCGGCAAAACGCTGTTTCTAAAAACGCGTTATAAATCTTGTTAAGATTTCCCGGGTAAGGTGAAGGCAGCAAACCGCCCGCCAACAGTCGATCCGTGGGGGTATAGGCGGCGATTTGCGGGCAAATGGGGATGCAATGCTGACCAAAGAAATGCGTGGCGACGCTTTCCTGCGTCAATTGCCATCGGATATTCGCGCCAGTTTCACCAGCGTCCAGGAGGCCGCGATTCGTGCCACGGCCATCAAGACCGGGCCAAGCGTGCATCCGATCGACTACCGCTTGTCGGTAACCCTGCCTGCCGTCGGCCGTCTTTATTTGGTTCTGCTGGCCGGACGCGAGAAACGCAATCCCACCCGCCTGGCGCTGGAAGCGGCGTTGCGTCCATCGAAGCCCCTTACGCGGGCTGTGATTTTCGGAATTTTCATTACAGCATTCAGCATCGCCGCGTTAACCGCTATGCTGCTGTATGGCATCCGCGGTTGACTTGATCCTCCAGCGCTTTTTCCGGTCGTTTGCGGCACTCAATGCCATGTTGGGCGCGCAACGGCGGGGCCTTGTCATCTTTCTTGCGCTGCCGCTCGTCCTGACACCCGCCGCGGTCTTGGCGCAGCAGGCAAAAGGGACGGCGGATCCGGGGCCGGTGGCGACACCGACCCAGGCGGCACCACCCCTGCACAAGATGGGCGTTTCGGCGAAGGACCGTCGCCGGCGCGTCGATTCCAGCCAATGGCCTTGGTCGTCGCTGGGGCGGATCAACCGGGTCATCGGGGGCCATTGTACCGGCGCCCTGATTGCCGCGAATTGGGTCCTGACCGCCGCCCATTGTCTCTACAACTTCAATGATCGCCGCTGGGCAATCCCCAGCGATGTGCATTTCGTCGCCGGCTATGATCGCGGCAAATTCGCCGGCCATGGCATCGCCAAGCGTTTCGTCCTGTCGCCTGGCTTCATTCCCCGGAGCAATGGCGATCTCGGCGATATCACCCGCGACTGGGCGTTGATCGAGCTGGATCGGAAGCTCGACCTGAAGCCGATCCCGATCGCCGCGCAGGACCTGACCTTGGGCAATGGGCAGGCCCATGTCGCCGTCGCCGGCTATAGCGGCGACTTCCGCGAGGTCTTGACCGCAGACCAGGATTGCGACGTGATCGCGCAACTGACGCCGGGCCCGGCGGATGCCAAGCTTTGGCTGCATGATTGCGATGAAACTTTCGGCGCCTCCGGCGCGCCGCTGCTGCATGCCGCGGGCGGCAAGACGGAGATCGTCGGAATCCAGAATGCCATCATCACCACCGGGGAAGGCCGCGAATTCAGCACCGCTGTTCCGCTGAGCGCCTTTCATGCAGCGCTCAGCCAGATCTCAAGATAGGCTTTCTGTATAGATCGCGGCGTCAGCGACCGGAGGTCCCGGGCGTCGCCCCGGCCGTCAGCGGCAGCGGCCGCGCCAGATAGCGGAGCACCACATAGCCCATGACTCCCGAGAGGATCGAGCCGGCAAGCACGCCGAGCCGGACATCGGCCGCGCGCAAATTATCATCGAAGGCCAACGTGCCGATGAACAGGCTCATGGTGAAGCCGATACCGGTCAGGACCGCCACGCCATACATTTGTGACCAGGACGCTCCCTGGGGCAGGCGGGCGAAGCCGAGCCCCACGCACAAAGCCACCATCAGCATGACGCCGATCTGCTTGCCGAGGAAGAGGCCAAGGGCGATGCCGATGCCGACCGGCTCGGCTGCGATGTTCAATCCCATACCCTGCAAGCTGACGCCAGCATTGGCGAAAGCAAAAATCGGCATGATGGCGAAGCTGACCCAGGGATGCAGCGCATGTTCACAGCGTCGCAGGAGGGAACGGTCGGGCCGCTTGCGGTCGCGAATCGGGATGGTGAAGGCCAAGGCCACGCCGGCCAGGGTAGGATGCACGCCGGATTTCAGCACGCAAACCCACATGAAGATCCCGATCAGCACATAGGCTGCCAAGCGGGAGACGTTGCAACGGTTGAGGACGATCAGCGCCGCCAGACCGAGCCCGGCAAGGGCCAGCCACAGCAGCGACAGTTTGGCGGTGTAGAAGAAGGCGATGATGATGATGGCACCGAGATCGTCGAGTATCGCCAGGGCCAGCAGAAAGACCTTCAGGTTGAGCGGTACCCGCGATCCGGCGAGCCCCAGAATGCCGATTGCAAACGCGATATCGGTTGCGGTGGGGGTCGCCCAGCCGGGCAAATTACCCGGGTGTTGCCAATTGAGCGCGCAGTAGATGAGAGCCGGCACCGCCATGCCTCCCACAGCGGCGAAACCCGGCAAGGCGATCTGCGCCACGCTGGATAGCTCGCCCTCCAGGATCTCGCGCTTGACCTCCAGGCCGATGAGAAAAAAGAAGATCGCCATCAAACCGTCATTGATCCAGAGGATCAGCGGCTTGGTCAGGCCGTAAGCCCCCAGCGTAACGCCGGCAGGCAGATTGAGCAGCGCCTCATAGAGCGGCGCCAAAGGCGAATTGGAAATCAGCAGCGCCATGATCGCCGCCGCCAGCAAGATGATGCTGCTGGCGGATTCGAGCTGCAAGAATTTCTGAACGACCGAAAAACGCACCTGCTCCCCTCACCGCTAATCAGTTTGGGGAACAGATATAGGGGGATATCTCGGCGGGCGAAAGCGTAGCCGCCCGGCACAAAACAAGAACCTATTGCAGCAGATTCTGCCCGGCCAGGATAACCGCCATCAACGTGCCGAACGCAGCGCCTTCCAGGATGTGTCGAGCAATCCGGATCATGATTTGCTTTTCCTCTGTTGAGTTCTCGGAATGTTCTCTTCTTATGTTCTTTTTTTGTTCCAAAGTCAAGCCACTTCCCGGCGTCGGCAGAAGCAGCCGTCGAGAAACGAACAGGGGTCGGGGATCGCTTTAAAGGGACGCTTCGGCTAGTGCGGACGGACCGCTTTCAGGCGATAGGTGCCGTCCACCGGTCCCTCGAACATCTTGGCAACCATTGGGTGCCGGCAGGGTTTGTCGGTCTCGTCCGGTAGCAGATTTTGCTCCGAGACATAGGCGACATAGGTGGTTTTATCGTTTTCCGCCAGCAGGTGGTAGAAAGGTTGATCCTTGCTCGGGCGGACCTCGGCGGGGATCGAATGCCACCACTCCTCGGTATTGTTGAAGGTCGGATCGACATCGAAGATCACACCGCGGAACGGATAAACCCGGTGGCGGACCACATCGCCGATCTTGTATTTCGCAAGCCGCATTTCGTTTACCAACTTTCCTGGCGGAGCCCCGGATGGCGCTCATCCGGCCGCAATTGAGAGTCTGACAGCCGGGCATGAGCAGGTTGGGGTAGTCGCAGTCGATATGGCTAGCACGCCGGCAAAGTCAAGTTTGCGACTTGTCCCAGTCTGAACTGTTTAGAACGGGCATCCGCCGGTTCGGGCAGTGACGAGGCTGCAATTCGCTGCCTTTGCCGGCATGCGCCATGATGGTAGGTTGCGCCGCAGCTCACGCCGTCACAAACGCAACAAGGGCGAACGGAACCAGGACGCAGATGACCAATTCCACGAAACCCGGCGGCTTTGCCGGTACCGACAGCTATATTGCGACCCGTGATCTGGAGGTGGCCGTCAATGCCAGCGTGGCTTTGGGCCGGCCCTTGCTGGTGAAGGGCGAGCCGGGCACCGGCAAGACCGTCCTCGCGGCGGAAGTGGCCAGCGCCCTCGGCCTGGACCTCATCCAATGGCATATCAAATCCACCACCAAGGCCGCGCAGGGCCTCTATGAATATGACGCGGTGGCGCGCCTGCGCGATGGCCAGCTTGGCGAAGCCAAGGTGCATGACATCCGCAACTACATCATTCGCGGTAAACTGTGGGAAGCTTTCGCGAGCGAAAAGCAGGTCGTGTTGCTGATCGACGAGATCGACAAGGCGGATATCGAATTCCCCAATGATCTGCTGCAGGAACTCGATCGTATGAAATTCTTCGTCTGAGACGAAGGAGACCGTGACTGCGAAGCACCGGCCGGTTGTGATCATCACGTCGAATAATGAGAAGGAACTCCCCGACGCCTTTCTGCGGCGGTGCTTCTTCCATTACATCCGCTTTCCCGACCGGGACATCATGGAACGCATCGTCGCGGCGCATTATCCGGATATCAAAGCCAATCTGGTGCGCGAGGCTCTGACGCTGTTTTATGAAATCCGCGACGTGCCCGGCTTGAAGAAAAAGCCGGCGACCTCCGAGTTGCTCGACTGGCTGAAGCTGTTGATGGTCGAAGACATCCCGCCGGAAACGCTGAAATCGAAAGACCCGAAGGTTGTGGTGCCGCCACTCTATGGCGCCCTGTTGAAGAACGAGCAGGATCTGCATCTCTTCGAACGTGTCGCCTTCATGGCGCGGCGCGGGCAATAAGGATCACGGCTCATGTTCGCCGGCTTCATCACCGCCTTGCGCAATGAAGACGTGCCGGTCTCGTTGACCGAATATCTGACGCTGATCGGCGCCCTGAAAAGCGGCGTCGTTTCGCTCAGCGTGGAAGATTTTTACTTTCTCGCCCGTGCGACCCTGGTGAAGGACGAAAGACGAATCGATCGGTTCGACCGTGTCTTCGCTGTCTATTTCAAAGGGCTGGAGGCGATCGGTGGTGAGATCCTCGCCGATATTCCAGAAGAATGGCTGCGCAAACTGGCCGAACGCTATCTCACGCCCGAGGAAATGGCCGCCGTACAATCGCTCGGCGGCTGGGATAAGCTGATGGAGACTTTGCGTCAGCGCCTTGCCGAACAGCAGAAACGGCATCAGGGCGGTAACAAGTGGATCGGTACCGCCGGCACCTCTCCTTTCGGCGCCTATGGCTATAATCCGGAAGGCATCCGTATCGGCCAGGATGGGTCGCGCCATCGCAGCGCCGTCAAGGTCTGGGACAAGCGGGAATTCCGCGATCTCGACGGCGATGTTGAACTCGGCACGCGGTCGATCAAGCTGGCCCTGCGCCGGCTGCGCCGCTGGGGCCGGGAAGGCGAAGCGACGGAGCTGGATCTCGGCGGCACGATCGGCGCGACTGCCCGCAATGGCGGATCGCTCGATCTTAAATTGCGGCCCGAGCGGCGCAACAAGGTGAAGGTGTTGCTGCTGCTCGATATCGGCGGCTCGATGGACGATCATGTCGAGGAAACCGCCCAGCTTTTCAGCGCCGCGAAATCCGAGTTCAAGCATCTCGAGACTTTCTATTTCCACAACTGCCCTTACGAGCGGCTGTGGCGCAGCAATCGGCGCCGCTTCGATGCGGCAACGCCGACCCTGGAGGTCATGCGGACCTATGGTCCCGACTGGTCGCTGATCCTGGTGGGCGATGCCACCATGTCACCTTACGAAATCACCGTGCCGGGTGGCAGCGTTGAGCATTGGAACGAAGAGTCCGGCCAGATCTGGCTGGAGCGGTTGCTGCGGCATTATCCGCGTTCCGCCTGGATCAATCCGCGCGATCAGCAGCTCTGGGGCTTCACACAATCCCTGAAGCTGATCGATCAGTTGATGGGCAGCCGCATGTTTCCGCTGACGCTTGACGGCATCGACGATGCCTTGCGGGCGTTACGTCATCGCAATTGAACCGCCAGCGCCCACTTAACCACCGGGCTCGCTGAACAAACGGGCCCCGTCGCTGCGCCAGCGCTGAATCAAACGGTCAACCTGCTTATCGGTGAGGGCGGCGAAGAAAGCACCGATGCGCCTGGCATCGCGGCGGTCCGGCAAGCCGATAAGACGGTCGAGTTCGCTCATCTGCCGGCGCCAGTCCTGCCATTGCGTTTCGAACTGACTGGCATTCAGGCCGGCGGCACGCCCAAGAATGGCAAAGCTTTCGCTGCCGCCATCCCGCAGCAGCCGGCGCAGAAGCGGCGCGCGTAATTTGCAGAGATGCGCCAGCATCACCTCGAAACGCGGCAGATCGTCCTGGGCCAATACGTCGCTCAGCAGCTCGACGGTGACCCGGTGCGGATTGGGGCGCGGCGCCGCCAACATCTCGTCCAGCGGCGAGCCCGGCTCCGCTCGCATGGACGACGTCATGACCGTCGTCTGACCTCGATTGGAAATTTTGCTGCTGGGCTGCGATCGCGCCGGCAGCTCTATGGGTGATGCTGGGGCCGGCGAGGAGGGGGCGATTAGCGTGGTTTCGGTGGGCGAAGAGTCGGTCGGCGAAGAGTCGGCCGGCGAAGTGCCGGTCGGAGCCGCCGGCTCAATCCGCGCGCCGCCGGGGGCTGGTGGCGCGGCGCACAGCGAGGATGCGGCCGGTGTCCCCGGTTGCGGCGCCGCGGGTAAAATCAATGATGGCGTCAACCGCATGTCGGTCTGCGCGGCCGGTTCGACCTGGGGCGAAGCATTCCGCTGCCGATCGGGCCGCAAGCTGATCCTGAGCGGAGTCACCGTGAGGCGCGGCCGGGCCCGTGAGGGGCGAGCCGGCCAGGTTCGCACCGTGGCCCCGATTGGCGACGTTATCGTAATCGTCGGCCCCTTTTTGCCGGCAGCCGGCGGGGGCATGACGAGGGGCTGCAGGATCGTTGGGATTGCCGGGCGCGTTGCCAGATGCCGACCAAGACGCTCCCGGTCGGCGGGATCGGCACGCGGCACCAAGACGATCAGCAACTCAGCCAGCATGTCGCGTTCGCGCGCCGTGAGCCCGGTCCACCGCTCGCACAATAACGCGGCGAGGAGGGCGAACAGGCGGGCGCGGCCCTGCGCCGTGCGATCGCGGGCAATATCAGCCAAATGCAGGAGATTGAATGTCGCGCTTTCCCCCATGATCGGTCCACTATGCCCGCGCCCGGTCGCCTAGCACAACTGGATTGCCGCGGCGGTGTGCCTAAGCCGCCGCCTCATCTTCGTCATCCGAGGAAGGTGACCGATAGGCTCGGCGTAACGGTTCTGCAATCCTGCTACCGAAGCTTTGTTCAAGCGATCTCGTGCCGTCCTATTTCACCTGGGTCAGCTGCGGACCATCCATTACCCGCTCAGGGGGCAGGATGACGATGGCTCGGGTGCCCCTGCCCGGCGTGCTATCGAGGACCAGATCACCCCCATGCAGCCGTGCCAATCCGCGTGACAGCGGCAGGCCGAGGCCGGCGCCGTCGAACTTCCGGTGCAAAGCCGAATCCGCCTGCACGAAAGGCTGCAGGACGCGCTCGATATCCTCGCTCGCTATGCCGATGCCGTTATCGGATACGACAATTTCCAGCCCGCCCTGATCGAGCAGTCGCGCCGAAAGCTTGATATTGCCGCCTTCCGGCGTGAACTTGATGGCATTGCCGATCAGGTTGATCAGGATCTGCTTCAGCTTGCGCTTGTCCGCATTGAGGCGCGGCGGCCGGGACGGCAGAGCGATATCCATTGTCAGCCCCGCTTCCGTCTGGCGTTCGCGCACCAGGCGCAGGACGGAATCGAAGACCTCCTCGAGATTGACCACGCTTTCCATCAGCTGCACCTTGCCGGCCTCGATGCGTGACACATCGAGGACGTCATTGATGATGCCGAGCAGATGCAAGGCGCTGCCGTGAATGTCGCTGATATAAGCGCGGTATTGCGGATTACCCACCGGCCCGATCATTTCCATGCGCATCACGTCGGAGAAGCCGATGATGGCATTGAGCGGCGTGCGCAATTCATGGCTCATATTGGCGAGGAACTGTGTCTTCGCCATATTAGCGACATCCGCCGCCTCCTTCGCCGCGCGCAGGCCGTTCTCACGACGGTTCAGCTCCGTCACATCGGTGGCCGCGCCCCGGAAACCTTGCAGAGCGCCGTCACGCCGGTCGAAGACCGGGACCGCGCTCAACAGGAAAGTCTTCCCCCGGCCTTCGCTGTCATGCATATCGAAGGCCTGTTCGCGGAACGGCGACAGGCGGTCGAAGCGCCGCTTTACGTCATTGGCGAGTTCGGGGTTGGAGCTCAGCGCCAGCAGATTGGTGCCGATCAATTCCTGCGGTGCGCGACCGATGGCATTCATGACGCGTTGCGACACCATGACGAAATTCAGCTGCGCATCGGTCTCCCAAACCCAGTCCGCCGTGAGCCGCAGGAAATCGGCGTAGCGATCGGCGATGACGCTGCTGTCATCCATGCCGACTGTATTTTCCGCAAACAGATTGAGCAGGCCGCCGAAGCCGGTCAACTCGCCGATCGTGTCGAAGAGCGGGACATGACGCGACCGCAGGAAATGCACTGCGCCGCCGGTCTTTACGCGCTGTTCGCGATAGACCGTGCTGCGATTCTGGTCGATCTCTTCCGCGATGTCGCGGAAGCGCATCATTTCCATGAGCTGGCCGCCATCGACCGGCAGTTCGACGATGCGGCGGAAGGCGACATTGCACCAGCGCACCACGCCATCGCGATCCGCCAAATAGAGTGCAGGACCGAAATCCAGCAGCTCTTTATGGAAAATGTCGCGCAGCTGCTCGGGCGATGGCTGGGCATCCCGGACGGGATGCCAGTCAGTGACGATCGCCGTCGGCCTGCTCATTCCTGCGGCGGGTTGGGCGCCGAGCTGGGATTGATCGTTGTCGAACTCATCGACCGGGCCGCCTGTTCGACCTGCTTGACCGCGTACAGGTAGTTGGGGTCGCGCTGCCATCTGTTGATCACCTGTTTTGCATTGTCGGGGGTGATTTTATCAAAAAACGCCAAAGCAGTACCAAGATTGGCGGGATCGGTTATTGCCGTGCCCGGCCGGGTCTTCCGGCTGAGCAGGAAGATCGTCGCAAATTCTTCGCGCGCCAGCTCGATGGCGCGGATCATGACCGCAAGGCCTTCGCCGCCATCCTCATAGAGCAGGCGGCGCACCAGCGGCAGGCGAAGCTGCGCCAGTTCCGCCAGCATGGCTTCGAAGAGCTGCACCTCGCCCCGCCGGAGCGTCTGGATCATGAGACGCGGCGTCAGCTTTTCGGCACGTCGCAATTCCTGCACCAGCCGTTCAGCCGCATCGCTGCCCTCGACATTGACCTCCTCTACCGCCTTGACCTCGTCATGCAAGGCCGGCTCGATCAGATCGTCCAGTTCATTCGCGTTGATCTGAAAACGGTCGAGAATGAACAGGCGCAAGGCGGCCGATACCCAGTAGCACATCTTGACCGCCAGCTCCCGCGGCAGGTCGCTGCGGCGCACCAACGGCCCCTGGAAATCGTCGATCGACCGCGATTGCTCGACGATATAGGCCAAAGTTGCTTCGGAGATCTGCGCATCGGGATTTTCCAGCAAGGCGCGGATGACATCGATATCGCCGCTATCCACCAGCGCATCCGAAACCTGCTGCGAGAGATCGCGCCGCATAGCGATAGCCAGCATATGCTGACGCGATCGCTGATGAATGACCTCCATCAGATCGACCTGATGCAACGCCTTGCACTGCATCAGGATCGGCGCCGCCACATCGATCTCATCATGCGCCAGCAGCAGGGCCAGTTCGCGCGGGATGTTGGGTGCTGCCGCAAGTCGTTGCGACAGACGAACCCGGATATCCCGCGAGACTTCGGTGATCAGCTTCTCGAGAATATCGACCATCAGCGCGCGTTCCTGGACGGTCAAGATCCGCGCCTGATCCATGAACAAATCGCCCATCACCTCGAAGAGATGACTTCGCGCCTGTTCTGATTTTTCTCGGGCCAACGCCAGCAATTCCTGGACGTCGGTGCTGTCTGCCGCCATCAATGCCGCCCCCCAGCGGCTGGCATTCTCGCAACCTTAGGGGACCCTACTCCGTCCCTGTAAAGGCGATGCCATCACGTTCCGAAGCCAAACGAGTACATGCTATCGCAACTCTATCATCAACTATACATAATCATGGTAGTTAAGCTGAATATTAAAGGCAAAACAAGAGGTATTTTCGGCAAAATATTGAAATATAGGGATTTTATACACAAACCGAGGCAGCAAGACGTTAACTATATTCTACCGCGTAGCGGGAATTTTTGAAAGGACGCCTAGGCCGGACCAGCCATTCAGAAAAGATGGTGATGGCGGTCACGCTACAGCAACCTTACGAAGGAAAGCGGGCTCATGATAAGGTGGCGGAGTTGGACCGTCGGATTTAACCACAGCCCGCGACGTTCTTCATTACGAGGCCGCCCCTGTCACTCCATGGTCCAGTCACTATTGCAATTGCTGGAAAAAATCCTCCTCTGGGCCTTGGCGATCTGCCTCTATGCCGGGATTTTCGGCCTGCTCGCCTTCATTGTCCTCGATTTTCTCGAAGCCATTCTGGGGATCGATCTGGTACCGGAGATTAAGCGGCAATTGGGAATTGGCGCGACCATCGCCCTCCTGATTGCGCTGATCGCCTTCCTCTGGCTCGAGCGGTCCGCGCAACGGCCGGACGATCTCTGAGCTCTGTCCTTCGTATATAGGGGTAGGACTTCAGTCTATAGACATCTGATGATTGGATGTCTAACCTCTTGCCATCAAGACCGAGACAACGGACCAAGCATGGCTCTTTCGGCCGCCACTCGTTCCTCCCTGGTTGATCATGCAACCGCCTCACTGAGGGCTGAGATCGCGTCCGGACGCTGGGCGATCGGCGATCGCATCCCGCCCGAGGCAAAACTGTCGGACATGCTGCAGGTTAGCCGCGGTACCTTGCGGGAGGCCGTGCGTGTTCTGAGCGCTGCTGGTTTGCTGGAGGTGCGCCAAGGTGATGGAACCTATGTGCGAAACCAGCAGGACCAGTCAGAGCTGCTGCGGCGCCTCAATCATGCCGATCTGCATCATCATTTCGAGGTCCGGTGCATGCTGGAAGTTCAGGCGGCTGGTTTAGCGGCGCAACGCCATACCGCATCGGACCTCATCCGGCTCCAGCAGTTATTGGCTGCGCGTAACGACCGGCTATCGGACGACAACACCGCCTCAGTCGATGCGTTCGTGGCGCGCGATTATGCGTTCCATGAAGCCGTCATTGTCGCGGCGCATAACCCGGCCTTGCTCGAACTTTATCGCTTGTTTTCCGACACCATTCGCCGGCACATGCCGGCAACCGTCGGCAATGCCCATTTGCCCGAACCCGACGATGCCGCCCATCGGGCGATCGTCACGGCGATTGCGGCGCGCAACCCGCTGGCCGCGGAGGCAGCGGCCCGCAACATCATCGCACCTATTCTGACAGCATTGGAAAATCTGCTGGCCACCCCTGCGGGCGGTGCGGCCTTCGATCAAACATGAAACGGAATCCAGACATGACCCAGCCGCCGCATCAGGCGCAGCTCGCCGACGAACTGATCGATGCCGAGAGCGACATCGTTCCACCGCCGGCACCGGCGCCAAGACCGGCCAAGGGATCGGCATTCCTGCTCGCCGCCAGCCTGGTCTTGATCGCCTTCAATTTACGGCCGGCGTTGACCAGCCTGTCGCCCGTCCTGCCGGAAATCATGCAGGACCGCGGCCTGACCGCCACGGATATGAGCCTGCTGACCACGCTGCCGGTTCTCTGCCTTGGTTTGTTCGCGCCCTTGGCCCCGCATCTGGCCCGGCGTTATGGCACGGAACGCGCCATACTCTATCTGCTGGTGGTCTTGGCTTTGGGCACAATGCTGCGCGGCTTCGGCAGCGTCCCTGCCTTGGTGACCGGCGCGCTGCTCGCCGGGGCGGCGATCGGCATCGTCAATGTGCTGCTGCCCGGTCTGGTGAAACGTGATTTCCCCCATCGCGCCGCCTTGATGACCGGCCTTTACACCATGGCGCTTTGTGCCGGCGCCGCCTCGGCGGCCGGCGCCACACTGCCCTTGAAAGCGCAGCTCGGCAATTCATGGCCTGCCGCTTTGGCCGTCTGGGCCGTGCCTTTGGTGGTGACGATTTTCATCTGGACACCGCAAGCTTTGGGTCTGCGGCATGGCCGTGGCCGCACCGCCTTCACCGTGCGTGGCTTGTGGCGCGATCGCCTGGCTTGGCAGATCACCCTCTTCATGGGGCTGCAATCCGCATTGGCCTATAGTGTCTTCGGCTGGCTGGTGCCGATCCTGCGCGAACGTGGCCTCAATCCGGTGACCGCCGGGCTTGCGGTCTCCGTCTCGATCCTCTGCCAGGTGGCCGCCTCACTGGTGGCGCCAAGCCTGGCCACCCTGGGGCGCGATCAACGATTATGCAATCTGCTTGGCATTGGCATTACGCTTGTCGGCCTGATGGGTCTGCTCTTCACACCGCTCAGCTGGATCTGGCCCTGGGCCGTGCTGCTTGGTATCGGGCAAGGCAGCCTGATCTCAATCGCCCTCACCATCATCGTCTTGCGCGCGCCCGATGCGCATGTCGCGGCCCATCTTTCCGGCATGGTGCAGAGCGTCGGTTATGTCCTGGCCGCGATCGGCCCGCTGCTGGTCGGCCCGCTGCATAGCTGGACCGGCGATTGGTCGGCAGTCGGCATCATGTTCGTGCTGCTGTCGATCGGCGTAGCCATCTTCGGCCTGGGTGCGGGACGGGACCGATTGGTTGGTGTCGTCAGCATGCCGGTTCCCAGCAGCCCCGTCTCGCCGGCGGAGAAGAAGAA
Organism: Dongia soli; assembly: GCF_034044715.1. Lineage (NCBI taxonomy): Bacteria > Pseudomonadati > Pseudomonadota > Alphaproteobacteria > Rhodospirillales > Dongiaceae > Dongia > Dongia soli. Next base: position 1,172,055 of record NZ_JAXCLW010000001.1, on the reverse strand, counting down.
ATCATGATCCTGGAACATGCAATCCTGGAGGTGAAAGCCGGCCAGGGTGATGCCTTCAAGGCCGCCATGCGCGAGGCCTTGCCGCTGATCCAGGCAACGCCGGGCTTCATTAAGCTGGAGGTCCGCCCGTGCCTCGAGGCCGGCCACCGCTATCTACTGCTGGTCTGGTGGCAGAAGCTGGAAAACCATACGGAGGATTTCCGCGGATCGGATCGCTATCAGCAATGGCGCGCCCTCTTGCATCACTTTTACGAGCCGATGCCGATGGTCGATCACTATAGCGCACCCGTCATCGCCACCGCCGGCTAGGCCGCTTGCCGGCCATCCGCTGCAAATTTGCAGCCGCGCCGTGCAGGATCGACGCTGTCATTTCCCAACATCCCATTGCTATGCTGCGCTGGACAAAGTCACAGGGGAGGAAAGCATGGCTGAATACCGGCTGCATTGCATGAAGGAATCCGGCAATTGCTATAAAGCCGCCTTGATGCTGCAGTTATGCGGCTGCGATTGGGAACCGGTTGGGATCGATTATTTCAACGGCGCCACACGGGAAGCGGCCTTTCGCGATGAATTCAACGAAATGGGCGAAATTCCCGTCCTGGATCATGGAGAGAGGCGCCTTAGCCAGAGCGGCGTCATCCTCACATATCTCGCCGGCATCACCGGCAAATTCGCCGGCCGCAATGAGGATGAAAAACTAGAAATCCTCCGCTGGATGCTGTTCGACAATCACAAATTCACCAGCTATTACGCGACTCTGCGCTTTTTGTTCGGCCTGCAGAAATGCGGCGAGACGCCGGTCACGGAATTTCTGCGCGGGCGCGCGCTAGGCGCCTGGACTGTCGTCGAGAAACATCTGGCATCGCGGCCCTTTCTCGTCGGCGAGATCCCGACAATCGCCGATTTATCGCTTGCCGGTTACGTCTACTACACCGATGAAACCGGCATCGATCGGGCAGCCTTCCCCAATATCAATGCCTGGGCCGGTCGCATTGCCGCGCTACCCGGCTGGCAACATCCTTACAGCCTGATGTCGACAGCTTCATAGCGATCACTTCATAGCAATCAGCGACCGAGGCGATCGAGCGCGCGATTGAGCTTGTGCAAGCTTGGTTTGCCTCTTTTCTCGCGCCATTGCGGATTCTCATCTTGCTCTGCCGCGTCCTTTTCGCAGAGATCGCGGATCTCTTCGAGCTCTTCCTCGGTCAGGTGCTCGATGCCGACGAAATGATTGCGTGCGCCCTCCAAAGCGCGAATTAATTCGTCGAGCTTGGCCTGGATCGCCGCGCCATCGCGGTTCTGAGTATTCTGAATCAGGAAGACCATCAGGAAGGTGACGATGGTCGTCCCGGTATTGATGACCAGCTGCCACGTATCCGAAAAGCCGAAGACCGGACCGCTGACCGCCCAGCCGATGATGACGAAGCAACAAAGCGCAAAAGTCACCGGGCGGCCGGTCAATCGGGCTATGGCATTGGCGAATTTTGTGAACAACCTAGAAACGGTCTGAGATGCAGCCATGACAACCTCCCGAAGTCGCAAAAAAAACCGACCAACAGGCCGTTTCGTTGCCCTCCGACCAAGCACGGTTTCGTGAACGTCGGCCTTGCTCCGCTTGTAGCGTTACGGCGGCGCGTGGTAATAGTTGTTCGCATTCTGTTCCGAGCAATTCCCAGGAGTATTCGTGAGCCGACGCGCCGGTAGTGCCGATTTACCGCTGCATAATGGCCGGGTCCCAGCTTGGCTCGGCCAGCGCATGACCAAGCTGGGCGCCATAATCACCGAGGCGATCATCCATCATTATGGGCGCGACGAATTCCTGCGCCGGCTGTCGCATCCCTTCTGGTTCCAATCCTTCGGTGCCGTCATGGGGATGGATTGGCATTCCTCCGGTATCACCACCAGTGTCATCGGCGCCTTGAAGCGTGGTTTGACGCCGCTCTCCCATGAGCTCGGCCTTCACGTCTGCGGCGGGCGGGGCAGTCATTCACGTCAGACGCCGCAGGAACTGATGGCGGTTGGTGACCGCGTCGGCCTCGATGGCGGTGCGCTTGCCAAAGCGAGCCGCCTGATCGCTAAAGTCGACAGTGCCGCCGTGCAGGACGGGTTCGATCTTTATCTGCATGGCTTCATCGTCGCCGATGACGGCAAATGGGTGGTGGTGCAGCAGGGCATGAATGGCGGCAGCCGTCTGGCCCGCCGCTATCACTGGCTGTCGGAGGAACTCAAGAGCTTCGTCGACGCGCCACACGCGGCGATCGATGGCCGCAACCAGGGTGAGATCGTCAACCTCACCGATCACCGCGCCGAAGCTTCACGCCGCGGCCAGCTGACGCTGCTCCACGATCTGGGTCCGGACCGGCTATTGAATGAGATATCCGCCTTAAGAGGCAAGGCGCCCGCATCTCCGGCCCAGCCCTTGTTACCGCATCTCGTCATGCCGGCACACCATGATGTCCGCCCGAAGGATGTCATGCTGCGGCGGCTGCACGGCGCGCTGGCCGCTGCCGCCGAAGCCGGTCCGGCGGATTTCGCCGACCTGCTGATGGTGCCTGGCGTCGGCGCTCGGACGATTCATTCTTTGGCCATGGTATCGGAGGTGATTCACGGCACGCCTTGCCGCTTCGCCGATCCGGCTCGCTTCTCTCTCGCCCATGGCGGCAAGGACCGGCACCCCTATCCGGTGCCAAGCTTGGTCTATGACAAGACCATCGATGTGCTGAAATCCGCCATCACCGCCGCCAAGCTGGGCAATGATGAAAGACTCGACGCGATCCGGCGGTTGGACGCCCAGGCCCGGCGCCTGGAACGCAGTGCAACCGGCCCCTCGCTATCGGCATTCATCGGTGAAGAACGTCATCGCTCCGCGGAGTATGGCGGCCGCAGCGTCTTCGGCTGGGAGCCACCGCCGGCGGCGAAAGCCAAGTCGCAGTGAGGATCACCGTTAAGCAGCACCGCATTTAGCGCGGCATCGCTCGTCCCTTCATTTTGTATAAACCGGCAGCGGCGTTCCTTTTTGGCCCGCCGTATTATCCGGCAGCGGGGGCGCCTTCCGGTCCTTATCATTCGTATGATCCGGCAGAGGCATTCCTTTCCTGTTGTGAGAGTGGTCGGCGCAGCCGGCGGAGACCAAAAGCGCGCCGACAAGCGCCAGCGCGAGTGCCCTGCATTTCATCTGGATCCTCCCTCTTCTGCCTCATGAATTGCCGGTTCCAAGCATGGAGAACCTGGAGCGCGGCCAAGTGTTCCTGGCCGCTGCAACGCTGCCGGCACCTCATGCGAAGATGGGTGATATGGCTCAATTCTCCGGATAATCCGTGGCCAGGCTCAGCTCGCGCCATTGCTCGATCTCCGTCAGGCTACTGCGCAGCTTCTTCGTTACCGCATCGATGCCGAAGGCGCCGAGCACCAGATGGCGCGGCGGATTTTCGCTTTGCGTGACCTTGATCATCGCCTCGCCCGCGCGAACGGGATCGCCCGGCTGCTTGCCGCTGCCGGCGGTCGTGTTTTTCAGACGCGCACCGGCGGTTTCGGCATAATCGGCAATCCGGTTCGGCGTCTGTTTCAAGGATCGTCCGGCCCAGTCGGTGCGGAACGGCCCCGGCTCGACACAGGTCACCTTGATCCCGAGCGGCGCACCCTCCGCCGCCAGGGCATCGGACCAGCCTTCGACCGCATGTTTGCTGGCGGCATAATAACCTGAACCGGGAAAGCCGACGATGCCGGCGACGGAGGTAATGTTGATCACATGCCCACCGCGCTGCTGACGCATGAAGGGCAGGATGGCGCGCGTCAACGCGAAGAGGCCGAAGACATTGGCATCGAATTGCGCGCGAATTTCCGCCTCCTCGCCTTCTTCGACTGTCGCCTGATAGCCATAACCGGCATTGTTCACCAGGACATCGACGCGACCGAAACGTGCCTGCGCGGCCTTGGCCGCCGCTTGCACTTGATCGGGTTTCGTCACATCAAGATCCAACGCCAGCGTCGCATCGGCATGACCCTTGACCAGCGTTGCAAGCCGGCTCTTGTCGCGGGCGGTGACAACGGCGCGCCAACCGCGGGCGATGACGAGTTGTGCAAGTTCGTGACCGAAGCCCGTGGAGCATCCGGTGATGAACCAAACGGGAGAGCTTTGTGTCGTCATGGACGTTCTTTCGCAACCTGTTGCTGGGAGATACGGAGACGGCAGGGTGAGGCTAAGACATAGCCGATATATCGAGGAGTATCAGCGATCCGCCTTCACTTATGAAGACTGCGCGGCCCTCATGACCGATTTTTGAAGAAGCGCTATGATAATTCGCTGTCGGACGCAGTGTCATCAGCGGGCCGCGGAACAATGATCGTGATGCGGTCAACCGACCGGCGAATGACAGCGCGCGCCGGCCCACCACGCTCGAATCGCAGCGGTAGCCGCCGGCGCCGTTGGGCATATTCAAAGACGCGCAATCGCCTCCCGGCTCATGCCGAGCAGGCTTGGTGCCGGCCGGCTGGAGCCTGAGCGACGCGCGCTGCGTCAATATGTGGTCTCTTTGCTTCGACGGAACTGGCTAATAACCGCCGCCACCCATGCCGCCGCCCGACATGCCACCACCCGACATGCCGCCGGCACCACCGGGGGTTCCGGTCGTTCCGCCGGTCGTTCCACCGGTAGTTCCGCCGTTCTGGCCTTGTTTATCCGTCGAGGATTTGTGGGTGCAGCCGCCGGCGGCCAAGAGTGCGCAGAGGACTACCGGCACGATCGATTTCAGTCTCATCTGTTCTCTCCATCATGGATATTGAACGGAGGAACCCGGTGGCAACTGTTCCTGCGGCCATTCGGCCGCCGGCCTCGCCGCCGGAACGCCGATTAATTATAGCGACGGCTTCCTGGCCGGAAGTTTGCAAAGAGAACATCTGCTTCACGATATTAGTCATCGGCAGACCGCCTTGGCGCAACGTCCTAGTGATGCGCCTTCAGCCGGTTGCGATGTGCGGCCTGCTTGGCGCGATTGCCACAGATCGCCATGCTGCACCACCGGCGCGCCCGGCCCCGGGTGCGATCGACAAACAGCAAGGTGCAGGCGGGCCCCTCGCAGGCCTTCACATCCGGGAAATCCGTCGTGCAGACCAATTGCGCCAGAGCTTCGCCAATCGGCAGCAATAAGGATTCCGGCGTTCGCCACCGGCGCATCGTCAGGAGCTCAAGCTTTGCCGCGCCGTCTTGTTGCGCCGGCACGATCTGGCGGAAAGTCTCCTCGCGCTCCAATAGCCGGTTTAGCGGCTCCAGTTCGTGGAGATGCTTTACCGCCAACGGATGGCCTTTATGAGCCGTGACGAAGCTTCTAAACCATTCGCGCAGATTGCGGGCCTGATCGGCCACTTTATCGAGTTCCCCGGGCAGGGCTTGTGCTCTGAGCGTTTCCAGCGCCTCCCTGGGGACGAGATGCGCCTGCTCCAGCCAGCGCAGTAATCCTTCTCCGTCATCGATCCAGTCAACAACCTTATCCACCGGCGTGGCGATGGAATTCAGAAAATCGAGGCCGAGCGCGTCGGCAACAAACATGGCTGGGGAATGATGATCAACCATCTGATCCTCGAGAGAATAAGTCCTCTTTAGGATATATAACCTTCAAAAACGCATTAATCAAGTTACATTAGAGAAGGAAAAGTTCCAGGCCCCTCCCCTTTGCATCCCTCGCATTTGCCAATTTTTCTTCAAATATATCGGGTCCGTGTAAATTTTTTTGTAACCTTGAAAAAAGCATTTGACGGGTTACGTAGAGGGCGAGATAACCGTTTAAATAAGTTTTAGCAGGTTACTACACAAGGAGACGCATCATGACGACAACCCGTTACCGGACCGCCAATGTCGAGGGTTTCAAGCTTTTCTATCGCGAAGCCGGGACTGTCGGCGCACCGAAGCTCTTACTGCTTCACGGCTTCCCCAGCGCCGGTCACATGTTCCGCGATCTGATCCCGCTATTGGCGGATCGCTTCCATATCGTTGCTCCCGACCTGCCGGGTTTCGGCCAGTCCGATATGCCGGCGCGCGACAAGTTCGCCTACACCTTCGACAATCTTGCGAAAGTGATCGACCGCTTCACCGAGGTGATCGGTTTTGACCGCTTCGCTGTCTATGTTTTCGATTACGGCGCGCCGACTGGTTTCCGGCTTGCGATGCAGCATCCTGAGCGTGTCACGGCGATCATTTCTCAAAACGGCAACGCCTATGAGGAAGGCCTCAGCAATGGCTGGGACCCCATCCGCGCTTACTGGCAGGATCCTGCCCAGGCGAACCGCGACGCCTTGCGCGCCTTGCTGACGCCGGAAACGACACGCTGGCAATATACCCACGGCGTCGCCGATCAAAGCGCCGTCTCACCGGACGGCCAGTCGCTCGACAACTTCTATCTGGCCCGTCCCGGTGCCGACCAGGTACAGCTCGATCTGTTCGGCGATTACAAGAGCAACGTCGCCCTCTACCCGGGCTTTCAAAAGTATTTCCGCACGCACCAGCCGCGATTTCTCGCGGTTTGGGGCAAGAACGATCCGTTCTTCCTGCCGCCGGGCGCCGAGGCATTCAAACGCGACATACCGAATGCCGTCATTCGCTTCTTCGACACAGGGCATTTCGCACTTGAGACTCACGCCGAAGAAATCGCCGCGGCGATCGGGGATTTCCTGACGCACTGAGCTTGCGATCGACAAGTCTCATTCTCCAACATCCGCTATCCGGAGGATATTATGCGCGCTATCGTTCTCGAAAAATTCGGTGGGTTGGACAGCCTTATCTACAAAGACATTCCGAAGCCGGAGCCTAAGGCGGGCCATGTCGTCATCCGCATCAAGGCGTTCGGCATCAACCATGCCGAAATGCATATGCGACGCGGCGAATGGGCCGAAGCGGCCGAGGTCAGCGGCATCGAATGCGTCGGCATCGTCGAGTCGTGCCCGGGCGGTGAGTTTCCGGTAGGCGCCAAGGTCGCGGCCCTGATGGGCGGCCTCGGCCGCACCATCAATGGCAGCTATGCCGAATATACCCGCGCTCCTGTCTCCAATGTCGCCTTGATCGAAGCGGACCTGCCCTGGGCCGAGCTCGCCGCGATCCCTGAAACCTATGCGACCGCCTGGACCTGCCTGTTCCGCAATCTGGAGCTCAAAGGCGGGCAGTTGCTGGTCATTCGGGGCGCGACCTCCTCCTTCGGTCAGGCCGCGCTCAAGATGGCCGTCAATGCCGGCGCGCGGGTGATTGCGACAACCCGCAACAGGGATCGTTTCGCCATGCTGGAAAAACTCGGTGCCGAGCGTTGCGAGATCGAACGGCCCGACCTCTCGAAGCATATCGCCGAAGCGAAGCAGATCGATGCAGTACTCGATTTGGTCGGCAATACCGTCGTGCTCGACTCGCTCACCATGCTCCGGCGCGGCGGCCGCTCATGCCTCGCCGGCTGGCTGGGCGGCCTTGATCCGATCCCCGACTTCAATCCGCTGCTGCAAATGGCGAGCGGGGTCTATCTGACCTTCTTCGGCAGCTTCGTCTTCGGCACGCCGGGCTTCCCGCTTTCCGATGTCCCTTTGCAGCAGATTGCGGCGGATGCCGCAGCCGGCAAGCTCGACGTGAAGCCGGTTCGGATCTTCCGCTTTGACGAAGTCCGTGAGGCGCACCGCGTGATGGAAGCCAATGAGGCTCGCGGAAAGATGGTCGTGGTCCACGACTGATCCCTGAAATGTTCCCCGGCAGGAAGCAGGCCTGGGCTGCTTCCCGCAGGCTTTTTTTGCAAGAATTTCTTTCCTCTTGACGATGCCATCAGCATGGATGCGGCGGGCAATCATTTGCCTTGGATAGTTGGCGTGGCGGCATTCCTCAGGTCGTGGTCACGACCCGCACGGGTCCGCGCCGGTTCAGGACATCAACCACCACCTGTGCGCCCGACCGGCGCAGGGTGACATCGGTGGCGCCGTCATTGAGGACAAGATTGCGGATCGTCACCTGGCTGAGAAAGTCGGGCAGGACCGGTTCCTCGAAGGTGATGTGATCCTTTTCCGGATCGAAGCCGAGTCCGAGGCAGGATTGCAAGATGAACAAAGGCGCTCCCGCCGCCCAGGCCTGGGGGGAGCAGGCGACCGGATAGAAAGTCGGCCCGCGTGTATTCTGGCGGGCGAAGCCGCAAAAGAGTTCCGGCAGCCGGCGAAGATCGATATAGGTCGCTGCAGCAAACAGCCCCTCTAGGATGCGCGCCGCCTCGCGCTTGAAACCGTAACGGGCAAGACCAACGGCGATCAAGGCATTGTCATGCGGCCAGACCGAGCCGTTGTGATAGCTCATCGGATTATAGCGTGCTTCCGTGGTGGCGATGGTCCGCACGCCCCAGCCGGAAAAAGAGGTAGGCTGCATGAGCGCTTTTGCGATTGCGGCGGCGCGCTTCGGCAAGGCGATCCCCGTGAGCAAAGCATGGCCGGCATTCGAGGAAAGCACCCGGCATGGCCGTTTCTCGCCATCCAAGGCCAGCACATAGCTGCCCAATTCTTCGTCGAAAAAGGCTGCATCGAACGCCCCGCGCAGCACGTCCGACCGCCTTGCCAGCGCCTCGGCACGCGCCGGCTCGCCAACAGCGCGCGCGATGGCCGCGGCGGCCTGTAACGCGCCATAGGCATAAGCCTGGACTTCCGCGAGGGCGATCGGCCCCTTCGCCAACGTGCCGTCAGCATGGAAGATCGAATCGTGGCTATCCTTCCAGCCCTGATTGATCAGTCCCTCATCGGTGCGGCGGCCATATTCAAGAAAGCCGTCACCGTCGCGGTCTCCATACCGCTCCATCCAGGACAGCGCCGCCTCAATATTCGGCCATAAGCGGCGCAGCAACCCGGTATCGCCCGTGCGCTTCAGATAGGCGCCCGCAAGCATGATGAAGAGCGGCGTCGCATCGATACTGCCGTAATAGCGGCGAAACGGCACCTCCTTCAGTTCCGCCATCTCACCATAACGCACTTCATGCAATATCTTCCCGGGCTCGGCATCGGCCGCCGCGTCGAAATCGGTCGCCTGGTTGGCGGCCAGATGAGATAGCACGCCGCAGGCGACGGCCGGGTCCAGCCAAAGCATTTCCAGCGCCGTAATCAGCGCATCGCGTCCGAAGACAGTGCTGAACCACGGAATGCCGGCATAAGGATAAGGCCCGTCAGGCGTGTCGGTGATCAGCATGTAGAGATCGGACACCGAGCGGCGTGCGGCTTCGTTGAAGATGTCGTTCGAGGTGCTGACCGTGGCGGCGCGCGACGCCGACGCACGCAGCGACCGGCACGAGGCCCTGATCGCCCGGCCGAAATTACGGCGCAAGGACCCGTCCCTGGCGGCGTCACAGGCGATCTCCATCGCCACCGTCTTGGCCTGCCGCGGCGCCAGATCGAGCAGGAAGGCCGCATGTCCCGTCGAGATCTCTTGCGGCACGGGATCGAAGCGCAAATTCGTCATGCGCCGGCGGTTATCCAGCCCGAGATAGGCAAGTGTGACACGGTCAGTTCCAATCTCAGGATTCAACATCCGGCCGTGCCGCTCGCGCTGCGTACCGCGCACCTCGAAAAGATCGGCGAAATCGGCGGCAAAAGCGATCTCGATCCTGACGCGCCTCGGGCGGTTGTCATAGTTGCGAACCGCCAGCCGCTCATAGCATGCGCCATTCCATAAGAAGCGGGAACGGCGCAGATGCAGAACATCATGTTCCAGCACCAGCTTGCCATCGGCATCAAACAGATCCGGATTCGTAAGATCACAGGTCAGCGTCGCATTATCATCGCGCAACGTGGATGACAGAAGAAGCGGCCGTTTCCCCTCGATCGTCAAATAAAGGTGGGAAAGATAGCGCGTGTCGCGATGGAAAATTCCTTCCGGGCTGCCCGGCCCGGAGAGTGCGTCGCCATTGTGGTCGAAGACGGCGAAAGTATCGGCGTGCTTTAGTGTGCGCGGCCGCCGCTCCTGCGAGGAGGCGGAAGCGGGAATAAAGAACTGGGCGACGGGCGTGCCCAGATAGGGCGGCGTCGGCGGCTGTGCGCCAGCATCGGCACTCATCTGGCTCATGCTCTACTCCTCATGGTCTAGTGCTACGCATCCAGCTACGACAGCAGATGTGGGACCGAGCTGTTGGCTAAGCCACAACCTGCAAGCCCGGGCCTTTGCCCTTCAATGCTGTGGTGCGCACAGTCTCGCGGCGGCCAGTCTCCCGCAGACCCGGCAGATTGCGATAGATGCTAAGATAATCGAGCGCCATGCGCTCCACTGTGAAGCGTTTCGAAAATGTAGCGCGAACTTCACGCCGGTCGAGGCGCTCAAGCTTACCGACCGCGGCCACGGCCTCTTCCAGCGTATCCACGATGAAGCCGGTGACGCCGTCATCAATCACCTCCGGTACCGAGCCGTTGCGAAAGGCGACGACCGGCGTCCCGCAGGCGATCGCCTCGATCATGACCAGGCCGAAGGGTTCGGGCCAGTCGATCGGGAACAGGAGCGCACGGGCATTGCCAAGGAAGTCGGCTTTCTGGTGTTCATTGATTTCGCCGACGAATTCGACATTCGGATGGCGCGCCACCATTGGGCCGATCAGCTCATTCCAATAAGCCTGGTCCGCCTGGTCGACCTTCGCGGCGATCTTCAGTTTCAGCCCGGCGCGCACGGCGAGCTCTATAGCGCGATCGGGGCGTTTCTCCGGGGAGATGCGGCCAAGAAAGGCAAGGTAATCGCCCTTTGGGCTTGCCGTAAAGGGCAGCAGATCCTCCGGCAGGCCGTGATAGACGGTGCCCGCCCAATTTACCTTCGGCATGGGCCGGCGCTGTGCATTGGAGATCGAGACAAGCGGGTAGTCGGGCAAAGCGGAATAGAAGGGCGCGAGGTCCGGCAGATCGAGGCGACCGTGTAGCGTCGTTATCATCCTGTCAGAAAACGCCGCCGCCATGGGATAATGCAGGAAGTCGATATGGAAATGCAGAACGTCGAATTCGTCGGCACGGCGCCGAACTTCTTCAAGCATCCGCATGTGATAGGGTACCGGATCGCGGACCAGCGGACTCAGCCGCAAGGCGGTCTCGCAACAAGCGACCAGTTCGGCACGTGTTTTGGAATCGCCGCTCGCGAACAACGTCACATCATGACCCTGCCGGACGAGTTCTTCGGTCAGGTAAGAAACGATACGTTCAGTGCCGCCGTAGAGCCGGGGCGGGCAACTTTCCGCGAGTGGGGCGATCTGGGCAATTTTCATCGGCAAAAGCTCCTCGGTTGAGCGAAGCATCGACAATGAATGCGCATTGGAGAGGTCGGGCCACCCCAATAAAGCCCACTCGCACAAAAGTGACCTGCCGCTAGGAGCGCGGACGTGGCATGGCTCGACTACGGGAGCTCTGCGACCGTTACCTTACCGGCAAGGCCACCGCCGCCGCATCTGCCTCGCCAGCGACTGTCGCGACGAAGCCGCCACTGGAAATGCGGGGCAGTGGGGACCCTTCCTCCTCCAATGCGATGACGTTGAACAGGCGGGACTCCCGCGTATATCGAGTTAGGAAGCGCGCCCATATGGTTCAAGATATCCGGACTCCAGCGGGCGATTCGAAACGGGTTCGAACAGGCATCGGAAAGCTTTCGGCCATGCGGACAGGGGGGCGCCGGCCCTTGCTCTCGAACCGCGCCCAAGGCAAAGTCAAAAATAGTCGGGAAATTTGTAGAAATTGGAGCGGGCGAAGGGATTCGAACCCTCGACCCCAACCTTGGCAAGGTTGTGCTCTACCCCTGAGCTACGCCCGCGCTCCGTGCGGCGCGACCTGGATGGCAACCGATGGGTTTCGCTGGCTGCCCGGTCAGCGCGGCGCATATTACCCATCGCCTGATCATTTGCAAGTACCAAATTTCAGCCGATTTTCCGGGACTTAGCAAAATCGAGTCGGTGCCGGCGGAGGAGAATGCAAACCGGCCATGCCGGTTTGCGGTCGGGCGCAAGGATGATTATAACGACCGCGAAGAATTGCGCCGGGCCGTGTGGTCCGGCCAGCGTGATCAGCAAGGAGATGTGCGATGAGCGAAAGCCAGGCCGCCGCACCCGGGAAGGACGCACGGAACCCGCAGGCCGATGGCACAGAGGCGCCCGCTTTGCCGACCTCGGCGGAGCAATTGCTCGCTCGGCTCAATGATCTTGGCATCGTCAGCCGCACGGTGGACCATGCCGCGGTCTTCACGGTCGATGAGGCCAAGAACCTGCGCGGCGAATTGCCCGGCGGCCATATCAAGAACCTGTTCCTTCGCAACAAGAAGGAGGAGATGTGGCTGGTTGTCGTCGAGGAAGACAAGCGCGTCGATCTCAAGACGCTGGGCGAACAATTGGGCGCTGGCAAGCTCAGCTTTGGCAGTGCCGACCGGCTGATGACCTATCTCGGCGTCCTGCCGGGCGCGGTGACGCCGTTCTCGATTATCAACGACAAGGAGAATAAAGTGCGGGTGGTGCTGGATGAGGATCTGCTGACCCGCGATCCGGTCAATTGCCATCCGCTGGTCAATACCAAGACCACGGCGCTGTCGCCCGCGGATCTGCTGCGCTTCCTGGAAGCGGAGGGACACAAACCGCAACTGATGCGCTTCGCCTGACCGGGCAGCCCTCGCGGCTCCAAGTGGGCGCTTATGACATTTGCGACACCGGCAGATGCCATGCCGGCGACGCGGCCCGGAACCGCGGGTGTGAACGCTTGATCGTTCCGCGGTTACGCGCCATCTAATAGGCCTATCGGAATTTGTATTCGGGGATTGTCTCCCCTTCATGTTGGATCTTTGCCGGAGTTGATTGAATGGACCAGTTGATTGGTAGCGGCAAGCCGGCCGCTGGCGATGTAGTCAAGGACAGCGATACTGCCCGCTTCAAGACCGATGTCATCGATGCCTCGATGCAGGTGCCGGTGATTGTCGATTTCTGGGCCCCCTGGTGCGGTCCCTGCAAGCAGCTCGGTCCGGTGATCGAAAAGGCGGTGCAGGAAGCCAAGGGCGCGGTCCGCCTGGTCAAGATCAATGTCGATGAAAATCAGGAACTGGCCGCGCAGATGCGCGTGCAGTCGATCCCGGCGGTCTATGCCTTCTTCCAGGGCCGGCCGGTGGACGGTTTTGTCGGCGCGCAGCCGGAAAGCCAGTTGAAGCAATTCGTCGCTCGCCTGGCCAAGATCGGCGGTGATGCGCTTGGCCCCTCGCCGGTCGATGAAGCGGTGGAACAGGCCGAAGCCGCGCTGGCGGCCGGCGATCATGGCGCTGCGAGCGCGATTTTCAGCGAGGTCCTCGAACACGACCCTGGCAATGCCAAGGCGATTGCCGGACTGCTGCGTTGCTTGCTCGCCATGAACGATCTGGCGGCGGCCAAGGAATTCCTTGAGGGACTGGAACCCGAGATCCTGAAAGACCCCGCCGTCGCCAGCGCCAAGGCGCAATTCGAACTGGCGGAACAGGGCCAAAAATCGGCCGGCAAGTTGCCGGAGCTGCAAGCCCGCATCGCCGCCAATCCGAAGGATTTCCAGGCGCGTTATGAACTGGCGGAGGCGCAATTCGCCGCCGGCCAGAAGGAAGAAGCGATCGATCACTTGCTGGAAATCGTGCGCATCGACCGTGCTTGGAACGATCAGGCGGCACGGCTGCAACTGGTGAAGTTCTTCGAGGCCATGGGCCCGACCGATCCGCTGACCTTGAGCGGTCGCCGGCGCCTATCTTCGATTCTGTTCTCATAACCGCTAAGCAGGTAACCCTACTCATATGCGTTCCGGCCCAACATCCCTCGGTCCTTTCGATCCCGGCTTCGATGAGCTGCCGGGATCGATCCCCTTATTCCCGTTGACCGAGGCGCTGCTCCTGCCGGGCGGTCGGTTGCCGCTGAACATCTTCGAGCCGCGCTATCTGGCGATGGTGCGGCAATCGCTGATGCATCCGGCGCGGCTGATCGGCATGGTTCAGCCGCTGCAGGCCGGCGCCGATCGCGATTTGAAATCGACAGCTGTGCCGCCGCTGCAGCAGGTCGGCTGCGCCGGCCGGATCGTCGCTTTCGAGGAAACTGAAGACGGCCGGTATATGATCACCTTGTCCGGTCTGGCGCGTTTCCGCATCACGCATGAGTTGCCGCGCCATGCCGAGGGCTTCCGTCAGGCGGCGATCGATTTCTCGCCCTATCATGAAGACATGATGGAGCGCGGCTTCGTGCTGGCCGATCGCGATCACTTCCTCGATCTCCTGAAGAGTTTTCTGGAGATGCGCCAGATGGGTGTCGACAAGCAGGCGCTGGCCGAGGCCGAAGACGAACATCTGGTGGTTTCATTGGCCATGCTTTGTCCCTTCACCGCGGCGGAAAAGCAAAGTCTGCTGGAATGCCCCGATCTCGATACCCTGGCCGATATGCTGACCGCCATGTTCGAGCTGGCCATCGCCACCCATGAACAACGCGACCGGCCATTGCATTGACAGCCGTTGCCCTGATATCGGCGCATTGACGACCGGAGGACACCCATGAACGATCAGCCCATATCCGGCGACGAACCCGGCCCTGGTTACGAACCGCGGCCTGGCGTCGATCGCAAATTGTTGGAAATCCTGGTCTGCCCCTTGACCAAAGGGCCGCTGATCTATGATGCCGCGCGCCAGGAATTGATCAGCAAACAAGCGGGTCTTGCTTATCCGATCCGTGACGGCATCCCCATCATGCTGGTCGATGAAGCACGGTCGCTGAACGACGAGGATTTCCTGAAATGACCGAAGGCCGACCGGCGGATCAGAACGGCAATGCCGGCGCCGTCCACTGGCCTTTGGAAATCCGCCTGCTGAAAGCGGAAAAGATCCTCGAAGTCGCTTTCGATAATGGCGTCACCTTCCGCTATCCGGCGGAATTCCTGCGGGTCGAAAGCCCCTCCGCCGAAGTTCAGGGTCACGGGCCTGGGCAGAAGACCCTGGTCGCCGGACGTCGCCATGTCGGCATCATGGGACTGGAGCCGGTCGGTCATTACGCCGTGCGCATCCAGTTCGACGACATGCACGATACCGGCATCTTCTCCTGGCGCTATCTCTATGAGATCGGCGAGAAGCAGGATGAGTTATGGGCGCGCTATCTCGAGGACCTGGCTGCCAAGGGCCTCAGCCGCGATCCGCGCTGATCGACCCGTTATCCGTCACTGATTGCTTCATAAGCGAAGGGCATGAGCTGCGTCGATTCACGGCTCGGATGCATCTGCCAGGCAGCACGCTGCGCCGTGGCGGCGGCCACCACCTCAGCCGGTGCCTGCTGCCGGGCACTGTCGAGATCGGCTTTGGCGGCGAGGATGCCGCTATCAACGGCAAGATCGAGATAGCAGATCCCCTCGCTGAAACTCTCGTCATCATCACCATGTTCGGCAAGCAGCGTGCCATAAGGATGGAAGGCACCGGCATAGCCTTGCGCCGCCGCCTGGCCCAGCCAATCGGCTCCTGCATCGAGATCACGCGGCAGGATACGCCCCTCAACGAGCAACTGCCCCAGCCGGCATTGCGCCTGGCCGTAGCCGGCTTCGGCCGCCTGACGCAATTTCGTCAGGCCGCCCGCGACATTCTTCGGCACCAACTGGCCCTGCACTTCCAACCAACCTAATTCGTCCAGGGCCACGACCGCGCCCTGTTGGGCCCCGGCGCGCAGCAGGCGCAGGCCTTCTTCGTTATTGTTCGGCACGCCCATGCCCCAGAGGGTCATTAAAGCAAGATGCGCCAAAGCGCGATCGTCGCCCCAGGCCGCCAGACGCGAGAAGCAATGCAAGGCATTGGCATAGCCGGCCTCGTCGCCGACCGCCATGGCAAGGCGCGACATGCGGAACATCGCCTCGGTGCCTGGCCTGACCTGTTGCCGCGGATTGACCGGCGGCGTTTCTTCGAGGCGGATCAGGGCATCGGCATCCTGCTCCATCGCCCGGCAATGATAGGTGGCGGTCAGCGCGAAATCGCGCTTGGTGCCGATCGCCAGTTCATAGAGCAATCCCAGCAGATAGGACGCTGCCGCATTGCCGGCTTCAGACGCTGCTTGCAAAGCCGGTATCAAGGCCGGCAGATCGGGGCGATCCAGGACATCTAACGTCAGGGTGCGCGGCAGTGCAGCATCATTCGTCACCGGAAACTCCCATCAGAAACTGATCATAGTTTTGGACGATACGATGGGCGCCTGCCTCGCGCAGCTGCGCGCCGTGACCGGGGCCGCAATGCCGGCCGCCGATGAAGCCGATTGCCGTCATGCCGGCCGCCCGCGCCCCCGTGACACCAGCCACGCTGTCCTCGACCACCACACAATCCGCTGGCGCCACTTGCATCTGCGCTGCGGCATGCAGGAAAAGGTCTGGCGCCGGTTTGCCATTGCGCACCATCGTCGCGCTGAAGATATGCGGCGTCAAATCATCGTAAAGACCGACGAGACCCAGGCAATGGCGCAGCCGCTCGGGATCGCTCGACGAGGCGACGCAGCGTCGGCCCGGGAGGCGCGTCAATACCTCCCGGATGCCCGGCACGACATCCAGCCGTGCGGTGAAAGCGTCCAGCAGCCGGCATTTGACCTCGCCCATGATTTCAGCGCTTGGACGCCGGCCGTATTCGCGCTCCAGCACGATGAGTGATGACGCCGTACTGATACCCAGTAACAGTCGCCGCACATCATCCGCCGTCATGGGAAAGCCATGCTCGCTCAAGACTTCGGCCTCGACCTCGCAAGCGATCCATTCGCTATCAATCAACACACCGTCGCAGTCGAAAATGATGAGGCCCGCCAGATGGGGCGTGGCCGCCAGATCCGCTTTGGTCATTAAATTCGTCTCACTGTCACAGGGGCTTGCCGCGCACCAGTTTCGGCAGGTCGCCGACCAGCCCCATGGCGTGACGCATCGCCAGCCGCTTGGCCGGCTTCAGCTTGTTGAACAGGGCAAAACCAAGATCGCGCGCCAGGCGCAAAGGGGGCAGATCATTGGAGAAGAGCCGCGTCAGCCCATCCGTGACGCCGACCAGAAGCAGATTGTCGAAACGACGCCAGCGGGCATAACGCTCCAGCACCAGAGGCGAGCCGATATCCTGGCCGAGCCGCCTGGCATCGACCAATACTTCGGCCAGCGCGGCGACATCGCGTATCCCCAGATTGAAGCCCTGGCCGGCGATGGGATGAATGCCATGCGCTGCATCGCCCACCAGCACCATCCGGTCGGCGAGATATTTCTCCGCCACCAGCAGTTTCAGCGGATAAGAGAAGCGCGGCCCCAAAGGTCGTACACGACCAAGGGTCAGACCGAAGCGCCGCTCGATCTCAGCGCCAAAAGCATCATCATCGAGTGCCAGCAACATCGGCACCAGGCGCGGATCCTCCGTCCAGACGATCGACGACCGATGCCGGACATGTCCCTCGTCATCGCGATCATCGGTCATCGGCAACATGGCGAAAGGCCCGGCCGGCAGGAAATGTTCATGGGCGACGCCATGATGCGGCTTTTCATGCACCACCGTGCAGACGATGGCGCTTTGCCGGTAATCGGATTCGCTGATGCCGATGCCGGCGAAACCGCGCAAGGCCGATTGGCGGCCATCCGCCGCAACCACCAGCGCTGCTCCGATCCGCCGGCCGTCATGCAGGCTGACCTGGGCGCGTTCCGCATCCAGCTTGAACGACATAGCGGTAGCGGGCGCGATATGGCTCACATTCGGGCAAGCTTTCAACCGCTCGAACAAAGCAACGCGGCTGATCCGGTTTTCCACGATATAGCCGAAAGGTGGCGCCTCGCCTGATTGCGCGGCCGTGCCATCTTCCGCGAGATCGCGGTGGCTGTAATGCACGAAGAAAGGAGAAACCCCGCCCGGCCGCCTGGCATCGCGCTGATCGCCACCGCCATCGGTGACGCGAATGTCGAGGATCGGCTGCGCCTGATCCTTCAGCAAATCCCAGACGCCGATCGCCTTCAGCACCTGTTGCGAGCCATAGGCGATGGCGGAGGAACGGCCGTCGTAACCGCGATCGGTCAGCGCCGGCGCCGGTTCCGCTTCGATCAAGGCGGTCTTGATACCGTGCTCGCTGCAGGCGATCGCCAGTGACATGCCGACCATGCCACCGCCGATAATGGCGAGGTCAACGCGAAGCGGCGGCGTCGCTGTCGCGGCAGTATCTTCGGAAACCAGATGAAACGGCCGCTCGGCAGCCGGGCCGCGGGGAGAATCTATGTCGGTCATGGCGCTAAACTGCCCCCGGCAGTTCCGCTTGTCCAGCCGTCACAACGTCACGGCTCGCTCCCTTTCACATTACTCCTCGATGAGGTCGTCGACCTCGCCATCGCTGCTCGCACCGATGACCTGCCGCGCTAGGCCGCTGGAAAAGCCGGCCCGGGCCATGGCGGCGAGATCCTTCTGTCGGTTTTCTGACCGGCTCGCCGGATCAGACCGGAACGGGCCGAGGCGGCGGCGGCGGGCGAAGGCAGTGGCTGCTTCCAGTTCCGGATTGTCAAATTCCTGCGCCATGCGAGCGAACGCCGCCGAGGCCGTCGCGGAGTCGATCCCTTTGCCGGCGAGGTTGTGCAGGATCTTGGCCCGCGACCCGCCGCGCCGGATCATTGCCCGGGCCTTGGCTTCGGCAAGGTTGCGGTCATTCAGCACGCCCTGCGCCGCTAGGCTGGCCAGGATCGGCGGCAAGGCCGCCAGCAGGGGCGCGGGATCGTCGCCATGCGCCGCGGCGGAGGCGCGGATTTTGCGCGTCATGACCTGATCGAGCCGCTTGGTCGAGGCCACGAAGCGGTCGAGGTAATTGAGCACGGCCTCACGCAGATTGGCCGGGGTGAGGCGCTGCGGTTTGCGTTTTTCTGTCATACGGTTGTCGTCATGCTGATCCCGAAGTCTTCCTCCGTAGCTTGCCAAGGCCTGTCCGGTGGCTGGGGAAGCCATGCGCCGGCCGGCCTTGCCAGTCAATCCCACCGCCAGTATTTTCTCGCCATGCAAAACAGCACGCAGCCTGGCGGCCTTTCATCCGCCCCCTTCTCCAACCCGACCCTGCCCCGTCTCGCCCCGCGCGCCTATGGCGGCTTCAACTGGATCGGCTTCGGCACGCTCTATGCCAAGGAGGTCCGCCGCTTCATTGCCGTCGGCACCCAGACGATCCTGGCGCCGATGGTGACGACCTTGCTGTTCCTGGCGGTCTTCGTGCTGGCGCTCGGTCATTCCGTGGATCAGGTCGGCGGCCAGCCTTATATCCTGTTTCTGGTGCCTGGCCTGATCATGATGGCGATGACCCAGAACGCCTTCGCCAATACCTCCTCCTCGCTGATGATCGCCAAGGTCCAGGGCAATATCGTCGATCTCCTGATGCCGCCGCTCTCGCCGCTGGAACAAACCATCGGCGTTGCGGCGGGCGGCCTGACCCGCGGCCTCGCCGTCGGCCTCGCGACCGGCCTTGCCATGTGGATTTTCGTGCCGATCACCATCGCCCATCCGCTGTTCGCCTTGTTCCACGGGGTGATGGCCAGCCTGCTGCTGGCTTTGATCGGCATGCTGGCCGGTATCTGGGCAGAAAAGTTCGATCATATGGCGGCGGTGACCAATTTCGTCATCACGCCGCTTTCCTTCCTATCCGGCACCTTCTATTCCACCGAGCGCCTGTCGCCGGCATGGAAAGCCGTCGCCCATGTCAATCCGTTCTTCTACATGATCGACGGTTTCCGCTATGGCTTCATCGGCCATGCCGATGGCTCCCTGGCAGCCGGTATCGCAATCCTCTGCGTCAGCAACCTGGTGCTACTGGTCCTGGTGCATCGCTGCTTTGCCCGCGGCTACAAGCTGAAGGCATGAAACCCTTTCCGCCCTCGTCCGCGCGGCAAGCCGGAATTGGCCCATTGCAGCCGCGTCGTTTCGGGCTGGTTAACTGGATCGGCCTCGGTGCCCTGACGGGACGGCAGATCCGCGGCGGCTTGGCCGACTATCACTATCAGGTCCTGGGGCCGGTCGTGTCCTGCCTGCTCTATCTGACGATTTTCCATCTGGCGATCTCGACGATGCGAGGCAATGCCGGCGGCGATCTGCTGGCCTTCATCGCCCCGGGCCTGATCATCTATGCCGCCTGCGAGAAAGCCTACGAAGCTTCCGCGGCGACCCTCATCCTGGACAAGCATGAGCGGGTGATCTTCGACCAGTTGATGGCGCCGGTGACTGCCTTCGAGCGCAGCCTGGCCTATTGCATCGGCCCGGCGATCTGCGGCCTCGCCGTCGGCCTGGCGGTGGCGGTGATGTCGCTGGTCTTCGCCCCACTGCGCCCGCACGATCCGCTGGCGCTCATCTTCTTTGCTGTGGCCGGCACGATCATGCATGGGCTGATCGGCACCCTAGTCGGCGTCTGGGCGCAGAAATGGGATCAATATGCAGCGATCATGACTTTCATGCTGCTGCCGCTTTCATTCCTATCCGGGGTGTTCTACCGCATCGCGGATCTGCCGGAACTGGCGCAGCAAGTCATCCGCTTCAATCCGATCTTTTATGTGATCGACGGCTTTCGCCATGGCCTGACCGGCGAAGGAACCGATCTCGGCCTCGCCGTCTCGGTGGTTGCAATCGTGGACCTGGTTCTGTTCCTATGGGTCTATATCTGGTTCAGGACCGGATATCGGCTGAAACCCTGATGGGGTAGCTTTCCGGCAAATGTTCCTGGTTTTAAGGAAGTTAAGATTAAGAATCATACGATTTCATGATTTTAATCGGTCGGCTTGGCGATATCGCCGCCTCTCTCTGCGAGTTGTTGCAGGATTTGCGATCGCGACCCCTTCGCGCCAACGCACCTGATTTAGTCGAACGCCATATCGCGGCTTTGGAACTGATGGAGGCCAGGAGACTGTGCGGCGACGGCGGCCCGTTCGGCCGACAGCTCGTCACCGGCCTGACAAAACGCGCCAGGCCTGCTGCGCTGGTAGAGCCCCAACTGTTACGGGCCATTCCAGCGCTTTACCCGCAAAAACAGAAATCCGGGGCGCGATTGACAAGCCAGGAGGCGCTTGTTATGCCCGCCCCTTTCGCGGATCCAACATTTCGCGTTAACCCACAAAGCGCATTAAATCTTGGAGACAGAGGAGCCCAGCATGGCCGCGACTGTCACGCCGGCATTGATGAACACTTACGCCCGTTCGGAACTCGCTTTCGAGCGCGGCGAGGGTGCCTATCTCATCACGGCGGATGGCCGACGATATCTGGATTTCGCCAGCGGCATTGCTGTCACCGCACTCGGCCATTGTCACCCTCATCTGGTGAAGACCCTGGCGGAGCAGGCCGGCAAGCTGTGGCATGTTTCCAATCTCTACCGCATTCCCGACCAGGAACGCTTGGCCGACCGGCTGGTGGCGAACAGCTTCGCCGACCAGGTCTTCTTCGGCAATTCCGGCGCTGAAGCGGTGGAATGCGGCTTGAAGCTGATCCGCAAATGGCAGGACGATTTCGGCGATCCGAAGCGTTATCGCGTGATCGGCTGCGAGGGCTCGTTTCATGGCCGCACTCTTGCCACCTTGGCGGCGGCCGGGAACGAGAAATATCTCAAGGGCTATGCCCCCGATGTCGACGGCTTCGACCAGGTCCCCTTCGGCAATCTGAACGAGCTGCGGCAGAAGATCGGCCCGGAAACGGCCGGCATCCTGGTGGAGCCGGTGCAGGGCGAAGGCGGCATGCGGGCCGGTTCCGTTGAGTATCTGCGCGGCCTCCGCCAGGTCTGCGACGAATACGGCCTGCTGCTGATGTTCGACGAGGTGCAGGCCGGTATGGGCCGGACCGGCAAGTTGTTCGCCCATGAATGGGCCGGCATCACGCCGGATATCGTCGCCACCGCCAAAGGCATCGGCGCCGGCTTCCCGATGGGCGCCTGCCTCGCCACCAACCGCGTCGCTGCGGCTTTCGGCCCCGGTAATCACGGCACCACCTTCGGCGGCAATCCGCTCGCCATGGCGGTCGGCAATGCCGTGCTCGACGTCATGCTGGCGCCGGGCTTCATGGAGCATGTGGTGGCGATGGGCGATCGGCTCGCCGGCAAGCTGGATGATCTCATCCAGCGCCATCCGGCGGTTTATGCCGAGCGACGAGGCAAGGACCTGATCCAGGGGCTGAAATGCCACCTGCCCAATACCGATCTGGTGGAGAAGCTACGGGGCGCCGGTCTGCTGACCGTGGGCGCCGGCGATAATGTCATTCGCCTTTTGCCGCCGCTGATCATCAGCGAAACCGAAATCGATCTGGCGGCGCGCCTTCTAGGCGATGTCGCCGCCGAAGCAAAGGCTGCCTGACGATGACCGCATCCGCGAAGACTGGAACACCGCAGCACTTCCTCGATCTAGACGTCCTGCCAGCCAGCGAGCTGCGCAGCATGCTGGACACGTCGCTCGCCCTGAAAAAAACCGGCAAGCTGAAGGGCCAGGCCAAGCCGCTGGCGGGCAAGACGCTGGCGATGATCTTCGAGAAGCCCTCGACCCGCACGCGCGTCTCCTTCGAGATGGGGATGAAGCGGCTGGGCGGCGAGGTCGTCATCATGGAACGGGAAAGCTCGCAGCTCGGCCGCGGCGAGACCGTGGCCGATACCGCCCGCGTGCTGTCGCGCTATGTCGATTGCATCATGGTGCGCACGACCAAGGAAACGAAGCTGCTGGAACTGGCGCAATACGCCACCGTGCCAGTGATCAACGGCCTGACCGACCGCACCCATCCCTGCCAGTTGATGGCCGATGTCATGACCTTTGAGGAACATCGCGGGCCGATCAAAGGCAAGCGCATCGCCTGGTCCGGCGACGGCAACAATATGGCCACATCCTGGATCCACGCCGCCGTGCGGTTCGATTTCGAGCTGAATATCGCCTGCCCGGAATCGCTGACGCCGCCGCAGGACGTGTTGGACTGGGCCAAGCGCGAAGGCGGCAAGGTGATGGTCTGCACCGATCCTGACGCCGCCGTGCGTGGCGCCGATTGCGTCGTCACCGATACCTGGGTCTCGATGGGCGACGAGGATACCAGCAACCGCCATAATCTCCTCAAAGCCTTCCAGGTGGATGACCGGTTGATGTCCGTGGCTCAGCCCGATGCCATCTTCATGCATTGCTTGCCTGCCCATCGCGGCGAGGAAGTCACCGCCTCGGTGATCGACGGCCCGCAATCGGTGGTCTGGGATGAAGCCGAAAACCGTTTGCATGCGCAGCAGGGCATCCTGCTGTGGTGCCTAGGTGCAATCTAAGCGGCGTGCTCTGAGCAACGGGACCAACCATGCGCACCGGCCTTACCACGCAAAACGACGCTGATGTCATCCAGCCCTTCCAGATCGAAGGGCTGGAGGTGCGCGGCCGTCTGGTACGTCTCAGCGAGGTGGCGGATGAGATCCTCAGCCGCCACGCTTATCCCGAACCGGTCGCCCGGCTGCTCGCCGAGATGATGGCCTTGACGGCGGTTCTGGCGGCCGCCCTCAAATATGACGGCATCTTCACCTTGCAGGCCAAGGGCGACGGTCCGGTCCGCCTCATGGTGGTCGATCTCACCAGCAAGGGAGCCATGCGCGGCTATGCCCAGTTCGACGCCGAGGCGGTTGCCGGCCTGTCGCCGGAACAGCCTTTGCTGCCGCATCTTCTAGGCGCCGGCTATCTCGCCTTCACCGTCGACCAGGGCGATTACACCGATCGCTATCAGGGCATCGTCGAACTGACCGGCAGCTCTCTGGCGGATTCGGTGCATCACTACTTCCGCCAGTCCGAACAATTACAGGCCGGCTTCAAACTGGCGGCCGGCAAGGTCGACGGCAAATGGCGTGCGGGCGCCTTGATGCTGCAGCGTCTGCCGGTCGAAGGTGCCGGCGAAATCGCCGCCGATCTTGCGGAAGATGCCTGGCGACGCGTCGTCGCCATGATGGCAAGCTGTACTGACACTGAGCTGATCGATCTCGATCTCCTGGTCGATCGACTGCTCTATAGCCTGTTCCATGAAGACGGCGTCCGTGTTTTCGAACGCCAGGGCGTGGAAGCAAAATGCCGTTGCTCGCGTGACCGTGTCGATAATGTCTTGCGGGCCATGCCGGCGGATGACCTGGCGGATATGTGGGTGGACGGCGCCATCACCGTCACCTGCGAGTTCTGCAACACGACCTATCGTTTCCAGCCCGAAGATCTGGCGCCCAAAGAAGCGACATCAACCAAAGACGAGACGCGGAAAGACTAAGGATATCTCGTCACGGGATTGACCCGCGGGATTGCGGCGGCAACAATAGCGCCTCATCAGCGTAGCTTCCCCTCAGCGAGTCCTCCGCGTCATGCAGCTTTCGATTACGACACCTCGTCCCCTTCTCGCTCGCCTTCTGTGTCTTGTCCGTTTGGTGTCGCTGCCGCTGCTCGCTGCTGCTTGCAGCAGCCCGCCCCCCGCGCCGCAGTTACCCCCGCTGACCTATAATGCACTGCCGCCGATCCGCCTCGACGTCGCCCAGGTGCAGATCGATCAATCCTATCAAGCGCCGGGGACAGCACCTCATATCGATCACCTGTTTCCGCAGATTCCCGCCCAGGTCGCCGCGCAATGGGCCCGCGACCGACTGCAGGCCGCCGGCCAGAGCGGGCAAGCGGTCTATACCGTCACCGATGCCTCGGCCACCGATACGGTGCTGCCGCGACCGCAGAGCTTCTCGGCGATGCTTACCGACGAGCAAAGCAATCGCTACGATCTCAATATCGCCGTGCGTTTGCAGGTGACAAGCGGCGACGGCACCCGTCATGGCGCGGTGCAGGTCAGCGCCAACCGCAGCCAGACCGTTTCGGAAAAGACCACACCGGAGCAGCGGGAGGTCGTCTGGTATCAACTGACCCAGCAGACCATGAACGATCTCAATGTGAAGCTGGAAAGAGACATCGGCGCCCATCTCGCGGGCTTCCTGCAGTAAGGAACAGGAAACGATCATGCATCTCAGCGATGGCGATCGCAGCATGTTGCAAGGCGAGCAAGGGGAAGCCGCTCGCTTCGCCATGCAGATTGTCACCGCCTTTGCCGAAGCCGTGGGCGCCGGTACGCTGCTGGATATCAGCCGGGCTCATATCGATGGCTGTCTCTATCATGGCGAGGTCAGCCTGGATTTCGTTGAACGCCTGGTCGCCAACGGCGGCCGCGTGCGCGTGCCGACCACGCTGAATGTCGGTTCGCTGGATCTCATCCATCCCGACCTCGTCCATCTGCCGGCCGAAGAGCAACAGCCGGCAGAACGGCTTATGCGAGCGCATGAAGCTTTGGGCTGTCAGCCCAGTTTCACCTGCGCCCCCTATCAGACATTGTTCCGCCCGGCATTCGGCGAACAGATCGCCTGGGGCGAATCCAATGCCATCGTCTTCGCCAATTCGGTGATCGGTGCGCGCACCAATCGCTATGGCGATTTCGTTGATCTCTGCTGTGCTGTAACCGGCCGCGCCCCGGCCTGGGGTCTGCATCTCGACTCGGGGCGGCGTGGCCAGGTCCTGTTTCGCCTGAGCGGCTTTCCTGCTTCGCAGGCGCCGACCGACAGTCTCTTCATCGCGATCGGCCTGATCGTCGGCCAGCGCAGCGGCGAGCGTATACCGGTGATCCAGGGATTGCCGACCCCGCGCGACGAGGACCAATTGAAAGCTTTGGGCGCGGCGGCGGCCTCGACCGGCTCGGTCGCCCTGTTCCATGCCGTCGGCATTACGCCCGAAGCAGCCACCCTCGCCGATGCCTTTGTCGGCGGCGCGCCGGCCGAGACCATCGTGGTGACGCCAGCCGATGTGGCGGAAGCTTTGGCAGAGCTTTCATCGGCGCCGGCGGGACACCCGCTCACGGCTGTCTGTCTCGGCACGCCGCATTTCTCCCGAGCCGAATGGGACCGCCTGCTGGTCCTGCTGCGGCAAGCCCGGCCCACCAGGCCGGTACCGATCTATGTCAATACCGGCCGGAGCGTGCTTCAGCAGCTGGAAGAGAAAGGCGCCTTCCGCAATCTTACGGGTTGGCGCCTGATACCGGTCGCCGATACCTGCACCTATCTTACCGCTGTCCTGGAGAAGCTGGATGGTGTGGTGATGACCAATTCCGGCAAATGGGCGCATTACGCGCCGGGGAACATTGGTGTCCGGGTCGCCTTCGGGGAATTGGAGGATTGCGTCGCCTCGGCCGCGGCCGGCCGGGTGGTACGAGGTGTCGCATGAAGCGGCCGGCGAAGGTCTATTTTGCCGGCGAGGCCGAAGCGGCAATGATAGTGCTTTCGGTGCCGTTGAGCTTCTGGGGCGGAATCGATGCCGCCACCGGCAAGATCATCGATCATTCCCATCCCGATCTGGGCAGATTCATCGCCGGCTCCATTCTCGTCATGCCGAGCGGGCGCGGCTCGTCCTCCTCCTCATCGGTATTGGCCGAAACCATCCGGCGCGGTACCGGACCGCGCGGTATCGTTCTTGCCCATCCGGACCCGATCCTCACTGTCGGCGCCATCGTTGCTCAGGCGCTTTACGATCTGCGCTGCCCGATCGTGACCTGCCCGATCGGTGGCTTGCACAGTGGCGATATCCTTCGGATTTCCGCGCTGGCGCCGGAGGGCGCCGAGATCTCTCTCATCAATAGTGCGAGCTGAAACTTGCGTTATTGAGCCGGGGTCGCGCCGAAATTCTTCAGATAGGTCGAGAGAAGCTGGGTCTGCGATGAAATGCCGAGCTTGCGATAGACGTTGCGCCGATGGACCTTGACCGTGCCGGTCGAAATATCGAGCTTGAGGCCGATCGATTCCGAAGAATGGCCCTGCAACACCAGATCGACGATCTCGGCTTCCCGGTTCGTCAGCTTCAGCTCCCGCCAAGGTGCATCGGCGGTGGTGGAATGCGGCTCTGCTTGGCCCCGCTGCTTCCGGCGCTTCCCCTGGGATAGCATTTGCTTGTCGAAGCGTTGCCCCAGATCCGCCCAATAATGACGGACCATGCTGGCGACCAGCGGTTCCAGCTTCTTCAGCAGGTTGAAGTCCTGAGAAGAAAAGGCCCCGGTCTTTTTCCGCCGCATCAGGGAGATGACGACGGCAATATCGTCATTGAGGGCGATGAAGAAGCCGACTTCCTCGGCGAGACCGGTCTGCACGTAATAGGTCCGGTGGTATTCGCTGGAAAAGAAGCGGTCCGGTGCAAGTTCACGCATGCGATATACCCCCAGACGGCGCTGCCGGGCGGTGTGGTAAAAGGGATCGAGCAGGAAAGGCCCTGCCTGATAGAGCGTCACGAATACCACATGCTCATCCGGGCTGAAGGTATTGTAGAGGTCGATCGGCCGTTCCTTGCCGCGATAGGCAAAGACCACGATATGGTCGGGACTGACCAGCGACGACACGGTCCGGCGCAAGATCTCACCGAATTCCCGATCCGTCATTTCCGCACGGCCGATCGTCGCCGTGACCGCGCCGAACAGCATTTCCAGATCGATGCTCATAAGCTCCCCGACGTCCCCTACCCTTATTTTGCCGGCATTTTTCGATTGGTCCGCGCGGCCTATCCTGTGCGGTTTTCAGGCACCCGGCATACACCCTGGAAATAGGTAACCGTGCGGACCTACCCCTTTCGGGGTATATACCATGCCGGAAGCCACGACTTAACCTTTCACCAAAGACGGTGGCAATAAGGCAGCACAGACTGCCGACATGCATCAACCGCGGGGAATAGACGTGGCATCCGCTTCAACCAACGACATCGAGTTCCGCTCGGTCACGAAGAACTATGGCCCGGTGACCGCCGTGAAGGACATCAACCTCAACGTGCCGAAAGGCGCGTTTCTGGCGCTGCTCGGCCCCTCCGGCTGCGGCAAGACGACCTGCCTGCGGATGATCGGCGGATTCGAACAGCCAAGCGAGGGCACCGTCCTGATTGACGGCCGGGAGATGAACGGCGTGCCGGCCTATCGCCGGCCGGTGAATATGGTGTTCCAGCATTACGCTTTGTTCCCCCATTTCAACGTGGAACAGAACGTCGCCTATGGGCTGAAACAGATGCGGCCCAGGATCGCCGCCGCCGATATCGACCGCCGGGTCGCCGAAGCGCTGGAAATGGTGCGGCTTGGCGGCTTCGCCAAGCGCCGCATTCATGAAATGTCCGGGGGCCAGCAACAGCGCGTGGCCCTGGCGCGGGCCCTCGTCAACCGGCCCTCGGTGCTGCTGCTGGACGAACCGCTCGCGGCCCTCGACAAGAAATTGCGCTCCGCCATGCAGATCGAGCTGCAGACGCTCCAGCGCGATCTCGGCATAACCTTCGTTCTCGTCACCCACGACCAGGAAGAAGCGCTCTCGATGGCCGACATCGTCTGCGTGATGAGTGCCGGACGGATCCGCCAGCTGGGCGCGCCGCAGGAAGTATATGATCATCCGGCCGATCTCTTCGTGGCGGATTTTGTCGGCAAGACCAACTGCATCGAAGCGAAGATGGAAGCCGATGGCGCGACACTCAGGCTGGCCGACGGCTCGGCGATTCCTGCGGTCAAGCGTGTTGCCACGGATGAGGCAATTGTCGCCATCCGCCCCGAAGCAATCCGCCTGAGCCGCGAGCGGACCGCGCATGGCGCCTCGTTCCAGGGCGTCGTCACTCATCGCATCTTCCTCGGCTCCTCGGCGGAATATGCCGTGAACGTCCCCGGCCTCGGCGATTTTCTCGTCACCGCCGATCGCAGCACCATGAATGACAACGATCTGGTCGCGCCGGGCGAAGCGGTCTTCCTCGGCTTCGATCCGGCCGCCGTCCATGTTTTTCCAGCATCGACCGCATAACCAGAACAGGGGAACAGCATCATGTCGAAGGATTACAAGGACAATCTGCCGATTTCCGTGCAAGGCTTCATGGATCAGTATATGCGCCTCAAGCGCGGCTCCGTGACCCGCCGGCATTTTCTCGGCATTACCGGCCTCGGACTGGCGACCGCCGTCATGTCCCGTTTCCCCGGCGCCCTTTCCACGCCGGCCTATGCCGAGGATCTCGGCAGCCAGATGTCAATCGCGACCTGGCCGAACTATCACGATCCCAACACGTTCGAAAATTTCAAAAAGGCGACCGGCGTCGCCGTTGAAGTCAACGTCTTCGGTTCGAATGAGGAAATGCTGGCCAAGCTCCAGGCCGGCGGTTCAGGCTGGTCTTTGTTTGTGCCGACGAACTACACCATCTCGACCTATCACAAGCTTGGCCTGATCGATGAACTCGATCTTTCCAAGGTGCCCAATTTCAGCCAGAAGACGGAAAATCCCCGCTTCACCAAAGAAGGCCAGATCGATGGCAAGAGCTATGCGGTGCCGAAGAACTGGGGCACCACCGGCTTTGCCACCAACACCTCTAAGCTGAAGGCCAAATTGAGCAGCTGGAAGGATTTCTTCGAAATCCTCCAGACCGAGGCCGATGGCCGCGGCATGGTGCATGACTATCAATTGACCACAATCGGCAGTGCCCTGGTCTCGCTGGGCTACGGTTTCAATTCGATCAAGCCGGAAGAGCTGGCAAAGGCCGAAGAGCTGCTGATCAAGGTCAAGCCGCATCTCTTCGCCATCAACTCGGACTACCAGCCGGCGATGCGGGCGACCGATGCCTGGCTGACCATGTGCTGGACCAATGATGGTGCCCAGCTCAACCGCGACATGCCGGAAATCAGCTATACGCTCGGCAAGGACGGTGGCGAGATCTGGACCGATTACTACGCGACCCCCAAGGATGCGCCGAACAAGGCGGCCGGCTATGCGCTGCTGAACTTCCTGATGGATCCGAACAATGCGGTGAAGGAGCATCTGGCCAATGGCGCACCTACCACGGATAGCCGGGTCATCGCCTTGCTGCCGCAGGAAATCACCACGAACAAGATCGTCTATCCGGAGGAAGCCTCACTGACGCCGCTGGAATTCGGTGCTGCCGTGACCTTGACCGATCCGGGCCGCGCGGAATTGATGGCCCGGTTCAAATCGGCCTGATCGCGTGATGGATAATGGTTCCGGCCGCCAATTGCCGGCCGGAACCATTGTTACTCGATTGGCGATAAAATGGCTTAAAGACGATTTCAGCACATGACGCTTACCGCTCAAGTCAAGAAACGCCTCGTCACCGCCGCGCTGGTCGCGCCGGCGAGCCTATGGCTGTTCGTGTTTCTGGTCCTGCCCTTTATCGCCATCATCGTTTTTGCCTTCGGTGAGCGCGGCCCCGTGGGCGGCTATCAGCCGGCCTTCACCTTTGCGCAATTCGCCAATCTGGGTTCCCGCGCGGCAGCTTTCATCAATACACTTGTCCTGGCACCGATCGGTGCTGCCGCCTGCCTGCTGGTTGCCTATCCGGTCGCCTATTACCTCGCGATCAAGTCCAGCCCGCAGCGCCGGTTGCTGCTGGTGTCACTGGTCATCGTTCCCTTCTGGACCAGCCTGCTGGTGCGCACCTATGCCTGGATGTATATCCTCGGGGCGCGCGGCATTCCCCATCTTCTGGAATTCGTCGGCTTCGACAATGTGCGGCTGCTGAACACGCCCGGCGCGGTGCTGCTCGGCATCATCTATGGCTATCTGCCGCTGATGATCATGCCGATCTATGTCAGCCTGGAGAAACTCGACCGCCGCCTGCTTGAAGCCTCGGCCGATCTTGGCGCCCATCCGGTCTCGACTTTTTTCGGGGTC
This sequence comes from Dongia soli, assembly GCF_034044715.1. Taxonomy (NCBI): domain Bacteria; kingdom Pseudomonadati; phylum Pseudomonadota; class Alphaproteobacteria; order Rhodospirillales; family Dongiaceae; genus Dongia; species Dongia soli. Next base: position 1,141,441 of record NZ_JAXCLW010000001.1, on the reverse strand, counting down.
ACCCTGCCGCTATCACTGCCCGGCGTGATGACGGGCGTTGCGCTGGTCACCATCCTGCTGCTCGGCGAATACCTGATCCCGCAATTGCTCGGCGGTGGCAAGGTCTTCTTCATCGGCAATGCCCTCGTTGATCTTTTCCTGCAATCCCGCAACTGGCCCTTCGGCTCGGCGATCGCCGTGACGCTGGTCGCCGTGGTGGTGGTGGTCCTGCTCGTCGCCATGCGGATTGCTTGGCGGATCGCCGGCACGCGCCAGGTGGATCTCGTTTGATGCGTGCCCTCGTCACCTTCGTTTACATATTCCTCTACACGCCGATCGCGCTGGTGGTCCTGTTTTCCTTCAATGCCGGCCGCAATGCGAGCGAGTTTATCGGCTTCTCGACGCAGTGGTATGGCAAGGCGCTGTCGAACACCTTCCTCATGGAAGCGCTGCAGAACAGCCTGATCGTGGCCTTCACCAGCGCCGCCTTGGCCGCGGTCTTCGGGACCATGGCGGCGATCGGCATGGAACGGCTTGGGGCCCGGACGCGTGCCGTCTTCGACGGGCTTTTCGCCGCCGCGATCGTCGTTCCCGGCGTCGTCATCGGCATCGCCACCCTGGTGGCGCTGGTCGAGGTCTTCGGCTTTATCAATCCGGCACTAGCGGCAATCTGGCCCGGCGATCAGCCGCCGCGCCTCTCGCTTGGCTATGGCTCGATCATTGCCGCGCATGGGCTTTTCACCATGGCGCTGGTAACGATGATCGTGAAGGCGCGCATCGCCAGCCTCGGCCGGGACATCGTCGAGGCATCGAGCGATCTCTATGCCGCACCGCTGACCACCTTCCGGCAGATCGTGCTGCCGCAGATCATGCCCTCGGTCCTGGCCGGCTTCCTGCTCGCCTTCACCTTCTCCTTCGACGACTTCATCATCGCTTTCTTCGTCGCCGGATCGAACACCACCCTGCCGATCTATGTCTTCGCCTCGATTCGCCGGGGCGTGACGCCGGAAATAAATGCCATCGCCACCATGGTGCTGGCGGTATCGCTCGCTTTGATCCTGATCGCGCGCTTCTTGATGCGCGAGAGGAAGACCTCGACAAACTGAGTTGGAAAACGCCATGATCCTCGCGGACCGCGTCGCAATCGTCACGGGAGCTGGCTCCGGCATCGGCCGCGCCGGCGCACTCATCATGGCGCAGGAAGGGGCCCATCTCGTCATCGCCGACCGCAACCGGGACGGAGCCGACGAGACGGTGGGGCAGATCAAGGCGGCGGGCGGGAGTGCCGAGAGCCTGGTGCTGGACGTGACAGATGACCGGGCGATGGAAGCCGGCATCACCACCATTGGCGAGAAATACGGCCGGATCGATATCCTGCACAATCACGCCGGCGCGCAAGTCGCAGGCGATCTCGAACACGTCGCGGTGGAGGGCTTTGACCGCTCGTGGAGCTTGAATGTCCGTTCGCATTTCATGGCGGCCCGTCTGGTCATGCCGATCATGCGCCGCGCCAGGAAAGGCGTCATCCTCAATACCTCATCATCGTCCGGCGTGCTCTATGACCGCGAGATGATCGCCTATACCACCACCAAGCATGCCGTCATCGCCATGACGCGGCAGATGGCCGGGGACTATGCCAAATTCGGCATCCGCGTGAATGCGCTTTGTCCAGGCTGGGTGGACACGCCCTTCAATGATCCCTTCATCGCCCAGATGGGCGGCCGCAGCGCAATCGAAGCCTATGTGGCCGAGAAAGTACCGCTGGGCCGTTGGGCCGAGGTATCGGAGATCGCGGAACCCATCCTGTTCCTGGTCTCAGACCGGTCCTCCTACATGACCGGCCAGATCCTGGTCGTCGATGGCGGCGAAACCATCGTCTAAGGCTTTGCATCTCCCTTAGTGGCTGCGCACCCAGTCGATCAGCTTGCGCAGGAAGGTTTCGCCGGCCACCAGCTCGCTCTTCAGGATGAATTCATCGGGCTTATGCGCCTGGGTGATGGAGCCGGGACCGCAGACGATTGCCGATAGCCCGGCCTGCTGGAACTGGCCGGCTTCGGTCGCGAAGGCCATGCCATGGGTCTCGTTGGCGCCGGTCAACATCTTCAACAGCGCTTCGGCAGCGCTGTCCTTTTCTTCGATCAGCGGCGGCACGCCGAGATCCGGCACGATCTCGATATTTGTCTCCGGCGCCACGGTCCGCATGCGGGGCAGAAGATCGCTGTCGATGAATTTGCGGATTGGATCGAGGGCGAGGTCCACCGATGCTCCCGGCACCGGGCGGAAATCCCATTCCAGCCGGCATTCGCGGGCGATGATATTGACCGCCGTGCCGCCCTGGATATTGCCGAGATTGAGCGTGCAATAAGGCGGGTCGAAACTATGGTCATGCGGCCCGTTTACGCGCAGATCTTCGGCGATGCGGATCAATTCGCCGGCGATCTCGGCGGCTGCGGCGATGGCATTGACGCCGCGATGGGTTTGGCTGGAATGGCCGTCCTTGCCCGTCACCCGCATCTCGTAGCAATAGCAACCCTTGTGGCGCGTGCCGAGGCGCATCTCCGTCGGTTCGCCGATGATGGCGAGGCGCGGCTGCGGCAATTGCTTGCCGATTTCTTCGATCAGAAGCGGTGCGCCGAGGCAACCCAGTTCCTCGTCATAGGAAAAGGCGAAATGTATCGGTGTGGTCAGCGGCTTCGCCCGCATTTCCGGCACCAGCGCCAGACAGAGGGCGATGAAGCCTTTCATGTCGCAAGTGCCGCGGCCGAAATACCGATCACCACCATCGCGGAGAGTGAAGGGATCGGCCGACCACGGCTGTCCCTCCACCGGCACGACATCGGTATGGCCGGAGAGCACGATACCACCCGGCTTGTCGGGACCGATGGTCGCCCAGAGATTGGCTTTCGGTTGGCCATCCGGTGCCGCCATGATGCGGACGCGGACCCCATGCTCGGCGAGATAGTCCCGGATATAATGGATGAGACCGAGATTGCTGCGGGACGAAACGGTATCGAAGGCGATCAGTTTCCCCAGCATCTCTGCGACGGCGGTCATTCTATCTTCTCCATTCCTGCGCTGTCAGCCGCGCCAGAAGGTCGGGCTGAACAAGACCAATACTGTGAGCAATTCCAGGCGACCAAGCAACATCGCACAAGCGAGCAACCATTTCGCACCGTCGGGCAAGGTCGAAAAATTGCCGGACGGCCCGATAATCGGCCCCAGGCCGTGACCGATATTGCCCAGCGCCTGGGCCACCGAGGTGAAGGCCGTGATGAGATCGACATTGAAAGCCGATACGGCGATGCCAAGCACCGCGAAAGCCAGCAGATAGAAGGCGACGAAGCCGATCACCGAGCGCATGATCTCGTCGGTCAGCCGCCGGCCGTTATAAGTCGGCAGCAGCACCCGATGCGGATGAACCAATGATCGCAACTGCCATTTGGCAAAAGCGCCCAGCACGCAGAGACGGAAGACCTTGATCGCCCCGGCAGTCGATCCCGTGCAGCCACCAAGTAAGAACAGGATCAGCACCGCGGCGACCGGCAGCGTACCCCAGGATGAATAATCCTCAGCAACATAGCCGGAGGTCGAGCCGATCGACACCACCGCGAAAGCCGAGGAACGCAAGGCGCCGAGGATGTCCCGGCCATTCGCGACGATCTGCCAAAGCGCGATGACCGAGGTGAAGCCAAGGAGATAGAGGCAATACCAATGGGTCTGGCTGTCGCGCAGCAAGGGCCGGAATTTCCGGTGCCACATGGCCTGCGCCATCAACGTGAAGGTCGTGCCGCCGAGGAACATGAAGACAATGCTGACCCATTCGATCGCCGGATTGTGGAAATAGGCAATCGAGCTGTCCTTGGTGCTGAACCCGCCGGTCGCCAGCATGCCCATGGCGTGACAGACGGCATCGAAAAGCGGCATGCCGGCAAAAGCGAGCAGAATGGCGCAAAGCAGCGTCAGCAGCGAGTAAACGCTGAGAATCTCCATGGTGACTTCGGCGGCACGCGGCCGGATCTTGTCGGATTTGTCGGAGGATTCCGCGCGGAAGAGCTGCATGCCGCCGACCCGCAGTTCGGGCAGGATCATGACACTGATGACGATGATGCCGACGCCGCCGATCCAATGCAGCAGTGAGCGCCAGAGCAGCACGCCGTTGCTTTCGTGATCGAGCCCCACCATGATCGTGGCGCCGGTCGTCGTCAGCCCCGACATCGCCTCGAAGAATGCATCGGTATAGCTCAACCTGGCATCGATCAGGGTCAGCGGCAGGGCCGAAAAAGCACAAAAGATGACCCAGGTCAGAACGGTCAGCAGAAAGCCTTCACGCAGGCCGAAGCGGCGCTGCTGCGAGGTCCGAAAGGCGAGGAACATGGTGCCGCCGATCGCGGCGGTCGCCAGGGCTGCGGCGCCGAAAGCGCGCCAATTCTGCTCATGAACCTGGTCGCCCGACAGGTAGGGCATCACACCGTCGATCAGCAGCGGCACCAGCATGATTACCGCCAGGACCATCAGCAATTTGCCGATGCTGAAGCAGCACCAGCGCAGATCCGGCCAACTGATCACCGATGGCATGACCTCTCCCCCTGTGTCATGTCCCGTGGATTAGCGGCACGTCTCCGGCCGGATCACGAGCTGGATCCAATGGTTGAGGCTGGGAGCCCGATAATGGCCAGGAATTCGCGACGCGTCGACGGATCGGTGCGGAAGGCGCCCAGCATGCGGCTGGTCACCATGGAGGTGCCCGGTTTATGCACGCCGCGCGTGGTCATGCATTGATGGCTGGCATCGATCACCACCGCGACGCCGCGGGGCTGCAGCACGTCATTCAGCGTGTTGGCGATCTGCGCCGTCATCTTTTCCTGGATCTGCAGGCGTTTGGCATAGACGTCGAGCAGGCGCGCCAGCTTGCTGATGCCGACCACGCGATGGCGCGGCAGATAGGCGATATGAGCACGGCCGATGATCGGCGCCATATGGTGCTCGCAATGGCTTTCGAAGCGAATATCGCGCAGCACGATCATCTCGTCATAGCCGTCCGTCTCCTCGAAGGTGCGCTTCAGGATATCGACGGGATCAATCGAATAGCCTTTGAAGAATTCCCGGTAAGCCCGGGCCACGCGATCCGGCGTGCCGCGCAAGCCCTCGCGGTCCGGATCGTCACCCGCCCAACGGATCAGCGTGCGGATCGCTTCTTCGGCGTCGGCCTGGGTTACTTTGATGCCGCCCCTCCTCGTCAGCGCGCCCGGCCTGGCAACCGTCAGGCTGGTGCCTGTTGTTTTAGCTGTCGACGAGGTGGTTTTCGGCGCCGCTTTGCTGCGTTGCGCCTGCCGGATTGTCGCCGGCCGTTTGGTCTTATCCGTCACGCTGTAATCCTTTCTGCCGTCACCCGGTCACTATAAGGGTCAATACCGGCGGCGACTCGAACATGGCGCTGGCACCGCTGAATGCTGAGGATCGGGCATTGCAAGGCGGCAACGAGAATGTCAGTTGAGCTTGATCGGCTGATGCGGGCTGTCGAGCGAGAAAGCCGGTACATCGACCTCGAACCGCTCGCCGGCTGGCGTCTCCATCTGATAGGAGCCGACCATGATGCCGGACGGTGTTTGCAATGGCGTGCCGCTGGTATATTCATAGCTTTCGCCGGGTTTGAGGATCGGCTGCTCGCCGACCACGCCGGCGCCGCGCACTTCCTGGACCCGGCCGAGCGAATCGGTAATGCGCCAATAGCGGTTGCGCAGCTGTACGGTTTCAGGGCCGCCATTCTCGATCCGCACATGATACTTCCAGACATAATGGGATTCGTCCGGTGCCGACTGATCGTCCAAATAAGTCGGCAGAACAGTGATCGTGATCGACCGGGTTGTCTGGGTGTACATATGCGATGAAACCTTGCGTCCTGTCGCGGTCCGCCGTCGCTGACGTCCTTGCGCGCCGACGAGCCTGAAATCCTTAGTCCCGATACTCCGGGGACGGACTCTTTTCAACCGCTTCCTAGCGATCACTGGTTCATTTGCCCGGAAACGGTCCCAATTCGTCGATTTTAACGACTTTCCACAAACGCGCCAAGTAATGGAGCCGCCCGCTCCGGAAGGACCGCACCACAGGCTGCAGAAAAGAAAACGGCGCCGGATTGCTCCGGCGCCGTTCCGAGGCGATTTCTAACCGAGGGCTTACTGAATGATGATTTCAGCGCGGCGGTTAGCCTGTTCGCGAACGCCGTCGGCGGTCGGAACAGCATTCTCGGTTTCACCCTTCCAAGCGGTGGTGATCGCTTCGGCCGGGACGCCGGCAGCAATCAACGCAGCGCGGACCGAGTCAGCGCGACGCTCGGAGAGCTTATAGTTGTAGTCTTCGGGACCGGCGCGGTCGGTATGACCGGTGACCGAGATCGCCGTCGCCTTGTTGTTGTTGTAATCGGCAACAACCTGATCAAGCACCGACTTCGCGGCCGGGTTGATGTTGTACTTGTCGAAGTCGAACAGTACCAGATAAGTCGCCGGCGCAGCCGCAACCGGGGCCGCCGGCTTGGCTTCGAGTTCGGTCAACGCTGCCATCAGCTCGTCGCGGCAGGTTGAAATATGATCGTGCTGGAAGTTTTCTTCCTGCTGTTCGAGCCAGCAATCGAAACGGCTCTGCGCGCGGGCCGCAACTTCCGGCTTCGCATCGCGGGCGCCGCCATCCAGCGCCGTGATCAAACGAGCGCGGACGTCGTTGATTTCCGGCAGCGTATCGGCCGGCAGATCGCGCTCAGCGGGATCCTGCGGCGTGACCAATTCGCCCCGAGCCGAAGCGAGGCCGCGGCGGGCATACCAACCGGCATCACGCCAGTCATACATCTCGTCGGCTTCGAACGCCGAGAGATCGCGATATTCCTTGGTCAGGGCTTGGGTGAAGGGCGTGCCACCGCTGGGCTCGGTGGTGCGGATTTTCTGAATGTCGGTGCTGCAGGCGGCCAGCAGGGCCATGGCACCAACAACCCCCAGCAGATTGAGTATTTTCATTTTGCTCCTCGCTCTTTTGTCCCTCGCTGGTTGAGGGCCGGCGGGTATTCCGGCCTCGGACCAACGATTGTCCAATTTCATAAAACCGGAACTAGCGATTGTTCATCCCCGGTGATGTCAGCGCTGATTGCCGACTTCCTGCGAACTATAGGTAAAAGCTCACTTAATGTCAAAAGGCAGCGGCCGCACGGAAGTGACGATATCAGGCGGTCTTTTGCCTCTTAACGACAGAGGCCGAAGTGCCCTCGGGAAGCCGCCGGCCGGGCTTGTGAGACGCCATCGCGACCGTTCGGCCGCGCCGCAGGCCCGGTCTGGCGGATCCCCAGGGATAACCCAAAAGTTGCGCAAGCGAAGCCGCCTGCTGCGTTGATAAACGCCTGATCCGGCTGAAAAACAACTGGCCCGCGCGGCGGCAATTACTGACCGGGAAAGTTGTCTGACGGAGGCTTCCGCGGCGCTCCGAAACCAGCCCGCTCACCCCTCTGCTCCAAGCGGCAAAGACCCGGAGCAAGCCGCCGGACAGCTCAGCAGTTCAGAATGGTGGGTCGGCTTATCGCGAACATGTGATCGGTTCTTTTCAAGCCGCCACCCATTCCGAGGCCTCATTACGCCCACCTTGAACCGGTAAAGACGATCTCTTATAAAGAGCGCGCAAGAAGCCGGCCTGGATTCCGCCAGGAAGACTGGGGTTCGGCTAGGCGGGTGTAGCTCAATGGTAGAGCAGAAGCTTCCCAAGCTTACGACGAGGGTTCGATTCCCTTCACCCGCTCCAACGAAAAGCCCAGTTTTCCGCGCATTTTAAGCGATTCTTGAGATGTCGCGGCTATTGGCGTTGGTGTCCTTGCCGCCGACCCACTGCTGACAGCGTTCCTGCCTCTCTCGAGCCGGAAAACGCTGCCGACGACAAGGCGAGCCACAGTTGCACCGCGGCGTCGACTAATCGGCTTCCTTCGCACTCGCTTTATCCAATGTTGCAGTTTAAGCCTCAGCGCCTCTTGGCTGGACGGACGTCTTGCCGATGGGGCGCGTCGCCTTCTTGGGAGCACCTAGCAAGGCCGGAAGAAAGATCAACGCCGTCACCAGCGTCCAGATCAGCGAAATGACCAGCACCTTGCCCATGCTTGCGGTACCGGGGTGATGTGACAGCCAGAGGCTACCGAAAGCAGTTGATGTTGTCAGGGCGCTAAACAGAATGGCCCTTGCCAGACTGGACTGCAGCATATTGCGCGCGCCTGCGCGCCAAGCCATGACGAAGTAGATGTTGAAGGCAACGCCAATCCCGAACAGCAGCGGCAAGGCGATGATGTTCGCAAAATTGATCGGCTGGCCGATGACGACACAGGTCCCGAGCGTCAAAAGACCCGCAAGGAACAACGGTGCCAGGGTCAGCAGAACATCGACGATGTTGCGCAGGACGAAGACGAGCAGGATGGTGATGGACAAGGTGGCCCATAAGGCGGCCTGCCGAAAGGCGTTGACAATCGTCCTGCTGGATTCCTGAATGGAAATGGGCGTTCCTGTCGCCTCTGGAGCAACCGCGCGGACCGCGGCCGTAAACCGCCGTAGCGTATCGTTGTCATTGCTATCGCCCTTCGGAAACACCTGCACCCTGGCTCGACCATCGGATGCTACCCAATCAGCGACCAAATCTCTGGGAAGGGATGACAATGTCACCGGTTCGGCTTCAAGTGCCTGGCGAAGTTGATTGAGCAGGACGTTGAGCCCGGGAACCAACGCGTCCGAAGCATGGATCCGCAGCCCAGGTGTACCCGTCGCCACTTGATCCAGTTGATCGGCAACGTGCCGGGCGAGGCTCGATGATTTTGCCGCCGGCCGACGTGAGTCAGAGCCGCTAGCAGCCCGACGCAAGGCCTTCGCCGTTTCGGCCATCGCGTCGATGTTTTCGGGATCGCTCGGCGGCGGACGTATGTCCGCAGGAGTAAGGGTGAAGCCAAGCAGCATGGCCGTGTCGCTGATTGACGCTAGTTTAGCCGCCTGTTCTTCCGGAACGAAGCTTTCCAGCGTGACTGCCTGCGCAACTTCGGGCAATTGTGACAATCGCGCCCCCATGGCTGCCGCCGCTTTGAGCGAAGGGGCAAGAACATCGATCGTGTTGGGGGTGGTGTTTGGATCGCGCATGAGATCCAGCAATGTCGCAACCGATTCGACCTTCGGACTTTTGAGGTTGATTGGATTGAAATCGAAACGGAGCCAGGGGAGGAGCCCAAGCGCTGTGAGACCAAGCAATCCGAAGAAAACAAGCACCAACCGGCGCTGCGTCAGCAGCAGGCGATCGGCAGGTTTTAAGAAGCGATAGCCAACCTCGGAACGCTCGGCTGATGGCCGGGTCAGACGCAAAAGCGCGGGTAATAAGGTGACGTTCAGAGCAAAGGCGATGATCATGCCCGTTCCGGCGATCAAGCCCAGATCGGAGACGCCGCGATAATTCGTAGGCAAGAAGGCGAAAAAGCCCGCAGCGATTGATACCGCGGCGAGAGCCAATTGCCTTCCGACGCCGGTTCCTGCCGCCTTCAAAGCGGCCGGCAAGTGGTCGTTCCGTCGCCGCTCTTCGCGATAGCGCACACAGTATTGGATGCCGAAATCGACACCCAGGCCAACGAATAGGACGGCGAAAGCGACGGAGATCAAATTGAAGGGGCCGATGACGGCGAGCCCGAAGGCTGCCGTCAAAAGCAGCCCGACCATCAAGGTTAACATAATCGACACGATCATCCGGATCGAACGCAAGCCGAACCATAACAGGATAATGACAGCAGCAAGGGTCACGCTGCCGGTAACCGCAGCGCCATCTGCCAAGGTCGAGAATTCTTCATCGGCTAATGGAACGGAGCCGGTCAGACGAATGGTCACTCCGTGCGGCGGGTCGAGCTTCAGCTCGCTTGCCGCTCGTCGGATTGCATCGCTGGCCTCGCCACCCGGAGCCAGGGCGGTGTAATCCAAGACAGGCTGAACGAGAATGAAGCGTCTTAATTCGCGTGGATCGGGCGACTGGTTCGTGATCAATTGGCGCCACGAAAGCGGTCTCGGTGTTCCGGCAAGAACGCCCTCCAGGGTATTGGAGAGGGCAATCAGTGGCGGGGCCAAGTCGTCAAGTTTTGCCTCGCCTTCTTCGACCCCAAGAAGAGCAAGGGAAAGCGACTTCATGAGACCGCGTAAGCTAGGGTCTGCCGCAAGTGAGCCAAGCAGCGGTTGTGCGGCCACGAGTTGACCGGTTGTTCTGGTCACCTCCTCCTTTGACAGGAACAGCAGGCCGTTCCGATTGAAGAATGACCCGCCGTCCGGGCGGCGGACGGTTTTGAACAGCTTGTCCTTTGCCAATAGGCGCGCCGTCAGCGCTGCTGTTGCACTTTCGGCCAATTCAGGAGTCGTCCCATCGACAACGACAACGATCTGGTCCTGGCCTTGCGGAAAGGCGCGATCGAAGGCGGCATCGCGTTGCCGCCACGGCAGCTTGTCCGAGATAAGCTTGGCGCTATCCGTATCGATTGAAAAATGCGTGGCTACGTAATTAAAGGCGCCCGCCGTCAACAATCCGGCCACCAGAACCACTATCCAAGCGCGCGTCGTGCAGAACTCGATCACCGCAGCGATCAAGCGATCGCCGCGTGGCGATCCTGCTGCGCCGCCGAAATCACTCTTTTTCTCCACTATTGTCCCCTTAACGCGTGACCGCGATCTTATTCGTCAACCTGATTGAGGAGATCGATATTTCCCCGCGAGTTATGCGACCGATAGCTGTAAATGGCTAACAACAATGATGTTGCGGGAGGCTTGATGCTTATCGAACATCTTGCTTCTGCATCGGGACGCTCACAAACTAAACTAATTGAATGCCGAGCGTGCCGAGGTTTTCTTAGCGCCAAATCTTTTTGCGTCACATGGATTTTGCGCTGATCCCGCATGCCAATCCAGCAGATAAACCGATTCAACCCATCGGCCTCATGGCAGTCTTCCAACTCCGCGGCGTTCGGAACGATCCTCTCTCGAATTGAATGATTATTCCTTCTGCAATTGCAACGACCATAGCGCGACTCTCTGCCAGTATCCTTGCAGGTCGTCATAAGCTGATCCAGCTCCACTGATGCAATCTGCGCGGCTCGTAGGATTATCTGCAGGATTTCTAATGCACGTGATGCGGAGAGCCTCCGCAATCATTTCAGTGTTGCCTCCGTGAGAAGCTGGCGGACGTGAATTGACGTGGATGATGCCGCGACGCAATGTTCTAGAAAGGTCGTGGGTGATTATATTCTAGTTCCTCCGTGGCCTCAGCACCGGGGCCAGGGAGGCAAGCGAGCTCGCAAGTGCAAATTGACAGTGACCTGGTCGCAATGATCATAACGAATGTGGGCTGGGCTTGCTTCATCATCGCGGGCGTGGGCAGCATTTACACACTCGCCGCAGCTATCCTGGTGAGACGGTTTTTTCGCCACGAAATCGCCGATCCGCAGGAATTTCCACCCGTCAGCATATTGAAGCCGCTCCATGGCGATGAATTCGGGCTCGCGAAGAATCTCGAAGCGTTGTGCCTACTGGACTATCCGGGACCATTCCAAATTGTCTTTGGCGTTCAAGATCCCTACGATCCGGCCATCCAGCATGTGGAAAATTTGCGCCGGGCCTTTCCGCATATCGACATTTGTCTTGTCGTTGATGTGCGGGAGCATGGCGCCAATCGGAAGGTATCAAATCTCATCAATTTGATGCGCGAAGTTCGCCATGATCTACTCGTTCTTGCGGACAGCGATATCGGAATTGATCGGGCTTATCTGCGGCAAATCGTGGCCGAGCTGGTCAAGCCGGAGATTGGGCTCGTGACCTGCCTTTACCGCGGACGGCCAACCACAGGATTGTGGCCGCGCCTGTCGGCCATGGCGATCGAATACAGTTTCATGCCGAGTGTTGTCTTGGGTCTGAGTATTGGATTGGCGCGCCCCTGCTTCGGCTCAACAATGGTGCTGCGCCGTGCCGTTTTGCAAGAAATCGGTGGCTTTGAAGCCTTTGCAGATCATCTGGCCGACGACAACGCAATTGGGGAGGCGGTGCGGCATCGGGGATATAAAGTGTCAATTCCGCCAATGGCAGTGACGCACCTTTGTTCCGAGCAGAGCCTGCGGGAACTACTAATACATGAGATGCGTTGGGCGCGCACAATTCGGGCAATTGCTGGCAGGGGATTTGCCGGAACGATCATCACGCATCCATTTCCATTCGCTCTCTTGGGAGCAGCGGCGATGGGATTATCAGTGCCCACCGCAGGGGCTGTTGCAGCGGTATTGGGATGTCGGTTGATCCTTGGTCGACTGGTCGATGAGGCTCTGGGCGGAAAGACGGCAGGCTGGTGGCTGATGCCAGTCCGGGATATGCTCTCTTTCGCCGTGTTCTGTGCATCGTTTTTCGTCGGTTCTGTTACCTGGCGCGGCAGGCGTTTTCACGTCCGCGCAGACGGAATGTTATTGCCCGTTGAGGAACACTGAAATGTTAAAAACCCTCTTTCTTCAAGCCCCTTCATTTGATGGTTTTGACGGTGGGGCAGGATCGCGCTATCAGGCGCGCCGCGAAATTCGCTCTTTCTGGTATCCGACGTGGCTGGCGCAGCCTGCTGCCCTGGTGCCCGACAGCAGGTTGATTGACGCACCGGCACATCGGCTCGGTCTCAATGATGTTACAGCGGCGGCCAAAGACTACGATCTCGTCGTCTTACATACATCGACGCCCTCCTTTGCGTCTGACGTAAAGACCGTCGAAGCAATGAAGGCCGTGAACCCCAATCTAAAGGCTGGCTTTGTCGGCGCAAAAGTTGCAGTGAATGCTGAAGGCAGCCTGCGGGAGGCACCGGCGCTCGACTTCGCTGCCCGCAGCGAGTTCGATTTCACCATCAAGGAAATCTCGGAAGACCGTCCTTGGTCGTCAATTGCGGGTATGTCATACCGTAATGCTGAGGGCGTAATCGTTCACAACGACGAGCGCGCGATCCTTGAAAATATGGACGCGCTGCCTTTCGTGGCGCCGGTTTATAAGCGCGACCTGAAGATCGAGAATTACTTCATCGGCTATCTGAAACATCCTTATATCTCGATCTATACAGGGCGCGGCTGCAAGTCGCGTTGCACCTTCTGTTTATGGCCGCAAACTGTTGGCGGGCACCGCTACCGTACGCGTAGCGTGGGCCATGTTCTGGAAGAAATCGCCTGGGCGCAGAAAGCCTTCCCGCAAGTCAAGGAGTTCTTCTTCGACGACGACACGTTTACCGACAACCTGCCGCGGGCCGAGGAAATCGCGAAGGGTTTGGGCAAATTGGGCGTGACGTGGTCCTGCAACGCGAAAGCCAATGTCCCGCGCGAAACCCTCAAAGTTCTGCGGGACAATGGCCTGCGGTTGCTGCTGGTCGGTTATGAATCCGGCAATCAGCAGATTCTGCACAACATCAAGAAGGGAATGCGCATCGAGGTCGCCGAGAAATTCACGAAGGATTGCCACGAACTCGGCATTGCAATTCACGGCACCTTCATTCTGGGACTACCGGGGGAAACCAAGGAGACGATCGAGGAGACCATCCATTTCGCCACCAGGATCAACCCGCATACGATCCAGGTTTCCCTGGCGGCGCCATATCCCGGCACATTCTTGTTTAATCAGGCGATCGAGAATGGCTGGCTTGACGAGGCGAATGCGGAATTGGTCGATGAGCACGGGGTGCAGCTGGCGCCGTTGCATTATCCCCATTTGAGTCACGCTGAAATCTTCAATTCGGTGGAGGTCTTCTACAAACGCTTTTACTTCCGGTCGGGAAAAATCGCGTCCATCGTCGGCGAGATGGTTCGCAGCCCGGAAATGATGAAGCGACGCCTGCGCGAGGGGGTGGAGTTCTTCCAGTTCTTGCGCGAGCGGCGAGCCTCCGCTCTTTGAAGGAACTGATCGTCACTGCGGATGATTTCGGTGCGGCGCCTGAAGTAAATGACGCGGTCGAAGTTGCACATCGCGACGGTATCCTGACGGCGGCGAGCCTGATGGTTACCGGACCGGCTGCGGCGGATGCGATCGCCCGGGCGCGCCGTTTGCCCTCGCTGAAAGTCGGGTTGCATTTGGTGCTGGTGGAAGGGCGTCCGGTTTTGCCGGCGGCCGTCATTCCTGATTTGGTCGATAAAGACGGCTCGTTCCGCGCGAACATGGCGCAGGCTGGCGCCAACATGTTCTTTCGTCCGACAGTACGCCGGCAATTGGCGGCGGAGATAGCCGCGCAATTTGAAGCGTTCCGTGCGAGCGGCCTGACGCTGGACCACGTCAACGCACACAAGCATTTTCACCTACACCCGACGATATCCAGCCTTATCGTCGGGATCGGCTGTCGTTTTGGTATGACCGCTGCCCGCATTCCGTGGGAACCGCGCACCATTCTCAGGCAGGCGGAGCCTACGGCAGTATTACCGACGGCCCTCCTCCTCATGCCCTGGATGAAGCTGATGCGCGCAACATACGGCCGGGCCGGTTTGCTGGTGCCAAACCAGGTCTTCGGCCTGGCTTGGTCGGGCGCCATGACCGAGCCGCGTCTCGCCGGCATTTTGCGACATCTACCTGCCGGGCTGAGCGAAATTTATCTACATCCGGCGACGTCAGGTGGCTTTGATGGCGCGGCGTCAGGCTATCGTTATGCCGAGGAATTTGCCGCACTGACGGCCCCATCGGTGATGGAGGCTGTACGTCATGCGGGCGTGAAGCTTGGCGCCTTTGCCGATTTTCAGATGGCGGCAAGGCGGCCATGAAACATCTCGGCAAGATCACGGCATTTGCTGGGTTGATCTTGGCAATCTGGCTCTTCGCCCGTGACGACTTCAGCAACATTGTTGCTTTGTTGCGGCAAGCCGGCCCCGGCTTGCTACTTGCCAGTCTCATTCACGTTTTTCCAATGGCGTTGAATGCTCATGCCTGGCGGGTGATTCTTCCCGGCGCCAGGCGGCCGGGGCTTGCATCCATGCTGCGGATCGTCTGGGTGCGCGAAGCCGTGAACGGCTTGCTCCCTGTCGCGCGGATCGGTGGAGAGGTCGTCTCGTATCGGCTCTTGCGCCGCATCGGCGTGCGTCGCTCGCCTGCCGTGGCAAGTCTCACGGTTGACATGGCCCTGTCGGTCCTGAGCCAGCTGGCCTTTGCATTGCTTGGTGTCGCCTTTCTTCAGGCTCAGGGCGCTGGATCCCTGGCCATGCAGATTACCCTGGCACTGGCCGTCTTGGCGCTTCTGGCAATCATCTTCGTCGCCGTGCAGCACGGTGGCTTGTTCGAAAGGGTGATGCGGGTGCTCAATCGGCTGGCGGCCGGTCGTTTCGAGGAAGCTATCGGCCATTCAGCGCGGATTGATCGTGCCGTGCAGGCGATGTATGGCAGGCGCCGTGCCATCATCAGCTGTCTGTTCTTGCAATTCGCCGGTTGGATCGCTGGCGCAGCCGAAATCTGGCTGGCTCTCTGGTTTCTTGGCCATCCCGTCGGTGTGATCGACGCAATCATCATCGAAGCTGTCATTCAAGCCGTCAGCAGTGCCGCCTTCCTGGTGCCGGGTGCTCTCGGTGTGCAAGAAGCAGCCTTTATGCTGATTGGAGCGACCCTTGGCCTGGGGCCGGCACCAGCTCTCGCCCTGGCGGCGGCCCGGCGCCTGCGGGATTGTGTGGTCTTCATGCCCGGATTGGTCAGCTGGCAGATAGCGGAAACCGAGAAATTGCGACAGGCGCAATGACCTGGACTTTGCTCATTCCCGTTGTCGAGGCGACCTAATCTCAACCTGATACGATTGCATAGCGCGCGAACCTTTTCGCCTAGATGGCGGCGAAAGCGCGTTGAGCAGACGGCACACTGCGGCGGTCCTGAATGAAGAGCCAGCGATGCGCCGTCCCGCCCTTCGTGGTCTTCTGCTTCAGCCAGCCGACCGCCAATCCCCAGCCATTGCCGGCCGTTGATCGCGGGGATCGAGATCATTCGGGCCATAGCCATGGCTGATCCCCGGCCAGACCCCCGCAAGCGACCAGCCCATGAGCGCGTGGTCAAGGCCTGAAGACGCCCCCATTAACCATATTGGGCGCCATCTGATAGCAATGACAAATTGATGTCGCCAGGAACGACTTACTGCCCGCTGCGTTATTAGTAACGCCGAGATCGGCGGTGGACTGCCCGGCACGCCCGGCAATAACGTCGTTAACGCCCCCTTAAAGCCCTGTGCATAAATCTCTGGAAAGCCGCAAAAACAACGGGATTCCGCCACCGTCTCTGTGGATAAATATGGGGAGGAATGTGGATCGATTGTGCATATCTTTGCAATTGCCAGCCTGCGGCCGGCAGCGCATCATCCGTTTGCCCTTCAGGGTTCAATCCACGCGCCAAGCACCGCGGAAGCGGTCGGGGACGCCGATTAAACTGAGGATGCGATTTGCAAGAAGCGCCATCGGTCGCCAATCTGAATTCCGCAGTCCTGAGCGGGCTGGATGCCTATTGGCGGCAGCAATGCGCCGGCCGCGATATGCCGCGCCGGGCCGATATTGATCCCATCGCGCTTAAACAGATCCTGCCACGCATCATCTTGACCCGGATCGAGTATGCGCCGCTGCGTATCCTCTACACCGTGGTCGGCACGCAATGCGTCGCCTCGGCGGGGTTCGACTACACGGGTTATTATCTTGACGAGCTGGACATGTCCGCCGAAGTCGGCACCCACTGGCCGGCCGTTTACGGCCGGATCATCGATGAGCGCCGCCCCGTCTTCGGAGTCTGCGGCACCGCGCTAAGCAATGGTCAATCGCGGCCTTATGTGGCCGGTCTTTACCCTCTCTCGGATGAAAATGGCGAGATCAGCCACGTCATCGCAATCGAGGACATCGTTCTCGAGCCGACGGACGAGCTGCTGATGGTGCCGACCCAGCCGATCGTGCTGAAGCCACGGCAAAACGGTCGCGTCGCCAGTTAGCCGCTTTCGCCCAAGCCAAGCGTTTTATCGCGACCTGAGGCCGCCGGCCAGAAAACCGGCCGGGCCGCGATGGCCGGCGACCATAGTCGCAACTGACCTAGAAAATGTCGCAACAGCGCGGCTGACGACCCTGCGGAACCGTTACACCTGTTGCGATTTCGCCCGCTTCCGGGCAGGTTAGCCGGCGATTAGCAGACGCTCGTGCTTGATGCAATTTGATGGGTGACAACATGGCCGATGATGGCGATTTGGATCTCCGCAGCCTAAATGACGACGATCTCGTGCAGCAGATGCACGACGATCTCTACGACGGCCTGAAGGAAGAGATTGAGGAAGCCGTCCACATCCTTTTGGAGCGCAAGTGGACCCCCTATGACGTGCTGACCAAGGCCCTAGTCGAAGGCATGCGGATCGTCGGTATCGATTTTCGTGACGGCATACTGTTCGTTCCGGAAGTCCTGCTAGCCGCCAACGCCATGAAAGCCGGCATGTTCATTCTGCGCCCGCTGCTGGCCGAAACCGGCGCACCGAAGGTCGGCAAGATGGTGATCGGCACGGTCAAGGGTGACATCCATGACATCGGCAAGAACCTCGTCTCGATGATGATGGAAGGCGCCGGTTTCGATGTCGTCGATCTTGGCATCAACAATCCGGTCGAGAAGTACCTGGAAGCCATTGAACAGCACAATCCGGACATCCTCGGCATGTCGGCTCTGCTCACCACGACGATGCCCTATATGAAGGTCGTGATCGACGCCATGGTGGAGAAGGGCATCCGCAACGACTATGTCGTCCTGGTTGGCGGCGCGCCGCTGAACGAAGCGTTCTCGCAGTCGGTCGGTGCCGATGCTTATTGCCGCGACGCCGCCGTGGCGGTGGAAACCGCTAAGCAGTTCATGTCGAAGCGCCAGGGCTCGGCCCTCTCTCAGTAACACTTTGGAACGTCTTGGGGGCGGCCGCACCCGGTGACCACGATCACAACCCGCCGTCTTTCAGACGGCGGGTTTTTCGTTCCTATTGCCGCCCTAGACATCGAAACGCATAGTGCGCCGGGGGCCGATATCATCCGCCGGAGGACACGAATCCGGCGATCGATAGGAGCTTAATTGTTATGATTCTACCTTTCGCGGACCGTTTTTCGTCCGACCGCGCCTTACTGATGACACGCCGCGGCTTTGCTCGCGGCCTGATCGGTACCGCCGCCCTGACGACGAGCCTGAGCATGAGTTTCGCTTTTACCGCCGGAACGGCCGATGCTGCGACCGACCGCACCGCACTTGGTAGCGTCAAGCAAATGCGCCAACTCGCCGGGGCCAGCTTCGAGAAGGAAACGCGCCTTTTGCATCCTGACGATAAGGTCTTCCAAAGCGACCTGCTGTGGACCCGGGATGGCGGACAATTGCTGGTGGCAATGTTCGATGGCAGCAGTTTGAGCCTGGGCGAGAATGCCGAAGTCCGGTTGGACGATTCGCTGGCCAGCAATCCCGTTTCCGGTTTTCTCCGCATTCTCGGCGGCGCCTTCCGCTTCAACAGCGGCAAGGCGGAAAAGCCGGCCGAATCGCCGAAGATCCATACGCCTTTTGCCATTCTCAGCCTGCGGGGCACCGACGTCTTCGGCGGCAGGTTCGAGAAATCATATGACATCTTCGTTTTCAGCGGTGAGGTGGAGGTGCGCAACGATGCCGGGGCGGTCATCCTGACGTCCGGATACGGCACATCGCTGACGGCAAGTAATGTTCCGCCGACACGGCCGAAAATATGGGGCGATGCAAAGATCAAGCGTGCACGCGCCATGGTCGGAGATTAGCGCTAGCTCGCACAGTTTGCGGTTTCAAAACTGGTCCCAGGGAGAAACGGGCTGGAAAGCCCGCGCCAAAGCATCGACGACGACGCGGATCTTCGGCGCCGGGGCGCGTGAGCCGTGCCAGAAGGCGTGAATTGAGGCGGCATTGACCGGGGCCGTCATCAGGATCGGCTGCAACCGCTTCTGCCGCAGATCTTCGGCGATCAGCCAAGTCGACATATAACCGATACCCAGTCCCGACAACACGGCCTCGCGCAGCGCCTCGCCGTGACGGATGATGTGGCGCGGCTTCACCCGCGCTTCGACGATATCGCCGTCATCGCTGGGTATCAGCCAGGGCGTGGGGCGGCCGTCGCGCACGAAGACGATGCATTGATGTCGCTCGAGATCATCCATCGTTGCCGGTAATCCGTTCGCGGCGATATAGGCCGGCGACGCGCAGAGCATCCATCGCTGCGTACCAATTCTTCTGCCGATCAGGCTGACGGATTCGCCCGGATCGCCGACCCGGACAACCAGATCGATCCCTTCATCGACCAGATCCACAAGCCGATCCGTGAAGGTCACGTCCAGCATGAGCTTTGGATGCCGCCGGGCGACATCGTGCAGCACCGGCATGACCCATATGCGGCCGAAGGACAGCGGCAAGTTGATCCGCAGACGCCCCGACACTTCGCGATGCCGCGAGCTGAGCAGCGTCTCGGCGGTGCTCAGCTCGTCCAGCACTTTGAGGCAACTGGCGTAATAGACCTGGCCCTCTTCCGTCAGGCTGAGCTGGCGGGTGGTACGGATCAGCAATTTCACCCCGAGGCGCTCTTCGAGCCGCGCCACGCTTTTTCCCACAGCGGATTTGGATAAACCCATACGTAAGGCGGCTGCGGTGAAGCTGCCTGTTTCCACCGCATGCACGAAGCCGGAAATTCCCTGAAGATGGGACAGGGGATCGTAGCCCATGACATCACCGTGCCTGATATCCTCCGGCGATTGTAGCCGAATTGTCGGAAGTGTTCGCCGAATTTGGCGCCATTTACGCACCTATCTTTTCAATAGGCTGACATTCGGCAATTCGAGCATCAGGTCGGGAGCCGGTGTCTCACCACAGGATCGGAAAGGAGCGGGACATGCCGAGAAGAAATGCGGTGAAAATCGTCGAGAATTTTTGGCGGGATGTCTGGCAGGCGCGCAATCCGGAAGCGATTGACCGCTATGTCACTGAGGATTTCGTTCTGACATCAGGTGGCGTCGATATCGTGTCGCCATCGGCATTCAAGAAATGGGCGAAGGTGTTTCTCTCCAAAATCAGTGATTTTGACTTCCATGTGGTCGAGACGTTTCAGAATGAAAAGGGCGACAGGGTCGCTTCGCGCTGGCGCATCACCGGCAAGAATAACGGCTTTGCCAATACCAAGCCCTGCCAGTCACCGATCGAGATGACGGGAACGGCGGTATGGGAAGTCAGCGAAGACGGGCGTTTGCGGCACAATTGGGTCGAACGGAATGCCTATGAAGTCTTCCGAGAGCTCGAGAAGAAAGAGCAAGCTCTCGGAATGACAAGCAGCACCGCTGGCGATCGTGGCCTTATGATCTCGGCTTGAGTTTATCGGGATCGTAGAAGGGAAACCGGACGACGCGGGCGGGATAGCGCTTTTGCTGCCCATCGAGACGGCCGATCTCGACCTCCGTGCCGATTGCCGCATAAGCGGGGTCGATGCGGCAGAGCGCGATATTCTTGTTGAGGACCGGCGAGCGGCAGCCTGAGGTGACGACGCCGATCTGCGCCCGCCCGACATGCACACAGGAGCCATGGCCGCAGACTTCGGCGCCGTCGATTTCCAGTCCTACCAGCACATGGCGCGGATTCTCTTTGCGCTTCAGGATCGCTTCGCGGCCGACGAATTCCTCGTTGCCCTTGGCCGCCACAGTGAAGCCAATACCGGCTTCATAAGGATCGGTCTGGTCGTTGAATTCGTAATTGGCGAAGACCAGGCCCGCTTCGATGCGCAGCATATCGAGCGCTTCCAGGCCCAAAGGCAACATGCCGTGCTTCTGCCCCTCGGCCCAGATCGCGTCCCAGACCGCAACACCGTCCTTGGGATGGCAGAAGACCTCATAGCCGAGCTCGCCGGAATAGCCCGTGCGCGACACCAGGACCGGAATGCCGTTATAGCCGCCGATCCGGCCGATGGTGAAATGGAACCACTGGATCTCATCGACGCGCGGCCGGGCCGGCGGGGTCCAGACGATCTCCTTCAGGATGTCGCGGCTCTTCGGCCCCTGGACGGCGAGATTATGAAGCTGGTCGGTCGCCGATTTGACCCAGACCTGCTTCAGGCCGCGCTCCTCGGCAAGATCGCGCAGCCATTTGCCGCCGAATTCGTCACCGCCGATCCAGCGGAAACGCTCGGCGCCAAGACGGAATACCGTACCGTCATCCACCATGCCGCCATGAGGGTAGCACATCGCCGTATAGACCACCTGTCCCTCGGCAAGGCGGCGGATGTTACGGGTACAGGCGATCTGCAGCAGGTCCTCGGCATCAGGTCCCAGCACTTCGAACTTGCGCAAGGGCGAGAGGTCCATCACCACCGCCTTTTCGCGCGCCGCCCAGTATTCCGCCTGGGGACCGGCATTGTTGAAGCGATTGGGCAGCCAGAAGCCGCGATATTCCGTGAACTGCCGGGTCAGGGCCGAGGTCCGCTGGTGAAATGCCGTTTCCCGCGTCAAACGCGGCTCCGCTTCTGCGCTCATCCGATAAGCCACCGCTCGTGAGAAAGTGTTATGGGCCGCATAGACCCGGACATGAATGTCGGTCGGGTTCCAGGCATTGGTCGCGTCGATATCGTCCGGACAGGCCGAAGAGGCGCAGACCAGATCCTTCATCGCTCGCAACAGCACATAATCGCCTGGCCGGGACCAGGGATCGTCGAGGAAAATCGCATTCGCCGCATTGACCCCGGTATTGTAGAAAAGATTGATTGCATGCCAGCCGGGCCGCCGCGCCAGGCCATAGCCGTCGAGCTGGTTGTTGAAGTTCTCCGAACAGCTGACATGGCCGGGATAGCCCGCATCTTCGTAAAAGCGCGGCGTACAAGCGAGGCCGAAACTGTCATGCCGCCCTACGGTGTCGCGAATGACCTCGCAGAGCGGCTGCATGTCGAGATCGAAATATTTCGAAGCAAGGCCCGGCCCGGGATAAAGCTGACCGGTCAAGGTGCGGGTGGTGGTGAGATCCAACCCGCGCTCCCGTCCGTCCTGCAACTGCCGTGCATCGAAACAGACAAAATCCGAGCATTCCCGACCCTGGACATCAATGATCTGGATGTACTGGCCCTCGCGCACCTCATAGGAGCGGGCGGTCCGCGCATCGACCCGGTATTCGGCGACGAGATCGCCCAGTTCCGGCGGCAGCGGCACCGACGCCGCCGGCACGATGGTCGCCCGGTGCACCATGACCGAAAGATCGGTCGGTGGATTGTCGCCATCGACCAGCATATCACCATTGGGTCCTGGTCCGGCGGCGTGGAAGATGACATCGACATCGCGTTCAGCCCGCAGCGAAACCTTGTCGCCCGGCCTGGTATCGCCGTCGAGCAGCCGCGCCACCTTGTCGACTCCAAGCGGAATGCCCCGCTTGCGCAGCCCCGCCGCCACCTGCGGGCCGGCGAGCCAATCATCACTTCCAATCTCGCCGCGCAGCAGTCGGTTGATACCGGGCGAATCCTGCTTGGCAGTCAGGCCGAGCGCTGCCAGATCAGGCTTCGCCCCCGATCCGGCCGTACCGGGGGCGAAGGCCGCCACCTCGCACGGCTGCCGGCCTTCCCGGTCGATCACCTCGACCCGGTCGCCGGCAAAGAGATGCAGAATCACCGCACCGCCGCCCAACACCCGGTAATGTTCGACGCCGGGCGCGAAACGCGGCAGTCCCGGCTCGCGGACGCGCAGTTTCGGCGCAGATGTCGCTGATATCATCGTCATCTCCTCAAGCTCGGCCGCCGCAGCCCTGATGGCGCGCTCGGGCGCCCGCCCAAAGCGGACGCCCCTCGCTCGTCACTTGCCCGGCACGCGGCTCTCGTTCAGATAACTCTCCAGCGAGTCATCCATTGCCTCAAGCCAGGGCGTGTGATGCTTCGGCGACATATTGCCGGTCATGATCGAGCGATAGGAGTTGTTGCGGAAGCCCATGATGTTTTCCGCCTTGTGATGCTCCCATTCCATGAAGGTTTTGTTGACCGTCTCGATATCGAATTTGGGATAATCGGTGAGATCGATCAGTTCCTTCACGTAATCGCCCTGGAACCAGATCATCTGCTCGGCATCTTCCAGCTTCTCCTCGCGCGCACGCCAAGCGGCACTGTTGACGCGCATCTCATCCAAGGTCGGCAGCTTCTGGCGGCCGAGGATGACGTCGCGTGAATACCAGGCCTGGGCGTCGAACATATTGAAGGTATAGAACTGGTCCTGCATGCCAATGTAATGCAGCTTCGGATTGTTCTCCCAGACAACGCCGCGATAGAGATTGAGCGGCCACAGCCGGTTCTCAGTCTTCAGGCGCAGCTCGTCCGGCAGGAACGGCAAATGATGCAGATAGCCGGTGCAGAGGATGATGGCGTCGATCTCTTTCGTCGTGCCATCCTTGAAATAGGCCGTCTTGTTCTCGACCCGCTGCAACAGCGGCTTCTCCTCCCAGTTCGCCGGCCATTTGAAGCCCATCGGCTTGCTGCGATAGCTGGTGGTGATGGATTTGGCGCCATATTTGTAGCATTGCGAACCGATATCTTCCGCCGAATAGCTGCGGCCGATGATCAGGATGTCCTTGCCCTTGAATTCCACTGCGTCGCGGAAATCGTGGGAATGCATGATGCGGCCATTGAAGGTCCGGAAGCCAGGGAATTCCGGCACGTTGGGAACCGAGAAGTGGCCGGAGGCGACGATTACATGGTCGAATTCCTCGGAGCTCAGATGATCCTTCACCTGATCATGCGCGGTGACGGTGAACTTGCCGCTCTTCTCGTCATAGGTGACTTGACGCACCGGGGTGCGGAACCGCACCCAACTACGCACACCGGCCTTCTCGACGCGACCTTTGATATAATCCCAGAGTACGGCGCGCGGCGGGTAAGAGGCAATCGGGCGGCCGAAATGTTCCTCGAAGGTGTAATCGGCGAATTCCAGGCATTCCTTTGGGCCGTTTGACCACAGGTAGCGATACATGCTGCCATGCACCGGCTCGCCATATTCATCGAGGCCCGTGCGCCAGGTGTAGTTCCACAAGCCGCCCCAATCGTCCTGCTTTTCATAGCAGACCACTTCGGGAATCTCGGCACCCTTCGCAGCTGCTGATTGGAACGCGCGCAAGACAGCTGTTCCAGATGGACCGGCACCGATGACGGCAACTCGCTTCTTCATGTGTTTTCCCTACCCTTGACGATGGACTTGTTCTCTCTCTCGCGGTGCATCCTCACCGCGCCGGCGTCCCGTCCGGCACCACGTTGCTCCGCGCATCTCACCCGATACTAGCATCACCGCCGGCCCGGCCACGAGCTTCAGCAACACTGACATCGCGATATGATTGTCCTGTACTATTTTTGCCCTGCTCCCGCCCCACAGGCCCGTGGCCTGCGGCTCCGACACTCCAGATTTTTCATCGTAAGAATTTTTGTTTCGCCCAAGTTAAACGCGATTCGGTAAAAAGCAATCGCAAAGAATCACGTTACAAGCGGTCTGGCTTTGGTCGCGCTGTCCGCCAGCAGGCGGATGACGACTTAGCATGATAGGCGTGGATCGGCGTCAGGAGATTGTCCGAAACCGACGCGCAACAGGACAACATCGGCGCGGCTTCCGCTTGTCAGGAGATGGCCACGCCGCTAGAAGGCAGTCATGATCGAGAAACCCCGGAAGACCTCCGCTCCCCGTCCAACCACTACCAGACCGTCGGCGGGACCGGCGGTGCCGCGCATGTGGCGTTGGCTGGCAGCGACCATTCTGGTTCTCGGCCTGGCGGCGGTGTTCCGCTACCTGGTGGTCGAGCCGCGCAGCATGGGCTTTGCCTGTTCCGAGACACCGACACCCTGGTGGTGCGGCCCACGCGAATGGGTAATCATGCTGCACCTCAACAATGTCTGGGGTGCGGTGGCTTTGGCCAGCGGCATCCTGGCCTTGTTCTTCCGTCAGAATTGGGCCTTGCCGGTGGCGCTGGTTACCGGCCTCGCCGGCATGGTGCTTTATGACACCGGCCTGTCGGCGATCGGTTTCCTCTTTGCCCTATTGCGGATGCTGCGGAGCTAGCGCGCACCTTAAGCCAGCGCCGAAACCGGCCGCCGGGCGAAGAAGAAGCCCCAATAGCGGATCCAGGGCAATGCCAGGAGCAGCGCCTCCGCCGTCCAGATCAGAGCCTGCCAATTCTGCGGCCCTTCGATCACCGGTATGGCAAGCGATGCGGTCACCAAAATGAGCGAGAGCAAGCCTTCTTCCCGCCGGTCGGAACGATAAACATCGATCGTTCCCCGGCCGTGCCGCAACGCCATCAAGATGAGATGGGCAGCCATCGGGATGGCGAAAGCGAGAATCGGGAAATCGCGATAACGCGCATCGAAGGCAAGGCCAAGCGACGCTGTCGCTGCGCCGACTATCGCCGCCAATTGCAGCAATGACAGCCAAGCCAAGGGATCGCGCCGCTCGATCGCAAGGCGCGGCAGGCCGTCGGTGATCTGCACGATGCTGGGAGCCGCCATCGCCGAGCGGCCGCTGACAAGCATCCGCAAGGTGGCCCAGGCCGTGGCCGCGCTGAGCAGCCAGAGGAAGGCCTCGACGGCGATCTCATGCCAATCGTAAGCGACGATGCCGATGCGCCGCGCATAAAGAACGAGAACAGCGCCAGCACCTGCAGCCAGGATCGGTAGCAATAGGGCGCGCCACAAGGTCAAGCGCCGCGAGCCAGCAAACAGCGATGTCGCCAGCAACAGGGTCCCCAGCCCCAGCGCCATATACCAGCCGTGCCGCCAGTTGCTGTAATTGCTGACCGGCCCGGTCAGCGGGAATTTAAGCTGCCGATCGCCGGAGAAAACACCCCAATAGCCGCCAACCGTGCCTTCGGAGGCGCGTTTCCATGGCTGGTCGAAGGCTTCGATCAGGTTGTAGTCGACGGAAATCGAATTGGCATAGGCGATGAAGTCGCGGATATAGCGCGCCTCGTCGACAGTGCTCGGCACCGCCGAAGCACGCTGGCGGCCGGCACTGGGAAAGCCGGTCTCGCCGATCAGCACCTGCTTTTCTGGATAGGCCGCCTTCAGGATGCCGTAGATCGCTTGCAGATGCGCGACGCCTTCGGTCGAGGCGATCGGCTGGTCTTCCCAATAGGGCAGGATGTGAATGGTGATGAAATCCGCCGCTGCCGCCAGCGCCGGGAGGCCATCACCGACGCGGTCATTGCCCGGTTGCCAGAACTCCCACACATCGGCATAGGTGACCGGCACGCCTGTCGCCTCCTTCACCCGCTTCAGCATGCCGCTCAGCGCAGCCGGCGTCTGCTCGCCGCGCAGCAACACTTCATTGCCGACGATGATGCCGCGCAGCGCATCGGGATATGCCTTGCCGAGCTCTATCCCCTGCTGCAGCTGCTTCTCATTGGCCACCGGATCGCGGCCGATCCAGATTCCCATCAGCACCTTCATGCCCAGCTCGCGGGCGACCGGAAGTACCTGGTCCAGCCCCTGATCGGTGGCATAGGTGCGCACGCAATTAGTCACTGCTTTCAGCTTGTTGAGATCCTCGGCAATCTGCTGCGGCGGAATGACGAGTTTGCCGTCGAAGGGCGATTGCTTGCCGCGAAACGGTGTATAGGACAGGCATTGCAGCTTGCCGTTGGGCGCATCGGCCATGGTCACCGGCATCCCCAACTGCTGGAAGACAGCGAAACTAGCCACTGCCGCGACCAGGCAGCCGATCAGAATTGCCAGCAGCAATAATGGCACCCCGCCGCCGGCGGACGTCCCGCCATGCGGTGCGCCATGCGGCGCGCCGTCCCGGGGAATGCCGGCATCGGGCGTGCCGGCCCGTGCCACGCCGGCAGCCACACTGGAAGGTGCCACGCTGGCGGGAGCGAGGCCGGACGAATGTGACGTCATGAGGGCGTTCCGATCGGTTGCTTAACTCGGCTGGTCAGGTGCTCGGTCTTATGCGGCCGTCTTAGTGACGGTTTCGGCATTGGCCGAGGGCAACAGCTTGCCCGCATCGATACTCGGCACCGCCGGCTGCTGGGTGTTGGGGAAGGCACTGATCATCGCCATGACCACCGAGCAGAAGAACGGCAAGGCCTGGATCGCCAGGAGCGCCGCCCACATGCAGGCGTCGGGCTGGATCACCCAGTCGATCGAGATAAGTCCCTTCAGCGTCTGGCTGAGCGCCGTTGCGATACCGTTCAAGCTCAGGGTCCAAGTGGGGCCGGTGAACTGGCCGATGATGGTGCTGACATCGAGGCCGCGTTCCCAGAGGAGAGCGATGGCGCAACCGAGCAGGGCCAGGCAAATCACCGCCTCCTCCCGTGCCGATACCAAGGCGCGGATCACGGCCGGCGAATTCTCCATCTTCGGGGTGCGGTGGAACGGCAGGTTGGAGGTGAAGAGGCCGCGCCATACCGCCTTCGCCACCGCATGCGACAGGGCCAGGCCGGCGATGGCGGCATAGAAATTATCCAGCGCGCCGCAAGGCACCTTACTGGCATAGAGCCACATCGATTTCCCGACCTTGAAGAAGAACATGCCGAGCGTCACCACCAGGAACAAGGTCAGCGGCGGTTCGATCATGCGCGGCCACACCAGCGTGCCGATGCTCCACAGGATCGCCATGGCGACGAACAGCAATTGCAGGCCGTCGGCGATCCACGGCATCCAGCCGGCCAGGAACTGGTAGCGCTGGGACGGGTTGAGACGGCCGGGCCGGCCGAACGGCATCAGGTCGCGCCAATGTCCTTTGAGGATCTGCATGGCGCCATAGGCCCAGCGATAGCGTTGCTTGCGATAGGCCTCGAAACTGTCGGGCATCAGGCCCTTGCCGTAGCTCTTTTCCGTATAGATCGCCCGGTGGCCGGCCTCGAACAGACGCAAGCCGAGTTCGGCATCCTCGGTGATGCACCATTCCGCCCAGCCACCGACTTCCTTCAAAGCGGAGGTACGAATGAGCGCCATGGTGCCGTGCTGGATGATGGCGTTCTTCTCATCGCGCGTCCGCATGCCGAGATAGAAGAAGCCGGCATATTCCCAGAAGCACATGCGCTTGAAGAGGCCGTCCTTGCCGTCGCTGTAATCCTGCGGCGCCTGGACCAGCGCCACCTGCGGATCGGCGAAATGCGGCACCAGCGTCTTCAGCCAATCGCTGCGGACCTGATAATCGCTGTCGATCGTGGCGATGATCTGGGCGTCCGGATCGGTTTCGGTGATGGCGAAGTTCAGCGCACCGGCCTTGTAGCCCGGCCAGTTCGGCAGGTGGAAGAAGCGGAAATTCGGCTTGTTCAGCGACTTGATATAGGCCTCGACCGGTTTCCAGACTGCCTCGTCCTTGGTGTTGTTGTCGATGATCAGCACTTCGTAATTGGGATAGTCCAACCGCTCCAGCGCCTGAATCGTCTCGATCATCATCTCCGGCGGTTCGTTGTAACAGGGCACATGCACCGAGACCTTGGGCAGCTTCCAATTGCCCTCGATCGGCGGCGGCGCCAGCCGCCGGTTGGTCTTGCCAAGCCAGAGATTGAGCGCCATTTCGGCGCCTTCGATGAGGAAAATGATGATCAGCAGCAGGGTCGCTGGCGCCACCATCGCCAAGGCGGCGATATCCACCCAAGTCAGATACCGGGTGCTGTACAGCGCATAGATGGCGATCGTCGTCATGACGCCGCCCTGCACCAGCAAGGCGATAAAGACCCGGCCGCGCCGATTGAGATCGAGGCTGGCGCGCAGGACCCAGAGCACGAAAGGCAGGCCCAGGGCGATGGTGGCGATCGCCAAAGCCCGCCAGTTCTGGTTATTGACCAGGACACCCGCCAAAGCCGGCTTCGGATTGCCGTTGCCGTCCCACAAGCCCCAATAGGCCTCGACGCCGCCGCCGGTCTGGATTTTCCAGGGCTGGTCGAAAGCTTCGATGATGAAGTAGTCGATATTCTCTTTCTTCGCCTGCAGCAGGAAGCGGCGCAGGAAAGTGCCCTGATTGACCGGCGAGGCTTCCGCCTGGCCACGCGTGAGGCCCTGGCTCGGCCAGCCGACCTCGGTCACTACGATGCGCTTGTCCGGATAGGTCTGCTGGAGCCGGTGATAGACCTGCATCACCGCATTGCCGTCGGTCTTGCTGTCAACGGCGTTCTCGACCTTCACGCCGTTCCAGAAGGGCAGGATATGCACGGCGATGAAATCGACCGCATTCACCAGCTTGGTGACATCGGCATTATGCGCCTGCGCTGCCTTCAGCGCATCCCCGGCCAGCGGCTTGCCGTCTTTGTCGGTGGTCGGATGGGGCAGCCAGTAATCGAAGGTTTCGGACGTGCTGACGGGCATCCCGTCGACCTGATCCTTGACCCGTTTGATATAGGTGATCAGACGGTCGACCCGCAAAGAGGCGCGTTCCGCTTCATCCTTCGGATCGCCGGGAAAATTCAGTTCCTGGCGATAGAGGACTTCATTGCCGACCAACAGCTGATTGACGCCGCCGACATTATGGGCGAGGTCGATCAGGTTTTTCACTTCGGTCTCGTTGCGCACCAAATCATTGCCGATCCAGGCGCCGGTCGTCACCCGCAGCCCCATGCGGGAAGCGATTTCCGGCACGTCATAGGCGGCGCCGGTGGTCTCATAGGTCCGAATCTGGCCGGTGATGCCGGCCATCTTCTCGATATCCCCGGTCAGCTGCTCGCGCGACGGCTCGATGCGGTTCTTGACATCGGTCGAGATCCGGTAGGGCGTGTAGGTCAAGCCGCCGACGTCGCCCTCCCAGGGCTGCTCATTCGCGGGACGATTGAGCAGATACCAGGCGCTGGCAAAGATCAGCACCACCACAAGACCGATGATCCAATTCGAGAAACGCGTCATGTCCCAGCTTTCACTCGTCATCCCCGGTGCCCGGCGATGGAATCCGCCTGGGAGACACGCCTGCGCCCGGCGCCCGCCGCTTGGCCCCCATACTGGCGACGTAGCCGCCGGTCACACGCCGCCCCCGACATGTCATGACCCGGCCTCTTCGCGCCGCGCGGATCGGCCACCGCAAACGGAAACGCCCCTCTGGCATAGGCAATCCGGAGAGTTGTTGGAAAATCGACTGAATCCGACCGGAATTCAAGGGGCCAAAACGTGACGGTCAAGAATTGACGGAACAAAAACCTGTGATATCGACGAGACTTATCGTCGCATCCAGCGCGGCACAAGGCTACGCGCGGCCGGCCTCAAAAGATGATCAACCACGTTCCCGGAAGCGGTCCATCCCGGCCACCAGATGCTTGCGGATGCCCGGTTCCATTGCCGAGTGGCCGGCATCCGGCACGATGTGATAGCGCGCTTCCGGCCAAGCCTGGACCAGATCGTCGGCGGTCCGGATCGGGCAGACTAGGTCATAGCGGCCTTGCACGATGAAGGCGGGGATATGGCGGATCCGGCCGACATTTTCCAAGAGGTAGTTGTCCGGCAGGAAAATGTTGTTGCGGAAATAATGGGCCTCCATCCGGGCCAGCCCCAGAGCCAGAACATCGGCGGAGAAAGCCGAAACCGTTTCGGGGCTCGGCAAAAGGGTCGAACAGCTGCCCTCGTAAATGCTCCAGGCACGCGCCGCCGGCATATGAATGGCGGGATCCGGATTCATCAGGCGGCTGTGATAGGCGGTCAGGAGATCGTCCCGCTCGGCGGCTGGAATATGGCTGGCGAATTTTCGCCAGGCTTCCGGTGCCAGCTCCTTCATCCCATAGAGGAACCAGTCGATTTCCGATTTTCGGCACAGGAAGATGCCTCGCAGCGCCAAGCCGCGGACCTGCTCCGGATGGAATTCGGCATAAGCCAGGGCCAGGGTCGATCCCCAGGATCCGCCGAAGACGAACCAGTTCTCGATGCCCAGATGGCGGCGCAGCTTCTCGATATCCTCGATCAGCAGCGGCGTGGTGTTGTCACGGACATCCCCGAGCGGCCGAGACCGCCCGGCGCCGCGCTGATCGAAAATCACGATGCGGTAATGCGCGGGATCGAAAAAACGGCGATGGGTCGAATTGGCGCCGGCGCCGGGGCCGCCATGCAGGAAGACAACCGGCACGCCTATGGGATTGCCGGACTGTTCGTAATACATCTCATGCAGGGAATCGAGTTTCAGAAAACCGCTGTCATAAGGTTCGATTGCCGGATAGAGGTCCTTGTCCGCCATGTGCCGCTCGATTCCCATCGGTTCATCCTGTCGGGACACCTTCCCGCGTCGCCGCCAGTATTACATGCGGTCCCTGCCATGACACAAGTCATCGCGGCGTACCGGATATGGTGCCTGGCGACGTCACGCCAATGTGAGTGCAGCTCACGATCATGCTGTGAAAGCTTAGCTGTCGCGGCGGCAAGTGCGGATATCTGATCTGTATCACCCCCTGGATCCGCTTGGAAACCCGTGGTCCGGCAGGATGGGCAATGATAGGTTGATGACGGATAGGGTCTGCGGCTGGAGCGTTATGCTGAGCATTGACGGCGCAGTTGCAGGGCATCGATATGCGAGACCATCAGTTGCCGGCGAAGAAAGGAGCTGCGACCGCTGCTTGGACGGATGGAGGGAGAGGAAGGCAGATGAAACGAAAAACGGTCCTCGGCCTGATGGCCGGTTTGACCATGACGGCTTTGCTGGGCGCTTGCACCACGGCCACCAGCCCGGCTACCGGGCGCACCTTCACGACCAGTCTCTCTCCCCAGCAGGAGGCCCAACTCGGTCGCCAGGAACATCCGCAGATTCTCGCGGAATTCGGCGGCGCCTACGATGCCCAGCCGGATCTTACCGCCTATGTCACCAGCGTCGGCCAATCGGTCGCCGCCACCGCCGAGCGCAAGGATGTGACCTATACATTCACCATCCTCGACACGCCGGATGTGAATGCCTTCGCCGTACCCGGGGGTTATGTCTATATCACCCGGGGATTGCTCGCCCTGGCCAATAACGAAGCTGAAATCGCCGGCGTTCTCGGCCATGAAATCGGCCACATCAATGCGCGTCACACAGCGGAACGAATGGGCCAGGAGCAGAAAGCCCAGATCGGCGTGCTGGGAGCGACTTTGCTCGGCGCGATTCTGGGCGGAGAGACGGGTGCGAATCTGCTGGGTGGCGCCGTGCAGCAAGGCGCCCAATATCGCCTGGCGCATTATTCCCAGGAACAGGAGTTCGAAGCCGATTCCCTTGGCGTCCGCTATCTGAAGCGCAGCGCCTACGATCCCCAGGCAATGGCGACGTTCCTCGCCGATCTGAGGTCGCAGAGCCAGCTGGAAGCTCAGCTCGCCGGTCAGGATCCCAATGCAGTGGATGCCGATAACATGCTGGCTTCGCATCCGCGCACGGTTGACCGTGTCCAGCGGGCGATTGCCGAAGCCGGGTCGGAACCGGCCGCCGGTGCAAAACTCGACGCCGATACTTATCTGCAGAAAATCGACGGCCTGATCTTCGGCGATGATCCGCGGAACGGCATCATCGACGGGACGCGCTTCATCCACCCAAGCCTGCATTTCGCCTTCACCGTGCCGCAGGGCTATAAGCTGGTGAATCAGCCGGACATGGTGGGAGCGACCGGGCCGCAGGATGCCGTCATTACCTTCACCTTGGCCTCGCCGCAACCGAGCGGTGCCTTGGCCGACTATATCGCGAGCGGGCAGATCGCCCAGAATGTGACCTTCCAGAACGTGCAGGCCGTCACTATCAACGGCATGCCGGCCGCGACCGGCACCGCTGCGGTGAATACCAACAAAGGATCGCGCAACGTTCGGGTCGTGCTGGTAAAGCATCCGGAAGGCAGGGTCTATCAGTTCCTCTTTTTCGCGACGCCGAATACAGCTTCCAGTCTCGACAGCGCCTTTTTACAAACCGCCCAGAGTTTCCAGCAGATCGGCGGCGATGAAGGGGCGAGATACCGGCCGAAGCGGGTCCACATCGTGACAGTGCAGGAAGGCGATACGGTGCAATCGCTCTCGGCACGCATGGTTACCGGTGCGAATGAGGACTGGTTCCGTGTG
Source organism: Dongia soli (assembly GCF_034044715.1). Lineage (NCBI taxonomy): Bacteria > Pseudomonadati > Pseudomonadota > Alphaproteobacteria > Rhodospirillales > Dongiaceae > Dongia > Dongia soli. The sequence goes on along the minus strand of NZ_JAXCLW010000001.1, from coordinate 1,108,474 downwards.
CTCAATAACCTCAAGCCTGGCGAAGAACCGCAAGTTGGCCGCAAGGTAAAGATCGTTACCTATTGAAGAAGATCGAGGAAAACAGGGACCGCGCGAGTGACAATATCCTGACTGGTCGTTCGCCCGTTCCGACCGCGCCGCCACTGCCTGCCGGCCACGCGCCGGCAGCGCCGGTGGATGCAACTCCTGGCGCGCCCGCTGCGATTCCGGAGCGGAATCGCGCGCTAAAGTCGCGTCTACTTGCAGGGCTGCGCCGGATGCTGCGGCCGCGCCTCTCAATCGTCACGACATTGGCGCTCAGCTTCGGCAGCCTGGTCATTCTCGCTGTCGGCATTGCCGTCTGGCACCTCTACACCGTAGCGCAGAGCAACACCGGTCAGTTGATCGCCGCCACCGGCCAGGCGGTCGTCACCATCGTCAGCCAGAATCTGCGGCATCAGCTCGATCCCACCGAAAACCAGCTCCGCGCCCTTTCCCGTTTCATTCTAAGCGATCATCGCGACATCTTCGAGGATGGTCGGATCAAGGATCTACTGCTGGGCTCGCTGGCATCGGACGAGCAGATGGACAGTCTCATTTACGTGCGTAGCGACATGCGCGTCATGTCGGCCAGCCGCACCGGCGATGAGCGCGACGATTACAGCATCCGGGAGATAACCGGCGAAAGCGCCCGTACATTCGGCGTCTATCTCACCCGTGCCGGCGATCGCCGGTCCGCGTTCTGGGGCACGCCGTTCTATTCGCCGCAACGCAAGGGAACGGCCATTCCGCTTTATCTGCCGGTGCGGCGCGGCACCAAGATCATCGGCTTGCTACGCGCCACGGTCACCGTCGCCGGCCTCTCTCGCCATATCGATGAGGATCTCACCGGGCTGAAAGGAACGCCTTTCGCAATGAATGCCGACGGCTTCATCATCGCCCATCCGGCGGCGAAGAATGACGTCCAATCGGCGATGGGCCGGTTGCTCCGCCCCTCCGATCTCGGCGATAAAGTGCTCGCCGCCTTCCGTTTCAATGACAGCAGCGACGTCGATGTCCAGTCGCTCTATCCAAAACTGCCGCTGAATTTCCGCATCCAGCAGGTGGAGGTCGACGGCTCGGATTATTTCATCCTCTATCGCCCCCTCCCAGGCTATGAGTTCAAAGAGCCCGGCGATACTAGAAATCGCGAATGGATCATCGGCACCCATGTGCCGGATGCCAGCATCAACAGTTTTCTCGATCAGGTGACCCGGGCCGCCATTCTCGGCATCGGCGTGATGCTGTTGGGCGTGGCCATGGCAATCCTGATCGGTCGCCGCATCGCCCGGCCGATCACCCGGCTCGCCGCCGCTTCGGAAAAGATCGCGCGGCTGGAACTAGGCGATGGCGATCCCCTGCCCGGGGGCCGGCTGCGCGAGGTGGACGTCGCCGTCACCGCGTTCAATCGCATGCGAGCGGGGCTTGGGTGGCTTTCGACTTACGTGCCCCGCTCCCTGCTGCCCATGTTGGTGCGGACCGGCTCGAGCGACGCATTCGAATCGAAGGAGCGCGAGGTCACCATTCTTTTCACCGACATTGTCGGCTTCACCAGCATCAGCCAGCGGCTGGATGCGCCGGCCCTCGCTGCCTTTCTCAGCCGGCATTTCTCGCTGCTGGAGGAGGCGATAGCCGAGGAGGGCGGGACGATCGATAAATATATCGGCGATTCCGTCATGGCTTTCTGGGGTGCGCCGGCCTTGCAGCCCGATCATATAGAACGGGCTTGCCGTGCCGCCTTGGCCATCACCGACAAGATTTCCGCCGACAATGAGCGGCGGCGCCATAAGGACCTGGAGCCGATACGCCTGCGGATTGGTGTCGAAACCGGGAGGGCGATCGCCGGCAATATCGGTGCGCCGAGCCGCATCAACTACACGCTGGTCGGTGACAGCGTGAATCTGGCGCAACGCTTCGAGCAATTTGCCAAGACCATCGACGATGGCAGCAGCGATGCCATCGTCATCATCGGCAGCGAGGTAGCGGCCGCCCTGCCGCCGGACATGCAAGCGGAGCCGCTTGGCTATCATCTTCTGCCGGGCCGATCGGAAGAAATGCAGCTCTATCGACTGCTGCAGCGCGTAAACTCGGCAATCCCGGCAGCTGATTAATCAAGCTTCGACCAGATCGAGGATCGCACCGCGCGTATCGAGACAGGCGGCGATCGCCTTGCCCCCGAAACCGCAGCCGCCATCCAGTGTCACGGTGAAAGGCCCCTCGCCCGGACCGCCATGCTGGCGATCGAAGCCGCGCACCACTTTCAGGAACTCGCCATAAGGATGATTCAGGCTGGGGAAGCCGGCACTGCCCCACCACAGGCTGTCGCCCTGCGCGTCCAGCGGGCGCTCCGGATCGAGGCCGGCATGCACGAAGAGCAAACTTAGATCATGGGTATAAGCGGCACGGCGCACCGTGCTCATGAGCTGATAATGGCCGGGCCGCGCCTGCATGGCGCTGCGCAGCGAATTGGTCCAGCGGGTGATCGCCAGCGCGCCTTCGCGGCAGCGTATGATGCCCTCGGCCGGATCGCCGCCATAGGCGGTGATCGTCTCACCAACACCCTGGCGCAGCATCCAGGGCAGCACCTCTTTTGGATTGGGTGCGAATTGCAATTGCAGCAGCTTCTGCCACATCTCCTCCTGAGCGCCGCGCAGATAGGCAATGTCGAAGATGAACATATTCGGCCGCGCCAGGATCTTGCTGCGAAAGCGCACCAGCTCGGTCATCACGCCGGCGACATCGGGACCGCGGCCGAGAAATCCCCCGAGATAAACCAGCCGGTCGCCGGGTAAAAACTGACCGCCAAGATAATCGTGCAAAGCCTTCAACCGCTCGGCCTCGCCATGTACGGGCGAGACCGCCCAGATGCGGCTGGCGGCGCGCAGGACCGCGAATTTGTCCTGTTCCGGCATGGCGTGATCGTCTCTCCGTCCTGTTCATCGACTCGGGCCGACGATCACTCTATCAGGTGGCAAGCGCAGGCCAAACTGGATCGCGTTGACCTTCGCGTGACCGCCTGCACCAGTGAACAAAGTCGCGATACAGGGAGCAGATGCACGAGCTGGAGAGCTAGCCCATATGCGTGGCCGCTGCCCGGTTCCGGCGCAATTCGCCGAGCAGATACCAGACCACTGCCGCGAGCACGAAGCCGCCACCGATGAAAGCCGCGCGATCGGGCCGTTCGGAAAAAGCGAGCCAGACCCAGAGCGGGGCCAGCACGACATCTAGCAAAGCGACCAGGCTCGCTTCGCTCGACGGCAGATGTCGGCCGCCGGTAAGGAACAGCAGATACGCAAGCGCCGTCGTCGTGATGCCAAACAGCGCAAGGATGATGAGCTCTTGCCAACTCGGCACGACGGACGCCATCAGCGGCCAGCAGGCCAATGCCACCGAGGCGGCCGCGAGACAATTGACCGGCGCCATGGCGATCGAGGAATAGCGCCGTGCCATGACCAGGACGAAGGCCAGCGTCACGGTCATCAACAGCGCCATGGCATTGCCGGCGAGATCCTGTCGCGGCGCTGCGCCCACCATGATGAGGATGCCGAACAAGGCGACGGCGCTCGCCGGTAACACGCCCCGCCTAGTTCGCTCGCCGATCCACAGAAAGGCGATGCCGGCGGAAACGAAGGGGATCATTGCATAGACGATCATGACATTGGCAACCGTCGTCAGCTTCAACGCCACGACGTAGCCCAGCATCGACAAAGCGGAAATGGGGATGGCGATCAAGCCTGGCCAGCCGATGGCGAGAAAGGCGCGGGCAGCGCGGTGACGATGCTGTATCACCACGACCGACAGGAGGGCTAGCGAAGCGAAGAGCGAGCGCCAGCCGAGCATGGTCCAGACATCGAGGTCGAGCAGGCGAACAAAGAAACCTGCAGTGCTCCAGAAGAAGGCAGAAGCCGTCACCAGAACAAGGCCATGGACATGTCCGCGCTTCACCGATTGCCGGGAATCGCAATTTCTTCCGTTGGCCTCATCCGCCTTGTGCGGCAGCACTTAGAACACAGGAGGAACATGGAAGCAAGGAACGGAAATCGGTGACCGTCCCTCCTCGCCGGCGGGGGAAAAGGGCGGCTGCCGGAATCGAAAACCCCTGACGGATGGGGCCGGTTAGGGTCCCGGGAACCATCCGTCATTCGCGGTCGAACCGCTAGGGGGCCTCTCGAGGAGAGAGCTTGGGAAGTGTGCTGCCGCCGGCCTCTCCGCCGGCGAAATCAAGACTGGCTTAGAAGCGCCGGTCAGGCTGCCTTCAGAACCTGATGCAGGCGCTGCGTCGCCGCCTGTTCGTCGATCCCGTCAATCGCCGCCAATTCGCGGACGAGACGATCCAGCGCCGCCTGATAAATCTGGCGCTCGCTATAGGATTGATCGGGCTGATCGGCATTGCGATGCAGGTCGCGCACCACCTCCGCGATCGAAACCGGGTCGCCGGAATTGATCTTGGCCTCGTATTCTTGGGCGCGGCGCGACCACATGGCGCGCTTCACGCGGGACCGGCCCTTCAGGGTCTGCATGGCCGTATCCATCACCTTCTTCGAGGAAAGCTTGCGCAGGCCGGAATTCTTCGCCTTGGCGACCGGAACGCGCAGGGTCATGCGGTCCTTGTCGAAATGAATGATGATGACTTGCAGGCTGTGACCGGAAATCTCTTGCGACTCGATACCCAGAATCTTGCCGACGCCATGGGTCGGGTAAACGACGAAATCGCCCTTCTTGAAACCGATATCCTTATCCTTCGCCGCAACGCTCTTCTTTGCCTTCTCAGCCACGATCACTACCTCCAAACGAACACCACCACGTTGCTGCTTCGGCCAGCACACCGGTTCGGCTTGATGCCTTGAGGGACGAGCGATGTTGCCGCCCGGCCATCAGCAAACCCGACACTTAGCAATCCCCTGGCCTTTCTATCCCAGAACCACTCCTAATCACCGAAGATAGGGAAAGCCGGCGCAAAGGCCGATGACAAAAGAAGCACCCGCCAGCTCCGTCAGTATGCTGACAAAAGCGGGTTTTCCGCGGTCAAGAATTCCCGATCCCGGACCTTAGAGCCCAGAATAAATTCTTATCAATTGTAGGCTTGGACGGCTTGTCGACACCGGGTCGTCACAAGTTCTCCGCCCCAAGGACCTATGACCATCTTATAACAGAAATGGCCGTTTGATTCAAGTTAAGGGAGGTATGCGTTAGGCGCAGGCAGAGCGTTCTGCAGTCCTTGACGGACAACAGCGCTGACCCACTAGATATAGATTAACCAATTGAATTTGTTAACTATTTCCCGGATTCGGGCTGAAATGCTTCTCGAATTTATCAGCCACGCCCTTCCAATCATCAGCATCCGCCGGGGCTTCCCCCTTGCGCGTGATGTTCGGCCATTGCGTGGCATATTGACGGTTAATTTCCAGCCACTTTTCCATGCCGCCTTCACTGTCCGGCAGAATTGCATCGGCGGGGCATTCCGGCTCGCAGACACCGCAATCGATGCACTCATCCGGATGGATCACCAGCATGTTCTCGCCGACGTAAAAGCAATCGACCGGACAGACCTCGACGCAGTCCATGTACTTGCACTTGATGCAAGCTTCCGTCACCACATAGGCCATAGCCGTCTCCTGCTCTTCTACGCTTCCGCGTCACTACCGACAATCGCGCGGCCTGTTACCACGTCATCCGGGCGCGGCGCAACCACATCCCTCGCTGACGACGTCAATCAGCCGGCCGGACGCTGCATATCAGCCATCGGCCCACGACATCCAGGGATTCAGTCATCACCCTGCAAGCGTGTGATCGCGCGCCGCTCACGCTTCGTCGGCCGGCCGCTACCCGCATCCCGGTGCGCGCCAGCTGCCAGATCCTCGTCATGCAAGTTGTCCGCATCTGGCGTCGTCGCCTTGCGGGGCATCGGCGGATCGAGATCGAGATAGAGCTGCTGTGCTTCCACCGCCGGACCGCGGCGCTGGCCAAGCGCCACCACCCTGATGACCCGGATATGCGGTCCAAGGGCAAAGGTCAAGACATCGCCGGGCCGTATCGCGTAATGCGCCTTCGCCGTCGGCACATTGTTGACCCGCATACGTCCTTCTTCGACCAGCCTGCTCGCCAGGCTGCGGCTTTTCACAAAGCGCGCGAACCACAGCCATTTATCCAGACGCAGACTGGACGTATCGCCGGCGGCATCAGTCATCGCGCAGTCATCCTCGCATCACCTGTTCCCGTTGACGTCAGCTCTCGGCCTTCAAGCCCGCCAGTACTGCGAAAGGCGAACGCGGGTCGATATCGGGCTTGTGTTGGGCCTGGCGCTTGCGCCGACGTGCAAAGCCGCTGGCCCCGCCGCGCTCCTTGGGCACGAAGCCCAATGCTCGCAAGACCGGTGCGATCAAGGCCGCCGGCATGTTCAACTGTGTCGGCAATGTCTCATCCGCCAGATCAAGCCGTCGCGCCTCTGCCAGCCGGTGCAGATCGCCTGACCACCGCTCCAGCCGGCCGAAATCGACCACATGACCGGCGATCAAGCGCCGCCCACCGACCCGCGCGGTCGCATCATCCATCCCGACCGGCGCGGCCGCCAGTTCCGGCAAGGGCGCGATCGGCAGCTTCAGGCGCCGATGCACCGCATGCAGCAGCAACAGCAAGCGGCGCTGCCGCCGATCGTTCAGGCGTTGGACCCAGACCGTCTCGCGCCCGATCCTGAGGCCGAGCGATGACAATTGCTGCCGCTCCTCGCGGCTGAGGGCGGCAAGCTGCGGGGCGATCTCGCTGCGCGGCATGGCGCCGAGATGCTCGACCAGTTGGTAGGCAAGGCCGCGCGCTGACGGCGGCAAGCTCGCCTCCGCTGCGGCGAAAAGCGGCTTCAGGCGGCGGCGCAGATAGGGTGTGAGCCATTGCTTCAGCCGCTGCTCGATCGCCTGGCGCTGGCGGCCGTCCAGCAGGTCGTCATGCAGCAGTTGAATCTGCGGCTTCAACGGCGCATCGCCGGCGATAAGCCGCGCGATCACCGCGTCGTTCCATTGCAGGCGACCTTCATCATTGAGGCGGAAATGCTCGTCCGGGGCTGCCACGACCTGGCCGACACGCTGCGCCACCGCCGGGCCCAAGGCACGTCGGGCCGCCGCCAGCAATGGCTTGGTTTCAATGCGGCCGGCGAAATCCGCGGCCTCGGCCAAAGGCGTGAAGGCAAAGCCGCGCAAGGTTCCGACCGCGTGGCCTTCGACCAGCACCTCATCGCTTTCCGTCACCACGCCATAGAGGCGACCACCACTTTGCAGGTGGCGATGCAACGCCGCGTGGCGCTTGTCGATGAAGCGCTGCGTCAGCGCGTCATGCAGGGCATCGGACAGCCGTTCTTCGATCGCCTGCGCCCTGCCCTGCCAATGGCCGGGATCGGCGATCCAGTCGCCACGATGGGCGACATAAGCCCAGGTGCGGATATGGGCGAGGCGTTGGGTCAGCTGATCGATATCGCCATCGGTCCGATCAAGCTGCGCCAATTGTCCCGCCACCCAATCGACCGGCAGGCGTCCGGGGATACGCAGTCCCGCCGTCAGATGCCGGAACATTTGCCCCAGCAGCCGCACATGGGCATCGGCCATCAGCTTGCGGAAATCGGGGATCTGGCAGACCTCCCACAGCAAGGCGACACGAGCTCGATCCTGCGCCAACGCCACGATCTCCGGGTCGCGCGCCAGATATTGCAAGGCGAGATGATCCTCGCCCTCCTGTTGGCGGATCAGGCCGGGATGTGCTGGCCGGGCTTCCAGGCTGCGGAGCAAGCGTTCGACGCTGCGGAAATCGAGATCGGCATTGCGCCACATCAAATGCGGCAAGGGATCGAAGCGATGCGCTTCGACTGCTTCCACCACATCCGCTTCCATCTCGCCGGCATCGGCCGTTGTACCGAAGGTGCCGTCGGTCATATGTCGCCCGGCCCGGCCGGCGATCTGGCCGATCTCGGCTTTGGTCAGCGGCCGCGGCACGCGCCCGTCGAATTTGCGCAAGCTCGCAAAGGCAACATGACGCACATCCATGTTCAATCCCATGCCGATCGCATCGGTCGCGACAAGATAATCGACCTCGCCCGATTGATAGAGCGCGACCTGTGCATTGCGGGTGCGCGGCGACAAGGCGCCCATGACGATCGCGGCCCCGCCACGCTGACGGCGAATGAGATCGGCAATGGCATAGACATCAGTGGCGGAGAAAGCGACCACCGCAGAGCGCGGTGGCAGACGCGTAATCTTCTTCGCCCCGCTATAGCTCAAAGTCGAAAGACGCGGCCGGTCGAGGAACTCTGTGCCGGGTACCAGGCTGCGGATCCAACGCGCCGCCGTATCCGATCCCATGAACATGGTTTCCGAAAGACCCCGCGCCCGCAGCAGGCGGTCGGTGAAGACATGGCCGCGTTCCGGATCAGCCGCCAATTGAATCTCGTCCACCGCCAGAAAGGCGACGGGACGATCCAGCGGCATCGATTCGACCGTGCAGACGAAATAGCGTGCCGTGCGGGGAATGATTTTCTCTTCGCCGGTAATCAGCGCGACCGAAGCGGCGCCCTTTGCCTTCACCACTCGGTCGTAATTCTCGCGCGCGAGCAGCCGCAGAGGAAACCCGACCATGCCGGTCTGATGCCCCATCAGGCGTTCCATGGCGAGATGGGTCTTGCCCGTATTGGTTGGGCCCAAGACAGCCGTGACGGCAACAGCCTTCTTGCTTGCGTCGGGAGGAACAGCGGCGTGCCGCGGCGATAAAGCGGTCATGATCACAAGATTTGGCCGCAGGCCGCCCGGAATGCAAGCCGGGAAAGCAGGATCGCCGGATTGTCATCCGGCTCGCTTCGAAGGGCAACGAGACGGGCGGGCTAGCCCTTGCGGCGGAAGCGGAAATAAGCCGGTTGCCGCCCCTGGCGAATCGCCTTCTGCTCATAACGGCTGGGCGGCCAGTCTGCCGGACGCTGCAACCAGTCGGCAGGTCCTTCCGCCAGCCAGGTAAGAGCAGGGTGGTCGCTGGCATGGGCCAGGGCCCACCCGATATAGGTCGGGTCGTCGCTGCCGATCCGCAATTCGGCGCCCGGTTTCAGCAACCGCGCGAGCAAATCGAGATTGGCGCGGTTGACGAAGCGGCGCCGGGCATGCCGGATTTTCGGCCAAGGATCGGGGAACAGCAGGAAGAAACGATCGAGGCACTGGTCCGGCAAGGTCGCCAGCAGGTCGCGGGCATCTTCCGGATAGATGCGCACATTGTCCGCGGCCCGGCCCTCCCGCTGGTTTTGCTGCAGGTGGCCCAGTAGGCCGGCAATGCCGTTCAAAAAGACTTCGCAGCCGATGAAGCCGATATCCGGATGAGCAGCCGCCTGTGCCGCCAGATGCTCGCCGCCGCCAAAGCCGAGCTCCAGCCAGATGGCCTGCATCGGCCGTTTGAACAAGCTCTGGAGATCGAGCTTGCCGCCAGCTTGGGGCAAGCTCACCTGCAATTGCGGCAACAGCTCGTCAATCAGCACCTGCTGATTGGAACGCAGCTTGCGGCCCTTGCGGCGGCCATAAAATTTGCGTCGCCGATCCGGTTCGGCCCCGAGGCTCATATCCGGATCGGCGACGCCATGATCACGCGTCATATAGTCGATGCGACAGCTTAGTTGAACGCCGCCTTCAGATCGGCAACGAGATCCAGGCGCTCCCAGGAGAAGCCGCCATCGGCCTCCGGCTCGCGGCCGAAATGGCCATAAGCAGCAGTCCGCGCATAGATCGGCTTGTTGAGGCTGAGATGGGTGCGAATGCCGCGCGGGCTGAGATCCATGAGCTCGCCCAGCACCTTCACCAGCTTCTGCTCATCGATATTGCCGGTGCCATGGGTATTCACATAGACCGAGAGCGGCTTGGAAACACCGATCGCATAAGAGAGCTGGATGGTGCATTTCTCGGCGAGATTGGCGCCGACGACATTCTTCGCCAGATAGCGCGCGGCATAAGCGGCCGAGCGATCAACCTTGGTCGGATCCTTGCCGGAGAAAGCGCCGCCACCATGGGGTGCGGCACCGCCGTAGGTATCGACGATGATCTTGCGGCCGGTCAGGCCGGCATCGCCGTCGGGACCGCCCACCACGAAGCGGCCGGTCGGGTTGACGTAGAAGCTGTCCTCATCGCACATCCAGCCATTGGGCAGCACTTCTTTCACATAGGGCCGCACGATCTCGCGCACCTGGGCCTGATCGAGATCAGCGGCATGCTGGGTCGAGACCACCACCGAGGTGGCGCGCACCGGCTTGCCGTTTTCATAAAGCAGCGTGACCTGGCTCTTGGCATCGGGGCCGAGGCCCTTTTCCTTGCCGGAGCGGCGCGCTTCGGAGAGCAGCTTCAAGATGCGATGGGAGAAATAGATCGGCGCCGGCATGAGCTGATCGGTTTCGCGGCAGGCATAGCCGAACATGATGCCTTGGTCGCCGGCACCTTCGTCCTTGTTGCCGGCGGCATCGACGCCGACGGCGATATCGGCCGATTGCTGATGCACGTAGCAGTCGATATCCGCATTCTTCCAGTGGAAGCCGTCCTGCTCATAGCCGATATCCTTGATCGCCTGGCGGGCGGTTTCCTTGAGCAGGTCGTGCGTGATCGAAGCGGGACCACGTACCTCGCCGGCCAGTACCACCTTGTTGGTGGTTGCCAGGGTTTCCACCGCGACACGGGCCTGCGGGTCAGCCTTCAGATAGATATCGACGATCGAATCGGAAATCCGATCGCAAACCTTGTCCGGATGGCCTTCGGAAACGCTTTCGCTGGTGAAGAGGTAACTGGTTTTGGACACGCTCAAATCCCCGCAATCTGTTTGTCGGTCGGATGAATGGCCGTAAATCAGCGCCAGGCCCGCTCGGGCCGCATGTCACAGATGCGAGTCGACGACCCGCGCTGAAAAGGCGGCGCGGATCATGGTCGAGGGTCAGTCCGGGGTCAAGTCCCGGAATAGTGAACGGATCGCACTCGCGGCACCCTGACATATTTGCCACTACGCAGCCGACTCATGTTGAAAGGATCGCCATCCTGCAATTATTGATTCCGCCTATCGTAGCCGATGCCTTACAGGCATTCCTTCAGACCGGTCGGATGGCTACCTTACTCGTCCTCGCGGAAGGTCTTGGCGATCGACTTCGTCAACTCGAAGATACGCTTGCGGACCTGCGGATCGGTGATCTTGTAATAGGCCCGGACCAATTCCAGTGTTTCCCGCTTGGCCATCGGATCCGGCTCGTATTCCGGTTCCGGTGGCGTGGCGACGCCCATCAGCTTCGAAGGGCTCTTCTCCTGGACGCTGGCCGACATGTCTTCGAAAAAATATGAAACCGGCACATCCAAAACGCGCGCCAGATCGAAAAGGCGGCTCGAGCCGACCCGATTGGCACCACGTTCGTATTTCTGGACCTGCTGAAAGGTGAGACCGATCGCCTCACCCAGTTTCTCCTGGCTCATGCCAAGCAACGTTCGACGCAGACGAATCCGGCTACCGACGTGAACGTCGATCGGATTGGGATAACCCCTGCTGGCCATACGACCTGAGGACTTGCGACCTCGCGGCATGGGATACCTCTCTTTCTGCAGAAAAGACGCGTTTAATTACGCCTAAACGTATGTTTCGTTCATTGTTTGATAAGCCGTAAATAGGCATACGACAATATGAGGGTCAAACAAAAATAGAGAGCAACTGTAAAAAACTCACGTTATTGTGAAATGGGCCTGTTTATTCCCGTTTTCCAATAGCTTACACCGACCGCTGCAAGCCCGGCGCATAGCGAAAATAGGACGGATATCACAATCCCATAACGCGCAAACGTCGTCATGTTTTGCAACTTTTCTGGTAGGGCAACATCGAGTATTCCAGCGGTGCCGAGGGGCAGTGAGGCCAGCACCCGACCATACGGATCGACGGAGCCGGAAATGCCCGTATTAGCAGCACGAATCAAAGGTAATCCCTCTTCCACGGCCCGGTATCTGGCGCTTACAAAATGCTGGTAGGGACCGGTGCTGGTGCCGAACCAACCGTCATTGGTTACGTTCAATAACCAGGCAGGCCGGTCGGTTGCATTGGTTACCGCGCCGGGAAAAATTACCTCGTAGCAGATGAGGGCGCCGGCCGGCGGCAGCCCCGGAAGATGCAACGTCTGCGGCCCGGGACCTCGCGAAAAATTGAGCGAGCCGGGAGTTAGCTTATTGATAAAGGGAAAAATATTGCGCAGCGGGACGTATTCCCCGAGCGGTACAAGATGAAACTTGTCGGCAGTCGCGACGACGTTGCCGCTGCTGTCCAGGGCGGCGACCGAGTTCCAGATTTCGCGGATATCGCCGCTGAGCGGTTCCGCCCGCAAGTCCCCCGTCACCAGGAGGCCATTGGGGGGAACGGCGCCGGCCAGATAAGCCCGCAATTGAGGATCGCGCTCCAGGAGAAAGTTGACGGCAGTTTCTGGCCAGATCGCCGCCGTGACATCCCGGAAACCCGGAGTTTCCACCGTCATGTTCCAGTGCTTGTCAACATGGCGGCCACGATTGATGCCACTTAGCTTCTCATCCTGAGGTATGGCCGCCTGGACCAGACGCAACGTCACCCCGGGTACGGTGGCGCCGGAGGCCTGGCCAAGGCGATATTGGCCGCCGGCCCAGAAAGCGACCAGAAACAGAACACCGGCCAGATTGACCCAAAGTGCCTGACGTCGCGGGCCGGTCAGGAACAGCAGAGGCAAAAGCGCCAGCAATACGGTAAACCCGCCCAGACCCCAACTGCCCCATAAGGCGGCCGACTGCATCATCGCGTCATTGATCGACCAGGTATAGGCGATCAGGTTCCAGGGATAACCCGTCAGGATATGGCCGCGCAGCCATTCGGTAATTGGCCAGAGCGCCGCGAAAGTGAGGATCAAGGTCAGCGGACGGAACCGCCAGCGCCACGCCGCTAGCGTGGCCAGGCCAGGATAGATCGCGAGGAAGGCGGCAAGCCCGCCGATCACCGGCGGGATCATCCAGCCGAAATGCGCGGCATCGATCATGAAGGAATTGGCGATCCAGTAATTGCCGACCAGGAAATGCCCCGCTCCCCACCACCAACCGGCGCCAAAGGCGGCACGCGGCCGCTTTGCCGTGATCATCAGCAAGAGCAGACCCACGAAGGCCGGGATCAGCAAGGGCACCCAATTGAATGGCGGCAGCGCCATCGCGCCCAAAGCCCCAAGCATCGCCAGCAGGCCCCGCCGCCGCCAGGGTGACAATCGTCCGCAGCGATCGAGCAAACCGGCGAGGCGTACCGGCTGGTCTTCGGGCAGATGACGCTGGGCGATGGAATGCGAAGTCATGAAGCTTGATCCGGGAATGGAATGCGACGGGAGAGGAAATCGGCTCGGCTGGTTGCCCAACCGCGCCGCAACGATCAGTCGGATGCCGTCTCGTCTGCCGGCGTGGGCAGATTGCGCACCCGCAGTCGCTTGATACGCCGCGGATCCGCATCCAGCACTTCGAAAGCAACGCCTGAGGGATGCGTCACCAATTCGCCGCGGCTCGGCACGCGATCGGTCAGCGACATGACCAAGCCGCCCAGAGTGTCGATATCGGCTTCGCGTTCTTCTTCGGTCAGCACCGGCCCGACCAGTTCCTCGAAATCCTCGATCGGCGTGCGTGCATCGGCGAAGAGCGTGCCATCGGCGCGGCGCACCAGGAAAGGCCCACGGGCCTTGTCATGTTCGTCCTCGATCTCGCCGATGATCTGTTCGATCAGATCCTCGATCGTCACCAGGCCGTCGATACCGCCGAATTCATCCACCACCAGTGCCAGATGCGCCCTCGCCAGCCGCATTTGCAGCAATAGGTCCAGAACGCGGATCGAGGGCGCGATGAACATCGCCTCTCGCATCACCTGCTGCAGCCGAAATGGCGTGTTGTCGACCACGAAGGGCAGCAGATCCTTGATATGCACGATGCCGATGATGTCATCGAGATTTTCGCGGTAGATCGGCAAGCGGGAATGGCCATGCTCGCGTATCATCGTGATCAAATCGTTCAGGCTGATATCCTCCGGCGCGGCCTTGATATCGACCCGCGGCACCATGACGTCGTAAGCAGTCTGGTCGCCGAGCTTCAGGATATTCAGCAGCAGCGAGGATTCGCTGGTGGCAAGGGAATCGTCGCTATCACCTTCGCTTTCCTCGATCAATTCCTCGATCGCATCGCGCAAGGCATTCTCGCCGCCGGGGCGGCGGCGCCAGAAACGCAGCCAGCTTTTGAGACCGAGCTTGGTCTTGGCTTCGTCGAAAGGCTCGCCACGTCCCGTTCGCGAGTGAGAGAGATCGCTCATAATGTCGTCACGTCATCCTAATCGGCGCGGCAATATGGGTTGCCGATCCCCAGCCGCTGCAAGGCGGCAATCTCCAAGGCTTCCATCCGTTCGGCCTCGGCATCCTCCTCGTGATCATAGCCCAAGAGATGCAGCACGCCATGAATCACGAGATGCGTTAAATGATCGTTCAGCGCCTTCCGCTGTTTGGTCGCCTCCTTGCGGACCACGCCCAGCGCGAGAATGACATCACCCAGATGCCAAGGCATGTCAGCATCCGGCTTGCCGGCATCCAACGCAGCGAAAGATAGCACATTGGTCGGCTTATCCTTGCCCCGGTAATCACGATTGAGCTGCCGGACATGCCGGTCGTCGCTGAGCACGATACAAAGCTCATGCGCCTTGCTGGACCCTCGCCAGCCGTCCGCGCGCGCCTGGGTCATGGCTCGCCTCGCCGCTTTGCGCAACAAGCCGGGGATCGCCGGCACTTCGGTGTGCCAATCGTCATTCTCGATCACGACCGCGATCCGCAAGGCAGCCGCACGCGACGGGCTGTTGCGCTTTTGCGCAGCCGAGGCAGAACGGCCAGATCGCCGGGCACCGCCCTTCATGGCCGAACCCATGGTCTCAGGAACGCCGGGAACGCCCGGCAGCGCCCTCTTCGGCATTGCCGGTCAGGCCCAGGCGCCGGTCGCGAGCATCATAGGCGCCGACGATCCGGGCAACCAGCGGATGCCGGACGACGTCGCGTTCATCGAACCGGGTAATGCCGATGGCATCGATGCCCTCGACCGCCTCCAGTGCATCCTTGAGGCCGGATTTCTGGCCGGCCGGCAGATCGATCTGGCTGAGATCGCCGGTCACTGCCATGCGCGAGTTCTCGCCCAGGCGTGTGAGGAACATCTTCATTTGCATTGGCGTCGTGTTCTGCGCCTCGTCCAGGATGACGAAGGAATTCGCCAGGGTCCGACCACGCATGAAGGCAAGCGGCGCCACTTCGATCTCGCCGGAGCTCAGCCGCTTGATCACCTGCTCGCCGGGCAGCATGTCGTGCAAGGCGTCGTAAAGCGGCCGCAGATAGGGATCGACCTTTTCCTTGAGATCGCCGGGCAGGAAGCCGAGGCGTTCACCGGCCTCGACCGCCGGACGCGACAGCACGATGCGATCGACGCTGCCCTTGGTCAGCATGGCGACCGCAACGGCCACGGCGAGATAGGTCTTGCCAGTGCCCGCCGGGCCGATGCCGAAGACCAGCTCGCGGTCATGCAGCTGACGGATATATTTCGCCTGCGTGGCGGAGCGCGGCGTGATATGGCGCCGCTGGGTACGGATCGCCGTACCGTCCTTCATATCATTGCCGAAGAGATTGGGCTCGCCATCTTCGCCGCCGCGTCCATCGCTTCGGCCTTCCGGCCGCGATTCGCTGCGGGCGATGCGCAAGGCGGCGTCGACCTCGTGCTTGTCGACCTCAAGGCCGCGCTTCAGCCGCTGATAGAGTGAGGTCATCACCTGCCGCGCCGTGGTCACCGCCGGCCCGGCACCGGAAATCGTTACCTGGTTGCCGCGCGACACCATGGAAACGCCCAGCTCCCGCTCGATCCGGGCGAGATGCTGGTCATGCTCGCCGAACAGCAGCGGCGTCAAACGGTTGTCGTCGAATTGCAGATGCAAGGGCGGCGCGATCGGACCAATGGGGTCGTAGCTCAAGCGCGCGCCTCCCTCGAAAAGACACCAGCTGCCGGCACGGAGACGGCGGCTGCCGTCTCATCCGTGACCGTGCCTGCCAGACTGAAATGGCTGAGACCGTCAATCCGAACCATGGCGATGCGGCCGATCATCGCATCGGGCGCCATCGCATGAACCGGCTGCAGATAAGGCGATTTGCCGACCAGCTGGCCGGCATATCGGCCCCGCTTCTCGAACAGGACCGGCAAGATCGTGCCGACCATTTGCCGGTTGAAATCGGCGAGCTGCCGGTTGAGCAGTGCCTGCAAACGCTGCAGACGCTCATCCTTGACCGCTTCCGGCACCTGGTTCTCCAAAGCAGCGGCTGGCGTACCGGGACGCATGCTGTATTTGAAGGAGAAGGACTGGGCGAATCCGATCTCCTCGACCAAGGCCATGGTCGCCAGGAAATCGGCCTCGCTTTCGCCGGGAAAGCCAACAATGAAGTCTGAGGACAAGGCGAGATCCGGCCGTGCCGCGCGCAATTTTGCGACGATCTCGCGGAATCGCTCGACCTTGTGCTGCCGATTCATCGCTTCGAGGATGCGATCGGACCCGGATTGCACCGGCAGATGCAGGAACGGCATCAGTTGCGGCACCTCGGCATGGGCGGCGATCAGGTCATCTTCCATATCCCGGGGATGCGAGGTCGTGTAGCGGATGCGGGCGAGACCATCGACCGTTTCGGCGAGATACCGGATCAGGTCGCCGAGACCCCATTCGGCATCGCCGCGCGGTGCCGCGCCGTGATAGGCATTGACGTTCTGGCCGAGCAACGTGATTTCCCGGGCGCCCTGGTCCACCAGGCGGCGGGCCTCAGCCGCGATCTGCACGACCGGACGTGAGAATTCCGCGCCCCGCGTATAAGGCACCACACAGAAGGTGCAGAACTTATCGCAGCCTTCCTGTATCGCCAGGAAGGCCGTCACGCCTTGCGGCACCGTCGCTTCGGGCAGGTGATCGAATTTCGATTCGACCGGAAAGTCGGTGTCCAGCACGCCCGGCCGCGGCGGCAATTGCTTGCGCGAGACGCCGGCGGCCTTGGCGGCGCGGCGGGCAGCGCTGGCCCGGGTCGCCCGCGCCACCATCTCCGGCAGGCGGTGATAGGTCTGGGGCCCCAGCACGATGTCGACTTGCGGCGCGCGGCGCAGGATTTCCGCGCCTTCCGCCTGGGCGACACAGCCGGCGACGGCGATGATCATGTCATTGCCCTCGGCCTGCCGCTGGTCGCGGTCGATCTTCAGCCGCCCGAGTTCGGAAAAGACCTTTTCCGCCGCCTTTTCGCGGATATGGCAGGTATTGAGGATCACCATATCGGCTTTGGCCGGATCATCGGTCGGACCATAGCCGAGCGGCGCCAGGACATCCGCCATGCGGGCGGAGTCATAGACGTTCATCTGGCAGCCATAGGTTTTGATGAAGAGCTTTTTCGCCAAGGTCGTACCGCTCAAAAATCCCCGGCTCGGCTCAATATCGTGATGCAATCGCTCATCAATGTGCAGTCTAGCACGGGACCATGGTCACGTGTACCCGATTTGCCCACCCACAACAAGCCGCTTCAACCTCTTGAAACCTTTAATCTTTTTTGACGGTCCCGGATTGCACCGGCGACAGCGCGCCGGTCAGGCCGGCGATCGCCCGGGAGACGCCATCGGCGACCCGGTCGAGGCAATAGCGGGTCAATTCCTTGCGCGACGGGAAAGCGGTCACATCAGTGACTGGATGGAACTCGACCACCACCCGCACCCGACCCAACCGGCAGAAGGTCCAGAGATGCCCGCCCAGGGTCATGTCGCCATACCAGGCCAGCAGCGGCCGCAGCCCGTGCCCCAGCGGCAGGCCGTTGAGGCCGACATAGCTGATAGAGACCGGCTGCACAGTCAGGGGCTGCCCGTGAGGCCGCGCCTCGGCGACCGATAGAAGCGCGCTGCGGAACGGCAGGACACGGTTGCCGTCATTGGATGTGCCTTCCGGGAACAGGATCAGGTTGTCGCCGGCATCGAGCCGCTCCTGCAACTGCTCGCGCTGCTGGTGTGAGGTGCCCCGGCGGCGATCGACGAAGACCGTCCGCTGCAATTTCGCCAGCAAGCCGAAACCCGGCCAGCTCGCCACCTCGGTCTTCGCAACGAAACTGGCTGGCAGGATCGATCCGAGAACGGGGATATCGAGATAAGACGTATGATTGCAGACATAGAGAGTCGGCCGGCGGGTGGAAATCTCGCCGATCACCCGGATATCGAAACCGAAAATGCGGCAACACAGCCGGTGATAAAAAAGCGGCAGCCGGGCGGCACCGCCGCTGCCCAGCGAAACGAGCAGCAATTGGACCGGCATCAGCGGCAGGGTCAGGCCGACATAGAAAGCGAGCCGCCAAGCAGCAAGCCAGCTGGAGCCGAGCGCGATCGGCTCGGCGGCATCGGCTGCAACCACCTTTGCCAAAGCCGCCGCCCGCTTTGCCAGGCGGCGCTCTTGCGCGGCTCGTTGCCGCTCGGTCAGTTGGGATCTGTCTGCCACCGCCATGGCCAGTGTCACATCTGGCGCACCAGGCTCAACCGAGCCCATTTTGCTTGGCGCTGCCATCTCCGGCTTCATCACTGCCGGCAGCATCGCCACGCGTATAATGCTTGAAGTATTTGTCGGTGACGCGGCTGGTCACCACGATCACGCTGACATCGGTGGTGCCGAATTGATGATCCACCACCGCGCCCTCGCCGACGAAACCGCCAAGCCGCAGATAACCCTTGATCAGCGGCGGCAAAGCGACCAGCGCCCGCTTCTCGTCGATCTCCGAGACCGGCATCATATTCATATCGACATAGCGTTCCGGGAGGGCCCGCGGGCGGAATTCCGCCGGTGCGAGATGTCGGTGATGGAGATAAGAAAGCGGCACCTTGTGCTGCTCGGGATCAGTGCCCGGCAGGCTGGCGCAGCCGAACATGATCTCGATCTTGTAGAACATCACGTAATCGGTGATGCCCTTCCACAGCAGTTGCATCGCCGCCTTGGTGCGATAGCGCGTATCGACGCAGGAACGACCCAGCTCGAGAATTTCACCCTCATGCTGGGCGATGGCGCTGATATCGTATTCGTCGATCGAATAGAACTGCCCCCTTTTGGCGGCGCCCTCGCGCCGCAGCAGGCGATAGGTGGCAACAATGCCCTCCGGCCCGGAAGCGAGGGCGTGATCGATGATGATCAAATGATCGCAGAACGGATCGAAGCTGTCGAAATCGCGCTCCGCTGCGGCCATTTCCGGCGAGGGCTGCGCCGCCATTTCCTGATAGAAAACCCGGTAGCGCAGGGCCTGGGCGGCCGCGATTTCGGCTGCACTTTCCGCCAAACGAATTTCCAGATTGCCGACGCGTACTTCAACCGGCCGGGTTGCACTCGCCATCGCCAAGCTCATTTCTTCTTGCCTTTACCATGCAGCGGCACGGCATAAAGCTCGAGGCGATGGCCGACCAGTTTGTAGCCGAGCTGCTCGGCGACGCGGTGTTGCAGTTTTTCTATCTCGGGATTGGTGAACTCGACCACCGTGCCCGACTGGATGTCAATCAGATGATCATGGTGATCTTCGGGCGCCTCCTCATAGCGCGCCCGGCCGTCGCCGAAATCATGACGTTCGAGAATGCTCGCTTCTTCGAACAGGCGCACCGTGCGATATACGGTCGCCAATGAGATGCCTGGATCAATCCTGGTGGCGCGGCGATAGAGCTGCTCGACATCTGGATGGTCGTCGGCCTCCGACAGCACACGGGCGATCACCCGACGCTGCTCGGTCATCTTCAGACCCTTGTCGTGACACAACTGTTCCAACCGAGATACGACGCTCACCAAACCCATCCTTGACTAAAAACCGATCATTGATTCGGTCATTCTATCGCCGCCGGGTCGCAGCGGCTATTCTCTCGATCCGGCAGGCCGCGCTGCTATACCATCTTTTCGGTTGCGGCGGCTGTTCGATTCCCTGTGGTCGCCCATTCTGACGATCCCGCGATCCGGCGGCAAATCAGAATTGGCAACAATGCCTTTTGTTAATAAGTCCGATTATCGACGCTTATGGGCGTGGTTGGCTTAGCGCCGACGACCGGCACCAGTCCCGAGGCCGATCTGCCGTGCCAGCGAGCTGCGTTTTTTGGCGTAATTGGGTGCTACCATCGGATAGTCGGCAGGCAGATTCCACTTTTCGCGATATTGCTCCGGGGACAAGCCGTAAGCAGTGCGCAGGTGCCGCTTCAGCATCTTGAGTTTTTTCCCGTCTTCCAGGCAAACGATATATTCCGGCATGACAGATTTCTTAATCGGCACCGCGGGCTCCTGTGGCTCCGCCGGCATCCGCCCGCCACCGTCATGGCTGAGGCCGGATAAAGCGCCATAAACCTCATGGATCAGCCGAGGAATATCACCCACCGCGACTGTGTTGTTTGAAAGATGGGCCGCGACAATCTCTGTTACCATCGGCAATAAAGCCTGTCGTTTGCTGTCATCCGGCATGTATTCATCCGCCCTTCCTGCAAAAGAAGCCGACCGTAACCGATACCTATTAGGCATTCAACCCTAGCTGCCCACATGGAGCTGGTATTCATGCCAAGATCATAACAAATTCATCTCCCGGCGCTGTGTTTAATTTTCAAGAATTGGGGCAGACCAGCCTGTTATTTTTATTCTTGCGCCAAATCCCGCCGCATAGTGACGGCATCTACCGCTTCATTATTTCGGTTCCGATAGTAATTGCGGCGGATACCCATCTGCTTGAATCCAGCAGCCTGATACAGTCGTGCCGCCGCGACGTTGGGGTGGGCATGCTCGAGGAAGATCGCCTGCTGGCCTTCGGCATGCGCCCGCTCGACGATCATCTGGGCCAATTCTTTGCCAAATCCACGGCCGCGGCAATCCGGCCGCACCGCGAGCAGAATGATCTCCGTCTCATCCAGCACCGAGCGCATCACGGCAAAGCCCAAGGGCTCGTTATCCTTATCGAGAAGGATGATACCTGACGCACCAGGCATGGCGAGGACCTCGGCGAAGCTATTGGCCGTCCAGGTCTGGTCCCAGGGGGCGGTGAAGCAGATTGCGTGCAACGCCGCGAGGACCTCGAGATCGAAGGGGCCCGCCGGCCGCACATACAGTTCGCCACTTATTTGATCGCCCGTCATTTGATCACCGTTGTTGCTCGCCGGTCATTGCGTCACTTTTATCTCGGGCGATTTCGGCTGCGAGATGTCCGGCGGCCGGAGATAGAGCGGGTCCGGCTGCAAATCGAAGCGGCGGCTGGGATCTGCCGCTAAGGCTGCGGCGATTGCGGCGTCGGTCGCTGTTTCGATCAGAGTCAGCGCCGCTTTTTCACCGCGCAGGCTGTCCCGCAAAGCTGCCAGACCATCTCCGATCACGGTGGCGATTGCTTCCTCGCGGATCAGCGTCAGAACTTCCTCCAGAGTCATCAGGGCAGGCGGCTGCAGAAAAGAAAGATCGCGGCCGAGCAAGGCGGCGTAGGGTTCGGCCCGACGGCTGTCCAGCGCCACTAAAAACCGCTCAGGCAACTCGGCGATGGCGCCCGCCGCCACCTGGAAACTGCTGAGCCCGACGACCGGGCAGCCGATCGCCAAGCCGAGGCCGCGCGCAGTGGCGAGGCCGATCCGCAATCCGGTAAACCCCCCAGGCCCCACGGTCACGGCGATCCGTTCGAGCTGCCGCAGATCGACCCCGCTCGCGGTCATCACGCGTTCGATCATCGGCAGCAATTCGACGGCATGGCCGTGAGACATCGACCGGCTCTCCCGGGCAGCAATGCCGCCATCCCGCCACAGGGCAGCGGAACAGGCATGGCCCGCCGCATCCAGGGCCAGAATTGTGCCGCCAATGGGAGCGGGAGCCGGAATCGGTGATGGAAATCTCTGTTGCTCGCTCACGTCTGCCTGGCCTTGTTCAACGGATCGCCCTTTGCGGAATTGCCAGGGTCTGCTAGTTCCTGATCCGGAGATAACCGCGAAACGGATGGCTTGCAATATGACCATAGGAAGCGCAGCGCCCACATCGTCGGCCGGCCCGATAGCCAGCCCGGCCGCTTTGCAGGCACAGGAGCTGGTCCCAATCACCCGAGCGGACTTCGATGTCGAGCTCGCTTTGGCCTATGCGACCCCCGGCAATGTGACCGGCAAACAGATCTATCGCCATGCTGATTGCTACCTGCATCCCGAGGCAGCCCGCCTGCTGCGCCGGGCAATCGAACTTGCAAAACCGCTCGGCCTGCGTTTCAAGATTTTCGACGCCTATCGGCCGGTCGAA
Organism: Dongia soli; assembly: GCF_034044715.1. NCBI lineage: Bacteria > Pseudomonadati > Pseudomonadota > Alphaproteobacteria > Rhodospirillales > Dongiaceae > Dongia > Dongia soli. Next base: position 1,086,145 of record NZ_JAXCLW010000001.1, on the reverse strand, counting down.
GCGCAATGGGCCTTGTGGAACGCCTTTCCCGATCCGGAATTCGTTTCCGATCCCCGCAAAGGCGGCATTCATACACGCGGTGTTGCCGTCGATCTTACCTTGATCGACACCGCCGGCAATGAGCTGGACATGGGGACGGAATTCGATTCCTTCGCGCCGCAGGCGCATCACGGGCGCACCGATGTCAGTGAACTGGCGCAGCGCAACCGGTTCCTGCTGCTGGGATTAATGAGCGCCGCTGGCTGGGATTTTTACCAAAACGAATGGTGGCACTATCAACTGTTCAGGTCGCGCGACTACCCGGTCGTAGATCAGAACAGCCTGCCGCGCCCCATGATGTAACTGGCGCCGATAACGACCGCACCAACAGCAGACGGGCAACTCATATCATGCGTTTGATTCTGGCAATTCTCATTCCCTGGCTGCAATTCTTCACGATCGGCCGCCCCTTTGCGGGATTGATCTGCCTGATTTTGCAGATCACGCTGATCGGCTGGATTCCGGCGGCGATCTGGTCGGTCTATGCGCTCAGCCAGTACAAGACCGATCAGAAAATCAAGGACGCCATGGGCCCGCGTTAACCCGCGAAGACTCAAGCGATACGGCAGGCTTCGCTGAAGTCCAGCCGCGGATTGCGCGGACGATAGCCAGTCGGATCGCCATAGCCGAGATTGCAGAGAAAAAGCGCCTTCCAGGCGCTGCCGGAAAAGAAAGCGGCATTCACCTTGGCGCGGTCGAAGCCGCTCATTGGGCCGCAATCGAGACCCAAACCACGGGCCGCCATAATGAAATAGCCGGCTTGTAAGGTAGCGTTCATCTGCGCCGTTTCGCGCGTCGCCGCTTCACTGCCCGTGAACCAGGATTTGGCATCGGCCTGGGGAAAGAGCTTCGGCAGGAATTCGTAGAATTCATGATCGGCCGCAAAAACCGCGGTCGCGGGTGCCGACATCGTCTGCTCGACATTGCCTTCGGACAAAGCCGGCCTGAGCTTTTCTTTCGCCGCTGGACTGCGTACGAAGTCAATGCGGAGTGGTTGACAATTCGCGCTGGTCGGCCCCATGCGGGCGAGCTCATAGATTTGCCGTAACAGGGGGTCGGGCACCTCGCGATCGAGCCATCGCCGCTGGGTATGGGCTTTGAGGAAGAGCAGATCGATCGCGGCCGCATCCAAGACCATGGGATCGCTCAGAAAATCAGACTGGCCGAACCTCAACGACTTCCGGCACATAATGCCGCAGCATGTTTTCGATACCCATTTTCAGGGTCGCGGTCGAGCTGGGGCAGCCGGAGCAGGAACCTTGCATATGCAGGTAGACCACACCGTCCTCAAAGGAATGGAAAACGATATCGCCGCCATCCTGCGCGACCGCAGGACGCACCCGGGTATCCAGCAATTCCTTGATCTGGGTGACGATTTCGTCATCCGCTTCGCTATGCTCGGCATGACCGCCGCCGCCGGCCGCAGCTTCGTCGCGCAAGACGGGCTGATTGGTGGTGAAATGCTCCATGATGATGCCGAGCAAAGCCGGTTTCAGGACCGACCAATCCTTGGCGTCGTTCTTGGTGATGGTGATGAAATCGCTGCCCAGGAACACCCGGACCACGCCTTCGACTTGGAAGAGGCGGACGGCAAGCGGCGAACGTTCGGCGGCAGCCGCGCTGTCGAAATCGGCGGTCCCTTGCAGCACCACGCTGCGGCCGGGCAAAAATTTCAATGTCGCCGGATTTGGCGTTTCTTCAGTCTGGATGAACATCATAATACTCCGCTAAGCTCAGCGAGTAATCTCTCAGGAGATTGCATGTCCCGAAGATGGTTGATCGCCCCAGGCGCTTCAACCTCAAAATGGTTGTGGGTATGGCGAATAGACCGACGCAGCTATCGACCAGGGTTACCGGCAATGGGTCGGCCGGCTTGGCGGGCGACCGCGAGGCGAGCCGGAATGAGGCCGGCAACCCGCCGGAAAGCCAGGGTTCCGACCTGATCGGCCGTGCCCTGGCCGGCATTGCCGCAGCCACGGGCCAGCCCCGCGCTGTCGGTGCGGATGGCACCCTGGCCTGTCCGGCGGTGGATCGCGCCTTCCGCTGGTTAATGGAGCAGGGCCGGGTGGCGGCCGATATGCCGGGCTTCCTGCTCGGGCTGGTGCGCCAGCTGACCGAAGCCGGCTTCCCGCTCCAGCGCGTCTATATCGGCCAGCGCACCTTGCATCCGCAGATCGCCGCCGTCGGCTATCTGTGGAACCGGGGCGATGAGGCGGTCAGCGTCGTGACACGCGACATCTCGGTTTTCGCCAGCCCGACTTTTATCAACAGTCCGATCCGCCAGCTGTATGAATTCGGCATCAAAAGCATCCGCCGGCGCCTGGTCGGGCCGGAGGCCAAACTGGATTTTCCAATCCTCGAAGAGATGCGCGAACAGGGCGCCACGGATTACGCGATTTTCGCCCTCAATTTCGGCGCCCTCGTGCGCAGCAGCATCTCCATCACGACCGATCATCCGACCGGCTTCACCGATTCCCAGCTTGCCGCCTTCGAAGCAATTTTGCCGTTGCTGGCCATGGTGGTCGAGATGCTGGAAACGCGGCGTCTCGCCGGTTCGTTGCTGGAAGTCTATCTGGGGCGCGATCCCGGCCAGCGCGTTCTCGACGGCGCCATTCAGCGCGGTGAAGGTGTCACCATCGCCGCCGCGATCTGGTATTGCGACTTGCGGGACTTCACCAAACTCAGCAACAAATTGCCGCGCGACGAAGTCATCGCCTTGCTCAACGACTATTTCGATACGGTGGCTCGGCCGGTCCATGCTCGCGGCGGCGAGATCCTGAAATTCGTCGGCGATGCGATCCTGGCAATTTTCCCGATGCATGACGATCTCGACCGGGACGGCAAATGCAAAGTCGCCTTGGCCGCCGCCGAGGAAGCCCTGGAAGGAATGCGCGATCTTAATGAATTGCGCGCGAGCGCCGGAAAGCGGCCGTTGAAGATCGGCATCGGCCTGCATGCCGGTTCGGTCACCTATGGCAATATCGGCGTGGTTTCCAGCGATCTCGCGCGGCTCGATTTCACCGTCATCGGCCCGGCCGTCAACCTGGCTTCGCGGATCGGCGATCTGTGCCGCCCGCTCGACGAGCCGCTCCTGGCATCGCGCGCCTTCGCCTCGCCTTGCGGCTCCCATTTGGTGCCGCTCGGCGAATATGTACTGCGGGGCTTTGACGAGCCGCAGCAGGTTTTCGGCCTGCCGCGCTAGTTTTCTTTCACCGCGCCAAACGCCGATGGAGCCGTCGGCATGCTTTCTTTAAGCTGATGAGGCAGAGGCCTGGTTGTTGCTGCCGGCGGTCGAACCGCTTGTCGTTGCGGCATCGCCCGCCGAGCTTGCCGAATCCGTCGGCGACGACGTGTCAGCAGCCGTCTGGTCCGGCGCCTTGCTCTTGTCTTCGCTCTTCTCTTCATTCAGCGGCGATGATTCCTTTTGGCGCTCGATCGCCCGTTCCAGATTGGCCTGGAGCGGCTGCGATAACCATTGCTGGAATTGCTCGATCGCACCGCTTGCATCGCCGACGGCACCGAGGGCGTCGAAGCCGTTTGCCGCGTCACTGCCGCCAGTACCGAAACCATTCATGAAGTTGAGGCCGTTGACCGTCGTGTCTTGCCCCGCGGTCAGATAGGAGGCCAAGCTGGGCTGATTGGCGATCTGCTGATTGATGGTCTGTGCCAGGCTGTTCTGCGCGCCGCCATTCTGCCCCGCATCGCCTGGCGCCGAGCCGCTTTGCAGGTTCCCGCTCTGCAAGCTGGCCAGCAATTGCTGCGCTGCCGCCGACAGATTGAGAATGACAGCATCATTGCCAGCATTGCTGGGCGAGCTTGCGTCGCCGATGGCACTTTTCAACTTGGCGATCGTGTCGCTGGTGGATGTGGCGGATGACGCCGCGCCCTGCGACGAGGTAGAGCCTTGGGAGGACGTATTGCTTTGGCCGGCCGTATAGGCGGCATTGAACCGCGCCAGAATATTCGCCGAAAAGGCGCCGATGGAATTCGCCATGATTCCGCTTCCCGCTATCTGCCGATGACATTGCCGGCGTCCGGATGAGTTGCATCGACCGGAACGTGGCTCCAACGGCTTCAGAGCAAGGCGCGTGCCAAGTGTGAAACGCCGTTTAATACGGGCATTTTGGCCAGGACATGCCTGTCAGATTGGAGAAAGCGGGAAGAATGTGCCCGGCGGGGCAAGGCCCGCCGAGGCCCGTTAGGCAATATGTTCGATATCTTCTTGCGTCAGATGGCCGGGAACGATAGTCAGCGGAACCCGCAACTTGCCGACGAATTTGCCGCTCAACGCCGTGACCAAGGGACCAGGTCCCTTGGGACCGGTGGCGGCGCCGAGCACGAGAATCGAAATCGTCAATTCCTCGTCGATCAGCTTCATCACCTCTTCGCGGCGATCGCCTTCCCGGAAATAGAGAACCGGCATCTTGCCCGACAGCTTGGAGACTTCCGCCGCCATCTTCTGCATTACCGCTTCGGCCTGTTGCCGGGCTTCATCCTGCATCAGCTGGCTGACGCCGACCCATTCGCGAAAGCCGGTCGGTTCCGACACATGCACCATGGCGACGCGGCCGCCGGATTTCGCGGCGCGGCGGCAGGCGTAACGCAGCGCCGTCTTCATTTCCGGTGAATCGTCGATCACCACCAGGAAAATACGGCCGAGCGCCGCTTCTGCAGCGGATTTGCCGCCATTTTCGGTTTCATCGGCCATGGCTACCTCCTCCGGAACATCAGATGCGCCAGCCACCCGGCGAGGAGAGCGACGATAACGGCAACCACGCCATAGGCAAAGCCGTTATTATTGGCAAAACGATAGATATCGGCACCGAATCCCACCTTGCTGATAACCAAAGGAATGGTCTGGGCATCAACGATCTGGCCGTCGCGGGCGAGATAAACTTCGATCAGGAACTTCCCCGTCGGTACCGTGGAGGGGAGCCGCAGATTGGCGCGGAACAGTGTGTCACCGACAAAGGTGACGCGGCCGACCTTATCGGCATAAAGATTACCGCGCTGGCGCTCGCGAATCAGCGCCGAACGGAAATCCGCCACATTCGGCGCATCGGCGCCCAGCGTCTTCAAACGCAGGCGCCCGACCCCAAGTTGATAACGGTCCAGCACATCGGGCGCCAGCAATTCGTAAAGCGGCCGGGACGAAGCAATGCCATAAAAGGACGGCACATTGCCGAAAGTAACCGCCTCGCGATTGACCCAAATGCCGGCCACACGTTCCTTGTGATGGACCTGGACATCGCCTTGCGGTCCCCACATCGCCATGATGATATCGCCCGGCTGGTCCACCGCGCCGAAAATCAGGACATCCTGGCCGGAGAAATCGGTGGTAATGGCGATCAGATGGCGGTCGATATCGGCCACCACGCTCTTGGCCGTCGCCGGCCGCATCGCTATCGCCAGGGTGCAAGCGGCGAGGACGCAAAGAGCCAGGATAAAAAGGCCGGCGGAACGCAGCAAGAATCCGTTGTCCCCACGGGTTGACGCATCTTGCCGTCGCGAGCGCGTCAATGCAGGCCTCCCACCGCCATGATGCTGTAAAGGTTGGCTGGCCGGCGCACCAGTTCGATCAGCAGCAGGAGACCGACGGTGACGACAAGGGCGGCCATGAGAAAGCGCAATTGCTCGCCCGGCAGCTTGGCGCCGAGCCGGCCGCCGAATTGCGCGCCCACGACCGAGCCGATCGTCAGCAGCAGAGCCAGCATGATATCGACGGCATGGTTCTGCCAGGATTGCAGGATGGTGACATAACCGGAGACGAAGATGATCTGGAACAGCGAGGTGCCGATGACGATGCTGGTCGGCATGCCGAGGAGATAAATCATCGCCGGCACCAGCATGAAGGCGCCGCCCACCCCCATGACTGCCGAGAGCAGACCGACAAAGGCGCCGACGCTGATCGGCAGGATGGCGCTGATATAGAGGCGGGACTTCTTGAACCGCAGTTTGAATGGCAGCCCGTGCACCCAGGTATGCTGATGCAGCTTTTTCGGCGGCGCCTTGCGGCGAATCCGCCGCAGTGCCTGGATCGATTCCACCATCATCAGCAGGCCGATCGAGCCGAGCGTGACGACATAGGAAATCGCGATGACGACATCGATCTGGCCGAATTGCCTGAGCAGCGAGAAAACCACGATGCCGATGCTGGAGCCGAGCAAGCCGCCGATCAGCAGCACCCCGCCCATCACGAAATCGACATTGCCCCGTCCCCAATGGACGAGGACGCCGGAAACCGATGACGCGACCACCTGGTTGGATTGTGTCGCCACGGCGACCGCCGGCGGCACTCCGATGAAGATCAAAAGCGGCGTCACCAGAAAGCCGCCGCCGACGCCGATGAGGCCCGAGAGAAAGCCGACACCGGCCCCCAAAGCCAGCAGGAGAAACACGCTAATCGAGATTTCAGCGATCGGCAGATAGATTTGGAAGCTGAGGAGCCAGTCCAGTATGGCGCCTAACATGCCCAACGCCCTGATGTCATTCCCGTGCCAGCCTCATCCCCTGTCGGCCGTCCCGGTTGCCAGGCCGACCGCTTGATATCTACCGCCACGGTTGCCGGGATTCCCGGCATTGTCTCCCCTGGCCCCGAATCGACTCCGCCGCGCCGGGTCTGACCGGCACGGGTCGTCAGCGCTGCGTCGTCCCACACATGTCCGGCTGGTTGCACGCTGAGGCGGTGCGACACATGGCTGCGCGCGGCGATTCGCTAGCGTCTCTACCCTACGCTCAAGCGATTCGCCTGGAAAGGTCGCGCGCGCGACCGGCCACTGATTTCACGCTTTCGTGGACCGATACGGCTACGTCCTTGAAGCGGATCCGCCAGACCCCGGCCTAGCGATGGCGCACCGCAAGATCACCCCGCTTGGGTCACTTCTGCAAAACATCCATCATCTCGTAAAGCTGAGTCCGGGCCCGCTGAAGGTAGAAGCCGATGGCAGCGAGATGATTGGGTTGGAGTTGCGCGTCCGGCCGGCCGTTCACAACGATCCAGGGACGCAAGGCTGCTGCATCCATCAAGCTGCCAACCATGCGCTGCCAGATATTGGCTGCACCCTTTTCCTGGATCACCTGCTTGTAATCGGTACCGAGATCGCGCAGCACCAGGGCATAGGCATAGGCAAGCCCCTTGGTGCGATAGAAGACATCGTCAGCGGTGAAATCCAGCCAGTTGCCGGAATTTTGATCGATCTGATTGTCGATATCGTTGGTCGCCGAACCGAGATCCTTGCCGATCCCGTCCAAGGTCACCAGCAGATTGTCGGCGCGCGGCTCGAAGACCGCCTGGCCGCGTGCCAGCCGGTCATTATAGGATTCTAAGGCCTTCATCGCCGCGCGATATTGCGTTTCCGACGACGCGGTCGGGGCCAGCGAGACGCTGGGATCCCATAGCCAGACGGTCGGCGAGTATTTAAGCAGGCCGAGAGCGCGCTGCAGATCAGTGTCGATGCTGCTGGAGGCGCGCGACCGGCCGATCTGGTCTTGCAGCTCCAGCACGTAGCGTGACAGCGCCTGGATGATGCCCTGCTGGAAATTCGGCATATTGTCGAGTGCCGCACCCGGCAGGAAAAACGGATCGTTGGACACCCAACGGTTCTGATTGACCTCGCGGTTGATCAGGGCAGCGGTAATCGCCACCGACTGGCTGGCACCGGCCGGGACGGCGGGAGCCTTGAAGTTCGGGTCGTCGTCGATCTTGTGCACGATCAGCATGCCGACCGGGTAGTAGAGCAGCAGGGCGAGGATGACCAAGCCACCCACCCATTTCACGGTCCGGATTGTCCCACCGCCGCCAAAACGGCTGCTGCGGGGTGCTCCGGTTGCATCGAGAAAAGGGTCGTTGGCCATGCCGGCACCTCACTTGCGCATCATGCGTTGAACATGGAGACGACGCCGCATCCCGACAAGCCTACCGCGATGCGACATATCCCGGCTCGTCAGCTTCTTCAGGGCGACGACAGCAACTCACCTTAAACGTGCAGCAGGCCGACAATATCCTCGGCTTTTTGCAAAATCGGCTCGGCAATGGCCCTGGCACGGCTCGCCCCCTGGCCCAGCACTGCATCGATCTCCCCCGGATTATCGAGCAGCCGCTTCATTTCGCTGCCGATCGGCCCCAGCACGGCGACCGCCAGATCGGTCAGCTCCTTCTTGAAGACCGAGAATTCACGGCCTTCGTAGTCGCGGACAATTTCCATCAAAGGCCGATCCGCCAGAGCGGCATAGATCGACAGCAGATTGACCGCTTCCGGGCGGGCAGCATCGATCTCGGCCTTGAACTGCCCCTTCTCGTCGAGATCGGCAAGGCCGGGGAGCGGATGCGGATCGGTCTTCGCCTTGCGCAGTTTCAGGGCGATGGCTTCGGCATCATCGGTCATGTTGATCCGGCTGTAATCCGATGCATCGGATTTCGACATCTTCTTGGTGCCGTCGCGCAGGCTCATGACCCGCGTCGCCGGTCCGCCAATCACCGGATTGGGCAGCGGGAAAAAATCGGTGCCGTAATCATTGTTGAATTTCTGCGCGATATCCCGGGCCAATTCCAGATGCTGCTTTTGATCCTCGCCGACCGGCACATGGGTGGCTTGATAAGCCAGGATATCCGCCGCCATCAGCACCGGATAGGTATAGAGGCCGACCGACGCATTCTCCCGATCCTTGCCCGCCTTGTCCTTGAACTGGGTCATGCGGTTAAGCCAACCGACGCGGGCCACGCAATTCAACAGCCAGGCGAGTTGCGCATGGGCGCGACACTGGCTCTGGGGAAAAATGATGGCATTCTTGGGATCGATCCCAGCCGCAATGAAGGCCGCCGCCACCTCTCGGGTCGCCTGGCGCAGGGCCGCCGGTTCCTGCCACATGGTCATGGCGTGCAGATCGACGATGCAGAAGATGCTTTCCATCTCGTGCTGCATCCGCACCCAATTGCGGACCGCACCGAGGTAATTGCCGAGGTGAAGATTGCCGGTAGGCTGAACGCCCGAAAAAATGCGATTCATTGGGTTTGGACCCCCGAATTCCCTAAAAAGCCACGCCTGATCGGCCGGTTTGGCCCGACGCCCAGGTTTATTGCCGCCGGCACAGGGTTTCGCAAGGATTTTCATGGCGTTGTCCCGCTTACCTGCGGCATTTCACGATCACGGACTATTGAAACCCATTGGCATCGTTCTATTATCTTACGTGCAGGTTTTTATGGCGCCTGCCACATATGGAACAGGGAGTGAACACCATGGTCGCCGGACCGAATCGCGAGTACGTGACCCGCACGCAGGCCCAGGCGGTCGAGCTTGACGCCGGCCTGCGCAGCTACATGCTGAAGATCTACAATTACATGGCCGCCGGCTTGGCGCTGACGGGCCTGACGGCTTATGGCGTCTTTGCCAGCGCCGAAACGCATCCCCAGATTCTCGAAACCGTGCTCCGCCTGCAATGGGTGCTGATGCTGGGTACGATCGGCTTGGTCTTTTGGCTGAGCTTCGGCATCCGTCGCATGTCCGCTGGTGCGGCGCAGATGTCTTTCTGGGTCTATGCCGTGCTGAACGGCCTTTGGCTCGTGCCGATTTTCCTGGTCTATACCCAGACCTCCATCGCCCGCACCTTCTTCATCACCGCCGCAACTTTCGCTGCGATGAGCCTTTACGGCTACACGACGAAGCGTGACCTGAGCGGCATTGGCAGCTTCCTGATCATGGGCCTGATCGGCATCGTGATCGCCAGCCTGGTCAACATTTTCCTCGCCAGCTCGGCGATGAGCTTCGCGATCTCCGTCATCGGCGTCCTGATCTTCACGGGTCTCACCGCCTATGACACCCAGAAGCTGAAGGAGATGTATCTGGAAGGCGACGACCATGACACCCTCGGCAAGAAGGTCGTCATGGGTGCGCTGACGCTCTATCTCGACTTCATCAACCTCTTCCTCATGCTGCTGCGTTTCGTCGGCGACCGCCGCTAAACAGCAGCCTCGATACAGCGCTTGCTGGGGCCCGAAAGGGCCCCAGTTTTTTTGTGGCCGCGCCATAGGTGATAGCAAGAACGCTAACAGCCCGCTTTGCCGCCTGACCCCTGGCTTTGGCAAGCAAGTCCGACTAGGCTGCCGCCGGCAAGATTTTCTTGTGACCATCTCAGACAGGGGGAGCAATCATGTATACGCTGTATTATTCGCCGGGCGCGGCCTCGATGGCACCGCAGGCAGTGCTTGAGGAAATCGCCGTGCCGTTCAAGCTGCAAAAAATCGACACCGCCAATGGTGAGCATCAGCAGCCCGCTTATCTTGCCCTCAACCCGGCCGGCAAGATCCCAGCACTGACCCTGCCGGACGGCACCACCATGGCGGAATGCGCGGGCATCTGCATTTTTCTCGCCGACCGCCATCCGGAGGCGGGCCTTGCCCCGGCGCCGACCGATCGCGCCCGCCCGGCCTATCTGCAATGGATCATGCATCTAACCAATACGCTGCAACCGGCGGATCTGCGCTTTTATTATTCCGAGCGCTACACTGCCGAAACCGAAGGTGCAGCCGGCATCAAGGCGCGCGCCGTGGCCGAGATTGCCGAGATTTGGTCCCGCGTCGACAAGCATCTGGAGAAGAACGGCCCGTATCTGCTGGGCGAACGCTTCAGTGCCGCCGATATCTTCTGCTTCATGCTCTCGACTTGGCAGGATAGCTGCCCGGATCTCAACACCCGTTTCCCGCATGTGAAGAAGCTGGCCGATTTGGTCGGTGCGCGGCCGGCGGTGCAGCGGATGCTCAAGGCCAACTGAGCGCAAGCAGATGACCACGCCGCGCGATATTCTCGATTTCTGGTTCTCGCCTCAGGCGCAGGCCTTATGGTTCGAGAAGGTCCCGGCTTTCGACGATCAGATCCGGACCCGCTTTGCCGCCGCCATTCATGAGGCCCAGCAAGGCGGGTTCGAGACCTGGCGCCAGTCACCGGAAGGAAGCCTGGCTCTCCTGATTCTGCTTGATCAATTCGCCCGCAACATCCATCGCGACTCGGCGAAAGCCTTTCTCGGCGACAGCCGCGCCCGCACGGTTGCCGCCACCGCGATCGAGCGCGGTTTCGATCAACGGCTGCCCTTTTTGCACCGCCGCTTCATCTACCTGCCCTTCGAACATAGCGAGGCAATGGCAGATCAAGACCGCGCTATCGCCTTATTCGGCCAATGGCTCGACCAAGCATTACCGAGCGATCGAGACGAGGCCGCCGAGCAATTGCATGACGCCCATCTGCATCGCGACGTCATCGTCCGTTTCGGCCGCTTCCCCCATCGCAACGACGCCTTGGGCCGCGACACCACCGAGGCCGAGGCAGCGTTTCTGCGCCAGCCCAATTCCTCCTTCTGAGCGCATCCCGCAACGCCCTCACGGCGGCGCTTCCAACTTCCTTTCAACGCGACGCTTGGGCTACAGTCGCTCGCGTTACCGGCATGTCAGGGGTCATTTATGAAAATGTCATTGCTCCGCGCCTCCCTGCTCGCCGCCGGCCTGGCCGGCGGTGTCTGGGTGGCGCCCACGCCCGCTCTGGCGGATTATCGTGCAGCCGAGGCGGCCTTGCGGAGCAATGATGTCGCTGGCGCGATCCCCTTGCTGGAGGACGAAGCGCAACACGGCAATCCGGTCGCCGCCTATAATCTCGGCAAGATCTACGAAAGCGGCAATGGCGGAATCCAGAAGGACTATGTCAAGGCGGCCACCTGGTATCGGCAAGCCGCGGAAGTCGGCAGCATGCCGACGCAATTCGACGGCACGCAGCTTGGGTCCCAGGCGGCCGATCTGATATTCGCCGCCCAGCTCTATGCACAATACGGCCTCGCCCGGCTTTACGAGGCCGGACGTGGCGTTCCCCAGGACAGCAACGAGGCCGTGCGCTGGTATCGCCGTGCCGGTGACCAGGATCTCGATCTCGCACAGCTTCAACTGGTCCGCATCTATCGTCAGGGCAGCGGCGCCATCGCGCCGGACCTTGCCGAATCGACCAAGTGGCTGGAGCGCGTCGCACAAGGCGGCAATGTTTCTGCCATGGCCGATCTCGGCACCGCTTATCTGCAAGGGATCGGCGTCGAGAAGAACGCGAAGACCGCTCATGATTGGTATGAACGCGCCGCCGCCTTGGGCAATAGCGATGCGCTTTACAATCTGGGACTGCTGTATCAGTCCGGCTATAGCGGCCAGCCGGATCCGATCCGCGCCGCCGATTACTATAATCGCGCCGCCAATCAGAAGAACGGCCGCGCCATGCTTGCGCTTGGCGATCTCTATGCCGATGGCGAGGGCGTCCCGCATAATCAAATCCAGGCCCTGGTCTGGTATGAACTGGCGGCGGAAAATGGGAGGGCGGAAGCGATTGCCAAACGCGATGCGCTGACCCGCGATTTGCCGGAAGCCGATGTCGATCAGGCCAATGCCATGGCGGCCTCCTGGCAGCCGCAAGGCGATCGCCTGAGCCTGCCGGCCAATGCCCTGCCGTCCTCCCCGCCATCGGCGCCGGCTGCCGTCCCAGAAACCACAGCACCGCAAACCGCCGCACCGGCAGCGCCATCATCCGCTGAACCAGCGCAACCGGCCGAACCGGCCACTGAAGCGTCGCCGGCGCCGGATACTCTGCCGCCCGCAGCACCGCCGCCGGCAGCATTTAAGCCCGGTGCCGATGCAGCCGTCTCACCGGGGCAGCCCACGGCCGCACCGCAGCAGACCCCGGAGCAGTAGCAAGCAAGGTTTGCGAACGCGATGCCGGTTGGCGCCTCAGGCGCCGATCTTTTCCGGTGTTGCCGGCTGGAGGATGCCGCTGGTCACCGGGCCGCGGCCATTGGGACCCTGCTGCATCTGGCGGTCGACTTCGATCTGGTCGAACAGCCAATCACGGAAGGCCTTGATCTTCGGCCGCTGCAAGGCCGATTTGGCGTAGCAGACATAAAAGCCGCTATCCGGCCAGACGGTGAAATCGAACGGCCGGATCAGCCGTCCCTGGCGCAGATCCTCGCCGGCCAGCATGGTATTGCCGATGGCGATGCCGAGCCCGTCCACCGCCGCCTGCATCAGCAGGTTGGAGACATTGAAGCTGAGGCCCGGCCGATAGCGCGCATCTTCCACGCCTGCAGCAGTCAGCCAGTCGCGCCAGAAATCGTAGTTGGCGCCGGCCCAGTCAGAATCGGTCAGGAGGGGATATTGCAGGAGGTCGCGCGGCTCCTTTAGCGGCTTGTCCTCGCTGGGCAATTTCGGGCTGCAGACCGGGAACAGGTCATTGGCCAACAGCAATTCCGCTGTCACGCCGCTCCAGTGGCCGCGCCCGAAACGGATGGCGATATCGATATCGCCATCGCCGATGGTCTCGACCCGGCCGGTCGCGGAAATCCGCACATCGATATCCGGATGACGGGAGCGAAAGTCGTGCAGCTTCGGCACCAACCAGCGCGCTGCCACCGAGGGCAACACGCTGACAACGATCGGCCCGCCCCTTGTGGCAATGGAAACATCGCGCGCCGCTTCGGCGATCTGCAGCAGACCTGAGCGTACCGGCGGCAGGAACCGGCGGCCGGCATCGGTCAAAGCCACCTGCCTGGTGCCGCGCTCGAAGAGCGGCACGCCGAGCCAGGATTCCAGAGCCTTGATCTGATGGCTGATGGCGCTGTGGGTCACGCTCAGCTCCTCGGCCGCTTTGGAAAAGCTTAAATGACGGGCCGCCGCCTCGAAATAACGAACGGCTTTCAGCGGTGGATAGGCAACCATGGGCGACTCGCTTACGTGTTTATTTTTCTCACGAATCCTCTGAGGAATGATCGTTTGTTTTCCGCAGAAATCAAGACAATTCTACTCTTCATGAGCTTCCTCAAATCAGGTCATAAGTTAATTTGTAACACCTGAATTTTTCCCTAGCCACGCTGCGGCGACGCGCTCCGGGGAGAGGAAGAAGGGTAATAACGCAGCAATAAGAGGTGGATCATGGCTCAAGTCAGTTGCTCGTCCTCGACCGTGACCGGCCACCATGCCGCGCGGCGTCAAAGTGCTTCAGCGTTTTCCCGTCTGGTCAATCACTTGGAGATCTGGAGCGAGCGCCATCGTGCGCGCCGCGCTCTTGCCGGGATGTCCGATGCCATGCTGAAGGATATCGGCCTGTCGCGGGGTGAAGCGACCTATGAATGGGAAAAGCCCTTCTGGCGGCCCTGACCGGTGATTGGCCCAACTGCGCGGTTGGCAATACCCGGCCGAATAGACCGATTATCACAGAGATCACGAAAGGGGCGCGGAACGCCGAGATGAAAAATTATTTTCGGCGTTTCGCGCGCTTCAATCAGTGGGCCAACGAGCGCCTCTATGCGGCGGTCTCGGCCCTGGATGCCACGGCTTTCCAGGCACCCCGCAGTGGCTTCTTTCCGTCGATCTGTCGCACGCTCAATCACCTCTATGTTGGCGACCGGATCTGGCTGGCACGGTTCGAAGGCTGCGACATTCCCCATCGCCGCCTGGATGAGATCCCGCATCCGCTGTTCCAGCATCTCTGGGCGGCTCGCCAGGTCGAGGATGCGCGCATCTGCCGCGTGATGGATGATGCAGCGGAAAGCTGGTTCGCCGGAACCCTGCACTATACCAGCGTGACGAACGGCCAGGCTGTTTCGATGCCGGTCGAATCGGTGTTGGCACATTTCTTCAATCATCAGACCCATCACCGCGGGCAGGTCCATGCCATGCTGTCATCGACCGAGGTAGCGCCGCCCGATCTCGATTTCGCCGCCTTCATGGTCAAGGTGGGAGAGGCGGGCTGAACCGCCAAAGCTGATCAGGCGCCCGCCTTAACGACCCTCAGCTCCAGACCAGCCAGCGCACCATCCAGGCAGCGCCGACCAAGCTCCAGAAGGTGATATCGGTCAGCAGCGCTGCGACTGCGGCGATGATGCCGATCAGCCCCCAATTATACTGCCGTCGACAGAGCGCAACGATCCCAGCGATCAGGGCCAGCGGCGCCAGCAAGATCGTCGTCCGGTAAAAGGCGGCGATGGCGAAGATCACACTGAGAGCCCCGGCAACCGGCGGCTTGAATGGCATATAACGGCGAAAGGCGCCCCGATCTTCGATCGGCGCGCCTTCATGATCGATCACATCCCGGTCGGTGATCTCGCCGGCAAATGCCGCATCGGGCAAACGCTGCGGCGCCGACTTCCCGGGCTGTGCGGGAAGATTGCCGGGACCGGACAGGGAAGCGGCCTGGGAAGTAGGATGCTCGAGCGAGTCCTGCGTCATCCACGCCCTTTCGACACGGCGCTTATTTCGGCGCCACCACCATGATCATCTGGCGGCCTTCCATCTTCGGATGGGATTCGACCTTGGCGATGGCGTCGAGCTCTGCCTTCACCTTGTCCAATACCTTCACCCCCAGTTCCTGGTGCACCATTTCACGGCCGCGGAAGCGCATGGTGACCTTCACCTTGTCGCCTTCTTCGAGGAAGCGGTGGATCGCGCGCATCTTCACATCATAATCATGCTGGTCGATGCCGGGGCGCATCTTGATCTCTTTGACCTCGATGACCTTCTGCTTCTTCTTGGCTTCGTTTTTGCGCTTCTGATTTTCGTATTTGAACTTGCCGTAATCGAGGATCTTGCAAACCGGCGGCGTCGCAGTAGGCGAAATCTCGACGAGGTCGAGGCCGGCTTCGGCTGCCATGCTCAGTGCTTCGCGGGTTGTCACCACGCCATGCATGGAGCCGTCTTCCAGCACCAGCCGCACTTGCTGCACATTGATCTGATTGTTGACTCGCGGCCCCGCATCGCGAGATGGCGCGTTGTCCTGGGTGTTGAACCTAGATATGGAAAACTCCTGTCGCAGTTGACGTCACTAACAAACAAACCACCTGTCTCGGCGGGACCGGCCCGCCGCCCGAACGGTGGCGGCGCATTATGCCACCAAATACCCGCCGGGTTCAATTCGCCGGCTGCGCATGCGCAGCCGGCAATTTTGCCATGAAGCTTAAAACATCGATCATCCGACCGGTTGTCGCAAATCGGTCATTCTCATCGATCGAGCGGCGATTTCGCCTCGGCACCAAGCATTTCCACCGCCTCCGCCAGGGGCAGCACGCTCTGGTCATTGGAGCCGAGACGGCGGATCGCCACCGTGCCGCCTTCCTCGTCGCGCTTACCGACAGCGATGATGACGGGCACCTTGGCGAGGCTATGCTCGCGCACCTTATAGGCGATCTTCTCGTTGCGCAGATCGAGTTCGGTCTTCAAGCCGGCCGCCCGCAAGGCGGCGGCGACCTTCTCCGCATAAGGCGACGCATCCGAGACGATGGTGCAAACCACCACCTGCAACGGCGCCAGCCAGAGCGGAAACTTGCCGGCATAATGCTCGATCAGAATGCCGATGAAACGCTCCATCGACCCGAAGATCGCCCGGTGCAGCATGACCGGCCGGTGCTTCGCACCATCCTCGCCGACATAAGAGGCATCAAGGCGTTCCGGCAGGACGAAATCGACCTGCAACGTGCCGCATTGCCAGTCCCGTCCGATCGTGTCGCGCAACACGAATTCCAGCTTCGGCCCATAGAACGCGCCTTCGCCGGGATTGAGCGTGAATTCCAAACCCGCAGCCGTGGTCGCACCTTTGAGCGCTGCCTCGGCCTTGTCCCAGGTTTCATCCGACCCGGCGCGCTTTTCCGGCCGGTCGGAGAATTTCACCCGCACATCCTCGAAACCGAAATCGCGATAGACCGAGCGCAGCAAGTCGCAGAAAGCCTTGGTTTCGGTGACGATCTGATCTTCCGTGCAGAAGATATGGGCATCGTCCTGGGTAAATGCACGGACCCGCATGATGCCATGCAAGGCGCCCGACGGTTCGTTGCGATGGCAAGCACCGAACTCCGCCATGCGCAAGGGCAGGTCGCGATAGCTGGTCAGGCCCTGGCGGAAGATCTGCACATGGCCCGGGCAGTTCATCGGCTTCACCGCGAGCACATGATTCTCGTCATCCTGTACGATGAACATGTTCTCGTGGAACTTCTCCCAATGGCCGGACCGCTCCCACAAGCTGCGGTCCATGATCTGGGGGGTTTTCACTTCGACATAGCCGGCGTCGTCGAGGCGGCGCCGGATATAGTTTTCCAGCGTGCGGTAGAAGGTCCAGCCCTTCGGGTGCCAGAACACCGCGCCAGCCGCCTCCTCCTGCTGATGGAACAGGTCCATCTCGCGGCCCAGGCGGCGATGATCGCGCTTCTCGGCTTCTTCAAGCTGCGTCAGATAATCTTTCAGCTGCTTGTCATCGGCCCAGACCGTGCCGTAGATGCGCTGCAATTGGGGGTTGTTCGCGTCACCGCGCCAATAGGCGCCGGAGAGCTTCATCACCTTGAAGGCCTTGCCGAGCTTCGCGGTCGACGGCAGATGCGGCCCGGTACAAAGGTCGAGCCACTTGCCCTGGCGATAGATGCTGATTTCTTCGTCGGCCGGGATCTCCTTGATCCATTCGGCCTTGAAGGTCTCGCCGATCGATTTGAAGTAGTCCACCGCCTGGTCGCGGGTCCAGATTTCGCGCGTGATCGCTTCATTGCGATCGACGATCTCCGCCATCCGCTTTTCGATCTTGGCGAAATCCTCCGGCGTGAACGGCTCCTCGCGATGGAAGTCGTAATAAAAGCCGGTTTCGGTCGCCGGACCGAAGGTAATCTGCGTGCCGGGGTACAGCTCCTGCACCGCCTCGGCCATCACATGGGCGGCGTCGTGGCGCAAAAGCTCCAGCGCATCCGGGTGGGTTCGGGTGACGATTTCCACCTTGGCGTCATGATCGATGACCGTGGCGAGGTCCTTGACCTTGCCGTCAATTTTGATCGCCAGGGCCGCCTTGGCCAGGCCGGAACCGATGGAGGCAGCGAGATCGGCACCCGAAAGCGGCGCCGGATAGGGTCGCTGGCTGCCATCGGGCAGGGTAATCGTCGGCATTAATTCTTGTCCCATTGGTGCAAAAACGCCGGGAAACCGGCGAAGAGCGGGACTTTAGAAGGATTCGACCCGGTGTCAAGCATCGCACCGGCCACAGGCGCAATGCCCCTAGCCGGCGCGCCGCAGCCCGTGGTGAGATGCCGGATGATGCGGCCTGCCGCCGGGCCGTTCCGGCTTGTGATAGAGCCAGACGCTGGCGGGCGGCAGGTTCTGCAAGACACGATCCTGCACCCCGCCCTGAACCCCCAGCCGGCGCCGGGGCAGGGGCGAAAACAGGCCATAGGTGAATTGGATGAAAGGTGCGCCGGGCTCCAGCGCCGCGAAGGCCTGGGCGCCGATCCGGTATTGCACGGCCTTCTTCATCGAAAGCAGGGGCAGGCTGCTGACCACCGCCTTGACCGGCGTGATGCCTTCACGCTTCAGCAGCGATTGCAGATGCATGGCATCGCCGAGGATCACCCGCACATTTGGATAGCGCTCGCAGAGCAAGCGATAGAGGGTAGGATCGCGCTCGACGACAACCAGCCGCTCAGGCTGAGTGCCCGCCGCGAGGATCGCCCGGGTCACCGGCCCGGTCCCACCGCCCAGCTCCACGACATAGCCGTCACCGACAGGTATCTGGCGCGCCATGGCGGAGGCAAGTTCCGGGCTGCTGACGGCAACGGCGCCGATCTTCAGGGGATTCTTGAGCCAGAGCTTGAAGAGCAGCTTCGATTCGGCAAACATTTCGGCGGTGCCCAACGATATTCGGTAATCGGCGCCGTCATCAGCAAGGTGACAGAATCGGCGCATTCAAGTCAGGATATATAAGTCAAACGGAGCCCGAAACCCATAGTTCCAAGATAAGCATTCCAAGAAGATTGGCCGCCCCTCACGTCAATGTCAGAACGACCTTGCCGGTCGAGCGACGCTGAATCAGCAGATCGAAAGCTTCCTGAAAGCGTTCCAGCGGCAGCGCCTGCGAGACATGGGGCTTCAGCTTGCCGGCGCGATAGAGATCGGCCAAATCGCGGAAGCAAGCCTGCAGCAGGTCCGGGCGGTGCTGGCGGTAGGAACCGAAGAAGAAGCCCAGAGCATCGATATTTTTCACCAGCAGGATATTGGCCGGAATCTGCGGGACCTGGCCGGCGGCGAAGCCGACGACGATCAACCGGGCGCCCCAGGCGACACAGCGCAGCGATGCATCGAAGACCGCGCCGCCCACCGGATCATAGACCACATCTGCCCCCTGCTTGCCGCATTCGGCTGCGATCGCCTTGACGCGCTCGCGGATATCCTCGGATTTGTAGTCGATGGTGTAATCGGCCCCATGCGCCTTGGCGATGGCCAGTTTCTCGGCCCCGCCCGCCGTGGCGATCACCGTCGCCCCCATGGCCTTGCCGATCTCGACAGCCGTCAACCCAACGCCACCTGCGGCGCCATGCACCAGCAGCAACTCGCCAGACCGGAGATGGGCTTTCCACTGCAGGGCCCCCAATGAGGTGCCATAGGCGATGGGAAAACCGGCTGCGACGGGCCACTCCATGCCCGCCGGCACAGAGAAGACATCGTCGCTTCGGACCAGCGCCATTTCCGCAAAGGCGCCCTGATCGGCCATCGCCATCACCCGGTCCCCCGGCTTCACATGGGTGACATCGGGTCCGGTCTCGAGCACCGTGCCGGCCAGTTCCAGTCCCGGCACGAAAGGCAAAGGCGGCTTCGTCTGGTATTGCCCGGCGATCATCAGCGTATCGGCGAAATTAAGGCCCGCCGCGGCCACCTTGATCTTGACCTGGCCGGCGGCGGCCGCAGCCGGCTCCGGCACATCTGCCAGCTTCAGATCGTCAACCTTACCCCAGGCGACACATTGAATGGCGCGCATGCACGATCTCCGTGATGATTTGAATGGTTAGAACGGACAGTCGGCGGCGGGCCTGATCTGACCCGTCGGCGTCCCGGCCCAGTTCTTCAGGGTCGGCGTCAGCACATCGCGCAGCTTCATTTCCGCCGCCTCGTCGATCACCTTCAGATGCTTCAGCACCTGACCCATGACGATCTCGGCAGCGCGCCCGGCTCCGTCTTCCACCTTCAGGCAGATGCCGAGGCCGAGTTCCGGCAGCGCACCGCAATAGACGCCTTCGGCGCCCACCTTGATGGCCGCTTTCTTGCCTGTGGCATGCATCACCGTGGTGCAGAAGCGGTCGCTGCCGGCGACCATGAAGGGATCTTCCATCATTGCATCGAGGATGCGGCCAGCGGCCTTTGCGCGTTTTTCCGGCAGGCCGCTGGGATCGGCGAGACGCGCCATGGCGAGGGCGGTATTGCCGAGCGGGATGGCGATGACGGGGATGCCGCAGCCATCGATGCCGCGGGGCACCGCGCCCAGCTCGCAGCCGCTCATCTGTTCCAGCACACCGAGCAGCCGCTGCTGCACCGGATGTTCGTATTGGATGTAGTTCTTGGTCGGCTCGCCGAGATGCACGGCGGTGGTGAGGAAGCCGCTATGCTTGCCGGAGCAGTTGTTATGTGCGCGGGTTGGCCGTTCGCCATGGGCCCACATCGCTTGCGCCGTCGGCTCGTCATAGGGCATATGCGCGCCGCATTCGAGATCGTCCACCGTCAAGCCGACCTTGGCGAGCCAGGCCAGCACCGTCTCGGTATGCCGCTTCTCTCCGTTATGGGAAGCGGTCGCCAGGGAAATTTCCGCGGTGGTCAGACCGAAGCGATCGGCGGCGCCGGATTCGACCAGCGGCAGCGCCAGCAGCGGCTTGATCGCGGAGCGGCCGTAAATCGGCTGCTCGATATCGCCCCAGGCGCCCACGACATGGCCTTCGGCATCGACGATGGCCACCGTTGCCCGGTGCCGGCTTTCCACCATCTGGCCGCGCACCACTTCAACCAGGATCGGCGCGATATTGCGGTCGCTCCCCTGTGGAAAATGCGCTCGGACGGTGGGTTTATCGGCAGCGGGCTTGTCGGCAGCGGTCATGTCATCGGTCCGTCGGTTAGGGCATCTGTGTCGCGGTTTCTCTGCGGCACCTTGCCTTGCCCCCGCCCGCTATGCAAGTTGTGCGCAAGTCTGACAGAACGGATCGGTAAAATGGAGCGACAGCTGCCGCGCGGCTATTTCGGTATTGGCGTCGACGGGATTTCGAAGCCGATGAATCTGGGCGCCATTCTGCGCACCGCCCATGCCTTTCATGCCAGCTTCGCCTTCACCATCAATGCGGAATTCGATACCGACCTGGTGCTGCAATCGGATACCTCGGTCGCCATCAACAACATGCCGGTGCATGTCTATCCGGACCTGAGCGAGTTCAGCCTGCCCGTGGGTTGCCGGCTGGTCGGAGTGGAAATCACCGAAGATGCGGTCGACCTGCCAAGCTTCACCCATCCGCCCGCCGCGGCTTATGTGCTGGGCGCCGAACAGGACAGCCTGTCGCCGGCTTTGATCGAACGCTGCGATTTCATCGTCAAGATCCCGACCCGCTTCTGCGTCAATGTCTCGGTGGCGGCGGCTTTGGTCATGTATGACCGCATGATCAGTCTTGGCCGCTTCGCCGAACGGCCGGTCCGTGTCGGCGGCCCCACTTCTGTTCTGCCACAGCACCGCCACGGCCTGCCAAAATGGAAAAAGAAGCGCCTCGCCAAGGACGCGGCGGCGCAGAATGCCGCAGCTCCGGCGCCCGATAGGACTGGCTCCGGCAGCGATTGATCCCCATCTCTAGGCTGTTCCAAGGGAGTTCCCGGTATCAGGGGACCGTCCAACCCATGGTCGCCCAATGATCGGATTTTTCGATCATTATGTCTTAAATAATCCATTGGATAGATGGATTGGGAATTGTTATCTATCGCCTTGCCAATTCAACCCACAAGGACTGGAGAGTACAAAAATGTCATTGATTAACACCAACCTGAAACCCTTCAAGACCGAAGCGTTCAAGGGTGGGAAGTTCATTTCCGTTAGCGATGCGGATCTCAAGGGCAAGTGGTCGGTCTTCTTCTTCTACCCGGCCGACTTCACCTTCGTCTGCCCGACCGAATTGGAAGATCTCGCCGACAATTATGCCGAGTTCCAGAAGCTCGGGGTGGAAATCTACAGCGTCTCCACCGACACCCATTTCGCCCACAAGGCCTGGCACGACATGTCCCCGGCCATCAAGAAGATCAAGTACACGATGCTGGGTGATCCCACGCTGAAGATCAGCCGCAACTTCGACGTGCTGATCGAGGAAGCCGGTCTCGCCGATCGCGGCACCTTTGTCGTCGACCCGAACGGCGTAATCCAGATCGTCGAGATCACCGCCGGCGGCATCGGCCGTGACGCCAAGGAACTGCTCCGCAAGATCAAGGCAGCACAGTATGTCCACGCTCATCCGGGTGAAGTCTGCCCGGCCGCCTGGAAGGAAGGTCAGAAGACCCTCGCGCCGTCACTCGACCTGGTCGGCAAGATCTAAGCCGGCCTTACTTACCGGCGGTCTCCGTTAACCGCGGGATTATTTGAACCTGTGACCGGATTCGAGTTCGCTCGGATCCGGCTCGGGGAATCACCGTCTCTTTGCCTGGGGAACCACACCGATGTTGGACGCCAATCTGAAAGAACAGTTAGCTGCCTATCTGGAGCGCATCACGCAGCCGGTGGAACTGGTGGCGTCGCTCGATGACAGCGAAGCCTCCCGGGAAATGCGGGAGCTGCTGGAGGAAATCGCCGCTTTGTCGAACCAGGTCACGGTCGTGACCGACGGCGATGATGCCCGCAAGCCTTCCTTCGCCATTCGCCGCACCGGCACCGCGATCGCCGTGCGCTTCGCCGGCCTGCCGATGGGCCATGAATTCACCTCCTTGGTGCTGGCGCTGCTGCAAGTCGGCGGCCATCCCTCCAAGACCGCCGAAGAGGTCATTCAGCAGATCCATGGTCTCGACGGTGAGTATCATTTCGAAACCTATTTCTCGCAGTCCTGCCAGAACTGCCCCGATGTGGTGCAGGCCCTCAACCTGATGAGCGTCATCAACCCCCGGATCAAGCATGTCTCGATCGACGGCGCCTTGTTCCAGTCGGAAGTCGATTCGCGCCAGGTCATGGCCGTGCCCTCGGTCTATCTGAACGGCGAGCCTTTCGCCCAGGGCCGCATGAGCCTGGAACAGATCCTGGCCAAGATCGATACCGGCGCGGAAGCGCGCGCCGCCGCGAAGCTGAAGGACAAGGCCGCCTTCGATGTGCTGGTGGTGGGTGGCGGCCCGGCCGGCGCCGCTGCGGCCATCTATGCCGCCCGCAAGGGTATCCGCACCGGCGTCACTGCCGAGCGCTTCGGCGGCCAGGTGCTGGACACCATGGGCATCGAGAACTTCATCTCGGTGCCCCATACCGAAGGCCCCAAAATGGCGGCGGCGCTTGAAGAGCATGTGAAGACCTATGAGGTCGACATCATGAATCTGCAGCGCGCGGAGAAGCTCGTCCCCGGTGCGACGGCCGGCGACCTGCATGAGGTGCATCTCGCCAGCGGCGCCGTGCTGAAGGCCCGCAGCGTCATTCTGGCGACCGGCGCCCGCTGGCGGCAGATGAACGTGCCGGGTGAAGCCGAATACCGCAACAAGGGTGTCGCCTATTGCCCCCATTGCGATGGCCCGCTGTTCAAGGGCAAGCGCGTGGCGGTGGTCGGCGGCGGCAATTCCGGCGTCGAGGCGGCGATCGATCTGGCCGGCATCGTTGCCCATGTGACCTTGATCGAGTTCGACAGCCAGCTTCGCGCCGATGCGGTGCTGCAGGCCAAGCTGAACAGCCTGCACAATGTCACCGTCATCACCTCGGCCTTGACCACCGAAGTGCATGGCGATGGCAGCAAGGTGACGGCGCTGACCTATCGCGACCGCAACAGCGATACGCAGCATCGGATCGAACTTGAAGGCATCTTCGTGCAGATCGGCCTGGTGCCCAATACCGAATGGCTGAAGGATAGCCTGGCGTTGACCACGCGCGGCGAGATCGAGGTTGATCATCGCGGCCAGACGTCTCATCCGGGCATCTTCGCCGCCGGCGATGCCACCACGGCGCCTTACAAGCAGATCGTCATCGCCATGGGTGAAGGCGCCAAGGCATCCCTCGCCGCCTTTGACCATCTGATCCGGCAAGTGCCGACGGCCGATAAAGCGGCCGCCTGACACACTCCAGTCCACCGCCGGACCGGCGCCCAGTCGGCATCTTCGAAAGCCAGACTGGCAGTCGCCAAGACTTCCCCGGAACGGTCAACGACCAGTTCCGGGGATTTGTCATTTGGTCGGTGCCGCCTGCTTTTCGCGGAAGCGCCGCACCTTGTCCCGGGTGCCGCAATCTTCCATCGCGCACCAGCGCCGGGTGCCGTTTTTGCTGCTGTCATAGAATAGCCAACTGCAATCTTCTCCCGGGCAGCGTTTCAGCCTGGCCGGCTCGGCGGCGGTCAGCAAATCGACCGCATCGCGGGCGATGGCATGGCGCAGCCGGTCGACCGGTCTTGCCGCGTCCCGCCAGGAAAGCGGCCGGTCAGTGCCGGGAATTAGCCGCAGCGCCGACAAAGCATCTGTCATTGCCCCGTCCAGGGCATCAATATCCGCCGCCGCCATAGGACTGCCGTCGATGGCTGCCGTGAAGAGATTGCGCAGGCGCTCCCGCAGGCTGCGGAACCCTGTAAGGTCCCCCGCATCAGCCCCGGCGATCTCCCACCCCGCCCGCTTCGCCCAGGCCACGAAAGATGCGAGGTCCCGCAGCCGGTCGTCCCGTGGCGCCGGCCGGAGGAGAGAGAGCGTGTTGCAAAAATCCACCGCCAGCCGGCCCCCGCAAAACTCGTGGTTAGGCACCGGAACCAAAGAAGCCGCATTCTGCGAGTCGCCCGACATATTTCCGTGATACCTCCTAAATACGTTTGACTGGTTTCAATATCTCATGTCACATTGTAACTGTCAAAATGATTTTCACAGGTTACAGACATGACAACCGATCGCTCCTTGCCCGCCGGCGTCTGGATCATGGGTCTAAGTGTCTTCTGTTCGGCCTTCGGCCCGGCCTTGATTCGCCTGAGCCCCGTCGACGCCGCCTCGACCGCCTTCTGGCGCCTCGCCTTTTGCCTGCTGCCGGCTTTGTTGTTGGCCTATCGCGCCGGCCGGCAGACCGCCGCCAAAGAAAACAGGCCGACACCATTGTTCCCCACTTTGCCCCGACGAGATGGCGGCCTCGCCTTGCTGGCCGGCCTGCTTTATGCAGGCGACCTCGTGCTCTGGAACGGCGCCATCCTGCGCACCACCATCTTGAAGCCAGCATGCTGGTCATGATCTATCCGGTCCTGGTGGCGCTGATCGGCGTGACACTCCTGGCACAACAGGCCGGCTGGCGTTTGTGGACCGGCTGCGCGCTCTGCTTTGGCGGTATTGCCTTGATGTCAATGCACCGCTATAGCGGCCAGAGCGACTGGACCGGCAATACCATGGCGCTCGGGGCGGCTGTGTTCTATGCCGTCTCTTTCTTGATCACGGCTGAGCTGTCCCGGCGCCATGACGCAGCCATGGTGGCCTTTTGGGAAAGCCTCGGCGCTACCCTCGGCACCCTGCCGCTCGCCGTGGCGGAGCCGCATTTTCTGCCCAGGACGGCGCAGGACTGGGGCTTCATGATGGTCTATGCGGTGCTCACCCTCATATCACTGCTGGCCCTCAACCGCGCGCTGCGGGTCCTGCCGACTGCGATGGCGGCCACGCTCGGCTATGGCATGCCGGTCCTTGCGACGATTTTCGCGGTGCTGATTTTCAGCGAATGGCCGAGCGTCATGGCCTTGGCGGGGGGCGCGGTCATCGTCTGCGGCCTGGTCCTGACGACCCGCGACAAATCTGGTCAGGCAGCCGCGCCAGCCTAAACTTCCTGACATCCCGAATAAAACTGACAGTGCCTAAACCACGACTAAAACTGGATTTTCCGGCGTTAACCTGTTATCTTTCCGAACCGGAGAGAAGATCATGCGGAAGAAGGTTTTTGCCCTGGCAGGGCTTGCTGGGCTGTGGTTTATTGGCGCCGCTTTGCCGGCCCCGGCGCGAGCTGCCGCGGCGGAGCCGAAATTGCTTGGCATCTATGGCGACTGGCTGGCCAAGAGCGTGGCGGAAAACGGCACCACCTTGTGCTATATGAGCAGCGTTCCCAGTTCGGTCAGTGCCGGCGTCGATGGCCGATCGGCGACCGGCGCGATGATAACGCATGCGGCAGGTGGCGGCGCCCGGGATCAAGTCAGCATCGCGCTCGGCTTCAGCCCTCGGAAGGGGACGGGGGTCAGCCTGCGGATCGGCAAACGCAGTTACACGCTGCAGAAGATCCAGGGCGATCGTGCCTGGGCCAGCAGCAACAGCCTCGACCGTCAGATCGTGGCGGCGATGAAGAAAGCGGATTGGATGACCGTGCAGGCGACCTCAGCCGGCGGCACCAAGGCGCAGGACAAATACAGTTTGAGCGGTTTTGCCAAGGCCTATAGCAAGATTTCGCGGGCCTGCGGCATGTGAACGAACGTGATCGGATTGCCGGGCGTTCGGAAGGAAACGGAATGCAGATCGATCACCAGAGCAACGCGCCGCAGCCGGCAGCTATTGTCCCGGACGTAGCGGCAAAAGATGCGACGGCGACGGCGCAGAATGCCGAGTTCGTCAATCTTGTCGGCTTGAGCCGCGAAGAACTGACCGAGGCGATGACCTCGATCGGCCAGCCGGCTTTTCGCGCCCGCCAGCTCTGGAACTGGATTTATCATCGCGGCGAGACCGACTTCGCCAAGATGAGCAATCTCTCCAAGGACTTTCGCGCCGCGCTCACTGAGCGTTTCGTGGTGCAGCGCCCGGCGATCACCGTCGACCGCCAGTCGATCGACGGCACCCGCAAATGGCTTCTGAAGTTTCCCGACGGGCAGGAAGTCGAATCGGTGCATATCCCCGAAGAGGATCGCGGCACGCTCTGCGTCTCCTCCCAGGTCGGCTGCACGCTTACCTGCAAGTTCTGCCATACCGGCACCCAGAAGCTGGTGCGCAACCTGACCGCCGCCGAAATCGTCGGCCAGGTGATGAATGCCCGCGACCATCTCGGCGAATGGCCATCGCCCCAGGACGGGCGCATGCTGTCGAATATCGTCATGATGGGCATGGGCGAGCCGCTCTACAATTACGAGAACGTCGCCAAAGCACTGAAGATCGTGATGGATAGCGAGGGGATTTCCATCTCCAAGCGCAAGATCACCCTGTCAACCGCCGGCGTCGTGCCGATGATCGAACGCTGCGGCCAGGAACTGGGCGTCAGCCTGGCGATCTCGCTGCATGCCGTCACCGACGAGCTGCGCAACGAAATCGTACCGATCAACAAGAAATATCCGATCGCCCAATTGATGCAGGCCTGCCGCGATTATCCGACCTTGAGCAATGCCCGGCGCATCACCTTCGAATATGTGATGCTGAAGGGCATCAATGACAGCCCGGCCGACGCCCGCGCCTTGGTGAAGCTGATCAAGGGCATTCCCGCCAAGGTCAACCTGATCCCCTTCAATCCGTGGCCGGGGGCGCCTTACGAACGCTCGACCGATGCCGCGATCAACGCTTTCAGCGATATCGTCTTCAATGCCGGCTATGCCAGCCCGGTCCGCACGCCGCGTGGCGAGGACATCATGGCGGCCTGCGGGCAGTTGAAGAGCGAAAGCGTCAAGCTGCGCCGTTCGGCGCGCGACGCCGCCGCGTAGCGGCTGCCCACCTCAAGCGATCAGGCGCGCGCCCGGCTGGCTTCGCGGCTGTCATCGCGACCGACGCGGCCAGCGGGGTCGCAGCAATTGAGTGTCCCTGCGTGTAGCGATACCACATGATGGATTCCTTCCAATAACCGGAGAGGATCGATACGTTACGTTTTGATGTCGGACGTGATTTTTTTAGGGCACCCGTAAGTTTTTCTCGCAGCTCCGTGAAAATTCATCAGGCGCCCGATCACTTGCGCTGAGTTACGCTTCAGCAAAAGCAGTGAGGAGAGGGCGATGAACAGGATCGCACCGGCGGACACGTCTACGGACCGGTCCCGAGGAGAACGGCAAGCTGATGACTCGTCCCTGACGGATTGGTCATTGAATGCCATCGTTGCGGAATTGCGCCATTCGCGCGAATCAGCCAACAAGATCCGGCATCGCGGCGAGGTGCGGAACCTTCCCTCGCGTGCTGTGGTGGGCGAGATCGTCAATGATCTCTCGGCGGCGCTTTTCCCCACCCATTACGGCCGGCCGGACCTCAGCGACGACAGCATCGATTTTTATGTCGGCGACCGCTTGCATAACGGCCTAACGGCGCTCAAGGAACAGGTCAGGCGCAGCCTCTCCCTTGGTCGCGAGGCGTGCCACAAGGCGGAGACGCCGACGCCAGCCGAAGCGGTGCAATGCGCAGGTGAAATCACCAGCGCCTTCGCCCGCCAATTGCCGGAGATCCGTGCTGCGCTGGTCAGCGACCTGATGGCGGCCTATAGCGGCGATCCGGCGGCAACCAGCATTTCCGAGCTGCTGCTCTGCTATCCCGGTATCACGGCGATCATCCATCATCGTCTAGCCCACGCATTGCAACGCCTCGGCGCGCCCTTCATCGCCCGGCTGATCGCCAGCATCGCCCAATCGGCGACCGGCATCGACATCCATCCGGCAGCGCAGATCGATGCCGGTTTCTTCATCGACCACGGCACCGGCGTGGTGATCGGCGAAACCGCCATTATCGGCCGCAATGTGCGCCTCTATCAGGCCGTCACTTTGGGGGCGCGCAAACTGCCGGCCGACGAGACCGGCGCACTCGTCAAGGGCGGTGCGCGTCATCCGATCATCGAGGATAATGTGGTGATCTATGCCGGCGCGACCGTGCTCGGCCGCATCACCATCGGCCGCGATTCCATCATTGGCGGCAATGTCTGGCTGACCCAGAGCGTCCCGCCCGGCAGCATCATCACCCAGGCGAAGAGCAGCCACGGCGATCAGCATCTGATCAGCCTGGGCCTGCAGGACGGCAGCGGCATCTGAAACAAATCTGGACGACGCGGCGGGGACGACCTGCCGCGTCTCAGACGCGTTTGCTCATATGTACCAGGAAGCCGCCCTTGAACGGCTCCTCGCGGTCGAGGCCATAGCCGAGCCGCCGGTAGAGCGCGATATTCTCCGCAAACAGCTTGTTGGTATAGAGCCGAATCTCGCTATAGCCGCGCGAACGTGCCAGCTCTTCGGCATGCAATGCCAGACGCCGCCCATAGCCGCGCCGCTGGAAGTCGGGCGAGACGGCGAGATTTTCGATCAGCAGGTGATCCGCCATCGGAATGGTTTCGACCAGCGCCGCCAATCTATCGCCGACGACCAGCAAATCGATCAGATGTTCGCGCACCGCTTGGTCGTAATCCGCCGTCATCGGTTTCGGCTCGCGGCCCAGTACCGGCAGCCATTTCGCATAAGCCGCATGCGTTAGCGTCCGGATCGCCGAAGCATCCGCCGGCACTGCTCGTCGTAAAGTTTCGCTTTCAGCCATTTCCTGACATGTGTGATTGCTGCGTGGAGGGCGATGATAAGCATGCCACGCGGCCGGGCAAGCTTATGGAATGAACTTGCGACGCCGGAAATCCACGACGATTTCCACCAGCATCTTTTCTGTATCGACGAATTCATGGAAGCCGAAGCGCCGCGCCTTGGAGCCATCGGCGAACATGTCGTAATCCCAGGAGAAGACGAAATCGCCGAAGCGCGCCCGGCTTGCCGGGAAACCGCAAGGTTGGCGTACCCGGCCGTCATCGCCACCGACCCGGCGCGAGAGGCCGATGACGTCCCAATGTTCCAGCGTCTTCAGATGCTCAATGAGGTTGCGGCCGATCACTCCCTGTGCGCCCGCCACTAAAGCGACTTTTCGATCCGTTGTCATGGCATGTGCCTTATTCCGCCGAGCAGCTTGCAGCGACGCGCGGCGAGGCCACGGGCCGCCGATCGAGATACAGCGCCCAAAGCGCGACCAGGATGGCGGCCAACGGCACCAAAGCGGCGACCCAGGTCACGGCGCCGAGCCCCAGCCGGCTGTCGATCACCGCGCCGCCCAGCCAGGCACCGAGGGCGTTGCCGAGATTGAAGGCACCGATATTGAAGCTGGAGGCAAGGCTCTGGCCTGCACCTTCGGCTTTCTTCAGCACCCAGATCTGCAATGGCGGGACCGTGGCGAAGCCGGCAGCACCCAGCAAGCCGATGAAGACGACCGCAGCAATCTTGTCATGGAATGCGAAGGTCATCGCACCCAGGATCAGCGCCAGGGCCAGCATGCTGCCAAGCAAGGTCGGCAGCAGACGCCAGTCGGCCAGCCGCCCGCCCAGCAGGTTGCCGACCACGAGGCCGCCGCCAAAGACCAGCAGAATGGGCGAGACGGCGCTGTCGGCGAAGCCGGTGATCTGCGTCAGCAAGGGTGCAA
This sequence comes from Dongia soli, assembly GCF_034044715.1. Taxonomy (NCBI): domain Bacteria; kingdom Pseudomonadati; phylum Pseudomonadota; class Alphaproteobacteria; order Rhodospirillales; family Dongiaceae; genus Dongia; species Dongia soli. The sequence goes on along the minus strand of NZ_JAXCLW010000001.1, from coordinate 1,055,754 downwards.
CATAGGTGAAAACGGTAAAGACACCGGCAAAGCCCAGAACGGTGGTTAACAAGCCCAGCAACACCGGACCCCGCAGCAAGGCGCGGAAATCAGCGGCGAGATTGATGGCTTCCGGCGCCGTCTTGTCGCGCGGCACGAAGAGGCCAATCACCGCCAAAGCGAGCACCCCGATTGCGCTCACCGCCCAGAATGTGGCGCGCCATCCCATTGCATGACCGAGCCAAGTCCCCAAGGGCACACCGAGAATATTGGCGACGGTGAGGCCGGTGAACATGATGGCGATGGCCGAGCCTGGCGCTGGGGCGCCACCAGACCCGTGGCCACCACGGAGCCGACGCCAAAGAAGGTGCCATGGGCAAAGGCGGTGATGATCCGCGCAGCCATCAGCCAGCCATAGCTCGGTGCCAGAGCGCAAAGCCCATTGCCCAGGGTGAAGATCACCATCAAGGCCACCAAAGTGGTCTTGCGCGGCAGCCGCGCCGTCACAGCCGTAAGCAGCGGCGCCCCGGCCACGACACCCAGGGCATAGCCGGAGATGAGCAGGCCGGCGGCGGCGATGGAGACATGGAGATCGCTGCCCACGTCGAGCAGCAGCCCCATGATGACGAATTCGGTGACGCCGATCCCGAAGGCGCCGGCGGTGAGCGCATAGAGAGCAAGTGGCATGGTAATTCCGTTCAAAACATCCACGAATGCGAGAAACGCAGAAAAAGTGGATGCAAAGGTGATTGTGGACTAGACTGCGCAAAAGAAAATCATCTGTGAAATGAACTCACCAAATGGCCCGTCTCGACGTCAATCGTTTTGGCGAAATGGAAGTCTTCGCCCGGGTGGTGGAGCTGGGCGGCTTTTCCGCCGCCGCCCGGGCTTATCGCATGACGCCTTCCGCCGTCAGCAAGCTGGTCGCCCGGCTCGAGGCCCGGCTCGCCGCCCGGTTGATCAACCGCTCGACCCGGCGCCTGGAGCTGACACCCGAAGGTTCCGCCTTTTATGAGCGCAGCATCCGGCTTCTTGCCGATCTCGACGAAGCGGAACGCGCTGCCGGGACGAGCGACGTCCCCTCGGGCCGGCTCCGGGTCAACGCCAATGTCCCCTTCGGCCGGCAGATCCTGCTGCCACTGATGCCGAAATTCCTCGATCTCTATCCGGCGGTGAAGCTCAATATCGTGCTGACCGATACGGTGATCGATCTGCTGGAGCAACGCACCGATGTGGCGGTGCGGGCGGGGCCGCTGAAAAGTTCCCGCCTGCTGGCCCGGAAGCTCGGCGAAACCCGCATGACCATCATCGCCGCGCCCAGCTATATCGAGCGCCATGGTCTGCCGCAAAAACCCGCCGATCTCGCCAGGCATAATCTGCTCACCTTCTGCTATGCCCGCGCCATCGAAGGCTGGCCGTTGATCGAGAACGGCACGCCGGCGATGGTGGCGCCACTTGGCAATACATTAATCAGCGATGGCGACGCGCTGCGTCAGTTGGTTCTGGCAGGTGTCGGCCTCGCTCGGCTCGGTGCTTTCCAGGTGCGGGATGACATCAGGGCAGGGCGGCTGGTGCCGGTGCTCGAAGACTGCAATCCCGGCGATACCGAGGATATTCACGCCGTCTTCCTCGGCCAGAACGGACCGCTGCCCTCGCGGGTCCGCGTCTTTCTCGATTTCCTCGCCGAACATGTGAAGCTCGACTAACCAGGGCAGCCTCACGCTTTAGGGTAGATGAAGCCCTTCATGAATGCGTGTTGCCGCCGCCCCGGACTGGGATTAGCTTCGCGCGACGGCCGCACCGGGCCATAGCAGTGACGAACCGAGACCATGCGATCCACTGGAACCTGTCGACCCGTTTTCATTTTCCGCAGCGCCGCCGCCTTGTGCTGCGCGACCGCATTGGCCGTCATCCTGGCTGCCGCCTCCCTGCCGGCGCGCGCCGAGGTACTGCTGCCGGAACAGCGGGACGGCCCGGCCAAGCAGGATATGGAGCAACAGCAATTGCCGCGGGCGACACCGGCGCCGGATATCGCGCCGGGCAAGGACATGGCCGATTGCCTGGACAATGACGATGCGCAATTACGTATCGTTGCCTGCACCCATGCAATCGAGGGCAAGCAGGTCGCCGGCGATGACCTGGCGGCCGCCTATTACAACCGGGCGATCGGTTACACCTTGCTGCGCAAATACGACGCCGCCATCAACGATTTCGGTCAGACGCTGAAAATAAAGCCGGGCCTGCCCGCTGCCTTGGTCAATCGCGGCACAACGCAATTGCGGGCCAACCGGCCGATGGCCGCCAAGCAGGATTTCGATGCGGCGCTCGCCAAGGATCCGGACAATGTCGATGCCCGCTATCTGCGTGCCTGGGTCGCCGCCAGCCAAGGCAAGGACAACGACGCGATCGCGGATCTCGGCACGCTGTTGAAGACGCATCCCGATCATCTCGATGCGCTGCTCGATCGCGGCGGTCTCTATATCCGGGCCGGGAAATTCGATGAGGCGATCCGCGATTTCACCGCCATGCTCAAGCTCGATCCCAAAGCTGCGGCGGGCTACTATAATCGCGGCCGGGCGCGCTATGCCAAGGGCGACTATGCGGGCGCGGCCAATGACTTCGCCAGCGCGATGAAGGCACGCGACGATAATCCCTATGCCGCCCTGCGCCTCAATCTGGCGCGCCAATTCGCGGCCCATCTGCAAAAAAAGGGCAAGACCGAGGGCGATCCGGCGGCGTTGAAAGCCGCAGCCGACAAACTGCTCGATGAACAATGGCCGGTGCAGATCCTCCGCTATTTTCAGAACAAGACCGATGCCAAGGCAATCTTCGCCCTGATTGACAAAGATTATCCGGTCCAGGGTCCTGCCTTACGCTGCGAGGTCAATTATTATCTCGGCCAGGCCGCCTTGCTGCGCGGCGATCGCAAAGCCGCGGTGGGTTACTTCAAGGCTGCCATTGCCACTGGCAGCAGCTCGACCATCGAATATATCGATTCGAATGTGACGCTTAAGCAGCTGGGCGCCTAGCGCCCTGCTCCCGCTTATCGGTTGCAGGCCACCAGCAGGAAAGGCGGCCGCTGCCGTTCATCCGCCCAGTCCGGTTCCGAGGCGATCTGCGACAGCGAGGGCGCCCATTCCTCGATATAAGCCAGGGTGAAACCGGCAGCGATCAGCGTGTTGAGATAGGTCGCGATGGTGCGGTGCTGCTTGATGACACCCTTGGCCAGCCAATCCGTGGCACGTGCCCCTTCATCGAGATAGCGATCGACCGGCCAGGTTTTCTGGCCGTTTGCATCGGTCGTCCATCCCGGATTGCCGGGCGCGGTATAGATCGGATGTTCGACGGAGAAGATCAGCTTGCCGCCTGGCGCCATCGCCGCATGCACCTTGGCGATCAGGCTTGGCAGATTCTCGATGTAATGCAAAGCCAGCGAGCTATAGACCAGGTCGACGGAATTCGGCGCCAAATCGACATCTTCCAGATTGGCCCGGAGATAGGTCACGCCCGCACCTTTGGTCTCGTCCTTGGCGCGCGCCAGCATGCGCTCGGAAATATCGATGCCGAGGACCTGCGCCGCGCCATGCGCTTGCGCCCAGCGGCAGAACCAGCCGAAGCCACAGCCGAGATCCAGTACCCGTAATCCCCGCAGGTCCGGCAACAGGCCGCGCAGCACCATCCATTCCGGCGCACCGTCCAGGCCGAGCACCGAGCGGGGCAACTGGCTGTAACCGGCGAAGAAGGTCTCGTTATCGTAGATGTTCTGCGTCATGGGTGTTTCTCCGATCCTCGGACGCCCACGGCAGCCCATGGCAGTAATCGCGCCAGCCGAAAAGTCCGGCGCAAAATTAAGCCCATTCCCCGGCCGGATGCAATCCAAGCGGGTGGCGCGCAAAGGGCCGCCGGCGCCGAAGCTCGCCGCCGCTGCCCGATATGCCGGGAGCCGTCGTCCGGTCCTTGCCTGGACCCGCCATTTCCCCTAATTTCCGCCCGGTTTTCGCCGGGTCCCGATCCTGGCAGTCTCTTTCCACGAGGAAACGTTATGGCCCGTGACATTAAGAAAGTCGTGCTCGCTTATTCCGGCGGTCTCGATACCAGCGTCATCCTGAAATGGCTGCAGGAAGCCTATGGCTGCGAAGTGGTGACCTTCACCGCCGATCTCGGCCAGGGCGAGGAATTGGAGCCGGCCCGCAAGAAGGCCGAGATGCTGGGGATCAAGGAGATCTTCATCGAGGATCTGCGGGAGGAATTCGTCCGCGATTTCGTCTTCCCGATGTTCCGCGCCAATGCGCTTTATGAAGGCCAGTACCTGCTCGGCACCTCGATCGCCCGGCCGCTGATCGCCAAGCGCCAGATCGAGATCGCCCGGCAGACCGGTGCCGATGCCGTGGCCCATGGTGCCACCGGCAAGGGCAACGACCAGGTACGGTTCGAGCTCAGCTATTATTCGCTCAACCCGGATATCAAGGTCATCGCGCCCTGGCGCGAATGGGACCTGACCAGCCGTACCAAGCTGATCGAATTCGCCGAAAAGCACCAGATCCCCATCGCCAAGGATAAGCGCGGCGAAGCCCCCTTCTCGGTCGATGCCAATCTGCTGCACTCCTCCAGCGAAGGCAAAGCGCTCGAAGATCCCTGGCAGGAGCCGGAGGAATTCGTCTATCAGCGCACCGTCTCGCCGGAAGCGGCCCCCGACAAGCCGACCTATATCGAGATCGGTTTCGAAAAGGGCGATGCGATCTCGATCGATGGCGAGAAACTGTCGCCCGCCGCTCTCCTCACCAAGCTCAACGAATTGGGCAAGGCCAATGGCATCGGCCGGCTCGACCTGGTCGAGAACCGCTTCATCGGCATGAAGTCGCGCGGCGTCTATGAAACCCCGGGTGGCACTATCCTGCATTCTGCCCATCGCGGCATCGAAAGCATCACGCTCGATCGCGGCGCGGCGCATCTCAAGGATGAGATCATGCCGCGTTATGCCGAACTCCTGTACAACGGCTTCTGGTACAGCCCTGAACGTGAGATGCTGCAGGCCCTGATCGACAAATCGCAGGAGCATGTCGAAGGCACCGTGCGGGTGAAGCTCTATAAGGGCCATGCCGATGTCGTCGGCCGCAAATCGCCGAAGTCGCTCTACAGCCTGCGCCACGTCACCTTCGAAGACGATGCCGGCGCCTATGACCAACGCGACGCCGCCGGCTTCATCAAGCTCAACGCGCTGCGCCTGCGCCTGATGAAGCGCGATAACGGCTGAACTTCACCGAGCTAATTTCCAGACTTCGGACTGGCCGGCATATTGCCGGCCAGTTTTTTGTTGGTCGAACTTAGGATCAACACGGCAGATCGGACAGATGTTGCCTGGATTCCTGCATCCTTGAGGACTAGACTTGCGGCGAATCAGGGTTGGAAATCTGCATGCAGCGTTATTCAGTCATCGACGACGTTCCATCGCCGCGCATCCGCCGTCTTTACGAATACTGGATGACGAAAAAAGGCGATCGGGCGATGCCGTCGCGGCAGGATATCGATCCCGCGGATATTCCCGCCTTGCTGCCTTACATCATCATGGCGCGGCTGGAATACGCGCCCTTCCGGGTGCGCTATACGCTGGTCGGTACGCGCTGCGTGGAGAACGGTGCTTTCGACTATACCGGCCATTATCTCGACGAATTGCATTTCCGCACCGAGCACGATACGGACTGGCATGAGATTTACGGCTTGCTGTCACGCGAGAAGCTGCCGGTCCTGGGGCTCGGCCAGGTGAAGTTCGACAACGGCATGCTGAAACCCTATGCGGTTGCCGTCCTGCCGCTGTCGCGCGACGGCGAGACGGTCGACCAGACCATCGCGCTCGAAGATTTGGAATTGGAGCCGCTGGAAGCGATGCGGCGGCCGCCGACCGTTCGGATCGGCGAGCCGCCCCGCTGATTTGATCTTGCCGGTTAGAGCCGGATCGTTTTAGACGGTCGCGCCCTAGTCCGGCAGCTTGACCCCGCGCTGGCGGCAGGCCGCAACCAGCGTGTTGCGCAGCAGCAGGCCGATCGTCATCGGACCGACGCCGCCCGGCACGGGGGTAATGCCGGCGGCACGCGGCAGGGCGGTTGCATATTCCACATCGCCGACCAGCTTGCCCTTGCCGTTGACTTCGATACGGTTGATGCCGACATCGATGACCGTGGCACCTTCCTTGATCCAGTCGCCCTTGACCATTTCCGGCCGGCCGACGGCGGCGACCACGATATCGGCGCGGCGCACTTCGTCCGGCAGGTCCTTGGTCTTGGAATGGGCGATGGTGACGGTGCAGCTTTCATTCAGCAGCAATTGCGCCATCGGCTTGCCGACGATATTGGAGCGGCCGATCACCACCGCATGCTTGCCGGCGAGATCGCCCAGCCGGTCCTTCAGCAGCAGCAGGCAGCCATAGGGCGTGCAGGGCACCAGACCTTCGCCGCCGGTCGCCAGCTTGCCGGCATTGACCACATGGAAGCCGTCGACATCCTTGTCGGGATCGATGGCATTGATGATCGCCTGGGGATCGATCTGCTTCGGCACCGGCAACTGGCAGAGGATGCCGTTGACATTGGGATCCTTGTTGAGCTTGTCGATCAGCGCCAGCATTTCCGCCTGGCTGGTGGTATCCGGCAGCTTGTATTCGAAGCTCGCCATCCCGGCTGCCTTGGTCTGTTCGCCCTTGTTGCGTACATAGACCTTGCTAGCCGGGTCTTCACCGACCAGCACCACTGCGAGACCCGGGGTGAAACCGTGCTTTTCCTTCAGGAAGGCGACCTGCTCGGCGATCTTGGCGCGGAGCTTTTCCGCAAAGGCCTTGCCGTCGATGATTCTGCTGCTGTCGCTCATGCTGCTCCCCGTTCTCTTGCTTTCAATGATGATGATCGAGCCAGCCGGCGATCCGCGCCGCCAACTCCTCGGACTGTCCGCGAATCTCCACCAGCTTGTGCCGGTCGGTTGCACCGGTGACGACCGAAATGGCCGTTTTAGCGACACCCCATTCCTTGGCCAGCAGCGCGATCACCGCCGCATTGGCCTTGCCGTCTTCCGGTGCGGCCGTCACGGCGATTTTCAGGACCGGGGCACCATCGGCATCGGCCATGATTTCGCCGATCGCCGTGCGGCGAGCTTTTGGCGTGACCTTGAGGCGCAGCCGGATGCCGTCGGGTACCAGCTGGATCAGGCCCGTCATGCCTGATTAGAAACCCGCAACCAGATCGTAGCGGATGAAATTATCCAGGAATTGCAGGACCAGGATGAGGATGATCGGTGAAATATCGAGGCCGCCGAGATTGGGCAGGACCTTGCGGATCGGCGCCAGGACCGGCTCGCACAGTGCGGAGGTCACCCGGCCGACGGCAACCACCACCTGATGGCGCGGATTGACGACGTTGAAGGCGGTGAGCCAGCTCAGCGCCACATGCACCAGCAGAACGATCGTATAAAGCGTGATGATGGTGTGAACCAAAGAAACCAGGGCGATCATAACCGTCCAAGACCTTTCCGCCAGGTTGCGCTGCAGCCTATATGGGGCAAAAACCGCTTTCTGCCAAGGCCTTGCCAGCAAAGTGCGGATTCGCGGCAATGCCCGGCGGGCCCCGAAAGCGGCTTGACAGGCGGCCCCCGGGACAACCATATTCCCGCCCGTCCGACACGGTGGGCCCGTAGCTCAGTTGGGAGAGCGCCTCGTTCGCAATGAGGAGGTCGTCAGTTCGATTCTGATCGGGTCCACCAAATCGCGTCCCCAAACAAAAGGCCGATCGGCCGCGGTTGATTTCCTTCCCATCCGAGAAGATTGGCGCCCGCTGGTTCCAAGGGCTGCTTTGGCCTGCTTCACTCTGACCAGTTCTTGCGGAGTGGCTGCGATATCCCTGCGCCCCCAGAGCAGCGCCAGGCTTCGGGCGAAGCCTGGCAGTCGAAGTCGTAGGACGCTGAAACAGGGATTCTAGACGGCGGTATTATTTCTTGTAGCCGACGTAATAGATGCCGATGATCTTGCCCGCCTTATCCATCATCGGCTCATAGCCGGTGATGTACGGCGTGCCAAGAATCTTCACTTCGCCATAGAACGGCTTGCCTTGCTTAATTTCAGCAATCGCTTTGCCGGCTGGGTCGAGGATAGTCCCGACCGCTCGTCCGCTGCCGTCAGGTTTCGGCACGCTGGTGGATACGCGAATGTACTCGCTGCCGCTTTTGGCAAAGAACGTCGCCGTCATGCCTTTGCCATCTTCCTTGCTGATAGCGTCGACAAGCTCGAAGTTATTGTTGATTTTGGTGGAGCCGAAATACAGAGCGGGCGCGTCCTTGCCGCCAACGGCCTCATGCCCTTCGAGCCTCGGCGGCCCCAGCTTCGCCGCCATGGCCTTTAGGCTTGCCATCGACGTCGCAACGCGCGGATCCGCTGTCCCAACTGCCCCCGCCGGCATCAGCATGGACATTCCCATGACGCAGCCAGCCGTCAGCATAACGACAAGAAACGATTTTATGTTCATCAACAGATTTTTCATGGACGGACTCCTTCCCGGAGAAATGGGCGTGCTTGCAACGTCCCGAATAATCCACATGGTGGAGATCGCCCCGTGACGATCAAGTATACCAAATACAAACGCTCTTTTCATCGAGAAGCGCGTTTCATCGAGAAGCGCAGCAGTTCCGATTTCGCGGTGCCCATCACGTCATGTTGGACTGTCCGGTCAACCTGCAGGCAGATTTTGCTATTCAATGACTGCCGTCCTCGCTGACGGCTCTCGTCTGGCACTTATCCGGCTAAGCTGACCCCACCATTTCGATTCTCATTTCCAGACCTCGGTCAATCCAAGCCGCAACCACGCGCCGTTGCCGATGATCCGGAATTGTCTCATCCTGAGTTTGTGGACAGAGGAAGGTGATGAAGATGTCGAGGACAACCACGCTGCAGACCACACAGAACACCGCGCTGCAAGGGGAACTTTCGCCGGACTCCATCCTGCAACTGGCATTCGGCTTCTGGGCGTCAAAGGCCCTGCTCACCGCGGTCAGCCTGGATCTCTTCAGCACCTTGTCCCAGGCACCGCTCGATGCCGACAGCGTGACGTCGCGGCTCGGCCTTCACCCGCGTGGCACCCGCGACTGGCTCGATGCCCTGGTCGCGCTTCGCCTGCTGGAACGGCAGGACGGGCTCTACCGCAACAGTCCCGATAGCGAGCTTTTCCTCGACCGCGCGAAGCCGACCTATATCGGTGGGATGATCGAGATGATGGATCGGCGACTCTATGGATATTGGGGCCGGCTGACCGAGGCGCTCAAGACCGGTCATCCACAGAACGAGGTCCTCAACAGCCGGGATCCCGATCTCGATCTCTTTGCCGCGCTCTATGCCGATCCCGACAGGCTGCGACATTTCCTCGGCGCGATGACTGGCATCAGCCGCATGACGGCACGGGCCATTGCCGCCGCTTTCGACTGGTCGGAGGTCGGATCCTTCGTCGATGTGGGCTGTGCCCAGGGCGGCTGCACCGTCGAGATCGCCCGCACGCACCCGCACCTCACCGGCATCGGCTTTGATCTGCAGGAGGTCGAGCCCGTCTTCACGGACTATATCCGCGCCTGCGGCCTCACCGATCGCATCCGCTTCGAAGGCGGCAGCTTCTTTGCCCAGCCGATCCCGGCTGCCGAGGTCATCGTCATGGGACATATCCTGCATGACTGGGATCTGGCGCAGAAGCGCGTGCTGCTCGCTAAAGCCTATGCGGCGCTACCAACGGGCGGCCGGTTGATCGTCTATGATGCAATGATCGACGATCAGCGGCGCGAGCATGCCTTCGGTCTGCTGATGAGTCTCAACATGCTGATCGAAACCAATGGCGGCTTCGACTATACCGGCGCCGATTGCCTCGGCTGGATGCGCGAGGCCGGCTTCCGCGACGGCCGTGTTACGCCGCTTACCGCCACGCATTCCATGGCGGTGGCGATCAAATAGCCGGGCGCGGGCTCCGGTCTGACTCGCCGCGGCGCCCGCCATAGCGGCCCGGCACGTCGAGCAGGCCGGCCGAGCGTCTTTCGACCGGCCTGCCCCATCAGCCGACGCATCCGCTGGAGCCTGCGATTCAGCGACCGCGGACGCGGTGATAGATGAAAAGCAACAGCAGCGCGCCAAGGACCGCGATCGCGAAACTGCGCAGATCGAAGCCGCTGATATCGCCGAAGCCGAACAAGGTGCTGATGAAGCCGCCGAGTATGGCGCCGGCAATGCCGATGATGATGGTCAGGATGAATCCGCCGGGATCTTTCCCCGGCATGATGAGCTTGGCGACAATACCGGCCAGCAGACCGAAAATAACCCAGGCGAGAATCCCCATCTTTCACCCCTTCGCGTCAGGAAAGAATAGGGAAGCATACGCCACCCGGCCGGCTATGCGTCAATCTTTGGACGTAACCATACCGTTCACATCTGCGTGGCGTTACGACCGCTGCGTTTAGCTGCCCCGCGGTGACTGGACCGATATCGGCGGCGCGCGAGATTCTGCAGCAGGCCAAGCAATGACGGCCGGCTTACGGCCTCAATTCGCCGCGCCGGTCACGGTAAAGCCGGCATCCTCAATGGCGGATTTCACGGTTTCCGCCTGGCTTTGGCTTGCATCGACGGCGACGGTGCCCTTGGCGAGATCAACTTCGATCTTGGCGCCCGGCACAGCCGCATTCAAGCTGCGCTGGATGGCAGCCGCACAGCCGCCGCAGGTCATCCCGGAAACTGCAAGTTTAAGCATTCCAACATCGTCCTCTCTGATTTGCCTTCCCAATATGGGGCTTCCCATGATGTCAAGGTCAAGGCGATGATTTCATGAGAAGGGGCTTGACCTTCCAATCATTGGAACCCCCATCTAGACTGACATGGAGGATTCCATGCAGACAGGTTCCATCGACAGACCGCCATCACAGATAGCCGCCGCAGCCGAAGCCAGGCAGATCGATATCGGCATCGACGGCATGACCTGCGCCGCCTGCGCGGCCCGGATCGAGAGGGCTCTCGCCAAGCTTCCCGGCGTGACTGCCGCGAACGTCAATCTCGCCACCGAAACCGCGCGGGTCAGCGGCGATACGGGCCTCAGCGAAACGGCCATTGCCGATGCGATCATTCGGACCGGTTATGGTGTGCGCCAACAGCACGCGCAAGCCGCATCCAGCCATGCCGCGCCATCCGCCGATACCATCGCCCTCGACCGCGAGATCGTTCTGCTGATCGGCGGCGCCATTCTCACCTTGCCTCTGCTCCTGCCAATGCTCGCCGCCGTGCTGCCGGCGACGATGGCCGAAGCATTGACCGCGCCGCTCTGGCTGCAGATCGGTCTCGCCACGGCCTTGCAGATCGGTCTCGGATCTTTGTTCTATCGCGGCGCCTGGAAAGCCTTGCGCAGCTTTGGATCGAACATGGATGTCCTGGTCGCCCTCGGCACCAGCGCGGCTTATGGACTCAGTCTTTATCTCGCCTTGCCGGTGCTTTTCGGCGAGGCGCAGCATGCAACGCATCTGCATCTTTATTTCGAATCCGCCGCGGTCATCCTGGTCCTGGTACGGCTCGGCAAATGGCTGGAGCGGCGCGCCAAGAAGCGCGCCTTGTCGGCACTCGATGCCTTGAAGGCGCTGCGGCCGGAAACCGCGCGGGTCAGGCGCCATGGGCAGGAAGCGGATGTGCCGCTGGCTCTGCTGCGCATTGGCGATATCGTCATTGTGCGGCCGGCCGACCGTCTCCCGGCAGACGGCAAGGTCGTCGCCGGCCAGAGCGCAGTCGACCAATCCTTGCTGACGGGCGAGAGCCTGCCGGTCGATGTCGCGCCGGGCGACCGCGTCATTGGCGGTGCCCTCAACGGCAATGGTTTGCTTGAAATCGAAGTAACTGCCCTGGGCGCGCAATCGATGCTGGATCGCATCCAGCAGATGATCGCCGATGCCCAGGGCGCCAAGGCGCCGATCCAGAAGCTGGTGGACCGCATCAGCGGCCGCTTCGTTCCCGCCGTCCTGGTCGTCGCGCTCGTGACTCTGATCGGCTGGCTGATCGCAGGTGCCGGGATCGAGACTGCGATCCTCAATGCCGTCGCCGTGCTGGTGATCGCCTGCCCCTGCGCCCTTGGCCTCGCGACACCCACCGCGATCATGGTCGGTACCGGCACCGGGGCCAAGGCCGGCATCCTGATCCGCGATGCCATTGCACTGGAAACAGCCCAGCATATCGACAGCGTCGCCTTCGACAAGACCGGCACCCTGACCGACGGCAAGCCGCAGGTCACCAGCCTTGTGACCGCCGGTGGCACCACCGAAGCGGACGCGCTTCGCCTTGCCGCCGGGTTACAGCGCGGCAGCAGCCATCCTTTGGCCGAAGCCGTGCTGCATCTGGCCTCGGAACGGGACATCGTGCCGGCCGCGAGCACATCGGCCGAAGCTTTGCCCGGTCGCGGCGTGGCAGCGGCCGTTGATGATACCCGTTACCTGCTTGGCAATAGCCGCTTGATGCGGGAACACGGATTGGATGTTGGGTCCTTGTCCGGCGGAGACGGCGCCACCCGCTCCTATCTCGCCGCGCTGGATCCGCAGCCGCGCCTTCTGGCGGCGCTGGAATTCGCCGATGGACTGCGGCCGACCGCCAAACCGGCCATGGCGGATTTGCAGCGGCTCGGCCTCACCTCGCTGCTGCTGACCGGTGACAATGCCAAGGCGGCACAACGCATCGCCAGCGATGTCAAGATCACCAATTGGCGGGCCGATCTGCTGCCCGGCGACAAGATCGCCGCGATTGAGGCAGAGCGCGAAGCCGGCCGCCACATCGCGATGGTCGGTGACGGCATCAATGATGCGCCGGCTTTGGCAGCGGCCGATCTCGGCATCGCCATGGCCAATGGCACCGATGCGGCGGTAGCGACGGCCGGGATCGTGCTGATGCGCAGCGATCTGCGTCTGGTGCCGGCGGCGATCGATCTGGCCCGCGCGACCGGACGCAAGATCAAGCAGAATCTGCTCTGGGCCTTTCTGTTCAACGCGCTGGGCGTCCCGCTGGCGGCTTTCGGCTTGCTCAATCCGATGATCGCCGGCCTGGCCATGGCGCTCAGCAGCGTTTTCGTCGTCAGCAATGCCTTGAGCCTGCGACGCTGGCTCGCCACAATGAAGGTGAGATATGCGCACGATCGGTGAAGCGGCGAGAGCTTCCGGGGTTTCCGCCAAGATGATCCGCCACTACGAATCCATCGGCCTGCTGCCCAAGGTGCAGCGGACCGGCGCCGGCTATCGTCTTTACGACGAGAATGAGGTGCATGCCTTGCGCTTCATTCACCGGGCGCGGTCGCTTGGCTTTCCGCTCGAAACAATCCGGCAGTTGCTGGCGCTGTGGCGCGACCGCCGCCGCTCCAGCGCAACGGTGAAGAAACTCGCCACCGCCCATGTCGCTGATCTCGAAGCCAAGATTGCCGAGATGCAGAGCATGGTGAAGACGTTGAAACATCTTGCCCATCATTGCCACGGTGACGACCGCCCCGATTGCCCGATTCTGGAGGATCTGGCCGGATCGGATGAGGCGGTGCCGCGGCAACGCAGCGCCTAGCACCAGGACTCCACTCGCGAGGCGCTTGCCAAGGCCGGCGGGGCAGCTATGTTGCGCCCCATGACCGCCGTCATCCAAGATGCTTTGCCGATCGAAACGCTGCTGCCGGACATTCGCGCGGCGCTGGCGGCTGCGCCCAATCTGGTCCTGGAAGCGCCGCCCGGCGCCGGCAAGACCACCATGGTGCCGCTCGCCTTGCGCGACGAGGCATGGCTCTCCGGCGGCAAGATCGTCATGCTGGAACCGCGCCGGCTGGCGGCGCGAAGCGCTGCCCATCGTATGGCGAACCTGCTTGGCGAAGAGGTCGGCGAGACAGTCGGCTATCGAGTCCGTCTCGACCGTCGCGTCGGGCCGAAGACGCGGATCGAGGTGGTGACAACCGGCCTCTTTCTGCGGCAATTGCAGGCGGATCCGACCTTGCCCGGCATTGGCGCCGTGCTCTTCGATGAATTCCACGAACGCACAATCGACAGTGATCTCGCTCTGGCCTTCTGCTTGGAAGCCCAGGCTGCCTTGCGCGACGATCTTCGACTTCTCGTCATGTCCGCGACCTTGGATGGAGCCGCCACCGCAGAATTGCTGCCGCAGGCCCGGCGCCTGACCAGCGAAGGCCGTATGTTTCCCGTCGAGACCCGCTATCTCGGCGATGATTCCGTCAGCCGGATCGAAGACCGCATGGCTGGCGCGATCCGCCAAGCACTGCAGGCGGAAGCAGGAGACATCCTGGCTTTCCTCCCCGGCACGGCGGAGATCCGGCGGGTCGAGCAGCGCCTCGGCGATCTCGGCAGCTATCACATCGTCCTGCCGCTCTATGGCGATCTGCCGTTATCCGAGCAGGACCGTGCCATCCGCCGCGACCCACAGAACCGCCGCAAGATCGTGCTCGCAACCTCGATTGCCGAAACCAGCCTGACGATCGACGGCGTCCGCCTCGTGGTGGATAGCGGTTTGCGACGGGTGCCGCGCTTCGACCCGGTCAGCGGCATGAGCCGATTGACCACGACGAAGGTTTCGCAAGCCGCGGCCACACAACGCCGCGGTCGGGCCGGCCGAACCCAGCCCGGCATTTGCTATCGGCTGTGGTCGCCGCAATCCGAACGTGCTTTGCCCGCCTTCGAGGCGCCGGAAATTCTCGCTGTCGATTTGGCGCCTTTGGCCTTGGAACTTGCGGTCTGGGGCATCACCGAAATCGAGACGTTGAAGCTGCTCGACCCGCCGCCGGCGGCCTCCCTCGCCCAGGCCCGCGAGTTGCTGGCTGAGCTGGAAGCGATTGACGATAAATTGCTGGCGACATCCCCTGGCAAGGCGATGGCGGCGCTTGGTGTCCATCCACGCCTTGCCCATATGATGGTGCGAGCCAAAGAACGCGGCCTGGGTGCGCTCGCCTGCGATATCGCCGCTATCCTCAGCGAGCGCGACCCCATCAAGCAGGACCGCCAATATGGCCCCGCCGATGTGGATCTGCGCGACCGGCTGGATGTGCTGCAGGATCGCGGCCGGCATAGCGGCAAAGTCGATCGCCCTCTGCGCGAACGCATCCGGCAATCGGCCAAGGACTGGCGCCGGCAGCTTGACCTTCCGTCAGATGCGGCGGCGGCGCGCGACGCCGCCGGTGCCGTGCTGGCATTGGCCTATCCGGATCGGTTGGCGCAGAAGCGTGGACGCAATCCCGACGGCATGGAGAGCTTTCGCCTCAGCAACGGTCGCGGCGCGGTGCTTGGCGCCGCCGATCCGCTCGCCAACCAGGACTTCCTGGCAATCGGCGCACTCGACGGCGACAAGCGGGCCGCCCGCATCTTTCTCGCGGCGCCGATCACCCTCGACGAGATCGAGGCGGATTTCGGCCAGGCCATCATCGATGAAACCATCGTCGCCTGGAATCCCCGCAGCGAGACGGTGGACGCGAAAAGCCAGCGCCGCCTCTGGTCGCTGGTGCTGGCGGAAAAGCCGCTTGCCAATCCGCCGCGCGGCCAACTCGCGGAGGCGATGGCGACCGGCATTCGGCAGATGGGATTGGCATGCCTTCCCTGGACGCCGGATTTGCACACCCTGCGCGCCCGTATCGCACTGCTCCGCCGGCTGAACGATCCACGCCACAGCTGGCCGGATCTGTCGGATGACGCGCTGTTGGAAAGCCTCGAAACCTGGCTGCTGCCTTATCTTGATGGCAAGACACGGCGCGCCCATCTCGCCAATCTCGATTTGCGGGAGGCCCTGTTGTCGACACTCGACTGGCAGCAGCGCCAAGCCTTGGACCGGCTGGCGCCGACCCATCTCGACGTGCCATCGGGGTCGCGCCTGCCGCTCGATTACGAAGGCGGCGACCTACCGGTCCTGGCGGTACGGTTGCAGGAGATGTTCGGCGCCACCGATACGCCGACCATCGCCGATGGCAAGGTCCAGGTGCTGCTGCATCTGCTCTCACCTGCCCGCCGGCCGGTTCAGGTGACGCAGGATCTCAAGAGCTTCTGGGCCAATGGCTATCGCGCCGTGAAGGCCGATCTCAAGGGGCAATATCCGAAACATTATTGGCCGGACGATCCGCTGATCGCCGAACCGACGGCGCGCGCCAAGCCGCGGCCACGTAGCTGATTCCACCGAAATCGATTATAAGCCGCCGACTTCCAGATTGCCGGTTTCGCCCGGCGGATTGGTAAAGGGCGGAAAGCCATGCAAGGCGCGTGATTGCGCAAAATGATGCAGCGCCCAGCGCGCCGAGGGAAAGGCGAGATCGTCCCAGGGAATCCGGTCGAAGGTGAAGAGACCGACTTCCAGGCTTTCCGGTCCCGGTGCGATCCGGTCGTCGCCGAGATGGGCCCGATAAATCAACTGCACCTGGCTGATGCGGGGGATCGTATAGATCGCCAGGAGCGCATCGATTTCGATCCTTGCCCCCGCCTCTTCCTGCGCCTCGCGCACGGCGCCCGCTTCGGGTGTTTCCTGCAATTCCAGATAGCCTGCCGGCAAGGTCCAATGCCCGCGGCGCGGATCGATGGCGCGGCGGCACATCAGGATGCGGTCGCCCCAAAAAGCGACGGAGCCGACGACGATCTTCGGGTTTTCGTAATTGACGAAGCCGCAATTGAGACAGACATCGCGTTCCCGACCATCCCCTTCCGGCACCTGGCGGCTGAAACTGATCGTTTTTTTTGTGTCCTGTTCCGGCATCGGGCCAGTCTGGCGAAGCCGGATCGTTGATGCAAGGCTTCTGGCGACGTCAGCGCAATCCAGGAAGCGTTCTCGCACAGCCACAGAGGTGCGTAGTGCTATTGTCACTGGATCGACCTTCCAGGTCGTCTCCGCGCGGTTGTGTTGTCCCGCCTGCCCGCTATGATGCCGGCCAACCGTGTCACTTTCACCACGCTTGTCACTTTCGCCGATCCGATGAACAAACCAGCACGCTATAGCGAGGATTTCGGCTCGATCGCCGCCGCGCGCCGCCAAGGGGCGTTGGCCGCCCTGGCGATGCCCGCCGTGGTGCTCGGCGCCAGCTATCTGGGCTTCGGCGCCTTCGTCCGGCAAAGCGGGCTCACCTTGCCCCAGGGTGTGGTCTCCAGCGCCACCGGCTGGGCATTGCCCGGCCAGATCGCACTGATCGAAATCTATGCGGTGGGCGGCACTCTGGTGAACGCCGCGCTTGCCGTCATCCTCACCAATGCCCGCTTGCTGCCGATGGTAGCCAGCCTGATGCCGGTGCTGCGGGCTGGGGAAGCAGGGCCGCCACGCTTGCGGCATTATCTGATCGCGCATCTGATCGCCATTACCGGCTTTGCCATCGCCATGCAGCGCGCGCCGCAGATGCTGCCGGAACAGCGCCTGCCCTTCTATCAGGGTTTCGCCATCACGCTCTGGCTGACGACGCTCACCGCCACCATGTTCGGCTTCTTCCTCGCAGGAATGGTGCCGCTCTATGTGACGCTTGGCTTCGTCTTCCTTAACCCGCTTTATTTCATGCTGGTCTTCATTGCCGATCTGAAGCATCGGCTGCGGGCTTTGGCCCTGATTCTCGGTGCCTTGTTGGGGCCGGCTTTGCATCTGATCGATCCCGAATGGGGCTTGCTTGCGACCGGCCTGATCGGCGGCACGGCGGCCTTCCTGATCGACAATGCACGGCGCCGCCGCAGCCACGGATGGCGCCGGTGAGTAGCGTTTTGTTGCCGTGGCTGTTCCTGTTAGTAGGCGCCGTCGCGACCTATATCTGGCGCGGGCTGGGCGTGATGCTGTCCGCCCGCATCAACGGCGATAGTCCGATCATGCGATGGGTGGCGGCGGTGGCCTATGCCATGCTGGCCGGCTTGATCATCAGAATGATCCTACTGCCGGCCGGTTCGCTTGCGACCATTTCGCCGATTGATCGGCTGGGCGCGGCCGCCGTCACGGTTGTTGCCTATTTCGTCACCCGCCGCAGCATCGTTCTTGGCGTCGCCGCCGGCGCGGCGACGCTCATTCTGCTGCTTTATTTGCGTAACGGTGCCTGATCCCATTATTGGGAGCCATCAATTGCCCGGCGTTGATTGGCCGCCTGCACCTTGCTTTTCATTCTGCGTTGACGCGCCTTTCTGCTGTTGCGTGGCGGCGGCGACTGCCGGCACGGCCTTGTCGGTCGTCATCGCTATCTCTTTGGCCGTCATCGGCTGTGCATGGTTGGCGGCATCGACCGGCAGCGCGCCGCCCAGCGACTGTTGAGCATTGCCGGCAAAGGCCAGCCCATTCAGCAGAATGATGCTCAGAACGATGAGCGATAGATGAAATGTTCGGCGCGACATCATATGTGGCATGACAAGAACCCCTTCTCAGTCATTCGAAACAGGTTCCGGCTCGCGAGTGGAAAACTACGCGCTGCCGGGCTGAGGCGATATGACGCATGTCACGCTGGGTGCAAAAATTTAGCCCGCGCAGTCGGTTAGACAGTGCGGGCCGCTAGAGCTTAATTAAGATGACCAGTCTAAGTCTTCCGTCATAGGACCGACACATCCGGGTGCCGGTGCCGTGACATTGTCAGTCCTGCAGGGCGGCGACGCCCGGCAAGGTCTTGCCTTCCAGCCATTCCAGGAAGGCGCCGCCGGCGGTCGAAATATAGGTGAAGTCAACGGTCACGCCGGCATGCGCCAGGGCCGCTACCGTATCGCCACCACCGGCCACCGAGAGCAGTTGCTTCGCCTTGGTCAAAGCCGCCGCTTCGCGCGCCACCGCCACCGTGGCCCGGTCGAACGGCTCCAGCTCAAAAGCTCCAAGCGGACCGTTCCAAACCACGGTCTTGCAGGTCTTCAGCCGGGCAGCGATATCCGCGACCGATTTCGGCCCGGCATCGAGGATCATCATATCCGCCGGCACCGCAGCGACATCGACCGTCTTGTTGGCAGCGCCCGCCTTGAATTCCGCTGCCACCACGGCATCGACCGGCAACACGATGGTGCAGCCTGCCGCTTTCGCCTTGGCGACGATATCGCGCGCCGTATCCGCCATGTCGCGTTCCGCCAGCGACTTGCCGACTTCGATGCCATTGGCGAAGAGGAAGGTATTGGCCATGCCGCCGCCGATCACCAATTGGTCGACCTTGGCGACGAGATTGCCGAGGAGATCGAGCTTGGTCGACACTTTGGCACCCCCCACCACCGCCATCACCGGGCGCTGCGGCTTTTCCAGCGCCGCTGCGAGATGATCAAGCTCCGCCTGCATCAGGCGACCGGCTGCATGAGGCAACAGATGGGCAATCGCCTCGGTCGAGGCATGGGCGCGATGGGCGCAAGAAAAGGCATCATTCACATAAATATCCGCGAGCGCCGCGAGCTGCCCGGCGAAGCCTTTGTCGTTGGCTTCTTCAGCATCGTGGAAACGCAGATTTTCCAGCAACAGCACATCGCCGTCCTTCAGCGCCTTCACCGCCGCTTCCGCCGCCGGGCCGACGCAGTCATCGGCGAAGGCAACCGGCTTGCCTAAAGCGGTCGAGAGCGGCTGCACCAGGGGACGCAGGGAGAACTCGGCGGCGCGCTTGCCCTTGGGCCGGCCGAAATGCGACATGACGATGACCCTGGCGCCCCGGGCTGCAAGATCGCGCAATGTTTCGGCACCGCGATCGATACGGGTCGTGTCGGTCACCTTTCCGTCTTGCATCGGCACGTTGAGATCGCAGCGCACGATGACGCGCTTACCGGCGACGGTGAGATCCTCGAGGGTCTTGAACTTTGCCATTTGTTTCCTCATAGCGCCCGAACATGCAGGTGGCTGATCTGTCACAGCCCATGGCAAAAGGCAAGACAAGGAAACGCGAGCAAAATCCTGCGCTGCCGGCTCAACCTTGGCGATGTGTCGGGTTTTCCCTATGGTACCGCTAACGGCTTCCATCGAGAAGCAATCGTCGAGGCAGCAGTCGAGGAAACCACATGACCTATGGTGCAGCCTTGATCACCGGCGCTTCCAGCGGCATCGGCGCGGCTTTCGCACATGCCTTGCCGCGCGCCACGCACCTCCTGTTGACCGGCCGGAATCGCGAAAGCCTGGCAGCGCTCGCCGCCGAACTCACCGGCCCCGGCCGTGAGATCCGCATTGTGATCGCCGATCTCGCCACTGCTGAAGGGCGTCAGGCAGTGATTGGCGCGACCCAGGCTTTTCCCGTCGATCTCGTCATCAACAATGCCGGGCTCGGGCGTCTCGGGCGCGCGGTCGATAACACCGCCGAACGGGGATCGGAAATGGTGCTGGTCAACGTCCTGGCCCCGGTGGAAATCGCCCGCGCCTTGCTGCCCGGCATGCTGGCACGCGCAGAGCGGAACAACCGCCGCTGCGGCGCGATCTTCGTCGCCTCGGCCGCCGCTTTCATGCCGATTCCCTATTTCGCCACCTATGCAGCCAGCAAGACTTTCCTGCTCCATTACACCGAAGCCCTGGCGGAGGAGCTTAGCCGTGAGCCGGTCGATATCCTGGCGCTGTGTCCCGGCGCCACGGCCACCCAGTTCTTCACCCGGGCCGGAATCGACCGGCCGACTTTTTCCAGCATCCACAGCGCCGAACGCGTCGCCCGCGAGGGCTTGCAGATGCTGGGACAGAAGCGCGTTCATGTGGTCGGACCGGCCAATTACATGACGACCCTGGTCAGCCGCTTCCTGCCGCGCGGCCTGGTGACCTTCGCCGCCGAACGGGTAATGCGGGAATGGAAGTGATGCTCGCTGCCGATCGCTAGATTGACCGGGGCGTTGACGAAGCGGCCTATACGGGTTCTGATTGGATTTGTCATCCTTGGCGAGGACGGTCGCATGACAATGCAGATTGGCGTCGTACAAGCGGAATCTCCAGGCTGGCAGAATGCCGGCCGCCGAAACAGCCTTGTCTTGGGACAGCGTCATGTCGCGAGCGCTCTCGGCCGCGTGCCGCCCACCCTTCTGATCCTGCTATCGATCCTCTCCGTCCAACTCGGATCGGCTTTGGCAACAGTGTTATTTTCCAGCCTGGGTCCCGCCGGCACGGCTGTGCTTAGCGCCGGCTTCTCCGCCGCCATGCTCAGCCTCGCCAACCGGCTGCAAGCCGGACGGCGCGGGGCAATTCCGCAAGGCTGGACGCTGCAGCGGCACGGCCTGCTGGTCCTGGTTTTCGGCGCGGTTCTTGCGGGCATGCTGCTGCCCTTCTTCCTGGCGTTGCAATACATCCCGCTTGGCATCGCCTCCGCCATCGCCTTCCTCGGCCCGCTGACGCTGGCGGTGCTCACCTCACGGCGCCTGCTGCATTTTGTCTGGATCGGCATCGCCGTCATCGGCCTCGTCTTGTTGACGCCGGATATCGGTGTCGATCTCGATCCGCGCGGCCTCGGGCTGGCGGTCCTCACCGGTGTTGCCTGGGCCGGTTTCGTGCCGCTCAGCAAGCAAGCGGGTCGGCTCTTTGCCGGCATAGGCGGCCTCGCCTGGGGCATGTGGGCCGCAGCCATCTTGTTGCTGCCCTTCGCCCTGGTGGAAGGCAGTTTGAGGCAAGCCGGCCTGGCGGATTTCGGCGGCGGCTTTGCTGTGGCACTCCTCAGCACCGTCTTGCCTTGCGTGATGGAGTTCCAGGCATTGCGGCGTCTTTCGGCCCGCAGCTACGGCATCCTCATGACGCTTGAGCCAGCTTTGGGTGCGCTGGTGGGCGCCATCTTCCTGAGCCAGGATCTCGGCTTGCGCATGCTGATCGCCATCGTCTGCGTTACCGTGGCCGCCATCGGCATGACCCTGTCGGAGCGCCAGGACGACCGCTGATGGCGCGTTTTGAGTAAGCGTCTCGTGAGCCGGAGGATGATATGACCGCCCACCATCGATATTGTCTTGCAAACTGGACTTGGATCGCTGCCATCTGCTGCTTAACACTGGCCACACCCGCGCGGTCGGAGGAAGCCGGCAAGGTCCTGACGCTGCCGAGCGCCGACCGCCAAGAGATTGAGAAGCTTCTGGGCAAGGGGGTCATCGGCGATGCCTTGCCGGCAAAGCCTTTGCCGCCGGCCGAGGCCTATGTGACCGGCATGGCGGGACGGATTTCTTATCTGATCCGCGACGAGAAGGGCCGCACCAAGAACGAGGCGCATGAGTTCGCCAGAACCGCCGGCGCAACGCCGGAGAGCTGGGATTACCGGATCGGCAAGGACCGCCGCGCGGTCTTCATTAAAACCGCGGATGGCGGCCTGGTCACCAGCCTGGAATATGATCTCGACAAAGAAGTGGTCTCACAATTCACCCCGGGCGAGCCGCTGATCCTGACCGGCCTCAAGCCGGGCGACAGCCACCGCACCACAATTCACGTCAAGGTCGCCGATATCGACGATCCGACCGATGTCGATTACGACGGCACGCTCAATGTCACCTATAGCTATCTCGGCCGCTACCGTGTCACGGTGCCCGCCGGGAGCTACGATGCCGATCTCATCAAATGGACCTATGCAGGCGAAATCGGGCCCGCCACCATCAAGACGGCGCAATACCGCTTCATCGCCGAGAAGAGCGGCATGGTCGCCATGGTGGAATGGCGCGATATCTCCGCCATGCTGGTTTATCACGATAAATCGCGGCAGGGAAAGCTGCTAGCCGCCACCAAGTAGCCTGGCCGAAATAAGGTTTGCACCGGTCATTGCGGGCCGGCGACGGTGAAATAGGGTGCGGTTTTCTTTTCGTCAGGTCCGAAGGGTCCCGGCACCTTATGGGAAACCGGGGTCAGCGATTTCAGATAGGCGACCAAAGCCGCGGCATCCTTGGTATTAAGGGCGCTATAGGAGCGCCATGGCATGGCCGGCGCCAATTCGCGGCCATCGGGCCGCGCGCCGGTGGTGACGGCCGCAATGATCTCTTCCTTGCTCCAATTGCCAAGGCCGGTCTCGTGATCCGGCGTCAGATTGGGCGGAAAAAAGACACCAAGCCCCGGCACCTCGAAGCCGATCTCCGAACCGGCCAGGGGCGTTTCCAGATTCGGCTGCGGCGTGAAGGCACCGGTATTGTGGCAGCCACCGCAATCCATGATCCGGGCCAGGTATTCCCCACGCTTGATCTGATCGTTCGCCTGCGCTTCCGGCGCCGCAACCGATGCGATCCCGAGCAACAACGCCATAGAGGATAGAAAGGCACGCGACAGCCTGGTGCCGCATCGTGTAACGGACATCTTATTATCTCCCCCGACAGATCATCGATCATGAAACGGCTCCACCGCGCCGAGCAAGCGGTTTAAGTGCCGGGGCCTAGTCAGCCCACGCCGAGGGAAACACGATACGGCCTCTTGGGCAGCACATGACATAGGCGAAACGTCATGGAATTGGCCTGTTTGTTATGGCGTCCGTCGGCACTACCGCCATCTTGAAAAAAAAACGGCCTGGATCAAAGTTATATAGCTGACGGGCGAAAAAAATGACGCCGCCTTTAACCAAACATTTGCACAGCGGCGCGAAGAATGGGACGATCCGTTGCAACGGCGATAGCCGGATGGTCCTAAGCGAGGAGGCCGTTCTACCTATGTCAATGGCAGTGCGGCAGGACCTGACGGCGCGGCCTTGGCTGACGGCTTATCCGCCCAACCTCGATTGGGCAACGCCAATCGAGCCGCGACCGCTCTATCACCTGCTGGATGATGCCGCCGCGCGTTTCGGCACGCGCCCCTGCATCGACTTTCTCGACCGCCAATTCACCTATGCCGAGATCAAATCCCTCTCCGACCGCGCCGCGAAGGGATTGCAGCAACGCGGCTTGCAGGCCGGCATGCGGCTCGGCCTCTTCCTGCCCAACTGTCCTTATTATGTCATCTTTTATTATGCGGCGCTGAAATGCGGCGCGACAGTGGTCAACTTCAACCCGCTTTATGTCGAACGCGAGGTCGAACATCAGATCGCCGATTCGCAGACCGACATGATGGTGACGCTGGATCTGCATTCGCTGGCTGACAAGCTGGAAGTCCTGCTGGGCAGAAGCCGGCTGCGGGCGCTCATCCTCTGTCCCTTCGCCGACAGCCTGCCCTTTCCGAAGAATTTGCTGGTGCCGATCGCCATGTTCCGGGATCTTGCCCACATCCGGCGCGACGAGCGGCACATCGCCTATGCCGATCTGATCGATAATGACGGCGCTTATCTGCCGCCGGTCATCGATCCTCTGGAGGATATCGCGCTGTTGCAATATACCGGCGGCACCACCGGGGTGCCGAAAGGTGCGGCACTGAGCCATGCGAATGTCTATGTGAATGCTCTGCAGTGCCGCGCCTGGTTCGCCAATGTCAGCAATGAGAGCGCCCGTGTGATCGGCGTTTTGCCGCTGTTCCATGCTTTTGCCATGACCTGCGTGATGAATTGGTGCCTGACCATCGGCGGCCTGATGATCCTGCTGCCGCGTTTCGACGCCAAGCGCCTGCTCAGCACCATCGACAAGAAGCGGCCGACCGCCATGCCGGCCGTGCCGACCTTGCTGACCGCCTTGCTGAATCGCAGCGACCTCGGCGATTACGATTTGCGCTCGCTGGAATTCTGCATTTCTGGCGGTGCCCCTCTGCCCCTGGAGGTGCGCAGGGCTTTCGAGGCGAAGACCGGCGCCCGCGTGGTGGAGGGCTATGGCCTCTCCGAAGCCTCCCCGGTGACCTGCTGCAACCCGGTGCACCGCCCCGGCAAAACCGGGTCGATCGGCCTGCCATTGCCACTGACCGATTGCGTGATCGTTTCGCTCGACGATCGGCGGACGCCGGTGAAACCGGGCGAGGTCGGCGAGATTTGCTTTCGCGGCCCCCAGGTGATGCTGGGTTACTGGAACCGCCCCGAGGCGACCGATGAGGTCATTACCGACGGCCTCCTGCATACCGGCGATGTCGGCCATATCGATGAGGAAGGCTTCGTCTTCATCACCGACCGGCTAAAGGAAATGATCAATGCCAGCGGCTATAAGGTCTATCCGCGCGTCGTCGAAGAAGCGATCTATCAGCATCCGGCGGTGAAGGAATGCGCCGTGATCGGCGTCGGCGATCACTATCGCGGCCAGACCGTTAAAGCCTTTGTGTCCTTGAAGACAGGGCAGCATTTGACCGCCGAGGTCCTGCAGGAATTCCTCAGCCATCGGCTGTCGAAAATCGAAATGCCGAAGCTGATCGAATTCCGCGCCGAACTGCCGAAAACCGTGATCGGCAAGATCCAGAAGAAAGTGCTGATCGAGGAAGAGAACGCCAAGAGCCAGCCGGCTGGTGCGGCTGACCCAGACCAGAATAAGGAGACGACATCATGACGGAAGCGGTGATCGCGGGTTATGTCCGCTCGCCCTTTCATTTCGCCGGCAAGGGCGCCCTGGCAAAATTGCGGCCGGATGATATGGCCGGCGCAGTGATTCGCGGCCTGATCGACAAGACCGGAATCGATGTGAAGGATGTCGAAGACCTGCTGGTCGGTTGCGCCTTTCCGGAGGGTGAACAGGGATTGAACGTAGCGCGGCTCATCGGCTTCATCGCCGATCTGCCGCAATCCGTAGCCGGCGCTACCATCAACCGATTCTGCGGCTCCTCCATGCAAGGCATCCATTCGGCGGCCGGCGCGATCGCCCTGGGCGCCGGCGATGTATTTATCTGCGCAGGTATCGAATCGATGTCGCGCGTGCCGATGATGGGCTTCAATCCGCTGCCCAATCCGGCACTGACGGAGCGCCTGCCGGCCGCCTATATCTCGATGGGCGAGACGGCGGAGAATGTCGCCAAAAAATACAAGCTCGACCGTCGCGAACAGGAAGAGCTGGCGCTCAGCAGTCACCGCAAGGCCAGTGCGGCACGCCAGGGCGGCAGGCTCGCTGACGAGATCATTCCGGTCAAAGTGGGCAATGAGACCGTCAGCATCGATGGCTGCATCCGCGACGAAACCACATTGGAAGCGCTGGCCGGGCTGAAGCCCGCCTTCGACCAGAATGGCAGCGTCACCGCCGGCACCTCCTCGCCCCTGACGGATGGCGCTTCCGCCTGCCTCGTCACCTCGGCTGACTATGCCAAGGCACACGGCCTGCCGGTCCTCGCCAAGATCCGCGCCATCGGTGTCGCCGGCTGCGCACCGGAGATCATGGGAATCGGCCCGGTCGCGGCGACGCGGAAGGCGCTGAAACGAGCCGGCCTCACCATCAAGGATATCGACATCATCGAACTCAACGAGGCCTTCGCGTCCCAAGCCTTGGCCTGCATGCGCGATCTTGAGATCGATCCCAACAAGATGAATCTCGATGGCGGCGCCATTGCACTCGGCCATCCGCTGGGCGCCACGGGTGCCCGCATCACCGGCAAGGCTGCGGCCTTGCTGAAGCGCGAGGGCAAGCAATTCTCGCTCTCGACCCAATGCATCGGCGGCGGCCAAGGCATCACCACCATCCTGGAGGCGGTTTGATGGCCGCAACGACAACCGGAGCGCCGATCCGCAAGGCCTGCGTGATCGGCGCCGGCGTGATGGGCAGCGGCATCGCCGCCCAGATCGCCAATGCCGGCATCCCGGTTCTGTTGCTGGATATCGTGCCGAAGGATGCGGCCAACCGGAATGCCATTGCCGAAGGCGCCATCGCCAAATTGCTGAAAGCCGATCCCGCCCCGCTCATGTCCAGCGCCGCGGCGAAGCTGATAACGCCCGGCAATATCGATGACGACCTTGACAAGCTTGCCGAGGTCGATTGGATCGTCGAAGCGGTGATCGAGAAGATCGAGATCAAGCAAGCGCTCTACCGCAAGCTCATGGACAAGCGCCAGCCGGGCTCGATCGTCTCATCGAATACCTCGACCATTCCGCTGGCACAATTGACCGAGGACCTGCCGGAGGCTTTCGCCCGCGACTTCTGCATCACCCATTTCTTCAATCCGCCGCGCTACATGCGCCTTCTTGAAGTGGTCGGGGGACCGAAGACCGATTCCGCCCAGATCGAGCGCATCGCGGCTTTCGGCGATATCGCGCTTGGCAAGATGATCGTGCGCGGGAAAGATACGCCCGGCTTCGTCGCCAACCGCATCGGGGTCTATTGGATGCAGGCCGCGATCATCCATGCCCTTGATCTCGGCCTCACGGTGGAGATGGCCGATGCCATCATGGGCCGGCCGATCGGCGCGCCCAAGACCGGCATCTTCGCTTTGCTCGATCTCGTTGGCCTCGATCTTATGCCACATGTCGATGCCTCACTCGCGGCCTCTTTGCCGGCAGGCGACCCGTATCTGTCGATCCGCCGCGATTTCCCGCTCCTCACCAAGATGATTGCCGAGGGCTATACCGGCCGCAAAGGCAAAGGCGGCTTCTACCGGCTCAATACCGAGGGCGGAAAAAAGGTCAAGGAATCGGTCGACCTCAGGACCGGTGCTTACGCTCCCTCAACCGCTGCCCGGCTTGATTCCGCAGATGCGGCCAAGGGTGGCTTGCGTGTCCTCGTCACCCATCCGGATGCCGGCGGCCAATATGCCTGGCGCGTGCTGTCAGGCATGCTGAGCTATGCCGCCTCCCTGGTGCCGACGATCGCCGATGACATCGTTGCCGTCGATCAGGCGATCCGCACCGGCTTCAATTTCAAGCGCGGCCCCTTCGAGATGATCGACGAGCTGGGCGCTGCCTGGCTTGCCGAAGCCCTGCGCAAGGAGAACCGCCCGGTGCCGGATTTCCTGGCCATGGCGGCGAAGGCCGGCAGTTTCTACAAGGTGGAAAATGGCCGGCTGCAGTATCTCGGCCTCGATGGCAGCTATCGCCCGGTGGAACGACCGGAAGGCGTGCTGCTGCTGCGCGACATCAAGCTCGCCAGCAAGCCGATCCTGAAGAACGGCTCGGCCAGCCTGTGGGATATCGGCGATGGCGTTGCCTGTCTGGAATTTCACAGCAAGATGAACGCCATCGATCCGGACACGCTGACCTTGATGAAGCAGTCGCTGGATCATGTCGGCAAGAACATGAAGGCGCTGGTGCTGCATAACGAGGCGGATAACTTCTCCGTCGGCGCCAATATCGGCCTCGCCCTCTTTGCCGCCAATATCGCCATGTGGCCGATGATCGACGATCTGATCGGCCAAGGCATCGCCGTTTACAAAGCAATCAAATACGCGCCCTTCCCGGTGGTAGGCGCACCCAGCGGCATGGCGCTGGGCGGCGGCTGCGAGGTGCTGTTGCATTGCGCGGCGATCCAGGCCCATTCGGAAACCTATATCGGCCTGGTCGAAGTCGGCGTCGGGCTCATTCCCGGCTGGGGCGGCTGCGCGGAAATGCTGATTCGCTATCAGCCGCAAAGTGCGAAAGAGCCGAAGGGACCGATGCCACCAGTGGCGCAGGCTTTCGAGACCATTTCATTGGCGAAGGTGGCGAAATCGGCAGCCGAAGCGAAGCAGTTGCGCTTCCTCCGCCGCGATGACGGCATCACCATGAACCGCGACCGCCTGCTGGCCGATGCCAAGGCGAAGGCGCTGGCATTGGTGGCCGCCGGCCATCAGCCGCCGAAGCCGGCGGAGCTGCGCCTGCCCGGCCCCAGCGGCAAGACGGCGCTGACCTTGGCGGTGGATGGCTTCGTCGCCCAGGGCAAGGCACTGGCCCATGACCGCGCCGTCTCGCTGACCTTGGCCGAGGCCCTGACCGGTGGTGCCACCGACATGACCGAGATGATCGGCGAGGATCAGATAAATAAGCTTGCCAAGCAGGGCTTCATGAAATTGCTGCGGAGCGAGCCTACGCTTGCGCGGATGGAGCATATGCTCAGCACCGGCAAGCCACTTCGCAACTGATCGTGCGGAACTGACTTTGCGAAATTGAGGGAGCACTTGAATGCCTGCTTATGAAGCGCCCTTGCGCGATATCCGTTTCGTGCTGAACGAGGTGCTGCAGATCGACAAATTCAGCAACCTGCCGGGCTTCGCCGATGCGACCCCGGATGTGGTGGATGCGATTCTTGAAGAAGCCGCGAAGTTCTGCAGCAGCGAATTGCAGCCGCTCAATCAGCCGGGCGATGAGGAAGGGTGCCATTTCGACGACGGCAAGGTGACGACGCCGAAAGGCTTCAAGGAAGCTTATGACAAATTCGCCGAAGCGGGCTGGATCGGCCTGCCCTGCGATCCGGCCTATGGCGGCCAGGGCTTGCCGAAGGTGATCAATTTCGCCGTCGAGGAGATGGTCTGTTCCGCCAATCTCTCCTTCGGCATGTATCCGGGCCTCAGCAACGGCGCCTATAACGCCTTGTATCTGCACGGCACCGAGGATCAGAAGAAGCTCTATCTGCCGAAGCTGGTCAGTGGCAAATGGTCCGGCACGATGTGCCTCACCGAGCCGCAATGCGGCACCGATCTCGGCCTCATCAAGACGCGGGCGGAACCGCAGGCCGATGGCAGCTACCACATCACCGGCACCAAGATCTTCATCTCAGCCGGCGAGCATGATCTCACCGAGAATATCGTGCATCTGGTGCTGGCGCGCCTGGCCGATGCACCGGCTGGCATTCGCGGCATCTCCCTGTTCGTCTGCCCGAAATTCCTGCCCGATGCGGCCGGCAATATCGGTGCGCGCAACAAGCTGGTCTGCGGCGCAATCGAAAAGAAGATGGGGATCAAGGCTTCGGCCACCTGCGTCATGAATTTCGACGGCGCCCGGGCCTGGCTCGTCGGCCAGAAGCACAAGGGCATGTCGGCGATGTTCACCATGATGAACTTCGCCCGTCTCGCCGTCGGCATCCAGGGGCTCGGCGTCGCCGAAGCCGCTTATCAAGGGGCCGTCACCTATGCCAAGGAGCGCCTGCAGATGCGCAGCCTCGGCGGCGTCAAAGCGCCCGACAAGCCGGCCGATCCGATTGTCGTGCATCCTGACGTGCGGCGCATGCTGCTCACCCAGCGCTCGATCACCGAGGCCTGTCGCGCCCTGGCCTATTGGGCCGGCATCGAGTTGGATATCGCCGCCCATCATCCCGAAGCTGAACGCCGCCAGGCGGCGGACGACCTCGTCGCTTTGCTGACGCCGATCGTGAAAGCGTATCTGACCGATCACGGCTCCCTAGCCGCCAATTTGGGCGTGCAGGTTTTTGGCGGCCACGGCTATATCCGCGATTGGGGCATGGAGCAGCTGATCCGCGATGCCCGCATCACGGAGATCTATGAAGGTACCAACGGCATCCAGGCTTTGGATCTGGTAGGGCGAAAATTATCGGTCGGCACCGGCCGCCTGCTGCGCCGTTTCTTCCATCCGGTCACGGCCTATCTGGAAACCGCCACTGCCAATCCGGCCTTGGCGGAATTCGCACTGCCTTTGATGAAGGCGGTGGCGAAATTGCAGCAAGCCACCGCCTGGCTGGCCCAGGCCGGCTTGAGGGATCCGGAGGAAGCCGGTGCCGCCGCGCATGATTATCTCCGTCTCTTCGCCTTGGTGGCGCTGGGTTACATGTGGTGCCGCATGGCGGAGGTTGCGCTGTCGAGGCAGGAGAGCGAAGAGCACGCCTTCTACCAGGCCAAACTTGCCGGCGCCCGCTTCTTCATGACCAAGGTCATTCCGGAGACAAATCTGCTTTTCACCACCATGACCTCAGGCAAGAACGCGATGATGGCCGTTCCGGACGATTATTTCTGAAACCGGCTCCACCGATGTTTGCTGCTGCGCGCCGGCCATACCTTGCCGGCCTCTTGTCGTTGCTGTCGCTGGCGCTGAATCCGAGTGGCTCCGCCATAGCCCAAGCGGCACCTCCCGCAATACCATCGCCAGGACAGAGCCTGCCGCTCGATCAGGCATCGCCCGTCGACCTCGCCGGCTATAAACTCGGCATGAGCCTCGATGAGTTCAAATCCCTGCCGCTTATTGACAGGGTGAAATATCCGAAGGCGCGCGTCCTCTGTTCCGGCGATCCGGAATTGCGGCGCTCGACCGAACTCGGCACCATGCGGCAGATGCCGGACGAACGCGCCGCCAATATCATCCGCTGCAACATCTTCCGCCCCGATCCCAGCAATGTCTCCTGGTGGTCATCATTGCCGCCAGCTCGAGACGGCAGGACCGCCAAGGAGAGCAAATACTATTTCGCATCGATCAATGGTGCCTATCGCCTGCTCTTCGCCCAGTCGAGCTGGCCGCAGGATATGCTGCAACACATGCTGGGCGAGCTTGTCGCCACTTACGGCGCGCCGGCCGGTCCCCGCCAGCAACGCCGCGACAGTCTTCGCACCTATGAAACCCGGTCCTGGCAAACCGCCAAGACCTGGCTGGTGCTGGACTATAAGACGGATAAGGCCGCGCGGGCCTTTACCGTTACGATCGTCGATCCGTTCCTCGATCAAGCCGTGCACGCCCGCGGCTTCAACAGCCGCGGCACGCTGCTCTATTACTCCACTTTTGTCCATATGCGTTGACGCTGCTTCCGGTGCGGCAGCGTCGTGACCGTTTAATCACAGCATTTTAACACCCCAGCCATGAGCGACGTGACATGGCTGTCTCACGCATAGACATTCTGCGAATCGCCACCAGAACGTTCATTCGGTGGCGGAAGGTGCTAGCAGCTACCAGTGTTCTCTCAGGAAAAAAGCGCCTGTCTGCAGCGGCCTCGCCAAACCGACAATGCCACAGCGCTCTCAGTCGGAGAGATGGCCCGAAGCAGCGTCGAAAACAGATCGCTCCCTCTCGATTCGACGCTGACCGATGCCGGTGTCCGCGATAGTTTGATCGCCGCTGGCGCCGTGCGTTTCTTCTTCAATCGCGCGCCCGGTCACACGACCGATCCGCCCAATTGTGCGCTGGGTCACAGGCAAATAATCGGATCGGAAATATAAAATCATGCCATGCAAGTGGGATTGACAGTTCGCCTCGCGACTGACGCGCCCGACTTGCAGCACGTTTCCTGGGTTAGCGTTCTATATCGGCGACACAAAGCAGGTGAAGGTGACGGCGCGGTGCATCGGCAACCTGAAACTGCCGGTACCGACCCAGGCCGGCAACGTTGGCGCGGCCGGCGAAAGCCGGGCGAGCCTGCCGGCGGGCGTTCCCGTCCCCAACTGCCCGCCGGCGCCTTCTTGACCGCAATGTCCCCAAATTGCCGCAAAGCCGTCAGCAGCTTGTCAAATATGACGTATAGAATTGCGCATAACCTGGGAGCTCACCTGAGCAATCATCTGAGCTATGAGAGGCGAGAGGTATGCTGCCGAAATATATCCCCGATCTGTTTCAACCGATCACTTTGGCCGTGGAAGGCTGGCGTAATTGGGCACGGGTCCGGGTCAGCCTTGGCTATCGCGTTTGCCGCTGGGTGCAGCATCAGGGCCGGCCCGCCAACGACAACTGACATCAGCACGCCTGCTGCCGTTTCCGTTTGTCAGCGGATCATATAGACCTTGCGCACCGTCTCGTGCACCCGGCACGTGCCTTTCCAATCCTTCGGAAAAAAAGCGATGGTGTCGGGCGTGATCTCAATCACTTCGCCAGATTCATGGGTATAGGTGCAGCGGCCGAGGAGGAAGTGGCAAAACTCGTCGCGCGTCACGTGACAGTTCCAGAAACCCGGCGTGCAGACCCAGATCCCGGTCTCGTTCTCGCCGTTCGGCCCTTTATGCAGCAGCACGCCCGAGGTCATCGACTGACCGTCGATCATGGTGGGGATCGGCCCCCAATCCTTCAGCTCGGTGACATCCTTGGGATTGCGGATGACCGGGGTGACGTGAGGGGCGGTGGTCATGATCTACTCCTATCGCAGCATATAAACATTTCGCATGGTCTCATGGACCGTGCAGATGCCGGTCCAGCCGGCGGGAAAATGCACGCAGGTGCCGGGCGCCACCTCGATCACCTCGCCATTATCGCGCTGATATGTGGCACGGCCGGCGATGAAATGACAGAACTCGTCGCGTGGTATCGAGAGCGGCCATTTGCCCGGCGTGCAGACCCAGAGGCCGGTTTCCGGTGAATTGCCGCCGACCGACGGATCGGGCCGCTTGAACAACAGCCGCCCGCTCGATTTCGACTGGCCTTCGATGCAATTTGGCTGATCGCCCCAATCGGCCAGATCGTCATAAGTCAGCGCATCATGAATATGCGGTGCGCTGGAAGTGAGATGCGCCGCCATATCAGGCCCCCGCCAGTTTGTAGCTGCCGGTCGTGGCGATTTCCGAGAGGAGCTGTGCCGCCTTCTCGGTGCCCCTGGCCGCCTGCATATGCTTGGAGATCGCCTGCAGGCGGGTTTTCATCGCGCTATCTTTCAGCAGGCGGTCGATGGTGCCGACGAGCTGTTCCTCCGTCCAGGTGTAGCGCGGCAATTGCTCGCCATAGCCGGTATCATGGATGCGGGCGGCATTGTCGAGCCCGTCCCAGCAGAACGGCATGATGATCGCCGGCTTACCGAAATAGAGCGCCTCGTTGAAGCTGTTATTGCCGCCATGATGGATAAAGAGATCGACATGGGGGATGACTGCCGGCTGCGGGTACCATTTCTCCAAATGCACATTGGGCGGCACATCTTTGTATTCGCCGATATAATCGCCGACATTCATCAGGAAGCGATAGGGCAGCTTGGCAAAACTGGTCAGCAGCCGCTTATAGAGATCGACATCAGCCGCCCCCAATGAGCCATAGCTGACATAGATCAGCGGCTTGTCGTTATTGGCCGCGAAAGTGGGCACGGTATAGCTGCCCTCATCGCGCACGCAGCCTTCGAGATATTGGAAGCGCGCCGGATCCAACGGATGCCGGCGCCTAAAGGCGAGCGGCTTCGGATAAAGCAGCAGGTTCATATAGGGCGAAGCCTCGAAGAACTGGCCCAGCGGATAAGGCTCATGACCGACCTTGCCGAGGAACTTGTTGAAGCGATCATGGACCGGCTTCACCAGTTCCAGGAAGCGGTTCTCGAAGGCTTCAAAACCGGCTTTGTCATCCTCATGGCAGCCGGAGAGATGTGGCGGGATATCGGGATCGGGGATTTCGTTTTCGGAGCAGGAGATGATCCGCACCCAAGGGCAGCCGGCCCGCTTGATCGCCGGGAACAGGATCACATTATCGACCGCAATGAGATCCGGCTTGATGCGCTGGAGATGCTCGTTCAATCCTTCCTCGGCGATGATCGCGGAATCGACGATCGCTTCCCAGACAGGAATTACATAAGTTGGCAATTGCTCGATCGGCGAAAGGCGGAAGTGCGGCTGTTTCTCTGCGATGAAATTGGCCCAGAATTTCGCGATCTCCTCATCCGACATGCCGCCCGACATATCGACCAGGTTTTCCTCGAACCCATATTGCTCGAAGACGCCCTTGAACCCCTTGTCGCAGACGAAGACCGGATTATGGCCTTGCGCCCGCAAGGTCTGCGCGATGCCCACGCAGTTCAAAGCGGGGCCGAAGGCCGCTTCGGGAAACAAGACGATGGTTTTGCCGCTCATGTCATTCCTCCTAATCCGTCAGCAATCGGGCCTGGGCGCCGGGCGCCCACCGGCCGCCCCTCTTCCATGCCCATGGCCAGCAGCGTACCGATCACCGTCGAAATCGCCGTCGAGGCGATTTCATCGGCGCAATAGCTTCATCAGAAGGCAGGCGCCTTCCGTTATCGATCGTCCTAACGATAGGACTTAGTAGCCGGGCGGCGTGGTCACCCAAAGCACCGTCGTCACCTTGGCGCTGACATTGACGAAGCGGTGGGGCTGGGTGCTTTTGAAGCGGAAGGTATCCCCTTCCTTGAGCAGGAAACGCTCATCCTCGATGAACAATTCCAGAGCACCGCTGAGGACCAGGCCGGCTTCCTCGCCGCGATGAGTATAAAATTCCGGCCCGGAAGAGCCGCCTGGCTGCAGCGTTACCAGTAGCATCTGCAAGGCGCCCGGCGTGGTCGGGGTCAGCAATTCCTTCTGCAGGCCGGTATCACTGAGATGCAGCATCGGCCTCGTCTTGCGTCGGACGATGTAGTTCATCTCTTCGGCCGGCGGCAGATCGGTTTCCTGGAAGAGATCGCCCACCGGCACTTGCAGCGCTTCACTGAGCTTTTTCAGCGAGCGGACCGAGGGGGAGGAAACGCCGCGTTCGATCTGGCTGAGGTTGCCGATGGAAAGGCCGGTGCGCTCGGCAAGCTCGGTCAGCGACAAGTCGCGTCCCTTGCGCAGGGCCCGTAATTGCTGCCCGAGCCAGAGATCCGCTGCCTTGGTGGCGCCGGCACCTTTGGCACCATTCGCCGTGCCGTCCGGCGGCAAGGCTGACTTGGTAATCCGGTTGCGTATGCGGTCGTTGGTTTCGCGGCCCATCGAGCGCCTCCCTCAGTTTCCTGGTAGCACAGGGACGGATGGGCGACAATCATCTGTTGCAGCGCCGGTCACCGAGCTGCCGCTGCCCGAAAAGCGGCGCGATGGCCTCCTTCCACATGCGTGATCTTCCTCACAAATGGCGCGTTCGGCGTGGTGCGGGTCCTTTTGCAACCTGCTAGAGTGCCGCCGGGTTAAGGACCATGAAAGCGATATGAAGAAGGCCTGGGATGTCCTGATACCGGCTTTGATCCTGCTGATCGCCCTGGCAATACGCTGGATCGATCCGTTGCCGGTGGAATATCTCCGCAATGTCACTTTCGACAGCTACCAACGCCTGAAACCGCGCGTCTACGATCCCGACCTGCCGGTCCGCATCGCCACCATCGATGAAAACAGCCTGAAACTCTTCGGCCAATGGCCCTGGCCGCGAACCCGCATGGCGCAGATCATCAACCGCCTGGCGGAACTTGGCGCCGCTGTGGTCGGAATCGATATCCTATTTGCCGAGCCGGATCGCACCTCGCCCCAGACGATCATGAAGCAGCTGCCGGATACGCCGGCCTTGGCCACAGCGCGTCAGGCCCTGGCCCAGATGCCGGACAACGACGTCGTCTTCGCCGATGCCTTGCGCAGGGTGCCGGTGGTGCTGGCTTTTGCTCTGCAGAATGCCGATTCGCACCACCCGCAGGAGAAGCCCTCGCCGATCGGCGGTTTCGTTTATCTGGGCGATGATCCCCGGCAATTCGTCTCGTCATATCCCTATATCGTGCTGCCATTGGCCCAGCTGCGGGCGGCGGCGGCAGGGATCGGGGTCGTCAACGCCGTCCCTGATATCGACGGCATCATCCGCCGTATCCCTTTGGTCCAGCTCTATCGCGACCAGCTTGTCCCATCCTTGGTATCGGAGGCCCTGCGCCTGGCCGGCGGGGGACCCTCTTATCTATTGCGCTCCGCCAAGACCACGAGCGAAGGCGTCGGCTCGCTGCTCGGTCAGGGTGTCGGCGCCATGCGGATCGGCAGCCAATTCACGGTGACGACCACCGGCGCGGCGGAAATGCTGCTTTACGATACTGGCACCAAGCCGCAGCGCTTTTTTTCGATCGCCGATCTCATGGACCCCTCTTTCGACCGCAGCCAGGTCGAGGGCCGCATCATCCTGATCGGTTCGACGGTCGAAGGACTGAAAGACAGCAAGCCAAGCCCGATCACCCGCGACATGTCGGGCGTGGAATTCCACGCCCAAACCATCGAGCAGGTGCTGGCTACCAATCTCCTCGGCGAACCGCAACTGGCCCGCCCTTATTGGGCTTTCAGCGCCGAGCTTCTCTACCTGACGCTGACCGGGGTCCTCACGATTTTCATCCTGCGCCGGCGTGGCGCCCTGACCGGCCTGCTGCTCGCGCTCAACGTCCTGGCCTTCGCGCTGGCCGGATCCTGGTATCTCTTCAGCCGGGAGCGTTTCCTGATCGATCCGATCTATCCCGGCATGGTGGTGTTCCTGATCTTCGTCACCGGCACCCTGACGAATTTCGTCCGCACCGAGAGCGAGAAGCGGCACGTACGCAATGCCTTTTCGCTCTATCTCTCACCGGTCATGGTCGACCAGCTCAGCCAGAATCCGCGGCGTCTCACCCTCGGCGGCGAAATCCGCAATCTGACCGTCATGTTCTGCGATGTGCGCGGTTTCACCAAGATTTCCGAAAGCCTGGACCCGCAATCCCTGACCCAGCTCATGAACCGCTTCCTGACGCCGATGACGCGGAGCATCCAGGCGCATCGGGGCACCATCGATAAGTATATTGGCGATTGCATCATGGCTTTCTGGAATGCACCGCTGGACGTGCCGCAGCATGGTCGCCACGCGCTGATGGCGGCTTTCGAAATGCGCCGCGCCCTGCATCACCTCAATGCCACGCTGCGCAGCGAGGCCGAGCATACGGGGCGCAATGCGGTCGAATTGCAGATCGGCATCGGCCTCAATAGCGGCCCCGGCTGCGTCGGCAATATGGGATCGGAACAACGGCTGACCTATTCCGTGCTTGGTGATACGGTCAATATCGCTTCCCGGCTGGAGGCTTTATCGCCACGCTATGGCGTCGATCTGGTGATCGGCGAGGAAACCGCAGAGGCGGCACCGGATTTCGCTTTGCTGGAACTGGATCAGGTACGGGTCAAGGGCAGGCAAGAGCCGGTCCGGATCTTCACGGCGCTGGGCGACCGGACGGTCGCCGATAGCAGCGCGTTCATGAAATTGCGGCTGGCCCATGATGCTTTGCTGAGCGCTTATCGCAACCGGGACTGGCCGGGGGCGGCGGCGGCCTTGGAAACCTGCCGCGGCGTCATGCCCGCCGGCTTGGCGGCCTTTTATGATCTCTATGCCGAGCGCCTGGAGGAATTCCGGGAAAGGCCGCCGACACCGGATTGGGACGGCGTTTACATCCCGGATAGCAAGACCGGCTGAGAATGCCCATAACATCGAAACGGCCGAGCCGACGGAAGCCGCAATGGGCCGAGATGCGGACCTTGCAAAATAGGCCCTGACGTCGCAACCGGCATTTGCCAGCGGCGGCGCCGTCCCTTAGGCTGTCGGCGAAACGAGGGGGCATTGATGTCGACCATTGGCCTGACCATTTTCGGTCTGACGGCGCTGCTGGCGCTGACCAGTCTGCTGCCGCCACTGGCCAGCCGGATGCGGTTGCCTTATTCGGTCCTGCTGGCCATTGTCGGCTGCGGGTTGGGGCTGATTTCAACCGCCCAGCCGCTGGCCCACCGCGCCGTCTTTGACGATTTCATCATCGCGTTGCGGCATCTCGATATTTCGGCGGAAACCTTTCTCTATGTCTTCCTGCCGGCCCTGTTGTTCGAAACCGCCTTGTCCATCAATGTCCGGCGGTTGCTGGACGATATCACCCCGATCATGGCCATGGCGGTCGTCGCGGTGGTCATCTGCACCGTCGTGACCGGCTTTTTTCTTTCGGCTGTCTCCCCCTTCAGCCTGCTCGCCTGCCTGATGCTGGGCGCCATCGTGGCCACCACCGATCCCGCCGCCGTGGTGGCGATCTTCCGCGAGATCGGCGCGCCGCGCCGGCTGACGATCCTGGTCGAAGGCGAGAGCCTGCTCAATGATGCCGCCGCCATCGCCATCTATGTCCTGTTGCTGGGCGCGCTGCTGGAAGGTCGGCCGATCAACGCCTTCGCGGCGATCGGCCAGTTCCTCTTCAGCTTCATCGGCGGAGCGGTTTCCGGCTATCTGCTCGGGCGCTTTACTGCCACGCTGTTCGCCTTGGTGCGCGGCTGGCCGACCGCCGAGATCACCCTGACCATTTCGCTGGCCTATCTCAGTTTCCTGCTGCCCGAGCATTATTTGCATGTCTCCGGCGTCGTCGCCTGCGTCGCAGCGGGCCTGACCATCGGCTCGGTCGGCCGTACCCGCATGTCGCCCAAGACCTTCGAGCAATTGGACGGTGCCTGGGGCCAGCTCGGCTTCTGGTCGAATTCACTGATTTTCCTGCTTGCTGCCATGCTGATCCCGCAGACCATGCGCGATCTGACCTGGCGCGATGTCGTACTGATCCTCGCGCTCTACGGCGCCACCTTGGTGGCGCGAGGAATCACCGTCTTTGGGGTCCTGCCCCTGTTGCGCGGCATCAACCGCAACGGCGATATCGGCGGAGGCATGAAGGCGGTGATGTGGTGGGGTGGCATGCGCGGAGCCGTCTCGCTGGCTTTGGCTCTCGCCGTCACCGAAAATCCCAGCATCGATCCCCAGCTGCGCCGCTTTATCGCGACAAGCGTCACCGGCTTCGTGCTGCTGACTCTTTTCATCAACGGCACCAGCCTGCGTTTGCTCATGCACGGCCTTCGCCTCAACCAGCTCACGGCCCGGCAGCGTGCGGTCAAGGACCGCAGCCTTGCCATGGCGGTCGAGGAGATCCGGAACCGGATCGTCGATATCGCCGACCGCGAAAGGATCGACCGCGAGGTAATCGATGAGGTGGCCGGCGATTACAGCCACCAGGTTACGGTCAATCAGGCCGAACAGGACAAGCGCGGCGACCTCAGCGCCGAGGATCTGCTGTCGGTCGGCCTGACCGTGCTGAGCGCCCAGGAAGACGAGCGCTATTACAACAATTTCAAGGCCCAGATCATGACCCGGCATATCGCCGAGCGGCTGCTGGCGCAGACTGCGCGGCTGCGCGACGCGGTCCGGGCCAAAGCCAGTGAGGGCTATCTCAGCGCCGTCGAGGAAAGCCTGCGCCTCACCCGGCGGTTCCGCTTCGCGCTGCGGCTGCATCAGATCACCGGCATCGACCGGCCGCTGGCGGCGGCGCTGGCCGACCGGTTCGAGGTTCTCCTCAATCAGCGCATCGTCCTCACCGAACTGATCGCCTTTGCCCGGCGGCGCCTGACGCCGTTGATCGGGACCGAGGCGGTCACGGCAGTGATCGATCTGATCAGCGACCGCCTGGTCAAGGTCAGTGCCGCCTTGCAGGCCTTGAAACTGCAATATCCCGATTATGCCCTGGAATTGCAGCGCCGCTATCTGGGCCGCATCGCCCGCCAGATGGAGCTGGACAGTTACGAGGATCTCGCCCAACAGGCGATGATCGGCGGCGAGGTGCTGTCGGAATTGCTGCTGGATACCAAGCGGCGCTGGTCGGGGCTGGATGAAAGGCCGCGCCTCGATACCGAATTGACGGCGACCCAGTTGATCGCCCGTGTGCCGATGTTCCATAATCTCAGTGCCGCGGTGCAGGCGGAGATCGCTCACTTGCTGCATCCGCGTCTGGTCATCCCCGACGAGGTCATCGTCCGCGCCGGGGAGCGGGGCGACGCCATGTATTTCATTGCCTCCGGCGCCGTGACCGTGAAGCTGCCCGGCCGCAGCGTCGAGCTTGGCAGCGGCGACTTCTTCGGCGAACTCGCTTTGTTGCGGGGTCAGCCGCGCAACGCCGATGTCGTCGCTCTGGGCTTCTGTAAATTGCTCGTCCTATCGGCCCGCGACCTGCAACCTTTGCTGGCGCGCGACCGGCAATTGCGGGAGCGGATCGAGTCCGTGGCGGCAGAGCGTCTCGGCACGGCGCTGAGCCGAAATTAAGCGCACGACATTGAGCCGCAATTGAGCCTATAGATAGAGGTGGCTTTGCCCCTTCGGGGCCCAGCGCTCGCGGTGGAGAGCGCTATATCCAAACGGTTATAGCCCCTAGCTTGGCCGTTATTCCCGGTGCTATAAGCGTTGCATCCATTCGCCGCCATCCGGGGTCTGGTTCCGGCAAGGCGGTTATGCCAAGAGGAGATGTAGGCATGAACCTTGAAGACGCACGGAAGCTGGATAAAAAATCGTTTCATAAATACGCGTCCAAGTTGAAATTCGAAACCCGCCATTTCATCGACGGCAAATTCGTCGATGGCAAGAAGGGCAAGAAGTTCGAAAGCATCAATCCGGCGACCGGCGAAGTGATCGCTGAAGTCGCCCGCGGCGATGCGGGCGATGTCGATCTTGCCGTCAAGGCGGCGCGCAAGGCCTTCAAGAGCGGTGTCTGGTCGCGCATGGCGCCGCGCGACCGCATGGCGATCATGTATCGCTTTGCCGATCTGATCCGCGAAAACGCGCTGCAATTTGCCTTGATCGATACACTCGATATGGGCAAGCCGGTGATGGACATGCTGAATTCCGACGTCCCGGGTTCGGCTTTGACCTTCCAGTTCTTCGGCGAAACCATCGACAAGATCGAGGGCGTCGTCACCAATACCGCCGCGACCGAATTCCAGTACATCCTGCGTCAGCCGCTGGGTGTGGTCGGTTGCATCGTGCCGTGGAACTATCCGTTGATGATGGCCTCCTGGAAGGTCGCTCCGGCTCTGGCTGCCGGCAATAGCGTGGTCTTGAAGCCGGCCGAACAATCGCCGCTCTCGGCCAATCTGATGGCCAAGCTGTTCATGGAAGCCGGCGGTCCGGCCGGTGTCTTCAACGTCGTGCAGGGTCTTGGCGAGGAAGTCGGCAAGGCGCTCGCCTTACACATGGATGTCGACAAGATCAGCTTCACCGGTTCGACCGAAATCGGCAAGCTGATGATGGTCTATTCCGGCCAGTCGAACATGAAGCGCGTGACGACGGAGACCGGCGGCAAGACCCCGCAAATCATCACCGCCGACGTTCCGGATATGGACATGGCCATCCAATATGCCGTCAACGGCATCTTCGGCAACCAGGGCGAGGTCTGCAACGCCGGCTCGCGCATCCTGGTCGATGCCAAGATTCATGACGAGTTCGTCCACAAATTCCAGGAAAAGGCCAAGGCCAGCTTCCTGCCGGGCGATCCGCTCGACCCGTCGACCACGATGGGCCCGCTGGTCGATAAAGGCCAGCAGAAGCGCGTCCTCGGCTATATCGATATCGGCAAGAAGGAAGGCGCCAAGCTGGAATTCGGCGGTGCCGTGCCGAAGGGTCTGGAGAAGGGCGCCTATGTCGCCCCGACCCTGTTCAGCGGCGTGAAGAACAAGATGCGGATCGCCCAGGAAGAAATCTTCGGTCCGGTCGGCGCGGTCCTGCCGTTCAAGAAGGTCGAGGAAGCGATCGAGATCGCCAATGATTCGATCTACGGCCTGGCAGCGTCGATATGGACCTCGGATGTCAACCTCGCCCACAAGGCGGCACGCGACATCGAGGCCGGCGTCGTCTGGGTCAATTGCTTCGACCATGGCGACATGACCCAGCCCTGGGGCGGGTTCAAGCAGTCCGGCATGGGCCGCGACAAGTGCCTGGAGACCCTGCTGACCGTCACCCAGACCAAGTCGGTCTGGATGCATCTCGGCTGATCGCGGGGCGATGTCGAAATGGGGGCGGGGCTTGCGGGTCCCGCCCCTTTTTCGTCGCGAAGCGAAACCACGAAGACGCTTTTAAAGGACTCCGCAATGGACCGTCACATTTCCCCGGTTCCGCTGGAAAAGGCCTATCGGCTGATCAATCACGGCCCCACGGTGCTCGTCTCCGCGCGCCATGATGGCACGGACAATGTCATGGCGGCTGCCTGGGCCTGCGCGCTGGATTTCGCCCCGCCCAAGCTGACCGTGGTTCTGGACAAGAGCACCAAGACGCGCGGCCTCGTCGAGCAAAGCGGCGCCTTCGTCATCCAGGTGCCCACCGCGGCGCAATTGCAATTGACCCACGAACTGGGCACGACAACCATGTTCGACGCGCCAGACAAGCTGGAACGCTTTGGCGCGACCTTGTTCCAGGTCGAGGGATATGACCTTCCCTTCGTTGGCGGCTGTTCGGCCTGGCTCGCCTGTCGGCTGATCTCCGAGCCGCACAACCAGCAGGCCTATGACTTGTTCATTGGCGAGGTCGTAGCCGCCTGGGCCGATAATCGCGTCTTCAAGGGCGGCCATTGGCAGTTCGAGCATGCCGACCCAGCCTGGCGCAGCCTGCATCACGTGGCGGGCGGCCATTTCTATGCGATCGGCGAAGCCCTCCATGCCAGCAATGACGGGGAAGGCTGACGACCGAAGACCAAGGCTCACCTGAGGACATTCCAGTCCACCCGGCCTCAATGCCGTCGAGCCGGCGGAAATTGGAAACCTGCCAGACTCGCCACGGCCGCGCGCCGAAACGCGGTTCGACGACCAGGCTCCTCAGCCAAAGCGGTTGGTCGAAGCTGCGGCTGATCGCAAAATCGCGGTCGAACTCTTCGGTCAGATAAAGCACGACCGGTTTGCGGTAATGAATCTCCACGCGCTCGATGAAGGCCGCCAGCTCGGCATGTAGCGCGCCTGGCGAGATCCGGCTGGCGCAATTTCCGCCATATTCCAGATCGACAGCCGGCGGCAGCGCATCGGCCTCGACGGGGACGCTGGTGATGAAATTTGCCGCCTGATCCGCCCCCGGCCGGCAAAGCGTGAAGAAGTGATAGGCGCCGCGCTTGATACCGACGCGCCGTGCAGCGGACCAGTTGACGGCAAACAGCCTGTCCCGGTGATCGCCGCCTTCGGTCGCCTTGATATAGGCGAAGTCGACGCCCTGGCTCGGCAGTTTCCACCAGTCGATGCGCCCTTGATGATGGGACACGTCGATTCCCTGATGCGAGAACGTCGTGCCGGATGGATGCCAGGCGGATGCATAAAAAACCGCTGCCGCAGCGGCAGCAAGAAAGACGGCAACTCCAATAAACCAAAAGCTCCTGCCTGCAGGTCGGCGTCGACCACTCATTTGCGCTCTGGATCGATAGCGGAACGGAGCGCCGATGGTGGCCGGAGAGCATGGCCGCAATTGGGCGACGTGGCGATTTTCCAGTGGCCGCTGGAAGCGGAGCGGAATTGCGCCAGCCCAGAAAAGCGAGCGGCCCCAAGGCTGGGGGCCGCTCGGTTATTCGGAGGTCACGGAATCAGATGGCGAGGCGGTTGCGGCCATTGGCGTTGGCGGGGCGACGATGACCCCTCCGTGGCTTGGCCGTCGCGGCCGTGGTCAGCAGAGCGGGCTCGCCGCTGTGAATATGGCGGATCTCTCCGCCCGTCACTTGACCCGGCTCCAGAAGGCCGTCGCGCAGCGCCGCGACCTGCAGTCGGTGCGGCCGGCTCTCGCCCGGCATGACGAAGCCGTAAGGGGTCGCCGGCACGAAGCCGAAGCGCTTGTAGTAATCGATATCGCCGACCAGCAGGACCAAGCCATAGCCGAGGCCTGCGGCGAGTTCCAGAGTCTTGAAGGTGAGGGCCCGGCCGATGCCTTTGCCGGCGAATTCCTGATCGATGCTGAGCGGGCCGAGGAGCAGGGCCTGGGTGGCCGTGCCGCCATCCTGCGGATCGACCAGGATCGGCCAGTAGCGGATCGAACCGACCAAGCGGTCGCCGGCGAAAGCGGTCCAGGAGAGATCGGCGACCGGCTGCACGCCGATGCGATATTGATAGGAAGCCTTGTCGAAACGGCTGGCGCCGAACACCGTATCGAGAAGGCTTTCGACAGCGGGGGCGAGGTCCGGGGTTTCGGGCTTAAGCAGATACATTGTCCAGGTTTCCTTCAGGTAAGTAAGTGACACTGCGTTTAGTGACCACTGCCGAAACTGGGCGTTCGGCTGCCTACCCGTCGGGCTCCCCGGCCTTAGATGGCCTTCCCGGCGTCTCGTGCACAGCCGACCGCCACGCTTCGCAGCGCGCGGATCGATCGTCGTCGGAGACGTAAGGTGGACATGGGGCGACTCTGTCGCTGTTGCATATGGCGCGGACCATACAGAATAACTGGGTAAGGGTCCATAAAAAATCCGCGGGGATTTAACCTCGCGCGGTAAATTCTCCTTAATGACCTTTATCTGAAATATTGCGAGCTCGCGCCGCCGGCCACAAAGAAAACGGGGAAGCCGGACCGGCTCCCCCGCAAGGTGATCGCGATCTTCGCCCGCTTAGAGCGTGAAGATCCAGTTGGTAATAAGCACCACCGCTACACCGGCAACCAGGGTCAGGTAAGGCAGTATGCCCGCCTTCCGTTCCATCTTGCCTGAATCGGTGATGCCGAGGTCTTCGAGCATGCGCGGCGGGAACTTGCCCTTGTCCTGCACATAGTGGCGGAAGCAGAAGACCGGGATGATCAACGCGGCCATGATCAACCCGCACCACAAGGCGATCGGGTTCCACACCTTGGCGCCAGCGCCCATGAAGGCGGCGTTGACGAAGGACAGCACCGTGCCGGCGGCCAGGATCAGCGTCGGCGCCTTATAGGGCCGGCGCACATGG
Organism: Dongia soli; assembly: GCF_034044715.1. NCBI lineage: Bacteria > Pseudomonadati > Pseudomonadota > Alphaproteobacteria > Rhodospirillales > Dongiaceae > Dongia > Dongia soli. Next base: position 1,010,834 of record NZ_JAXCLW010000001.1, on the reverse strand, counting down.
CCGTTATCGATACGATGGATCCAACCGGAATTGAGGTTGAGGAAGTTGAAGATGATGTAGCCGCAATTGGACACCGCCAGGATGAAGTAATAGGCGGTGGCATCCGACGACGCGAAGGACAGCAGGATCATGTTGAAGACCAGATCCGTCCACATGGCATTGGTCGGCGCGCCGTTGTGATTGACGCCGCTCAAGTAGCGCGGCAGCCAACCATCGACCGAGCCCTGATACAGGGTGCGCGACGAACCCGCCATCGCCGTGATGATGATCAGGATCAGCGAAGCGATCATCAGGAAGACGAACAGCGTGTGGATGAAATGGCCGCCGCCGACCATCATCGCCATGGCCGAAGCCACACCCGTGCCGGCGACGATGCCGGGATCGAGCATGCCGGTCAGGCCCAGATAGCCCTGGAAGGTGATCGGCACCAGGATGAAGAGCAACAGGCAGAGCAGACCCGAATAGAAGATCGCCTTGAAGGTGTCTGTATCCGGATTCTTGAACTCGCTGGTGTAGCAAATCGCGGTTTCAAAGCCGTAGGTCGACCAGGCGGCGATGAACATGCCACCCAGCACCAGCGTCCAACCGGCCGTGTTCCAGCTCCCCGGCTCCGGCGCATAAGGCACCGCGAGCGGTACGAAAGGCGTGAAGTTGGCGGAGTTGAAGTTGCCATTGAAGAACGGAATGACGCCGACGATCAGCAGCGTGATGACGATCACCAGCCCGACCACCGTCTGCACCTTGGCGGTGCCGAGGATGCCGCGATGCTGAATGGCGAAAGCCAGCAGCATCAGGATGGCGCCGATGAAGAAGGTCCAGTTGATCGAGACGTTGACCAGGCCGCCGACATTGGCTGTGAAAAGCGACCAGTTGTGGATCGGCATGAGCGCAGCGGTAGCCGCGGCCGCATCCATCGTCTGACCGGCTGCCGTTGCCTGGGCGATCATGGCCTGGACCGCTTCAGCCGTCGGCGCCGGTTCCATCAGATCGAGGATGTAGCCGGCCGCGATGGCGGTACCGAGTGAGAGCACCGGCGTCCAGGCGAACCAATTGCACCAGACCGAGAGCGGCGCGATAAACTTGCTATAGCGCACCCAGGCGGCTGCACCATAGACCGATGCACCGCCCGATTTGCTGGGAAATAAGCCAGCGATTTCGGCATAGGTGAAGGACTGAATGAAGCCCATGCACATCGAGATCGCCCAGACCGCAAAGGCCGGAATACCGACTGTGCCGGCGATGCCGCCGATCGAGAAAAGAACGAGAGCGGGAACGCCGCTGGCAACCCAGAACGCCCCTTTCCAATCAATTGCCCGGTGCAGTTCACCCTGCCCGGCTGTCTTTGTTTCACTTAAAGTCGCCATTTCCCCCTCCCAGGTACTGGAAAAGCGTTACGTGCTTAATTAACGGTTACGAATGCTCCATTTTATTGGCCGGCATCTCCCCCGATGCAGTTGTTGCCGATGGAGCGGCTGATACCGGGTGATGGAAGATCACCCAGCGGACACGCGCCCATTTGTAGGCATCCATGATCGAGAGGGCATAAATGAACAGCCCGCCGGCATAGCGGCCCACCAGAGAAATCTCGGGCGTCGAGAGGTGATAGGTGACATAGCCAAGCGCAATCATGGTGAACACAAACAGCAAGCCGCGATTGGCTTGATTGTTCATCACCTGACCGACGCCCGGCAGAACAGCTGCCACCGCCATAATCAAATAAGGATGCAACGGCGGCTTCGGCGGCACGGCCGATGGCTCCGCTCCCTTGCGCCGTTTCGATGAGACGGCGTTGTTCTTTCGTTTCTGCGTCAAGCGCTTCTCCCCACGCCCCACGCGTTCACCGCGATGCGGCATGATGGGCGAAATCGCCACACCAATCCACATATTTTTTAACGCATTGGTCCATCATTGGTGCACGAGTCATGAATGCGTTTCCGGGGCTTTCGAGTCTGGCGCGTGCGCCGTTAGCGCTGTTGCGACATCACGATGAATCGCGATCAATCGATCGAGCAGATCCTGCAGCAGCGCCGGTGCGAGGACCGGATTCTCGAAATCCGCCTGGCGCAACACTTGATACTGCAAGCGATCGGCTTGGCGCGCCTGAAACACCAGCCGCACGCCTTTCGCCGTCAGCAGCATTTCTTTCGCTTGCGGCTTGTCGAAGAAATTCATATGCGGCGTCAAAATCTCAGGCGGCGGCAAGCGCGCCGGATCGTCGCTGCGAATCGTGGCATCCTTTGGCCAGCCGAGCGGCAGATCGAGGCGATGCGGCAGATCATTGGACGGCGAGAAGAACTCGACATTGTGGGCCCGCATCAGGATATCGAGCGTCGGCATGCCCGGCAGGGGCGCCATCAAATTCGCCCGCAGCCATAGGCTGGGCACCTTGCGGACGGCGATATGATCGATGATGGCATCGATATGAACGCTGTGGCCCTGATAGCGGCCGGTGAGCACCGGATAATCGAGATCATTCTGACGCAGTTGGGGCCCTTCCAGCAGAGTCAGGCATTGCGAAAACAGGATGCTGCGCCGTTGCTTCAAGCGTCGGCGGTCACGCCGATAGATCCCGCCGAGCGTAACGGCCGCTGCAACAACGAGGATAATTAGGATAATCGTTTCGCCTGTCGTCATCGGCGTCTTGAATTGCCTCGCGTCATCTCATTTCACCGGCATCATCGCACGATCGTGACGGGGCAATGGGCCCGGGTGACGATATCTGCGGCCACTGATCCCAGTAGCAGGCGCTTCGCCCCGGTCAGCCCCGCCGAGCCGGCAATGATGTGGTGATAGTTGTTCTTCTCCGCATAGCTCACAATAGCGGCGGCGGGATTGCGGCCATGAACCCGCACGCAGGTCAGATGCTGCAGCTCCTGATGCGTGGCAACGCTGAGCGCGGAGAGCAATTCGCGATCGGGCGGCAGGTCGCCGGCCCGCAGGCGCTTTTCGTCCCAGACCATCGGGTGCTGGTCTTCCGAACCGGTGACGACGGTGAGAAAGGCGAGATGCTGTTGCTGCGACCGCGCCAGCTCGGCGGCATAGACCACCGCCTTTTCCGAAATCGCCGATCCGTCCGTTGCGCAAAGCAACCCCGATGTCATCATTCTACCCCCGCTCGATAGGTGCCGCTTTATAGGAAACCGGCCGATGGTTATTTTCCATCGGCCGGTCTTAACGGCTCGTTACCAAGCCAGGCCTGTCTTATGGTCTTTTAAACAAGCCCTTAACCATATTCCTCGCAACCCCTTCTCAGTAACCCAGGGGCCGCGGCCAGGACATGGTGAACTGGTCGCCGCGCCGCACATATTTGTAGCGATGGAAGGCAAACCAGATCGAGGCCAGGATATAGAACATCATCATCGCCAGGAGCTGCGCCCCGAAGCCGAGGAAAACGGCGAAAAGGGTGGCAACGCAGAGGATGAAGAGCACGATCGCCGGGATCGGATGTCCCGGATGGACATAGCCCCGCTTGATCGATCCCAGCGGCCATTTGCGCCGGAACTTCATGACGTTGATCGGCATGAAGGTATAGCCGAGCAGGCCGGAGAGGATCGAGAAGGTGATCGTCTGCGCCAGGAGCCCGGTGAAGCCGAAAGCGACGGCGATCGGGATCAGGAACAGGATCGAGCGATAGGGCGTGCGGTATTTCGGATGCACTGCCGAGAACCATTGCGGCAGATAACGGTCGCGACCCATCGAGAACCAGGCACGCGAGGCGTCATTGATGCAGCCATTGGCCGAGGCAGTCGCCGAGAACACCGTGGCGACCCAGAGCAGCACATGCAGGAAGGTGCTGCCACTCATCTTCGAGGCGTCATACAGCGGTGCCAGCGCCTGACCCAGATAATCCCAGGGCAGCATGCCGGCGCAGATCCACCAGGTGAGCGCGGCGGCGATCAGCAGCGTGATCATGCCGGTCATGGTGCCGAGCGGCAGGGAGCGGCCGGCCGAGCGGACTTCTTCCGCCGCCTGGCAGGTGCCTTCGATGCCGAGATAATACCAGATGCCGAATTGGAACGAGGCCAGCACGCCCATCCAGCCATAAGGCAGGCCGGGCACGTTGGAGAGTTCCGGCAGCGGCTGGATTGCCAGCATTTCCGCGTGCTGCGTGATTTCGCCCGGCGAGAAGGGATGCACGCCGATCCACAGGACGATAATCGAGACAAAGGCGATGGCGGTGATCAGGAAGTTCACCGACAGGGCCATGAAAACGCCGCGATAGTTCAAGAAGGCAAGCGCCGCGACCATGAAGAAGACGAATGGATGCGGATCAACGCCGGGCCTTCCCAGCTCTTCCGCGCCCATTTTCACCAAGTCACCGATCACCAGCACGTCGGCCGCTTCCAGCATGGTATAGGCCATGACCAGATAGAGGCCGACATTGAAGGCCATCAGGGGCCCGGTCGTGTGCTTAGCCTGGGCATATTGCCCGCCGGCCGCCGCGACCGTGGAGGTGATCTCCGAATCGATCATGGCGACGCAGGTGTAAAGCAGGCCGACCACCCAGCAGGCGACCAGCGAGCCATAGGCCCCGCCTTTTGCGACCGAGAAGTTCCAGCCCATGAATTCGCCGACCAGAACGATGCCGACGCCCAGCGCCCAGACATGGGCTGGCCCCAGCACCTTCCGCAGATTGATAACGGTCGGCGTGGCTGTCGTCGTGGCTTGATCCAAGGCAACATCCGACATGATTTATCTCCCGCTCCGATGTTGCTCTTGCTGCAGGGCCAGTTCGTCGATGCCTTCCTGCGAACTGGTCAACACATCCTCGCTGAAATGCTGGCTGATGCGGATGGCATCGAACACCATCCATAGAACCAGCAAGGCCGCCGCCGCCCAGGCGGCATATTGCAAGATATCCCAGAAATCCATGGTCTCTCCCCTCGCCTTTATCGTGGCGATGACGATCTTTATCGGTCGAATTTTTCCGCAATGACTTCCTTGTATTCCTTGTCCGAAAAGACCAGCAGGAAGCCGAAATAGCCGATGATGACGACGGCGGTGAGCAATAGCATCGACCAGTTGAAGCTGTAATCGAACCACTGGGTGATCAACGCGGCGGCGCTGTTCACGTCATAGCCGAGCGCTTCCCATTGCTTCTGCATGGTCGCGTTCTGGCCGAGATTTTCCCAGGTCGCGCCGGTGAAGGTGACCGTGCCGTCGGCAGCAGTTTCCTGGGTCACACCGGCCGGCAGGATGGTGCGGGTCGACGCACCTGCGAGATTGAAGACCAAGGGCACGTAAAGTGCCACGAACACAGCGATCAGGACCAGCAAAGCGTCGATGATCTGCCCTGCCACGCCCTGTTTCGGCGGTTGATATTTTGCTTTTGCCATGGAGCCTCCCCCTCCCGAGTAAAGTCTTTCCCGACCTGCGTCAGCGCCACGCCCGCAGCATCAGGCAACCGGCAAAGACGGTCCGCTCAATGGTGGCGGGCTTCGTCGAGATGCCGAATGTCCAGTTCGTAGATGAAATTTTTGTCGTGGCTGTAATGCGAGATCATCGCCACGATCGAGGCCGTGTTGAACAGGCCGAGCACAACCGCGGCGACGGCAATGACGACACGCATCGTGTTGTCGGGGATCAGCGGATTGACGCTGAAGAACACAAAAGCGAGCACAGCCCACAGAACCAGAACGAACCCAAAGGCCCAGAGCTTATCGCGCCGAAACATAGCGTCGATCCGGGCTTGCATAGATTCAGCCATTAGACGGGTCTCCCGTTGATAGACACGATCCGCCATATTCAGCCGAACACAGCTCCCGCGTCACAATCCTCTCAGACACACTTATTCTTCGTTGGCCGTTCATCGGCCATTAGGAGTTGTTTACCAGATTGAAAACTTTTTTACTAGGCTGAAACTTCTTAACGCAAATGCATCGATTGAAAACGGCATGCATTAGATCAAAATCGTCAGAACTCGCGTTTCAGCGGACGGGCCAGGAGCGTCTGGACGGCCGTATCGATATTGATCCGCCCGCTGAGGATATCATCCACCGCCCGGCACAGGGGCATATCCACCTGCAATTGCTCGGCCAGGGCGACCACGGCGGCGGCGGTGGTGACGCCTTCCGCCACCGTATGACGCTGCGCCAGGATATCGGCCACTTTGCGCCCTTCGCCCAGTTCATGGCCAAGCGAGGTATTGCGCGATTTCAGGCTGCAGCAGGTAAGGATGAGATCGCCGAAACCTGCGAGCCCCATCAGGGTCTCGCTGCGCCCGCCTTTGGCCAGTGCCAGCCGGCTGACTTCAGCCAGGCCGCGCGTGATCAGGGCGGCCCGGGCATTCTCCCCGAGGCCGCGACCGATGACCATGCCGCAAGCGATCGCCAACACATTCTTGGTCGCTCCCGCAACCTCGACGCCGACCAGATCGGAAGCGCCATAGGGACGGAAGGCGGCATGGCTGAGCGCCGCCATCAGGCGCTGGGCGACGGTGTCTTCCGCGGCGGCGATCGCCACCGCCGTCGGCAAACCGCGCGCTGCCTCGGCCGCGAAACTGGGGCCCGAGAGCACCGCAATGCATTGGCCCGGCAATTCCTCCGCCGCTATCTCGGTCATCAGCCGCCCGCTACCCAGCTCGATTCCCTTGGCGCAGATCACCAGCGGGCTGGTGGGCGCGAGATACGGCCGCGCCGCCCGGCAGAAAGCGCGGAAATACTGCGAGGGCTGTGCGTAGAGCACGGCATCGGCCGACAAAGCGGCGGAGAAAGCATCAGGGAGATCGCCGGCAATCCGCAAATCCGGCGGCAGCCCGACACCCGGCAAATACCGCTTATTGGCGCCGTCGCGCCGCATCACCTCCGCCTGTTCCGGGCGACGCACCCAGAGCTGCGTGTCGCGGCCGGCACGCGCGGCGATCAATGCCAACGCCGTGCCCCAGGCTCCGGCGCCGATTACCGAGAGCGATTTGATATCGGTCATTGCCGTCGCATCCTGATATGCCTGCCTCGTCATGCCGTCGGTGATGCCGTTCCCAGTTGGCCCATCCTTGCCTCGGCTGTAGTCTGGCGCCCGACGAAGTGCAAGATGGTTTCAGCCAATGCCGGTTCCCTCACCTCATCTTCTGCCGGCGCCGTACAGCCTGGCGACTCGCTTGCCGAAATGGCTGATCCCGGCCGTTTTGTCGCTTTTGTTCACCGCGCAGGAACCGCCATCGGCCGCCGCAGCGGCCACCGCACCCGCAGTTGCGCCGGCGATCGCAACCCTGACCGTGGCCCTGCCGGAAACCGCCGCCCCGCGAACCATCGGTTTCTATATGGCACTGGCCGATCACCTCTTTGCCGATGCAGGCCTTCAGGTTCGCTTCATCGCCCCGGCCGACCGCACGCCGGCGCAGATGCTGGCCGAGGGCAAGGCCGATCTTGCCGTCGACACCATGTCCACCGCCTTGCGGCTGCGCGAGGAAGGCGCGCCGATCCAGCATATCGCGCAATTCTTCCAGCAAGCGGGCCTGGCGCTTTTTTGTCGTCGTCCGATCCGGGCGCCGGCCGATCTTCGCGGCACCAGCATCGGCATCCGGCTCGACCATCAGGAAAGCTCTTTCTATGCCTGGATGAACCGGCTGAATATCAGCACTTTCGGCGAAGAGAACGGCGTCACGCTTTCGCAGCAGGCTGACGATCTCCAAGCCCTTGCCGATCATCGCCTCGATTGCATCACCTCGACCGCCTATCTCATTCCTCGGCAGTTGAAGATCGCCGGGCTCAAGGCGAAGGACCTGACGGTTTTCCGTTATGAAGATCTCGATGTTGAAACGCTGGAAGATGGTCTTTATGCCCGCGCCGAGGATCTGCATGACCCGGCGCGGCTCGACCGCTTCGCCCGTTTCCTGGCGGCCGCCCGCCAGGGTTGGCAGCAATTTCATGACAACCGCAGTGCCGCGCTCAGGCTGCTTACCGGCCTGTCCGACAAGACCGCGCAACAAGAGACCGAGCAGGTGGGAACCGTGCCAGCCAAGCCGGTCAACAGCGGCGCCGGGATCGATCGCGCAACCCTGGCCGAAAGCCTGAAGGCGGTCGATGTCCTGCTGAATTCCGACAAGCAACCGATCGGCAAGCTGAACCCCGAATCCTATGACCGCAGCGTCAATGTGCTGCTGACCGGTGCGCCTGATCCAGTGCTGGCCCGGGCTCCGGCCGGCGCCCTCAGCGACGCCGTCTGGTGGCGTCTCGGCGCGGTCGCCCAGCCCAAAAAATAGCCGCCGCCGGCGCGCCGCGGCTTTTGCCAGATCATATGACCTCTGCTATAACCGCCTTGCCCGCGTCCCCGTAGCTCAGCAGGATAGAGCGTCGGTTTCCTAAACCGCAGGTCGGAGGTTCGAATCCTCTCGGGGACGCCAATTCCACTCACCTGATATGCCCCCGTACTCAGAGGGGTATCCTGGGTTTCCTCCTAACCGTTTCTTTGCGGCGGTAGCGAGCCTTGCGGCGTTTGGCCGTCGAGTGTCATAAGCGGCCAATAGAGATCGGGCCTGCGGTCGCGAAAGACACCCCAATTGGCGCGCATCTCGCGAATTGCCTCAAGATCGAACTCGCCCAGGATCACCTCTTCCTTGTTGGGGCTTGCTTTGGCAACGATTTGACCCGTCGGGCCAGCAATGAATGAGCGGCCCCAGAAAGTAGTTGATCCGAACTCCCCGTCTTCCTTGCCGATGCGGTTCGATGCCACGAGCGGTGTCAAATTGGCGGCGGCGTGGCCTTGCATCGCAGTTTGCCAATGATCATGACAATCAGAACCAATACCCGTCGGGTAAAAGAGCAAATCCGCGCCAAGCACACACATGCAGCGGGCGGATTCCGGGAACCATTGATCCCAGCAGATGCCGACACCGAGATTTCCGAACCGGGTTTTCCAGACCTTGAAACCGGTGTCGCCCTCACTGGTGTAAACCTTCTCGAAGCAGCCCGGAGGGCCCATCGGAATATGTGCCTTGCGATAGATGCCGAGCTGCTTGCCATCCGCATCGATCATCATGACGGTGTTGTAATAGGCGTTGTTCGCCCGTTCGAAGAAATTTATCGGCAGCACGACGCCCAGTTCGCTTGCCAGCTTGGACATCCGCGCCAGGATCGGATTGCCTTCTATGGGCAGAGCGAACTTGAAATATTCCGATTTCCAATCCATGAAGGCGAAGAAGTGAGTGGCAAACATCTCCTGCAGCAGGATTACATTGCCGCCTTCCCGAGCAGCCGCCCGCACAAGGCGCTCTGCCGTAGCGAGGTTTTCCTCCATATCCCAGCTGCAAGCCATCTGCGTTGCAGCAACCTTGACTTTCATGGTTTTGCATCCTCCCTTTGACGCCATTTCGGCGACCGATCCCCTCTTGACGAGGCGCCAGCTGTACAAATTGGGAAGTCATCTCCGTGACGCACGGAAAGCAGCCTTCCTGAAATGCCGTTCTATGTTCGTTGATCCCCAGCATATTCACACCCTCCTTTCTCATCAAGAATAGGGCGGACGTATTCCAGCGATCGACTGGGCCGAAGTCGCCATAGACCGAGTTCCGCGATGGCGAAGATTGAGCTATCATTCGAGTCGGGTGCCGCCCACCCTCCTCCCTCCATCGGGAAAGCATCTTTCATGCAGGGCGCATGGATCGTTGAACCGACTGTTCGAGCGTGCAGCATAAGGAGGGGTTGTTGCGATCACGGCTCGCAATGGGAGGTTCCATCGATGAAACTATCTGCACCCGTCTATCATTTGAAGCGCAAGGCGAAGCTTCTATCCCGTGAAGCGAATATGCCGCTGCACGAAGCGCTCGACCGTATCGCCATCGAGGAAGGTTTCGGCAGATGGAGTTTGCTTGCCGCCAAGCTCTCCGCGTTGACACCGGCCGGTAGGCTCTTTCCTCAATTGCAGCCGGGCGATCTCGTTCTGGTCGGTGCCCGGCCGGGGCACGGAAAAACCTTGATCTGTCTCGAACTCGCGATCGAGGCCATGAAAGCCGGTCATCGAAGCCTATTCTTCACGCTGGAATACACGAGCAGAGATGTATCGGAACGATTCCGCGACCTCGGCGTTGACGATGCTCGGTTCGAGGCGCTGTTCACCGCGGATTGTTCCGATGCCATCAATGCCGGCTACATCATCGAGCGGATGGGTACCATGCCCTGTGGCACGTTGGCGGTCGTTGACTATCTGCAACTGCTCGATCAGCGGCGCGAAAATCCGCCGCTGATGGTTCAGGTCCGCGCGCTGAAATCCTTTGCGCGCGAGAAGAGGATGATCATCGTCTTCAGTTCTCAGATCGATCGATCTTATGACGCCGCTGTGAGATCTCTTCCCGATCTCACCGATGTCAGATTGCCAAATCCTTTGGATTTGGCGCTCTTCAGCAAGACTTGCTTTCTGAACAGCGGCGACATTCAGTTTCGCGCCACAGGCTGACAGCGCCATACCGTCAAGGCATCGCCCGCTAAAAGCATCCTCTGAGGGCCGGCTCGCACACCTGAGCCGGCTGTCCTTGAGGGCGTAGAAATTTCTCCTTATAGTTGCCTTCTCGCACCGCCTGGGGAGAAGAGTTGAGAAGCTACAGCGTTTCCCAGGACAGGCGCTCGGCGATCACCGCGACTGAAGTCGGCAAGCGCAGATGGCCAGCAACCGGGAAAGATGCTAAGCCTGCCGTGCCTATTGATTACAGCCAGATGCATGGCCCGCATGACGCAACCCGGCGCTCAGAATCGCGAAAACGCTTCGAAAAGCTGCGATGCCTTTCGTGATGGTCCAGACGTTGGCACCGTCCCGCGGGTCTGGGTCCTGACCGGCTTTCGCGCCGGCGACAAGGCGCAGATGCTTGCGCTGGCCGAGGCGCTGGGCTGGCCCTTCACGGTCAAGCAATTCGCCTACCGGTCTTTCGAGCTCGTCACCAATATTCTATTGGGGCCTAATCTCGCCGGCCTGAAGCGCGACAAGTCCGATCATCTGACCCCGCCCTGGCCCGATCTCGTCATCAGTGCGGGGCGCCGCAACGAGCCGATCGCTCGCTGGATCAAGGCTCGTTCGGGAGGGCGCACGCGTCTGGTCCATCTCGGCCGCCCATGGGCCGAGCCGCGGCATTTCGACCTGGTGATCACCACACCGCAATATCATGTCCCGCCCAGGGATAATGTGCTCTCCATCACCGCGCCTTTGCATCAGGTGACGGCGGCGCGGCTGGAGGTGGCAGCGGAACGGTGGCGCAATTCTGTGGCGTCCTTGCCGCAGCCGCGCATTGCCGTCCTGGTTGGCGGCAGCAGCCCGCCTTACGTTTTCGATCGCGATATGGCTTCCCGCCTTGGCCGCGCGGCTTCGGCAATGGCGCGTCAAGCCGGCGGGTCGCTGCTGGTTTCGACAAGTCCCCGCACCGGCCCGGCGGCAACGCAAGCCTTGCACGCAGGCATCGATGTTCCTTGTCATTTCTACGCCTGGCAGGCCGACCCCGAGACGAATCCCTATCTCGGTTTTCTGGCTTTAGCCGATGCCTTCATCGTCACCGGCGACAGCATGTCAATGGTCGCCGAAGCCTGCGCCACGGCAAAGCCGGTTTATCTCTTCGATATGGGTAAGGGCTGGAGCCGCATGCGGTCGGAACCGCCGGCACGACCGGAGCTGATACCGCTCGCCGACCGTCTCCGGCCAAGGCGGGTCCTGCATTGGCTGATCGCCCACTGCCTGCCCCGGCGCGTGCGCCGCGACATCCGCCTGATCCTGCGCGGGCTGGTGGCCAATCGCCAGGCCGCGTGGCTGGAGGAAGAAAGCGGAGGGGACCGTCAAAGCCAGCCGCTCAGGCCGTCAGCTTCAACCGACCTGCCGCGCGCCGTCGCTCGGGTGAGGGCATTATTCGCGACGCCGGCAGGCGACTGATCCGGCCGACGCCGCAGAGATAATCAGGCCGCCGGTTGCAGGGCCGGCGCCGGTGACTGCCGCAACAAATCCAGCGCGTCATGGCGAATGTGATTGAGCCGCATTTCCTCGCGCAACTGCGCTTCCGTCACAATGCCGGCATCGAGGCATTCGCGCAGCAGGTCGAAGAAGAGCTTTTCCTGGTTCGGATCGGGATGTGGCTGATAGCGGCCCATCAGGCCGTAATCCCCGAACAATTTACGACGCGCCTGCATCAGCCAGGCCCAGGGCGGAAAGAAGGCCACCCGATCGACCGGGGAAAAGTCGACCTTCAGACCGGTTTTCCAAGGCTGCGTCTTGCGCTTGGTGTTATGCACCATCTTGGTCGCCGGGGTCAGGCGGTCGAAATCGTTCCACTCATTCTCCAGCGAGCCGATCGTGTCCTGATTCTCGGTCGCGAGACTCGTCCATTCGATATAGTCGCGCTTGAAGTCGAACATCTCGCTGAACTGGATCTCGACATGCCAGTGCTTGAGCTTCGCACAGTCGAGCAGCATCACGCTGGTCGCATGCGCTTTGCGCGTGCCGCGGGCACGACACAGGACCGCCTTGCCCTGCATGTCGCGCGACAACAATTCCCAGATATCGCCGACGGCGAAAATATCGGGGTCGATCACGGCGGCCCGCCCCTGATAACCCATCAGTTCCGGCGGCATGAAGCGCAGCGGCGTGAAGGATTGCAGATCGTCATTGCGCCAGATGCGTTTCATCCCGTCGCGCAGATAAATCTTGCCTTCCTTGGCGCGAAAGAAGTCGTGCTCCTCCATATGCATAATCTGCACACCAAAGGCATCCGGCTTCGCCGAATTCCGCTTCAATGCATGGGCGGCGACCAGGGCACCGACCAGCTGTTTGCGGTTGGTTTGAATGAAGACGCAAGGTTTAGGTTCGGCCATTTCTGCCATTCCGGTCCGATCAATCATGATGCTTGGCGTTCGGTCGTGGGCGATGCATCTGTGCCATAGCCGAAGACCGGATCGAGATGCTTGGCGACATATTCATCGATCTGCCGCGTCTGCTCGTCATCGAAGTAATCGTGATAGCCGCCGATTTTGGCGCGGCGCACCTTATAAGAGTTCGTGTCGCCCTTTTTACCCGGCGCCAGGCGTTTGCCTGAGAGCCAGGTCGAGGACGATCCCTCCTCCAGCTTGCGCATATTCTCGAAGGCGGCAAATTCAACGCTCTGACTGACCTCGTCATCTGTCGGCGACTGTTTCATCCAGTTCAGCATGCGCTTCAATTCCCCGTTAGGGTCGCGCCGTATATCTTCATAGCGCACAATGAGCACGTTCTTCATACGCGGCAATTCCTTAGCCCATTCGTTCAGGAACCGCACCGCGCGCGGCAGCCCGGCATCGGCATTGAGGACGAAATCGGCAACCGAGATATCCGCTCCATGCGCCGGATATTCGTTCAGCACCTTCTTATGCGCCGGCATGCGATGCTGCCATTGAAAGAATTGCGAAACGGACACATCGGCAGGATGGCGCACCAGCAGGATCGTCGGCTTATTATAGAACGCCACCTTGGTCGCCCCGGCGCCGGTATAATCCCGGATGTAATTGTCATGGGTGAATAGGATCTTCGGGATCGCCTTGTTCTTGGCATGCAGGTTGTCGAAGAAGAACAGGTCATGCGCGGGCAGCTTATGCCGCAATTGGAAGAAGCGCGACAGCATCACATTGAGCCAGGTGCGCCCGCTCTTTCCATAGGACACGATAGCGTAATCCGAACGCTGCAGCCGGAACGTATCCTCCCGGCCCCGTGCACGCCGGCGAATCTGGCGCCGCCGCTCGGCAGGCGCCAAGGCGGCGGCCGTCATGACGATTTCGCGCATGACGCGATGTAATACCCTTTCGATCATCTCAACTCCTGGCAGCCGGCATCGCGGCCGTATCCTGCAATAAACTCCGCCGGCGATCACCGGACGGCACTTCCATCGGCATCACAGCGATTCTCTCTAATGCAACGGTTTCTGGCAAGGGCAACGCTGCTGGCAAGCCACGTTAAGCACCTTCGACCAGTTTGGTGACACGGTCGGCGACCCGGGCTAACTCATCCACCGGACGGCGACCGCCGGCATTGAATTGCTCGCCGAACCAGACCGCCAACCCGTCCGCCACCAACCGCCGGTGCAACGCTGTCAGGTCACGGTCATGGCCAAGGGCAGCGAAGCGCGCCACGAAATCTGCCAGCTTCCGCAGCCAGCCTCTTGCCGCTTGCCCCGGTATCAGCCGGTTCAGCCGGGTGGCCCAACGGCCGGCGCGGCCGGCTGGAGATATGGAATAAATCGCCAACGGGCGGCCGAGGCGGGCGATTTCCATCAACATCGAGAGGCTGTCGCTGGTCACCACAAACCGTTCGGCGAGACCAAGCAAAGCCCGATAGGGATTATGTAGGCCATCGGTTCGCCAGGGATACAGTACGGCGCCGCGCGGCAATTCGCGTTCCAGGACGGCGACGGCTTCCGGTGGCGTGCGGCGACTGGTGGTAACCACGAGCGAACCGCCTTGAGAGGCGACCAATTTCCCAAGATCCTTGGCCAAGCGGCTCGCGGCCGCCGCATCGAAAGGCACCGTGCCGGTTTGGCCACCCACCAGCACGGCCGTCAAAGGTTGCGGCAGGGATGCAAAAGCATCCCGCCAGCGATCGGTTTCAGCGGCGATCGCCGTTTCATCGATGCGCTGCAATGGATAATCGATACGCATCAGATTATCGCCGCGGCACTGGCGGTAATGGCCGGCCAGGACCGCCAGATCGAAGCGCTCGATATGCCCCTTGGGCAGACCGATCAGCACGATCTTGCTGCGCTGCTCAGGCGCGGCGGCGGCTTGCGACCGTTCCTGGATCCAAAGCGCGATCATCGACATCCGCCGCCCGCTGGTAAGGACCAGATCCGGCCACGGCGCTTCCAGCCTGTCGGATCGCGCCAGATCGACATGATCCAGTGAAGCGGTGATCTTCGGCTTGCCGAGAACATAGGGTTCACGCACCTGAATGCGCTTGATGTCGTAAGGCCAGGGCAGCGCATCGGCGACGGCGAGAACCTGCGCATTGTCGCCCGCCTTATCGGACAGGATCACCCAGATGCGCGGCGACTGCCTGGTATCGCGCGGCATGGCCGTTGCGAAATCGACCACCGCATGATTGGCATGTTCAGGATGACGCGGCAACGGCGCCTCTGTCGACATCCCCATCATCCGCCGGACCCGCCGAACCGCCTGCTGCAGATCGTCCATCGGCACCATATTGGCCGCTTTGGCATTCGGCGACGGGAGCTGCGGCGGATCGGTCAGCCATTTGGCGCGACCCGATCGGATATAGAGATCCTGGACCAGACGGATATCGCGGCTACGGTTGAGGCGCCGCGCCGGCCGACCGATCCACCAAGCATAGGGGAGGCCAAGAAGGCCCTGATCCAGCAATTGCGACAGGCGCCACCATTGACGCACCCGCTTGTCGCGTCCGCGCGGCCCATGCATTGCCGCCGGGCCACCGCCGAATTCGAACATATAAACCGGACGATGGGTATGGCAGGCCTCGGCCAGCATCGACATGCTGTCGGCCGTGACGATGAAGGCATCGGCCAGCGCCAGGAAGCCGTGATAGGGATTGTTGTCGTCATTCGCCCGCCAACGATAAAAGTGGCAGGGCACATCGATCGCACGCTCGAGCGCCGCCATCGCGCCCCGGCCGGTCCTGGCACTGGTGCAGATGAGAAGGGAGGCGCCCAGGGCACGGGCCAGCGCGCTCGCCTCGCGGCCCAGGCGTTGCGCCGTACGTCGGCTGAAAATATAGGGACCGCTCGAGCCGCCGACCAGCACCGCCAGATAGGGTGCGGCAAGGCCGGCGAGACGCGGTGTCCAGATTGCCGCCGCGTCATCCAATCGCTTCGGCGTCACCGGATGGAGGGGGAAATTGTTGTGCAGCACGTTCGGATGCGGTGGCAGGCGGAATTGCGGCGTCGTCACCACCAGATCCAATTCGTCCGGCGGCGTCCAGTAGCGGCCGAGCACGACGATCCGGCTGCGTCCGCCGGATTGCCGGCGAATCCACTTGGCGGGGGTTTCGTTCTGGCGCCCGGCCATGATGATGAGATCCGGCCAGGGCGGCGTCAGTGGACTGGAGCGCCGCCGGTTGAGGCCGATCAACGTCACCGCGCCCGGCAGCGCGAAGAACGCCTCGTACCAGTGATATTTGGTTTCCTTGACGGTGAATGACCAGCCCAACGCCCGGGCCAGGCCCAGGCTTTGGGCGTGATCCCCCGCGCGATGACATTTCAAGACCCAGACCGTGGGCTGCCGCCCGACGTCCTCATACCCGCCGGCGGCGGCATCAGGAATACGTTGGGTCGACTTGTAAACCGTGGCTTCGTTATCGGCTTGGTCGAACATTCACCGGCCGAGTGCCAAATGCGTCATAGCCTGACGGTCCTCCCCCCGGATGCCGCGGCAAAGGTGGTTCGTGGCAGTGATCGCGATCGCAGCAAGCAGCAAGCCTACCGGCAGATCGATCAGGTAGTGCCAGCGCGAGGCCACCGATTCGATCACGATCCAGAAGAAGGCGATCGCGGTGACCGGCGCAACCCACAGCCGCGCCTTAACAGCATAATACAGCATAATAAAGGATGCGCCCACATGAAGCGACGGCATGGCGGCTAGAGGCTGGGCGAAGAACTGCCCGCCATGTTGTGCGATCCAGGCCGCGCCGCCTTCCCGCACCTGCTGGTACACATCATACATGTGCAGTTCGGCATCGGTCGCCATCTTGTTGACGCCCGGTTCATAGATGAAGGGGCCAACCGCTGGACGCACGAAGTAAGCGAGCGGCCCCAGCATCTCAAAAATCACCAGGGCGACCATGTTGTGGTAATGCCACAACCGGCGGCCAAGCGCATGAGCCAGGAATGACAGGACGAAGATCGCCATGAAAGCGGCCTGGTACCAGATGTCGACGGCTGGCAAGAACTGCCCGATACCCATGCGCAGCCATATGAAAAGGTCGACCACTGGCCGCAAAGCCTGATCAATGCCGAAATATTCCTGGTCATGCAGCGATGGGTTGATGACCGGGACCCACATCTTCATATTGAAGTGGACGTAGATAACGCCGATGAAAATGCCGAGAAGCAAGTAATCGTTGACCGCATGTGCGGCGATTTCCCGCCAGGTTTTTTTCTCGGCGCCGATAAAGCGCGCCATGACTTGCAGGACGAAGTAACCCAGGGCAGCCGCAATTGGCGGCACCCAGTAATTCGTCTTCAAACCCGGGATATTGCCGGGCATTGGCACCGTGAAAGGAATATTTTCCAAGCTGGAGATGGTGACGGCGATCGCCACAAAGCCGAGTGCCATCATCGGAACGAAGGCAAGGCCACTGAGCGGCAAAAATCTCCAAACATTCTGTGGAACGGCCAGGGCCATCGGCGCCACTGAAACACTATTTGCTGGTTTTTGCCGAGTCAGCACATCTGGCCTCTTGCTCATCTCACCCTACGTCTGATGCCGACGGCCCGGGGACCGGTCGTCAACAGCATTTTGTTATCTGCGAAGGCGGCCGACTGCGGGGAATCGGCGCTGCAAACTGACCTGTACCACGCCGAAATGTAACCCAAGACGGCGTGGGAGCATGTCATTCCCTTTACCCTATCTGCCCCCGTAATGCCAGCGAGCGGCCTCGATCCAATTATTATCAATTGGCGTCACAACGAGGCGTGCCGCAGTTTGCATGACGTCGACGTTACGTCTTCATACTTTCCGCGAACTGACGGCGCCCGGAACAACCTGAGATACGGGATACGAACCGGTTTACCTGGCTAGACCGGTGTCCAATTACAACAATAATGCGACACCATTGTGACATCACGAAACGGTGACCCCCTAAGTCCAGGATTGTGCGGTGCGGGAGGCGATTGACCGCCCGCTCCGGTAACGGCACTTAAAGTTCTTCGACCGGCATCGATTTTCATGAAATGGCCGGGGACCGAGGCGGTCGCATCCGTGAACGACCGGCAGTCTCAGAGGTAGCCTTGTGAGATAAGGCACCTAGGGAACTCAGACCGAAACACCCATCTTTTTTGAAAGGCGGAGCGGTGCGGATACCGGCCGCTGAACCACTCACCGGCACGGTAATCTTCTCCAGTTGAAGGGGCCGAACCGGTGATAGGATGTTTCAGCCTGCCTCACGTAAGCGGGAGATCGTGACATGCGTTGGCTCATTCCGGGGCGTTGGCTCATTCCGGGGCTCCTGACGATGATATCCGTGCTGAGTGCCTGCGCATCGCGGCCGGATATCACTACCGATTACGACCACACTATTAATTTCTCGACCTACCACAGCTTTGCCTTTGAGCCGCAGCTCGGCACCGAGACGGCCGGCTATACCAGCTTGACGACACAGCGGGTCAAAGCCGCCATTCAGCGCGAGATGACCGCGCGCGGCTATGTCTATGACGAAGCAACTCCGGACCTTCTGGTGAATTTCTCCGCCAAGCTGGAGGATAAGGTCAACGTTACACAAACGCCGGTACCCATGAGTTATTATTACGGCTATTACGGCTACCGCGCCGGCCTTTATGCCCCTTGGCCGGGCTATGCGCTCGACACCAATATCGATCGCTACACCGAGGGAACGATCAATATCGACCTCGTCGACCGCGCGCGCCGGCAGATGATATGGGAAGGCGTGGCGGTCGGCCGTATCTCCGGCAATTCGAAGCAGATCCCGGAGGAGAGTATCAACCAGACGGTCACTGATATCTTCGCGAAATACCCCTTCCGGTCGGCCGGCCCGCCCACGCAATAGCGAATGGCGGCGAGAGGCACTTCGCCGCATCGGCCCGATATTGTCGAAGTGTGAAGAGCTGTCGAGTGCTGAGGATATCGGTGTGGAGGGCCAAATCCTGCTTGCCCTCGAAGTCGTGTCAGGTCGAAACGACACGACATTCAAGAAGCTGTCGGAAGATCTATCAAACAGCTAGCGCTCACCGTCCCTACCCAGGCGGCGGAAACGGAAGCATCTGCGTACTATTTTATGCCTGTGCGAAGACGTGGCAAGGGCGGAATTCCCGGAATAACAAGAGAAAGCACCGATTTCTGCGTCATTTTTACGGGTGATCGACTGTCACTATGACGTGACCGGGGCATGATCGCCCGCGAGCAACTTCGTCCTGCTTCCGCGGTTATCTCCCCGGCATACGGTGCTGCAGACCACGAGATGCGAGCGCCGCGGTAGCAGGTGACTGACTTCGCTATTTCGTATCCGAGCCCCATCGGAGGATTCAGCCTATGCGATTTCGTGGTAAGATGTATTGGCGACTCGCGAGTTAGATTGCGCTCTTCAGTCACGCGATCATCTTGAAACTGCGGGGCGGCAACACCTTCTTAGTAGAGACGTGTTGAACCTAGCGGTCGCATCACAAGTTCATCACAGGGGAACGGAGCGCAAGAGCAATATCGGGGATGCATCGGCGCTAAAGCCTTTGGAGGCTACGAGATGGCGGAACAGAAGGACGGATTTGCCGATATCATCGGCAAGGACCACGCCAAACGCCAGGAGCAACACTGGCGAGGAAATCTTCTCGCTTACCTTGATTTGCTACGCGAGAATTCCGGCATCTACAAATTGGCACATGCGCATCTGCACGATGTGGTCATGCGGGCGGGGATGAGTAAACCCGACGAAGCCGATGCTGCCCGGCAGGCGAAGATCTGGGGCGGAGAGCCACCCAACACCTATGAGTTTTTCAAAAACGATTTCTTCGGCATCGAGGATGTCATCGAAAAAGTTGTGCATTACCTGCACGCCGCCGCGCTGAAAGGCGAGGAAAGTCGCCAGGTCCTCTACCTCATGGGTCCTGTGGGTTCGGGCAAGAGCTCACTCGCTGACCGGTTGAAGGAGGGGCTGGAGCTCGCCGATCCGATCTATGTCATTGACGGCTGTCCAATTCACGAAGAGCCGCTGCACCTGATCCCTCGCCATCTGCGGCGCGAATTCGACAAGATGCTGGACGTGCATATCGAAGGCGAACTCTGCCCGGTCTGCCGCTATCGGCTGGAGCATGAGTTCAACGGCCGTTATGAGGAAATGCCCGTCACGACGATGCAGTTTTCCCGCAATCAGCGGCGGGGCATCGCCGTGGTGCCGCCGGTCGATCCGAACAACCAGGATACCTCCGTCCTGATCGGCTCCGAGGATATCTCCAAGCTCGATCGTTACGCCGAAGGCGATCCGCGCATCCTCGATCTCAACGGCGCGTTCAATGCTGGCAATCGCGGCTTGGTGGAATTCATCGAGGTCTTCAAGAACGAGACCGAATATCTGCATGCCATTATCACGGCGACGCAGGAAAAATTCGTTCCGGCGCCGGGGCGGCATGGCACGATCTATACCGACACCGTTATCGTTGCCCATTCCAATGAAGCGGAATGGCGCAAATTCAAAGCCGATCACACCAATGAAGCGATCATGGATCGTATCGTCGCGATCCGTGTGCCTTACAATATGCGCCTCAATGAGGAAGTGCGGATCTACGACAAGATCTATCGCCGTTCCGGCTTCCGCACGCATATCGCGCCGCATACGATTGAAGTTGCGGCCATGTTCGCGATCCTCACGCGCCTCCAGCCTTCGGCAAAATGCGACATGCTGACGAAGCTCAAGCTCTATAACGGCGAGGAGGTTGTCGAAAAAGGCCATACCAAGAAAGTCGATTTGGCCGAGCTGAAGGAAGACGCAAAATCCGAGGGCATGAGCGGCATATCGCCACGCTTCGTGATGAAGGCGCTCGACAGCGCCCTCACCCGCCATCCTGAAGGCATCACGCCGATTCACATCCGCGAAGTGCTGATCAAGATGGTCAAGGAAGCCGATCTTCCGGACGATACGCGTAAGCGTTATCTGGAATTCCTGCAGGATACCATCCACAAGGCCTATCTGGAGATTCTCGAACGCGAGATCACGAAAGCCTTCGTCTTCGCCTATGAGGAACAGGCCGAGACCCTCTTCCAGAATTATCTCGACCATGCCGAAGCCTATGTCAACAAGACCAAGGTCAAAGACCGCAACACCCGCGAGGAATTGGAACCGGATCTCAGCTTCCTCAAGTCGATCGAAGAGCAGATCGCGATCATCGGTTCCTCGGCCGAAGGTTTTCGGCAAGAGGTCATCGCCTATCTATGGTCGGCGAACCGGCGTGGCGAAAGGGTCGGGTATTCCAGCTATGAGCCGCTGAAAGAAGCCATCGAGAAAAAACTGATGGGCTCGGTGCGGGATATCAGCCGGATCATTACCAAGACCCGCACACGGGATGAGGAACAGAGGAACAAATACGAGGCTCTGGTCGAGAATCTGCTGGACAGCGGGTATAACGAGCACTCTGCCGAGGTGGTGCTGAAATATGCAGCAAACCATCTGTGGAAGGATTGAGCGGACTGAGGACGGGTGCATCAGCCCTGACCGATGGCGGGACGAGCGATGACGACTGTTTTCAGAAATTACTCTTCCAGCGAAGCCCTGCAATCCGATCGCAGCTCCGGTGATCGCCTCCGTCACCGCCAGAAAGTGCGCGAGGCGATTCGCGATAACATCGCGGATATCGTGGCGGAACAATCGATCATCGGCCGCAGCCGCGATACCATCATCAAGGTGCCGCTGCGCGGCATCAAAGAATACCGCTTCGTCTACGGCGATAACAGCAACCGAGCGGGCCAAGGCAATGGCGATAGCCAGCCGGGCCAAGTGGTCGGTCGCAGCCAGCAGGAAGGCGAAGGTATTGGTAAGGCGGGTGACCGGCCCGGGGTCGATTACTACGAGACCGATGTTACCTTAGAAGAACTGGTCGACATGATGTTCGAGGATCTGGAATTACCGGATCTCGAACGCAAAGCCTTGCGCGAAACCATCAGCCACAGCGCCACCAAGCGCAAGGGATACCGCAAGGTCGGCATTCATGTGCAACTCGACAAACGTCGGACCGTACTCTCCCGCATCCGCCGCAAGGTGGCGACCGGAACCGAAGGCGAGGAAGCTCCGGAGGGGGCGGAACTCGAACAAGGGGAAGGACTCGAACAAAGGGAAGGAAGAGCGCGCTTCCCGTTCATTCAGGGCGATCTGCGGTTCCGCCGGCGGACCGAAGACGTCGATTATGAATCCAATGCCGTCGTGCTCTGTCTGATGGATACCTCGGGCTCGATGGACACGATGAAGAAGTATCTGGCCCGCAGCTTCTTCTTCCTGCTCTATCAATTCGTCCGCACCCGCTATCAGCATGTCGAGCTCGTTTTCATCGCGCATGACGCGGAAGCGCGTGAAGTCAGCGAGGAAGACTTCTTCCATAAGGGCGAATCCGGCGGCACGCTCATATCCTCCGCCTATGCCAAGGCGCTGGAAGTTATCGATCAGCGTTATCACCCATCGCTCTGGAACGTTTATGCCTTCCATTGCTCCGATGGGGATAATATGTCGAGCGACAATCCGCAGGCGCTGAAGCTGGCCGCGCAGTTATGCAAAACCTGCAATCTCTTCGGCTATGGCGAGATTAAACCCAATAGCGGCTATCGCGAAAGCGATGCCATGATCGCCGTCTTCCGCGACCTGGAAGCGGATAATTTCCAGGCGGTCCGGATCGGCGATAAAAGCGATATCTGGGCCGGCTTCAAAAGCTTTCTCACCAAGGATAAGGCAACGGCGAATCCGACGGGTTGATGCGGGAAAGCTGAAAGGAGTCCGGATCAGATGGCGGCAGCATGGGACATTCGCGATCTCGAATATTGGGATGCGCGCATCCGGGAGAAAGTTCAAGAATTCGGCCTCACCTGCTATCCCCAGGAATTTGAACTTTGCGACCATACCCAGATGCTGAGCCTGATGGCCTATTCCGGCATGCCGTCGCATTATCCGCATTGGTCATATGGCAAATCCTTCGAACGCCAGAAAACGCTCTACGACCACGGCGTTTCCGGCCTGCCCTATGAAATGGTCATCAACAGCGATCCCTGCCTGGCTTATCTGATGCGGCAGAATTCGCTGGCTTTGCAGATCCTCACCATCGCCCATGTCTATGGGCACAATGATTTTTTCGCCAATAATTTCACCTTCAGCCATCTGCATGCCGATCTGGTGATCGAGACCTTCAAGAACCACGCTAATCGTGTGCGCGGCTATGCTGCCGACCCCTCGATCGGCCAGGAGGCCGTGGAGCTTGTGCTCGATGCCGCCCATGCCTTGTCGCTGCAATGCCGCCGCAATCCGGCAATCCGCCGGCGCAGCCCTGAGGAGCAGAAACGCGCGGCTCTGGAAGCCGCCGGTGCGCCGCCCGATCCGTTCCAATCAGTCCACAAGCGACCCGGCTACGAGGCACCCGAACTCGGCCGGGTGCCGCTGGAGCCGGAAGAAGATCTGCTGACCTTTCTCCGCGACTATTCGCCAAAACTGGCGGATTGGCAGCGCGATCTGCTGACCATCGTTCACGAACAGACACAGTACTTCCTGCCGCAGATCGAAACCAAGATCATGAATGAAGGCTGGGCCTGCTATTGGCACCGCGCCATCATGAACAGCCTCGACCTGCCGCCCGATCTGCATATGGAATTCATCGTCCGGCACAATCAGGTGGTGCGGGCGATCCCGGGCGATATCAATCCCTACCATCTTGGCCTCAAGGTCTGGGATGATATCGTCCGCCGCTATGACGACCCCACGCCCCAGGAAATCGAGGAATTCGGCCGGCCGGATCGTACGGGCCGCGAAGCGATCTTCCAGGTGCGCGACGTCGATCGCGATGTCTCTTTCCTGCGCCGCTTCCTGACGCAGAAGCTGATGCGTGAGATGGATATGATCGAGGTCGCGCCGGAGGGGAATGACCTGGTCGTCTCCCGCATCTCCGACGAGAATGACTGGCAGCATGTCAAACGCACCCTGCTCTCCTATATCGGCATGGGCAGCACACCGGTCATCCGGGTGATCGACGCCGATCATGGCGGTAACCGGACCTTGCTTCTGCGGCATGAATATGATGGCCGTGAATTGCTGCTGGATTACGCCGAGAAGACCCTGCGTTTTGTCCAACAGCTCTGGGGCCGCCGGGTCGATCTGCAAACCACCCTTGATGGACGCAACGTCTGCCTGTCTTGGGACGGCCAGGATTTCCTTCAGAACTGAGCGGCGCCCGCGAAATCAGCCGGGCATGTTTGCGAAGCCCTGCTGCAGGCCCTGATAGAGTTCCTCGATCGGCCCCTTGAGCCGCTCGGGCTCGGGCCGGTGCACCAGCCAGCCATTCACATGAGTGGTGAAATCCTCGATCTCCAGCACCTGCAGGGATTTGCGCAATGGGCTTGCCTGCAGGACGGTCGATGCGGTGATGCCGATGCCAAGCCCGCGCGCCACCAGCGAGAGACGGAGATCGGGGCTTAACACTTCGATCGCGATATTGAAGGGCAGATCGGCCTGGTCCAGCGCCCGGCGGATGGCGCGGCGATAGCCACAGCCCCCCTGGTTGAGCACCCAAGGCAGATGAGCGATCGCGCGCAATGTGGTGCGCTTCGGCAGACCGAGGCTATGCGGCGCGACAACCAAAACGGGATGGCGGCTGAGATGTCGCCGCATGAGGTGCTCCGGCGGATCCATCTCTTCAGGCACAAAGACCGCGGCGGCATCGATGCCGTTATCGTCGATTTTTCGAAGCAGCTCGCCCGACCAAGCAGTCGTGACATGCATCGTCAGTTTCGGATAGCGGGTGCGCAGGTGATCGAGTGGCGATGCCAAGGCCACATCCGACAGAAAGGGCGTGAGGCCCAGCCGGAAGGAGCCGGTGATTTCGCCCTCCGGCGTCAGGTTGCGGCAAAATTCGGCGACGGAATGGGCGATGCGGCGGCCCAGCTCATAAGCCTCTCGGCCAGCGGCCGTCGGCTTGAGTGGCTTCGACTGCCGATCGAGCAACTCCACTCCCAGTAATTCTTCCAGATTCTGCACCCGCCGGGTGACGCCGGGCTGGGTCAGATGCAGTCGCCGGGCGGCCGAAACGATAGAGCCGGTCTCCACCACCGCCAGAAAAGCATCGATATCCCGCGTGTTCATGCTGATCTCGCATAAAGACAATTAATATAATTTAATAGTATTATATTGTGATGCCGGCTACCTCTCAAGGAACTTCAGCTTGAAGAGGATTCGCCAATGGATGGGCAATTTCCCGAAACTGCCGCGGACATCACCGGCAAGGCCCTCGCGGCCGACGCAATTGCCACCGGCGAGAGACAGGGGGTTTCGACCTGGTTTTTCGCCATGGCCGTAGCCGTCGTGGTGCTCAACCTGTTTTCCGCCCAACCCCTGGTCGATGTAATCGGGCCGGCGATCGGCCTGGCGCCCACCGCCTATGGCCTAGTCTCGATGCTCACTTTGCTCGGCTATGCCGCGGGGTTGATCCTACTGGTGCCGATGGTGGACCTGGCCGAAAATCGCCGGCTCATTCTGCAAATGCTGATTGGCGATGTCCTGGCATTGGCCGTTGCGGCGACCGCGCAACAGTCCTGGATTTTCCTTGCCGCAAGCTTCACCCTCGGCATGACCATGAGCGTCATTCAAATGCTGGTACCCCTGGCCGCGTCGCTGACCCCGGAATCCCAGCGTGGCCGTGTTGTCGGCAATGTCATGAGCGGCCTGATGCTCGGCATCATGCTGTCCCGGCCTCTGGCGAGCCTGATTGCCGAATATCTCGGCTGGCGCAGCGTCTATGGGCTGTCGGCCGTTGCAGTAGCACTGCTGGTCATAGCGCTCGCATGGCGTCTGCCGCGGCGCCGACCGGCACCCGGTCTTTCTTATGCGGCACTGATCGGCTCACTTTCGACCTTGCTGCGAACCGAGCGAGTCCTGCGCCTGCGTGCCGCGACCGCTGGTCTGTGTTTCGGCAGCTTCAGCTTGTTCTGGACCGCGATCGCCCTGCGCTTGCATGCAGCCCCCTTCCATTTGACCGCAAACGGCCTGGCCGCCTTCGCACTTGCCGGTGTCGGTGGGATTGTCATGGCACCTTTGGCCGGCCGGCTTGGTGACCGCGGCTGGGGTCCGGCAGCTGTCGTGATCTCCGATCTCCTGGTGGTCGGCGCTATGGCCCTGGCTTGGCTGGCCGGCAGTGATGGTTTGGCAAGCCATCCGGACTGGGCGCTGGGTCTTATGGTCGCCGCCGCCCTGTTGCTCGATCTCGGCGTGGTTGGGGATCAGACCCTCGGTCGGCGCGCAATTAACCTTCTCAATCCGGCGGCGCGCGGCCGGCTGAACGGGCTTTTCACCGGCAGTTTCTTTATTGGCGGAGCCTGCGGCTCGCTGGCGGCCGGTGCCGCCTGGGTCTGGGCCGGCTGGAGTCTGATCTGCTTGCTGGCAATCCTCGCCGGCGCGGTTGCCTGTCTATTGTCCCTGGTGGATGTGATCGCCCTCCGGAACAGTAAGGGCCGATAGTCTTGCGTTGGCTTCCGATAGAGCCTCTCGCCAACCACTCGGCGGTCGCTGCCTTCAGCGCGGAAGCGCGCATCGCCGCGAGCTCCGCGATGCGTTATCTCGGCCAGCCCTGCAAACATTTTGGCCATAAGGTGCCATCGGCACTGGAAGGCGATCCCGGCTGGATCACGTTCGATTTCGGCCGCTGCCATCTGGCGGCGACCGAGGCCGAGCTCAGCCTGCACGCCGTGGCCTCAGCTGATCCGCAAACCCGTCTCGGGGTCGAACAGGCTGGCGCGGGACATGTCGGCCGCGAAACGCGCAGTGCCACCGGCGCGCTGTAGATCGCCGGGGCGCAGCCGGGCGGTGATTTGATCGCCACCGAGCCGCAAGGTGCCTAAAGTATCGGCGCCCGTGGGCTCCAGCACCTCAACTTGGGCCTCGAACGACGCGAGATGCGGTACGCTCTCTGTGCCGCCATCTGCCAGCGTAACGGTTTCCGGCCGGATGCCGAGGATGACTGGCCGATCGATTTGCGCCTCAACCGCAGCCGCGCCCGTTGCGGCCAGGGGCAGGAAACTGGCACCCGTCGCACCTGCTTTGCTCATGACGCCGATCCGGCCGTCCTGGCGGCGCAGCTCGCCGTGAATGAAGTTCATCCCCGGCGAGCCGATGAAGTCGGCAATGTAGAGATTGGCCGGACGTTCATAGATCTCCTGGGGAGTCGCGAATTGCTGCACCACGCCGTCACGCATGATGGCGATACGCGAGGCCAAAGTCATCGCCTCGATCTGATCATGGGTGACATAGACGATGGTCGTGCCAAGGCGCTGATGCAGCTTCTTCAACTCGGTGCGCATCTCGACCCGCAGCTTGGCATCGAGATTGGAGAGCGGTTCGTCGAACAGGAAGACTTTGGGGTCGCGCACCATGGCGCGGCCGATGGCGACACGCTGGCGCTGCCCACCGGATAAAGCAGCCGGCTTGCGATCGAGGAGATGATCGATCTGCAGCACTGACGCGACTTTCTCGATCGCTTGCTGCCGCTCCGCCTTGGCAACACCGCGCATCTCCAGGCCAAAGCCGAGATTGCGCGCTACGGTCATGTTGGGATAGAGCGCGTAAGACTGGAACACCATCGCGATATTGCGGTTTTTCGGATGCACCCGCACGATCGACTGGCCATCGATCAGCACATCGCCGTCGCTGGGTTCGATCAACCCGGCGATGATGTTGAGCAAGGTCGATTTGCCACAGCCGGATGAACCCAGCAGGACCAGGAACTCGCCGTCTTCGAGATCGAGATCAATGCCTTTCAGGGTCTCGACCGGACCATAGCGCTTCTTGATCCGCCGCAATGTCAGTGTCGCCATAATCCGTTCGATCCCTTTCGTCTCAGCTGGCGGCGTCGTAGCGCCGGGGCAGGGTGGAGACGGCGCGTGAGGCGATGCCGACGCCAGCCGCTAATGCCGTATCGATATCGGCACCCCGCGCCATTGCGGCCAGATAACCGGCATTAAAGACGTCGCCGGCGCCGATCGTATCGACCGGCGTCACTTTAGGCGCCGTCACCCGCACGGTCCGGCCGAGATGCTGCCCCATGGCGCCAGCCGCGCCAAGCTTCACCACCAGCTGCGCCGTTGGCGGCAGGAGCCGCCCGATGCGCTCCAAAGCCGCCTCGACCGTCTGCGTGCCGGCCAGCGAGGTTATCTCCACCTCATTGACCAGGAAATGCGCACAATAAGGCAGCCAGGCCCGCGTCATCGTCAGGATTTCCGGGGTCCAGCCCCGGATCGGCCAGCCGGTGTCGAGGGCGATCTCGATGTTATGGGCCATGAGCCAGGTGAACAGCTCGGCATAATCGGCGGTCAGCCGGTCGGTCAGATAGCAGCCGGCAACTAGGGCGATACCCCCACGCAAGGCTTCGATATCCAGGCAGCTCTTCACCTCCGCCAGGCTGAGCAGCGGGATATGGCCCGGCATGGTGAAAAAAGTGCGCTCGCCATCCGGATGAGTGACGCCGACGGAAAAGGTCGTCGCCGTCTGCTCGACCGGCCAGGCTGCGCTGTGGGCGGCGAAGCTTTCGCGCAGCCAAGCACCGAAGTGATCGTCGCCGGTATTCGCCGCGAGCCGGAACGGGACGCCCATCGCATCCAGCGCCAAGGCCGTGTTGCCGACCGCGCCACCGACCCGGATCTCGCCATGATCGACCATGATCTCGGTGCCGGGACGCGGCCAAGGCGCGGCGGCACCGATGATGATGTCGATATTGACATTCCCGATGAGGGCGAGGGGACGCATGGCCATATCTGCGGTTCTTCCCGCCTACTCGACCCGTGTGACCTTGCCGCTGCGGATCGGCGTGCCGACATCAGCGACACGGCGGCGGGCGATTTCGATGACCAGGCGTTGCGCCGGCGGCAGCAATGCCAAATTGGCGGCGAGATCCTTGGCGTGGCCGACACTGATCTGCAAAGCGCCGGACTGGCTGTCCTGGCCGCTGGCATCGATCAGCACGGTCGGCGAACCGGCCGCCACCGTCTGCCTCGCGAGATCATCGCACAAGGCCGCCGCCGGTTCATCGCCGCGCACCACGACGACACCGACCTTGGGCCCGAGAATTTCCAGCGGCCCGTGCCGGAACTGGCCGCCTTCCAGCGCATAGGCGGGCATGCGTGCGAGCTCCATCGCGCCGAGTGCGGCACCTTCGGCAAGGCCGCGCAGGCCGCGACCGGAAAAAACGATGGTCTCACAATTCTGCAGCGTATCGGCGGCAGCGCTGATATCCGGGTCGACCGGCGCCTGCAGGATACGCAAGGCTGCAGCAGGATCGGCGCCAAGCTCGGCCAGCACCCGCTGATGCAAGGCCAGACTGATCAGCAGGCTGCGTGTCGCCGCGAAAGCCTTTTCCGAACCGCCGGCGCCGATCAGCGAGGGGCAGATTTTGGCCAAGGTCGAGCCGCCTTCCAGGGTCAGGCCGAAAACATCCTCGCGCTTGCCGATGCCGTCGAACAGGCGATGCACTTCAGCGGATTCACCAGATTGCGAGGTAATGATGAGGGTCGCATCGGTGAGATCGATCGGGGTGTAAAGCTGCTCCGACAACGGCAGGGCGAGGCAGCGGATGCCGCAGGCACGATAATCCGGCTCCGCCATGCGGTTGACCGCCTGCGACCCGCCCATACCGAGCAGGATCAGGCGCTTGGTGCGCTTGACCGAGGCGGCGATCTTCACCGCGACCTCGCCATTGGCATTGTAGGAGTCCAAGGCATCGCGGTGCTGCTTCGACATTTCACGATTGAGAGCGGCGAGGCCGGCCGGAATGCCGGCAGCCGATGAACCAGGTGTGGTCATGATCTATCCTTTCACGCCGCCGGTAGTGAGACCGGCGATCAGGGATTTTTGCAGGAAAAAGCCAATCAGCACCGGCGGCAAGGCAGCCAGCACGCCGGCAGTGGCGATCAGGCCGTAATCCGAAACGCGGCCGCCGGCGAGATCGGCGATCGCGACAGTCAGGGTCTTGGCCCGCTGATCAGCGGTGAAGAGCAGGGCATAGAAGAATTCGTCCCAGGCGAGCAGGAAGGCGAACAAGCCGCCGGTCGCCAAAGCCGGGCCGGTGAGGGGCAGGGTGATGCGCCGCCAGATTTGATCCAGCCTCGCACCATCGATCATCGCCGCCAGTTCGATTTCCTGCGGGATATTGTCGAAGCTGCTCTTCAACAGCCAGGTGGTGAAGGGGGCGAGGATGCTGAGATACACCACCGCCAGGCTGAAGACCGAATTGAGGGCGCCAAGCGCGCTCAGGGCGAAATAGATCGGCACCACCAGCGCGACCGGGGGCAGCATATAGGTGGCGACGACGGCATAAAGCGCCAGGCGCTGCCGCCCTGGCGAGCGCGATACCGACCAGGCGCCCGGAATCGCCACCAGCAGCGCACCCAAGGTCGCCATGGTGGCGACCGCGAGGCTGTTGCGCATCGAGGCGAGGAACGCCTTGCCCGCGCTGTTTTCCGCTACCGTCAGCAGCTCGATATAGCGATGGAAGTCGATCTGCTCCGGAATCCAGCGCAGCGGAATGGTGGTAAGATCATTGGTGCTGCTGACGCTCATGATCAGCATCCAGAGAATCGGCGCCAGCAGGAACAGCGCCAGGAGCAGCGCGCAGGCATACACAAAGAAGCTGACCCAGGGATTGCGTCGTTCCATATTGCGCGCTCCGTCCGGCTTATTTCAGCTCGCCCTGCTTGCGCAGGATGGTGACATAACCGGTGATCAACAAGGCGCTGATCAACACCATGATGAGGGCGATCGATCCGCCAAGGCCCGCTTGTTGAAAAGAAAAGGCCTGCTGATAGACCAGAATGCTGATCGTCTTGGTGCTGTTGGCGGGGCCGCCGCGGGTCATCACCCAGATGATATCGAAGACCTTGAAGGCTTCGATGATGCGCAGCACCACGGCGACCGTCAGCGGACCGATCAGGTAAGGCAGGATGACAGCGCGGAAACGCGACCACGGCCCGGCCCCATCAATTACTGCCGCCGCGCGCAATTCGCGCGGCACGGATTGCAGGGCGGCGAGCGCGATCAGCGCCACCAGCGGGAAATTCTTCCAGACATCCGCAAGGCAGATGGCATACAGCGCGCTGCCCGGCTCGCCTAGCCAGGAGCGATAGGCATCGATCAGCCCAAGCTGCGTGAAGAGGGCATTGAAGGCGCCGAAATCGGGATTGTAGATCAGGCGCCACATCGTGGCGTTGACCACGGTGGGGAGAGCCCAGGGCAGGATCATCAAGGCGCGGACAATGCCGCGGCCATGGAACTTCTGATCGAGCAAGAGCGCCGCGAGCAGGCCCAGCAGGAACTCGGCACCCACCGAAATCAGGACGAAGCGGATTGTGGTCCAGACGACTTCATAGAAGGCCGGGGCTGCCAGGACTTTTTGGTAATTGGCCAGTCCCAGCCAATGCACGTCGCCACCTAGCAATTTCGCATCGGTGAAACTGACCGCGACGGTCTTGGCCAAGGGCCAGCCGATGATGAAGGTCATCAGGGCGAGGAGGGGGGCCAGCAACAGCCAGCTCCGCAGACTCATCCAATTCCCATTCATCATCGGCCGTCCAGTGGAGCTTTAAAACTTACAACCCGCCGCCAGCCGCATCCGCCGCCGTCTGCAAGGCATCGGCCGGCGAAGCCGATTTCAGCAGTGCCGTATGGAGTGCCTGCTGCAATTGCGTCGAGAGCTGCTGGTAGGTCGGCGTGGTCGGGCGCGGGAACATGATGCCCAGCGACTTCTTGGCTGCCGCCACCAGGCTTTCCTGGCCCTTGGTCACTGCCGGATCACTATAGGAGCTGGCCCAGATCGGCAGGCTAAGCTTGGCGTATTTATTCTGCACATCCTGCGAGGTCATGAAGACGACATATTTCCAGGCGTCATCCGGATGCTTGCTGGTGGTGGTGACGCCAAGACCCATGGAGCCATTCACCGCCGAGGCTTCGCTCTTGCCAGCGACGCCCGGTGCCGGCACGACTCCGACCTTGCCGACGATCTTGGATTCCTTGGGATCGCCATTGGCCATGTTGTACATATAGGTCCAGTTGAGCGCGAAAGCGGCGTCGCCGCTGGAGAAGACGCGGCGCACATCTTCTTCCAGATATTCCTTGGAATGCGGATTGGTCAGGCCCTTATCCGTGGTCTCGACCATGTATTTGAGCGCATCGACGCCGCCATCGGTCTGGAAGGCGGGCTTGCCGGATTCATCGAGGAACTTGCCGCCATAAGCCGCGACCAAAGTCGTGTAGTCGCAGATTGCCGCTTCCGCCTGCGCCCAGCTCCACACGATCGGGAATTCGACCAGCTTCTTATTCTTGATAATCTCGGCCTGCTTTTCCAATTCCGCCCAGGTCTTGGGCGGATGGGCGATGCCGGCCTTCTTCAGGATCTCGGTATTGTAGAACAGATATTTGGTGTCGAGGATCCAGGGCATGCCGTAGCGATGGCCCTTATATTCGACGGTGGTCCAGGCGCCCGGTAGAACGCCTTTCTTCATTTCCGGCGTGATCTTGTCGGTGACATCGACCAGCACCTTGTTTTCGGCAAATTCGGCCGGCCAAATCACGTCGAACAGCACCACGTCGTAGCCGCTGCCCGCACCTTGGGCCAGGGTCGTCTTGTCGTGCAGGCCTTCATAGGGCACGAATTCGGCATTCACCTTGATGCCCGGATTGGCCTTTTCAAAATCCGCGGTCATCGCCCGCACATCGGATTCGCTGTAAGCCGCCTGGCTCATGAACAGCGCGTTGATGGTGGTATCAGCGAGCGCGCCGTGACCGATCATCTGGCCGCCGGCCAGGAGACCGCCGCCGATAATCGCCTGCATGATCAGCGATTGAAACTTACCTGACATCCCTTCCTCCCAAGCTGCGCCGTGCCTTTCTCCAGCCGGCGGTTTGCACCAAACATCATGGAACTTGCCATGATTAGATCCACGAAAGGTACTTGCATCGCCTTTCGAATTAAATCAATTTGTTTGACTTATTGAGTTTCCGGGAATTTGTCCAGCCTGTCAATCGATAGGCTGCCGGTGCCAGAGGGGAGCGGGACAAGGTTGACACGGCGGATCAACGCGACGGCGGGGACCAATCTGGGCGGCGCCAGTGCCCATAACCGCCGTGTCGTCTTCGACGCCTTGCGCCTGAACGGCAGCCTATCGCGCGCCGAGATCGCCCGCGCGACGCAGCTGACGCCGCAAACTGTCAGCAATATCATCGATCAGTTCGTTGAAACCGGTCTGGTCTCCGCCGATGCGCCGATCCGCGGCGGTCGCGGGCAGCCGGCTACCCCCTATCGCATCGTTGCCAGCGGCGCCTATTCCCTCGGCATTCACATCGATCGCCATCAGATCCTCGGCATCGGCGCCGATCTCAGCGGCCGCACCCTTAGCCGTCATCGCCATCGCCTGCCCAAAGGGGGAGCTAAAAAGGGTTTCGCCATCCTGCTCGATCTGGTCGCCGCGATCCGCCGCGACATCGATCTCGCGGCGCCGCCGGGCGCCCCCCGCTTGCTCGGCCTCGGTGTCGCCATGCCGGGGCCGTTCGGCGTCTGGTCGGACCCGCAGCATCCGCCGGCAGATACCTTGATCGATCCCTGGGTGATGCGCGAATGGCATGAATTCCCGCTGATCGAACGGCTGACCACGGAAACCGGCCTGGAAGCGGTGTTGCAGAACGATGCCGGCGCCGCGGCGATGGCGGAAAAGATGTATGGCACCGCCAGCGGGCTCGATCACTTCGTGCATCTCTATATCGGCTATGGCCTGGGCGCCGGGCTGATCATCCAGGGCGAGATCTATGCCGGCACTGCAGGCAATGCCGGGGAGATCGGCCAGCTGCCGGCCGCCGGATCGGAAGATCGGGAGTCGGAGGGATCAAGGACGCTGGAGCATTATGTCTCCGTCCTCTCCGCCTGCCGCGCGCTCGATCTCGATCCCGGCGCGGCCAATCTCTTTCCCAAATTGGAGGCTTTGCTGGCTGTGGGCGATCCGCGCCTCGATGCCTGGACCGTCCAGGCCGGCCGGCATCTGCGTCAGGCGATCCAGATCGTCGAAGCCCTGTTCGATCCGCAGACGGTCGTGGTCGGCGGACAATTACCGCCCGGCCTGCTGCTGGCAATCACCCGCCATGTCGAGCCGCTATTGTCCTCGGTCTCGCATCGGCCCGGCCGCTCTTTGCCGCGCCTGACGGTCGGCACCGCCGATCTCTGGGTGGTCGCCCAGGGTGCCGCTATGGAGCCGATCTCGCGAACCTTCGATCCGCAATTCCGCGCTTTGCTCAAATCGGCCTAGGGCCGCGCTTCACACAGAGGCCGCATCCTCCCGGCCAGCGAACGACCGGCCGCTCTGATCGAAGAGATAGACGTCTTCGGGATTGGCGGTGAGGCGCAGCTCGGCGCCGCGCTTGACCTCCAGCCCGCCCGGCAGCTTGGCGATGAGCGGCTGATCGCCTGCGCCGATATCGAGATAGGCAAGCTGCACTTCACCGAGTTGTTCGATGTAACTGAGCTTACCCTGCAGCAGGACATCGGCGCCATCGTTGGCAATCCGCAGATCTTCCGGCCGGACGCCAAAGCTGACCGTCGCTCCTGTCACCGTCTCCGGCGTTTCCAGGGGTAACTGCGCGCTCATTCCGCCCGCCAGCTTGACCGAAGTGTACGTGCCGGCGCGTTCGATACTTGCCGGCAGGATATTCATCGCCGGCGAGCCGATGAACTGGGCGACGAACAGATTGCACGGCTTCTTATAGAGCTCCATCGGCGTGCCGACCTGCTCGATGCGCCCGTCTTTCAACACGACGATGCGGTCTGCCAAGGTCATCGCCTCGACCTGATCATGAGTGACATAGATCATTGTCGTCTGCGGCATGGCGTCCTTGAGCTTGGCGATCTCCATGCGGGTGGCGACACGCAGCGCCGCGTCCAGATTGGAGAGCGGCTCGTCGAACAGAAAGACCTTTGGATTGCGCACGATGGCGCGGCCGATGGCGACGCGCTGGCGTTGGCCGCCCGATAACGCCTTGGGCAGGCGATCGAGATATTTGCTCAGCTGCAGGATCTCCGCCGCCTGGCGCACCCGCCGGTCGATCTCCTTCCTGCTTTCCCGGGCGATCTTCATGCCGAAGGCCATGTTGTCATAGACCGTCATATGCGGATAAAGCGCATAGGATTGGAACACCATGGCGATGCCGCGTTTGGAGGGCGGGACATGATTGACCACCTCGCCAGCGATGCTGATCGTACCCTCGGTGATCTCCTCCAGCCCGGCGATCAGGCGCAGCAGCGTGGATTTGCCGCAACCTGACGGTCCGACGAAAACGATGAATTCGCCGGACTCGATCTCAAGATCGATGCCCTGGAGGATCGTCATGCCACCGAAGGATTTCCGGACCTGCCTGAGGGATAGATCAGCCATGATGTTTTCCTGAATGTGCCGCCGGATTGATATTGATGCCGGTATTCTGCGCGCCCGTCATTCCGCGGGTCCACCCGGTTTAAGTTCCGACAGCCAGCGGGTGAAGGCGCCCGGCTTTTCATTGCGGATTTCCAGATCGTTGCGCCGGCGGATCGCCGCCCGCACCAATCTCGCCCCGAGATAGCGCAAGGGTTCCGGCGGCAAGCTCATCCGGCGTTTGAGCCCGACCAATCCGCTGGCGCTCCAGCGGTCCCTGCGCTCCAGCACCAGGCTGGCGAGAATGCGCCCCGCAACCGGCGTCTGGGCGATGCCGGTGCCGTTGAAGCCCATGCCGAAGAAAATATTGGGTTGGTCCTGCAGGTGGTCGAAGACCGGCACATGTTCCGGCGTGCAATCGATCGGACCGGCCCAGTCGTAATCGATTTGCACCTGGCGCAAGCCCGGATAGACTCGGTGCAGCTCACGAATATTGTCGCGCCCGTGTTGCGGGCTGCGGTTGAAGCTGGCGCCGACATCGCCGCGAAAGGCGACATTGCCGCTGCCCCGGCCGAAGATGACGCGGCCTTTCGGCGTGCGTTGATAATAGAGGACATGGGCCTGGGAATCGCAGATCGAAACGCCATCGCGCCAGCCGATGTGGTCAAGCAGATCCGGCACTTCGGCAGTGGCGATCACCTGGCTCGCCACCACGTAAAGATGGCGCCGCAGCTCGGGAACGGCCGAGAGCCAGGCATTCGCCGCCAGTACCACTTTCTCGGCCTGCACCGCACCGCGCGCCGTGCGCAATGTGCAGATCCGGCCCGGCAGGATATCGATCACCGGGCTGCGCTCATGAATGACAACGCCGCGCGAGATCGCCAGATCGCGCAGGCCGATCGCAAGTTTCGCCGGATGGACGGTACCGGCATGGGGCTCGATGATACCTGTATAAGAAACAGAGGAGCCGCTGCGCTGTTCAATCTCTCCGGCACTCAATTGCCTGAAACGATTTGTGCCGGCGGCCTCGGTCATCGCCACCGCACGCGACCAGGCGCCTTCCTGGGCCTTTGAGCTCGCCGTCCACAGCCAGCCATCGAGCCGCAGATCCATGTCGATCACACCTTGCTGCTGAAGCTCCTCCAGCTCGCCGATAGCATCCACCGTCTCGGCGCAAAGCTGCCGCGCTTCTGCATCACCGACCACAGCACTGATCTGGTCCAGTTCGGCAAACCAGGAATGAACCTGGCCGCCATTGCGACCCGAGGCGCCCGATCCACAAAGATCGGCCTCGAGAATGACCACCCGCATTTCCGGCGCGAGTTCGCGGATGCGCAAGGCGGTCCACAAGCCGGTGAAGCCGCCGCCGACAATGACGATATCGGCCCGTTCCTCGCCTTGCAGGGCGTGGGTCGCCGCCTGCGCCGCGATATCCTGCAGCCAAAAGGACCGATTGGTAGGCGCCGCAGCGACCGGTTGACGCAAACGCAACCCCGTCACCTCAGGCCTCCGCCCGGTCGATATAATCGGCATATTTGGTCAGCAGCCAGCCCGGAATCGGCCGCGGCTCCTGCGGGAAACCCCCGATATGCAGGCAGGTCTGGGCGGCGGCGGCCGTCGCCCGGTTGAGCGCGTCGGTCGCCACCCGCTTTTCGCAGATCAACGCGATTACAAAGGAGGCGATGAAGCTGTCGCCAGCGCCGCAGGTATCGAGCACATCGACCGGCGTCGCCGCAACATGGCGGATGGCGTCGCCGTCATGGAAGAAGGCGCCCCGCCGCCCGCAGGTGAGAACGGCCTGTTGCGCACCCGCTTTGCGCAGCGCGCCGAGCAGCGGCTCGACCGGTTCATCCTCGTTTTCGGGCCCCGAAGCAAAAACCAGCGGCACACCGGTGAGCGGCAGCGCCAGATGCGCCGTCGAGACATCGATGCTGAAGCGGATGCGCTCTTCCACCAGGCGCCGCAACAGGTCGGCATTGGCATTGGTGCCGAGATGCACCCAATCGGCAGCAGCGATCTCGTCATAATGCTTGGGTGCGGGCATATAGTTTTCGCCGACGCCGAAGGATTCCAGCAGGAATTTCCGATCGCCGAATTCCTCCCGCAGCAAGGTGACGGCCGTGCCGCCGGGGCGTCGTTCGACATCCTCCGCCGGCAAGCCGAACCGGGTGACTTCCTGGAGCACGATGTCGCCTTCGGGATCGTTGCCGACCGCGCCGAAATACCGGGCCGGCCAGCCGCGTCGCCGCCATTGCACCGCGACATTCAGCGCATTGCCGCCGACGGTCATGAAATCCTTCGTCAGATAGACGTCGAGACAATTGTCGCCAACGGTGACGAGCTTGGGCGAGGCATTGCGTGTCATGCGCTCACCGTGCCCGATCGAGATAGGGTTCGATGCCAGCGAGGCAACGTTTCCAGGCCGAGACTGGATCGAGCGCATAGGAACCGTCGCCGAAAGGTTCGAAGGTGAGCTTACCGGCATAGCCGTGTTCCGCAAGTTGCGACATGTATTGTCCGAGCGGCAGATTGCCGTCGCCCCAGACCAGATGTCCGGCCGGCTTTCCATCGACTACCTGGACATGCGCCACCCGCGTGCCGAACAGACGGAAATAATCCGCCACCGTATCGCCCGCCGCGGCCATGGCGACGGTGTCCAGGACCACGTCGATATTATCGGCGCCGATCTCACCCAGCATGCGGCGGACGCCGGCGGCATCCAGCAGGATATTCGTTTCGATTCGCTGCAATGGTTCGAGTAGGCAGCGAATGCCGCTGCGTCCCGCATAGCCGGCAATCTCCCGGATCGAGTCGACGGAGCGCTTCCACGCTGTTTCCTGGGCTTCCGTCTCGTAGCCGCGGCCCGAGGTCAGGAAGAGATAACGCGCACCCAAAGCCGCGCAGATATCGGCCCCGCGGCAGAAGCGATCGATGCTGGCGCGCCGCAGTTCGGCATCGCCCGAGGCGATATTGATCGGATAGAGCACCTGTTCCGGCGTGAAGCACAAGGTGGAGATGCCGTTATCCGCCAGGACGCGGCGCACCCGCTCGATGCGGGAATCGGTCGCATGGTAAAGATCGAGGTGCTGGGCAGTACCCCATAACTCGATTTCGCGCAGGCCGAAATCCCGCAGCACCTCCACCACCTTCTCGAAGGGGAAATGCTGGAAGCTGAAATTGGCGCCGATCAACTGGCTGGATGCAAGCCGCTGCATGAACCTCCCTTTCGGAAAACCACTATTTGCCGATGCCCTCGGACAGGCCGCGGATGAAATAGCGCTGGGCGGCGAAGAAGACGATCACGATAGGCAAGGCCGAGATCGTCATCGCCGCGAAGACTTCGGCATAATTGGTGCCGTGCGTCGCCATGATCGAGGTCAGGCCCACCGGCAGCGTCTGTGCGCCGACCCCGCTCGAGAAGATCATGGCGAAGAGATATTCATTCCAGGCAAAGAGCACATGCAGGATGATGCAGGAAACGATGATGGGCCGGCAAAGCGGCAGGGTGATGCGCCAGAAGATCTGACCCTCGCTCGCCCCATCCATCACCGCGGCCTCATCGAGATCGCGCGACAGATCGAGCATATAAGCGCGGATCAGGAAGGTGCTGAAGGGCACCCGGAAGGCCGTATAGAGAATGATCAGCGCCCAGTAGGTATTGTAGAGGCCGAGCGCCTGCATCATCTTGACGAGCGGAATGACCGCCACGGTGGGGCTCAGCATCAACCCGCCGAGGACGAAGCCGACGACCAGGGGCTTTGCCGGCATCTTGGTGCGCGTCAGCCCGAAGGCAGTCCAGGCGCTGACCAGCACTGTGCAGAGGCCGGAGGCGACGGTCACCAGGATACTGACGCTCACATAATCGCGCACACCTTGGTTCCAGGCCTGGACATAATTTTCCCATGACCAGCCGATCGGCAAAGCGAAGGGGTTGCCGAAAATCTGTGCGTTATTCTTGAAGCCGTTCAGCGCCATCCAGAGGAGCGGATAGATGACGATAACACCGAGGCAGATCAGGAAGGCGTGCAGAAACGTCTTGGCGATGACGTTCCAGACATTCGCCTGGGAGGTCGCCCGGCCAAGAGGCCGCGTGGAAGACAGAGCGGTCAAAACTGCACCCTCCGCCGTCTGGTATAGAGGAGCTGCGCGATGCCGGTCACCATGGTGACCACGAAGATCACCGCGGCGATTGCCGCGCCATAGCCGAAATTGTTCTCGATGAAACCTTGCTGATAGAGCCAGGTACCGAGAACCTGGCTGCTGTTATTGGGGCCACCCGCTGTCATCACCATGACCTCGTTAAAGACCTGAAAGGCGCCGGTGATGGTGATGATGATCATGAGCCCGGTCATCTCGCGGGTCAGCGGGAAGGTGATGCTCCACAGCCGACGCAGCGGGCCGGCGCCGTCGATGATCGCCGCATCATAAAGCTCGCGGGGAATTTTCTGGATAGCGATGGCGAAGAGCAGCGTCGAATAGCCGAAACCCTGCCACTGGCTCATGGCGATGATGGCGTAGATCGCCGTTTTTGGATCGCCGAGCCAGGGTTTCACCAGTGCATCAAGGCCGACCGATCTCAAGGCCGCATCCAGGAGGCCGATCTCCGGCTGATAGATGAAATAGAAGAGAAGGCCGCTCACTGTGATTGAAATCGCCGAAGGAACAAAATAGATCGCTCGCCAGAACCGCTGCAGGCGCTCCGAGCCAAGACCTTCGATAATCGCCGCCAGCAGGAAGGCGCCGAAGACCTGGAAGACGATGGAGATCACCGCATAGAGGCTGTTGTTCCAAAGCGATGTCCAGACGATCGGGTCATTCAGGAGCCGGTCATAATTCGCCAGGCCGACATTGGTCACCTCGCCGGTGAAAATGTCCTGGTCGGTGGTGCTGACGACAAAATTGTCGACGATGGGGTAATAAACGAACCAGCCGATGAGGATCACCGCGACCGCGACCCAACGGAAGGACAAGAGATTGCGCAAGCGGGGTTTGGGAGCCCCGCTTGCGCCCTGGCCGGTCGCAGCGCCGTAGGAAACAGCGCCGCTATTTACCCCAGTCACAGCCATTGTTTTGTCAACTGCGCGTTATTTTTTCGCATCCGCGGCGGCGGCTTCCTTGACCTGATCCATGACCTGTTCCGGGGTCATCGATCCGCCGGCCAGTGCCTGCAGGCTGGACAGCCAGGCAGCGGCCACGCGCGGCGAATTCGCCGTGTCGAGCCAGGGCATCAGATAGGAGGCGGATTTCAGCACCTGCAGGCCTTCGACGACCGCCGGGCTCATGCTCTTTTCCGACGCACCACCGACCGTCGCGCTGGGCTGGCCGTAAGGCGGTGCCGAGAGGACCTGGCCATGTTCCTTCGAGGTCACGAATTTCATGAAGTCGATCGCCAGCGGAATATTCTTCGAGGCGGTGTTGATCATGTAGCCTTCAGGCGCTCCTTCGACGGCTTTCGCATCGCCTTTGGCGCCTTCCGGCACCGGCAGGACGAAAAAGCCGAAATCGGCCTGCTTCAACGCGGAATCCGGCGCAGCGCTTTGATCGAATTCGATGATCTCCTGATAATACATCGCCGATTTGGCATTGCTGAAAGCCTGCAATGCCGAAGCGTAGGATTCGCCATTCATCGTCGCGCCATTGGTGCAGCGGTCGGCCAGTTCCTTGAATTGCTTCAGCGCTGCGACATAGCCTGGATCGTCGAACTTCGCGGTCTTCGGATTGAAGTCGCGTTCCAGCGTTTCGCGCGGCACGTCATAGGCCAGGAGCTGGCCCACATAATGCACCACCGGCCAAGCCTCCTTGTTGCCGAGGGAGATCGGCACGATGCCGGCTTTTCTGATCGTATCGCAGTTCGACAGCAGCTGCTCGAAGCTGTTGGGCGCGCTCAAGCCGAGCTTGGAGAAGATCTGCTTGTTGTAGCCCATGAACTTGGCATCGAGATAAAGCGGGATGCCGTAATACTTGCCGTTATACTGGAAGGCCTGGACAGCCGCCGGCACCAGCGACTTGCCCCATTCAGTGTCGGGACCAATCACCTTGCTGAGATCGACCGCGCGGTTGCCGCGAACGAAATTGCCGCCCCAGCTTCCCGTCCAGGAGAAATAGACATCGGTAAGCGAATTCGAGGCTACCAGTGTCTTGGTCTTGCCCTTGACGCTGTCATCGCTCTCCTGAATGAGCTCCACCTTCACGCCGGGGTGAAGCTTTTCATATTCCTTGGCGAGATCGACGAAATAGGGCGACAATTGCTGCAGGCCGAACTTCGTCAGCACCGATAGGGTGCCGCTGTAATCGACCTTGGCGGCCGGATCAGCCTCCACCGCCTTGCCGGCGCTGTAGCTTTTGCCGGCCGAGAAGCCGAGCGCCGTGGCGGCGGCGACGGTGACCGCGACGACGTGCAGTGAGCGTTTCATGTGCATCTCCTTCCAGTGTTGTTTTTAGTATTCGACGCGCTTGTAATAGCGCCGC
The DNA here is from genome assembly GCF_034044715.1 of Dongia soli. Classification (NCBI taxonomy): domain Bacteria; kingdom Pseudomonadati; phylum Pseudomonadota; class Alphaproteobacteria; order Rhodospirillales; family Dongiaceae; genus Dongia; species Dongia soli. Next base: position 969,120 of record NZ_JAXCLW010000001.1, on the reverse strand, counting down.
GTCGTCAGCGGATGATTGCGCAAAACCTCAAGATGAGCGCTGAGGCGTTCCAACAGAGTCGCCAACACGATCGGTGAAATCAGGGCGCGGACCTCGCCTGAAATGCCGGGCAGCTTTACGTCGGCGGTATCGAGGATGCGGACCTTATCCGAATAGCGTTTGACGAAATTTTCCACCCGGTCGCCCAGCGGCCGCGTGGCATCTTCGCCCTTGAACAGGAAAACGCTGACGCCGGGCTCGACAAGTTCCAGCGTGCCATGGAAGAAATCCGCCGCATGCACCGGTCGGGTGCGGATCCATTGCATCTCTTCCAGGATGCACATGCCGTAATAATGCGCTTCCGGCCAGACCGAACCGGCGCCGGTGAAGATGTGATAGGTTTCGTCCTTGATGGTCGCAGCAAGCTCGGCGGCCTTGGGCTCAAAGGCTTCCTTCGCATCCACCAGCAGTTTCGGCAATTGCTTCAGCTCGGCGACGATCTTGTCGTAATCGCCATAATCGCCGCGCTCGGCAAGCAGCGCGAGGACAATCAGCAAAGTCTGCAGATAGAAGGATTCCGAGGATGTGTCGTCTTCGGCGAAATTGGTGAAATTGAAATCGGCGTCCTGCGCCAGCGGCGTATCCTTGTGGCCGGTCAGAGAGAGGGTACGCACGCCGCGCTGCTTCAGGAAAGAAAGAAGCTGGACGCTCTCCTTGGTCGTGCCGGAAAGCGAGGGGATGACGACAAGAGCCTTCTTGTCGAGGCCGGCCGGCGGATTAACGACGACCTGGGCCGGATACTGCCAGCTCACCGGAAAAACGGAATGACGCTGGGCCAGTTCGATCGCCGGCAAGGTCAGCAACTGGACACCGCCGGTTCCCATGAAGTAGAGCCGCTCGATACCTTCCGACAATAGCTTCCGCATGACGTCCCGCACGTCACCGGCGATGGAAACGGCGCCGCTTTGAATTCGCACGAAGCGGTCCTTGTCGAAATTGAGCATGTGATCTTCCTCGTATCTGTTGCCGCGGATGTCCGGCGCGATCGGCATCGATCTAGCGCAAATATCCGTGTGAGATCGATCTCACATGCCACAAAAGGTGTGTGAGATCGATCTCACAGCGAGGTTAAGCGGAATACTGCCGTTTGGCAAGCAGATTTGGCGAGCCGGGGCGAGACGCGGCCCGTGCTTAACGCTTCTTCGGATGCGAAACCGAACCGCGCACGATGAGGCGCGTTGGAAAGCGGGTAAGCCGGGGCGCCACTTTCTTGCCGGCGAGCCGGTCGAGCAGCATTTGTGCCGCCAGCGGCCCGATCTCGGCAATGGGCTGTGCCATGACGGTAATCTGCGGATCGGTGAAGGTGGCGAGATCGAAATCGTCAAAGCCGACCAGCGAGACGTCCTGGGGGATCGATAACCCCATCGAGCGCAGGGCGAGAAGGGCCCCTTGCGTCATGAGGCTGTCCACGGTGAAAAGCGCGGTCGGGCGGTCGCGGCGGGAGAACAAGCGAATCGTCGCTTCGATCGCATGTTCGACGGTCGAGCGCGACACGCCGATCAGCGTCTCATCGAGCTCGATGCCGTGCGCCTGCAGGGAATTCCGGTAGCCCGCCAGCCGCTCCTGGGCAGTGAAGATGCGGGATTCGTCGCGCAGCAGCGCGATGCGCCGATGTCCGTTGGCGACCAGGTAATCCACCGCTTCCCGCGCCCCGCCTTCGTTATCGACCAGCACGCTGTCGCAGCGCACATTCTCCGAGACCCGGTCGATCAGAACGATCGGCGCCCCCTCGCGGGCGAGCTTGAGGATATGCTGATTGTCGGTCGCCGACGTGGGGGCGAGAATGAAACCCCGCACACTGAGCGAGCGGAGGCTTTCGAGAAGTTCCCGCTCCTGCTCGACATTCTCCTCGCTGCTGGCAATCAACAGGTTGTGGCCCTGTTTCCTGAACTCCACTTCAAGATCATGGGCAATACGGGCGAAAAAGGGATTCTGGATATCGCCCGGCAGATAGCCGACAATTGGCAGCTGGCCGCTGCGCAGGGCCTGCGCCACGCGGTTCGCCCGGTAACCTAAAGCATCGGCCGCCTCGATGACCCGCAGCGCCGTTTGATCGCCGACATAACCGTAGCTATTGAGCGCGCGGGCTGCCGTGGCGCGCGACACATTCGCGGCGGCAGCAACGTCCTTCAGGGTAACCCCCTTGCGTGTCAAAGCCGATATCCTCTCGATGCCTGCATTAACCGCCGAAACCGGATTGTGGCAGTCCCGCTGGCTTGGCATAACCAGCGTTGTGCCACATCTTCGCCGCGTTTCAAACTGCAAGCGGACAGTCCGCTAGCGGCACCGGCGGTTGTCATTCCTTGACGTCCACAATCACCAGAAAGCGGCGCATCTCGACCGGCGACATTTCACGTCCTGTTGAAATCCGGCGGGAACTGGTACAAACCAATCCTCGCCAAGGGCGCGACCGCTTGCGTTGCGGTCCCGCGACAGGGTTGGAAGTTTCCGCCAGGAATAGAATTGCGTGTCAATGTTCGCCTTGATTCCCCGGGACCAGATCAGGTCCGCCCGCATCCATCGGCTCCATGACTATTGGCAGGCTAAATGCGCCGGGCGAGCCGTCCCGGACCGCAGCGACATAGATCCTGCCGAGCTGACGAGCCTGCTGCCCTACCTGCTGATTGCCGAAGTCGAGGCCCAGCCTTTCCGGGTGTTCTACCGGTTGGTTGGCACCAAAGTGGTCGATATGAACGGCGCCGAATTCACCGGACTCTATCTCGACGAGATGACCGGTGAGCAATACAATTACATCGACCAGGGGATAGAAGCTTATCGTCGAGCTTGGTCGCAGCAATGCCCGGTCTACGGGACTTATGACTGGCCAGCGAAATCGGGCGCCATCTATCTGGTGGAATTCTGCATTCTCCCCGTCACCCAGGCCGGTAGCGCCGGTCAGTTTATCGCCATCGAGGATTGGGAGATCAGCGACGCTGCGGCGCCGCGGCATGATCCGCCGGTGCCCTTCATCACACCGGCCCGCCGCATCGATTGCGAATGATCTGATCGCCGAATCAGGCCATCTTCACCAGCCGGTCCTCCGGCAGGGTTACCGTGGCGATGAGACCTTTGCCCGGTGCCGTCTCGATATCAAGACGGCCGCCATGCAGATCGACGATGCGCTGCACGATCGCGAGGCCGAGACCGGTGCCGCCAACCTTCTTGGTATAGATATTCTCGATCTGGTGAAACGGTTCGAGGGCGAGGACCGCTTGCGCGGGTTCCATGCCAATGCCGCTATCTGTCACCTTGAGCATCGGCTGCTGGCCGGCAACGCCGCAATTGATTTCGATACGTCCTTCATTCGGCGTGTATTTGATCGCATTGCTAAGAAGATTGGTCAGCAAAGAGCGCAACTTGATGCGGTCGCCGCGAAACTGCAGATCGGGCGAAACAGTGCAGACCAGCCGATGCCGGCGCTGTTCCAGATCTCGGCGGCAGATATTCGCGACTTCATGACAAAGCTCGGCTGCATTGACGATATCGTTGCTGATACCGCTGGCATTCGCGGCGAGGGCCGCGTGTTCGAGCACGCTGTTGATGAGGTCGAGCAAAGCCCGGCCGGCATCGTGAATGATCGATAGGTATTCGTGTGCCGTGTCATTGCTGGTGCCATGGCCCGGCGAACGCTGCCGCAGCAGGTCGGAAAAGCCGATAATTGCATTGAGCGGGGTACGCAGCTCATGGCTCATATTGGCCAGGAACTCCATCTTGGCGCGGCTCGACGCCTCGGCCTCCTGCTGCGCCTGATGCCGGTACTCGGATTCGAACAGCACCGACATCAGCGACGCGATGGCGATGCAGAAATTGATCTCTTCCGGTTGCCAGCTGCGGTCGGCTGCATTGCGTTCGATGCAGAAGGTCCCGTAATCGTGGCCATAGGCGGCGATGGCAACCGCGATGAGGGCGCCGATATCGGTACCGCGATAATAGCTGCCGCTGAATTCGCCGACGCGCGCGTCGCCGACGACATCGTCGACGACGAGTACACGTTCCCTTTCCAAAGCCGCGCGGTAAAGCGGCATATCGGCTAGCTTCATCGCTTCCAGCGGCTCCTGGCTAAACGTGCAACAGCGGGCGATGCAGATGATATGGCGGTGATCCTCGTCCGGCACCCAGACGCTGCAGCGTTCCACTTGCAGGCCTTTGGCAGCACCTTCGCAGATGCGGCTGAGCGCTTCGGATAGCGGCATCCCCGCCGGCTGGCCGTCCTTGAGAATCTCGATAAGGGCGGCATTCAGGCGCTCTTCGCGCTGCCGGCGTTTCTGCCGTTCGGCGGATTCCGAGATGCGCTGCAATTCGATCGCCGCGCGGTCGGCAAAAAGCTCGAGCAGGCCAAGCGCATTATGCTCCGGATCGAAAGGCCGGCGGCGCAAGGCGACCATCAGGCCGATTGGCTGCTCGCTTTGATCCCGCAATATGACGCCGGCATAGCCCCGGATCCCCATTTCGGCCAGCATGCGATCGTCCGGAAAGAGCCGCTGCACATCGTCGGGAATGAAGCAGGCGCCGCCTTCGACGGTATTGGCGCAGGGCGACCCGCTCAGTGCGTAAACCATCTCCGCCGGCAGGTTTTCCATGCCAGCGAGGGCGACGATGGTTACCAGACGCTCGGTCGGGCTACCGGGCTGTGAATTGTGCTGCGATGCATGGCTGAGGCGCCCGATCATCAAGTAATCGGCGGGAATGAGCGGCGCCAATGTCTGCGCCAATCGGTCCAGATAGACCTGCTTATGAGCGCCGGAGAGCTGATCGCTCAAACGACGAATTAAGGTCGTTGCGTCATCGGCAGTATGCTCCATGCCAACGCTCCTATATTGCCCGCCCGCCAAATCGACACGCGGTTGCCGGCCGCATGGCGTTCTCGAAACGGTGCCAGGTGATCGGCCGACGCAGAACGGATGGATGCAGGACCGGGCGATGCAGGACCGGGCGATGTGGTCGCATCGTCCGAGCGGACCTACGATATGCCCGCGTTCCGGCTCTGGCCGGCTTGACGCGGCGTCGATAGATCGGTGGCATAATCAGTTTGGAATCATCCCCTGTTCGGGTCTTCCGGGGGTCTTTTCGTCCGGCCAGCAAATCGGAGCGCAAAATGGGCAACCATGTCAATCACCTCGGGCAGCAGATCGGATTCCCGGTACCGGATTGGACCGCCAGGCCGCGGCCGCCGCGCACCGCCCTGACCGGCCGCTTTTGCCGCGTCGAACCGCTTGCGGCGGATCACCACGCTGCCGATCTGCACGGCGCGAACCTACTTGATCGCGAGGGCCGGAATTGGACCTATCTGCCCTATGGACCCTTCAACAACCTTACCGATTATCGGGCCTGGATGTTGAAGAGCTGTGAAGGAGATGATCCGCTGTTTCATGCCATCATCGATCTGGCGAGCGAAAAGGCCGTGGGCATCGCCAGTTACCTGCGGATCGAGCCGGCGGTGGGGGTGATCGAGGTCGGTCATATTAACTATAGCCCGGCCTTGCAGCGCCGGGCGGCAGGCACCGAGGCCATGTATCTGATGATGCGCCGGGTGTTCGATGAATTGGGTTATCGCCGCTATGAATGGAAATGCGACGCCCTTAACGCGCCCTCGTGCGCTGCGGCGAAGCGCCTCGGCTTTCGCTTCGAGGGCATCTTTCGCCAGGCGACGATCTATAAGGGCCGTAACCGCGATACCGCCTGGTATGCGATCACCGACCGGGAATGGCCCGCCCGCAAGGTTGCTTTCGAGAGTTGGCTGGCGCCGGAGAATTTCACCCCGACGGGCGATCAGCGGCGGCCGCTTGACGCCTTCATGCCGGTCGATTGACGGCCAAGCCTAGCGGGTCACCAGGGCGCCTTCCGCAGGTGCATCGGCCGGCCGCTCTCCGAGATGGCGCATCAGGTGCTGTTCCCATTTCTTGAACAGCCAGATGATGCCGTAGGTGAGGGCGAGATAGATCAGCGCAATGGTGATAAAGAGCTCATAGGGCGCAAAGGTCCGGGCGATGATGACCCGGGCGACCCCCGTCAGCTCCAGCAAGGTCACCAGGCTGGCGATCGACGTCGCCTGCAGCATCAGCACCACCTCGTTGGAATAGGCCGGGAGCATGATGCGGAAGGCTTGCGGCAGAATGATCCGCCGCAGCACGGTGAAGCGTGGCATGCCGATGGCACGGGCCGCCTCGACCTCGCCATGGGATACGTTCTGGATCGCCCCGCGCAGAATTTCCGTCGTATAGGCGGCAGTGTTCAGGGTGAAGGCGATCAAGCAGCACCAGAAGCCTTCGCGCAGGAAATCCCACAGGAAGGTGCTTTTGATCCAGTGGAACTGGCCGAGGCCGTAATAGATCAGGAAGAGCTGGATCAGCAGCGGCGTGCCGCGAAAGACATAAGTGTAGATATAGATCGACTTGGAGATCCACGGATTGTGCGAAGCCCGCAGGATGCCCAGCGGCACGGCAAGGCATAGCCCCGCCAGCACCGACAGCAAGGTCAGTTGAATCGTCAGGACAAGGCCGCGGCCAAGGAGATCGGGCAGGCTGTTCCAGATCAGCGGAAAATCGAAGCTCATTGCCTTGCCCCTCTCAGATTCGGCGGATGCCGAGCGCGGCGCGGCGCTCAAAGCGGTGCCGGAACACATCGGATACCGCCGTCATGATCAAATAAAGAGCCGCGGCGATCAGGAACACCGTGAACGGCTTGCGCGTGGGGTTCATGACGATGGTGGACTGGCGCGTCAATTCGGGCAGGCCGATCACCGAAATGATTGCCGTCGCCTTCAGCAGCACCAGCCAGACATTGCCAAGGCCGGGAATGGCGAAACGCCAGACCTGCGGCAGCTTGATGCGCCAGAAAACCTGGCCCTTGCTCATGCCGCAGGCCATGGCCGCTTCGATCTGTCCCTTGGGAATGGATTGGAAGGCGCCCCGAAACACCTCGGTGGCGAAGGCGCCGTAAACGAAACCGATCACCAGCACGCCGGCAACGAAGTTATTGATGTCGATCGGCTCCTCGCGGCCGAAAAGCTGGCCGGCAACGGTTTGCAGCAGCACCGTGCCGCCGAAATAGATCAGCAGCAGCAAGACCAGTTCCGGCACGCCGCGGATGACGATCGTGTAGGTATTGGCGAAGAAATGAGCGACAGGGTTCTTGGAAAGCTTGCCAGCGGCGCCGATCAAACCGAGCGCGATCGCCACGATCATGGCGCAGATCGCCACTTCGATGGTGACCAGGGCGCCTTCGAACAGAAGATGGCCATAACCTTTCAAGTCAAACATGCCGTCACCCTAATCCTGGTACTTTAATTCTTGGGCGGAAAACCGCTATGCCGGCATCCGCCGCCCGCTGGGCAGCGTTGGTATGATGCGACTATATCCGAAAACCTGCCGTCACGGAAAAGACGGCACCAAGCATCTTAAAAGAACAGGCCGGAAAAAACACTGGCCGCCGGTCGTCCCAGAAACCGGCGGCCAGTCCTTGCGTCGACCTTAGTCGCCGTAAGCGTCGAAGCTGAAATATTTGTCGTTGATCTTTTTATAGGTCCCGTCGGCGCGGATTTCCTGGATCGCCTTGCTGAACGCATCGCGCAGCTTGGTGTCTTCCTTACGCACGCCGATACCGACGCCTTCGCCCAGTTCGCCGCCGACGAAGCCCTTGCCGAAGATCTTGAAATCATCGCCGCCTTCGGTCTTCAGGACGCCTTCTTGCAGTGCGAGGATATCGTCCATGCGGGCATCGATACGGCCATTGACCAGATCGAGATTGGCGTTGTCGGCGGAATCATAGACAACGATTTCGGCGTCCTTGAAATGCGCCCGGGCATAGTTCTCGTGGATGGTCGAGCGCTGCACACCGATCTTCAGGCCCTTCATGCCCTTATCGGTCGGATTGCCATTGGCATCCACGGCGATCTTGGCATCCTTGCGGGCGACGATCACGGCGGGGGTGTTGTAGTATTTCTTCGAAAAATCGATCTTCTGCTTGCGCTCGGCCGTGATCGACATCGATGCGGCAATGGCGTCGAACTTCTTCGCCAGCAGGCCGGGGATCATGCCGTCCCATTCCTGCTTCACGATCTCGCAATCCGCCTTCATCTTCTCGCAGAGCGCCTTGGCGATATCGACGTCGAAGCCTTGCAGGCTGCCGTCATCAGCAACGAAATTGAACGGCGCATAGGCGCCTTCGGTCGCGATCCTGATCTTTTCGGCGGCACTGGCAGCGCCGCTGCTGAGCGCCAAGACGGCTACTGACATCAGAATGGTAAACTTCTTCACTTACGCCTCCTTGCGATATGCGATCTTTAGGTCGTTGCGAGCTGCGGCGCCGATCGCTTCACGGCCGGCTCGCCGACCGGCGCCAGCACTCTTGCGAGGCAGCGTCGCCCGATCCGGTAGAACCCAGAAAATGAACAATAGAGAAGAAAGCTGCATGTACAGCATGCAGTTGGGGGATGCAATCGGCGGTTGATTGCGGCAAATCGGGAGCCCCGACCATTCAACCTTAACTTCCTCCCGCCTGGCCGCTTCCTGGTTGAGTTTTGGCGATCAGGCTACCCTCCGACCGGGATCCTTCGGATCTTCTCGGTTAAGCCGCTTTCTTGGCGACATTCGACTTTTTATGCAACGGCATGGTCTTTTATGCAATGGCCTAAGCCGGCTTGCCAAGGACAAAACCACCTGGCACCGGCAGCTGGGCTTCCTTCCGGCGAAATGGGGGGATTTTCCCGGCGAAGTGCAGGTCCGGGGACATGGGCGTGCCGGACGTGGGACCGGGCCCAGGGCGCCAATTTGACGCCGGTCCTGAGGAAGCCGGCGTACCATCAAGGTGGCCGATGAACAGGTCGAGATCGAGATCGGCATTGTCGCCGGCATCGTGACACGAGATCGCATAAGCAAAGCGAGCCCGCGCTAACGATGTAATCAGTTGCCGCTTTCCGTCAGGATGCGATCGATCGCCTGGGCCAGCTTTACATCGCGCTGGCTCAAGCCATCGCAATCATGCGTGGTTAGCAAGATTTCAACGCGGTTATAGACATTGCTCCATTCCGGATGGTGGTCCTGCTTGTCGGCGAGGAGGGCGACCCGCGTCATGAAGCCCCAGGCGGCGTTGAAATCCGCGAATTTGACTTTACGCCGAATGGCATCGCGACCATCCACGGCCTCCCATCCAGGCAGGGAAGCAAGCGCAGCCGAGCGTTCCGCCGCTGTCAGTTTCGCCACCATGAAACCCTCCTGAACCGATTGATCCTTATCACGCCAAGTACCGGCCAAGCCTCCAAGCGCATCGGCATCTCCGGAGGCCGGACCAAAAGCATAGCCGAGTCTTCCACGGGATGCATGCGCACCAGTCGGGAAAATTTTTGCTTCTGCAAATGAGAATGAGTTGCAATATCTCCTGAAGGCTGTTAGGGTCCGTCTTGCTCGCGAGGTGATGGTCACGACATCGCGGTCGGCGTGTTCGGCCCACGCCGAAGTCGATCATCACCTCGCGGCGAATTTCCCCCAGCCGTCGCCCGGCCCCTTCAAACCCCACCGCCCGGCACGATACGGTAACCCGCAATCCGACTGGATCTCAAACGAGTCACTGCACCGACGACAATCATCACGACGATCTTGCGAAGGCTGCGACGGCGATCCGCAATTCCATCAACTGCCTTTCGCTGCGCAGCTCCTCCTCTGGGGACATGCGCAACTGGGTCACAGCGCTGAAAAAGCAGCTCATGGAACGAGCCTGGCACAGCGCGCCGCGCAGCGCGTGTCGCCGCGCGAGGTTCCGGCACTCCTGCACTGACGGTGTCACACCCGCAAGTCAGCGCACCGCCGCCATCGGCATCGACAAGGCATAAGAACGTTCCGCCGAATAAATCGCATGCTCACCGCCGATGAAGCTGGAGAAGAGCGTGAAATGTGTCACTTCGAAACGCTCGGTGCGGAACAGGCTATGCGAGGCGAGGAATTGCTGCACCTTGCTGATCGGGGGGTCCTTGGGGTAGCTCAAGGTGACATGGGGCGTATATTTCTGCCCGTCCGGTTCGATCCCCGCCCGCACCACCGCAGATTCCACCTTGTCATGCAGATGCTGCAGCGCCGGCTCTTTTTCCACGCCGGCCCAGATTGCCCGGATGCGTGAAGCATTGCCGAAATGGCCGACGCCATTGAGGCGGATCGAGAAAGAGGGTACCCGGATGCCAGCCAAGGCGGCGTCGACATAGTCGAGATCGCGACCATCGAGATCGCCAAGGAATCGGAGGGTGATGTGGAAATTTTCCGGCGGCACCCATTTGGCGCCCGGCAGGCCGCCGCAAAGCAACCGCAACTGCCAGCGGACATTCTCCGGCAGAGTTAGGGCGACGAACAGACGCATCTTGCCCTCGCGTGATCCGATTGCCGCGACTCGAGATTGCGGCCGACTCAATGATAGCAGCCGTCCGCCATGCTGGCCAGAAATCCGCGAACTGTCATTTTCGCGCTGTCAGCAAGAGGACGGTTAATGCTTCTTAAGATGTGAGGTGGCCGGGGCGGTAGTCAAGCCCGCCCCGCCGATAGATGGCAAATCCGATGCTCGATCAGCAAGCCGATCACGGGCAGGGGATTGTGTGCTCGTGATGCAGCGCGTCGATCTCCGTCAGCACGTCGTCCGACAGCTTGAGATCGGCACTGGCGATATTGCTCTTCAACTGCTCCATCGTGGTCGCGCCAATGATATTGGCAGTGACGAAGCGGCGGCTGTTGATGAAGGCGAGGGCCATTTGCGCGGGATCGAGACCGTGGCGACGGGCAAGATTGACATAGGCCTTGGTCGCCGCTTCGCCACGCGCGCTGCGATAGCGCTTGAAGAAGCCATAGAGCGTCAGCCGCGCCCCGGCCGGCTCGGCACCATCGAGATACTTGCCGGAGAGGACGCCCATGCCGAGCGGCGAGAAAGCGAGCAGGCCACAATCCTCGCGGATGGCAACTTCGGCGACGCCGACCTCGAAAGCGCGATTGAGCAGGCTATAGGCATTCTGGATGCTGGCCATGCGCGGGCCCTTGCCCTGTTCGGCCAGCTTCAGCCAGGACATGGCGCCCCAGGCGGTTTCATTGCTGAGACCGACCTGACGCACCTTGCCGGCCTTCACCACTTCCTGCAGCGCATCCAGCGTTTCTTCGAACGGCGTCCAGTCCTGGTTCTCGTTGTGCTTGTACAGCAGTTGCCCGAAGACATTCACCTCGCGCTCTGGCCAATGCAGCTGATAGAGGTCGATGTAATCGGTCTGCAGACGCTTCAGGCTGGCATCCACGGCCGCTTGAATGTTCTTGCGATCGAAGCGCAGGTTGCCGTCGCGCACATAGGGAAAACGCTCATCCGGCCCGACGATCTTGCTGGCGAGAACGACCTTGTCACGCTTGCCGCGCGATTTGAACCAGGTGCCGATGATCTCTTCGGTACGGCCATAGGTTTCGCGCCGCGGCGGCACCGCATACATCTCCGCCGTATCGAAAAAGTTCACGCCGTGATCGAGCGCATAATCCATCTGCTGATGGCCATCGGCTTCGCTGTTCTGTTCTCCGAAGGTCATGGTGCCGAGGCAAATGACGCTGACGCGCAGATCGCTGCGCCCAAGACGCCGGTACTCCATACGATATCCTTTCAATGCGTAGTGAAACCCGTGTGCAGTTGATTAGCACAATCGAGAAGGGGAGTGAGAGCGAACCGGAACGGTCGTGGTGCCGTCACGATGAATTCATGATCGAGAGAAATCCGCAATCTTCAGCCGGCGCCCTGCTTCGATCCACCGGCATCGGATTTATCGGCTGCTTGCACCTGGTCCATCACTTTGATGAGGCTGGGCAGGAGCCGCTTGACGATGATCGCGACCCCCGCGGCATTGGGATGGATCCCGTCGGCCTGATTAAGCGATGGATCGCCGGCAACGCCGTCGAGGAGGAAGGGATAAAGCGGCAAATTCTGCGCCTTGGCCAGATCTGGGTAAATGGCATCGAAATCGTGCTGGTAATCGGCACCGAGATTGGCAGGTGCGCGCATGCCGACCAGCAGGATCGCCGTATTGGCCGCCTTGGCCTTGGCAATGATCTGCTGCAGATTGGCCCGCGCCGCCGCCGGCGGCAGGCCGCGCAGCATGTCATTGGCGCCCAGTTCCAGCACCATGATCTGGGGCTTGTCGGCCAGGGCCCAGTCGATCCGCGCCAGCCCCCCGGCCGTGGTGTCGCCGGAAACGCCGCCATTGATCACCTCGGCCGGACGGCCCATCTTAGCAAGAGCCTGCGACAGCTGGGTGGTGAAGCCTTCTGCCTCAGAAAGGCCATAGCCGGCCGTCAAGCTGTCGCCGAATGCCAGGATCCGCAGCTTCGGCTGGGTTTCCTGTGATCCTGTTTCTTGTGCAATCGCGCTTCCCGCAGCCAGCATGCCGTCAGGAAGCCAATCGAAGGGAAAACCGGTCGGGCAGGCCAGCGTCAACAGGCATGCCAGCGACAAAAGAAAGGCCCGGACCGTCCGCATGAATATCGACTCCCTCTCTCCGCACGCGCCATCTTCCCCTCGACCCGCCCCTTCCGCCCCTGTTTCGGCCGTCGAGCTCGCCGGCATTCAATTGACACTGGCGAGCGATGCCGGTGAGGTCAATATCCTGCGCGGCATCGATCTTACCATTGCCCCCGGCGAGACCGTCGGCATCGTCGGTCCATCCGGTTCCGGCAAGACCAGCCTGATGCTGCTGATCGCCGGGCTGGAAAAGCCCAGCGCCGGCAGCTTGCGGGTGGCCGGCCGGGATCTTTCCGGTCTGAGCGAGGATCGCCTCGCTTTGTTCCGCCGCCAGGAGATCGGCATCGTCTTTCAAGCCTTCCATCTCATTCCCACCATGACGGCGTTGGAGAATGTCGCCGTGCCTTTGGAGCTGGCCGGCCGGAAGGATGCCTTCGATGCCGCCCGCGCGGCTCTTCACTCGGTTGGCCTTGGCCATCGTCTCGCTCATTACCCGTCGCAGCTTTCCGGCGGCGAACAACAGCGCGTGGCCCTGGCCCGAGCCATTGTCGCCAAGCCGAGGCTGTTGCTGGCGGACGAACCGACCGGCAATCTCGATCTGGAGACGGGCGCTGTCATCGTTGACTTGATCTTCGATCTCGCCCGCGAACATGGCTCGACGTTGATGCTGATCACCCATGATCCGGCTTTGGCGGCACGCTGCGCGCGCATCGTGCGGTTGGCCGATGGGCGCGTCCAAGAAGACGGTCCGGCAGCACAATTCGGCCTGGCGCCCGGGTCGAGAATCAGCATCCTCACTTGAGCATATTCGGCATGAACGCCTTGATCGCCGTTCTGAAATTCGCTTGGCGCGACCTGCGCAGCAGCCTGGCTGGCGGCCTCCGCGGTTTTCGCATCTTCCTCATCTGCCTGATGCTGGGTGCGGCCGTCATCGCCGCGATCGGATCGCTGGCTGCCGGCATCGATGCCGGCCTGCGCAGCAATGGCAAGGCCATTCTCGGCGGCGATCTCGAATTCCGCCTGATCTATCGCCCCGCCACCGACGACGAACGCAATGCGCTCAATCTCGGCGGCGCCGTCACCCATAGCCAGGAATTGCGCGCCATGGTGAAGGGTGAGGCCTCGTCGGACGGCGCGGCGGCGCCCAATGACGGCAATCCGGTCCTGGTTGAGGTGAAGGCGGTAGACCGTCTTTATCCGCTTTATGGCCAGGCCGAGATCGATCCGCCGCAATCCCTTCAGGCGGCCTTGGCGCAGCATGCTGACGGGAGCTTCGGCGCCCTGGTGGAACCGAGCTTGCTGCAGCGGCTTGGCATCGCACCGGGCGCTGTTTTGCAACTGGGCAAGGCGAAACTTGTGGTGAGCGGCGCGATCACTCGTGAGCCGGATCGCGGCTCGCAGGTTTTCAATCTCGGCCCCCGCTTGATGATTTCGCCCCAGGCCTTGGCGGCCAGCGACCTCGCCCAGCCGGGCAGTCTGATCTATCACGTTTACCGCGTGAAATTGCAGCCGGGGCTCGATGCATTCCGTTTCAAGCAGCAGATGGTTGAGCGCTTCCCCCAGGCTGGCTGGCGCATTCGCGGGGTCGAGGATGCCGCTGCGGGATTGCGCAGTTTCCTCGATCGCACGGCACAATATCTCAACCTCGTCGGCTTTTCCGCACTGCTGATCGGCGGGCTCGGCATCGCTAATGCGGTGCGCGCTTTTCTCGAAGGCAAGGCCCGCAGCCTGGCGGTGCTGAAATGCCTCGGCGCCAGCAGCGGCCAGCTTCTGACGCTCTATCTGTTGCTGGTCGGCACGATGGCGCTGATCGGCACGGTGGCCGGCCTTGCCATCGGCGCCGTCGCGCCTTTCGTACTCGCCACTGCGCTAGCCCGTTTCGACGTGCCACTCCTGGCTGGCATCTATCTCGAGCCGCTCCTGCTGGCCGCCGGGATCAGCCTGCTGACCGCTTTTGCCTTTGCGCTGCCCCCCTTGCTACGGGCGCGCCGGGTTCGCCCCGCCCAGCTGTTCCGCGCCGGGCCGGTCGAGCTTGGCGGCCTCAGCCGGTTCGATCTCGGCACGCTTGGCCTCACCGCCCTGATCCTCGCCGCCGCGGCCGTGCTGACTGCCGGCAGCACCAAGCTCGCCGGCGGTTTCGTGGCGGCAACGATCGTCACCTTGATCGCTTTCGCCTTGCTCGCCGCCGGCCTCAAACAATTGGCAGATTGGAGCCGGGCCCGGCTCGGCCAGCGCAGCCGGGCCTTGCGCTTTGCTCTTGCCGATATTGCCCGGCATCAATCGCCCACCGCCAGCATTGTCCTCTCGGTCGGGCTCGGCCTCACCGTGCTGGTGGCGATCGCGCTCATTCAGCGCAACATGCTGCGCGATCTCGACGAGACGATTCCACGTCAAGCACCCAGCTTTTATTTCATCGACATCCAGCCGCAGCAGCTCGCGGCTTTCGATAAATTCGCCGGCAGCTTTCCCGGGGCCGGGGAATTCGAACGCGTGCCCATGCTGCGCGGCCGGATCGTTCAGATGAACGGCACGCCCACGGAGAAGATCGTGCCGCCACCCGATCTTGCCTGGGTGCTGAAAGGCGATCGCGGAATCACCTGGTCGGCGACGGCGCCGCGCAACGCCAAAATCGTCGAAGGCCAATGGTGGGCGGCCGATTACAAGGGTCCGCCGCTGATCTCGATGGATGCCGAGGCGGCGCGCGGCTTCGGCCTGAAGATCGGCGACAGCATCGCGGTCAATGTGCTCGGCCGCGAAATCAGCGGCAAGATCGCCAATCTGCGCGAGATCGACTGGTCCTCGCTCGGCATTAATTTCGTCATGGTGTTCTCCCCCGGTCTCCTAGAACAGGCGCCGCAAACCTATATCGCCACTTTGCGCATCCCGCCGGCACAGGATGGCGCGCTGCTTGCGGCGGTCTCGCGCGATTTTCCCAATGTCTCGGCAATCCGCGTCAAGGAAGCACTCGCCAGCGCGATCGAAATCCTCCAGGCTGTCGCCGCCTCGATCCGCACCACCGCCGCGGTCACCTTGGCAGCTGGCATGCTGGTGCTGGCCGGCGCCATCGCAGCCGGCCGCGAAAGGCGCATCTATGAAGCGGTGCTTTTGAAGATGCTAGGCGGCACCGCCGGCGATATTGCGCGTGGCTATCTTTGGGAATATGGCGTGCTGGCGGTGATCAGCGCCGTCATCGCTTTGGCGATCGGCAGTCTCGGCGCCTATATCTTCCTCACCGAAGTGCTGCATGTCGGCTGGTCCTTCCCGCCGCTGCTCGCCTTCGGCATTATCGGCCTAAGCCTCGCGGCGACACTCTCTGTCGGCTTCCTCGGCAGCTGGCGCGCGCTCCGTGCGAAGGCGGCGCCTTATTTGAGGAATGAATAGGGACTACTCTGCTGAGCACGTCGATCAACTTGTCATTGAACGCCTACTGCCTATCGCACGGTGGCGATCACAAGCAAGCTTGTCACCCTCGGACTTGATGCAAGGGTCCATCGCGGCAGCTGAAGAAAGCTGACGAACGCACCGGCCTTCGTCTTCATAGGATAACGAATGCAGCCGCTCCGGTGGACCCTCGGGTCAAGCCCGAGGGTGACAATCCGGTTTGCGTTTGACAGCGCGCGACAATGACACCGCCGGTCAAGCACATCGCCATGCCACAAAACTCAGCGTGCATTCGTCGACGACCGCGGCCGCCGGCGATTGGCGGCCAGCATATCGGTGACGGCGGGAGCGTCGCTCTCGCCGTCGTTCAACACCGCCATCAGCACGTCGCGGATCGTCTTCAGGCGGCTTTCGGCTTCCACCTTCAGGCCGAACTGGTCCTTGACGTAGAAGCTGTCGATCGCGCGGTGGCCAAAGGTGGAGATCTTCGCGTTGGAGATCTGCAGGTTCTGGGCGGTGAGGGCGGCCGTCAAGGCATAGACCAGGCCGCGCCGGTCGCGGCCATTGACCTCGATCAGCGTATGCGTGGCACTCGCCTTGTTGTCGATCAGGACGCGCGGCGCCACCGGGAAGGCCTGTACCGCCGGATTGGCAAGACGTGGCAATTTCCCGATCTCGGCCGGGATGCGTTGCGGCGCATCCAGCATGCGGCCGATCGTGCTGGAGAGCCGGGCAAGACGCGCCGGTTTGTCGAACGGACCGCCTTGTGAATCCTGGATTGTGAAGGTATCGAGCGCCATCCCGTTGGCGAGCGTCAAGATACGCGCATCGACGATACTGGCGCCCGACAAGGCAAAGGCGCCGGCCAGTTGCGAGACCAGGCCCTTGCGGTCGGCGACATAGATCGTCACCTCGGTCATGGAGCGGTAATGATCCACATTGTAATCGACCGATAGCGGCCGCTGCTCCAGTTCAGCCTCGCGAATGAGCCGGGCCTGACGCACCAGCAGCGGTACCGGGAAGGACAACCAATAGCCGCCATGGCCGCGCGCCAGATGTTCCTCGATCGCCTCGGGCGGCCAGTCGACGAGCTGCGCTTTGAGATCGTCCAGGACGGCGGCGATGCGGGCCTCGCGGCCCGCGGTGATCAAGCCGCCGGAGAGCTGTTCCTCGGTGCGGTTATAAAGCTCTCGCAGGAGCTGGGCTTTCCAACCGTTCCAGGTCTTCGGCCCCACCGCGCGGATGTCGCAGACGGTGAGCACCAGCAGCAGACGCAGCCTTTCGATCGACTGCACCTGAGCCGCAAAGTCGGCGATGGTCTTCGGATCGTCGATGTCGCGCTTGAAGGCGGTGTTGCTCATCAGCAGGTGATAGCGCACCAGCCAGGCGACGGTTTCGGTCTCCTCGGCGCTGAGACCGAGACGCGGGCAAAGCTGTTCCGCCACCTCGGCGCCGAGAGCCGAGTGATCGCCGCCGCGTCCCTTGGCGATGTCATGCAGCAGCACGGCAAGATAGAGCACACGGCGCGACAGGACCTGATGCACCACCGAGCTGGTGATCGGCGCTTCCTCGATCAGGAGGCCGTGCTCGACCTGATAAAGGATTCCGATGGCGAAGATCGTATGCTCGTCGACCGTATAGTGATGATACATGTCGAACTGCATCTGCGCGACGATGCGGCCGAAATCGGGAATGAAGCGGCCGAAAACACCGGCCTCGTTCATGCGCCGCAACGTCGCCTCGGGCCCGCCTTTATCGCCACCCGCCAGGCTGCTCTTGCGGAAGAGCAGGATTTCCATGAAGAGCGCATTGGCCTTCGGATCCTCGCGCAGCGATCGGTCGATCAGCCGCACCGATTGCGCCAGCCAGTTGAAGGTGATGGGATGGATATCGACATCGTGCCGTTGCGCCACGGCAAAAATCCGCAGCATGTCGACCGGGTGGCGCTCAAAGTGTTTTGCATTGGGCACGGTGAGGCTGCCGCCTTCGAGGCCGAAGCCGTCCAGTTCCCGGCGCCTGAGGCCGATCGCCGCCATGCCGGCCGGCAGGCGCAGCAGCGGCTTGCGCACATTCTGCGCTTCGACCGCGGCACAGAAGCTGCGGGTCAGTGCGCCGACCGATTTCGCCATCAGGAAATAGTGTTTCATCAGGCGCTCGACGCCGCTGGTGCCGGCGTGATCGCGATAACCGAGCAGCCGGGCAATCTCCGGCTGGATGTCGAAATTGAGTTTTTCCTCGGCCCGGCCACGGGCGTAATGCAGCTGGCAACGCAAGGTCCACAGGAAGCGCTCGGCCTTGTCGAATTTGGCGGCATCGGCTTTGCCGAAGAGACCGCGCTCGACCATCTCTTCGCTGCTTCTGGCGCCATAGAGGAAGCGGCCGATCCAGCGCAGCGTCTGAAGATCGCGCAGGGCGCCTTTGCCGTCCTTGATATTCGGCTCCAGCGCGTAACGGGTGTTGCCGTAGCGTTCGTGGCGCAGCCGGCGTTCTTCCAGCTTCGCATGATAGAAGGCCTCGCCCTGGCCTTGGAGAATCTCCTTGCGATAAACCTTCTGGAAGCGATCGAACAAATCCTGGTCGCCCCAGATATAGCGCGCTTCCAGCAGGGCGGTGCGGATGGTGAGATCGGTTTTGGCTTGGCGGATGCATTCATCGATCGACCGCACCGAATGGCCGACCTTGAGGCCGAGATCCCAAAGGCGATAGAGCATGAACTCGATCACCTGTTCGCAATAGGGCGTTTCCTTGTAAGGAATGAGGAACAGGAGATCGATATCGGAGAAGGGTGCCAGTTCCCCCCGGCCATAGCCGCCGACCGCGATGATGCCGATCTTCTCGGCGGCGGAGGGATTGGCGATCGGATAGGCGATGCCGGTCGTGACGTCGTGCAGTGCGCGGATCAGCTGATCGATCAGGAAGCTGGTGTGGCGACCGACGTCCCGGCCCGCTTCCGGCGCGTGCCGGTCGGCCTCGAAGCGGCGCTCGATCTCCGCCCGTCCGGCCTGGAGCGCCTCGCGCAGCAAAGTCGCCACGCGTGGCTGGGCCTGGGCCGGATCGTCCTCCCCGACCAGGGCACTGCGTAAACCGGTTTCGAGTGCCCGGCGATCGATGATCTGGCGCTGGCGGCTGATATCGGGCCGGCCCGCCTCAAGACGATCCTTATCGGCGCGGTCGGCTTCCTCGCCGGTTTCCGGATGGCTGATCTCATTCATAGGCGCATGTTAATGAAGTCATTGCTCCCGCGCCATCCGCCTCATGAGGGCATGCCGGCGCGCCGGCCCGGGAGGAAGCGGGTTAACCGGCGGAATATGGCCGGTTTTTGGCCGACGAAGCGCCGGCCCTCCGGCGGATGGCGGGTGAGAAAGCGCCTTGGCAGCGCACCCCAAAAGCGGCATAACGAAGTCACCAGAATGTCGCCTCCGAACAAAAGCGAAAGAAAGAGGCGCGATAAACAAAAAACAGGCAAGCAGGGAGTAATTATGGCGGAAGCGGCGCTGGTGGTGGAGGATCTCCACAAGCGGTTTGGCGAACTCGAAGTTCTCAAAGGTGTTTCGGTCAAAGCGGAAACCGGCGATGTGATCGCCATGATCGGCAGCAGCGGCTCCGGCAAGAGCACGCTCCTTCGCTGCATCAACCTCCTGGAGACGCCCGACGCCGGTAAGGTTTATGTCAATGGCGAGCTGATCCGCATGCGCCAGCATAAGGGGCGCGCCGAGCCCGAGGATCACAAGCAGGTCGACCGCATCCGTGCCTCACTCGGCATGGTGTTCCAGAGCTTCAATCTGTGGTCCCACATGACGGTCCTCGAAAACGTCATCGAGGCGCCGGTTCACGTGCTGAAGATCCCGAAGGCCGAGGCGATCGCCCGGGCCGAGGCGCTGCTCGCCAAGGTCGGCATCGCCGACAAGCGCAATCATTATCCAAGCCATCTCTCCGGCGGCCAGCAGCAGCGTGCCGCCATCGCCCGCGCCCTGGCGATGGAACCCAAGGTCATGCTGTTCGACGAGCCGACCTCGGCGCTGGATCCGGAACTGGTCGGCGAAGTGCTGCGTGTCATGCGTCAGCTCGCCGAGGAGGGCCGCACCATGATGGTCGTGACCCACGAAATGGGCTTTGCCCGCGAAGTCGCCAATAACGTGATCTTCCTGCATCAGGGCCGGGTCGAAGAGCAAGGCAATCCCAAGGAAGTCTTCGCCAATCCGTCTTCCGAACGGCTGCGCCAGTTCCTCACGACCTCGCATCACAAATAAGCTTCGATAGGGCGGCCTCGGCAGCGAGAGCCGCCTTATCTCTGTCGGGTTCATACGCAAATTCCGTCATCTTTTAGTAGCACAGCCGGCGCGGAACCTAATCGGAACGATTGCAGACCGGGAAATAGAACGGACTTGTGGGCCATAAAATAAGCAAATACAATTTGTTGAGACCTATTTCTTAATACATTACTGCTGTTTTTATTTTGTTCCTGAGTCTGCGCCCGAGTCGCCCTATGGAATCGTTGGAGATTCTTGCGCGGATCGCCGCGACTCGGACGGCGGGGGAATGATGGGCTTGGACCGACTCGAGTCGCTGATGAAGTTTCACCCCTTCACGCGGCTCAATAAATTGCTGGAAAACGTAACGCCCGGCGGTGGGAATACGCCGTTTCTGTTATCGGTCGGCGAGCCGCAATTCGCTCCGCCGGACTTCGTTTCGGAGATCATTGCCGCTGAAGCCGGCAGCTGGGGCAAATACCCGCAAGCCAATGGCAACGAGGCCTTCCGCCAGGCAGTGAAGGATTGGACCGACAAGCGCTACGGCCTGCCTACCGGCATGCTGCAGGCCGACCAGCACATCTTGCCGGTCGCCGGCACCCGCGAAGCCCTGTTTCACATCGCACTTTCCGCCGTGCCGGAATATGGCCCGGAATCGACTGGCGGCGAACGACCGATTGTGCTGATGCCGAACCCGTTTTATCACGTTTATGCCGGGGCGGCCGCGGCAGCCGGGGCCGAGCCCTGTTTCCTGCCAGCGCGGGCGGAAACCAACTTCCTGCCGGTGATTGCCGATATCCCGCCGGCGATCCTGAAGCGCACCGCCCTGGCCTATCTCTGCTCCCCCGCCAATCCCCAGGGCACGGTGGCCGATCTGGACTACCTCAAGGCCTGGCTCGCGCTCGCGCGGCGGCACGATTTCGTGCTCGCCAGCGATGAATGCTATGCTGAGATCTATCTCCATACGCCACCGCCGGGGGCCCTTAGCGCGGCCCGTGACCTGGGGGGCGAGCTCGACCATTTGCTGGTCTTTCATTCGCTGTCGAAACGCTCCAGCGGCGCCGGTTTGCGCTCGGGCTTTGTCGCCGGCGATGCGAATTTGATCCGGCGCCAGACCCAGCTGGTCAATTTCGGCGGCGTCGCCCAGCCTTACCCAATCCTCGCCGCCGCCACCGCCTTGTGGCGGGATGAAGACCATGTGATCGCCAATCGGAGGCGCTATCAGGCCAATTTCGCTTTGGCCCAGGAAATCCTCGGGCCGCTTTTCGGCGAGGTGCGGTCGGCCGGCGGCTTTTTCCTCTGGCTCGATGTTGGCGATGGCGAGAGAGCGGCTGTGGAACTCTGGCGCCGTGCCGCGATCAAGGTTCTGCCGGGAGGCTATATGGCACGGCCGGATGCCGCCGGCGAAAATCCAGGCCAGCGTTACATCCGGGTCGCCTTGGTTTATGAACCGGCGGATATGAAGCCGGTCCTCAAACGTTTGGCTGCTGTCCTGGCCGATTTCCTGACCGGAAATGGCCGCCGTGATGCGGATCGATCGCCTGGGTGAATAACGCGCCTGCCAGGCCGGTAGCCTGTCAGGCCGATGATATGAGTAGCGGTCGGAAGGGTCATGGACCCTAATTCCGACCGTGGACGGACGAAAGGAAGTTTGATGACGGATCACGCGCAATCGCGGTCCATGCAGCCCCCTGCTGTGAGCGGCGGGTTCTTGGGCTTTCTGCAGCGACGGCTGGCGGAGGCGGGTGGCGGCGCATTGATCATCCTCGGTCTGGCGCTATTGCTGGCGCTGCTGACCGCATCCTCCGGCGATCCCAGTTTCAACCGTGCCGTCGACCAGCCGACCAAGAATTTGATGGGGCCACTCGGTGCCTATGTCGCTGATTTCGCGCTGCAGGGAGTCGGGCTTGGTGTCATCGCTTTAGTGGCTGCCCCTTTAGCCTGGGGCTGGCGTCTGATCCGCGACCGGGCATTGCCGCGCTGGTGGCTGCGCCTCGCTTTGGTGCCGGTTGCCGCCTTGCTGCTATCCCTGGCCGCGGCCGGCTTGCCCAGCAGTGGGCCAGTCGCAACCGCCAAGCCGGCAGCAGGCAAGGCAGCGGATGCAACCAGCTCCGGCACTGTCATCACCGTAACCCCGGCGCCCTGGCCCTGGACCGCCGGTTATGGCGGTTTCGCCGGCCACTTGCTGCTCAGCGGCTCCGCCGGCCTCAACAGCGACGCACCCGACGACCAGGCTGCCGCTCGGACCAGTCAAACCGGAGCAGGCCAGGGAACTGACCGCCCGGGCGGCGTCGCCGGGCTCTTGCTGGCGCTGGGCGTCCCGCCGATCCTCGGCTCGGCTTTGGCCCTGCCGGCACTGATCGGCCTTGCCCTGGCCCTGGTGACGCTCTATTTCGCCCTTGGCATCGGCATCCATAGCTATCTGCGGTTCGGCCGCAATGTGGCCAATGCCGGCCGGCAGGTGGGGCTGGTGATCGAGCGCGGCCGGCGCAATCTCGCTCCAGGCGGTCGTGAGGCCGGCAATGGTGAGATGGGCAATCGTTACGCCGATAACCGGGATGACGATCCAATGGACGGCGCGGATGTCCCGCAGCATCAACCGCCGCGTGGCGGCTGGCGCCATAGGCTGGTCGCAGCCGGCCGCGCCTTGCTGGGCGGCGAGGGCAATGTGCCCCATCGCGAGGAACCGCATTTTGTCGAAGAGGATGCCGGCGAGCGCGCCTATCGCCGCGGTCAGCATCTGGCCGGCGCGCCGGCCATCGAGCCCGATTACGAGCCGGCCATGCAGCCCTCGCTCTCCCAGCCTTCCGCCCGGACCCGCGCTCTGGTGGCTGCGCCGGCGCCCCGCGAGAAGGCGCCTGCCAAGGCGGCCAAACGCGGTACCGTCCAGCCGAGCCTGGCGCTGGAAGAGGGCGATTTTGAATTGCCCCCGCATGATCTCCTGGCCCGGCCCGCCGCCAATGCCGCCGTGCAAAAAATCAACGAGGAGAGCCTGGAGAAGAATGCCCGGCTGCTGGAAACCGTGCTTGAGGATTTCGGCGTCAAGGGCGAGATCGTCAAGGTCCGGCCCGGCCCGGTGGTAACGCTTTACGAACTCGAACCGGCCCCGGGTACCAAGACCAGCCGCGTGGTCAGCCTCGCCGACGACGTCGCCCGCTCGATGAGCGCGGTCTCGGTCCGTATCGCCGTGGTGCCCGGCCGCAGCGTGATCGGCATCGAATTGCCGAACCGCCAGCGCGAAACCGTGGCTTTGCGGGAACTGCTGGAGGATGACAGCTATCAATCCACCCAGGCCAAGCTGGCTCTGGTCCTCGGCAAGGATATTGGCGGCGCGCCGATCGTGGTCGATCTCGCCCGCATGCCGCATCTGCTGATCGCCGGCACCACCGGTTCCGGCAAGTCGGTCGCCATCAACACCATGATCCTGTCGCTGCTCTATCGGCTGACGCCCGATCAGTGCAAGTTCATCATGATCGACCCGAAGATGCTGGAGCTGTCCGTCTATGACGGCATCCCGCATCTCCTCTCGCCGGTCGTCACTGAGCCGCGCAAGGCGGTGGTCGCCCTGAAATGGGTCGTGCGGGAAATGGAGAACCGCTATCGCTCCATGTCGAAGCTCGGCGTGCGCAATATTGATGGCTACAACCAGCGGCTGGAACAGGCTCGCAAGGCCGGCGAGGAACTGACCCGCCGGGTACAGACCGGCTTCGATCCAGAGACCGGCAAGCCGATCTATGAGGAAGAGCCGTTCGATCTCAATCCTCTGCCCTTCATCGTCGTGGTGGTGGACGAAATGGCCGATCTCATGCTGGTCGCCGGCAAGGATATCGAAGCCGCGATCCAGCGTCTGGCGCAGATGGCGCGGGCCGCCGGGATCCATATCGTCATGGCGACCCAGCGCCCCTCGGTCGATGTCATCACCGGCACGATCAAGGCGAATTTCCCGACCCGGGTCAGCTTCCACGTAACGACCAAGATCGACAGCCGTACCATCCTTGGCGAGACCGGCGCCGAACAGCTGCTTGGCCAGGGCGACATGCTTTATATGGCGAACGGCGGCCGGGTGACCCGTGTTCACGGTCCGTTCGTGTCCGACCGCGAGGTCGAGAGCATCGTCCAGTTCCTGAAGGAACAAGGTGAGCCGGCCTATATCGAGGAGGTTACCGCCGAGGAAGAAGGGCTGGATGGCGATGAAATGGTCGCGCCGGCTGGCGGTGGCTCGGGCGATGACCTATATGATCAGGCAGTGGCTTTGGTCTGCCGTGAGCGGAAGGCCTCCACCAGCTTCGTCCAGCGTCACCTGCAGATCGGCTATAACCGCGCTGCCAGGCTGATTGAGCGGATGGAGAAGGAAGGGGTTGTCAGCTCGGCGAACCATGTCGGCAAGCGCGAGGTTCTGGCCCGCAACATCGAGGCCGATTGATCTTAGCCTTGCATCGCCAATAGGGATCGCCAGTTAGGAATTGATTGTGAGCAGATTTGAGATCAGCCGTCGCCGTTGCCTGCAATTGACCGCAGCGGCGCTCGGCAGCCTCACCGTGAGCGGCGTGGCATTGCCGGTGGCCTGTGCCAAAAAACCGCAGCCGGTCGCCCTTAGCGCCCAAGACAAGCAGGATGTCGCCCGGATCGAGGATTACCTGAACAACCTGCATTCGGTCGAAGCCCGTTTCCAGCAATATTCCCCGTCGCAGGGCCTGGCTTTCGGCAAGATCTATCTGCGCCGGCCGGGCCGGCTGCGGGTGGAATACGATCCGCCCAACAAGATCCTGCTGGTCGCCGACGGCATTGCTCTCAGCTATTACGACGGCGAACTGAACAATCTCGACCAGGTGCCGCTATCGCTATCGCCGATGTGGTTCCTGCTGAAGGACAAGGTCGAATTGGGCGGCGATGTCACCATCACCTCCTTCAAGCGCGCGCCTGGCGCTTTCGAGATCGGCCTGGTCCAGACCGACGAGCCGGATGCGGGCAGCGTGCTGTTGGAATTCGGCGACCGCCCCCTCGAGCTGCGCCAGTGGACCATCATCGACAAGAAGAACCAGGAAGTGCGCGTCGGGCTCTATGACGCCCGTTTCGGCGTCGATCTCGCCAACGAGCTCTTTGCCACGCCGAAACGTAAAAGCAAGCGCAACTGACCGCCTGCCTATCGACTGAACCATCCGGCTCCAACATGCCCCGCAATCCTGCGATGGCCGGGCTGCAAGGCTGCGGCTTGGAAAGCGGACAAGGGATGCTTAGACTCATAGTATTGCCAGCTTTTGTGGAATCCTGAGGCCGCGTGACATCATGTCGACAAATCAAACGTCAGCCCCCGCTGCACCGCTTACCGCCATCCAGCTTCCCGCCGACGCGCCGATCATCGCCGTGCCGATGTGCATCAAATTCATCGACGGCCAGAATTATCATACGGTGGGCGACAAATATCTGCGGGCGGTGATCGAGGCGGCCGGCGGCTATCCCTTGTCGTTCCCGGCGCTAGGCCCGGTCCTGCCGGTCGAGGCGCTGCTGGATCATGTCGATGGCGTCCTCTTCACCGGCAGCCCGTCCAACGTTGCCGTCAGCCTCTATGGTGGCGCGCCAGACCGTCCAGACAGTCCGCAAGATCCCGGCCGCGATGCCATTACCCTGCCGCTGGTCAAGGCCGCGCTCGCCCGCAAGATGCCGGTCTTCTGCATCTGTCGCGGCTTCCAAGAGTTGAATGTCGCCCTGGGCGGCACGCTCAACACCCATATCCATGACGTCCCTGGCCATGCTGATCACCGGGCGCCAAACGATGCCGATTACGATGCCATTTATCAGGCTCGGCATAATGTCAGCTTCACGCCAGGCGGCCAGTTCGCCAGGGTGCTCGGCAAGACGAAAACCATGGTCAATACGGTCCATTGGCAAGGCATCGATCGTCTGGCCGATGGGCTGGTGATCGAAGGTCAGGCCGATGACGGCGTCATCGAGGCTATCAGCGTCAAGGATCACACCGGCTTCGCCATCGGCACACAGTGGCATCCTGAATACAAAGCGACCGAAAATCCGGATTCAATGAAACTGTTCAAAGCATTCGGTGACGCGGCTCGGGAATTTGCTCAACAACGTCGCGCAACACGCCGGCCTGCCGCGTAAATTGCGCACCGACTCATAACGCTGTGAGTCTCGGAAAAAGTGTAGCGCAATATACTGCCCGAGATATGCGGCGAAGCTCGTTCAGATATGCGTGAACATGCAGATTTGGCCGTTGAAAAGCCGCGCCACATGACCAAATCATTAGACAGTAAGGCCGCGACTGCAATGGTTGTGGTCGCCAATTGGCGGTCTCCCCCACCGCGATTGGCCTCCGAAAGGAGAAGGAACGCCCGGTCTTCCCCTGGCCGGGCGTTCTGTCTTTCAAATCCTTATAAGGCCAGCAACATCACAATCGTCGCGGTGCTGAGTGCGCCAAGCGCCAGCATATCGATCATGCTGAGCGATGCGCGGCTGGCAGCGACGACGCGGGCGTGGCGGCGGTGAGAGCGGGCAGAAGACTGGGTCATTTTCGGTCCTGCAACGGAGCGGCGATCCGGCAATTTGCGGGATCTTTGCAGATAGCTTGACGCGAATTCGGAAAGATTTCGTGAATCTCCGCTAGGCCTAGGATGGTGCCGCATTCGCGTGCTGGCTTACCGGCATCGGCGGCTTTCATGCGGCCGCATTTGCCATTAAGAAGGGGCGTCTCGATCAGCTGGGAAATTCAAATGCGTCTCGTTACTTGGAACATCAACTCGCTACGCCTGCGAATGGATTTGTTGCGGCGCCTGGTGCAGGCCGAACAGCCGGATGTCGTCTGTCTGCAGGAGATCAAGGTTCAGGACAGCGAGTTTCCCATGGAGGACGTGCAGGCCCTGGGCTTCCCCCATGTGCTGCGTCACGGCATGAAGGGTTATAACGGCGTCGCAATCCTCTCGAAGCTGCCTTTCAACGCGCGCGACCCTCAGGACTGGTGCAAGAAGGCGGATTCCCGGCACGGCGTCGTCGTGCTCGGTGGCGATGTCGAGCTGCATAATTTTTACATCCCGGCGGGGGGCGATATTCCCGATCCCGAAAAGAACGTCAAATTCGCCCACAAGCTGCAATTTCTCGACGAGATGAAGGATTGGTTTGCGGGCCAGAACAAGACCCGTAACGCGATCATGGTGGGCGATCTCAATGTCGCACCGCTGGAACACGATGTCTGGTCCCATAAGCAGCTTCTGAAGATCGTCAGCCATACCCCGATCGAGGTCGAGAAACTGACCGCGATGCAGTTGGCCGGCCAGTGGCAGGATCCGATCCGCCATTTCACGCCGGAGCCGACCAAGCTCTATTCCTGGTGGAGTTATCGCTCCCCGGATTGGCAGAAGAATGATCGCGGCCGCCGGCTGGATCACGTCTGGACTACGCCGCCGATGACCTCGCGGGTCAAGTCGGCGAAGATTCTGCGCGAGATGCGCAGTTGGACCCAGCCGTCGGATCATGTGGCGGTGGTGGTGGACATCGATTAGCAAGACAGCGACGAGCGGGGGGAATAAACTGGCGGAATAAACTGATATCTGGGGTGTCTTACCTTTGACCGTCTTCGGTCGTCCCCTCCAAACCGCACTGAAACCGCGTGGAGCTCAGGATGCCGCCCGACAAATCCTCCCGCTACGATCTTTCTGTTTTTCGCAACGGCAAAATGCTAGCCCGCCTGATCGGCATCGGCATCATTGTCGGCTGCAGCGCCGTCGCTTTCGCCGCTGTCGCTGGCTGGCTCAGCCCCGATAAGCTGACGCCAGCCAGTTTCGTCGATGGCTTCCAGCAGGCCAATGGCGTCCATCCGGGCTTCCGCCGCAACCACGCCAAGGGCGTCTGTATTGCGGGTAATTTCGCCAGTAACGGCCAGGGCGTGCGCCTCTCCAAAAGCGTGATCTTCCAGCCTGGCATCGTGCCGGTGGTCGGCCGCTTCGCCTTGGCCGGCGGCATGCCGATGATGGCCGATGGACCGAAGGCGGTGCGCAGCATGGCATTGAGCTTCCGCCCTGCCAATGGCGAGGAGTGGCGCACCGGCATGAATGACATACCGGTCTTTCCCTTCCCGACACCGGCAGATTTCTATGGTCAGATGCAGGCGGCGATGCCCGACCCTGCAACAGGCAAGCCTGATCCGGCGAAAATGAAGGCCTTCGTCGACAGCCATCCGAAGACCGCCCAGGCGATGAAGGCGATCGGTGCGAAGCCTTTCTCCTCCGGCTTCGCCGATGCCAGCTATAACAGTCTCGATGCGTTCCGTTTCGTGAACAAGGCCGGCACCGTCATGCCGGTGCGCTGGACCATGGCCGCGGTCGATCCCTTCGTGGCGCAAAGCGCAGAGCAGCCTCAGACCGGCGATAAAAACTATCTGTTCGATGCCCTGGCGGCGCGGCTGAAACAAGGTCCGGTGCAGTGGCATCTGATCGTCACTATCGGGCAAGCGGACGATCCCACCAATGATGCGACTGTCGCCTGGCCCGATGACCGCGAAAAGGTCGATGTCGGCACGCTCACCATCGATCGCATCGCCAGCGAGGCCAAAGACAATTGCCGCGACATCAATTTCGATCCGCTGGTCCTGCCGAGCGGCATCGAAGCCTCCGATGACCCGCTGCTCAGCGCCCGATCGGCGGTCTATTCACGGTCCTTCACACGGCGCGCCGGCGAAGACAAGACGCCGAGCGCAGTCCAGATCGACAATACAGCGAAGGAACCGTGAGATGACCCAGCATCAGCCTTTTCCGGTGTTCTCGCGCCTGCTGCATTGGCTCATGGCGATCCTCATCCTCGCCATGCTTTTCATTGGCGTGGGCATGGTGGCTTCGGTGACCGACTATTACTGGCTGGTCTCGATCCACAAACCCCTCGGTATCGTAATTTTGGTGCTGGCGGTCATCCGCCTGATCAACCGGCAGATCAACCCACCGCCCGCTTTACCGGCTGACATGCCGGCTTGGCAGCGCTGGGTGGCTTATGCCTCGCATATCCTGCTTTATGTTCTGATGATCGCCTTGCCCCTGGTTGGATGGGCGATGCTCTCGGCGGCAGGCAATCCGATCGTGCTTTACGGGGCCGTGCATCTGCCGGCGATCCTGCCGCATGACCCGATGCTCTATGCCGTCTTGCGGCAGATCCATACGGTTTTGGCGCTGTTGCTGTTCGCCCTCATCCTGGCGCATTTCGCCGCCGCCTTGCTGCATGCCCTGATCTTCCGTGACGGTGTGTTCCAGAGCATGACCACCGGGCGGCGGCGTTAGGAAGAACCTCTCTATCGATTAGAAGTGCAGCGGGATCACCACATTCACCGAGGGCGCAGCATAGATCGGCTGCGGCTCGACATAAACCGGTTCCGGCTCCACATAGACCGGCGCCGGGGCAATCACGACCGGCCGAGGCGCGACCACGACCGGCCGGGGCTGGACGTAGACGCGCTGGGGCCGGACATACACCACGCTCGGCCGTTGATGATAATATTCCCGGGAATGACCGCGGCCGTTGTCGTGATGGCCGTGTTTCCAGTCATCGGCGGAAGCTGACGAAGCAGCTAGTGCGATACCGGCGGCAAACAGGCCGCCGAAAATGAGCCGGCTGGCCGAAAAATGTCGCATGAGCTTCGTCTTGATCGGTTTCATGTTTCCTGTCCTCGCAGAAAAACCGTTTTAGCAAGGGCATCTGATGTGCCCCGCCTATACTTCTAACGAAGCGCGCGTGATTTTCCTGTGATCAGTTGGTGGGGACACGGGATACAAGAAAAAGTGATCGATGGCCTCGACCCAGGCAAGGGACTGCCGGCGCTGTCTCTTTCAGCTCTCAAAAGCCCGGTGGCACCGACAGAAGGCTGCCACGCCGCCATTTCTGAACGGCGGCGTGCACAAGACAGGGGAATAGCTTCGGGAGCTCAGTTCGGCAGCGATTTCAGCGCTTGCAGGACATGCGGCTTCAGTCCCTCGCCCTGATGGTCGGCAATATGCGCCAGGATCGCCTTGCGCATGCGGGGGTCCCAGAACTTGCGGATATGGGTGGCGATCTGCGGCACCGCTTCCGCTTCGGGATAGGCGTTGAAGAAATCGCCGATCTGATTGGCCATCCGGATCAGGGTTTCCGTATTGTTGCTCACCGTCTTACTCCCGAGACATCGATTGATTAGCTAAGCCGCCAGCCTTCGCTGACGATGATCAGACTGTCGCTGCGCGCCAGGGCGATCAGCGTTAGGCCGTAACGATCGGCCAGTTCCTGGGCAAGGCCGGTCGGTGCCGAAACCGCGACCAGCATCGGCAGGCCCATCGCCACCGCCTTCTGCACCATCTCGCTGGAACAGCGGCTGGTGATGACGCCGAAGCCGGTCGATGCGTCTATATTTTGCCGGCGCAAGGCACCGATCAATTTGTCGAGCGCGTTATGGCGGCCGACATCCTCCCGCACAATTCGGACATTGCCCTCGGCATCGCAGAAGCCGGCGGCATGGAGCGTCCGCGATTCGCGGTTGAGCACCTGCAAGGCCGGCAATTGATCCAGTGCCTGGAAGATCGCGGCGGTGGAGAAATGCCGGTCATTGGCCAATCGCGGCAAATCGCGCACCGCCTGGTCAATACTATCGACACCGCAAAGGCCGCAACCGGTCCGGCCGGTGAGATTGCGCCGGCGCTCCTTGAGCGCGGCAAAGGCCCGGCCGGTGATATCCAGCCGCACTTCCATGCCTTCGCCGGCCGGCCGAGTCTCGATATCCAGAAGCTCGGTTGCATCGCCGATGATGCCTTCCGAGAGCGAAAAGCCGAGGGCGAAGTCTTCCAGGTCCAGCGGCGTTGCCATCATGACGGCATGGCTGATGCCGTTATAGACCAGCGCCACCGGCACTTCATCCGGCACCACCCGGTCGATCTGATGGCGGCTGCCGTCGCGGTCGACGCGAACGAGATCGAGGCGCTGCAGCCCACGCGGCAGCGCCTCGCTATCATCGCTGCTCCGCATGGCCGTGACCCGGTTTTCGGCTTTCATCGCCACGCGAAGAGTCTCCGGAAAAATTCCCCGGCGGCCTATTCGGCCGCCGTGGTTTCGATACGGCGCGTCGCTTCGCGCTGCTTGTAATATTGCGATTGCCATTCCGACGGCCGATTGGTCGGCCGCACCTGCACCGCCGTCACCTTGTATTCCGGACAATTGGTTGCCCAGTCGGAATAGTCGGTGGTGATGACATTGGCGCCGGTGCCGAAATGGTGGAACGTGGTATAGACCACCCCCGGCTGCATGCGGTCCGAGACTTTGACCCGCAAGGTCGTCTCGCCGACGCGGCTGGCGATCGAGACCGTATCGCCGTCGCGAATGCCGCGGTCCTCCGCGTCGTGGGGATGCATTTCCAATACATCCTCGGGATGCCACACCACATTGTCGGTGCGCCGGGTCTGGGCGCCGACATTGTAATGCGCCAGGATGCGGCCGGTGGTGAGCAGCAGCGGGAAGCGCGGCCCGACCTTTTCTTCGGTCGGGACATATTCGGTGATCATGAAACGGCCCTTGCCGCGCACGAAACCGTTCATATGCATGATGGGCGTGCCTTCCGGCGCCTTGTCGTTGCACGGCCACTGCACCGAACCCTTTTCCTCCAGCATCTTGAAGGAGACGTTCTGGAAGGTCGGGGTCAGGCGCGCGATTTCGTCCATGATCTCCGAAGGATGATTGTAATGCATCGGATAGCCGAGGGCCTCCGACAGCATCATCGTCACTTCCCAATCGGCATAACCGGCCTTCGGCTTGACCGCGCGGCGGACCAGGTTGATACGGCGCTCGGCATTGGTGAAGGTGCCGTCCTTTTCCAGGAAGGTCGATCCCGGCAGGAAGACATGGGCGTAATTCGCCGTCTCGTTCAGGAAGATGTCCTGGATGACGACGCATTCCATGGCGCTCAGGCCGGCGATCACGTGCTGAATATTCGGGTCGGACTGGGCGATATCTTCGCCCTGGATGTAGATGCCCTTGAAGCTGCCTTCGATGGCGGCATCCAGCATATTGGGAATGCGCAGGCCCGGCTCCGGATCAAGCGTCACGCCCCAATCCTGCTCGAACTGCTGGCGCACCGAGTCCGTCGAGAGATGGCGGTATCCCGTCAGTTCGTGCGGGAACGAGCCCATGTCGCAGGAGCCCTGCACATTGTTCTGGCCGCGCAACGGATTAACACCGGCGCCGTTATGGCCGATATTGCCGGTCGCCATGGCGATATTGGCCATGCACATAACCGTGGTCGATCCTTGGCTGTGCTCGGTGACGCCGAGGCCGTAATAGATTGCCGCATTGCCGCCGGTCGCATAAAGCCGTGCGGCACCGCGCACATCGGCTGCCTTCACGCCGGTGAAAGCTTCCATCGCTTCCGGCGAATTTTTCGGATCGGCCACAAAAGCACGCCAGCGATTGAATTCCTCAAGGTCGCAGCGTTCGCGGACATATTCCTCGTCCATCAGGCCTTCGGTGACGATCACATGCCCAAAGGCATTGAGCATCGCCGTATTCGTGCCCGGCCGCAGCGGCAGATGATAATCCGCCTCGATATGCGGGTTCTTGACGAGGTCGATGCGGCGCGGATCGATGACGATTAGCTTCGCGCCTTCCCGCAGCCGGCGCTTCATGCGACTGCCGAAGACCGGATGGGCGTCGGTGGGATTGGCACCCATCACCATGATGACATCGGCTTCGTCAACGGAATCGAAATCCTGGGTGCCAGCCGAGGTGCCCAGCGTGGTTGCAAGGCCGTAACCCGTCGGAGAATGGCAGACCCGGGCGCAGGTATCGACATTGTTGGTGCCGAAGGCCGCGCGGACCAGCTTCTGCACCAGATAGGTCTCTTCATTGGTGCAACGCGAGGAGGTGATGCCGCCAACCGAAGTCCGGCCGTATTTCTTCTGGATCCGCTTGAATTCGCTGGCGGCGTGATTGATGGCCTCTTCCCAGCTCACTTCCTTCCAGGGATCAGTGATCTTGGCGCGGATCATCGGCTTGGTGATGCGATCCTTGTGGGTCGAATAGCCCCAGGCGAAGCGGCCCTTGACGCAGGAATGGCCGTGATTGGCCTTGCCGTCCTTATAAGGCATCATGCGCACGACCTCGTCGCCGCGCATTTCCGCCTTGAAGGAGCAGCCGACGCCGCAATAGGCGCAGGTGGTGATGACGCTGTGCTCAGGCTGGCCGGCTTCGATGATGGAGTTCTCCATCAATGTCGCCGTCGGGCAGGCCTGGACGCAAGCGCCGCAGGAGACGCATTCGGAGTCGAGGAAAGGCTGCGCTTCACCCGCCGCCACCATGGAGGCAAAGCCGCGGCCGTCGATGGTCAGGGCGAACGTGCCTTGGACCTCTTCGCAGGCCCGCACACAGCGCGAGCAGACGATGCATTTCGTCGGATCGAAGGTGAAATAGGGGTTCGACTGGTCCTTCGGCTTGTCGAAGTGATTGGCGCCGTCGAAACCGTAGCGCACTTCGCGAAGGCCCACCGCACCCGCCATATCCTGCAGCTCGCAATCGCCATTGGCGGCGCAGGTCAGGCAATCCAGCGGATGGTCGGAGATATAAAGCTCCATCACATTGCGGCGCAGCTTCGCCAGCTTGCCGGTCTGGGTCCAGACCTTGAGGCCCGGCTCGACCGGCGTGGTGCAGGAAGCCGGGGTACCGCGGCGGCCTTCGATCTCAACCACGCAAAGCCGGCAGGAGCCGAAGGCGTCGAGGCTGTCGGTGGCGCAAAGCTTGGGGATCTGGGTGCCCATCTGCATGGCCGCCCGCATGATCGATGTGCCTTGGGGCACCGTCACGCTATTGCCGTCGATCTCCAATGTCACCAGGGGCGTATCGACATGAACCTCGGGCATCACGCCGGAAGCGCAGCTGCAATTGCCGCTGCCGCAGACCCGCGGCTGGGCCGGCGCTGGCGTCCCGTAATCGATTTCCTTGATAAGCATGACTTAGCCTTTCCGTCCTACGGCGGTTGTAACTGTAATGGAGGCTGACACTGCGGCGGCCTTATTCGGCTGCGTGCCGCGGCGCGGTAGCGCCGGTACTGGCGCCGGGCGGCCGATTGAAATCGGCGCCGAAATGCTTGACCGCGCTCTGGACCGGCATATGCGTCAGTCCGCCAAGGGCACAAAGCGACCCGTCCCGCATAGTATCGCACAAGTCGTTAAGAAGATTTAGGTTCTTCTGGCGGTCAGTTCCAGCCAAAATTCGATCGATCACCTCGACGCCGCGGGTCGAGCCGATCCGGCAGGGCGTGCATTTGCCGCAGGATTCGACAGCACAGAATTCCATGGCGAAGCGCGCCTGGGCGCCCATATCGACCGTGTCGTCGAAGACCACGATACCGCCATGGCCCAGCATGCCGCCCGCCGCCGCCATCGCTTCATAATCGATCTGGGTGTCGATCAGGCTGTAGGGCAGGTAAGAGCCGAGCGGACCGCCCACCTGGATCGCCTTGATCGGCCGGCCGCTGAGCGTGCCACCGCCGAACTCTTCGATCACCTCCCGCAGGGTGACGCCGAAAGCGAGCTCGATCAGGCCGCCATATTTGATATTGCCGGCCAGCTGCAGCGGCATCGTGCCGCGCGACCGGCCCATGCCGAAATCACGGTAATATTCCGCACCCTGATCCAGGATGGTCGGCACCGCCGCGAAAGACAGCAGGTTGTTGATGATGGTCGGCTTGCCGAACAGACCCTTGATGGCGGGCAAAGGCGGCTTTGCCCGCACCATGCCGCGCTTGCCTTCCAGGCTGTCCAGGAGCGATGTCTCTTCCCCGCAGATATAGGCGCCGGCACCGAGCCGGGTTTCCAAATGGAACGCCTTGCCGCTGCCCTGGATGTTCTCGCCCAGATAGCCGGCCAGCTTGGCCGCGGTGATCGCCCGGTTCATCTGGGCGAAGGCGTGGGGATATTCGCTGCGGATATAGATGTAGCCCTTGCTGGCGCCGACCGCCAAGCCGGCAATGGTCATGCCTTCGATCAGCAGGAAGGGATCGCCTTCCATGATCATGCGATCGGCGAAGGTGCCGCTATCGCCTTCATCGGCGTTGCAGACGATGTATTTCTGATCCGCCTCGGCCTTCAGCACGGTCTGCCATTTGATGCCGGTCGGGAACCCGGCGCCGCCACGGCCGCGGAGGCCGGACTCGGTCACCGCCTTGACGATATCGGCGCGCTCCATGCCAAACGCGTTCTTCAGACCCCTGTAACCGCCGTGGGCGAGATAGTCGGGAATGGAGACTGGATCGGTAATGCCGCAGCGCGCGAAGGTCACGCGCTGCTGCTTCTTCAGATAGGGCTGGTCTTCCGGCTTGCCGATCCGCAGCTTGTGGGCGCCGCCTTGCAGGAAACTGGCGGCAAACAGGCCCTCGACATCTTCCGGCGTCACCGGGCCATAGCCGATGCGGCCTTCCGGCGTCGCCACCTCCACCAAGGGCTCCAACCAGAACAGGCCGCGCGAACCGGTACGGACGATGCGGATATCCGCCTTGGCCTTCTTGGCGGCCAGCTGGATCGCCTCGACCACCTCGTCGGCGCCCAATGCGACCGCCGTCGCATCCATCGGAATGAAGAGATCGATCGCCATCTCAGCGGCCTCCCTGGAGCTTGCCGATGAGGCTATCGAAACGTTGCGGCGAGACCCGGGCATAAAGCTTGTCGTCGATCATCACCGAAGGTCCGCAGGCGCAATTGCCGAGACAGAAAACCTGTTCCAAGGTCACATTGCCGTCCTTGGTGGTCCCATGATAATCGACCCCGAGGCTCTTCTTTGCATGCTGTTCCAACATACCGGCGCCCAGCGCCTGGCAGGCCTCGGCCCGGCAGACCTTGACCACATGGCGGCCGCCCGGATGGCGGCGGAAATCGTGGTAGAAGGTGATCACGCCGTGAACTTCGGCGCGGCTGAGATTGAGCTCATCGGCGATCAGCGGCACCGCCGCCTCGTCGACATAGCCGAAATGATCCTGCAGCGCATGCAGGATCGGCAACAGCGCCCCATCCATCTGCTTTTTGTCGGCAATAATCTGCCGCGCACTGTCCTGGTTCCAGGACGCTTGCGTCGTCACGGCCTTCTCTCCCCGTCTGAAAACGGTCCAAACATCGCGTTAAGGATCATCGATCACCAACTAAAGGCTTGAGGTCAAATTGAAGTTGTCACTTAGTTGATAGGACTTATCTATTATCCGATGGCGCGCCTAGTACATTAACAGTCGGTCTGGGTATGAGGCTCGTCTAAGTCGGTTGGCAGTGGGAAAAATAATCTATGTTAATCAAGCAGTTACAGTACCTTGTGGCGCTCGGTCGCGAGCGCCATTTCGGGCGTGCCGCAGCCGCCTGCAACGTCTCCCAACCTACACTTTCTGCCGGAATCCGACATCTTGAAGATGAAATGGGCGTTCCGATCGTTGAACGGGCTCAGCGCTTCCGCGGCTTCACCCCGGACGGCCAAACCATCCTCGATTGGGCCCAGCGCATCGTCGCCGATTACGAAGCGCTGCATCAGGAACTCAGCCTCGCCCGCCAGGGCCTGGCCGGGCAGTTGCGTATCGGCGTCATTCCCTCGGCCTTGCCCGTCACCTCGCTCATTACCGGCCCCTTCGCCCGCCAGCATCCGGGGGTCAATATCCTGCTCCGGTCGCTCACCTCGAAGGAGATCCAGCGCGGCCTCGATACCTTCGAGCTGGAAGCCGGCGTCACCTATCTCGACAACGAGCCGCTGGAGAATGTCCGGGTCCGGCCGCTCTATAATGAGAGTTATTTCCTCATCCAGTCGCGCCGCTTCGCTAAAACCGATGCCCAGACGGTCACCTGGGAGGAAGCCGCGGCCCTGCCGCTCTGCCTGCTCTCCCGCGACATGCAGAACCGCCGCATCATCGACAGCGTCTTCCGCAGCATCGGCAAGGAGCCGCGCGCGCAGATCGAAGCCAATTCGCCGATCTCGCTGATCGCCCATACCCGGAGCAGCGCGATCGCCACCATCCTGCCGCTCAGCTTCCTGTCGCTGATCAACGGCCTGCCGGATCTCAGCATGCGGCGCCTGGTCGAGCCGCAGCCCGCCCCGCAGATCGGCCTGGTCTATTCGGCCCGCGACCCGGTCCTCGCCGTGGTCAAGACCCTGATCGCCTCGATCCGCCGCCTCGACATGCAGAAAAGCGTCGACCTCGCCGCCGGGCTGGGCTGAGGCGCTGCTTCGACTTTAAGACGATTTGGAAGAGGTATCCGAACTCAGACGCGGCGATACATGAAATACCGCCCCGCTGACACATCGGCGGGCAGGGGCAGGGGCTCAAATTCGCCGGCATTGATCGCCCGGTCGGCAATCAGCACGGCGCCGCTTTTCGCCAGCTTCACGAAGCTTGGCGTCAGGGCATCGGCGAGCACGCGGTTCGCGGCGTCGTCGCCGGTGCCGCAATCAGCATGCAACAGGACTGCCGTCGCGCCGAGCTGCGCAACCGCCTGCGGCAGGGTCTCCTGGAAATCGCCGAGAAACATCCGGTCACCGGGCGGGACGCAATCGGGATGCGCATTGATCTGCCGGTCGAAGACATAGATGTTCCGCTCCGGCAGCAGGCCGCGCAGATGATCGTAGGTGCGGCCGTTGCCGAGCCCGAATTCCAATACATGGCCCGGCAGCTCACGCACCAGCTCGGCCGCATGGTTGAGGCAGGAACGCTGCGCCTGCATGCGGCGGATGAAGCTGTCTAGGCGACTCATCGGTAGTTGGTCTTTCCCTTACTTGTGATCGGCAACTGCGTCGCGCAATTGCTCGGTGGTATGTTCGAGGCGCTGCGCCAACACCCGCATGACCTCGATGGCGATCGAGGGGAAGTCGGTGATCATGCGGAAGAACAGCTCCTTGGTGATCTTGAGGGTGGTCAGCGGCTCGCGGGCAATGATGGTGGCGGTACGCGGTATGTCACAGAGAATGCCGATCTCGCCGACAAAGGCGTCGCGTCCCATCTCTGCCACTTTCAGCGGGCCGCTGGGCGTGTTCACCATGACATCGGCGGTACCGTCCAGGATGATATAGGCGGCATCCGCAAGATCGCCCTGGCTGAAAAGCGTCTCGCCGGGGTGATAACTGGCTCTTTCGCTGGCGAAAGCCATCAGCTTTAGCTTCGACGGCTCAACCTTGGCAAAAAGCGGGATGCGCCGCAGGGCTTCGACATCGTCATGGATGCTCATTTTGCCGCTCCATCATGCGAAAATCTGTCGCTCCGAACATACCGTCCCCAAACATTTCGTCCTCGTGGCTCTGCACGGTCTTTCGCCGCTTGTAGGTAGGCTTGGCGACGTTTTGATGACGCCGCCGCAAATTTGCCCGATCGAACTCATCTCGCTCACGCCGTCGCCGGCACCGGCGCGCTCTGGCCGATTTCGTCTTCGGCGCGCTGCTGCCGCGGCGGCCCGGCGAGATCACGCAACAAGCTGTCGGGCTGGTCGAGCTCCGCTACCGTCCCGGCCTCCAGCACCCGTCCATCCTTGAAGATCACGGCATCTTCGCAGGACCAGGCAAGGCTGGCGGTATCGGTCATCAGCACGGTTGCCTTGCCCTTGCGGTAGTTGAGGATCCGGTCCAGCAGGCGCTGCTGCGTCGCATGGTCGAACAAGGCGAAGGCATTGTTCAGCACCAGGACCTGCGGGTGCTTGATCAGCGCCCGCAGCAGCGCGACTTTCTGCCGCTGCAAGGTCGACAGCTTCTTGCCGCCGGAACCGATGTGATAATCGAGCCCGACCTGCATGACATGGGCACGCAGGCCGAGATTGTCGATCACCTCGGATATCAATTTGCCGATCTTGGCATGGGCCTGGGCCTGACCGAAGACCAAGCGGCCGAATAGCAGATTGTCCTGCACCGAGGCGGCGGCGTTGTAGCGTTCCGGATCGTA
Source organism: Dongia soli (assembly GCF_034044715.1). Taxonomy (NCBI): domain Bacteria; kingdom Pseudomonadati; phylum Pseudomonadota; class Alphaproteobacteria; order Rhodospirillales; family Dongiaceae; genus Dongia; species Dongia soli. The sequence continues at coordinate 930,087 of NZ_JAXCLW010000001.1, read as the reverse complement.
GAAATCGATTCGAGGACGAAGCTCCGGCGGCAGGGTCTCGAAGACCGTACGGCGCGCCTTCAACAGCCGCTCTTCCAGTGCCGTATCGATCAGGTTCAAGCGGTGCCGCGCCTCGATATAGGGAAAGGTGAGGCCGATCAGCTTGCGCCGGTCAAGCAAGGTTGCCTCACCCAGGCCACCTTTATCCAATCGCTGCACCAGCTGCTGATAGGCCGGCAATTCATCGGCAGCGATGAAGCTGAACTGGTCGAAGAAGGGATGGCCGGGCGGCAAATCGGCAAAGAGTTCGACCATGGTCTCGGCGATATGCTGACCCATCCGCAGCAGATCGTTGGTCAGCCCCTGCCGGTCGAGCAGTTGGGTCAAGAACGGGCTCTCAACCAGCCGGGCATAATCGAAGCCCGTGCGGCTGGTTGGCGTGCCGAACAGCATGTTTTCGACCAGCGTGAGATTCTTGTTGTAGCGCTCCGGATCGAAGGGCTCGACGAGCGTCTTGTAGCCCGGCTGGCGCAGATGCTCGGCAATCGCCTGGCGCGCCAACAGGAATTGCTGGGCAAGCTCGGGCCTTTCGGCCGGATCGATGAAGCCGCGCAGGCCGAAGTGATAGACATCGCCGTCAAGCTCGGCGACCGACAGCAGATCGGTAATCGCCATGCTCAAACCCGCCGCATCGGCGACGCCGGCTGCCTGATAATCGACCCAATCAGCGTTGATATCGAGTACCGGATTGCCGGCCCGCATCGCCTCGGCGATTTCCCATTCGCGGTGGCGCTTCGCCTCCTCGTTGCTGCCGGCCACCGGTCCCGGCCGGTGCTTCAAGCCATAGATGATATTCTCGCGGATCGAATGCGGGAAGAGATAGGCTTCATCGCCGACATAAGAGAAGTAGCGGCCAAGTGCCGCTTCCGAGAGGTCCTTGACATCATGGGATCCGATCCGCATCGAGCCGGTGGTCGGTTCGACGAAGCGCGCCAGCAGAAAGCCCAATGTCTCCTTGCCATGGCCGATGACCACCAGGCTGCGATCCGGCGCCACCGTCAGGGTCACGTCGTCGAGCAACCGCGCGCCGCTTTCATCGATATAGCCGACATGCTGCAGGTCGATTGGCGCCACCGGCAGATCGATTTCGGCGCCGACATCCTGTCGGGCGCGGTCCATCATACCGGTTGGCGAGAACTGTTCCGTCACCTGGTCGTATTTGATCTGCACGTCCTGGCGCTGCTGGTCCCAGTCGATCAGCTCCTTGATCGGGCTTGGCAGATCCTTATAGGCGCCGATCGCCGCTACCAAGCTGCCGATATCGAACCGCCCCATCAGGGCCAGGTAGCCGCCGATCAGATAGAACAGGAAAGGCGTAGTCTGGGCCAGCATGTTATTGAGATATTTGACGAAGAATTTCCGCTGATAGAGATCGAAGCGGATCTTGAAGATATGGCCCAGGCGATTGGCGATATCGGCCCGCTCGTAATTCGAGGTGTCATGCACATGCACCTCTTGCGCACCGTCAACGACTTCGGCAATGCGGCCGGCGAGCTGCCGGGCGGTGATCTGGCGTTCGCGGCCAAGCAGCAGAATCTTCACCCGCAGCCGGGGAATGACGACAACCTGGACAGCCAGGATGGCAACGGTGACGCCGCCGAGGAAGACGCTCTGGGTGAACAGGAAATAAAGTGCGGTGAGCGCCGTTCCGCCCAGAAAGGCCGGCTGGATAAAGGCATCGCCGATGAATCCGCCGAGCGGCTCCACCTCATCCTTGATCATGGTGGCGATTTCCGCCTGCTTGACCTTGCGGAAATGGCTGAAGGGGAAGCGCAGAATCCGATCAAACAATTCGTAGCGCAGGCGGCGCAGCATGCGCTCGCCGAGGCGGCCCTTTTCGGTCTGGACCCGCTGCTTCAGCCAGCCATTGAGCACAACGAAGAAGAGGAAGCTGCAACAGAGCGCGATCAGGTAATTCACGCGGTCGAGCTGAAAGCCGTCGAACAAGGTCGCCTTTGGCAAGCCGAGCCAGTCATAGGGTCCCAGCGTCAGCCGCAGAAAGGGCGCGGTCGGCTTTCCTTTAAAGGCTTCGCCCTGAATGGCATTGTTGACGATCTGTTTCGGCAGGTCGAGCGAGATGAAATAGAAGACCTGCGATATGAGGACGATCGCCAGAATGGCTAGTTGGTCGCGCCAGCTATTGCGCCAGATATATTTGAAAAGATTGCGATCCATCATTAATCCGACTGCAACGGAAGCGTTACACGCCTCTCGCCGGCCTTGCCCGGCCGCACTTGAGTTCCTACCTTAAGGATAGGCGCTGCATCCCGCAGCGGCAAGCACCCCTGGCCGTCTCTCTCCAGGATGCGGTGGTTCAGTGCTCCGGCTCACACCAGCATTAGGCATCAAACCCGCTTATTTCGATCCCGCCATTGACGCCGCCTAGCCAAGCTGGCAGATCCTTTCGACCCCAATCGGCCGGTCCAGCTAAGGGAAATCTTAGCCTTTCCAGGCCGCTCGGGGACATGTCATAATCCGCCCTCCTTTGACATCAGGGGACGGCGCGTGTCGGAGAAGGCGATGAGCGAGCGTGATGCGCGCGTCCTTATATACAGCCATGACAGTTTTGGGCTGGGGCATCTGCGGCGTTGCCGGACCATCGCTCATTCCCTGGTCGATCAGAACAAGGATATGTCGGTCATCATTTTGACCGGCTCGCCGATTATCGGCAGTTTCAATTTCCGCGCCCGGGTGGATTTCATCCGCATCCCCGGCGTCATTAAGCTGCGCAGCGGCGATTACACGCCACTCAGCCTGCTGATCGATATCGACGAAACCCTCGCTTTGCGCAGCTCGATCATTCAGCACACCGCCGATATTTTCGATCCCGACATCTTCATCGTCGACAAGGAGCCGCTCGGCCTGCGCGGCGAGGTGCGCCCGACGCTGGAGATGCTGCGTGACCGCGGTACCCATCTTTCGCTTGGCCTACGCGACGTGATGGATGAGCCGGCTTCGCTGGTGCCGGAATGGAAGCGCAAGAATGCCGTGCCGGCCTTGCGCGATCTTTATGATTCGATCTGGGTCTATGGGCTGCCGCAGATCTGCAATCCGCTTGAGGGGATCGATCTGCCGCACTCGGTGCAGCATAAGATGACCTATACCGGCTATCTGCAGCGCAGCCTGCCGAGCGAGCCTTCGCCGGTCACACTCCTGCAGAAGATTGAAGCCCCGTATCTGCTGGTCACGACCGGCGGCGGCGGCGATGGCGAGGACATCATCGACTGGGTGCTGCGGGCCTATGAGAACGATCCCCGCATGCCGCATCCGGCGCTGCTGGTCCTTGGCCCCTTCATGCAGTCGGAACGCCAGGCGGAATTCCTGGCCCGCGCCGCCCGTCTGGAAAAGGTCGAAGCCATCACCTTCGATGCGCAGCTTGAAACCCTGATGGACCGCGCCATCGGCGTCGTCGCGATGGGCGGCTACAATACTTTCTGCGAAATCCTCAGCTTCGACAAACGGGCACTCATCGTGCCGCGGACCAAGCCTCGCATGGAACAGTATCTGCGTGCCGCCAAGGCCAAGGAACTGGGTCTTTGTTCGATGCTGGAAGAGGATGGCGAACGATCCTGGCGGGCCATGGCCACGGCGCTGCGGCAATTGCCGCAGCAGGCCTTGCCAAGCGAGGTCGTGGTGCCTGGTTTGCTGGATGGTCTGCCCAATCTCAATCGCCTCGTGCAGCAGGCATTGGAGCGATCCAGGCACCGGCCGGAGCGCGGCGCGATCGGCGGGCCGCGGCGGCTGGCCGCGCGTCAGGCACAGTAGCGGCAACAGCACGTTTTCCCTTGAGTGCCGTGCCCCGCTTGTCCGTCTCTCCCGTTGCCGCAGCACGCCCGGGCCAGCAAACCGGACCTGGCATCCTGTTTCTGCTGAAAGGCTATCCGCGTTTGTCGGAGACCTTCATCGCCCAGGAGATCCGGGCGCTTGAAGAAGGCGGTCTGCCGGTGCGCATCGTGTCGCTGCGCTTCCCGACCGACAAGCATGTCCATCCGATCCATCGCGAGATCGTGGCGCCGGTCACCTATCTGCCGGAATATCTCATCCAAGAGCCGGCGCGCGTGCTGCGCGGCTGGTGGCGGGCGCGGCGCTTGCCCGGCTACCGGCATGCTCTGCGCGTCTGGCTTGGCGATTTGCGGCGCGATTCCACCACCAATCGCGGCCGGCGCTTCGGCCAGGCCTGCGTGCTGGCGGCGGAGATTATCGCCGGCAAGCATGGCGATGTCCGGCGCCTGCATGCGCATTTCCTGCACACACCTGCCGCCGTGGCCTATTACACCAGCCTGATGACCGGGATTCCCTGGAGTTGCTCGGCGCATGCCAAGGATATCTGGACCACTCCGGATTGGGAGATACGCGAAAAGCTCGCCAGTCTCGACTGGCTGGTGACCTGCACAGCCGGTGGCCACCACCATTTGCAGGATCTCGCGGCCGATCCGGGGAAGGTCTCGTTGGTCTATCACGGTCTCGATTTCCGCCGCTTCCCATTGCCAGCCGGGATGCCCGACGCCACTTCGACCAGCGCCGCGACGCGAGCGCCGGATGCAGCGGATGGACCGCTCGTCATCTTGTCGGTCGGCCGCGCGGTGCCGAAAAAGGGCTATGGCGATCTGCTCCGTGCCCTGGCGCGCTTGCCGGCTGCCCTCGACTGGCGTTTTCGCCATATCGGCGGCGGCCCGGAATTGGACCGGCTGAAAGCGCTCGCGGCGGAACTCGGCATTGCCAACCGTATCGACTGGCGCGGCGCCCAGCCGCAGCAGGAAGTCCTGGCGGCCTATCGCGCGGCCGATCTCTTCGTTCTCGCCAGCTGCATCGCGGAAAACGGCGACCGCGACGGCTTGCCCAATGTGTTGATGGAAGCGCAGAGTCAGGAATTGCCGGTGATCGCCACCGCCATCTCCGGCGTGCCGGAATTGATCCGGAACGGCGAAACAGGACTACTGGTCCCACCCAATGATCCTGCGGCCCTCGCCGATGCGATCGCCGAATTGCTGGTCGATCCCGAGCGCCGCCGCAGCCTGGCGATCGCCGGCGCGCAACGCTTGCGCGCGGATTTCGCCATGGAGACCGGCATTGCCGATCTCGCACGGCGTTTTGCGTGCGATCTTCGGCATGATGACGCGAACCAGGCGTTCCGGGCAGCGCAAGGGCGTATTGCCCGGCAATCGGCACGTTGATCAATCGGCTTGTGAAATGCATCGCATTGCCTTCTATGCACCGCTGAAATCGCCGGATCATCCGATCCCCTCGGGCGACCGCGCAATGGCGCGCCTGCTGATCGCTGCCTGGCGCCGCCAGGGTGCCCAGATCGATATTCCCACGCGTTTGCGTGCCCGCATCACCGCTCCTGATCCGATCGCGCAACGGGAACTGGCGGCGCGCGCCGAAGCCGAAGCCGATAGGTTGATCGCGCATTACCGTGCAGAGCTTCCCGACTGGCGCCCGCAGGCCTGGTTCACCTATCACCTCTATTACAAGGCGGTGGATTGGATCGGTCCGAAAGTGGCAGCCGCGCTCGATATTCCCTATCTGCTGGCCGAGGCCAGCCATGCGCCGAAGCGCGCCGCGGGGGACTGGGCCTTCAATCATGGCGGCGCCGAGCAGGCGATCCGCGCGGCATCGGCGATCTTCTGCCTTAATCCCAATGACAGAGCCTGCCTCGCCCCGCTGGCGGGAACCGCGCGGTTGGTTGACCTGCCGCCCTTTCTCGATCTGGCGGCCTTTGCGCCGGTGGTGCCGGACAAGATCGCCAGCCGCCAACGCATGGCCATCGAGGCCGGCATCGATATTGCCTCGCCGCGTTTCGCCGCACCTTGGCTGCTGGCGGTCGGCATGATGCGGCCGGGCGACAAGCTGGCCTCCTATCGGCAACTGGCAACCGCCTTGCCTGCGATCCACCAGCGCGACTGGCATCTGGTGATCATCGGTGACGGACCCGCCCGGCCGGAGATCGAGCGGCTGTTTGCACCTTTCCCCGGCCGGGTGACAATGGTCGGTGCCAAGGCGCCCGAGGATCTACCGGGCTATTATGCAGCGGCCGATCTGCTGGTCTGGCCCGCCGTCAATGAGGCTTTCGGCATGGCTCTGCTGGAGGCCCAGGCTTGCGGTCTGCCGGTGCTTGCCGGCGCGGTCGGCGGTGTGCCCGCCATTCTGCGCGACAGCGAAACCGGCTGGCTCGCCCCGGCGGACGACCCGGCCGCTTTCGGCGCCTTGCTGAATCGCGTGCTGGGGCTCGATCTCGCCACTGCCGGCTGCCGCGCCCGCCAATATATCGAAGCGCGTCACGACATCGCCGGTGCGGCGCGGATATTGGATCGAACCTGGCGCGACCTGGGGCTACCGGCGTGACCCGCCTAGTGATGATCCGCCATGCACCGACAGCCTGGAACCGTGCGAAGCGGCTGCAGGGCCATAGCGATATCCCGCTCGACGAGGCCGGCCGCGGCATCGCCATCAGCTGGCGACCGGGCGCCGCCGCCTGGACCGGCTGGCGCTTGCTTTCCAGCCCCTTGCGCCGGGCTTCCGAGACCGCGGCGCTGCTGTTCCCTGGCAAGGCCATCGCGGTCGAGCCGCGGCTGATCGAAATGAGTTTTGGCGATTGGGAGGGGAAGACGCTGGCGCAGTTACGTGGCGAGAAGGGGGCGGAGGTAGAGGAGCGTGAGGTGATGGGACTGGATTTTCACGCGCCCGGCGGGGAATCGCCGCGTCAGGTCCAGCAGCGGCTGCAACCGCTACTGGCTGAGATCGGCCGCGATGGGCGTGATACGGTCTGCATCGCCCATAAGGCCGTTTTACGCGCCCTTTATGCCTGGGCAGTCGATTGGGATATGCGGGCTAAGCCGCCGCAGAAACTGCAGTTCGGCTGCGCCCATCTGTTCGATCTCGATGCCGTCGGCCGGCCGGCCTTGCGGCAATTGAACATTCCTCTCTCGAACCGGAACATCCCCACATGACCGCGCGCGTGTTTTTCTATGTGCAACATCTGCTGGGCATCGGCCATCTGCGCCGTGCGGCGGCCATTGCCCGGGGCTTGCGCGAAGCGGGAGCCACGGTCGATTTCGTTTCCGGCGGGATGCCCGTCGAGGGCCTCGATATCGGCGGCGCCCAGCTAATCCAGCTTCCTCCGGCAACCGCTGCCGATAGCGGCTTTTCCGCCATTCTGGACGCCGACGGAAAGCCGATCGACGAAAGCTGGAAAGCGGCGCGCCGCGACCGGCTGCTGACGCATTTCGCCGCCGCCAGGCCTGATATCCTGCTGGTCGAAATGTATCCTTTCGGTCGGCGCCAGTTCCGCTTCGAATTGCTGCCTCTGCTAGAAGCAGCTGCCGAGCGCCGGAACCGCCCGCTGATTGCCTGTTCCCTGCGCGATATCCTCGTGGATAAGGGCCGTCCCGACCGGCTGGCGGAGGCGGTCGATCTCGTCAAACAGCGGATCGATCTCGTCCTGGTTCACGGCGATCCCCGCCTCGTCACCTTCGACCGCACCTTCGCCGGCGCCCCGGCAATCGCCGATCGCCTGCACTATACCGGCTATGTGGTGGAGCGTCCGGTTGCGGCCGCTTCCGCCGATCGGGAGCGGGGGGAGATTCTCGTCTCGGCCGGCGGCGGCGCCGTCGGCGCGCCCCTGCTGTCAACGGCCTTAGCCGCGCGGCCGCTCAGCCGGCATCGCAAACGGCCCTGGCATTTCATCACGGGCCGCAACCTGCCCGCCCGGGATGCGGAAATTTTGCGCCATGCGGCAGCACCGGATATCATCGTCGAAACCTTTCGGCCGGATTTCACCCGTTTGCTGCAATCCTGCCTGTTATCGGTCTCCCAGGGCGGCTACAACACGGTGATGGAACTGATCGCCGCCCGTTGTCCCGCTGTCATCGTCCCCTTTGCCGAGGGTGCCGAAAGCGAGCAGAGCCTGCGGGCCGCTTTGCTGGCGGAACGTGGCGTGTTCAGCGTCCTCCCACCGGCCGAGCTGACGGCACAAAACTTGGCTGCCGCCATCGACCGGCATCATAGCCCTGCTGCGGCTTTTGCCCTCGACCTCGACGGGGCCCGGCGGAGCGCCGATATCCTGCTGCGTCGAGGGGAGGGGCTCAGGTGACCGGTTGGGATGCGCTCGCCGAAGAATTGGCGCAATGGTCGGAAGCCGGCCGGGTTGCCACGTTATGGTGGCGCGATGACGATGCCGTGGCGGCGACGCCGGCACTGGCGCGGCTGCTGGAGGCGGCCCGCGTTCCCCTGGCTTTAGCGGTCATTCCCGGCTTGCTGGAGCAGAGCCTCGCTGCCGCCTTGCGGCACCGTCCCGATATCGCGGTCTTGCAGCACGGCTTTAAGCACCGCAATCATGAGCCCGCCGGGATGAAAAATGCAGAACTCGGCGGCAGCCGCAGTCCGGCCGAACTTGCCGCGGACCTCGCCAGCGGTTGGCGCAGCTTACGGGATGCTTTCGGCAACCGGGCCCTGCCGGTGCTGACGCCGCCTTGGAACCGGATCGCACCGGCCCATCTAGCGGCCTTGCCCGATTGGGGCTATTGCGGGATTTCGACCTATCTGGCGCGCCGCACCGCATATCCGGTTGCGGAATTGTTACAGGTCAACACGCATATCGACGTCATCGACTGGCATGGCGGCAAGGTTTTTGTCGGGGAAGTTGCGGCGCTCCGCCTCCTTACCGGCCATTTGCGCGCGCGGCGTGTCGGAGAGGCTGATCCCGACGAACCGACCGGCCTCTTAACCCATCATCTGGTACACGACGCCGCGACCTGGGCTTTTCTTGATCAATTGCAGGACTGGCTTTCCCGGCAAGCCATGATACGTTGGTTATCGACAGGTGAGGTTTTCGGCGGCTGCGACCGGGGCTGAGCGGCCGCCTCGGAATGGACATAAGAATGCAACAACTGCGCTATCCGTTTTCGGCGCTGGTGGGAGATTATGTGCGGGGCCTGGCGGGCCTGGCCATCTCTCTTGTGATCGTAATCACATATGACCGCGCTAATCCGATGATCTGGCTGTTCCTTGGGTTGACGCTGCTTTTCCTCGTCTACACCCTGCGCACGGTGATGCGACAAACCACCACGGTCGCCTGGGACGATCGTGGCATGACAGTGACGCAATGGCGCGGCTGGCGAGGGGAACAGCGGCTCCACTGGGATCGGCTGCAATACCTGTCGTTGCGATATTACGCGCCCCGCAAGACCAAGAAAAAAGGAATGGGTTCGTTGCTGGGGCGTCTGGGCGGAATGCGGTCCCAAGCTGACGACCGGGGAGAGAATGCGGAAAGCGAGACGGAGGGTGCGGCCGGCCTCGGCGATGGCTGGCTGGAGCTGAGCCTGCGCAGCGAAGCGAGCAGGTTCACGCTTGATTCCGCTTTGCCGCAGTTCAATGCGATCGCCCAGCGAGCCGCCGTGGCGGCGCGCCGCAATGGCGTCGATCTCGACCCTGTCAGCGAGGACAATCTCGCCGCGCTCCACAGTCTTGCTACCGCCGCGCAGGCGCAGCCTCAATCGAGCCTGGGCTGACTGCGATGAACGGCAATCTCCTCGAGATCCGCGACCTGCATATCAGTTTCCAGTTGGAAAGCGGCCTGCTTGACGTCGTGCGCGGCGTCTCCTTCCGGGTACCACATGGCAAGACCGTCGCGCTGGTCGGTGAATCCGGCTCCGGCAAGTCGGTCCTCGCTCAATCCATCATGGGTATCCTGCCGAAGAGCGCACGGATCACCCGCGGCGATATTCTTTTCGACGACAACAGCAAAGGCGGACGCCTCGTCAACATCGCCGAGATGCCGCGCGACGGCCGGGCAATCCGCCAGATCCGCGGTAGCTCGATTTCGATCATCTTCCAGGAGCCGATGACCTCGCTGTCACCGGTTCACACGGTCGGCGATCAGGTCGGTGAAATGCTGCAGCTCCATCGCAAGCTAACCCCCGCCCAAGCGGAGACCGAGGTTGCGGATATGCTGCGGCTTGCCGGCTTTCCCGATCCGCAGCGGGCCATGCAGGCCTATCCCTTCGAGCTTTCCGGCGGCCTGCGGCAGCGGGCGATGATCGCCATGGCGCTGATCTGCCGGCCGTCACTGCTGATCGCCGACGAACCCACCACCGCGCTCGATGTCACTATCCAGGCGCAGATCCTGAAATTGATGACCGATCTGCAGCGCGAATTCGGCATGGCCATGCTGATGATCACCCATGATCTCGGCGTCGTCGCCAATATCGCCGACGAAGTCGTCGTACTCTATCACGGCGAGGTGATGGAATCCGGCGGCATCCGCGATATCTTTGAACGGCCGAAGCATCCCTATCTGATGGCGCTGCTGCGGGCGGTGCCGCGTTTTGGCATGGGACCTGATGAACGGCTGGTGCCGATCCGCGAGATCAAAAGCGAGATCGGCGGCGTCTTCGCCCCGCGTGGGGATCAACGGCCCTCGGCGCTTGGCCAATGGGCGACCCAGCCGCTGCTGGACGTCCACAATATCAGCAAGACCTTCTATATCCGGCAGGGCGGCTGGTTCGGCGGTGGCCGCAGCGCCTTGCGCGCGGTCGATGATGTCAGCTTCAAGTTGCGGCGCGGCGAATGCCTGGGCCTGGTTGGCGAATCGGGCTGCGGTAAGACGACACTCAGCAAGATCGTCATGCGCGCGCTGGCGCCTGATGACGGCACCATCACCTTTCATGACGGCGAGGGGCCGGTCGATGTCTTGAAGCTTAGCGGCCAGGCCCTGACTGAATTCCGGCGCCGCATCCAGTTCGTGTTCCAGGATCCTTTCAGTTCTCTTAATCCACGCATGACGGTCTTCGATATCGTCACCGAGCCGCTGGTGATCCACGAGATCGGCACCCCGGCCGAGCAGGCGGAGATCGCCCGCGAATTGATGCGGCTGGTCGGCCTCGGCACGCAGCATCTCAATCGCTATCCGCATAGTTTCTCCGGCGGTCAGCGCCAGCGCATTGGCATCGCCCGCGCTCTCGCGCTGCGGCCCGATATCCTGATCTGCGATGAGCCGGTTTCGGCACTCGATGTCTCGATCCAGGCCCAGGTGCTTAATCTGCTGAAGGATCTGCAGGCGAAGCTCGGCCTGACCTATATCTTCATCTCGCATAACCTGGCGGTGGTCGATTACATCGCCGACCGCATTATGGTGATGTGCGCCGGACGCATGGTGGAGATGGCCCCGGCCGAACGGCTGTTCCGCTATCCGACCCATCCCTATACCAAGGCGCTGCTGGCGGCGGTGCCCGATCCATCGCTGGAGCACCGCCTGGATTTCGACAAGCTGATGGAAGGCAAAGCCTCAATTCCAGCGGCCTGGCCCAAGCCCTTCACCATCGATGAGACCCATCGGCCGGGCCTGGTGGAAATCGCCAGCGGTCATTGGGTACGTGCCGGCATCGACGTTCGCGAGATCGCGGCATGAAGGCACGGCGTGTAAACACAGGACTTATGAAGACAGGACGCAGCAATATCACCGTCGCCATCTTTGGCATCGCCACGATGATCGGCGCGGCGCTCCTGCCCATGGCGCCGGCCCGCGCGCAGCACGCCGTCGAAATGCCAACCTCCTTCATTGATCCGCCGTTCTTTGCCGAGGCGGAACAGGCCGGCAAGCTGCCGCCGGTCGAACAGCGCCTGCCGGCGGCTCCGGCCATCGCCGAAACCGCAAGCCTCGGTCGCCAGGGCGGCGAGATCCGGATGCTGATGGCCAATTCCAAGGATACCCGTATCCTGGTGGCCTATAGCTATGCCCGCCTGGTCGGTTATGACCGCACCTACAGATTGCAGGCCGACATCCTGGAAAGTTATGATGTGCTGGATGATCGGGTTTTTACCTTTCATCTGCGCAAGGGCCATAAGTGGTCCGACGGTGCGCCCTTTACCACCGAGGATTTTCGCTATTACTGGGAAGATGTCGCGAATAACCGCGAGCTGTCGCCGGGCGGCCTGCCGCGCGAAATGCTGGTCGACGGCAAGCCGCCGAAGGTTGACGTGATCGACGAAACGACAATCCGCTATAGCTGGGACAAGCCGAACGCCGAATTCCTGCCGTCGCTTGCCCGCGCCGCGCCGCTCTTTATCTACCGGCCGTCGCATTATCTGAAGAAGTATCACATCAAGTATCAGAAGAAGGACAAGCTCGATGCGATGGTGGCCAAGTCCGGCCAGCGCAATTGGGCGGCGTTGCACAACAAGAAAGACAACATCTACAAGAACGACAATCCCGACCTGCCGACGCTCGATCCCTGGGTGCTGCGCGTCAAGCCGCCGGCGCGGCGTTTCGTTTTCACCCGCAACCCGTACTATTACCGGGTCGACAGCGCCGGCCACCAATTGCCCTATGCGGATCAGGTGGTTTTCGACATCGCCGATTCAAAACTCATCCCGGCAAAGACCGCCTCGGGGGAATCCGACCTTCAGGCCCGCTATCTCACTTTCGCTGATTACACGATTCTGAAGGATGGCGAAGAGACTGGCAAATACCGTGTGCGCCTCTGGGATGACGGCCGCGGTTCCAACCTGGCGCTCTATCCGAACCTGACGACGGCCGATCCGGTTTGGCGCCAGATGATGCGCGACATCCGCTTCCGCCGCGCCCTGTCGCTGGCGATCAACCGCCACGAAATCAACCAGGCGATCTATTTCGGCCTCGGGCAGGAAGGGGGCAATACTGTTCTCGCGCATTGCCCGCTCTTTTCGCCAGAGGTCCAGAAGATGTGGTCGATCTACGATCCCGAGCAGGCCAATGAGCTGCTCGATCAGATGGGGCTGACCCAGCGCAATGAGGAGGGCTTGCGCCTGCTGCCGGATGGACGGCCGATGCAGATCATCATCGATATGTCCGGCGACAATCTGGAAGAATCCGACGTGCTGGAGCTCATTGCCGATTCCTGGAAACAGATCGGCATCTCCCTGCTGATGAAGCCGTCGCAATTGGAGGTCTTTCGCAACCGAATCTTTTCCGGCCAGTCGGTCATGTCGATTTCGAGCGGCATCGATAACGGTTTTCCCACGCCGGATATGTCGCCGCAGGAATTCGCGCCCTCGACACAGGGCCAGTATATGTGGCCGCGTTGGGGACAATATATCGAGACCGCCGGCCAGGCCGGTGAGAAGATCGATCTGCCCGCCGCCCGTATGCTGGCGGAATGGCTGCAGGAATGGCGCATGACCGCCGAGCCGACCAAAAGGCTCAATCTCTGGTTCAGCATGCTGCGGCTCTGGGCGGATGAGGTCTTCACCATTGGCATCGTCGCCAACGTGCCGCAGCCGGTGGTCGTGGCGAACCGGCTCCATAACGTGCCCGAGAGGGCGATTTTCTCCTGGGATCCCGGCGCCCATTTTGGCATCTTCAAGCCCGATACCTTCTGGCTGGAAGACGATGGCCGGCCCCTCAGCGCGGTTCCCGGCAACATTAGCCAGGACCTGGCCGGCGATGCCGGCAAAACGGGCAGCAATTAGGATCGGATCGACGGACCCATGCTGCGCTACCTAACCCGCCGCCTTTTCGTGATGATCCCGACGCTGATCGCCATCAGCTTCCTTATCTTCGTCATCATCCAGGCGCCGCCCGGCAGCTTTCTCGATACCTATATGGCCGAGCTGCAGTCCCAGGGTGAAAATGTCGATCAAGGTCGCATTGAGTTCCTGCGGCATGAATACGGCCTCGATCAGCCTTTTTATATGCAGTATCTCAAATGGGCTTTCGGCCTGCTGCACGGCGATCTTGGCTATTCCTTCGAGCATAACATGCCGGTGCGCGAGGTGGTCGGCGACAGCCTGTGGCTGACCGTGGTGGTGACACTGGCAACGACGCTTTTCGTCTGGCTGATCTCCTTTCCGATCGCGATCTATTCCGCCGTGCGCCAATACAGTATCGGCGATTATGTTTTCACCTTCCTCGGCTATATCGGGCTTGCCACGCCCAGTTTCCTGATCGCCCTGATCCTCCTTTATTTCGGCCATCTCTGGCTGGGGATTTCGATCGGCGGGCTGATGGATCCCCGATATATCGGCCAACCCTGGAGCTGGGCCAAGGCGAGCTCGATCCTCTCGCATATCTGGATTCCGGTCTTGGTGATCGGGCTGCCCGGCACCGCCGGCATGATCCGGCGGCTGCGCGCCAATCTGCTGGATGAATTGCATAAGCAATATGTGACGACGGCGCGGGCCAAGGGGCTCAGCGGGCCGCGCCTGCTGCTCAAATATCCCCTGCGCGTCTCGCTCAATCCCTTCATCGCCGATATCGGTAGCTTGCTGCCGGAATTGATTTCCGGCTCGGTCATCGTCTCCGTCGTCATGTCGCTGCCGCTGACTGGGCCGATCCTGCTTCAGGCTTTGCGCAGCCAGGATATGTATCTCGCCGGTTCCTTCCTGATGTTCATGGCTTTCCTGACGGTTGTCGGCGTCTTCATCTCGGACATCCTGCTCGCCATTGTCGATCCCCGTATCCGGCTGGGAGGAGGGACGACGAAATGAATCAGCGCGTCGAGTCGGCTTCGTCCGAAGCCAGTCGGTCTCAATCCGTCCGGCCCGAATCCCCACCGCCGGCGCATTACGTCTCCACCGCGCCTTTTGATCCGCTATCAGTGGAGGTGGTGAGCGCGGCCCAGGAAAAATTCTACATGGCATCGCAATGGCGGATGATCTGGCTGCGTTTGCGCCGTCATCGCCTGGCGGTGATCTCCGGCTTTGTCCTGGTCCTGATGTATGCCGCCATCCTGGTTGTCGAGTTTCTGGCGCCCTATGGCCTTAACAGCCGCCATGTCGATCACATCTACGTGCCGCCGCAGCGTGTTCATCTGTTCCACCAGGGAAGGTTCATCGGGCCCTTCGTCTATGACCTCGATTACCATCTCGACATGCGCAAGATGCGGCGGGTTTATACCGCGAAGACGGAAGCATCGCCGCGGCCGATCCGCTTCTTCTGTCGCGGCGATCCTTATCGCTTCTGGGGGGTCCTTCCAGGCGACATCCATCTCGTCTGTCCGCCGAAAGACGCTACCGGCGAAGCGCCGATGTTCCTGCTCGGCTCCGACCGCCTCGGCCGCGACATGCTCTCGCGGATTCTTTATGGCATGCGCATATCCCTGACCATTGGCCTGATCGGCATCTCGGTCAGTTTCGTCCTCGGCATGCTATTCGGCGGCCTTGCCGGCTATTACGGTGGCTGGGTGGATGATCTGGTGCAGCGGATGATCGAAATGCTGCGCTCGATCCCGCATCTGCCGCTCTGGCTTGCTTTGGCAGCGATCCTGCCCGTCACCTGGTCACCTTTGCTGGTTTATTTCGGCATCACCATTATCCTTGGTCTGATCGACTGGACCGGCCTCGCCCGCGCCGTGCGGTCGCGGCTCCTGAGCTTGCGCGAGGAGGATTTCGCCATCGCCGCCAAGCTCATGGGTGCTTCGCCCCAGCGCATCATCTTCCGCCATCTGATGCCGAGCTTCATGAGCCATCTCATCGCCTCGGCGACGCTTGCCATTCCCGGCATGATCCTTGGCGAGACCGCGCTCAGCTTCCTTGGCCTTGGCATCCGCGCGCCGATCACCAGCTGGGGCGTGCTGCTGAACGAGGCGCAGAGCGTCAATGTGGTCGTGCTTTATCCCTGGCTGATGCTGCCCATGGTGCCGGTCATCATCGTGGTCCTGGCCTTCAATTTCCTTGGCGACGGGTTGCGCGATGCCGCCGATCCGTATCGCTGACCGATCCGCGGCACCGGCTCAATCGGTGATGGCGATATGGCGGGGCTGTACGGCGACGCGGTCGAGCCAGCCGCGCACCGCCGGATAGGCGGTCAGATCGAAGCCGCCTTCATCTGCCACATGGCTATAGGCATAAAGCGCGATATCGGCGATCGTGAAGCTTTCGCCGACGAAGAAATCGCGGCCGGTGAGATGGTTTTCCATGACATCCAGCGCGCGATAGCCAGCGGCGATCTTGGCTGGCAGCAACGGCTCGCTGTCGACCGTCTTGCCAAGATGGGCCACCCAATGGCGTACCACGGCGATGGTCGGTTCATGATTATATTGCTCGAAGAACATCCATTGCAGCGCCCGGGCGCGCTCCAGCCGGTCCGATGGCCAAAGGTCGGTGCCCTCGGCAAGATAGACCAGGATCGCATTTGACTGAGCGAGATAAGTCCCGTCCGGCAATTGCAGCACCGGCACCTGGCCGACCGGATTGCGGGCGAGGAATTCCGCCTGCCGGGTCGAGCCGTCATCGACATTCATCTCGATCCGCTCGCAAGGCAGGCCGAGCTTGTGCAGCATCAGCCGCACCTTATAGGCATTGCCGGAAATGGCGCTGTCATAGAGGCGGTACATGCGATTCCTCCCGTCTCGCTCGAAGGGAGAGAAGTACAGCGGCTCGCTTGCCCTGACAAATCAGGATTACTGACAGCTCGTCTTAGTTTTTCTAACCGAATTCCTCAATCGGCCGGCAGCCTCACTCCGGCAGATGCACCATCTTGCCCATCGGCTGGCCACCGAGAATATGCACGTGGTAATGCGGCACTTCCTGGTGGCTGTTCGGACCGCTATTGGAGATGACGCGATAGCCGCTTTCGGCAATGCCGAGCTGCTTTGCCACCTTGGCGACGGCGCGCGTGAAGGCCCCGATTTCCGCATCGCTCGCCTTTTCCGCGAAATCCTGGGAGCAGACATAGGGGCCTTTGGGGATCACCAAAGCGTGCGCCTTGGCTTGCGGACGAATATCGTTGAAGGCGAGGACATGTTCATCCTCGTAAATCTTGTCGCAGGGAATCTCGCCGCGCAGGATCTTGGCGAAGATGTTGTTGCTGTCATAGGCCATCGCACAATCCTTCCGTATCGCCTCAATTCCTCTCGCGCGCCGCTTTTTCGGCGATGCCTGATATGCCTTCGCGCTCCAGCAGCCGCTGCCAGACCTCGGCCGGCTTGACGTCTTGATCGGCCCACAGCACCAGCAGGTGATAAAGCAGATCGGCGCTTTCGCCGATCAGCAAATCCTTCTCGCCGCGCATCGCCTCGATCACCGTTTCAACCGCTTCCTCGCCTACCTTTTGCGCGATCTTTGCAGTACCCTTGCGGAACAGTTTCGCCGTATGCGAGCTGCCAGGATCGGCGCCCCGCCGGCTTTCGATGACCTCATAGAGCCGATCGAGACAGGCGCCGGTCGTCGCCGTCGGCGTCTTTTTTTCTGCGCCCATAGCCACTCCCCAAACCAATATTATCGTGCCGGCCTTTGTCGACCGGATCGTCGGTTGGATTTATCGACCAAACCAGCGGTGATGTCTATCGCCGGACCGGCAGTCCCGCTTCTGCCAGAGCCGCTTTCGCCTCGGCGATACTATGCTGCCCGAAATGGAAAATGGAAGCAGCCAGCACCGCCGTCGCATGCCCGTCCCTGATGCCCTCGACCAAGTGCTCAAGATTACCGACGCCGCCCGAGGCGATCACCGGCACGTTGACGGCATCGGCAATGGCCCGGGTGAGGGCGATGTTATAACCCTGACGGGTGCCGTCGCGATCCATCGACGTGACCAGCAATTCGCCGGCGCCGTTCTCCGCCATGCGCCTTGCGAAGGCAACAGCATCGATCCCCGTCGGGTTCCGGCCGCCATGGGTGAAGATTTCGAATCTGCCCGGCGCGGTTTCCTTGGCATCGATCGAGACGACGATGCATTGATCACCGAATTTCTCTGCCGCCTCGCGTACGAAGTCCGGATTGTTCACCGCGGCCGTATTGATCGAGACCTTATCGGCCCCGGCCAAGAGCAGCTTGCGGATATCCTCCGTCTTGCGCACGCCGCCGCCCACGGTCAGTGGCATGAAACAGGCTTCAGCGGTCTTAGCCACCACGTCATAAAGCGTGTCGCGGTTGTCGCTCGACGCCGTGATATCGAGAAAGGTCAATTCATCGGCGCCGGCCGCGTCATAAATCTTCGCCTGCGCGACCGGATCGCCGGCATCGACCAGATTGACGAAATTGACCCCCTTCACCACCCGCCCGTCCTTGACGTCCAGGCAGGGAATGACCCGCATCTTCAGCATGATGCATCACCGTTAACAAGCTGCGCGGCCGCGACCATGGACCCTCGAATCAAGTCCGAGGGTGACAACCCGGTTTGCCGCTCTCGCACCGTGCCAAACTCATCCCAGGCCGTCATCCTCGGGTTTGACCCGAGGATCCATCGGAGCGACGGAGCCGCCTTCAGAGACGCCGACTCCATCACGCCGCCTGCCTCAGCAGTGCCAGCGCTTCGCGCAGATCCAGCCGGCCGTCATAGAGCGCCCGGCCCGAAATGACGCCGCTGATGCCGCCGCCTTTGCCGCGCGTTGCCGGCGCGGCCCGCAGCAAAGCTTCCAGATCCTGAAGATTGGAGACACCGCCAGAAGCGATGACCGGGATCGACAGAGCCGAGGCCAGCTCCGCTGTTGCCGTGACATTCACGCCCTGCAGCAACCCGTCTCGATCGATATCCGTGTAGATGAGGGCGGCAACGCCGGCATCTTCGAATTTCAAGGCGAGATCGAGCGCGGTGATATCGGCGGTCTCGGCCCAGCCTTCCACCGCGACACGGCCGCCTCTGGCATCGATGCCGACGGCGATCTTGCCAGGAAAGGCCTTGCAGGCCTCGCGCACGAGATCCGGATTCTTCAAGGCGACGGTGCCGAGGATGATGCGGGCGACACCTTTTTCCAGCCACATCGCGATCCGCGCCATGTCGCGGATGCCGCCACCCAACTGGCACGGGATACTGCGCCCGGGCAGTTTCGCGCTGGCGAGGATCGCCTCCACCGCCGCGGCATTGACCGGTTGGCCGGCGAAAGCGCCGTCGAGATCGACCAGATGCAGCCAGTCGGCACCCGCCTCGACGAATTGCCGCGCTTGATCGGCGGGATCGCTGTTGAACACGGTCGCCTGTTCCATGTCGCCCTGTTTCAGACGCACGCACTGGCCGCCTTTGAGATCGATGGCGGGATAGAAGATCAGCTTGGTCATTTCGATACTCGATGGATCAGGATCGAAAGCCGCTCACGGCTTCCAGGCAAGGAAATTGGCCAGCAGTTTCAGGCCGACCTTCTGGCTCTTCTCGGGATGGAACTGCACGCCGATGAGATTGTCCCGTCCGATCACCGCCGTAATCTCGCCGCCGTAATCGACCGCCGCCAGTACATCCTCCGGCCGGTCGGTGATGAAGTGATAGGAGTGGACGAAATAGCCGTGATCGCCGCTCTCGAGCCCGGCGAAGACCGGATGCGCGCTGCGCAGCTTGAGATCGTTCCAGCCCATTTGCGGAATCTTGAGCCCGGGATCATCCGGCGTCAGCTTCACCACCTTGCCCTTGATCCAGTCGAGGCCGGGATGGGTGCCGTATTCGACGCCTTCGGTCGCCATCAATTGCATGCCGACACAGATGCCGAGAAACGGCCGGCCGGCCTCCAACACCGACTGGGCCAGCGCGTCGATCACGCCCGGCCGGCTTTCCAGGCCTTTCTTGCAATCGGCAAAAGCACCGACACCGGGCAGGACGATGCGGTTGGCGCGCCGGATGACCGTCGGGTCATCACTGACGATCACCTCACCGGCCCGGCTTTCGGCGGCCACGGTGCCGAGTGCCTTGGCGACGGAGCGGAGATTGCCGGCGCCGTAATCGATAACGACGGTGGTCACGCCTGGCTTCCTGTCACATTCGCCTCGCCGCTCAGCTCAGGGAGCCGCCGAGCACACCCTTGGTCGAGGGCACGGCATCGGATTTGCGCGGATCGATTTCGATCGCCTGGCGCAGCGCACGGGCCAGAGCCTTGTAGCAACTCTCGACAATGTGGTGATTGTTCTCGCCGTAGAGATTTTCTACGTGCAGTGTCAAACCGGCGCTCTGAGCGAAAGCCTGGAACCATTCCTTGAACAGCTCGGTATCCATCTCGCCCAGTTTGGGGCGGGAGAAACTCACCTTCCAGATCAGATAGGGCCGATTGGAGGCATCCAGCGCAACCCGGGTCAGGGTCTCATCCATCGGGATGGTCGCCTCGCCATAGCGGTTGATGCCGACCCGGCCGCCCAGCGCCTTGGACACCGCCTCGCCGATGGCGATGCCGGTATCCTCGGTGGTGTGGTGGAAATCGATATGCAAATCGCCCTTCGCCTTGACGGTGAGATCGATCAGGCTGTGGCGGGACAATTGCTCCAGCATATGGTCGAGGAACCCGATGCCGGTGGAAATCTCGGACTTGCCTGAGCCGTCCAGGTCCAGGCTGACGCTGATCTCGGTTTCCTTGGTTTTACGCGCCACGCTGGCCTTGCGGGCCGTCGCGGGCATCGGCTGGCTGATACTGCTCATCTCGGTCTTTCTCACGTCGGTCTTTCAACAGCAGGCCTTCGATATTCCCTGGTTTCTAACAACCTTGTCCGGCTGAGGCCAGCGGTTTGGCCGGCGATCGAGGAAGAGCCGCCATTAGTCCTATGTCGGATCAGCGGTTTAACGCCGCAGTCAAGTCCAGTTTCACCAGGAAATTCGCCCGAGCACCAAGATGTGTAACCAGGTCGCCGCCAGCCATCCGCAGGTGTCATTAACCATTATCTTGAACCGGCGGCTCGGATCGCCTATTTGACCGTCATGTCTTACGATCCTGCGCTTTCTCCAAACAACAATCCCCACGGTCTTGCTCCCTGGCACGGCACCACCATTCTGCTGGTGCGCAAGGCGGGCCAGGTCGTCATCGCCGGTGACGGTCAGGTGACAGTGGGCAATACGGTGATGAAATCCAATGCCCGCAAATTGCGGCGTCTGGGCAAGGACAATGCCGTCATCGCCGGTTTTGCCGGCGCCACGGCCGATGCCTTGACCTTGTTCGAGCGGCTGGAAGCCAAACTGGAACAGCATCCCGGCCAATTGGCCCGGGCTTGCGTCGAACTGGCCAAGGATTGGCGGACCGACCGCTATCTGCGCCGCCTGGAAGCCATGATGGCGGTGGCCGATTATAATGTCAGCCTGGTCCTGACCGGCAATGGCGATGTGCTGGAACCGGAGGACGGTCTGATCGGCATCGGCTCCGGCGGTTCCTTCGCCCTGGCCGCCGCACGAGCGCTGGTCGATGTCGATGGCCTGGATGCCGAAACCATCTGCCGCAAGGCGATGAAGATCGCCGGCGATATCTGCATCTACACCAATCACAACGTCATTTTCGAAAAACTCTGAATTTGCTTGGCCGTGCCACCGGCACGGCACGGAGATCCGTCATGACCGATGCCGCTTCCCCTCACGGCTCCTTCGCTCATGGCTCCGCCAAACAGGCGGAAGCCGAGAGCCTCAATCACACCACCGCGGGCAGCCTGACGCCCCGGGAAATCGTCTCGGAGCTCGACCGCTTCATCATCGGCCAGAACGATGCCAAGCGCGCCGTCGCCATCGCCCTGCGCAACCGCTGGCGGCGCCAGCAGCTCACGCCGGAAATGCGCGAAGAGGTGATGCCGAAGAACATTTTGATGATCGGGCCAACCGGCGTCGGCAAGACGGAGATCGCGCGGCGGCTCGCCAAATTGGCCGATGCGCCTTTCCTCAAGGTCGAAGCCACCAAATTCACCGAAGTCGGCTATGTCGGCCGCGATGTCGAACAGATCATCCGCGACCTGGTGGAGATCGCCATATCCATGACCAAGGAACGCATGCGCCGCCAGGTCCAGGCCAAGGCCGAGATCCTGGCCGAGGAACGCGTCCTTGATGCGTTGGTCGGCCAGAACGCCACTGCCGACACCCGCGCCAAGTTCCGCAAAATGCTGCGCCAGGGCGAGCTTGACGACCGCGAAATCGAATTGCAGGTCAAGGATAGCGGCAACATGAACCTGCCGACCTTCGACGTGCCCGGCATGCCCGGCGCCAGCATGGGCATGATCAATCTGAACGAGGTTCTTGGGCAGGCCTTCGGCGGCCGGCAGAAGACCCGGCGCATGACCGTCTCGGAAAGCTATGTCGTGCTGATGGCAGAGGAGAGCGACAAGCTGCTTGACCAGGAAAAGGTGGTGCAAGCCGCCATCCAATCCGTCGAGCAGAACGGCATCGTCTTCCTCGACGAGATCGACAAGATCTGCGCCCGTTCCGAACGGGCCGGCGCCGATGTCAGCCGCGAGGGCGTCCAGCGCGATTTGCTGCCGCTGATCGAAGGCACGCAAGTCGCAACCAAGCACGGCCCGGTCAAGACCGACCATGTGCTCTTCATCGCCTCCGGCGCCTTCCATCTCGCCAAACCCAGCGACCTCCTGCCGGAATTGCAGGGCCGCCTGCCGATCCGCGTCGAGCTGAAAGCGCTCACCCGCGAGGATCTGAAGCGCATCCTGACTGAACCGGAAGCCAGCCTGCTGAAGCAATACACCGCCCTGCTGGCGACCGAAGATCTGAAAATCGTCTTCACCGATGAAGCGATCGATGCCTTGGCAGATCTTGCGACCGATATCAATTCGACGGTGGAGAATATCGGCGCCCGGCGCCTGCAGACGGTCATGGAACGTCTGCTCGAGGAGATCAGCTTCACCGCCAGCGAAATGTCGGGCCGCGATGTCACCATCGATGCCGATTACGTTCAGGAGAAGGTGGCGGCGCTCGCCAAGAACACCGATCTCAGCAAGTTCATCCTGTAGCGCCAGCGGAAGAACGAGCGGAACAATTTAGAAGGGCTCTGGCCGCGCGGTTCCGCCGACGGTTACTGCTGCGCGCGGGGGATAAATCCCGGCACGCCGGTCTCCACGACGGCATTGAACCGTATCCGCGTCTGGATGTTCTCGCGAATCTCTTGAAGCGCCTCGTCGGGCAAAGCCGAGATCTCGAAATTCTCTTGGATACGCTGCGGCTTGACCGAAGTGGTCAGAAAGCCGGTACCGCGCTGTACGGCCCAGGCGAGCGCAACCTGGGCCGGCGTTTTGCGGAGGCGTGAAGCGATCGCGGTGATCACTGGATCGCTCAAGAGGTTGGGCTCCATCGCATGGCCCAAAGGGGCGAAGGCTTGCACCACGATCCCCTGGCTACGGCAGAAGTCCAGCAATTCCCATTCGGGGAGATAGGGGTGGGATTCGACCTGCACGACGCTTGGCTTGATGCGTGCCGCCGCGACAATCTCCTGCAGCTTGCCAAGGCCAATATCCGACAATCCAATTGCCTTGCATTTTCCCGCATCGACGAGCTGTTCGAGGGCGCCCCATGTCTCGATCAGCGTCACGCCGGTATCATAAGCCACCCGGCCCTGTCCGTCGGTTGGATGGAAGTCGTCGCCGGGCCGGAAGGCGAAGGGGGTATGGATCACATAGCAATCGGCATGGTCCAATTGCAGCCGGCGGAGACTTGCCTCGTAAGCAGGCCTTACCCGTTCGGGGCGATGATTGGTGTTCCACAGCTTGGCGGTGACGAACACATCCTCCCGCTTGATGCGCCCTTGATCGAATACCTCACCCATCGCCGCGCCGACCGCCTCTTCATTGCCGTAGCGTTCCGCGGAATCGAGATGCCGGAACCCCACCTCCAATGCTGTCCTGGTGGCTTGCCTGGTTGCGATCGGATCGGGGATGAGCGTGCCAAATCCGGCCGCCGGCATCGAACCGGAACCATGGGTGAGAGGTAGCCTAGTATAGCGCAGTTGATCCTGGTTCGGCAGGTTCCGGTTTGTCATTTTCTCCTCCTTTTCGGTTGATCGATCAATGCCACTCACGCAGGCGACTTGCGCAGGAACAGCACGAGCGGGCTCACCACCAGCATCGCGATCATGAGAATCTTGAACTGGTCGATGACAGCGACGAGCGCCGCTTGTCCCGTGACCATTTCGTTCAGCGCTGCCAGCGATTGCTTCGAGAGAGAGCCATCGGAAAAACCCGCCATGCGATACGGGGTGAGATGGGCGGCCAGGGCGAGATGCATCGCCTGTGTATTATTGTGGAAGAAAATCTGAACGACGGCGATGCCGATCGTGCTGCCATACAGGCGCGAAAGGTTGAATAGCGCCGCACCTTCCGGGCGCAATTTGACATCGAGCGTCCCGAAAGCGGTCTTGGCCAGCGCCGGCATCAGGATGCCGAGGCCGGCGCCCTGCAATAGCCCCGCCGCCGCGACCGCACGCCAATCCATCTGCGGCGAATAGCCAAGCATCTGCCAATTGGCATAGACGACGAGAGCGATCCCCGCCATGACGAATAGCCGGCTGTCGATACGCGCCGGGGCGAAGCTCATGAGAATAACGGCGCCGACCAGCGTGACGCCGCGGGGAATCGTCATATAGCCGGTCGTATCAACCGGATATGCAAGCAATTCCTCCAGCATCGGCGATGTCAAAGCCAGGGTGGGCAGGAGTACGAAGCCGAAGGCAAAGAACATGACCGCGGACAGAACGAAGTTCCGGTCCCTGAATAAAGCCTTATCCAGGAAATGCGATTTCGCGGTCAGGATATGCACGATGAAAAGATAGAATCCCAAAGCTGCGGCAATCGCCTCCGCCCAGATCTCTTTGGACGAGAACCAATCCAGCCGTTCACCGCGGTCGAGCATCATCTGCAGGCCGGTCATGCCGAGCGAGATCGTCGCCAGTCCGAAGAAATCGAACGATGGCGTCTGTTCCGCCTTCTTCTCAGGCAGCGACAATCCGACGACCAGGAAGATGAATCCCGTCAGCGGCAGGCTGATATAAAAGATCGACGGCCATCCAATATAGTCGCTGAGCCAGCCGCCGATTCCGGGACCCGTACAGATTCCGAGCAGCGCCATGACACCCCAGGCCAGATTGGTCCTTGCATGCCGCGCGCTCGGCAATAGATCGAGCAGGATGGCCAGCGATAGCGGCGCCAGCGGGCCGCTTGCAAGGCCCTGAAAGATCCGCGCGAAAATGAACTGCAGGGTGGTCGTTGAGCAAGCGACGAGCACAAGGCCAAGGGCGAATAAAGCGAGCGAGGCCTGGTAGAGAATCTTCCGCCCGTACCGCCCGGCCAGCCACCGCGTCATCGGCAGGACGATCACGCTGGCGGCGATATAGGCCGAAAATATCCAGCCGACTTCGTCATCGGCCATCGACAGCGAACCTTGAATATGCGGTAGCGCCGCATTCGGTATCGAAATATTGACCGCCTGCAGATAAGCCGTCATCAGGGCGGCGATCGTGATGGCGCGATGGCGGCTTTCACGGCGCGGCGCAGCTATGGCGTTCATTTTGTCGCCTCCATCGCCAAGACCGCCTGCAACGGATGACGCAATGTCCGGCGATAGCCGGTGTCGATGCGCGCCGTGACGCTGATGCCGGAGAAAAGCGGGCGATCCGGATCTGTTTCGTCGAGCTCCAGGCGAACCGTCAAACGCTGGACGACTTTGACCCAATTACCAGTCGCATTCTCGGGCGGCAAGATGGCGAAGTCCGATCCCGTGCCGGGGCTCAGACTGATAACATGTGCCTTGAACACACGGCCGGGATAGGTGTCGACATCGATCGTCGCTTTTTGCCCGGGCCGCAAATGGGTCAGACTGGTTTCGCGGAAATTGGCTTCGATCCAGACATGCCGGCTGGACAGCAGTGAAAAGACGGCTGCCCCCGGATTGACGTAGTCACCGACCTGCAGATCATCGACCTTGGTGACGATCCCATCATCAGGCGCACGCACCTCGGCATAGGAGAGGTCCAGCTTCGCGCGATCCAGCCGGGCTTTGGCGGCGCGCACCGTCGGGTGGCGATCGAGATCGATATTCGGGTCGCCATACAACGCGACCACGGTATTGGCGACCTGCTGCTCGATGGAGGCGATGTTCTGGCGGGCAACTTTAAGATCGGTCTCCGTCCGCTCGAGCACTGCTCTCGAGGTGAATCCCGATGTGATCAGCGCATGTTTGCGGTCATATTCATGTGCATTGAAAGCCGCCGAATCCTTGGCCGATTGTAATTCGGCAAGTTGTTGCCGGTATTTCGTCTTGAGCGTCTCGATCTCCAGGCGCGACCTTTCGAGATCCGCCTGGGCCTGGTCGATGGCGATCTGATAAGGCTCTGGATCGATCCGGAACAGCAGCTGTCCTTTCCGGACAGGCTGGTTGTCGCCGACCGCGATTTCCACCACCTGCCCGGAAGCGCGGGCGTTTATCGAATATTTGGCGGCGCGAACAAAAGCATTGTCGGTTGAGACGTAAGGTTCCTGCACCAGATAGACGATGGCGCCGACCAGCGCTAACAGGGCGGGGAAGGCGAGCATGAGCGGCCGCCGCAGGCGTTCCCGCAGGGTCTTTCGTGGCCTCGCGAGCGGCAGCTCGAAGGTGGAATCGCTGACGATGTCCTCAAATTGCTTGTCCATCACATCACCTGCCATTGAAGCCGGCGCTTTTCCGGAATTTGGAATGTCGGGCGGTGCTTGAATGGCTGGGATCGGCGTTTAGCGGTCGGCGCGCGCCGGACCCAGCGACTGTTGCCTGCTCTTGATAGTTCGACGCCCTATTGATTTTTGTACCGCATCGAACAAATATAGTCAGGGAGATCCAAGGTCAAGGGATTTTTACTAGATGGTACAAAAAACAACGAAGACAGAGCCCGGTCGCTCAGCTCGGGGGCGCGGCCGGCCCCGGTCCTATGATCCGGAAACAGCGCTCCGGAGCGCCACGGAGACGTTCTGGCGGGGCGGGTTTTCCGGTACGTCGCTCGACGATATCGCCGCTGCGACCGGCATGAACAAGCCAAGCCTCTATGCGGCGTTCGGCGATAAGCATGCGCTTTATCTTGAGGTGCTCTCACGTTATTGGCAGCTTGCCTTCGCGTCAATGCGCGAGGCGCTCGCCGAAGACCTCCCACTGGATGAGGCCTTGATGCGGGTCTATGACGGGGCGATGGCGATTTATTTTTCGGGCGCCGGGCCGGCCCAGGGCTGTTTCGTGGTCGGCACCGCGGTAACCGAGGCGCTCGAAGATCGTGAAATCCGCGACAGTCTCGCGGCAGGGATACGGACCTTCGATGCCGGTTTCGAAACCCGTTTCCGGCGTGCGCGTGAGCAAGGCGAGCTGAAGAAAGAGGCGGATCCCGCCGCGCTCGCCGTCCTTGCCACGGCCATGATGCATACTATCGCCATCCGCGCCCGGGCTGGCATCCCGCGTGCCGAACTGCGGGAGCTGGCGTCCAAGGCGGTCGAGGTAATCTGCGGATGACCGGCACGCTTCCGGATATCATCGCCGAGAGGCTTTCCGTGCTCTTCTGCGGCATCAATCCCGCCCTGTCGGCAGCGGTTGCGGGACATCACTTTGTCAGCAGGAGCAACCGCTTCTGGCGCGTGATCCATCTGGCCGGGTTCACGCCGAACGAGATACCTCCCGAAGACGACCGCACGATCCTGCATTACCGATGCGGCCTGACGGCCGTCGTTGGTCGCCCGACGGCACGGGCGGATCAAGTCCTGGCCGAGGAATTCGCCGGCGCCAAGGCGGATTTTGAACAAAAGATCATCCGCTTTAAGCCGCGCTATGTGGCTTTCCTCGGCAAGGCAGCCTATTGCGCCTTGTCCGGTCAGCGTGACATCGGCTGGGGAAGCCAGTCGATGAGCATGGGCGACGCAATGGTGTGGGTCTTGCCCAATCCCAGCGGTCGGAACCGCGCTTTCAGCCTTGAGCAGTTGGTCACGGCTTATCGCCAGCTTCGCCAGGCAACGGAGCCGCGAAAATAGCGGGCTCGCCCCACTTGTCGCCAAGAACGGGCAAATGACGGCTACCGGGCCCGCATTCATTGCCCAATAGGATGGTTCGTGCGAAAACCCGCCATCGATCCGGCCGGCGCTCATTGCGCGCCGCCTTCCATCACGACACGCAGCATTTCCAGGGGACCAAGATGAGCTACGGCCTTTATATCGGCAGCAATCTGACCGCCGACGGCATCGCCTATCTCGCCGGTTACGGCGATGAGCCGAGCAGCCACTGGCTGGAAATATGCCCGCGCGCCGCCCACGCAGCCGGCACGAAAGTCACCGTCGGCGTAACGCCGGAAGCCGATATGCCGGGCCGCCTGATCGAGATACCGCAAGCGAGTGAGACCGCGCGCAACATCCGTGTCAGCTACAGCTACTTCCGCGGCGTGCCGGCGCCGCTGACCAATGGCGGCTTGAACGAATATGGCGTCGCGGTCCGCGATATCTGGTCGACCTCCCGCGCCGAGCTGATCGCGATGACACCTAAGGAGCAGACCGGTCCGAATTATTCGGATCTTGCGCGTTTCGTTCTTGAGCAGGCTCGCACGGCACGCGAAGGCGTCGAGCTGATCGGCCGGCTGATCGAGGAATATGGCTATTCGACCTATGGCGGCAATTCGCACATCATTGCGGATTCCCGCGAAGCCTGGGTCGTGATCGAATTTGCCGGCGGCAAAAAATTGTGGGTTGCCGAGCGATTGGGGAGCGACAGCATCCGCGCCTCCCGCCCGGGCTATATCGGTGTCGTGCCGGAGAAGCCGACCGAGACTTTCCTGTTCCCGGCGCATTTCTTCGATACCGCGATCGAGCAGGGATGGTACGAACCGGGCGGCGGTTCCTTTGACGTCAATCGCATCTACGGCGACGGCAAGGGTCCCTGGGCGGGTGCGTCCTGGATCGAAGCGGAGATGCGCCGGCGCGCAGCACGGCCGGAAAAGATCTCGCTTGAAGATATCTTCTGGGCGATCAGCACCGAGCGCCTGACCGGCGACACCGCCGGCTATGGCCAGGTTGTCCCCTTGACCGATCCGCGCCATACCGAGCTGCGCATGATGTGGCATGCGCCGATCGGTCCGGTCACCGCGCCGCTTCTGCCGGTCTTCATGGGACAGGATGACGTCCCGCTTTCCTATGGCCCGCATCGATATCTGACATTCGGGGAAAGCCATCGCTTCCTCGATCGCCGCAAAGAGCTGGGTGACAAGGATTCTGTATCCATCATTCCCCAGGGTGCCGAATCCGCGCGCTCGGCGGTCCAATCCTTCAAGCGCTTGATGCATCTCGTCTTCCAAAAACCCGAGCCCTTATTCGCCGAGATATCGGGACATTGGCGCCTGGTCGAGCAGAGGACGAACGCGGCGCTGACGAAAACCGTCGCCGCGGCCGGCTTGTTGCTCGATGGCGGGCAAGGCGATCTGGCCCGGCACATCCTGACCGCGTTCAGCTGCAACCGGCTGGAGGAAGCGCTGCATGATTGCGAGGCGCTGGCTGAGGCGGCTTATGTACGCTTGCGGGCGCAGGACGCACTCAACATGACCACGAAGCCGCTGGCGATGCAGCAGATCTGGTAGGCTAGACTTCCATTGGCCGGCGACGGGCCCCCGCCTGGGCGCGCTGGACAAGAAGTCCGGCGGACCAGCAAACGGACACCATCAGGGCAAGGCTCAGGCCGGCCGCCGCACCCAGCGGCTGGATGGTGAGATGCAATACGAGAAGCGCGGCACCAAAACCCAGCATCGAGCGCAGGGCGGTACTGGCCAGGAGCGCCGTGGCAGAGCCGCCGAGGCGTGCTCGCAGGATGGCGAGCAGGCAGGTGAAGCTGAGGGGAAAGACGGTGGCAATGCCTGTCGCCTTGGATCCCAGCGCCGAACTCGCAAGGACGACAGTGACGACGAAAGCGGCTACTGCGATCGCCCGGAGCGGCAGTTCGAACCACCGGCCTTTCCGTAACTGACTCTTCCTCGCCGTGGCGGTTCGGTCACTGGGCAGCAGCACAAAGCCGGCGCCATAGACGGCGATATTCATCGCGCTTGCCGTGAGCGGCGTCCAATCGACCGCCTGGATCGCCAAGCTGGCGGTGAACCAGATGCCGATCGCCAGGCCGAGACTGTTCCAGACAGGTGCCTTCGCTGCCCGCAAACCATAGGTGATCAGGAACAGGCCGGTCGCCCCATTCGCCGCGCAACTGCTCAGGGCGCTGGCCGCGACGAAACCGTTATCATGTTTGAGCGCTAGGAACACATAGGCCGGTCCCACCGATATCGGCAGGCTCGTGATCAGGGCCCCCCAGATCGGCCCGAGCCTTTCCGAGAGAACCGAAGCAGCGACAACGAGTGACGCCGTTGCTAGGGCTTTGACGAGGAGGGGAAGCCAGAACTCGGTGAACATTTGGATGCGATCTTCCGCCTGCCGGACGGATCATCCGGACCGCCCTTCGACAGGACTCGGCGGCGGATGCAGGTCGGACCGCAGATGGGCGGCGTTTGATGGCTGCTAGATGCAGGAAAGCGGCCGGGCTGTCAAGAAAGGCGCTTGCAAGCTTCCTTCACAGACCAGGCCGCTCATCTTCCAGGCAGAGGTGGCGCGTCGCCGTCAGATCCCGCCGAGATAATCCATCTTGCCGATCTCGACGCCGTTATGCCGCAGGATGGCGTAGACCGTGGTGTAGTGGAAATAGAGATTGGGCAGGACGAAATTCAGCAGATAGGGCTGGCCACGGAAGCTGACGTCGCCGTTGCGCATTTTCAACGTGACCGTCCGCTCTTCGCTGCCATCGATCTGGTCCGGCTTGATGCCCTTCAGGAAATCCACCGTCTTGGCAATACGGGCCTGCAGTTCGGCGAAGGTGGTTTCGGTATCGGGATGGCTCGGCACCTCGATCCCGGCCAGGCGGGCGGCGCAGCCTTTGGCGCCGTCGGATGCGATCTGCACCTGGCGTGCCAGGGCATACATATCCGGCGCCAGCCGGGCATTGATGAAGACCGAGGGGTCGATCTTCTTTGCCTCGGCATGTTCTTCGGCCTTCTTGAGGATCGCGGCGAGATTGGTGAGCTGCCGGATAAAAACCGGGACCGAGGCTTGATACATCGAGATCGTCATGGAACCGTTCCCTGTAAGGATTGAAGTCAGCAGATTGACGTCAGCCGCGTGCGGCGAGCAGAGCACCCCAAACGAGGCCGATGAGAATGCGATAATAGGCGAAGGGCTTGAAACCATGCCGGCCGACGAAGGCGATCAGGCCGCGCACGATAATAAGGGCGACGATGAAAGCCGTGACGAAGCCGATGCCGATAATGGTCGCGGCATGGGCATCCAGCGGCACGTTGCTTTTCAGGAGATCCAGCAGGCTCGCCCCCAGCATGATGGGAATGGCGAGATAGAAGGAGAACTCGGTGGCGATGCGGCGATCAACCCCGAGTGCGACGCCGCCAAGGATCGTGGCGCCGGCCCGCGAGACGCCCGGGATCAGCGACAGGCACTGGCAAAGGCCGATGCCGAGCGCCGTGGTCCAGGGCATGCGCTCGATGGTCTCATAACGGGGCTGCGGCGCGAAACGTTCGACGCCGAGGATGGCGAAGCCGCCGACGACCAGGCTGACCACGACCACCCAGGGCGAGAACAGCACGTCCTTGATGAAATCATGCAGCAGGAAGCCGAGGATGCCGGCCGGGATGATGGCGAGGATGACCGCCAGCGCAAAACGCCGGGCGCCAGGATCGCTGCCGAGCCCGAAGAGCACGCCGAGCAGGCGGCGCAGGGAGACGACCAGTACCGCCAGAATGGCGCCCAGCTGGATCACCACCTCGAAAAGCTTACCGAGTTCATCTTGGAAGCCGAGCAGATCGCCGACCAGGATGAGATGACCGGTGGAAGAGACCGGTATGAACTCGGTCAAGCCTTCCACAGCGCCCAGGAGCAGGGCAGAGAGCAGCGTGTTATCCATGCCCAAGCGGCTTACCGGCGAGCGGCCCGCCGCGCAAGCGTGACCTTGCGTCTGGCCGAAAATATTTTCGTGACATTGTCAGGAGACGGTTAGCCAGCACGGCATTGCATCTCATCTGCGCCGCAGGATGTCGAGAAAATGCGCCACCGTGACATCGTCCAGCGCCGCCATATCGCGCGCCAGCCGGTTCGCCAATTCAGTCGCCGCCGGCGTTAAACCGCCGGTATCCAGCGTGACCTTGGGATCGGAGAGTTCGGCGAGATGCTTCAGCTCATCGACCTGGTCCCAGGCGAGATTGAAATAAGCGGCGACCTGCTGCACCAGACCGGGGCTGGGCTTGCCGCGATGGCCATGTTCCAGCGCCGAGAGATAAGCTGGGCTCACCTTGAGCGCCTTGGCCATGTCCTTCAGCTGCCGCTTCTTGGCGCCGCGCAATTCCCGCAATCTTTCGCCGAAAGGCGTCATCAGCGATCCCGCTTCAATAGGACATAGAGGGCGCCTTCACCGCCATGCTGCGGCCGGGCATGATCGAAGGCCAGGATATAGCGCCGCAATCCCGGTTCATTCAGCCAGCGCGGCACGGCCTGGCGCAGGATGCCGCGGGTCCGCTCCTCACTGCTCCCCACACCGGCCAGTTTCACGCCGCCCTTGCCGGTGATCACCAGCAAACAGCGTTTGCCGGCGCGATGGGCCCGATGGATGAAGGCATGGAGCGCGTCATGCGCTTCTGCCTGGGTGCGGCCATGCAGATCGATCTTGCCGTCGATCTCCAGCCGGCCCTGGCGAAAGCGGTCGGCCTGGCGGCGATCGATGCCGATGGTCACGCCATGGCTGAGATCGTGGATCTTCGCCAGGGGCACGGGAGGTGGGGCAGGCGGCAGTAGAGAGGCCGCCTTTGACTTGGCGGCCTTTGCCGATTTCTTTGCCGTTTCAGCCGGAGTTGCCGCAGCGGCGGCTTCCGCCTGGGCTTCCACCGCCCGCCGCCTGCGGCGGCGCGATGGCAGCGGTTGGGCCGTCTTGGCGATCAGCTGCCATAATTCCAGTTCCGCCTGGGTTGGCCGCCGCTTGCTCATCCCCGGTGCGTCTCAAGCATCGAGATCAAGCAGCAGGATATGCAGCTTGATCGGCCCATGGGCGCCCAAGAGCAATTGCTGCTCGATATCGGCGCTGCGCGAGGGGCCGGTGATCAGATTGACGGTGCGCGGCCAATAGGCGCCATTGTCGGTCGCCGCCCGCAGGCGCAACCAGAGCTCCTCATAGGTGCCGCAAAGATCGTCGGTCGTGACCAAAACCAAAGCATGTTCGGGCAGGAAATTGAGCGTAGTCGGCGTCTCGGCGCCCGAAAGCAAGGCCAGCGTCCCGGTTTCGGCGATGCCGGCGAAAGCGACGGTCAGCGCGGCGTGATCCTGCACCGTCGCCGCGCCAATCCGATGGGCGATCATCGGATAATCGTGCCAAGGCAGATTGGCGATCGCCGGATCGGAAGCGAGCACCAGTCGCGCGGGGAGATTCTGTGCGACGAGGTAATTGGCCACGGCTTCCGGCACCTCTTCCGGCGAGGTCAGCACCTCGACACTGGCCGAAGCCGCTTGTGCCATCCGGATGAAAAGATCGCGCCGCTTTGCCCCTTCGACCTGGCCGCGTGCCGGTACCGGTAGCGGCTCGGCTTTCGGCCTATCCGCGGGGAGGGCTTTCTTATTGGCGCGGATCGCCGCCAGGACGGTATCGCGATCGCTCATCCCCGATACTCTTTCCGATACAATGCATGAAAGCCGCGTTTGCTGGGCGCCGGTAGATCGCGGTTGACGGTCCAGCCTTCAGCAAGAGGCACCTTGTCAAGACGTCCGGCGCGCCCGGCGCGTCCCGCCAATATCCGTCGCCCAATTCCGGTCGCGAAGCGGTAAAGACGAGGATGGCGCGCGAGAAAAGCCCAGAGCCGCAAGCCGCGCCGGATCGACTGTGACGCACGACCAGGCTTTGCGGCGCCGTTCTTGAATTCCTCTTCACGCCAGTAGCGCAAAATATCGGGTAGGGGAATCTGCATCGGGCAGACCGCCTCGCAGCGGCCGCACAAGGTCGACGCATTGGGCAAATCGGCGGCATGATCGAGGCCGATCAAGGCGGGCGTCAGGGCAGCGCCGATCGGCCCGGCATAGACCCAGCCATAGGCATGGCCGCCGACCGCTTGATAGACCGGGCAATGATTGAGGCAGGCGGCACAGCGAATGCAACGGAGCAGATCCTGTTTCGGCGTGCCGAGCATTTTGCTGCGGCCATTATCAAGCAGGATGACATGATAGGCGCCGGGCCCGTCATGATCCTCTTCCCGCCGCGGCCCGGTCGACAACGTCGTGTAAACCGACATTTCCTGGCCGGTCGCCGAACGCGCCAGCAGCCGCAGGAGCACCGTCAGATCGTCCAGCGTCGGCACCACCTTGTCGATCGAGGCCAGCGCGATATGCACCCGGGGCAAGGTCTGGGTGAGATCGCCATTGCCTTCATTGGTGACGATGACGCTGGAGCCGGTTTCCGCCACCAGGAAATTGGCGCCGGTGATGCCGACATCGGCGGTGACGAATTTCTGCCGCAGCTTGGTGCGGGCCTCGCTCAGGAGAGATCGCGGCTCGCTGAGATCCCGCTTGGCATCGAGATCGCGGTGCACCTGGCGAAAGGTTTCTTCTACCTGCTTCTGGGTGACATGCACTGCCGGAGCGACCAGATGGCTGGGCGCTTCATGCCGCAGCTGGATGATATATTCGCCAAGATCGGTTTCCACCGGCTCGATGTCATGGGCGGCGAGGAACTCGTTGATGCCGATCTCCTCGCCGATCATGGTCTTGCCCTTGGTGACGCGGCGCGCCCCGGCTTCTCGGCAGATCTCTAGGATCTTGTTGCGCGCGGCTTCCGCATCGACGCACCAATGCACTTGGCCGCCTTGTTCCAGCACCTTGGCTTCGAAGGCCAATAGATGTTTGTCGAGATCGGCCAGCACCCGGTCGCGCATGTTCCGCCCCGCCTGACGCAGCGCCTCGAATTCCGGCAGGGCCTCGACCGCCAGGCGGCGCTTCTCGATGAAGTTCACCCGCACATGCCCCATGGCCTGCTGCAGCGTTTCATCGGCCAAAGCGCGATGGGCATTGTCGACGAAACGGTCGGCGGTCGATTCCATCCTAGCGCTCCTCGCGGCTTGCCGCTTCGCCGATCGCCGGCTCCTCCAGCAAGCCCGCCAATACCTCGGCGATATGGCGGGATTCGACCTTGCTGCCCTCACGCTTCAGTTTGCCGGCCATGTTGAGGAGGCAGCCGAGATCGCCGGCAAGCAGCAGATCGGCGCCGCTCTTTTCGATATTGGCCAGCTTTTCCGTCACCATGCGGTCGGAAATCTCGGGATACTTGACGCAGAAGGTACCGCCGAATCCGCAACAGGATTCCCCATCCGGCAATTCGCGGAAGTTGAGGTCGGCCACTTGGCCGAGCAGCGTGCGCGGCTGCGCCTTCACCCGCATCTCTCGCAGCGAGGAGCAGGAATCGTGAAACGTGACTTTGCGGTCGAGACTGACATCCAATGTCGTCAGGCCGCAAATATCGACCAGGAACTGCGTGAGTTCGAAGGTCTTGGCGGCCAGTTTGCGCGCCCGCTCCGCATAGCGCTTATCCTCGCCCAAGAGCTTCGGGTAATGATGCGAGATCATGCCCGCACAGGATCCCGAGGGCACGACAACATAATCGTATTTCTCGAAAACTTCGATCACGCGCCGCGCGATGGCGGCGGCGCTGGCAGCATCGCCGCTGTTATAGCCCGGCTGACCACAGCAGGTTTGTGCGGCGGGCACGCTGACCCGGCAGCCCGCGCGTTCCAGCAACTTGATCGCCGCGAAGCCGACATTGGGACGGAAGAAATCGACCAGGCAGGTGACGAACAGGGCCACATCGCGCGGCGTCTCGCTCGCTA
Source organism: Dongia soli (assembly GCF_034044715.1). Taxonomy (NCBI): domain Bacteria; kingdom Pseudomonadati; phylum Pseudomonadota; class Alphaproteobacteria; order Rhodospirillales; family Dongiaceae; genus Dongia; species Dongia soli. The sequence continues at coordinate 894,511 of NZ_JAXCLW010000001.1, read as the reverse complement.
AAGGGCCGCTCGCTGTGTTCTTGATGGCTGTCTCGGACATCGGCTCATGTCACCGGCTGGAATCGTTCGGATGAAAATATAACGCCGCGCTTACGGCGTCACCTCGCTCAGCACCGGCTGGCGCCGTGCCGCAACATCGGCCGGCAGCAGGATATAGTAGTTGCCGGTACTCTTCATGTTGCCGGCAAAGCGCAGGGCTTCGTCGCCACTGCCCCAGAAGATGTCGCCGCGCACCGGTCCCTTGATCGCCGCGCCGATATCCTGTGCAACCATCAGGCGGCGGAAAGGATCGCCCTTTTTGCTGCCACCATGATCGACCGGCCAGGTGGTGTCGAGCCAGAGCGGCAGACCGAGGGCGAGATAGCCGGTATCGACGGCAAGGCTGCGGCCGGGCGTCAGCGGCTGGCTCTGCGCGCCGATCGGCCCGTCGCCCTTGATCTCGCGGAAGAAGATGTAGCGGGGATTTTTCTGCATCCAGCCGATGGCTTCCTGAGGATGGGCCTTCAGCCAGTCCCGCATCGCCTGCATCGAGGCGTTCTTGCGATCGACCAAGCCGGCATCTATCATCATGCGGCCAATGGGACCGAATTTCTGACCGTTATCCCCAGCATAGCCCACCCGCTGAATGGTGCCGTCAGGAAGACGGATCCGGCCTGAACCCTGGACCTGCAGGAAGAAGGCATCGACCGGATCGGCAACCCAGAGAAGCTCCAGATGGCGCCCGGCCAGCGCGCCAGTATCAATCTCGGCCCGGCTATAGGTGACCGGCGCCGGTGGCGCGCGGTAGAGCGGCACATTGAAGACGGCCGTCTTTTTACGCGACCCCAGCAGCTCCGGCTCGAAATAGGAAGTGAACAGCCCCGGCCTGCCATTGCTGTCGAGTGCGAGGTAGGGCCGGAAAATGTTCTGGAAGTAATTGGCGATCGCTCTGTCATCGCCCGGCGGCAGATTGCGGGCAATCAGGCAGGGCATCTGCCAGTCGGCCGGCGTGCCGGCAAGACCATCCGGACCGAGCGGCCGATCGGATGGCAATTTGCCGATGGCATTGCAACTGCGCAGCAGCGCCGGCAGAGCTTCGCCCAGCCGATCCGTTCCCCAGCCAGGCATAGCATCGAAGCTGGCGGGCTGTAGAACCAGCTTACCCGGCGGCGGCAAAGCGGTCACCGGCGGTGAGGACGTGGACGGTCCGGTCGTCTCGCAACCGGCGAGACTGAGCAGCAGACAAATCACGGTCCCGGCGCGCAACTGGCCGAGACGGTGACGCCAGGTGCCGAGGCGTTTCTGGCGGCCGGATCGATTGCCTGCCGATCTGTGCGTTTTCCGCATCGATGGTTGTTTTGCTGATTTTTGCCGAACTGGCTTCTGGGACGGTGTCGAAGGCGTCATCGGCACGAACGGCTCGCTGCTTTCCTGCGGCTGCTCATGGCGCGGCCGCATTTGTGCCGGCGCCCTGCTCTGCGCTGGCGTCCCATTGCCTGCCTTTTTCCGCTGACCCGCGCTACGACGGCTTTGGCCGCGGCGTCCCGCTCCCCCGCTCTTCGTCATCGACCCTGCAACGATCAGTGCTGCGGACTATCGGTGGCGATAAGCTGCCAGTTGGGATCGCGCGCCTTCACCTGGCGGGCGAAAGTCCAGACATCGACAATGGTGGCGACGTCGCTGGCGCTGCCATCGACCACCTCGCCGGCGCTGTCGGTGGTGACATTGATCTGCTGCGAGGTGAATTTGATGGCGATGCGGGCTTCCTGGCGACTGCCTTCGCCGATCAGTTCGGCAGAGACGATGTCGTGGCTGATGATGCCGACCAGTGTGGTCGACAATTTGTGGTTCAGCTTCTGACGCTCCAGGATGGCGTTGTTGAAATTGCGGTAGACTTCGTCATTCAGCAGCGGCCGCAGGGCCAGGCTGTCGCCCTTGGCGAAAGCGGTGAGGATCATGTCGAAGGCAATCTTGGCACCGGTCACGAATTCCACCGGATTGAAATTCGCATCGGCCTTGCCGATCGCCTCGAGGCCACGCCGCACCTCTTCCGGCAAAGCCGCAATGGCGGCCTCGATCCGGCGTTGGTCGCGCGGCAATTGGACCACATTGCCGGCCGGCTTCTGGCCGTCTTCCGGCAGCCGGTCCTGGCCACGCCCGGAATCGGCCCGGCCGGTATCATTGGCCGTCTCGTTGCCGCGGCCGCCATTAGCGCCGGCATTGTCGCGATTGGACTTGGCAAAAGGATCGAAAGAGCGTTCATTGCCCGTTCGCCGGCCGAGGACGGTATATAGTCGCCAGCCAAGGAAAACGGCCACAATGGCGAAAAAAATCAGATCCAGGGGCATCGGCGGGTACTCCTCGCTCACGTCTTCGGCGCTCTACATCATCGGCCTTGCCGGTCCTGCCCAGGTTTTCACGCTGCTGGCATCACCTTCGGGTCTGCCATCCTCTTCGGACCGGCTCGCTGGACCTGCCTGATGGTTTAGGCTAAGTGCTTTTCCTAACGGATTAAATAGGTAATCGACCGGGAAAGAGCAAGCGATGGCGCGGCGATCCGGCCCAGATCGGCACAAGCGAGGTCGGCAGAACGGCCGCGGCATTCCGGCGCGCGCTTTGCCGGGCTTGATTTCGCTGGGATTTATCCTGCTGGTGGTATTGGAAATCGTCGGCTTCGTCTGGGTCGCCGATATTATCGGCATCGCGTTAACCCTGCTTGCGGTGCTTGGCTCTGCCTTTCTGGGCCTTTGGCTGATCCGGCGCAGCGGGCTTGATATGATCGGCCGGCTGCGTCTGGCTTTGGCGCAAGGACAGGAACCTGGTCATAGCCTAGTCGATGGTGCCTGCTTCGTTGCCGCTGGCTTGCTGCTGATCCTGCCCGGCTTCTTCAGCGACTTGATGGCCCTGCTGGTGATCTTGCCGGCAACCCGTAACTGGCTGATCCGCCGGTTGGCCCGCTATTTCGATCTTCGCACCGCAGCCGGGAGGACGGCGGGCGGCACCACCGTCATTTACGACGCCGAATATCGTGAGGTAGCGACGGAAGCGGAGGAAACGCCAGAACCGCCCGGCCAGGCTGCCGAAGTGCTGGAGCCGCGGCACCAGCCGGGCGAGCGCAAAAAGAGAAATGGAGAGCCGCGCCGGCCGATCATCGATATTGAGGACGACAAATGATTTTGATCCGCCACGGCCAGTCAGAGTTCAATGCCGCTTTCAACCGAACCGGCATCGACCCCGGCATCATCGACGCGCCGCTGACCGAACAGGGCCGCGCCCAGGTGCGCCGGGCGGCTGACGAATTGCGTCAGATCGAGGCGGGCAGGGTGATCCGCCGGCTGCTGGTCAGCCCTTACACGCGCACCCTGCAGACGGCAGCCATCATCGCCGAGGCGCTGGATCTACCGGTGGAGATCGATCCGCTGGTACGCGAGCATGCCCTCTATCAATGCGATGTCGGCACACCCGCCAGCCGCCTGTCGCTGACTTGGCCATCCCTATCCTTCGGCCATCTGGCAGAAACCTGGTGGTCCTCGCTCGACGAGACCCGGGCGCAGTTGCTGGAACGCTGCCGCGCCTTTCACCGCCAGGCCGGTTCCTGGGCCGACTGGCGCGAGGTCGTCGTCATCAGTCATTGGGGCTTCATCCGCGGCCTGACCGGCTACGAAGCCCGCAATGCCGAACTGGTCTCCTTTGATGTCAGCCGGCATTCCGCCGCCGCCTTGGAACATCCGTCTTTACAACCGCCGCCAATACCTGTGTGACCGCCTGCCGGCTTGATCCCTCCGGGTATCCGTGATAGCCCGGGCGCCAATCCAATGACCAGGTGAACGAAATGGCGGAAAATCAGGATCAGGCCAACAGCGGACAGGAAGCTAACCAGCAGCAAGAGGGCGGTTTCCCCTTGCAGGTGGTGACCCAGTATTTGAAGGACATGTCCTTCGAAAATCCCGGCGGCGTTGATTCCCTGACCAACCTCACCGAAGCACCGACCGGCACCATCCGGGTCGACGTGCGGGTCGATCCGAAGTCGCCGCCCGATATTGAAGTGACCTTGTTCCTCTCTGTCGAGGCCAAGGCCGGCGACAAGGCCGTTTACATGGTCGAATGCGAATATGCCGGCCTGTTCCGTCTTGGCCGCGTGCCGCAGGACGTGGTGCTGCCTTTGATCATGATCGAGGCGCCGCGCCTGCTGTTTCCCTTCGCCCGCAATCTGATCGCCCTGGCGATCCAAGCCGGCGGTTTCCCGCCGCTTTTCGTCAACCCGATCGATTTCGCCGCGCTCTATCGCGAGAAGCGGGGCGAAATGATGGCGCAGCAGAGCGACGGCAACCAGACGGTCAACTGACCGTCGCCCTCATTGTAACAAACGCTAGGCGATCATCGGTCCTGAGAGGATCAGGGCCGGCGATCGCCTGTTGACGAACGAAGAAAGGACGCAACCGATGCACTCGATCAATGCCGGAACGCGCCGGCCGATCTTTCGTGGTCGCGATCTCACCGCCGGGCCGGTGATCGGCTATGGCTCGCGGCCGATCAGCCGCCGCCGCTCCCGCGCCCGCAAGAAGCGCTATGTCACGGTTTTCGCGGTGCTGCTGGTCGGCGCCTTATCAGTCGGCCTCGGCTACAGCGTTCTATCCGCAACGAAACCGGTTATTGAAAGGCAACAATAAAGGACGGGTTGAGGAGCCGCGGCTATTGCAGCCAGACGGCATTCTTCAATTTTGCGATAAAGGCGGCATGGAGTTCCAACTCCTCCGGTAATGCCGCATGGGGCCGGGGCGGGCGGATCGCCTTGCCGCTGGCCGCCGGGCTGGTCGCGATGATGAGATCGGCGCTGATTTCGACCTCGGTTTCCAGCACCAGCCCCGCCTGACGGCCACCCAGCAATTCCAGATAGACCTCGGCCAACAATTGGGCGTCGAGCAGCGCGCCGTGCAGCGTACGGGCCGAATTGTCGATGTTGAAGCGTTTACACAAAGCATCCAGGCTGGCCGGGGAGCCGGGGAATTTCTGCCGCGCCAGCTTCACCGTATCCACCGCCCGCTGTATCGGCATGGCTTGCTTGCCGATCCGCTCCAATTCGGCATTGAGGAATTTCATGTCGAATTCGGCATTGTGAATGACCAAGGGCGCATCGCCGATGAACTCCACGAACTTGTCAGCCACCTCGGCGAATTTCGGCTTATCGGCCAGAAATTCATCGGAGAGGCCATGCACCTTGAAGGCTGCTTCCGGCATCGGCCGTTCGGGATTGAGATAGACGTGGAAGGTGCGGGCCGTCGGTACGTGATTGATCAGTTCCAGGCAGCCGATCTCCACCAGCCGATCGCCATTCAGCGGATCGAAACCGGTGGTTTCGGTATCGAGCACGATTTCGCGCGGGACACTCTGCTGAGGCATATTCTGATGAGTTGCATTCATTGCGGAGCCGCCTTTGATCCGTCAAATCGATGGCAATGACTGGAACCGAAGATGCCCGCCGAAGAAGCGGCTGGCAAGCATGGAGACGCGGTTAGGGTCGCCGCTGGTGAAACAAAGCGGCGCCGGTGGCTCCATTTCGAATTGCCGGTAATCGGGATGCCGCCACAGATAAGCCGTCAGGCTTTCCGCCACCCGGCGCGGCTGCGACAGGATTTCGGTTTGCGCCGGCAAAGCTGCGCGGAAGAGATGCTGGATGAGCGGGTAATGGGTGCAGCCGAGCACCGCTTTCTCCGGCACGCTGCCAGCGGTGCCCAGCAAGGCTGCGACATGGCTCTCGACGATGGGCGCGATCGCCGCATCGCCGGCATCCTGTTCGATCAGCCCGGCCAGTTCGGGACAGGCTCGCTGGATGACGCGCGTGCGGGCTGCACGTTTTTTCACTTCGGTCACATATGAACCGGCGGCGACGGTCGCCGTCGTCGCAAAGACCGCCACGGTTTCGCCGGCCGAGCCGTCTTCGATCACCGATCGGTCGGGCACATCGCTATACCAGCTGGTGCGGGCAATGGCTTCGACCATCGGCACCAACACGCCGAGAAGACGATGGTTGGGATAGGCTTGCGGCAGCCAATCTCGTTGCAGTTCGCGCAAGGCCACGGCGGCTGCCGTATTGCAGGCGAGGATGACGAGGCGGCAACCAAGATCGAACAATCGTGTTGCATTCATCCGCGTCAAATCGACGATCTCTTTTGCCGGCCGAGACCCATAGGGCGCATGGGCATGGTCGCCAAGATAGATGAAACGCTGGCGCGGCAGCCGGTCGACCAGACCCCGCAGGATGGTCAGTCCGCCATGGCCGGAATCGAAAACACCGATCGCCGAGCCCCGCTCAGGCTGCGACCAGAAGGGCATCAGGAGGCGCGGCGCTTCTGTTGCGCCTTTTTTTGCCGTCCCGGCAGCTCGCTTAAGGCCCGGCGCAGGGCGCGAAAGGCGGTGCGGCGGCCAAGGCCGGTATTGATGAGGATATCGGCGCGGCGGCGCTTTTCCGCATCGGGCATTTGCAGTTTCTCGATCTGCGTCAGCCGTTCGGGCGTCATATTCGGGCGCGCCAGAACACGGGCCCGTTGCAGGAAACGCGGCGCAGTGACGACGATGACGGCATCGCATCGTTTCTCACCGCCGGTTTCATAGAGCAGCGGAATATCGAGCACCACCATCCTGCGCCGCTGCGCCCGCGCGTGCTGCACGAAGCGCCGCGCCACGGCCTGCACCATCGGATGCAGGATCTTTTCTAATCGCTGCAATTCCTGCGGATGACCAAAGACCTTTGCACCCAGCGCTTTGCGATCAACCGCACCGTCACGCACCACGCCGGGGAAGGCCGCCTCAATTGCCGGTACTGCTGCACCGCCCTTTGCCATCAGCCGATGGACTGCCGCATCGGCGTCATGCACCGGGATACCGATCCGTCGCAGCATTGCGGCGGCGGTCGATTTTCCCATGCCGATCGAACCGGTGAGGCCAAGAACGATCATGCGCGGCTCATTTGGCGCCGGGTATATCGGCCAGCACGAAATCGCGCAAAGCCGGCGTCACATCCGGTTCCACCTTGAACCAGGCGGCAAATCCCGGCCGTGCCTGATGCAGCAGCATGCCGAGGCCGTCGACGACGGCATTGCCGCGCTTCCTCGCGGCTGCCAGCAAAGACGTTTCCATCGGCACATAGACGATATCGTCGACCACCGCCGAAACAGGTAGCTGCGCAAGATCGATTTCCAGCGCCGGCTGTCCGGCAAGACCAAGTTGCGTTGTATTCACCAGCAGGGCCCCCCCATCGAGGATCGCGGCGCGGTGATCCCAATCATGCACGGTAATGCGTCGGTCCGCTGCGGTATTAAGCGCTTCGGCAATTTCCTCCGCCCGGCGCGTGGTGCGATTGACGAGCCGGATTTCCGGCACGCCAGCATCAAGTAGCGCGACCACGATCGCACGCGATGCACCGCCGGCTCCCAACACCACCGCTGGGCCGTCGCCGGCCCGCCAGTTTGCAGCGCTTGCCTGCAGATGTTCGAGAAAGCCGAAGCCATCGGTGTTGTCACCCAGCAATGTGCCATCTTCCTGCACCATGACGGTATTTACGGCACCTATACGACGCGCCCGTTCGGTTGCCTGGTCGATGCAAGCAAGGGCCTTTTCCTTATGCGGCAGCGTTACGTTGGCACCGCGAAATCCCAGCGCGGGCAAAGCACGCAAGGCAGTTTCGAATTGCGCGGGATGGGTCGAGAAGGGGATATAGGCGCCGTCGATCCCGTAATGCTTGAGCCAATAACCATGCAAACGCGGCGAGCGCGAATGGGTGACAGGCCAGCCGAAGACACCGGCGATCAACGACTTGCCGGTCAGGGTTTCACGCGGCGGCTGTGGCAAGGTTAGCGACATGGACGTTCCGTTAAGTTGCAATAAGGCTGTGCTGCCGAAGCTGGGCCAGGACCGGCAGCAAAGGCAAGCCGAGAATGGTGAAGAAATCCCCATCAATGCGATCGAAAAGCTGTGCGCCTAGCCCCTCAAGCTGATAGGCGCCGACGGATGTCAGGATCTGCGGGCTGTTTTCCCTGAGATAGGCCTCGAGAAAGGCATCGCTGAAATTGCGCATCCGGAGATGGGCATCCGCGGAATGATGCCAGATCCGTGTCTCGTCCTTGATCAGTACCACGCTGGAGATCAGGCGATGCGAGCGGCCGCGCAGCTGCTGCAAATGCCGGCGCGCCTCGACAATATCAGCAGGCTTGTCGAGCCAGCTGCCCTCGATCTCCAGCATCTGGTCGGCACCCAGTACGAAACGGCCGGGAAAGCGGGACGCCACACGCCTGGCCTTGGTTTCCGCCAGCGCCTCCGCGACGCGTTCGACAGCGATACCTTCGGCCCGCAAACTGTCCTTGATGGTGCTCTCATCGATCGCGGCGACACTCACCTCGATCGCCACACCAGCCTGTTCCAGCATCCTTGCCCGGACTGCGCTGCCTGACGCAAGAACCAGGGACACCTAGCGCGCCTGCAATTTGGTGCTGCCATTGCTATAGGGTGCCAGATGCAGCCGGTCGCGATGCTGCTGCAGCAAGGTCATGATCGTCGCAGCGGTTTCCTCGATCGAGCGGCGCGTCACATCGATGACGGGCCAGCCATTCTCGGTACAAAGCCGACGCGCAAGCGCGACCTCTTCACGCACAGCATCGATGTCGACGTAATTCGTGTCGTCATCCTGCGCCAGCATCTGCAGCCGATTGCGCCGGATCTGTACCAGCTGCGTTGCATCCTTGGTGAGCCCGACAACCAGCGGACTGCGCGCGCTGAAGAGTTCGGGGGGCATGGGGCAGCCCGGCACGATCGGCACATTGGCAACTTTAATGCCGCGATTGGCGAGATAGATCGCGGTCGGAGTCTTCGACGAACGGGACACGCCGACCAAAATCACATCAGCCTCGAAATAGGACCGGCTCGATTGTCCGTCATCGTGGGAGAGCGCGAAATCCATCGCTTCGATCCGGGCGAAATAGCCGGCATCCAGTTCATGCTGGCGGCCCGACTGGCCCCGCGCTTGCTGGCCGAAATGCACCGCCAAAGCAGCAATTACCGGATCCAGGATCGGCACATAGGGAACGTTAAGCTGCCGGCAGCCATCGGTCAGCAAGGTCCGCAGCCGGTCATTGACCACGGTGTAGAGAACCAGCCCGGGATTCTGGGCAATTCCCGCCAGGACCTTCTCCATCTGCCCCGGTGTACGAATCAGTGTCCAGCTATGTTCGATCGGCTGGATATTCTCGAATTGCACCAAGCAGGCGCGTGTCACGCTATTGATGGTCTCGCCCGTGGCATCCGACACCAGATGCAGGTGAAAGGCGCTTCGCTCCGCTTCGCCCCGGCCGGCCTTGTCGCCGGATTTTTCACTTGGCGCCTCGCTATACTGGCCCATCCGCCGCACCCTTCGCTTCAACGCATACCCTTAACTGGAACATACCGGTCCAGCCCCGATCGATCCACAAGGAAACTGTGGAAAACTGCTGAAGAAGACGGGGATAAAATGTGCGTGATCGCCACTGGGGGAACTTGCACCCACTCATCCGATCGGCTTGGAGAGTCTTATCCCGATAGAAGGGGCCCGGCAGGAACAAGATGAATCCGGTGGATAAGAATCAGTGGCCAGCTATGCACTGGATTCCGCCTATTCAGGCGCTCGGTTTTTCCGCGGTTATACAGGCTTCATCCACAGGGGCCTGTGCATAATTATCGGCCGAGCCGGCAAGAAGTTATCCCCCGAGTTACTCGACGATCGATCGGATAACGGGGATTCACAGGATTCACGCCGCAACAAAAACCACTATAAGATTCAGATTCTTATAGTAATGAGGTAGTGGTGAGGGGGTTCCCTGGGATAGACCGGAAATCCCGCTTGGCTTAGCCCCACATCTTTCCGCAAAGCCTCCCATTCACGTGCCGGATTTGAGATCATAGAGATGATGACGAGCGACAAACTGATCCTGCGCAGCCTGAAGGGCGAAACCCTGGCAAGGCCTCCTTTCTGGCTGATGCGACAGGCCGGCCGTTACCTGCCCGAATACCGTGCGGCACGGGCCAAGGCGGGGTCTTTTCTCGATCTCTGCTATCATCCCGATCTGGCGGCCGAAGTGACGCTGCAGCCGATCCGGCGTTTCGGCATGGATGCGGCGATCCTCTTTTGCGACATTCTCGTGGTGGCTGACGGTCTCGGCCAGAAAGTGCGTTTTGAGGAAGGCCGCGGCCCTGTTCTGGATGCACTTAATCCGGAAGACGATCTGCGGGACTTGCAGGTCGATCGGGTGGTGCCGCATTTGGGGCCGGTTTATCAGACTGTCGCCGATCTCCGGGCGAAGCTGCCGGCGGAAACCGCATTGATCGGCTTTGCCGGCGCGCCCTGGACAGTCGCCAGCTACATGATTGAAGGCTGTGGCAGCCGCGATTACGCCAAGGCGAAGAGCTGGATCTACCAACGCCCGGCTCTGTTCAAGCGCCTGATCGATCTTTTGATCGAGGCCACCACCAGGCATCTGGCAGCGCAGATCGAGGCCGGCGCCGAGGTGGTGCAGCTTTTCGATTCCTGGGCCGGCGCCCTAGATCATGCGGCGATGATCGACTGGTCGCTGCAGCCCTGCCGTGACATCGTGAGCCGCTTGCGGGCTAAATATCCGGCCGTCCCGGTCATTGTTTTTCCGCGCGGCGTCGGGGCAGGTTATCTCGATTTCGCTCAGGCCGGTTTCATGCAGGGTCTTGGCCTCGATACCGGTGTGCCGCCGGATTGGGCGCGCAATGCCATGCCCGGTCAATTCGCTTTGCAAGGCAATCTCGATCCGCAGATCCTGGTGGCAGGGGGGGAGGCGATGCAGCGCAGCGTGACGAGCCTGCTGGCGGGATTGAACAGCCGCCCCTATATCTTCAACCTGGGTCATGGCATCGTGCCGGAAACGCCGCCGGAACATGTCGCTGCCTTGGCGGAACTGATCCGCAACTGGAAGGCTTAGCGGATCTGGGCTGCGGATTGCTGCGGTTCCAGTGCGGGGAGAAGAATGGCTGAACGCCGTATTGCCGTTGTTTTGTTCAATCTGGGCGGACCGGATAGCCAGTCCGCCGTTCGGCCCTTTCTCTTCAATCTCTTTTTCGATCCCAGCATCATCCGCTTGCCGACACCTTTGCGCTGGATCGTCGCGCAGGTCATAGCCCGGCGTCGCGCGCCGATCGCCCATGAGATCTACGAAAAGATGGGGGGCCGGTCCCCGATCCTGCCCAATACGCAAGAACAGGCAGCTGCACTGACCCGTGCTCTTAACGATCTTGGCCACGTGAAGACCTTCATCTGCATGCGCTATTGGCAGCCGATGACGGATGAAGTGGTGAAGGCGGTGCGCGATTATGCGCCAGACGAAGTGGTACTCCTGCCGCTTTATCCGCAATTTTCCACCACCACGACGGCCTCCTCCTACCGGGTCTGGCAGGAAGCGGCGAAGCGGCACCGCTTGACCGCACCGCAGAAGCTGATCTGCTGCTATCCCACGGAACCGGGCTTCATTACCGCTCTGGCACGTGCCACCCAGGCCGGGTTGGAAGAGGCGGCGCGGATCGCTCCCCAAGCGAAGCCCCTGGTAGTCTTTTCCGCCCATGGGCTGCCGAAAAAGGTGGTTGATGACGGCGATCCCTATGTAGCCCAGGTGACCGCCAGCGTGCGGGCGGTAGCGTCTTGGCTCGATCTTCGGGAAAGCGACTGGAAAACCGCCTTTCAGAGCCGGGTTGGACCGCTCGAATGGGTTGGTCCCTCGACCGATGACGTGATCGTTGAGGCGGCGGAAAACGACCGCGCGATCGTCGTGGTGCCGGTCGCCTTCGTGTCGGAACATTCGGAGACCCTGGTCGAGCTCGATATCGAGTATCGCCATCTTGCCGATGCGCGCCAGGCGCCAGCCTATATCCGGGTGCCGACGGTGGGGGCACAGCCGGATTTCATCGTCGGGCTCTCGCGACTGGTGCGCCAGGCCCTGGGCAAGCCGGAAAGCGTGCAAGACGGGATGGGACAGCATTTCTGCGCCGACTGGTCGCGTTGCGTCTGCAAGGCGCTGGGATAAGGTAACGCCACGGCGGCCCGCCGTTATGCGTATCGGGAATCGGGAAAACCATGGATTTATACAGCTGGGTCAAGGCGGCACATATCATCTCGGTCATCGCCTGGATGGCCGGCATGCTCTATCTGCCGCGGCTTTACGTCTATCACGCCGATGCCAAGCCGGGCTCGGAACTGTCCGAAACCTTCAAAGTGATGGAACGCCGGCTGCTGCGAGGGATCATCAATCCCGCCATGCTGGCAACCTGGGTTTTCGGCCTGTGGCTCGCTTATCTTGGGGATGACTGGCGCGAAGGCTGGCTGCACGGCAAGCTGACCCTGGTGATCCTGATGCAGATTACCCACGCCGCCTATGCTCGCTGGCGCAAGAAATTCGCCGAGGATGCCAATACAAACAGCGCCAAGTTCTATCGGGTAATGAATGAAGTGCCGACCGTCCTGATGATCGGAATCGTTATTCTGGTCGTCCTCAAACCATTCTAAACCGTTCAGTTCAGTTGTTGAGATGGTCTGGAGGCCCCTGAAATAACCTCCTTGAAACTGTCTCTTCTGGATATATCTATTACCTAATAGTTTCATTTTAAGCATTGCTGGGCCGAACAGCGCTCTTACAACAGGGAAATGCGATTCTCTATTTGACAGGTCGCGCCATTCACGGTACACGCGATTGAAGGCCCGGGGATGGGGCCACCTGCCAATTCAGCCTCCCGACGAAGAAGATCAAAATCATGGTGCCGGCAACGGCGCCGGTAAGGGGCAAAGAAGGGCTGGACTTGTCAAAATCGGTCTCCCTGAAAAGGCCGGCGAAACGCCATCCCAAGCTGCTTCAGTCAAGCCCAGCCTGACTCAAACCCCCCAAGAAAAACCCATGAATCTTCAAGATCTAAAGCGTAAGACACCAGCCGAACTCCTGGAATTTGCCGAAAACCTGCAGATTGAGAATGCCAGTAATCTGCGGCGCCAGGACATGATGTTCGGCATCCTCAAGCAACTGGCGGAAAACGACACCGCCATCTTCGGCGATGGCGTTTTGGAAATCCTCCAGGACGGCTTCGGCTTCTTGCGCAGTCCGGAGGCGAATTACCTGCCGGGTCCCGACGACATCTATGTCAGTCCCAGCCAAGTGCGACGTTTCGGGCTGCGGACCGGCGATACGGTGGAAGGTCAAATCCGCGCGCCCAAGGATGGCGAGCGGTATTTCGCGCTGCTGAAGGTTAACAAGATCAATTTTGACGAGCCGGACAAGCTGCGTCATCGGATCAATTTCGACAATCTGACGCCGCTCTATCCCGATGAGCGGCTGAAGATGGAGAATGAGGATCCGACCAAGAAGGACATCACCAGCCGGGTCATCGATCTCATCTCGCCGATCGGCAAGGGCCAGCGCGCGTTGATCGTCGCGCCGCCGCGCACCGGTAAGACGGTGATGCTGCAGAATATCGCCCATTCGATCGCGATGAATCATCCCGAATGCTATTTGATCGTTCTGCTGATCGACGAGCGGCCGGAAGAAGTCACAGACATGGCCCGCTCGGTTAAGGGCGAGGTTGTCAGCTCGACCTTCGACGAACCGGCGGCGCGCCACGTCCAGGTCGCGGAAATGGTGATCGAAAAGGCGAAGCGCCTGGTCGAGCATAAGCGCGATGTCATCATCCTGCTGGATTCCATCACCCGTCTCGCCCGTGCCTATAACACCGTTGTCCCTTCATCGGGCAAGGTGCTGACCGGCGGTGTCGACGCCAATGCCTTGCAGCGACCGAAGCGTTTCTTCGGTGCCGCGCGTAACATCGAAGAAGGCGGTTCACTCACCATCATCGCCACCGCGCTGATCGATACCGGCAGCCGCATGGACGAAGTCATCTTCGAAGAATTCAAGGGCACCGGTAACTCCGAAATCATCCTCGACCGTAAGCTCAGCGACAAGCGCACCTTCCCGGCGATCGACATCACCAAGTCGGGTACCCGCAAGGAAGAGCTGCTGGTCGACAAGGGCACGCTCAGCAAGATGTGGGTGCTGCGCCGGATCCTGATGCCGATGGGCGTCACCGATGCGATGGAATTCCTGCTCGACAAGCTGAAGCATTCCAAGACCAACAACGATTTCTTCCAGTCGATGAATCAGTAATCGGCCGGAACAATCGGACAAGAAAAGGGCGGCACCGTCACGGGCCGCCTTTTTTTCCTTTCGGAACGTGGAAGCTACAACGGAGCCGGCTTCGCTGCTGCCAGCTGCAATCCGTAACGCGCCATCACCTCGAGCAACTTTGCACGATCCGCTCCACCGGCATCACCGACGGCAGCGGCGACATCGCGAAAATATTGTGCACCGATATCCGGGGTCAGGGTGATCAGCGCGCGGGCAGTCTGGGCATGCGGATTGCTGAAGGCATGGACGGCGCCACGCGGCGTGTACATGTGGTCGCCGGCGATGAGATCACGTGTTTCATCCCCAACCGAATAGCGCAGCTTGCCGTCGAGCACAAAGACGAGTTCTTCATTATCCCGGTGGGCATGGGGCGGCGGGACTGGTGCGGCGGGCGGCACGATCAGCTCGAACATGCCGAAGCCGGCGCCGCTGACCGTGCCATCCATCAAGTAGCGGATTTCCAGCCGGCCGATCCTGACAATGGAATCCGAAGATGCGGTGCTTTGCGACATGCCCTTCTCCTCGGCGTCTCCTCCACGAAGCGATGATGGCAGAGACGGGCGGTGACGGCAACGCGCCGGCTGCTCAGTTGCATTTGCCAGGCCCGGGTGGCTTACTTTCAAGCGTCCCAGGAAAATAAACGGAGAGCTGAAAGCAGGATCGATCTGGCGACCTTGACGACCTATGGCGCGATCGTGCTCGGCTTTGTCTTTATCCCCGGACCCGCCACGCTTCTCACCATCGCCCGGTCAACCGGATCGGGCACCAAGGCGGGTATCGCAACCGGCCTCGGCATCGCGGCCGGGGATCTGGTTCACACGGCTTTGGCGATCATCGGCCTCTCGGCGCTCATCGCGACCTCTGCCCTGCTATTCAGCATCATCAAATATCTCGGCGCGGCTTATCTTTTCTATCTGGGCTTGCGCGCCATTTTCGAAAAGAGCCCGGCAAATGTCCTTGCAAGGACCCTACAGATCACTCCGGGCAAAGCCTTTCGCCAAGCCGTCCTGGCCGAGCTGTTGAACCCGAAAACGGCGTTGTTCTTCCTCGCTTTCCTGCCGCAATTCGTGCGAGCCGGAAACGGTCCGGTCGCGCTGCAGCTGACAATCCTCGGTCTTGTTTTTGTCGTGCTCGGCTTTCTCAGCACCGTGATCTTTGCCCTTTGCGCTGGCCGCCTCGGTCATTTGCTGCGCCGCAATTCCACGGTTCTCAAATTGCAGGGCAAGATCGTCGGCGGCATCTATTGCGCGCTCGGCCTCCGTCTGACGCTCCAGCATCGCTGACAAGCTGGCCCCCCACTGCACTGACACGCTTCGGTCATATCCTGATAACGCAACGGTCATGGGCTGCGACTAGGGTCTTATGGCTGGTTTCCTGATATGATGGTGGCCTCAATCGGCAGGCGCTTTTTCTGGGCGCGGTCTCTCCATCGACACCTGTCTGTCAGATTCCGGCGGTTGACTTCTAGCCATCCACTGATCGGGATTTTCAGCATGACGCAAGCCATCGATACATCGCGCCGCCAGACGCTCAAACTGCTCGCCGGGGCACCCTTGCTGCCGCTCGCCGGCTCCTTCGCCGCCGGCGCGGTTTTCCTGCCGGAAACGGCGCAGGCCACGGCGGCGGTGAAAGCCGCCAAGTTCGTCTCGATGGCAGCGCCCGGCCTCGAGGATGCGGCGGCGATGGCGACGACGACGGTCGGCTCCAGCATGGCGGTGACCTATGCCGATGGCACCAGGCAGGATTTCAAACTGGGCTATAAGCCTTTCTTCGTCACCGGCGCCGAGGTGCCGGACGGCAAGGGCGGCACCGTGATCGCCGGCGGCTATTACGACATTGGCGGCAAGCCGATCCTCGACCCATCCTCAAGCGAAGCGCAGAAGCCGCAATTCTTTTCCGACTGCCCGGATGGTACCAGCCTTCTGAAGATCAAGGGCGCCAAGGTGGATGGCGTCGCCGGCAACGCGGTCTTTGCAGTGGTGCAGTTCGAATATACGACGGCGGATTCGGCCGGGGGCGACATGTATGGCAAGTTGCCTTCGCCGATTGCCGTGCTGACGCTTGATCAGGGCAAGAAGACCGGTGCGCTGAAGCTGGTGAAGTACTTCAATGTGGATACCGCGCCGGCCCACGGCCTGTGGATCACCTGCGGCGCCAGCCTCTCGCCCTGGAACACCCATCTTTCCAGCGAGGAATACGAGCCGGATGCGACGAAGATCGCCTCGGATGAGGAATTCCGCGGTTTCAGCCGGAACCTGTTCGGCGATCCGGAAAAAGCCAATCCCTATCTCTATGGCCATCTGCCGGAAGTGACGGTTCATGCCGACGGCACCGGCACCATCAAGAAGCACTTCTGCCTTGGCCGCATCTCCCACGAACTGGTGCAGGTAATGCCCGATGAGCGCACCGTGCTGATGGGCGACGATGCTACCAATGGCGGCCTCTTCATGTTCGTTGCCGACAAAAAGCGCGATCTCAGCGCCGGCACGCTCTATGTCGCGAAGTGGCATCAGAAGACGGCGGAGAAGGGCGGCAGCGCTGCTTTGAGCTGGATCAAGCTCGGCCACGCCACCAGTGACGAGATCGAAGCCATTGCCAGCCAGGTGAAGTCTTCCGCCGATATCATCGACGTGAAGTGGGAAGACCCCAAGGATCCCGGCTATACGAAGATCCCCTATAGCGGCAAGCCGAACTGGGTCAAGATTGTGCCCGGTCAGGAAAAGGCCGTCGCGTTCCTGGAAACCCACCGCTATGCAGCCTTGAAGGGCGGCAGCCTCGGCTTCACCAAGATGGAAGGCACGACGGTCAATGTGAAGGACAAGACTGCCTATTCCGCGATGAGCTATATCAAAAAGGAAATGACCAATGGGTCCGGTGGCATTTCCGTGAAGGGTCCGTCTGCCGGCGCGATCTATGCGCTGAAGATGACCGGCCACCAGAAGGATGATGCAGGTGCGGCGATCCACAGCGAATGGGTTCCCGTCACCATGGCGGCGGAATTGATCGGCGAGGATCTGAAGAGCGCCGATGCGCTCGGCAATCTCGCCAATCCGGACAAGATCGCCAATCCGGACAATCTGAAATTCTCCGAGAAGCTGCGCACCCTCTTCATCGGCGAAGATAGCGGTCTCCACGTCAACAACTACCTCTGGGCCTACAATGTCGACACCAAGCAATTGTCGCGCTTGCTGTCGACCCCGGCGGGCGCGGAATCGACCGGCCTGCATGCCGTCGATGAGATCAACGGCTTCACCTATGTGATGACCAATTTCCAGCATGCCGGCGATTGGGAATTGGAGAAGGACGCCAATGGCACTGTCACCGGCGGCCTGCATGCGAAGGTCTATGAAAAGCTCTCGCCGATGATCAAGGCGAACTATGCCGACAGCCATGGCAAGCTGGGCGGCGCGGTCGGTTATCTCACCGGAATGCCTGCCACTGTCTGACCTTCTTGAACGACCTAAGCAAACGGCTGCATCAGCGGCC
Organism: Dongia soli; assembly: GCF_034044715.1. Classification (NCBI taxonomy): domain Bacteria; kingdom Pseudomonadati; phylum Pseudomonadota; class Alphaproteobacteria; order Rhodospirillales; family Dongiaceae; genus Dongia; species Dongia soli. The sequence goes on along the minus strand of NZ_JAXCLW010000001.1, from coordinate 876,836 downwards.
GTTTGTCTTTCTAATTCAGCGCACGCGCCGATAACGGTAGTGCGGCTTTACGTGCCAATTCACGAAGCGGCCTTTTGACGGCGCGCTCAGTAAATCGTTGTATACGGTGATGGGCACGTTCCGGTAATCGTAGGTGTGACCACCCGCAAAACGAAGCCGTAACGTACGAGTGCGGGCTTCGTAGCCGCCGGCCTCGATGCTCTCCGAATCGAAGCTTTGCATCTGTATCCATCCCATGCAGTAAAGATGGTACCCGTTGCACCGACGTCCAGCCGCCTGGCTGTTCACATGCCCGCGATGGATCGTCGAAAGTTCAGGTGCCTCGTTTCGGCCGTTGAACCGCACGCACCTTGCCGCTTTTCCCGCCCCCGCAGAAGAACCGGTCGCCACCGGCTTCCAGTCCCGAAATGCCCATATCGGCCGGCATCTCCAGGCTTTCCAGCACATCGCCGCTTTTGGGATCGATGTGCCGCAACTCGCTCTGGTCGTTTTCCCAGGTGGCGTGCCACAGCTCGCCATCGGTCCAGGTGACGCCGGTGACGAAGCGGTTGGATTCGATGGTGCGCAAAACTTTACCGGTTTCTGGATCGACCTGATGGATCTTGCGCTCGCGATACTGTCCGACCCAAAGGCTCCCCTCGGCCCAGGCGAGGCCGGAATCCCCGCCATTGCCTGGCGCAGGAATGGTTGAGAGCACTTGCCCGGTTTGCGGGTCGATCTTCTGGATGCGGCTTTCGGCGATCTGGAACAGATGCCGCCCGTCAAAGGCCGTGCCCGCATGGGCCGGGACATTGAGTTCCCGTCGCACCTTGCCGCTTTCCGGGTCAAAGGCGTTCAATTTGTCGCCGGAGGCGAACCAGACTTGCTGGCCGTCATAGGTGAGGCCATGCACAGCCTCGATGCCGGGGAAGGGGCCGTATTCGCGAAGGACATTGGCTGCTGATCGTTTCATCGTTTCCTCGATTGGCTAAGACGGGTTGCGATCGAGCGGCGATCAGGATCATGGCCGCCTCGATCATGGTCGCAGCCTATTCGCCCGGCAGGGTGGTGGTGAGTAACAAGCTTGTCGCGAATCCCGGCAGCGGGGGCATGGCCCAGCGCCGCGCCCGTCCCTGGCCGAAGCTTTGCACCTTGCCTGCGGCCGCCAGGGTCTCGAGTGCCCGCTGGATGCTGCGCTGGCTAGCACCCAGCGCCAGGGCAAGAGCCGAGCTCGACCAGGCCTCGCCATCCGCCAGAAAGGCGAGCACCGGCGCATATTTCTCCTCGACCGGCCGCGCCAGCACCGCGACGTCGATTGCCTTACCTACGCCGATTGGACGTGGCGTCAGCCTGAAGCCTGCCGCCGTCGCGCGCAGCTCGGCCAAAGGCTTCAGGAGGACACGCAGCCGCCCGATCTCGACCCGCAATCTTGCACGATGCGAGTCATCGGCTTCTTTCGCACCGAAGCCCTGCTGTACCAGCTCGTCACGCGAGACATCGCCGGGCCAAGCTTCAGCAAGCATGCGGAGAAGGGCGAAGAGCACCGGCCGGCTGACCAGCGACACCATCGTCTCGCCTCGGCGCACGACATAGCGGCAGGCATCGATGATGAGCATTGGCGAAGCTTGCAACTGCTCGATATCGGCGAGCAGCAGTGGGTGTTTCGTGCCATGCGCGATCAGCCGCGCCGCCGGCGTTTCGAGCAGGCGGGTCGCCGCCTCGACTTCGCCCAACAGCCCCGGAATGGCGGCACGCCGTGCGGCGTGAGCGGCCCGGGACAGGGCTGCGCGGGCATCTGCCGTCCGCAGGCGGCGCATGGCGATTCCCGCGATCATCAGATCATGCGCAGCCGCCAAAGCCGGCGGCAGCGATGATGCAGTGCGAGAGCCGAGCATCGCCTCGGCGGCATCGAGCCGGCCGAGCAGCAGCAGACGCCGGGCCTCGATATAGCGCGCATGGGCGGCATTGAACCGGTCGTGATGTTTTTCCAGCGTGAGGCAAGCTGATTCCAATGCCTGGGCCGGCCAGTTCAGCTCGCGGGCGGCCAGCGCGATCTCAGCCTCGGCGATGACGCATCTTGCCCTGGCCAAGGCCTCTTTCGGCCCAAAAGCCCGCTTGGCCCGCCGGAGCAGAGTTTTTGCCCTGCTAAAATCGCCGAGCTGCGCCATGGCGATGCCGCGCAGCGCGAGGGCCGGCGCATCTTCGCGCAAGGCGACCCGGTTCAGAGCGCCCAGCGGATCACCGGCTGCGAGCCGTTGCGCCGCTGCCGTGATCAGCGAATCCATCGATCTTCCGCCAGATCAAATCCCGCCAGATTTGTCACTCCCACCCCTCGATAACCCGATCCTAATCTATCTTCCGGCTGTCAACCAACGGCCTGTATCGGCAGGAGCGAGGAGGAAAAGATGACCAAGCATCCCACCGGGACACGCGAGGCATGGATGAGGGCGCGGCTCGATTTGCTCACGGCGGAAAAAGAGCTGACGCAACGCAACGACGAACTGGCCCGGCAGCGCCAGGCCCTGCCCTGGGTGCGGATCGACAAGGACTATCACTTCGAGACCGATCAGGGCAGTGCTTCGCTGAAGGATCTCTTCGACGGCCGCTCGCAGCTCCTGGTCTATCACTTCATGTTCGGCCCGGATTACAAGGCGGGTTGCCCGTCCTGCTCGGCCATTGCCGATGGCTTCAACGGCATCTTCCTGCATCTGGAAAACCATGATGTCCGGTTGGTCGCGGTATCGCGCGCGCCGCTTGCGAAACTACAGGCCTACCGGCAGCGCATGGGCTGGCACTTTCCCTGGGTCTCGTCGGCCGGCAGCGATTTCAACGCGGATTTCAATGTCTGGTTCTCGGAAGAACAGCAGCGTGAAGGCGATATCTATTACAACTACCGCCGCGAATCGGCTTTCGAATGGCGGGCCGGCAAGCAAGGCGGCGGGCAGCGTGCCGAAGACAAATTCGCCGACATGAGCGGCACTGATACTGCCACCTATCAGCGCGACCGCCCGGGCCTTAGCGCCTTCGCCTTGCAGGAGGGCGCGGTCTATCACACCTATTCGGCCTATGCCCGCGGCCTCGACGCACTCTGGGGCATGTATCCCTGGCTCGACCGCGCCCCGAAGGGCCGCAACGAAAGCGGCGGCGTCTGGTGGAAACGGCACGATGAATATGCGAAGAGTTGAGCGGTCGCCGTCACAAGCCTATGGCTGCATCTGCATCATCTGATCCATCGGCATCATGTTATGGCTCAGATGGCCCATGATCCAGATCGATCCGACGACAATCAGAAAGACCACCAGGACGCCGAAGGCGAGCGCGAGCACGTTATTGGTGTTATCCGGGCCTGTGGTGACGTGCAGGAAGAACACCAGATGCACGCCCATCTGTGCGATCGCGAGCACGACCAGCGCCACCGGAATGGCCGGCGCGTAAATGATATCCGTGCCGACCAGGAAGAAGGCCGCGACGGTGAGCACGACCGAGAAGCCGAGACCGAGATTGGCGTTGCGCACCCAATGGCCGATATCCTCCGGCGGCTCGTCGCCAGGCGCGTGATCCGCACGATGGTTGAAGTCCTGCGGAGGGTTCAGGGCACGGCTGTGAAGCTGCGGGTCATAGTCGGTGTTGCTCATGCGACGACCCCCATCAGATAGACGATTGTGAAGATGCCGATCCAGACGATGTCCAAAGCGTGCCAGAAGAGATTGAAGCAGATCAGCCGGTGAACGATCTCGCGGCGAAACCCCTTGACGAAGACCTGCGCCATCATCGTGGCGAGCCACATCCCGCCAAGCGTGACGTGCAGGCCATGCAAGCCGACCAGCCCGAAGAAGGAAGTGAGCATTCCGCTGCGTTGCGGGGTGATCCCGCGGGCAGCCAGGTCGATGAATTCCTGCAGTTCGAGCAGGACGAAGACCAGGCCCAAAAGGCCGGTTATGAAAAGGAAGATTTCGGTCCACAGGCGGTTTCGGGCATTCACCGCGGCGAATGACAGCATGCAGGTGTAGCTGGACAGGAGCAGTGCCGCGGTCTCGAAAGCGACCCGCGGGATATCGACGATTTCGCCGATCGTCGGGCCGCCGGCAGTGGCGTCGCGCTGTACGGCGAAGGCGGCGAAGAAGCAGGAGAACATGACGATGTCGCTGAGCAGGAAGATCCAGAAGCCGTAGCCCACAAGGATCCGCTTGCTGGCCGGGCCGGTCGCCCCGTGGCCGGCACCTTCGACGGGTTCTTCAGGACCATGGGCGCGATGGCCGAGCCGATGGGGATCTTCACGAATGCGGCGGATGGCCTCGAGACTGGCGGGCAGTTCGATATTGGTCATGACGCCCCCCGCGTGCCGGAAAGCCGCTCGAGCAAAGCGGCGCGCGCCGCGCGGCGCGCGCGGTCTACCCGTGCGACCTCCTCAACCGGCACTTCGAATTCGTGGACGTCACGCCAGGCAAACACCACGAAGCCCGCAAAGGCCGCGACCAGCGCGACGATCGCGAGCCACCAGATGTACCAGATCATGGCAAAGCCAAAGATCGAGGTAAAAAACGCCGTATAGATGCCGACCGGGCTGTTGATCGGCATTTCGATCGGCTCGTATTTCGGTTCCGGAGACAATTGCTGCGTTTCCACCGCGCGCAGCTTGATTCCCCAATACGCTTCCTCTCCTGTGACATTCGGCATCACGGCGAAATTGAAGAAAGGCGGGGGTGACGGCGTGGCCCATTCGAGCGAACGGCCGTCCCACGGATCGCCCGTCACGTCACGCAGCTTATCGCGGTTGCGGATGCTGACCACGAGCTGCACGACCTGCGAGATGACGCCAAGGATCAGGATGCCGACACCCGCCATGGAGACGTATAGCCAGGGCGCCCACACCTCGAAATTGATATGTTGCAGGCGCCGCGTCATGCCGAGCAGGCCCAGGATATAAAGGGGCGCGAAGGTCACCCAGAAACCGATGAAGGCCAGCCAAAAGGCGGTTTTGCCCCAGCCTTCATGGAGACGGAATCCGAAGACCTTCGGAAACCAGAATTCCAGGCCGGCGAAAATCCCGAATACCACGCCGCCGATGATGACATTGTGAAAATGCGCCACCAGGAACATCGAGTTATGCGTGATGAAGTCGGCCGGCGGCACGGCGAGCAGCACGCCGGTCAAGCCGCCGATGATGAACGTAAAGATGAAGCCCATGGACCAAAGCATGGGAACTTCGAAACGCACGCGGCCGCCATACATGGTGAAGATCCAGTTATAGATCTTCACCCCGGTTCCGACCGCGATGATGCTGGATGAAATGCCGAAGAACGTGTTGACCGCAGCACCGGCACCCATGGTGAAGAAGTGGTGGAGCCACACCAACAGAGAGACGATGCAGATGAAGAGGGTGGCCGCGACCATGGAGCGGTAGCCGAAGAGTGGCTTGCCGGAGAAGGTTGGGAATATCTCCGAGAAGATGCCGAAGGCCGGCAGAATCAGGATATAGACTTCCGGATGTCCCCAGGCCCAGACCAGATTCACGAACATCATCGGATTGCCGCCCGCCGTGTTCGTGAAATAGTGGAAGCCCAGATATCGGTCGAGGCTCAACATGGCAAGCGTCGCGGTCAGGACGGGGAAGGTGGCGACGATCAGCAGGGACGAGGCCAGCGCCGTCCAGCAGAAGACCGGCATGCGGAGATAATCCATGCCGCGACATCGCATCTTCAGCACCGTGGTGACGATATTGATTCCCGTGATCAAGGTGCCGATCCCGGATATCTGCACGGCCCAGAGATAGTAGTCGACGCCGACGCCCGGCGTGTAGGCCGTTTCGCTGAGCGGCGGATAGGGCAGCCACCCGGTCCTGGCAAACTCGCCGATGAAGAGCGACAGGTTGACGAGCAGCGCGCCGCTGGCGGTAAGCCAGAAGCCGACCGAATTGAAGGTGGGGAAGGCGACGTCGCGGACGCCAAGCTGCAGCGGCACGAGGAAGTTCATGAATCCCAGCACCAGGGGCATGGCGCCGAACAGGATCATGATCGTGCCATGGGCGGTGAATATCTGGTTGTAGTGTTCCGGTGGCAGATAGCCCGGCGCGTTGATCGCCACCGCCTGCTGCGTGCGCATCATGATCGCGTCGGCAAAGCCGCGGATCAGCATCAGGACGCCGAGCAGGCAGTACATCACGCCGATCCGCTTGTGATCGACGCTGGTGATCCATTCACGCCAGAGATACGGCCACCATCCCTTCACGGTGATCAGCACCAGCACGCCAAGGGCGATGAGGATCACGATGGCGGAGGTTATCAGTGGGATCGGCTGGGACAGGGGGATTGCCGAAAGGTCGAGCTTCCCGAACATCGTCAGTCCTTTCCGCCGGTCGAGACTTCGCGGCCGGCATGCGGAGAAACTTCGGGGTGTGGTCCCGGTCCCGGCGGGATTTTCTGGGTGGCCACGGCTTGGAAGAGCCCAGGATCGACCGCCCGATAGGTCGAGGGCGGCACGCGCTGGGTCTGGTGAAGCAGGCTCTCATAGGCGTTTTTATCAAGGACGGGACCGCTAGCCCTGAGGCCGTCCGCCCAGGCTTCGAAATCGGCCGCTGACAGGCTCTTCACCTGGAATTGCATGTCGGAGAAGCCGTCGCCGGAGAATTGCGCCGAGGTGCCCCAAAGCTCGCCCGGATTGTCGGCCTGCAGGTGCAACTGCGAGATCATGGCCGGCATGGCATAGATCATCGAGCCCAGGCGCGGCACGAAAAAGACGTTGAAGACGCTGGCCGAGGTGATCGAGAAACGCACTGGCCTCCCGGCCGGCATCACCAGCTGATTGACCGTTGCGATCCCCTGTTCGGGATAGATGAACAGCCATTTCCAGTCGAGCGAGACGACCTGCACCTCGAGGGGCGGGGTTTTGGAGGGCAAAGGCCTGAACGGGTCGAGCTTGTAGGAACCGATCCAGATCACGCCGCCGATGAACATGATTGTCAGGATCGGGATTGACCAGACGACCGCTTCGATCCGGCCTGAATAGGACCAATAGGGCAAGTACTCCGCCTTGGGATTAGACGCCCGGTAGCGCCAAGCCATCCAGAACGCCAAGAGGATCGTCGGGATGACGATGGCCAGCATGATTGCTGTGGCGTTGATCAGGATGATGGCATCGCCTTCGCCGACAGGGCCGGCTGGGTCCAGCACGCCACCCGAGCAGGAAGAGAGGGCAAGGCCGAGGAGGCCAAGGAAGGAGCCGCGCGTCAAGCTGCGGCACAGGCAGGCCAACGCGCCTGGCGAGACTTGCAATCCACCCATGGAGAGAGTCCCTCTTTGTCGCGAGCAAACGTCTCAAACCGAAGGTAGTTCTCCCCGCGATCGGTGACCCGATCGCGGTGATTCATTTTACGGATGTTGTTTTACACATAATGCTTTCGGCCCGCTGGCCGACAAACTCGAGCGAGGCCATTTTACCGCCGCGTCAATTTAGCACGATAAGTAACTAACCCGGTGGCGGCAACAATTAAGCTGCCCGGCACAGCCGGGCCCACTCCCCTCTGCTCGCTGCTTATCTATCGCGACTTGACGTCTACATGGCCTTCAGCGGGCGCCTCGGGATGCATGCCGATCCTGTGGTGATAGACGAGCGAACCGCCCTTACAGCCGGTAAAGAGCAGAATGACCACCACAATCGCGGAAAGGACCAAGCCCCAGGGCAGGATGCCTTCGGCCATCCCGGTTTGCCAGCGGATCACTGCGCCTGCATGAGAGCAATTGTCTTAGCTCCACCGAGGAACCCGGGTGGTGTTTGAATGTTCCGCGTCTTTGGCCGGGCGTACCGGGCCTGGCTTCATGAACGAAAGCGGGTTCGGCTTGTTCACTGACCGAGATTGAAGGAAATGGAGAAGCGAAATGGATTACATCCCGCTCGGTAAATCCGGCATGAAGGTCTCGCGCTATATCCTTGGCACCTTGACCTTCGCCGGCACCAATGGTTTTGAGGCCCTGGGCAATGTCGACGTCGCGCAGGGCAAGCGGCTGGTCGACATGGCTGTCGATGCCGGCGTCAATGCCTTCGATACCGCCAATCTTTATTCCAAGGGGGATGCCGAGACGGTGTTGGGCCAGGCGCTTGCCGGCCGCCGCGACAAGGTGCTGATCTTCAGCAAGGGGCGGTCGGAAATGGAGCCCGGCCCCAATGGCGGCGGCGCCTCCCGGCTGCATCTTACAGCCCAGCTTGACGGTTCATTGACGCGGCTGAAGACCGATTGGCTCGATCTCTATTTCGTCCATCAATGGGATGGCGTGACGCCGATCGAAGAGACGGTGGAGACGATGTCGGGCTTCGTGAAATCCGGCAAGATCCGCTATTGGGGCATTTCGAATTACAGCGGCTGGCAGCTCGCCAAGACGGCGCTGATCGCTCAGGCGCCGGGCTATGTGGCGCCGATCGCGCATCAGATCTATTACACGCCCGAGGCGCGCGAGGCGGAATACGAGCTCATCCCCGCCGGGGCGGAATTCGGCATCGGCGCGATGATCTGGAGCCCGCTCGGCCAGGGGCTGTTCGGCGGCAAGGCGAAAGGCGATGGTTCGGCGCCGAAGGGCACGCGGCAGGGAGACCCCAATTGGCCGGAGCCCTTCCTGCCGGAGCCGGAACGCTTCGGCCGGGTGCTGAAGGCGGTTGAAAGCGTCGCCAAGGAGGTTGGCCGCTCGGTCGCGCAAGTAACCCTGGCCTGGACCCGCTCACGGCCCGGTATTGGCACTATTGTGCTCGGCGCCCGCAACGAGGATCAGCTCGCCGACAATCTCGCGTCCTACGATTTGACGCTGACGCCGGAGCAGATGGCGAAGATCGAAGCGGCCGGGCGTCCCCGCCCGCTTTATCCTTTCTGGCATCGGGCCATGTGGGGCTATGACCGACCGACGCCGTCGGAGCGCATCTATCTCGAGGGCCATCGGCAGACGGTCGGGGTCTAGCCATTATCTCTTTAGGCTAGGCGCCGGAACAGTCCGTGATAGTCGAGCACGATGCCGTCTTCATCGACCGGCAGCTCGGCGCGGAAATCGCTGTCGATGCTTTCGAAGAGATAGCGTCGCTCGTCGAGGCGGGTATAGGCTTGTGTCGCTGGCTGCACCGTCAGCGCCGGGGCGATCACATAGGCCATGGTGAAGGCGCGCCGTTCGCCGATCGCCAGATCTGCACGGCGGATCGGAAAGGTGTTGGTGAAAGGTGTCGGCCAGATGTCGATGTCGAAGCAGCCGTCGAGCTTCGGCAGGACCTGATCATTGCCATCGCGCCAATGACCCCTGCCGTCGCTGCGAAGCGTCAGTTGCCGCGCGCCGGTCTCGTCGACAACAGTGAGTTCGGCATCGTGCAGGCCCCATTCGTTATCCCAGCGCAGCTTGTAGCTGAGCCGGAATGGCCATCCATCCTCGTCATAGGCCAGGAGCACGCTGTCGGCAGCACCCTCGCGCAGCACCAGATGCTCCATGCCTTGCGCCTGCCGATCCTCGTGCCAGATCGGCGCCCAGCAGATGGCGCGTGCCGTCACGGCTCCTACCCCATCAGGGAATGAGGACCAGCGAGCCGGTGGTCTTGCGCCCTTCGAGGTCGCGATGCGCCTGGGCCGCGTCCTTCAGCGCGTAGGTGTGGTTGACATTGATCTTCACTGCGCCACGGCTGATCACATCGATCACCGCATTGGCCGAGAGTTCGAGATCGGCGCGGCTCGAGGTATAGGCCATCAAGGTCGGGCGGGTAAGGAAGAGGGAGCCCTTCTGCGACAGGATCAAAGGCTCGATCGGCGCGACCGGGCCGGAGGCATTGCCATAGGTCACCATATAGCCGCGCGGGCGCAGGCAGTCGAGCGAGGGCATGAAGGTGTCCTTGCCGACGCCGTCATAGACCACATGGACGCCCTGGCCGCCGCTTGCCGCCTTGACCTGGGCGACCCAGTCAGGATCGCGGTAATTGATTACATGCTGGCAGCCGAGATCGCTGGCGATCTTCAGCTTTTCCGCCGAGCCCGCCGTGCCGATGATGATGGCGCCGAGATGATGCAGCCACTGCGTCGCGATCTGGCCGACGCCGCCAGCCGCCGCATGCAGCAGCACGATGTCGCCCTTCTGCACCGGGTAGGTGCGGCGGATCAGATATTCCGCCGTCATGCCTTGCAGCATCATCGCCGCGGCGGTCTTGTCGTCGATCGCATCGGGGATCTTGATCAGCCGTGCCGCCGGATAGTTGCGCGCCTCGGCATAGGCGCCGACCGGGGCCGAGGAATAGGCGACGCGGTCGCCGGCCTTGAGATCGGTGACGCCGGGACCGACCGCCTCGACAACGGCGCTTGCTTCCAGGCCGAGGCCGCTTGGCAGGGAAACCGGATAGAGGCCGGTGCGGTGATAGGTGTCGATGAAATTGACGCCGCAGGCCTTGTTGCGCAGGGTCACTTCGCCTTCGCCCGGTGCGCCGAGCTCGACCTCTTCCAGATGCATCTGGTCGGGGCCGCCGTTCTGATGGATGCGGATGGCTTTGACGCGCATGATCGACTTCCTTCGCTGATGACAGCCTTCGCTGCGTGATGAGCGATCAAAGCAAGTCGCGGCGATCCTGTCCAGCAAGTCGGCTGACGGCCGGACAGGATCGCGATGTTGTGTGCGTGCCGGTGTGCGTTGCCGGTCTGTCAGGCGACGTCGCGAAGTTCGCCGCCGCGCCGATACTCGATCAGCTCGGCGATGGTGAGGCAGGGAAAGCCGTTGCGCCGGCCGTAATCCCGCGCCGCCTTGCCGCGCATCATGCTGCCGTCGCGCCGCATCAGCTCGCACAGCACCCCGGCCGGTTTCAGACCGGCGAGGCGGGCGAGATCGACCGTGCCTTCCGTATGGCCGGGACGGGTGAGAACGCCGCCCGGCTGGGCGCGCAACGGAAAGATATGGCCGGGACGCGCAAGATCGGCCGGCCCGGCTTTGTCGGCGATGGCGGCACGTACCGTGGTCAGGCGGTCGGCTGCGGAGACGCCGGTGGTGACGCCGCGTGCCGCCTCGATCGATACCGTGAAGGCGGTGCCGAAGCGGCTGTTGTTGCGTTCGACCATGGGCGGCAGGGCCAGGCGCTGGATATAGCTGTCGTCGAGGCAGAGGCAGACGATGCCGCTGCAATCGCGGATCATGCGGGCCATGACGTCATGGGTCAGGGTTTCCGCCGCGGCGACGAGATCGGCCTCGTTCTCGCGGTCATGATCATCGAACAACACGGCGGGAATGCCGCTGCGCATGGCTTCCAGCGCGGCTTCCACCCGCTGGCTCAGACGGCTGACAATGATGGGAGATTGAGTATTCATCGAAACGCTCCTCGCAGACTGGTTGCGACAAACGTTTCAGGGCGACTGCCAAAAATAGCCCCGGCGCCCCCGAAAGGGATAGCCGGTTAATCCTGGCCAGCGTCTTCTTCCATCCGGACTATGACCGTCGGCCCAGGATTTAAGACCAAGCTTTGCGACTGGCCTTGCACCTGATCTGCTGACCCGGCTTCCCGTGGGATACCTTTCCCGAGGAGGCCGGCGCTCGCGGGCTCGACAGCATGTTGACCGCTTCCGGTCGCCACCCTGTCCTACCGCCGGTAGGGAGTTTCACCCTGCCCTGAAGACGTATTGACGATACTAAACTGACAGATTGCGGGGCCTCGCGTCAATCGGCCGATCGACCTAGACGCTGTGCGCAAGGCTCGGCGCGGCTTGCCAGCATGGGAGGGAATCCTGCAAGGCCTTGAAAGGACCAAATTCTTTCCCGTGAGGGAAATTTTTTCGAAACAAATATCTTGATATACATGCCGTCATCTTTCGGCAGCATGTGTCATCGGAAATACTCGCATCTTATTCATTTTTGCCACTTAAGCTGGTATCTCTCACATCTGCGCAGCGGGCTGGCCCGAGACGGGTGGCGCAGCAATCGACGATTTGCATTCACGGCCGGCGGCGGCCGGGTGAGACTCTTTAAGGGAAGTTCGCGGCTTTGACGGCTGATCGCTCAAGCAATTCCCCGACCGATATATCGCAAGTCATCGATCCTCGGGCTTTGTTGTGCGCCGTCGCCGCCGCTCAAACGGAATTTCTTGCCGGCACCGAGCCGGCGCGGATCTTCGCCAACCTGCTCCAGACCATGCTGCACCTCACGGCCAGCGATCAGGGCGTGATTGCCGAGCTCCGGCCTGCTGCCACCGGCGACCACCTCTATCCGGTCGCCGTGCAGCCGGCCGTGCCGGCCAGCGAGGAATGCAACGGCATGTGGCGCCGCTGTTTCGATGCCGTCCTTGTCAACGGCGCCCCGGACTTGGGCAGCGCTGCCGAGGGCCTTCTCGCTTTGCCGATTGTCGGTGGTCCCGTCGAGCGGCCGAGATTGATCGGCATCGCAGGTCTCGCCGGACGCCCCGGCGGCTACGATCGGGGCATGTCGGGCCTCCTGCAGCCGCTGCTGCTCACCGCTGCGACCCTGCTCACCGCCGGGCAGGCGCGACGCGAGGAGGAGCGCAGACAACCTGGCGATGCGGCGTCGTCGAGCGACAACGACATCCGGCGGGTCAGCGATATCATCGGCAATCTTGGCGAGATCGTGTGGTCGGCGCGGCTGCCCGGTTTCCTGCCAGTTTATGTCTCGCCGGCGATCGAGGCCTTGACCGGCTATCCGGCCGATCGCCTGATCGCCGATGCCGATCTCTTCGATGCCATCACACCGCCCGAGGATCTGGCGCTGCGCAACGCCGCGCTGGAACAGGCTTTCGTCAGCGGACGCTGCGATGTCGTCTATCGCTTGCGCCGTGCCGATGACAGCCTGCGCTGGGTGCGCTGCAAGGGTGCCGTGCTTTATGATGCGAAAGGCCGGCCGTACCGCATCGACGGCACGCTCAGCGATGTAACGGCCGAGCGCGAGGCCTTGGAGCAGGCTCGCAAGACTGATGCGCTTTACCGGGCGGTGGTGGAGGATCAGCAGGAAGCAATCGTCCGCTTCCGGCCGGATTTCACCGTCACCTTCGTCAATCGCCAATATGCGGATTACTACAACCTTGCCCCCGCGGATCTGCTCGGCATCCGTATCAGTGATCTGCTGACGCCGGTCGAATGGCGGTTGCTGGAAGCCGAGGTTGCTACCCTGTCGCGGGCAAAGCCGATCCTTATCCAGGAATATGAAAAGACCTTGCCCGATGGCAGCACGCGCTGGCTGCGCTGGGTCAACCGCGCCTTGTTCGATGCCGCCGGCGCGCTCAGCGAGGTGCAATGCGTCGGCCATGACATCACCGACCAGAAGCGCCTGGAACGCGAATTGGCGGCGGGACGCGAGCTTTTCGGCCTGGTGGTGGCGAGCAGTGGCGATGGCATCTTCGACTGGAATGTCGATACCGGCGAGGTCTGGTATTCGCCGCGGTGGAAGGAGATCTTCGGCTATCGTGACGATGAGCTGGAGAACACCTACGAGACCTGGGAAAAGCTGATTCATCCCGAGGATCGCCAGATGGTGCTGGATCGCGCGGCCGCTTATTTCCGCGAACCGGTCGGTGTGCTGCGCAGCCTGGCCCGCTACCGGCATCGCAACGGCAGCATCGTCTATATCGAAAGCCGGGTGATCCGCCGGCAGAATTCGGCCGACGGCTGCCTGCGGGTCGTCGGTGCCTATTCCGACGTGACCGAAAAAGTGCTGGCCGAGCAGCGTATGCGCGATGCGATCGAGAGCCTGCCCGAGGCTTTCGCCTGGTTCGATGCCGATGATCGCCTCATCATGCATAACGAACGCTATCTGGAATTCTTCCCCTTCATGCGTGCCATGGGAGATCTGCGCGGCAGGGCTTTCACCGAGATGGTGCGCTCATCTTATGCTCGACTAGGGCGTAGCGCGGACATCGAGACCTATGTGGCCGACCGCATGGAACGCCACCGCAAGGGCGGCAGTTTCGAAATGCGGCTGGAAGATGACAGCTGGGTCCGGGTTAGCGAAAGGCGTACCGCCGGGAACGGCACCGTCAGCGTCTGGACTGATATCAGCGATCTGAAACAGGCGCAGCAGCGTTTGCTCGATGCGGTGGAATCGATGCAGGAGGGTTTCCTGCTGATCGGGCCGGATCGCCGCGTCATCCTGAGCAATCGCCAATGCCGCGAGATGTATCCGATTGCCGGTCATCTCCTGGCGTCCGGGTGTTCATATGAGGATTTCCTGCGCTTCGGGGCGGTCAACGGCCAGTTCCTCGAAGCGCTCGACCGCAACGAGGATTACGTCGCCGAATCACTGGCGCTGCTGGAGACCCGCGCGGAAATGCGGGTCGAACGGGAATTGGCCGGCGGTCGCTGGGTGCTGATCAGCCAGCGTTGCATGGATGACGGCAGCGTAGTCAGCATCCGTACCGATTTGACGCCGCAAAAGATGCGCGAGGCGGAGCTCGAAGCGGCGCATAACCAATTGGCGAAGCAGGCGGCGGCGCTGGTCGATTTGGCCGAGAAGCTGGAGGAAGCCCGCCTGTCGGCGGTCGAGGCCAGCAAAGCCAAGACGCGTTTCCTGGCGCATATGAGCCACGAATTGCGCACCCCGTTGAATGCCATTCTGGGTTTCGCGAAGCTCATCGGCGATGAGATGTTCGGTCCGATCGGCGTCGCGAAATATGCGGAATATGCCGGCCTCATCCACGAAAGCGGCAGCCATCTTCTTTCGCTGATCAATGACGTGCTCGATCTGTCGAAGATCGAAGCCGGCCGCATGGTGCTTGATTGTCATCCGGTCTCGGTCGATGCCCTGGCGGCTGGCTCGACACGGTTGATGGAAGGCCTCGCCAAGGACCGCAATGTCCGCCTGCATGTCGAGGTGATGCCCGATTGCCGCCAGGTTTTCGGCGATGAGCGGGCGATCAAGCAGATGATCATCAACCTCCTGTCCAATGCGCTGAAGTTCACGCCCGCCGGCGGCAGCGTCACCCTGAGATTCGTCGTCGATGGTGTCACGCTCGACGGCATATCGAGCGTGGCGATCGCGGTTACCGATACCGGTATCGGCATGACCCAGGCCGATATCGAAAAGGCCTTGGATCCCTTCGGCCAGGTGGATGGCGAAATCGCCCGTCAGCATCAGGGCACGGGGCTAGGCCTGCCATTGGTCAAGGTCATGGCAGAGGCCCATGGCGGCCGTTTGGAAATCGACAGCGCACCCGGACATGGCACCACGATGCGGATCCGCTTACCCGGCGAGGCGCGGGACAGCGACAGTCCCGGTGATCCTTATGAGACCGGCGCGACGTTGCCTCGCGATCTTTCGGCTGGCGGCGCGCGGGATGATTTCGCAGCCCCGATGAACAGGGCGCAGTCGAACCGGCGCATCCTGCTGGCGGAGGATAATCCGATGAACCAGCGCTTGTTCATCGATGTGCTGCGGACGCTCGGCGCGGAAGTCGATTGCGTGGATGATGGCGAAGCCGCGGTCGAGCGGGCGATCGTCGGTGCTTACGATCTGATCCTGATGGATATCCAAATGCCGAAAATGGGTGGCGTCGATGCCACCCAGCGCATCCGCGCCGAGACTGCTTTGTCCGAGGTGCCGATCATCGCCCTGACCGCTCATGCCATGGAGGGGGACCGCGATCGCTATCTGGCGGCCGGCATGACCGACTATCTCACCAAGCCGGTCGACCTCACGGCCTTGCTGAACGTGGTCTCAGGCTATCTCGGCCTCTCGCCGGTCGCGGCGTGAAAGCGCAGGGGCGCCCATCTTCCTAAAACAGTCGGCCTTGCCCGCGCTCAAGATCGAGCAGGAAGGTTTTCGCCCGCAGGCCAAGTTCGCTGCTATAGCCGCCGATTGAGTTGGCGCCGAGGATACGGTGGCAAGGAATGATGACGGCAATCGGATTCTGCCCGCAGGCCTGGCCGACCAGCTGCGCCGGTGCCTGCAGCGTATTGGCGACATCGCCATAGGTGCGGCTGCGGCCATAGGGGATCGCCAGCATCTGCTGCCACACCGATTTGGCAAAATCGCTGCCCACCGCATCCAGCGGCAGATCGAAATCATGCAGCTTGCCGTCGATATAAGCGCGCAATTGCCGACAGGCTTCATCGAGCAGCGGCGAAGTATCGCGCTGCTTCGGTTGCCGGTGATGCCAGTGCAGTTGCACGATCGCGCTCTCGGTGGCGCCCACATCGATCCAGCCGATCGGCGTTTCGATCGACGCATGGCCGATCGCTTCTCCGGAGAACGTATCGGCCGGCAGGTCCGGGCTCGTTTCTGTCGTCAGGTGATTCATGCGTCTCCAACCTCCTGTCAGATCGCCTGCTCGTTGAGGGCAAGGGCGAGGGCCGCCGGCTCGGTGATCGGCAGGCTGCAGGTCTGACCGCGGCAGAGATAGATTGTCGGACGTCCACCGACCATCTCTTTTCCCTGTGCCGGATGGTGCGGCGGCAGAGCTTCGACCGGCGTCACGCGCTGCAGCAGGGCATTGGGCAGTGAGTAGTCCCGCAGCACGCTGAGGAATGCATCGGTGCCGGCATCGTCGCGGGCGCCGACCAGCACGATCTGCACACAGTTTAGATGATAGTCGATCGCATTCAGATAGGTGGCAAGCGGGAAGAAGTTGCGGTTGATCTCACCGGAAAAGGCGGTGATCAACTGCATGGCACGGCGCGCGTAATCGGCGTTGCCGGTCAGGTGGTAAAGCCGGGTCAGCACTTCCAGCATGACGCCATTGCCGTTCGGCGTTGCCTGATCGGCCGCACTTTTCTGCCGGATGATGACATCGGCCACATCATCCGCGGTGGTGAAGTAGCCGCCGCCGGATTCATCCCAGAAATGCCGGTCGAGCAGGGCCACAAGGTGTTCCGCCTGATCGCGATAGGCCTTGTCGCCCGTCGCTTCCTGCAGCAGCAAGGCGGCGCGCGCGAGATGAGCGTGATCATCCAGCATGGCGACCGAGCCCAGTTTACCGTTGCGCCAGGCATGGTAGAGGCGGCCATCCTTCATCATCTGGCGCTCGATGAAGCGGAAGGCGCTTCGCGCATATTCCAGCCAGGGCGGCCGGTTGAAGGCGGTGGCGGCGCGGGCCAGAGCGGCGATCATCAGGCCGTTCCAATCGACCAGCACCTTGTCATCCCAACCGGGACGGACCCGTTCGTTGCGCGCAGCGAGCAGCTTGCCGCGCAACACCGCCAGAATCTGTTCATCGCCTTCATTGCTGTCGATGCGGGCGGCACGGCGATTGAGGACGTTGGTTTCTTCCCAGTTGCCGCCGCTGCTGACATCGTAGTGACGTTTGAACAATGCCGCTTCATCTCCCAGCAGGGCGTCCACTTCCGTTTCCTGCCAGACATAGAATTTGCCCTCGACCCCTTCGCTATCGGCGTCCAGCGATGCCGCGAAAGCGCGGTCGCCGGCATCATCCGCTTGCGCCAGCATTTCGCGTTCCAGCCAGCCCACCGTCTCGGCGACGCGGGCGGCATAGAGCGGGCTGCGGGTTTCCTGCCAGACGAGGGTGAGGAGGCCGATCAATTCGGCATTGTCGTAGAGCATCTTCTCGAAATGCGGCACCAGCCATTTGCCGTCGGTCGAATAACGGGCGAAGCCGCCGCCAAGATGATCATAGATGCCGCCCTGGCACATAGCGTCGAGCGTTACGGTGACAGCGTCTTTCAGCGCGCTATCGGCATTGCGCTGCCAAGCCTGCCAGAAGCCGCGGAAGATCGGCACCTGGGGAAATTTCGGCGCCCCTTTGATGCCGCCATCCACCATGTCGACTTCCTGCACCAGGCGCTGGGTGATGCGATCGAGGATATCCGGCGTCACCGCATCGCCGGTTTGCGGCCGCGCCAGTTTCTGCATCGCTTCGTCGAGGGCTTCGACATTCTTGCCGACGGAATCCTGTTCGCTGGCATAGGTTTCGGCGATGAAGCGCAGGATGTCGGCGAAGCCCGGGCGGCCCCAGCGGCTGGTCGGGGGGAAATAGGTGCCACCCCAGAAGGGCCGCCCGTCGGGCAGCAGGAACATCGTGAGCGGCCAGCCGCCTTGCTGGCCAAGCAGCGCCAGGGCCTGCTGATAAATGGCATCGAGATCCGGCCGCTCCTCGCGATCAACCTTGATGTTGATGAAGAGCTCGTTCATCAGCTGGGCGATGCCGGGATCTTCGAAGCTCTCATGCGCCATCACATGGCACCAATGGCAGGCAGCGTAGCCAACTGAAAGCAGGATGGGTTTGTCCTGCCGCCGCGCTTCGGCTAGAGCGGCCTCGCCCCATGGCCACCAATCGACGGGATTGTGTTGATGCTGCAGCAGATAAGGACTGACCTCCAAAGCGAGCCGATTGGTGGCTCGCTGGTTGCCTGGCTGGTCGGTGTCGCTCTTTTGACCGCCCGGCTGGTTGCTCGTTTGATGACCTGTCATCGTTTCGGCCTCTTCTGCAGCGGATGCCGCAACTTCGATTCATTGACGGGTCGGCTATTGAAGGCTTTATGGCCGCCCTTCGCAATGCGCTCGTAGAGTAAACAAGGGGCGAGGTGGATCGATGCATGCGCCGCGCTGGAATTACCCCAGTCATCATGCCGGGATTGGCGGACATCGGCTATCCGGTCCTTGCCGCGGCCGGAACCACGCCTGTAAGGTGGTAAATCATTAGGGCCTAGCACATCTGACAGGGTCCTATGCTGAAAGCCCGCTTGGCACAGACTGTGAGGTGAGGGATGAAGGTCAAAATCGATATCGACTGCTCGCCGGAAGAGGCGAGGGCCTTTTTCGGCTTGCCGGATGTCGGCCCAATGCAGCGGGCTGTGATGCAGGAAATTCAGGATCGGATGCTTGGGGCGATGCGAGGCACCGATGCCGAGACCCTTTTGAAGACCTGGATGCCGGCAGGCGTGGCTGGATTGGAGCAGATGCAGAAAATGTTCTGGCAGCAATTCAGCGGCAGGCAGGGCGATAAGAAGTGAACAGAATGCCGCGGACGGAGCTGGCCGGCGGGCAGCAAATGGTTGGATGAACAAGATGCGTGATCAGAACCGCAATCGCCACCGCGATCTCCCGGGCGATCCGGCGCCCTATTACGAAGCTCATGTCTTCTGCTGCGTCAATGAACGCCCGGCGGGACATAAGCGCGGCTGTTGCAAGAGCAAGGGTGCGGAGAAGCTGCGGAATTACATGAAGGCCCGGGCCAAGGAGCTTGGCCTTGACGGTATCCGGATCAACCAGTCGGGTTGTTTGGATCGCTGCGAGCTGGGTCCCACCATGGTGATCTACCCGGAAGGCATCTGGTACAGCGTGGCGACGGTCGAGGATGTCGAGGCCGTCCTCCAGCATCATCTGGTTGCTGGCGGAAGGGTCGAACATCTGATGCTGCAGCCCGGCGATAAAATGCCCGAAGATCGCCAGCCGGCGCAGCGGGCGGCGGCCACGGCCGAATGATCTCGCCTTGCGAGGCGAAAATGGCTGTCTCTACGATCTTTGCTCAAGCGACGGCGCCCGGCCGGGCTGGTATCGCCGTTTTCCGCATTTCCGGCCCACAATCTTCGCGTGTGTTGGCAAAGTTGACGAAGTCGCCTCTGCCGGCACCGCGACGCGCCGTTCGGCGAACCTTATGGAGCGCTGACGGTCTCGGCGCCGAACCCATTGACGATGCCCTCGTCATATGGTTTCCCGGGCCCGCGAGTTTCACCGGCGAGGATCTGGTCGAGCTGCATATTCATGGCAGTATAGCAGTCCTCTCCGCGCTCGCCCGTGAGTTGAAAAACACCTACGGTCTGGCCTTGGCCGGGCCCGGTGAATTCACCCGCCGCGCCTTTGATAACGGCAAGCTGGACCTGACCGAAGTGGAGGGCCTCGCCGATCTGATTGCCGCCGAGACGGAGGCGCAGCGCCGCCAGGCGATGCGTCAAGCGGGCGGAGCTTTGTCCCGGCTCTATGAGGGCTGGCGCGAAAAGCTGGTAAATGCCCTGGCGCGGCTGGAAGCTGCGATTGATTTCCCTGACGAAGATTTGCCGCCCGATCTCATTCCTGCCGTCGATCACGCCATGGCGGCCGCCGAAGAGGCGATTGGCCTGCATCTCGATGACGGCCGGCGCGGCGAGCGTCTGCGCGATGGTCTTTCGATTGCGATCCTCGGCGCACCCAATGCCGGCAAGTCCAGCCTGCTCAATCGCCTAGCCCGCCGCGAGGCGGCCATCGTCTCAGCCCAGGCGGGAACGACGCGCGATGTCATCGAGCTTCATCTCGATCTTGGCGGCTATCCGGTTACTTTGGCCGATACGGCGGGCTTGCGGGAAACCGTCGATGCCATTGAAGCGGAAGGCGTGAAGCGTGCTTTCGACCGGGCTGCGGCGGCGGATCTCAAATTGCTGGTATTGGACGGCACGGCCTTGGGCACCGAACGGCCGTTGGTCGACGCTGAGACCGCCAAGCTGATTGACGATGATGCCCTTCTGGTGTTGAACAAGGCCGATTTGGCGAAAGGTTCCTCCGGCCCCGCTATGCCGCACGAAATTGCCGGCCATCCTGTGCTTGCCGTATCTGCCTTGACCGGCGCCGGGATCGAGCAATTGGTCGAGGCCTTGGGTACGGTCGCTGGTGCGCGCTTGGCTTTGGGCACCGCGCCCGCCCTGACCCGCGAACGGCATCGGGCGGCGCTCGAACGGTGCCAGGCCGCTTTGCTGCGCGGCATGGATGCCGAATTGCCGGAATTGAAGGGCGAAGATTTGCGGCTGGCGGTCCAGGCCTTGGGCGAGATCACGGGCCGGGTCGATGTGGAAGAGATCCTGGATCGGATCTTTAGAGAGTTTTGTATAGGTAAATAGGCCTAGACCGTCCGCATTGGGAATCCCGCGCGGATGTTTCACGTGAAACAATGACGATGACGATGGAAATAAACGACCGGTTCGATGTGGTGGTGGTCGGCGGCGGCCATGCCGGTGCCGAGGCAGCCGCGGCTGCGGCGCGCTGTGGGGCCCGGACCCTCTTGATCACCCATGATCCGGCCAAGATCGGTGAGATGTCCTGCAATCCCGCGATCGGCGGCTTGGCCAAGGGCCACCTGGTCCGGGAAATCGATGCGCTGGACGGGATCATGGCGCGGGCCATTGATCGCGGCGGCATCCAGTTCCGCATGCTCAATCAATCGAAGGGCCCGGCCGTGCGGGGACCCCGTGCCCAGGCCGACCGCAAACTCTATCGTCAGGCCATCCAAGATCTCTTGGCTGAGCAGCCGAACCTGTCGATCAAAGGCGCGGCGGTCGACGACATTCTGCTGGATGAATCCGGGCGTATCGCCGGTATTGTTACCGAGGGCGGCGAGCGGATCGGCTGCGGCGCGGTGGTTCTGACCACAGGGACATTCCTGCGCGGCCTCATTCATTGCGGTGAAGAACGCATTCCCGCGGGCCGCGTGGGAGAGGCGCCGTCGGTCCATCTATCGGAAACCCTGGCTCGCCTGGGCTTTCCGCTGGGCCGGCTGAAGACTGGCACGCCGCCGCGTCTCGATGGCCGGACCATCGATTGGGACGGTCTGGATATGCAGCCGGGGGACAATCCGCCGGTGCCGATGTCCTATTTGACCGAGACGATCACCACACCGCAGATCGCCTGCGGCATCACCTATACCGGGAGGCCGGCTCACGATCTGATCCGGGCCAATTTGCACCGCGCGCCGATGTATTCCGGCCAGATCGAGAGTACCGGCCCGCGTTACTGCCCCTCGATTGAGGACAAGGTGGTGCGTTTCGCTGACAAGGACCGACACCAGATCTTTCTTGAGCCGGAGGGCCTGGATGATCACACGGTCTATCCCAACGGCATTTCCACCTCGCTGCCGGCCGATGTTCAGGCGGGTATCCTGAAAATCATCCCGGGCCTCGAAAAGGCCGTCATGCTGCGGCCCGGCTATGCCATCGAATATGATTTCGTGGATCCGCGCGAATTGACGCCGGCCTTGGAAACCCGGCGAGTGCCCGGCCTGTTTTTCGCCGGACAGATCAACGGCACGACCGGATATGAGGAAGCGGCGGCGCAGGGGCTGATGGCGGGACTCAATGCCGCCGAGCGGGCGGGCCGTCTGGGGGCAGGGGGCGCCGTTCTGGATTCAGCCGGGCTTCTGGAAACGCCGTTCAGCCTGGACCGGGCCGATGCCTATATTGGCGTGATGATCGACGATCTTGTTTCACGTGGAACATCGGAACCCTACCGCATGTTCACCAGCCGCGCCGAATACCGGCTCAGGCTCCGCCAGGACAACGCGGATCAGCGCCTGACCGAAAAAGGCATTGCTCTTGGCTGTGTTGGGGCCGAACGGGCCGCGGTTTTCCGGGAAAAGATGGAAAAGATCGCCGCTGCCCGAGCATTGATGCAGGGCTTGACCGCGACGCCGACAGAACTGGCGCGGCGGGGGCTCAATATCAATCAAGACGGCGTGCGCCGCTCCGCCTTGGATCTTCTGGTCTATCCCGATATCGATTTACCGCGTCTCGCTGGGATCTGGCCGGAATTGCAGGGTCTCAGCCCGGCGATTGCCGAACAGATGGAAATCGATGGCCGCTATGCCGGCTATCTGAAGCGGCAGGAGGCGGATATCCATGCCTTTCGCCGCGACGAGGCGCTGCTGCTGCCGGCCGATCTCGATTACGAAGCTGTTCCCTCGCTGTCGGCAGAAGTGCGGGAAAAGCTGAAGGCAGCCCGGCCCGCCACCTTAGGCGCCGCGGGCCGTATTTCCGGCGTCACGCCGGCGGCCTTGACCATCCTCTTACGCTATGTTCGCCGCCGCCCGCAGCAACAGCAGGCGGAGCCCCAGCAAACGGAAGGCGACAAGATCAGCGCATGACCACCCACCCGCGCATGACCAATTTCGGGCCGGATCAATTCATCTCGGAAATCCAAGGTCTCCTTCCCGATGTTTCACGTGAAACATCGGGTTTGTGGCGAGAGCGCCTGGAAACCTATGCCGCCTTGCTGGTGAAATGGCAGAAAGCCATCAATCTGGTGGGTCCGGCAACCCTGCCGGATCTCTGGCGGCGCCATATGCTGGATTCGGCTCAACTCCTGCCGCTCTTGCCCAATAAGGATGGCGTCCTAACGGACTTCGGCAGTGGCGCCGGTTTCCCCGGTCTGGTGCTTGCGGCAATGACCGGCCGCAAGGTGCATCTCATCGATTCCGATCTCCGCAAATGCGCCTTCCTGCGGGAGGCTGCCCAGGCCATCGGGGTCGGTGACCGAGTCGCGGTCCACGCCAAGCGATTCGATGCCCTGGCCGCCTGGCCTTCCGCCATCATCACCGCTAGAGCTTGTGCCGGTTTGGACGATCTTTTGGCTCATTGTGTGCCTTTCGCCACGCCGGAGACTGTTTTTCTGCTGCTGAAGGGGGCCAAGGTCGATGAAGAATTGACCGCTGCCGCCAAGCACTGGACAATGGTGGTGGAGCGCTATCCCAGTATGGCTAATGCTGGCGGCGAGCCACCCGGGACCATCCTCAAACTCTGCAATCTAAATCGACGGACAGTATCGTGACCGAGCCCGCGCGCGAGACATCGACTTCACGGCAACCGCGAATCATAGCGGTGGCAAATCAGAAAGGCGGGGTGGGAAAGACCACCACGGCGGTCAATCTCGCCACTGCCTTGGCTGCCTGTGGCAAGCAGGTGCTGATCATCGACATGGACCCCCAGGGCAACGCCTCGACCGGCCTTGGCATCGAGCGCGCCGACCGTGCAACCGGGTCGTATGAGATCCTGATCGATGGCGCCAGCATCGCCGATGCTACCAAGAAGACCCTCGTCCCGAATATGTCGATCGTGCCGACCTCGCCGGATCTGGCTGGGGCGGAGATCGAGCTGATCGATCTCGACCGCCGGGAATTCCGCCTGCGCGATGCCCTAGCTCAGGCGAAGCTTGATTATGATTTTATTCTTATCGACTGTCCGCCCTCGCTGACGCTCCTGACCTTGAATGCCATGGTGGCGGCTGATTGCGTGCTGGTGCCGCTGCAATGCGAGTTTTATGCGCTCGAAGGATTGAGCCAGCTCATCAAGACCGTGGAGCGCGTGAAGAAGGTGCTCAATCCGGTGCTGGAAATTCAGGGCGTCGTTCTCACCATGTATGACCGCCGCTCCGGCCTCAATGAACAGGTGGCCGCCGATGTGCGCGCCTTCTTCGGTTTGAAGGTCTATGAAACCGCCATTCCCCGCAACATCCGCATCGCCGAAGCGCCGAGCCATGGCAAGCCCGCTTTGCTCTATGACATTCGCTGCGCCGGCAGCCAGGCCTATGTCCATCTCGCCAGTGAAGTGCTGAAACGCGAGCAGGGCCTGGTCGGCCGCTCGCTGGCAGGCGCGGCCGACGCTGTCGCTTGATGTCGTCGGATCATTATCGTTGAAGGAGTAGGGCGGGATGGCCGCGAAAAAGCATATCGGTTTGGGTCGGGGTTTGTCGGCGCTCCTGGGTGGCGACGAGGTGCCGGTGAAGACCGGTAATGCGCCTGCCGCTGCTGAAGCATCGTCATCCGCCGGCGCAGCGACGGCGGGAACGCCGTCGGGTGCCGGCAATGTGCAGCGCCATGCGCCGATCGAATTTTTGCATCCGGGCAAGTTCCAGCCCCGCCATGTCTTCGATGAGGAATTGCTGGAAAACCTCGCGCAGTCGATCCGGGAAAACGGCGTCCTGCAGCCCATCCTCGTGCGCGACCATCCGCAGCATAAGGGCCAGTTCGAGATCGTCGCCGGCGAACGGCGCTGGCGTGCCGCCCAGCTGGCACAACTTCATCAGGTGCCGATCGTCTTCCGCGCGCTCGGCGATCGTGAAGTGCTGGAAATCGCCATCATCGAAAACGTCCAGCGCCAGGACCTCTCGCCGCTGGAAGAAGCCCAGGGCTATGACCGCCTGATGGCGGAATTCAAATACACCCAGGAGCAGCTTGCCGAACGCATCGGCAAGAGCCGGCCGCATATCGCCAATATGCTTCGCCTGCTGGATCTGCCGGAACCGGTGCGCAAGTTGCTGGCGGATGGCAAGCTGACCGTCGGCCATGCCCGCGCCTTGATCAAGGCCGATGATCCGGTCGCGCTGGCGCAGCAGGTCGTGGACGAGGGGCTGAACGTCCGCCAGACCGAGGCGCTCGCCCAGGCGCATAAGCCGGGCACGGTCGACAAGCCGAATGGGAAAGGCGCGCCGCGCGGCCTGCAATCCGCCAAGCCGGCGGCCGAGAAGGATGCCGATACCAAGGCCTTGGAGCGGGACCTATCCCATCGTCTCGGCCTCAAGGTGGAGATCGATTTCGATGGCGCCGCCGGCGGGCAGGTCGTGGTGCATTACCGCAGCCTGGAACAGCTCGACGACATCATTGGCAAATTGAACAGCTAAAAATGCAGGTATTGTCGGTGAGTGTACTTTGGAACTCACTGTTAAATGCTCTCGCCTGAATTCGTCGGAAAGCCAATGAAACAGCCTTAATCGGGCTTTAAGTTTTCAAAACTACAGTGCCGCCTTGGGTAATTCTCCCGGATGATTTTGCAAAGAACGGGCATGTCCTGGCTCACCAATCTCAAGATCGGCACGAAGGTTCTCCTGGTCACCTGCATCCTGATCGCCACGGCCGGCGTGATTGGGCTGGTCTCCCTGGAGACCTTGTTTCGCTCCCAGGCCCTGGTCGAGGAGATGGAAGCGACCGCCAATCGCTCTATCTACGGGGAGCGGGTCAATGCCCTCATCTATGCCGTGGTGATGGAATCGCGCGGCATCTACATGTCCAAGGATATCGAGGCAGCGAAAAAATTTGCGCCCAATCTGCTGGAGGATCTCGCCGAACTCGGGAAGACCATGGCGGCCTGGCGGGTGCTGGTGGCGGATGACAATATGCCGGTCTTCGAAAAGGCGCAGGCCGATGCCGATCAGTTCATCAAGTTCCGCACCGAGCTTGCGCGGCTCGGCGTCGAGGAAGATCCGGCCAAGGCGCGGCTGTTTGGCGACAATGATGCCAACCGCGCCAATCGCAAGGCCTTCGGCAGCGAGATCGAAGAGCTGGCGAAAATCAACCAGGACCAGATCAGCAGCATTCGCGCGGATCTGGAAGCGTTCTATTCGTTGCGCATCGTGCTGATGAGTTCAGTGATCGGCGCCGGCATCGTCCTCGGCCTGATGATGGCGCTCGCGGTCTCGCGGCGGTTCATTGCCGGTCCGATCCGGAATTTGACCAGTATCATGACCAAGCTTGCCAATGGCGATTTCAGCCAGCTGATCACCGACGATAAGCGCCGTGACGAGATCGGCGAGATGGCGCGTGCCGTTCTCGTCTTCAAAGAAAACGGCATTGCGAACGAAGGCCTGCAGGCTGAACGCGCCCAGAGCCAGGCCGAGGGCGAGGCGCGCCAGGTCCGCGTCGAAGCGCTTATCCGCGATTTCGACAACAAGGTCTCGGCCGTGCTCGAACAGCTCGCCGGCGCCGCAACCGAGATGCAGGCGACTGCGCAATCGATGACGGCCATCGCCGAAAAGACGGCGCAACAGGCCAATGCCGTCTCCGCCGCCACGGAGGAGGCCTCCGCCAATGTGCAGACCGTCGCTGCCGCTGGCGACGAATTGTCCACTTCGATCCACGAGATCAGCCGCCAGGTCGCGCAATCGAATCAGATCACCGGCAATGCCGTCACCACCGCTTCCCACACCGACACGCAGGTGCAAGGCTTGGTCAAAGCCGTGGAACGCATCGGCGATGTCGTCCGTCTGATTAACGACATCGCCGGCCAGACCAATCTTCTCGCCTTGAACGCGACGATCGAAGCCGCCCGTGCCGGCGAAGCAGGAAAGGGTTTCGCCGTCGTTGCGTCGGAGGTGAAGAATCTCGCCACGCAAACCGCCCGCGCCACCGAAGAGATCACCAGCCAGATCCAGGAGATCCAAACCGCGACGCGGGATTCGGTCAGCTCGATCCGGCAGATCACCGCCACCATTCATCAGATCAGCGAGATCGCCACCACTGTCGCTGCCGCTGTGGAAGAGCAGGGGGCGGCGACGCAGGAAATTGCCCGCAATGTGCAGCAGGCAGCCGACGGGACACAGCAAGTCGCCAACAATGTCGGCGGCGTCACCGAGGCGGCGGGAGAAACCGGCGCCGCCGCCGCCGATGTGCTGCATGCCGCCGGGGCTCTTTCCCGCCAAGCCCATGCATTGCGTCATGATGTGAACGACTTCTTGCAACAGATCCGAATGGCCTGAGCCGATTTGAATATTCCGCCCAGCAAAGCGATCACGGATATCCGCGCAGCGCCGATCCAGCAGATGCATCTCTATTGGCTCGGCAAAAGCGGCGAACAGCAAATGCCGTCCCGCGCGCAAATCGCACCGGAAGACATCACCAAGCTGCTGCCTTATCTCATCCTGGTGGATTTGGAGGCTGAACCGTTCCGCATCTATTACCGCCTGGTGGGTACGGCGGTTCAGCAGCGCAATAATCGCAATGCGACGGGCCATTATCTCGACGAACTGAGCTATCCGACCGCTGCTGAGATCACCGCCACCTATCGCTGGGTGCATGATCAACATCAGCCTTATTTTGGCCGGGCAAATCTCGCGAGCCGGATCGGCCATCCGATCATTTTCGAATATGGCATTTGGCCGCTATCGGATGATGGCCGGCAGGTGAACAAATGCGTGGCGATGGAAGTCTATCACGGCATCAGTTCACGCGCCGTGCTGCGCGACGTTCTCAAATCTTGAGCGGTCAGCGCGCTCTTTCCCGCAGCCGCCTTGCCGTCGCGGCGATTTCGATCAAGCCGCGCCGGGTAATCGCGGCACCCAAAGCATGCTGACGCATGGTCAGCGCTTCGGTTTCCATCAATTGCTGTAAAGCAAGGCCGAGCGCCGCCGGCGACCAGATCCGGCAATGACGTTCGACGCGCTGGCGAACAGGCCAGGGCAAAGGCGGGCGCTGGCTGGCATAGACCTGTTCGGCCTTTTCGCCGGCTCGCAGTCGTTCGAGGATCGGATGCAGGCGCAAGAAATGCCGCGCCAGAGAACGCAGCATGACGATCGGTGGTGTCTCGACGATGTTGCGATCGAACTGCCGGTCGAGCGCTTTCAGATCGCCAAGACAAACCGCATCGATCAGATCATCAAGCGCGAAAGCTGCCCGATCACCGATACAGGCGATTGCATCCGCCAGCGTGACTTCGCTCTTATCGTCGCCCTTATAGAGGATGAGTTTCTCGATTTCCGAACGCGTCACACCGCGATCGCCGCCGAGACTTTGGCTGAGATAATCGAGCGCGTCCCGGGCGATGGTGAAGCCGGCTTCCTGTAGCTGGCCACGCACCAATCCGGCGAGGCTCTCCGCCTCATCGTGATAACAGGCGATCACCGCCGCATGCGGGCTTGCCTCGAACAACTTGCGCAGGCTCGATTTGCTGGCAAGCTCGTGGCCTTCCACAACGACCAGGCTGTGCTCGGAATTGCGGTGCTGCTCGAGCAAACTCTCGACGGCGTCGCTGATGGCGTCGCTGGCGCCGCTGATCCGCACCACGCGGCGGCCGCCCAGCATGCCGATCGCCTGCGCTTCATCGATCAGGCGAACGGGATCGGATTTCACCTGATCGTTGGTCATCTCAACGACGCGAAACGGATCGTCGAGGCTTTCGGCGACAGCGCGGGTGAGAAGGCTGCCGCGCTCGCGCACCATGCCGCTATCCGGGCCGTAAATCAGCACCGCCGCGACGCGCTGGTCGGGCTGCTTCAGGAAACGATCGATCTGGCCGCGATCGAGCTTCATTGCCGATTATCGGTCTTCAACCGGCGGCCGGTTCAAATTTCAGGATGGCTGGTGAAGTAGACGGCAATGCGGGTCGTGATCATGTCCGCCAATTGCTCGACGGCGCGACGCTCGGCATCTTCCTTGGTGGCGATGTCGTTATAGGGATCATCCAGCGTGTCGAAGCTGACCGAAATCCGCGAGCTGGTATTATTGAGCAAAGGCTGCTTGTCGTCCTTGGTGGGAATCAGCGAATAGACCGCCGTGACCTTCAGAATCTTGTGTCGGACGTTTTCATCGGTATCGCCGGCGATTTCCTGCTCGGTCTGGCTGAGGGTGACGCTGAGAGAGTAAGCGGCGACATCCGGCTGGCCGGAGGGGTTCATGCGATCGCGCAGACGATTGTGCAATTCCTGGCCGATGCGATCGGCAATCGGATCGATTCTGATCTGGGCCAGCTTGGTCCCGGCGATGCCGCCCGTCGTATTGGCGCCGGCGGCCTCGCCATACATCGGCCGGAAACCGCATCCGGCGAGGGCGATGCTGCCAAAAACCAAAGCTGCCGCGACCGTCACGCAACGCCGGCGCAGGGCATTAACTGGCTGCTCGATTTTCGGCTTCATCAGGTTCTCACCCGGTGCTGTTGTTAAATGACGACATTGATGACACGATTGGGAACGACAACCACCTTCTTCGGCGTTTTGCCATCCAAGGCGCGCTGAACATTGGCATCGCCTAAAGCCCGGCCTTCCGCCTCCGCCTTATCCAGATCGCGGGGCAGCTCCAATGTGGCGCGCAGCTTGCCATTGACCTGGACGGCGACCGTGACGCTCTCATCCCTGATCAAGGCCGGATCGATATCCGGCCAAGCCGTGTCGGCAACCAATCCGGTGTGGCCCAAGCGCTCCCACAGCTCCTCGGCCAGATGTGGCATGGCAGGGGCGATAAGAAGAACCAGAACACGCAAGGCTTCTGCGCGCACGGCCAAACCGCCGTGATCGGCGAGGGCCGTGTCTTTGACATCGCCCAGGGCATTGGCCAATTCATAAATCCGCGCGACCGCGCGATTGAACCGGAACTTCTCAATATCCTCGGTGACGCCGGCGACAGTTTTGTGCACCGTCCGGCGCAAAGCCAGGGCATCGGCCGGCAGGTGAGCCGGCACATTGGCGCCGGACCGGCCTGCGATACCGACAAGCTCCGGATGCGCCGTCACCCAGCCATCGACCAGGCGCCAGATGCGCTGGGTAAAGCGCCAGGCACCCTCGACCCCGGCCTCGGTCCATTCCATGTCCCGCTCGGGCGGGCTGTCGGAAATGATGAACCAGCGCGCGGTATCGGCGCCGTAGGTTTCGATGATGTAGCTCGGATCGACGACGTTTTTCTTCGACTTCGACATCTTTTCCGAGCGGCCCACTGTGACCGGACTGCCGTCCTTGACCGAGACCAGCTGGCTGCCGTCCTTCTTCACGTCCTGCGGCAACAGCCAATTGCCGGCGGCATCCTTGTAGGTCTCGTGGCAGACCATGCCCTGGGTGAAGAGACCGGCGAAGGGTTCGTCACAATCAACATAACCGACGGCCTTCATGGCGCGGTTGAAGAAGCGTGAATAGAGCAGGTGCAGCACCGCATGCTCGATACCGCCAATATACTGGTCGACCGGGAGCCAGTAATCGACCTCGCTGCGATCCACCGGTGCGTCGCTGCGCGGGCTGCAGAAACGGCTGAAATACCAGCTGCTTTCGACGAAGGTGTCGAAGGTATCGGTTTCGCGTCGGGCGGGCTTGCCGCATACCGGACAATCGACATGCTTCCATGTCGGATGGTGTTCCAGTGGATTGCCGGGCTTATCGAAGGTGACATCCTCCGGCAGCTTGACCGGCAGATCAGACTTCGGGACCGGCACGATGCCGCAGGCATTGCAATGGATGACCGGGATCGGACAGCCCCAGTAGCGCTGGCGGCTGACCCCCCAGTCGCGCAGCCGGTAAACCGTGGTCCCCTGGCCGGCACCCAGTTCCTCCAGCCGCTTGACAGCCGCAGCCTTGGCGCCGGGCACGTCGAGACCGTTCAGAAAATCCGAATTGATAATGATCCCGTCATCGGTGAAGGCGGTATCGGTGATCTTGAAGACCGCCGCCTCCTGGTCGCGCGGGCAAACCACCGGCTTCACCGGCAGCTTGTATTTGTTGGCAAAGTCGAGGTCGCGCTGGTCATGGGCGGGGCAGCCGAAGATGGCGCCGGTGCCATATTCCATCAGCACGAAGTTGGCGACATAGACCGGGAGCTCCCAACCGTCGACGAAAGGATGCCGCGCCTTGAGGCCGGTGTCGTAGCCCTTCTTCTCGGCCGCTTCCAGCGTCGCCTCGCTGGTGCCCATGCGGTTGCATTCGGCGATGAACTCGGCCAGCGCCGGATCCTTGGCAGCCAGTTCGGCGGCCAGCGGATGGTTTGGCGAGATGCCGCAGAAGGCCGCGCCGAATAAAGTATCCGGGCGGGTGGTGAAGACTTCCAGCTTGTCGCTGCGGCCGGTCAGGCTGAAGAATAGCCGGGCACCTTGGGACTTGCCGATCCAATTCTCCTGCATGATGCGCACCTTGGCCGGCCAGCGATCCAGGCTGTCCAGGGCGGAAAGCAATTCATCGGAGTAATCGGTGATCTTGAAGAACCACTGGGAGAGCTTGCGCTTCTCGACCAGCGCGCCGGAACGCCAGCCGCGCCCGTCGATCACCTGTTCATTGGCGAGAACGGTCTGATCGACCGGGTCCCAGTTGACCCAGCTTTCCTTCCGATAGACCAGGCCGCGTTCGAGGAATTCCAGGAACATCCGCTGTTCATGGCGGTAGTATTCGGGATGGCAGGTGGCAATTTCACGCGACCAGTCGAGCGACAGGCCCATCCCCTTGAGCTGGCCCCGCATCGTCGCGATGTTTTCATAGGTCCACTTGGCCGGATGCACGCCCTGGCTGATCGCCGCGTTTTCCGCCGGCAGACCGAAAGCATCCCAGCCCATCGGATGCAGGACATTGAAGCCGCGTGCCCGTTTATAGCGCGCGACGACATCGCCCATCGTATAGTTGCGCACATGGCCCATATGGATGCGCCCCGAGGGATAGGGAAACATCTCCAGCACATAATATTTCGGCTTGGTTTTGTCGGTGCCGGCGGCAAAGCAATCTTTCGCCGTCCAGGCCGCTTGCCACTTCTTTTCGGTTTCCTGAAAATTGTAACGGGACATCGTCGCTCGATCGCGCTTCAAATCTATAACGGCCGCGGCTGCCATCGCGCCGCGACCTGTCTGTTCCAGAAAAGACGGCCGGGTCGAACCGGCCGACATCGGGCAAGATCGGATTAGCTGATCCGATCTTCGCGTGATTATTGCTTGCTGGCCTGGCGCAGCTCGCGCGCTTTGGTCAGGATAGCGTTTTCAAGATCGGTCGAGGTATTGAGCGCGACCGGCGCATCGACCCATTGGCCACCCTGGTTTTGCTGGCGGAAAACCGAAGCCCTGATGCCATCGGCGCGCAACGCCCGCCCCAGGATATACACGTTGACCTTGAAACGCTCGTCCGGCGTCTGCGGCGGCGTATACCAATCGGTGATGATGACACCGCCGAACGGGTCCGCCGAGACCAGCGGCATGAAAGACACCGTATCCAGCGAGGCGCGCCAAAGCAGGTTATTCACGCCGATGCCGCCGGTCGCTCCGTCCTCCTTGGACGGGCCGGTGGCGCCGAAAAGCCCGCCTTCGCCAAAAACGCTGCCGCGTTCGGCATCACTGTATACCGGGCCCTGATCGCCGGGCTGACGCGGCACCGGATATTTTTCCTCGCCGCCCAGATCGACATTGCAGCCCGCGATGGCCAGGCCAAAGAGGGCCAATATCGCCAGCGGTCGTAAGCGCTTGGCGCTAAATCCGGAGTGAAAATTCATATTGACGGCTTTCCCAAGCTTACCCATAAGACGCCGAACAGGCACGGTTTTCCCCCCGGTTCTTTGCCGCGCGACGCGCCTTGGCAAAATATGGCCAAAGAGGTACGCGAAATCACGCGCTTAGGTCAAGCGCGCGGTTGGCGTTAGGGGAGCCATGTCTCTCATCTTCCGGCTGCGCTCAAACCGGGGATATCCACGCGAATGCCTCGCTTGAGCCGATCATGTGCGGGTCGCAGCTCAGAGGAAGATCGAGTGGCTTGACGGACCAAGATATCGGATTGGATTGGACGGAAAATGGGTAAAATCATCTGGCTCGCCAGCTATCCGAAATCCGGCAATACCTGGATGCGGGCTTTCCTTCACAATCTTTTGCGCGATCCCCCGGAAGGCTACGACATCAATAAGATCACGGATTTCTCGTTCAGTGATTCCACCGTGCATATCTATAAGCCGTTTCTGACCAAGCCCTGGACGGAATGGACGATCGGAGACATCGCCAATACGCGCTGGCAGGCGCAGCGTTACATCTGCAGCCTCCGGTTGGACGATACCTTCGTCAAGACCCACAATGCGCTCATTGAATATATGGGAAAGCCGATGATCTATCCGGAATTTACCGCCGGATCGATCTATATCATCCGCAACCCTTTGGATGTCGTGATTTCGCTGGCGCATCACTACTCCGTCGATCTTGACGAGGCGGTGGAGATCATCAACCGGACGGATAACGGCACCCGCAATACGGACCAAATGGTTTACGAGGTCCATCGAAGCTGGGACCTGCATGTCGCAAGCTGGACCACGCATGTGGTCCCCGGGATGCTGACGGTGCGGTATGAAGATATGCTGGAAAAGCCGCGCCAGACCTTTGGCAAAGTCACCAAATTTCTCGGCCTGAAGCCCACCCCCGATCGACTGATGCGCGCCATCAAAAACTCCTCTTTCGAAAAGCTCCGGGCGCAGGAGGATAAATCAGGTTTCCAGGAACGGCCGGCGAAAGCGGAAAAGTTTTTCCGTGCCGGTAAGTCCGGACAATGGAGAAACCTCCTCAGCCAGGACCAGGTTGATCGGGTTGTCGCAGCCAACAAAGAACAAATGAAGCGCTTTGGCTACCTGCCGCTGAAATAGCTGGGACAGATCTTTTCCTAAATTGCCGCTTCCCAAGCAGAGCGGGCCGCCCCTTTTTAAGGGGCGGCCCGCTCTGCTTGGTTGCGCCTCGCATAGATCGGCGCTACCGCAAGCTTCGTAATATGACCCAAACTGTGCCTCCATCGCGGCGATTTGCAAACTAGCGGTATTGCGACATAAATATGTAACAATCACCGCTTCGTAAGCTTGGAATACCGTTTATTTCCAATATATTACAAAAAGTTGCAAAAAAGCCACAGCCCCGGCGTCTTGTCGTATTTAGGCGATCAACTGCTTTGACACTGGCTTCAATTTTTAACAAGTTCCGGCCCACCGAAGCGGGCGCTGCTAGGCGATAACAGGGGATAGCTGCCGGAATCCGTGGTTCGGTTGCGACCGACAACTGGGGAATCTCACGATGAAGAAAGTCCTTTTGGGCAGCACCACGCTGCTCACGGCGGGTTTGCTTGCAAGCCCCGCCTTTGCTGCCGACGGCATTAAACTGAGCCTCGGCGGCTTCATGCGCACGGCTGTCCTGGCAAATTTCGATGACGCCGGCAACGGCGAGCTGGGTGATGGCCGATACAACACCGGCGTGTTTTCCGATGGTGAAATCTATTTCACGGGCAAGACGAAGCTGGATAACGGCATCACCGTCGGCGCCCGTGTCGAACTGGAAGCGGAGCAGGCGAACGACCAGATTGACGCCGCTTATGCCTTCTTCCAGGGCGGTTTCGGTGAATTCCGCATCGGCACGCTGTCGGGTGCGCTCGGCGGCTTCTGCGTCACGCCGGTTGGCGGCACCACCAATTTCGGCGCCTTCACGCAGAACCAGGTCATCAACAACGCCAATCAGGGTGTGCCGAACAATCGTGCCGCTATCTGCCGCAGCGTTGACGGCATGATCGGCTCGGATAAGAGCGAAAAGCTCGTCTATATGACGCCGAATTTCGGTGGCTTCCAATTGGCCGTTTCCTGGGCGCCGAATGGTGGCCATGAATCGTCCGAGGTCACCGACTTCCACAGCGGCATGCCGGTCGCCATGGATGGCGAGCAGCGGAATATTGTCGATGCCTATGCCATGTTTACCCGCGACTTCGACGGCTGGGGCGTTCAGTGGGGCGGCGGCGGCTCCTGGGCTACCTCGATGGGTGGCGATCCAGCCCACAATCAAAAGAAGGGCGCGTTCTATCAGAGCGGCCTCAATCTGACCTTCGGCAACTTCTCGATCGGCGGTGGTTTCGAATACATGCAGAACGTCATCCAGAAGGCCGATTATCATGACGACTTCTGGGTCGCCGGCGGCGGCGTGGCCTATAAGATCGACGCTTACACAGTCGGTCTGCAGTACAGCCATAATGAAGGCAATTACACCGACGACAATGTCGAACGTAAGACCAACACGATGGCCCTGACCGGCAAATACGCCATGGGCCCGGGCATCAGCCTGGACGGCACCCTGCAATATACCTGGGCCGACGGCGATAAAGGCGACGCGGCCCATGGTGGCTACGACTCCTTTGGCCTCGGCCTCGGTACGGCCTTCAATTTCTAAGGACCGGGTTGACCGGGCGAAAACTCGCCCGGTCGCTTCCCTAACGGCCCGCGAATCGAGTCGCGGCGGAGCCGTTCCCAGGCCTCAGACATCCCCTTCCGACAACGATGCGAACGTCTGGGGAATCCGGCAAAATCATCCTTATCCAGCCCAGGTATCACTTGAGCATTTCTAGCCAAGTTGATGATTCAGCGCAGACTCTTTCCCTGTGGCGAAACTGCCACAGTCGGGGAAAAATGCCACAGCATTTGCTTTAATTGGTTTGACACTCTTCGGGCTTTCCGCAAAGTTATCGCAGTTCGCTGGCCTAAAGGCCGTTTGGTCGATTTCACCGTCACCGGTGCTAGTTGCTCGGTGAAACCCGCTGAACAGACCGGCTTGCGAACGAGGGGCATCCGGCGCGCCAAAGCGCCGGTGGCAATCGCAAACTTAGGGAATCTCGAGATGAAGAAAGTTCTCCTGGGAACATCGGCCCTGCTGGGTGCCGGCCTCGTGGCCAGCCCGGCTTTCGCCGCCGATGGTATCAAGTTGTCGTTGGGCGGTTTCTTCCGTACCGCCGTCCTGGCCAATTTCGACGACGAAGGCAACGGCGATCTGGGTGACAACCGCTACAACACCGGTGTGTTCTCCGACGGCGAAATCTATTTCCTCGGCAAGACCACGCTGGACAACGGCATCACCGTCGGCGCCCGCGTTGAGTTGGAAGCTGAGCAGAAGGGCGACCAGATCGACGCCGCCTACGCTTATTTCTCCGGCGGGTTCGGTGAACTCCGCATCGGCTCGCAGAACGGCGCTCTGATGGCGCTGTGCGTTACCCCGGTCGGCGGCACCACCAATTTCGGCGCCTTCTCGCAGGACCAGATCATCAACAACGCCTTCGCAGACGCTGGTTATTCGGCCGGTATCTGCAACAGCGTCGACGGCTTCGGCCTTGGCATCCCCGCGGACGCCACCCGCTCGCAGAAGATCGTTTACATCACCCCGAATTTCGGTGGCTTCCAGCTCGGCGTTTCCTGGTCGCCGAATGGTGGTCATGAATTCACGCAGGTCAGCGACTTCCACAGCGGCATGCCGCAATCGGTCGATGGCGAACAGCGCAACGTCGTTGACGGCTATGCCAACTTCACCCGTGACTTCGAGGGTTGGGGCATCAATGCCGGCTTGGGCGGCAGCTGGACCTTGTCGACTGGTGGCAAGGGCAGCGACGTCAAGAAGAACGACTACTATCAGGCTGGTTTGAACCTGACCTTCGGTAGCTTCTCGATCGGTGCCGCCGGTGAATACTACAACGACTTTGCCCACTTCGATGACGGCTCAACTGGCGACGGTTGGGTTGTCGGCGGTGGCATGGCCTACAACATCGACGCGTGGACCGTCGGCCTGCAGTACAGCTATGCTGACTGGGAGTTCATCAATTCCAGCGACGATCGCCGGGTCAACACCGTTGCTCTGAGCGGCAATTACGACATGGGCCCTGGCATCTCGCTCGATGCCACGCTGCAGTATGTCTGGGCGAATGCGGATGGCGGCCACACCAACGGCGACAATTACAACTCGGTTGGTATCGGCCTCGGTACGGCGTTCAACTTCTAAGCTGTGTCGTCAGACACCAGTCTTTGAAGAGATTGATTGGAAAGGGAGCGGCTTGCCGCTCCCTTTCTCTTTGCGGCAACGCTGTCTATCCATCTGTGAGACAGGCCTCTTTTTCATCACCTCCGACCGTGATATGCGATTGAGCCAATGTAGCCGGCCGATCGCTTGTCGCTGCGCCTTCCCGGTGGCATGACCTGCACGACGGCCCGCTCACCCTTCTCAGATAGGGCTATCGTGAGCATTGCCGAAAATCTTGCGGAAATCCGCGCCCAGATTCATCAGACGGCTATCGAATGGCACCGCGATCCGGCGGATATCAAGTTGATCGCCGTCTCGAAGACCAATCCGGCCGAGGCGGTTGCCGAAGCGATCGCCGCCGGCCAAGTTACCTTCGGTGAAAACCGCGTGCAGGAGGCAGCCGGCAAATTTCCACCGCTGCGCGCATCGCTGCCGGCGGAGCGAAGCCTGCATCTTCACCTCATCGGTCCATTGCAGACCAATAAGGTGAAGGAGGCCGTCGCGCTTTTTGACGTCATTCAAAGCGTGGACCGTGAAAAACTCGCTGTGGCTTTGGCTGATGAGATGGCCCGCCGGGGCAAGCGCCTGGATCTTCTCATTCAGGTCAATACCGGGGAAGAGCCGCAAAAGGCCGGTATCGGGCCGCGCGATGCCGATGCTTTTATCCGCCATTGCCGCGACGAGCTGAACCTGCCAATTCGGGGCCTGATGTGCATTCCGCCGGCCGACCAGCATCCGGCACCGCATTTTGCCCTGCTGCGCGAAATTGCCCGTCGTCATCAATTGCCGGAGCTCAGCATGGGCATGAGCGGCGATTACACGCTCGCCATCCAATTCGGCGCGACCTATATCCGTGTCGGCACGGCGATTTTCGGCGCCAGGCCACCATTGCAAGAACCAGCCTCCGGCAAAGTGGGCTGACGAGCGGTCAGATCAGATCGATACGGACCTGGTCGCCAGGGGCGAGCTTCGCCAGGATCGCTTCGAGATCGGCGCGGGCAAAAGCAATGCAGCCTTCGGTCGGCCGATAATCCGGCTGCGCGAGATGAATGAAGACGGCGCTGCCGTGCTCGGGCACGACGGGATCGTCATTGTGGCCAATCACCACGACCAGATCGTAGAGGTGATCGTCGCGCCACATGACTTCATGTCGGCCGGCATAAGGTAACGTGACCGGCCGATTATAAGCGGGATCGGTTGGGTCGTCGCACCAACCGTCCTGCTTTTGCAATTCCTGCTGCGGCAAGGCAGTTCCCAGCGGCAGCTCACCCGTCAAGGGAGCGTCCAGGTCAGCGGGCAACCGATCGGCACGGAACAGCACTCGCCGTAACGCGAACTGGCCAAGCGGCGTTCCGCCATCACCTTCGCGTTTGTCAGTGACGATACCGCCGCGGCCCAATGCACAGCGGTAACGCTGTCCGTCCAGCTCCGCCCAACCGCGCGTTTCACCGGCTCTTGCCGTTACAATCAGCTCCATGCGCGCAGCTTAGCGCCTCGCCAAGTGATGGAAAAGCCGCTTACTGCGGCGTCGGAAGGCGGGCTGCACGTTATGTGGCTCATGCATCAGCTTCATTATCGCGACCCCGACCGTTGCTCCAATTCGTCCGAAGAGCAGCGGTCTGTTCCGTTGCTCCGCGGCCGGCAATTGATACCGCTGAAGCGGTTCCGCCATCGACAGGCTTGGTTTTACCGCGTGCGGCCAAATCGGTGGCTGGGCTTTTGTCGTCGCCGATGATCATTGCGAGAACATTACCGCCGATATCCCGGCCGGTGGTGGACTTGACGGCGATATTGGCAATCGCGCCGAGCGTGCTTAATGGTCCGAAAGGCATGGCGCCCAGTAATTCCGCCGCCCCGTGAATCTGGTCACCGGTCAGTTCGCGATAGATTGCGTTGATGCCGGGGATATGCTGCAGCGGATTGATGAGATCGACAAAATCGTCCCAACCGAATTTGCCGTCCTCGCCGAAGAACAATTTGTCGGCTTCAGGATCGTCCACCAGC
Source organism: Dongia soli (assembly GCF_034044715.1). Classification (NCBI taxonomy): domain Bacteria; kingdom Pseudomonadati; phylum Pseudomonadota; class Alphaproteobacteria; order Rhodospirillales; family Dongiaceae; genus Dongia; species Dongia soli. Next base: position 837,943 of record NZ_JAXCLW010000001.1, on the reverse strand, counting down.
TTCCATTTGATGCCCTTGGCGGCATATTCCTGTCGGGTTTCGCGGTCGGGGATGCGGTTCAATTTGAGTACGCCGTCATCATCCTTATCCGCATCGGCTGGTTCTGCCGGCCCGTCGGGCGGGATCGCGTCATCGCTCATCGTCAGGGCGTCCGGCGGGATACCGTCCGCCGATGCGTTTTCCGCCGGCAGGACGGCAGGCGGTATAGCGATGGGCGGACCTGCAGCGGAGCCCGGCTGGAAATCAGCGTTTACCTGATCGCCTGCCGGTCCTTCGATCGGCGCGCCCGTCAAGGCGGCAAATTGTGCCGCGGTCAGGGTCTGAATCCCATCTGGAGCACCGCCCATGGCGCCGGTTGCGCCCCCCGCCATGCCTGCACTCACGGCGGGCGCTGTGCCGGCTGCAGAAGCGGTGCCGGCTTGCTCTTGGGCGGCAAGAATGCCGGCTGGGGCCAGTGGCGAGTGCCCGGTGATCGCCGGCAAGGGCGATGTGAGCTGTCTTCCACCTATCACCGGCGAACCATTTGCCGAGCGGATATTCGGCGACGGATTCACCCCCAGGGACGCACTCGCAAGCATCGCCTTGAATTGGCTCTGGTCAATCGAGCCCGGCCGCAGATTCGTACCAGCTATTGTGGATGGCCGAACTAAATTCGTCGATCTATTGAGGGCAGCCTCGCTAGCGGCGCCGAGCCCAGGACCTTGCGAAACAGCCCCGCGAGCCAGGGCCGAAGCCGGCGCCGCATTGGCCTTTGCCGGCGCTGTCGGTGCCGTTGCAGCGGGTTGGGCCGCGCCTGCTTTGGCGCGGAAGGATTTCCAATCATAGACCCGCTTCGACTGCGTGCCTCCGACACTCATGCCCTGATTGGGCAGGAGCGCTCCTGAGGCGACGTTATAGTTGAAAGCGGAACCGCTCACGCTGGCTTCTCCATTGGATCTGCCGTTTACCACGCAAGCGCCATGCCAGAGCGAATCGCCGGGGCGAGCCCGACTTAGAACATATGTCCGAAGCGGGTCGCCTTCGTTGAAAGATAGCGGGCATTGTGATCGTTCGAGGGGAAGGCATGGGCGACGCGCTCCGTCACGCGGATACCGCAATGTTCCAGGCCCTTGACCTTGTCCGGATTGTTGGTGAGCAGCCGTACCGCGACGATGCCCAATTGCCGCAGCATTTCCGCCGCCGGCTGATAGACGCGTTCATCAGCGCCGAAACCGAGCTGCAGATTGGCGTCAAGCGTGTCGGCGCCGGCATCCTGAAGCCGATAGGCGCGAAGCTTGTTGATCAGGCCGATACCGCGCCCCTCTTGCGCCAGATACAGCAGGATACCGCTGCCGCTCTTGGCGATCTGCTCGATGGCGCCACGCAGCTGGTCGCCGCAATCGCAGCGCAGGGAGCCCAGCAAATCACCGGTGAAACATTCGGAATGCAGCCGGATCAGGACCGGCTGGTCCGGATCCGGCCGGCCGATCACGATCGCCAGATGTTCCTTGCCGCCATCCGAGGGGCGGAAGGCGATGATCTCGGTCTGCTCGGCGCCTTCAAGCGGCACACGAGCCGAGCCGACCCGGCGCAATTGGCTGGCCAGCATGCGCCGGTGGGTAGCCAGATCGGCGTGGTCCATCGTGAAGGGAGAGGCGACCCAATAGGCAACCGCGGCGGCCGGCACGCGAGCCACCACCATGGCCGGGAGCAATCGGGCGGTCTTCGCCAGATCAATCGCACCGTGCCGCAGATTGGACGATAGGCTGCGATCAGGGTCTTCATCCAAGGCGAGATCGAGGACCGCCGTATCGAGGGCACCGGCCGGCTGCGATGTGCTTGTCGGGTCGGCAACATGATGGATCAGGGCGCCTTTGACCGCTTCGGCAGCGAGATCGGCCGTGAGATGGCAGATGCAGACGGCCTCGCCACCGGCGGTGTCCGCCGGGTTCGTTTTCAAGCCCAACCGACCGGCGCGCTCGGCGGTGAGCAGCAGGCGGACGCCATCGGTGCCGGCGGCTGAATTGAGCCAGGCGAAAACTGATTCCTCTAGATTTTCCGCCGCTACGGCCAGGATCGCGTCGTCGCCATCCATCAACGCAATCGCCCCGCCACGCCGTAATTCGGCTAGGCAGCGTTCAACCGTGGCCTGTGACGTGGCGGTTCTGGCGGTGAGATCGGCATTCGTCATCGGCAATCGTAAACCCAATTATCCGCTTTCGGCGGAACTTCCGGGGCATCCCAAGCGCTGTATACCCAGGCGGTGTATGTCCAGTCGCGGTTGCCATTCCCTGAAAGGTTCAGGGAGCGGCATTTGGCAGGGCCGACAGGCGCAGGTCAAGCCCGGACAAGCCGCCTTGGACCGGTCGGCGGCGGTCTTGCCAGTGGGCAATCTTGCCAGTCGCCGGCTCGGATGTTATCTGACGAAGAAAGCTGGAGAACAACATGTCCTTGCCATCCTCTGGGCCAAATTCCACCGGGTCTGTCCCTGCGGCACCAAAGCCGACCGGGGCTGGCCTCAAGCGCGTGCTGCTGGTCGATGATGACGAGGTTTTACGCCGCACCCTGGCGGAACAGCTGACCCTGGAAGGGGATTTCGCCACCGTGGAGGCGGGCGATGGCGCCGCCGGCCTGGAACTGGCGAGGAACGAAAAGCTCGATGCGATCCTGCTCGATGTCGGCTTGCCCGATATCGATGGCCGCCGACTTTGCGCCGATATGCGCCAAGCCGGCGTCACCGTGCCGATCATCATGCTGACGGCGGTCGATGGCGAGGCAGACACAATCCAAGGGCTGGAATCCGGCGCCAATGATTATGTCACCAAGCCGTTCCGGCTCGGTGTCCTGCTGGCCCGGCTGCGCGCTCATCTGCGCCAGCATGAGCATAGCGAGGACGCGGTGCTCAATATCGGGCCCTATATCTTCCGCCCCAATGTCAAAATGCTGATAGACGAGGCCGCGAATAAGAAAATTCGCCTAACCGAGAAGGAAACGGCGATTTTGAAATATCTGTATCGCGCCGGCGAGGCGGTCGGCCGGGAGACCTTGCTCGGCGAGGTCTGGGGATATAATGCGGGTGTTACCACCCACACTTTGGAAACCCATGTCTATCGCCTGCGTCAAAAGATCGAGCGCGATCCCTCCAAGGCGGAAATTTTGATCACCGATCAAGGCGGTTATCGCCTCGTGGTCTAACGTCAGGCCGCCTAATGCTGCTGGGGCCGGCGCAGATGCCGGCCCAGCAAGAGGACGATGGCGCCCGCCAGCAGCGTCGCCACGGCGATGAAATCGGCGGCCAGGTCCCAATCACCGAAATAAGCCAGCATTTGCGGTAGCACCAGGGGCCCGACAAAAACCCCGATATTGCGCCCGGCCATCAGCGTCCCGAAAGCTTCCGGGCCAGCACGTGTGGCCGCGCCCTCACTTGCCGCGATCAGATGCGGCAAGTGAAAAAGGCAGGTCGGCGTCACGCCGGCGCAAATGCCGTAGACGATCAAAGCGATCAAACCCGGCAAGCCGTCCAGCACCGAGATCGAGGCCCAGACGCCGGCCTGCAGCAGCAGGCAGATCAGGAGAGCCGGCGCAACCCGGAGGCCACGGCCCAGCGCCCAGCCGGTGATGACATTGAAGGCGAGCAGGACGACCACCGGGATCAGGTAGATGACGACGGCTCGATGCGGGTCCAAATGGTGCCGTTCAATCAGGAACTGGGTCAGCCAGGTCATGAAGGCGAAATATTGGCCGGACCAGAGAAGAAAGATCGCAGCCGCGGACAGATTGGCCGCCTTTGCCCCCGGCTGCGGCTTTGTTGCGCCATCGGCCGACCGGTTTACGGGGCGATGGTTGCGGTACCGCCAGCTCGGGACCGTCAAAGCCAGCGTGAGGGCAAGCGCCAGGAGCCAGATCGTCCGCCAGTCCGGCCAAGCGAGAGCGAGCAGACCTGCGGCAATCTGACCGATCGGGATCCAGCCCGCCAGCAGGCCGGTTACCAATGGCAAGTCGCGGATTTTGGCGGCCTCGGTGGCGATCACCGGGCCGGCAATGGCAAAAATCGCATAGGTCAGCCCTTCCAGCCCCCGGGCCAAAAGCATCGCACCGGCGAAATGCGCGAAACCGAGCGCGAGCAGCAAGCCGAGAGCCGCTGCCGCCAGCCCGATCATCAAGCCGGGACGGTAGCCGTGCCGGCGCAACCATCGGCCCATCGGCATCGAGGCGACCAAGCCGACCAGCGCATAAATTGACATGAAGCTGCCGGCCATGGTCGGGCTATAGTTGAATTCGGCCAGTAGGCGCGGCAGGAGGGGCGGCAATTTGAATTGCTGGAATGCAACAAAGCAACTGAGCGAGAGGCCAAAAACGACCTGTCCCCAATCTGTCCGTCTGCGATCCTCGCCGAGCTGATGCGCAGGAACCAGACTGGCCGTTGCGGTCGGCCTTGGCGTAGAATATCTAGAATGTAAAGGCATAAATTATCTTGGCGGAATATGGTGATAATGATTTGCAAGGCCGTTAAACAATGCCATCATCCAGCCGAACCGCCTAGCGGAAACGGTGTTCAGGGATGAGGGCCAAGGGGAGAGTTGGCCGACCGGAACGCGAGCGGCTTGGCTTACGGCTGTGGGTGACGGCCACCGATCAACCGGGGACGCTGTACGGGGGTAGAGTGCAGTGACGACAGCAAATAGTTTCTCGCTACGCTTTTGGGGCGTGCGCGGTTCGCTGTCCTGTCCAGGGCCGGATTACACGCGGTATGGCGGGAACACTTCTTGCCTCGAAGTGCGTTGCGGTCCCCATCTGCTGATTTTTGACGGTGGCAGCGGCTTGCGCCCGCTGGGCCAGCATCTCATGGCGCAATGCTCCCAACAGGGGCCGGTCACCGCCGACCTGTTCTTCACCCATACGCATCTCGACCATATGGTCGGCGTGCCGTTCTTCGCGCCGCTCTTTCAGAAGGACAGCGTCATCCGCCTCTGGGCCGGCCATCTCGCGCCGCCGCTCAATCTACACGATGCTCTGTGCGGCATGATGGTGGAACCGCTCTTCCCCGTGCCGCCTGATATTTTCGTTTCCAATCCCAGCTACCACGATTTTCGTGCCGGCGAGACCTTGCAGCTCCATCCGGGTTTGCAAATCCGCACGACACCGCTCAACCACCCCAACGGGGCTACCGGCTATCGCATCGAATGGCAGGGCAAGTCGATTTGCTACATCACGGATTGCGAACATCGCATCGGCCACCACGACCAGAGAGTCATCGACTTCATCCGCGGTACCGAGATCTTCATCTACGACAGCACCTACACAGATGACGAATTTCCCGCTCATGCCGGCTGGGGTCATTCCACCTGGCAGGAAGGCGCGCGTCTGGCGGAGCTGGCGGGTGTTCGCAACTTCGTTCTTTTCCACCACGATCCCAGCCATGATGACGCGACGATGGACAGTATCGCACGTGAGGCCGAAGCACAGCGGCCCGGGACCTTGGTGGCCCAGGAAGGCATGATCCTGACACCCTGATCATTGCCGCCGGCCTCCGGCGGCGTGCGGCAAGGGTTACAGGCTTCCGATATAGACGATCATTTTCTGCCGCAGGGTGCGTTCGTCAGCGCGGCCCGGCCCTGAAATCGCCGGCACCGTTTAAAGAAGCGTTTCCTGCACCGCTTCCTTGACCGGTTCCGACATCACGGCTGCCGGCAAGGTGACCCGAACGATGGTTCCCCGGCCGGGTTCGCTGTCGATGGTCAGCGTGCCGCCGTGATGCTCGGTCAGGGCCTTCACGATGGGCAAGCCCAGACCGGTCCCGTCATGCTTGCGGGTCAGGGAATTGTCGACCTGGCCGAAGGCGGCCAAGACCTTCGGGATATCCACTTTGGCAATGCCGATGCCGGTGTCGCGCACGGTGATGGCGACGAAAGCTACCTCGATATTGTTCTTGCCGGCCTTGCCGCTGTCGAGCGGCTCCACCTTCAGATGGATGCTGCCGCCCGCGGGGGTGAACTTCACCGCATTGCTCAGCAGATTGGTGATGATCTGCAGCGCGGCGCGACGGTCGACAAAAAGATCGGGCGTGCCGGGCGCCACCTCGGCGGATAGCCGCAAGCCGCCAATCGTCGCGCGGTCGCGTACCAGGCGCTGGCAGGTATCCAGCAAATTGCCGGCGGGACAGCGTTCCGGCGATAGCGTATATCGCCCTGCCTCGATCTTGGAGAGATCGAGCAGGTCGTTGATCAGCGACAACAGATGCTGGCCGCTGTCGTGGATGTCGCGGACATAGCCTTCATATTGCTCGGCGCCCAATTTGCCGAATAGCCTTAAGCGCATCACCTCGGAAAATCCGATGATGGCGTTTAAGGGCGTGCGCAATTCATGGCTGATATTGGCGAGGAACTCGGTCTTGGAACGATTGGCGAGCTCGGCCTGGTTCTTCGCTTCGCGCAAGGATTCCTCGGTCCGCATCCGCGCCGTCGCCTCGTGAATGATGCCGATGAACTGCCGCACGCTGCCGTCATCGTCGACCACGGGGCTGATATGCAGGTCGTTCCAGAATAGCTTGCCGTCCTTGCGGTAGTTCTTCAGCGTCACCTGGACCGGCCGGCGCTGCTCGATCGCACGGCGCAGCCGTTCCAGTGTCGCCGGATCGGTGTCGCGTCCTTGCAGGAAGCGGCAATTGCGGCCGATCGCTTCATCGGCGCTGTACCCCGTGATCCGGCAAAAGGCAGCATTGACGAAGGTGATCGGAACGTCCTCACGCATCGCATCGCAGATGATGACGCCGCTGGTGACTGAGGATATGGCGGTCGCCAGCAGCGCATTGCGTTCGGCCAATTCCGTCAGCCGCAATTCCCGGGTCTTGACCGCGGTGATGTCGCTGACGATGCGCAAGGTGCCGCCATCGCCGGAACGCGATTCGATCACCCGCAGCCATTGGCCGTTCGGCCGGCGCATTTCCTGGCGCCAGGGTAGATGGCGGTGACGTTGCATCAGCCCGGCGATAACGGCTTCAGGATCGTTCCGCGTGGCATCCACCTCGGTGCCGTCGCCGCCCGTGATGCCGCGGCGCATGACATCGAACCGCAGCAGATCGTCATAGCTCGCGCCCGGTTTCAGTTCCGCTTCGAATTCGGCATGCAGGTTGCGGTAGACGCTGTTGGTGGCGATGAGCCGGTCCTGGACATCGAAGATCGCGATGCCTTCGGGCAGGTCGGCAATGGTCCGCTCCAGGACAGCGGGGTTGAGCTTGGCTTTCGCGGTGGCCGGTACGGTTGAAATTAATCCCGCCATCCGGGGGGCACCCGCCTCACTCGATGCCCGCGACGCCTGTTGTAGGTCGCGCGGTTGGCTCTCTTCTTCCTGCAATTTGAGCAGATGCTGGACCGCGAGGCAGGCGGGCACATGCAGCAAGCCCAAAAGCAAGGCCGGCAGAATGGTCCAACTGCCGGACGCGGCAAAACCCGTGGCGAGGCACAGAACCGGTAAAGCGGGGAAGAGAGCAGCCAGGCCATAGCGGCCGAGAATGCGGTGCCAAGATAATGGCAGCCAGCGATCGCCATATCCGAGCAGCCAGGCCGGCAGCAGCATGACGATGATGGCCCAGCTCGATAGCCCGGCCAAGGGCAACATGGCCAGCAGCAATAGGATGGAAGCGGGCAAGCCGATGACGCGGTCGTACAGCATGACGGCAAGGATCAGCAAGCCGGCACCATGGGCCGGCAATACCATGGCCCAGGCCCGCATCGCGCCCTGAAGCCCGGCTGCTTCCGCCAGGCTGTCCATGCCGGCCCCACTGGCATGCGGGGCAATAACGGCCAGAGCCGCGGCGGCCGCCCCCAAGGCGATGCCGCACAGGCTGCGGCCGAGACGGCCGTAACCCTCGAGCCGCCGGCCGCCCAGGCTGCGATAGGCAGCGGCGATGCATACCGTGAGGGCCAAATTCAGCGACACAGGCATCGCTGTCAGAAAGGCTGGTATTGCTGCCGTCACTATCCAGAACTGCGCTGTTTCATCAATCATTCATCGCGGCCGGCCGGAAAAGCGGTCGAGCCGAGACTGCGGCGTTTCGTTCCGGATCACGAGCAATCCGGCAACCTCATGGTGCGGGGCTCCACCGTCACCCGACAGCCTGACTGCCGCCAAGATACGGGACAGAGTCCCACTCCGGTTGCGTAACACGATAAAATTAACGGATAATTAGCGAGGTAAAATGACGAATTCGTGATCGCCCGTTATGCGGGCATAGTGGCAAGCGCGGCGGCGTCCCGCAGCCGTCCGGATTCCGTGCTTAGCCAGTCGCGACTGTTCCGCCACAATTGCTCCGTCTGCTTGGCCATGGCGCGGCCGGCGCGCAAGAGATCCGGCCGCCAGTCCTTGCGGCCGGCAAAAGCAATCAATTGGTCGGCGATGGCCGAACCCTGGCGGCCGGCGCTTCGAAGTTGCGCCCAGGCGGTCAGCCGGCCCATGGTTTCGACTGCCTTGGCCAAGTCGGCTGACTCGAGATGGCCACTTGAAGCGAGAATCTTTGCCAGATCGAGCTTGTCGGCTTCCGGCTGCAATTCCCGCAGCGTAAAGCTCTGACCGCTGATTTTAACTGCCCGCAGCAAAGCGGGGCTTACTGCCTGCAGGCGGTTTTCGATCGCGACGATCCGATCGGCTTCGCTGGCGAAATCCGGTTGGTCAAGATGAAGATAGGGAGCCATTGCCGAGCCGGGCTGCTGTTTGAGATCGAGCAGCAGCAGATCGCCCTCGGTGGTGATCGGCCGCCCGGCGCTGCCTTGCGCGACGCGGATCAGCACGCCGAAACGCGGCAATCCCAACGTGCCCAATCCGGCGACCCGCCAAGCGATATCCAGAAGATGCCAGCTGCCCTGGCCGGCCCGTTCCTGGTCCTTCGCCAGACGCTCGACTGTGCGCTCGACGGCGCCCCGCCATTCTGCCGGCACCGGCATGAACTTGCCGACATCCAGGCGCAGGCGCCGGCTGTCCCGTCTGGGGCCGTGATATTGCCCCTCGACGCGGCTGCGCAGCCAGGCGCTGCAGCTTTGCCGGCGCTCGAGATTGGTCATCAGGTTGCCAATCAGGCCGCTGGCCAGACGGTGGTCCAGCCAGAGTGCTTTGCCTTCATGCAAGGCATTGGCATAAGCGGCGAGATAAGCGCGGGCCAAGCGGTCCGCCACCGTGGCGGGCTGGCCCAGCAGCGGCATCGCAAGGTGCAATCCGCTCAAAAACCGCATCAGGTCGCGGCTGGCCGGTCCCAGCGCCCCTTCGTCGAAATCGCCGAGGTCGAAATAGGTCAGCCGATTGTCGCCGCGATAGGTGCCGAAATTTTCAAGATGCAAATCGCCGTTCAGCCAGACGAGCGGGAACTCGTCGAAACCGGTGGGAAAGTCGGCATGAAAGATATGGCCAGCGCCGCGGAAAAAGGCGAAGGGATCCGCCGCCATGCGCTGGTACTTCCGGACCAAGAGTCCGGATGCCCGGCCCGCATCACGTTCGACCAACCGTCGAATCGCAGGTGGTCTATAGGCAGCGTCTATCTCGACCGTCCTCGCTCTACGTGCACGCATCAATAAGCTCTATCCCCCGACAGCGTTCCCGATCGCCCCCTAATAAGACGGCGCCTTTATGCGTGCATCAATATAGCCGCGCTGGCCTTGGCGATGACGACATGATCGGCAGCGCCATGTCGCAGAAAGCTAAAACGTAGCTGCAGCCGCACTACATTCTCTTTCCACGTGTCACGCAGCAATCAGCTCGAAACGATCGACATCGACCAATCCCTTATCGGTGATTTTCAGATGCGGAATCACCGGCAACGGCAGGAAGGCCATTTGCAGGAATGGCTCGGCCAAGGGACAGCCGAGATCGCGGATGCCCTGGCGCAGGCCACGGATCTGTTGCGCCACTGTTTCGAAATTCCGGTCGCTCATCAAGCCGCCGAGGGGCAGGGGCATCTCGGTCACGATACGGCCGCTTTCCGCCGCGGCGAAACCGCCCCCCAGCTCGATCAGCCGGTTGACCGCCACTGCCATATCCGCGTCACTGGCCCCGACCACGCAGATATTATGGCTGTCATGGCCGATCGAGGAAGCCATGGCGCCGCGCGGCAGCTTCAGGCCTTTGACGAAGCCGCGTCCGACCGACCCGATGCCGTTCACGCTTCCGCTCTGCACCCTGGCGCTGCGGCCGTGCCGTTCGATCACGCAGACCTTCAGCACGTCATTGGCGATATCGGGCATGCGCTCGCCGTCGCGATAGGGCAGGGACAACGTGAGGAAGTCGGTCAGCACCTGGCCCTCGCGCAGACCGATCACCGGTCCGCTGGGACCGCCGGCGGGACTGCGGAAGAGATCCGCTTCGACGGGCGCAAGCTTGATCGAGTTGCGTCCGATCGCCTCCGGCATTCGCCGCGCGCCGAAGAGCTCGTCATCGACCAGCCGGCCGGCCGAGATCACGGCATGGATGGCGCAGCTTTCGAGATCGTCGAGCAGGACGATATCGGCACGCTGGCCCGGCGCAATCAATCCGCGATCGCGCAAGCCGAAACTGCGCGCCGCCGACCAGCTGGCCAGGCGATAGACATCGGCCGGCTTGGCGCCGAGCCGGATCGCCTCGCGGATCAAATGATCGATATGGCCTTCCTCGGCGATATCCAGGGGATTGCGGTCATCGGTACAGAAGCCGAGGAACGGCGCTGTCGTCGTGGAGATGATGCTGTGCAAGGCATGCAGGTCCTTGCAGGCGCTCCCCTCGCGGATGAAGACTTGCATCCCCTTGCGCAGCTTCTCCCAGGCCTCATCGGTATTGGTGGTCTCATGGCAATTGCGGATGCCGCAGGCGAGATAGGCGTTAAGGGCGTGGCCGCCGAGCAGCGGCGCATGGCCGTCGATATGCGCATCCCAGAAGGCTTCGATCTTATCCAGGACCTTGGGATCCTTGTGGAGCAGCCCCGGCACATTCATGAATTCGGCGAGACCTAATGTCTTGGGATGATCACGGAAGGGCAGGAGATCGGCGGCGTCCAATCGCCCGCCTGCGGTTTCCAGATGGGTCGCCGGCACGCAGGACGAGAGCTGGACGCGCAGATCCATCGCCGTCTGTTCGGCTGAATCCAGAAAGAATTGCAGTCCGGCGACTCCCAGCACATTGCTGAGCTCATGCGGATCGCAGATCGCCGTGGTGGTGCCGCGCGGCAGGACACAGCGATCGAATTCCGCCGGCGCCACCAGGCTCGATTCGACATGCAGATGGCAGTCGATGAAGCCGGGTACGGCGATCCGGCCCTTGAGATCGATTTCGCGTCGGCCACGATAAGCGTCATAGGTGCCGACAATGCGGTCGCCGCAGATCGCGATGTCGCCGGTTGCGATTTCGCCCGTGACCACATTCAGGAAACGGCCATTCTTCAGGACCAGGTCGGCCTCCATCCGGCCCATGCCCTGGTCGATGATCCGTTCGATGCGCTGGCGCTTTTCGGTCATCGGTCACTCTCCGGCCGGTCGCTCCGGCGTGCTAGACGTCGAAATTCAGTCTAGCATCCGGCGCGCAAAGAACGAAATCCCAGGCTTTGTGCGACCTGTCACTGCCGGGCGAAATATTTGCCGTAGGCGTCCAATGCTTTGGTCCGTTCCTCGATGACACCGGCCCGGCAGGCCGCATAATCCAGGACCTGGCCCTGCCGGCCCCAATCGCCATTGGCATAGAACCGGCAGCTTGTTTCCTTGAAGCTGTTCCACTTTCGCTGCTCTGCCAACAGATCTTGCTTGGTCTGGCCGCCGGCCGCGCCATAGACTCGCTTCCAGGTGGCATTGAGGTTGTCGTCGGCGCGTTTGATGAAGGCAGCGCCGCATTGCGACCAGGCGGCATTGGTGCCGTCCGATTGATCGATGCAGCGGTCGTAGATGTCATCCGCCTTGGCGACAGGGATAGCGGCTCCTTCGGCCAGCCACAGCACGGTCCCTGCCAGAAAAACCGCTGCAATCAATTTCATCATCGATACTGCCTCATACGGTCTGACCTCGGCACTGGTCTGCCGGCCGGCGCGCCGATATGCTTGCACTGTTGCTGACCAATGACACTCAACAAATGAGAATGCCATGAAAGCCGTTCTATTCGAGCAGTTTTGCGAACCGCCCAGCTTGCAGACGGTTCCCGATCCGACGCCGAGCACGAAAGGCGTCGTTGTGAAGGTGGAAGCAACGGGCCTGTGCCGCAGCGATTGGCATGGTTGGATGGGTCATGACCCCGATATCGTGCTCCCCCATGTGCCGGGCCATGAACTGGCGGGTACGATCACCGCGATCGGCAGCGAAGTGAAGAACTGGCGGATCGGCGACCGGGTGACCGTGCCCTTCGTCGCCGGCTGCGGCCATTGCGGCGAATGCCATGCCGGCCATCATCAGGTTTGCGAACATCAGTTCCAGCCCGGCTTCACCGCCTGGGGCTCCTTCGCCGAATATGTCGCGCTGGATTTTGCCGATGCCAATCTCGTGCGCCTGCCGGACAATCTCGATTTCGCCACCGCAGCCAGCCTCGGCTGCCGCTTCGCCACCTCCTTCCGCGCAGTGGTCGATCAGGCGCGGGTCCAGCCGGGGGAATGGGTAGTGGTGCATGGAAGCGGCGGCGTCGGCCTCTCGGCCATCATGATCGCCGCCGCCATGGGTGCCAATGTCATCGCCATCGACATGACCGATGACAAGCTCGCTTTCGCCAAATCAATCGGCGCGGTCGCGACCATCAACGGCAAGGAAACCGGCGATGTGGTCGGGGCGGTGCGCGAGATCACCAAGGGCGGGGCTCATGTCTCGGTCGATGCGCTCGGCCATCCCACCACCTGCTTCAATTCCATCGCCAATCTCCGCCGCCGCGGGCGCCATGTGCAGATCGGCCTGATGCTGGCCGATGAGGCTACGCCGCAGATCCCCATGGCCCAGGTGATCGGCCATGAGCTGGAAATCTATGGCAGCCACGGCATGCAGGCCTATCGCTACGACGCCATGATGAACATGCTGAAAACCGGCAAGCTCGCGCCGCAAAAACTGATCGGCCGCCATATCAGCCTCGATGAAGCGCCGACCGCGCTGATGGAAATGAACAAATTCGGCGGGATCGGAATTACGGTGATTTCGAGGTTCTAACTGAGGTCGTGGCGTGATGCGGAAAGCTACCGCCCCACGCCGACGCGCCGATAGGTCAGCGCCTCGGCAATCTGCGTCTGGCCGATGCTGTCCTTGCCATCGAGATCAGCCAAGGTGCGGGCGACGCGCAGCACGCGGTGATAGCCGCGGGCAGAGAGCTTGAAATTCTCGACGGCGCGGGTCAGCAGGTTGCGGCCGGCCTGGTCGGGTGTGGCGATCTTTTCCAGGATCTCGCCATCGGCCTCGGCATTGGTGGCTGGCGCGCCGACGGCAGCGCCTGTCAGTGCCGCATAGCGTTCGCGTTGCAAGGTGCGGGCCCTGGCGATGCGGGCGGCAACCTCGGCGCTGCCTTCGGCGGGCGGCGGCAGGCTGAGATCGGCGGCGCTGACGGCCGGTACATCGACATGGAGATCGATGCGATCGAGCAGGGGACCTGAGAGTTTCGCCTGATAATCCTGGCCGCAGCGCGGGGCTTTGCCGCAGCCGAGCGTCGGATCGCCAAGATGGCCGCAGCGGCAAGGATTCATCGCCGCCACCAATTGCACGCGCGCCGGATAGGTGACATGGGCATTGGCCCGGGCGATCGAGACGCGGCCGGTCTCCAGAGGCTGGCGCAAAGCTTCCAAGGTGGCGCGCTGGAACTCCGGCAATTCGTCGAGGAAAAGTACGCCCTGATGCGCCAGCGAGATCTCGCCCGGCCGGGCGCGCATCCCGCCGCCGACCAGCGCCGGCAGGGAGGCGGAATGATGCGGATCGCGGAACGGGCGACGGCGCAGCAGTTTGCCCTCGGTCAATTGCCCGGCGAGGCTGTGGATCATGCTGACCTCAAGCGCCTCGGCCGGCTCCAAAGGCGGCAGCAGGCCGGGCAGGCGGGCCGCCAGCATCGATTTGCCGGAACCGGGCGGGCCGATCATCAGCAGGTTGTGCCCGCCGGCCGCCGCCACTTCCAAGGCACGCTTGGCGCTCTCCTGGCCCTTGATGTCACGGAGGTCGAGATCGGGGCCGGCATCCTCGGCGACACGCGGCACCGGAGGCGAGAGGACCTGCGTGCCTTTCAGGTGATTCATCAGCGCGATCAGATTGGGCGGCGCGGTCACTTCGATCTCGCCGGCCCACGCGGCTTCGCCACCTTGCTTCGCCGGGCAGATCAGGCTCATCTCGCTCCGCGCCGCATAGAGGGCTGCCGGCAGCACGCCGGCAACGGGTGCGATCGAGCCATCCAGGCCCAATTCGCCCAGCACCATCTGCTGGGCGACGTCCTCAGCCGAGATCACTCCCATCGCCGCCAGCAAGCCGAGGGCAATCGGCAGATCGAAATGGCTGCCTTCCTTCAGGAGATCCGCTGGTGCGAGATTGACGGTGATGCGCTGGGGCGGCAGCGCGAGGCCGATAGCCACCAAGGCAGCCCGGACCCGCTCGCGGCTCTCGCCCACCGCCTTGTCGGGCAGGCCGACAACGGTGAAAGCCGGCAACCCGCCGGAGACCTGGACTTGCACATCCACCGGCAGGACATCGATGCCTTGGAAGGCGACGGTTCGAACACGGGCCACCATGGTGAGACGCGCGCTATTTCGCTGCCGCTTGGGTCAGCATCGTTCCTGGCTCGGCGAAACGGATCCGCACCATCTGTCTACTTCCTGTGACGATCACCTCGCCAGAAGCTACATCCCCAGGAGGTGAACAACAAGGCGCTTTCGCCAAAGACGAGCTTTATATGCGCCGTTGATGGGGTCATTTGCGCGATGGAAGCGAGAGGTCATGCCAAGGGGCCAAGATGCGGTGATCAGAGCTGCCGCAGATGGATTTCCCCGATGGCGTGATCGGCTCTCTTCTTCAGGATAAGATGAGCTCGCTCCCGCGTCGGCAGGATGTTTTCCCGCAGATTGACGAGATTGATCTCCGCCCAGATCCGTTTCGCCGTCGCCACGGATTCGTCGGGCGACAGATCGCGATAGTGATGGAAGTAGGAGGACGGCTTGCGAAAGGCGGTGCGCTGCAGCAACTGGAAGCGCTCGACATACCAGGATTCGATATCCGCTTCTTCGGCATCGATATAGAGCGAGAAATCGAAGAAGTCGGAAATGATGACGGAAGGGGGCCGCTGTCCTGAACTCGCGGCGCCGCCGGCCTGCAGGACATTCAACCCTTCGAAGATGAGCACATCGGGCTGGCTCACCATCTGCCATTCATCGGGCAGGATGTCATAGGCATGATGTGAATAGACCGGCGCCCGCACCTCCGGCTCGCCGGCTTTGAGGTCGGCGAGGAACTGCACCATGCGCTTCAGGTCATAGCTTTCGGGAAAGCCTTTGCGATGCATCAGGCCGCGCTCCTGCAGCAGCCGGTTGGGATGCAGGAAGCCGTCGGTGGTGACGAGGGCGACGCGCGGATGATCCGGCCAGCGCGCCATCAGAGCCTGAAGGATGCGTGCGAGCGTGCTTTTGCCGACGGCCACGCTGCCGGCGATGGCGATGACATAGGGCCGGCTGCCGGCCAGGCGCCCGAGAAAGGCGTCTTTGGCTCCGCTGAGATTGCGGGCGGCGCGAACCTGCAAGTTCAGCAAGCGGGAGAGGGGCAGGTAGATATCGACGACCTCGCTGAGCGAGGTGCGTTCGTTCAATCCACGCAATATGGAGAGGTCGTGTTCCGACAGGGTCAGCGGCGTGTTGGAGCGCAATTCGGCCCAATCCTCACGCGCGAAACTCAAATATCCCGATAAGGCCACCGGCCCAATCCCCTTTTGCCGATCGAAGACGCAGTCCAGTCGTTTTACTGCGTGACCTTATCGCGCGCCAGGGTTTCGGTGATCATGCGCTGGCAGTTGAGATCCTTCGCGCCGCCAGGCTCGATCAGCGGGATCGGCACTTTTTTGCCGATGGAAATCGCCGGCTGGCGCAATTTCCCTTTGATGATGACCGGGGCATCGATGTCGAGCAGGCTGAAATCCTTGGCATCGGCGACGATCTGCATGTCGACGGTCTGGTTGTTCAGGCCGGTATTGCCTTTGACGTAAAGTACCGATTTCGTCGTATCCAGTGCGGTCTTGTCGAAAGTTGCGATGCCGTCGCGGAAGGCCAGGCGGCCCATCGCGCAATGGATCGGAATGCGGTGGTCCTCGGTAATATAAAGGATGAGGGCATGGCCAATATCGAGGCCGGCCAATTGCACCAGCAGCTCGCTGATCGAGCCGCCGGTCATTGCCATTGCCGCATCGCCATCGGCCGAGCCGAAGACCTTGGCAAGCGACCGCCCATGGCCAGCCAGATCGACACGGCCCTGGACCTTACCCGCGGTGGTGTCGAAATATTTCGAATTGCGGAAGAAGGTCTTGAGATCGAAATCGTTGAAATCGATATTAGCGCTCGCTTTCGGTGTTTCATTGCTGGCATCCAGGCCTAGTTTGCCGGTAAGCCGGCCGCCGGCAACTGCCATGTCCAGCGGATCGACCTCGGCCTTGCCCTTATCGATCTTCACATGGCCCTTCAGCGCCTGGACCGGGATATAAGGTGCCGCCGTCACCTTCCGCGCATCCAGGGTCACGTCCATATCCATCTCTCTTAGCTTCTCGACATGGAGCGGCTGATCGGGAAAGAGATTGCCCTCTTGCTTCGCTTCCTGCGCCTTCTTCTTCTGTTCTGCGGATGCCGTGTTGTTCTTGCCGGTATCGGGCGGGATGCCCACCAGCGGACCGAGATCGTCGAAGTCCAATTGCTTCGAGACGAGATTGGCCTTGAGGAAACTGCGCTTGTCGCGCTTGTCGATTTCGATCGTGCCGCTGAGATCGCTATCGCCGACCTGGCCGGACATATCGGTCATCTTCCAGACGTCCTTGCTGCGGCTCAGTTTACCGCTGAGATGATACGGCGGCGTCGGCGGTGCCGGTATGCCGAGCAGCGGGAAGATTTCCGCCAGATCCGGTCCCTTGAGATCGAGGGTCACATCGGCGCCCTTGAACTGGAAAGGATCCTCGACCTGGCCTTTTAAGGCGAGCTTGGTCTGACCGAAGGAGACATTGAGGTCGACGGGGTAGGGCTGTGTCGTCTCGCGCAATTTGATGACCGAGCCGCCGGTGAAATTGAGCGCCAGCGGCTTTCCTTCCAATGTGCCCTCGAGCTTCAATTCGACCTGCTCGCTGCCCGCCGCCGCACCGAGGGCGGTGTTGACCTTGCCTTTGAGGTCGAGCTTTTTTGGTTTGTCGGTATAGGAAACTTCACCGTCGCGAATGCGCAGGAGGCCGATTACCGGCGCTTCGCTTCGCTCTTCCGGCTTGACGGCATTCGCCGTTGTCACGGCAGCCGGGCTTTGCTCCTTGCTCCAATTCGATTCGCCCTTGGCATTGCGTTCCAAGGCGATTTTCGGTGCGTCGGAGGTGATTTTCGGAATGTCCACCTTGCCCCAGAGCAGCGGCAAGAGACGGATGTCGAGATCGATGGCCTTGGCCTCGAACATATGGGGTGCCTTGCCCCAATCGGTGTTCGAGACCTCCACGTCTTTCAACGTGATATGGGTCGTACGGCCCCAGTGGATGACGAGATCGCCGATTTTCGTTTGCCGGCCACTGGCCTGATTGGCGTGGTTCTCGATTTGAGCCCGGACATAGTCCGAGGTCGCAAAGAGATAGACGCCGCCTGCTGCCAGCACGACCAAAACAAGAAGGCCTCCAAAAACCCAGGCCACGATCTTGAGTGCTTTTGCCATCGGCGCACCTCACGGCGATTGCACATTCCAGGCAACAGCGCTGGGGCGTCCGATGTTCCGACGTTTCTGTCATCCACACATATTCGATGATCGCTGCCGCGGTCACATTTGCGCGTGGTGTCCGGCGAGGACCTGATGGCCTCCGGAGATGCAAAGGCCGGATAGGGCTGAATACCGTATCCGGCCTTCAGGCAATTGATCGCGTGCCTCGTTAGGCGACGTTGAGCTTCACGTCGATATTGCCTCGCGTGGCATTGGAATAAGGGCAGACCTTGTGAGCGGCCTGGACCAGGGCTTCGGCCTTCCCATGATCGATGCCGGGCAGCGCGACATTCAGCTCAACCTCAAGGCCGAAACCGCCTTCGATCTGCCCGATGCCGACCTGCGCGGTGACAGAAGCGTCGCCTGGCACCTGCACCTTCTGCTGGGCGGCAACGAACTTGATCGCGCTCAGGAAGCAGGCGGAATAGCCGGCGGCGAAAAGCTGTTCGGGATTGGTGCCACTGCCACCCGGGCCATTCAATTCCTTCGGCAGGGACAGTTTAACGTCCAGTGCCTTGTCCTTGCTGACAGCCTGGCCGCCGTCGCGGCCGCCGGTGGAGGTGGCTTGGGTCGAGTACAAAACCTTCATGATCGCTCTCCTGCTTCTCGTTGTGATAGCGGATCGCCGATAGGCTGGCGCCGCGATGGAATTCAGTAGGCGGGCCTTCACTTTAGCGCCCTTTTATGCCGCCGCGATATCCGCTGGACCGCTTTTGCCGCGCCGTGCGGGTGAAAAGAGAATTGCGCACAATTTAATTGACTACAATCGATATCCAAGCAGACCAACTATGCGCAAAAAGATAGTGTACAATTCAATTGTGGCACATTTATCTCCTATTACGCTGTCAGCTTACTGCCTGTGAGGTTTATATGCCGAAGCGAAGCAATGACGATCCGGCGCTGAAGCTCGATAACCAGCTCTGTTTCGCCGTCTATTCCGCCGCCCACGCCCTGACGCGGACTTACAAGCCGCTCCTGGATGTGCTGAACCTCACCTATCCTCAATATCTGGTCATGCTGGTCTTGTGGGAACGCGATGGCATGACGGTGAAGGATATCGGGCAACGGCTGCATCTTGATTCCGGAACGCTGACGCCGTTGTTGAAACGCCTTGAAGCAGCGGGATACGTCCGCCGCGAACGGGCGAGAGATGACGAGCGCCAGGTAAATATTCATCTGACGGATCAAGGCCAGGCGCTCTACGAGAAAGCCCGTTCAGTCCCGCAACAGATTGTCGACGCCAGCGGCGGCAATGCCAAGAACCTGCTGGTGCTGAAACAGAACCTGGTGCAGCTTCGCGACACGCTGAATGCCGCCGCAGACTAGGCAGCGCTAAAGAACCTCATCTGAGCAAGCAACAACCTCGCGGCCCTTGCGCGTCGCCGCGACTCCGTGTTCGATGGTTGGCATGATCACCCTGTCCGCGTACATGACGGTTCTGCCGGCGACATCCCACCGGATCGCCGTGCATGGTCGCGCGAGGAAGGCATTTACGTACCGGCACTCTTGCCTTTTCGCTTTTTTCCTATGGCTGGTCACGGCGCCGTTTCTGGCGCATCCGGCGGCAGCCGTCGCCTTGGGCGGCGATGATCGCGTTGCGGTGCCGCGTCTTAAGGACAGCACCTTCGCACCGGTCGGCCTTCTGGTACTGGATGAGAATAAATCCGACGCCGTAGCGGGAACGGCCTTCCTCGTTTCCCCCTGCCATATCCTCACCGCCTATCATGTCGCCGGTGGTGGTCAGGCGATCAATAATAAGACCGTCGCCACTTTCTATCTTGGCGAGGGCAAAATCGGGCCTGATTTCGATGGCGCCCGGCATTTCGCCGACGAAACCCCGGCTCGCCCGGTGGCCTGGGGCAATTATGTGCCGGCTGAGGACAGTAGCCCGCTGATCCAGCGCGCCCGGGCGATGCTGCAAAACGGCTGGGAAGATTGGGCGTTGCTCAAGCTCGACCGCTGCCTCGGGGCACCGCAATATGGCTATGGCTATTTTCGCCTGGCGCCACGCAGCACACGCGATCTGACAAGGCGTGGCGAGGGCCTGCGGGTGACCAGCATCGGCCTGCCGGGCGACAAGCCGATGCGCACACTTTGGCGCGATCCTTCGTGCCGTATCGTTGGCCAGACGCACAATTCCGGCTGGCAGCATGATTGCGTGACAGTGCCCGGCAATTCCGGTGGCCCGCTTCTCCTGGCACCCAGCGCGGCAAAACATGGGGCCAGCCTGGATCGACCCGGTCAGGACCGCCCCCCGGTCGTCGCTTTGGCCATCGCCATCACCGGGGTCGATGGCCTCGACAACAGCCAATCCGACCGGCTCGCTCTGGCGTGGAATGATCCGAACTATTACGACTTTCTCGGCACCGCCGCGCCGGTTTCCGCTCTGATCGCCAGGGTCGCCCCTTATCTTCCGCGCGACGCGGCGATCGACGCCTTCATTAAGGCCCATCCGGCCGACGATCACTACAATCCGGATCAGGGCCAGGCCGCCATCGCCGATCTCGACATCGCCATCGCGCGATATCCGCATCGCGCGGAGCTCTATTTGCAGCGCGCCAGTTGGCGCGACAGCCTGGGTAACAGCGATGCCGCCCTGGGCGATTATGCCAAGGCCGTTGCTGTCGATCCGAGCTCGGCACCAGCACGCTATCTCTATGGCCGTGCGCTGCTCCAGCGTGGCAATGACCAGCCCGGCAATCTCGCCTTGGCGGCCGAGGCCTTCGGCAAGGTA
This sequence comes from Dongia soli, assembly GCF_034044715.1. Classification (NCBI taxonomy): domain Bacteria; kingdom Pseudomonadati; phylum Pseudomonadota; class Alphaproteobacteria; order Rhodospirillales; family Dongiaceae; genus Dongia; species Dongia soli. The sequence goes on along the minus strand of NZ_JAXCLW010000001.1, from coordinate 817,363 downwards.
TTGCAGGACTTTCCCCATTCACCGGATGTCCTGCTCTACCGCGCTTTCGCCTATCGGGCGATGAAGCGGAACCAGGCGGCGGTGGCAGACCTGACTGCCGCCCTCGTCGTGCAGCCGAAAAGCGCCGTCGCCGCCGATGAACGGGGCGATGCCTATCGGGATTTGCGCCAGCCAGATCTTGCTTTGGCCGATTACAACCGTGCCATCTCGCTCGATCCGCAATGGCCCGAAGCGTTGCGCGATCGCGGCTTTCTCTATCATCGGCTCGCGCGATACGACCAGGCACGGGCAGACTTCAAGCGTGCCCTCGCCCTCGACCCCCATGACGTGGAGGCGGAAAATGGGCTTGCCCTCTGCAATCTTTCCAGTGGCCGGATCGACGCGGCGATCGCCAATTTCGGCCACATCATCAGCATGGCGCCGGAAGTCGGCGTTTATTATGCCAATCGCGGAACGGCCTATTTGATTGCCGGCGAAGCCGCCGAAGCCGTGCCCGATTTCGAAAAGGCAGCTGCCCTGGATTCCGACGAACCGTTTAACGCCTTGCTGCTTTACATCGCCTTGGCGCGGACGGGCCAGTCGGCGAAAGCCAAGGCGGTGCTTGAAACCTATGCGGCTAAACGCGCACAGTCGAAAAAGGCGAATGCCGCCTTCGGCGATGCAAATGATCGCTCACGGAGGAGCTGGCCGCAGCCGGTGATCGATTTCTTTCTCGGCAAGATCAATCTCGATCAAGTCGCGGCGGCCGCTGCCAAGGGCGATCCCATGAGCCAGGCGGATCAACGTTTCGATGTCGATTTCTATCTCGGCCAGCTGGCGCTCTTGCGCGGCGACAAGGCCGAAGGCAGCCGCCGCTTGCAAGCGGTGATCAGAAGCGGCCTGCGCGAATTCGTGGAATTCGATATCGCGCAGGCCGATCTGGATCTATTGGAACATTGAGCGTTATGCCGCCTGATCGAATCCGCTGAGGACATTGACGGTATTGACGCCGAGCGCTTCCACCGCATAGCCGCCTTCGAAGACGAACAGGGTCGGCAGATCGGCCTTGGCGATGACCTCGCCCATGCGCAGGTAGTCGTCATGGGTGAGTTTGAAACGCGAGATCGGGTCGTGCTCGAAAGTGTCGAGGCCGAGTGAGACGACCAGTACGTCCGGCCCATACTGGCGGATGCGTGCCATCGCCTGCTGCAAGGCCGCCTCATAGCTGGCCCAGGCGGTGCCCCAGGGGAGCGGGAGATTGAGGTGATAGCCTTCACCCGCACCTTGCCCGATCTCATCGGCATAACCGAGGTAATAGGGAAATTCCTGATCCGGATCGCTATGCAGCGAGATGGTGAGCACATCGTCGCGGCTGTAGAAGATCTCCTGCGTGCCGTTGCCGTGATGGTAATCGACATCAAGGATGGCGACCCGCTTGGCGCCGGCATCGAGAAAAGCCTGGGCAGCAATCGCAGCATTGTTGAAGAAGCAATAGCCGCCATAAAAATCCGAGCCGGCATGATGTCCCGGTGGCCGGCAAAGGGCGAAGACCGCCCGTTCGCCGCTGGCAACCAGCTTCTGGCCGGTCATGGCGACGTCCACGGCGCCGGTAATGGCCGTCCAGGTGCCCGCCGTGATCGGCGTCCCGGCATCGATCGCGTAATGGCCCATCTTGCCATCGATCGATTTGGAGATCCGCGAGCCGCGCTTGCGGCCGGGCACCGTCAGGCCCGGCACCGGCCAGACATGGGGCAGCGCGTCGAAGTCGCGGCCGCTTTTCAGCCAATCGTTCCAGGCGTCGCGCAGGAAGGTGACGAAGCCTTCGTCATGCACCCGCAGGATCGGCGCCAGGCCGAAGCGTTGCGGTGTGACGATCTCGCCGAGCTTCTGGTGCCTGACCCGGTCCAGAACGATATCGGCCCGGCGCGGCATCTCGTGGGCCTTTACCAGCTTACCCTCGATCAGCTCCATATTGGCATCGTGCTGCCGGTGGTCCTCGCTATAGACGGTGCGCATCGTTTCTCCTCCTAGAGCTTCGGCCGGCGCCGTTTGTCGCCATACCAGCCGCCGACCGCCGTTTCGTAGGCCATGCCGGCTTGGAAGACATCCGCATCGCAATAGGTGCGGCCGACAATCTGCATGCCGGTGGGAACGCCGTTGCCGGCGCGGCCGGTGGGGACCGACAGAACAGGGCAGCGGCTTAACGTATTGAAGGGCGTCGTCATGCACCAGCCGAGCATCGGATGCAGCGCGCTGACCTTGCCATTGATGCGCAGGCTGTCGACGCCCGGCTCGTAATCCGCCTTAACCGCCGGCAAGGCATTGGTGGGGCAGATGAAGACATCGTATTTTTCCATCATCGGGCCGAATGTCTCATACATCTTGCCGGCGGTTTCCATCGCCGAAAGGAATTTTGCCGGCGTCGATCTGCTGGCTTCGCGGGCGAAGCGCACGGCATATTTGGTCATGACCTTGCGATGCTTCCTGGCATAATTCGCCATCATCGTGCCGAAAAGATGATCGAGGTGGTTGGCGCCTGCTTTCAGCACTTCGGGCCCCCAGCCAAGATCGACCTCTTCAACCGTGGCGCCGAGGCTGCGGAATACGCTCAGCGCCTTCTTGGTATTGGCAACCACATCCTTGTTGACCTCAAAGAAGCCGAGATCCAGGGAATAGGCGATCTTCCAGCCCTTGATCGGCTTGTATTCGCTCGGCAAGCGCAGCTTCGGTCGCAGGCTGGCAATATCCGTCGGGCTCGGGCCGCAGATCACGTTCTGCAAGAGAATCGCGTCCTGGACCGAGCGCGCCATCGGGCCGGTATGGCAGTAAGGATCGAGATTGAAGGGCGCATCATCGGGATTGCGCCCATGCGGCGGCTTGAAGCCGACGACGCCGCTGGCTGCGGCGGGAATGCGGATCGAGCCGCCGATATCCGAGCCGGTTGCCAGTGCCGACATGCCGGCGGCCAGCGAAGCGCCCGATCCACCCGAAGAACCGCCCGGCGTGTAGCGCGTGTTCCAGGGATTGCGGGTGACACCCCAAAGCCGCGAATGGGTGAAGGAAGCGCAGGAAAACTCGGGCGTGGCCGAGCGCGCATGGATAATGCCGCCCGCTTTCAGGATGCGCTCATTGTTCGGGGATGTGGTTGCGGCGATATGGTCCTTGGTAATGAGCGATCCGTAAGATGTCGGCTTGCCGGCGATCCAGCTCTCATCCTTGGCGGCGATCGGCAAGCCCTCCAGGGCGCCGACGCGGCTGCTGCGCGACATGAACTTGGCTTCCGCCGCGCGCGCCTGATCCATCGCCTCGTCGAAATGGGTGAAGGTGAAGGCCTTGAGCTTCCCGTTCACCGCCTCTGCCTGGTCGATCACGGCCTGCATCAGTTCGACCGGTGACAGTTTCCGCTTCCGGAAGAGCTTCTGGGCCTCGGTGGCGCTGAGATAGCAAAGCTCGGCATTACTCATGAAATCGTCGCTCCCCTGATTGATTCATGCTTATCGTGACGCGAAGGTCCGAGCTGATGCCCGGACCTTCGCCGTCCCGTTACTTCATCAGATTGTTCCAGATCTTGGCGTAGATCTCGGCCACCTTCTGCGGGCAAGCCGGCACGAAATTATAGTTGAAGCCCTGCGGCGGGGTCAGTTCCGGCGCATTGACCATGTCCTTGGGAAAGAACTTCTGGCTGCCCTGGATGGCATTGTCATAGCCGGAGAAAGCCGACATCAGCGCGGCGTTTTCCGGGTCCATGATGAAATTCAGGAACAGCTTGGCGTTCTCGATATTCTTCGAATCCTTCAGGATCACCATATTATCCATCCAGCTCGCCATGCCCTCCTTGGGATAGCCGTATTTCAGCGCGGCAAGCTGGCGCTTCGCCTTCAAAGCCGAACCGTTGTAATCCATCGAGGCCAGGAAATTCTTGGCGGTGAGGTTTTCGATGGTGCTGTATTCCATCGCCCGCCAATCCTTCTTCGCTTTCATCAGAAGGTCGTTGATCTTCTTGAGATCGGCCTTATCCGCGCTGCAGGTCTTCTGATCGAGATAGAATGACGCGGCGGTGATGACATCGGTCATTTCCGGCAGCGCATTGACCTTGCCCTTCAGCTCGGCAGGCGTATCGAAGACGATACCCCAGGTATCGACATCGCCTTTATAGGCGTCGGTGTTGACGGTGACGCCGGTCGTACCCCACAGCCAGGGCACCGAATAATGCCGGCCTTCGTCCCAGTACACATTGACGAATTCAGGCCGCATATTCTTGAAATTCGGCATCTGATTGGGCTCGACCTTGGCCAGCAGGCCGTCCTGAATCATCGCCGGCACGATATAGCTCGACGGCACGACGATATCGTAGCCAGAGCCGCCAGCCTTCACCTTGGCGAGCATCTGGTCGTTGCTGTCATAGCTGTCGACCGAGACCTTGACGTTATAGGTCTTCTCGAATTTGGAGACCATTTCCGGGCTGGTATAATTGCCGAAATTGTAGATATGCAATTGGCCATCGGCCGCAGCGCTGCTGGCACCGGCGGTCACGCCAAGTCCGATCAGCGCGGCTTTCAATAACTTACCCATCTCAACCCCCCTCAGTTATATCGAACGAGCCCATATGTGCTGCGGTCGCGCAGGGTCAACCGAAGCGCTCAAAGGGCTGATTATGGGTATAGATATAGAATGAAGGTCGCAAGAGGCAGCGGAGCCCACCGCCTAGCAAAACGGCCCGGACATTTCTGTCCGGGCCGTTGTTATGACTGCTGTCGCAACAGTGCGATTACTTCAGCAGGTTGTTCCAGATCTTGCCATAGGTCTCCGCCACCTTCTGCGGGCAAGCCGGCGGGAAGTAGGTCTTGAAACCAGCAGGCGGATTGATTTCCGGCGCGCCGGCCATATCCTTCGGCAGGAATTCATGCGACCCCTTGATGCCGTTATCGTAGCGGGCAAAGGCCGACAGCATGGCCGCGTTCTCCGGGTCCATGATGAAATTCATGAACAGCTTGGCATTTTCCGCGTTGGGCGCATCCTTCAGCACCACGACATTGTCCATGAAGCTGGCCATGCCTTCCTTCGGATAAGCGTATTTGATGCTGGAGAGCCCGAGGCGCTCGCGCATCGCCGCACCGTTCCAGTCCATTGTCGCGGCGAAGTTCTTGGCGGTCATGTTCTCGATGGTGCTGTATTCCATCGCCCGCCAATCCTTCTTCGCCTTGACCAGAAGGTCGTTGATCTTCTTCAGATCTTCCTTCTTGTCGCTGCAAAGCGGCAGGTGGAGATAGAAGCTGGCGGCATTGATGACGTCGATCATCTCGGGAACGACATTGACCTTGCCCTTCAGCTCGGCCGGGGTGTCGAACAGCAGCCCCCAGGTATTGATGTCACCCTTGTAAACGTCGGTGTTGACGGCGATACCGGTGGTGCCCCACTGCCAGGGAACCGAATAGTGACGGCCCTTGTCCCAATACACGTCGACGAATTCCGGACGCATATTCTTGAAGTTTTCCATCTGATTGGGCTCGGTCTTGGCCAGCAGGCCGTCCTTGATCATCTGCTCGATGACATAGCCCGAGGGCACCACGATATCGTAACCGGAGCCGCCCGCCTTGATCTTCGCCAGCATCTGGTCGTTGCTGTCATAGCTGTCCAGCGTGACCTTGACGTTGTACTGCTTTTCGAATTTCGAAATGGCATCGGGGCTGGTGTAGTTGCCCCAATTGTAGATATGCAGCTCGCCATCGGCCATGGCGCTGCTGGCGCCGGCCATGATGCCAAAGCCGACTAATGCGGCTTTCAGAAAACGACTCATTCAACAACCTCCCTTGGTTCCGTTATCAGTCCAATCACTTTTCCGCCTTGATGCGCGGTCACCCCTTCTTCTTGCGCGTCACCAGGAAGAAGACGGTCACGAGCAGCGCCGACAGGCACAGGAAGGCCGTGGCGACTGCGTTGAGTTCGGGCGTCACGCCGCGGCGGATCGCACCGATCATGTAGAGCGGAAACGTTTCCTCGCCGGGACCGGAGACCAGAACCGTGATGACGACATCGTCCAGCGAGATCACGAAGGCCAGCATCGCCCCGCCGAGAATGCCGGGGATCATCATCGGGAAGGTGATGCGCCTGAACGTCTGCCAGGGCGTCGCATAGAGATCGGCTGCCGCCGTCTCATAGGTCAGGTCCATGTCTTCGAGACGCGCCCGGATCGGCATATAGGCGAAGGGAATGCAGAAGACGATATGGGCGGTGATCAGATAACCAAGGCCGTAAATGCCGGTCATCTGCTTGATCAAAGCAAAGAAGACCAGGGTGGCGATACCGGTGACGATTTCCGGCACCATCAGCGGCTGATTGATGATGGTGTAAGCCAGCGTAAGCCCACGATAGGGTCTAACGCGTGTCGTTGCTATGGCCGCCATGGTCGCGACGCAGGTCGATACCAGCGAGGCGAAGAAGGCAATCCTCAGCGACAGGAAAGCCGCGTCTCGGATCTGATCATTGTGATAGGCCTTCACGTACCAGTCGAAGGAAAACGACGTCCAAATGGTGATCGACGGGTTCTGGTTGAAGGAATAGGTGACCAGCAGAACGATCGGGCCATAGAGCATCAAGACGCAGAGCACGGCCATGAAGCCGAAGCCGGGCTGATGCTTGACATCGAAACGGGGGCGCCGGCCACGCCGCATAAGTTTGGCGGCGGTCAGCGTTTCACCGGTTGCCGTAACTTCGCTCATCGTATGTTACTCCGCGCCACCACCTTCTTGGCATAGATGAAAAGGGCGATCAGCACGATGATCATCAGGCCGAGCGCAATCGCGGAGCCTTGCGGCCAGTTGCGGGCCGGGCCGAATTGCATGGCGATCAGGGTGCCGAGCATCATCTTCTTGCCGCCGCCAAGCTGGCTGGTGATGACATAGTCGCCGATTGCCGGAATGAAGCACAGGATGCAGCCGGCCACGATGCCGGGCTTGACCAGCGGGATAATGACCCGCCGAAGGACCTGGAAACGGCTGGCGTAAAGATCGTAACCGGCTTCCACCAGGCGGAAATCCAGCTTTTCCATGCTGGCGTAAAGCGGCATCACCATCAGCGGCAGATAGGCATAGGCGAGGCCATAGGAGACCGCCCAGTTGGTGAAGAGAAGCTGCAGCGGCGTATCGATGATCCCGAGCTTCAGCAAGATAACGTTCAGAACCCCTTCATCCCGCAGGATCAGCATGATCGCGAAGGTGCGGATCAGCAGATTGGTCCAAAAGGGGATCGTGATCAGGAAAAGCCACAGATTGCGCCGATGCGGCGCCCGGGTGGCGATGAAATAGGAGGTCGGGAAGCCCACCACCAGAGCCAAGAGGGTGGTCAGACCGGCCATGAGAATGGAGCGGGCGTAAATCGAGTAGTAAGCGAAGTTCGGCAGCAGATCGTCGGAGAAGAGATCCCGCTCGAAGGCCAAATTGATCCAGGCATCCGACGAGAACTGGGGGATGACACCGGCATATTCCGCTGGCTGCATCCAGGAATAGGCAAGAACGATGCTGAGCGGCGCCAGGCCGCAGATGACGATGATCAGAACCGCCGGCGCAAGCAGCATGAGCCGACGCCGCATGGCCGAGCGTTCATTGGCACGGGATGCCAGCTCGGGGCGACTTAACCCGGTTTCCTGGACGGGTGCGTCGCTGGATGTGGCCGCCATGTTGCCTCAGTCCTTCAGCACTTGCATGGCTTCCGGGGCGACCCGCAGGCCCACGTCATCGCCGGCTTGCAGCACGGATTGATGGCCCCAGCGATTTTGCAGCCGAACCGTCATCTGGCCGCCACCCTGGATGTCGAGGTGATAAGTCGTATCCGTGCCGAAATAGACGACGTTCTGCACGGTCCCCGCGAATTGACAGGTTTCATCCTGGGGCGCCAATTCGATCCGTTCCGGCCGGATTGCCAGGGTGACCTTGTCGCCGATCCCGGCATGGGAATTGATCTGCTGGACGATCTCGACGCCGGAACAGAGCCGCAAGCGGCCTTCATCGCCCCGCCGTTCCAGCACCTCGGCCTGGGTGAAATTCGTCTCGCCGATGAAGTCCGCGACGAAGCGGTCGCTCGGCCGCTCATAGATATCGGTCGGCGTGCCGATCTGCAGGATCTTGCCCTTGCTCATGACCGCGATCCGGTCCGACATGGTCAGGGCTTCTTCCTGATCATGGGTCACGAAAATGAAGGTGATGCCGGTTTCCATCTGCAGGCGCTTCAGCTCGATCTGCATGCCTTTTCGCAGCTTGAGATCGAGTGCCGAAAGCGGCTCATCGAGCAGCAGCACTTTCGGGTGAGGCGCAAGCGCGCGCGCCAAAGCAACCCGCTGCTGCTGTCCGCCGGAAATCTGGTTGACCCGCCGATTGCGCATCGGCTCCATCTGCACCAGTTTCAGCATCTTATCGACCTGGGCGTCGATTTCGCTCTTGGAGCGGCGCAGCATTTCCAGACCGAAGGCAATGTTCTGTGCGACGGTCAGATGCGGAAACAGCGCATAAGACTGGAAGACGGTGTTGACCTGCCGCTTGAAGGGCGGCAAATGCGCGACCGGCTGGCCGTCCAGCATGATTTCGCCGGAAGTCGGCAATTCGAAGCCGGCGATCATCCGCAGCAACGTGGTTTTGCCGCAACCCGACGGGCCTAGCAGCGTAAAAAATTCGTTTTGCCGAATCGTGACCGACACATTGTCCAGGGCATTGAATGCCTCGGAACCGCTTCCAAAAGTTTTGACGACGTTGCGCGCTTCGATTGCTGTTGCGCCAGCCACCATCTGCCCCCTGTTAGAGAGAACATCCTTATCGGACGTGAAAATTTTTCGCATCATAGGCAACGATAAAGCCCCCGACAATAGAGGGAAAATGAAATCGACATAAATTATTTCGATTTCGCCACAGGACGGCGCCAGGTTCCAGCCGGCCGGGGCGGATGCACGGATTAGCAGTGCAGCCGCAAACAGGCCCGGCCCGAATATGCCCCCCGCCAGGGAGGCATCGGGCACCGTCAGCCGCCGCTCCACCCCTCACAGGATTGCCGATTTCGGTCGGTGCGTCTCCTGTTCTCCATGGGCATCGCCGACACCCCGTCGCGGATTGGTTCGTGGAATGGTTCCGGCATCACGAGGAGCAGTTGGATCGTCGCCGGAACCCGTCAGCCTGGCATTCGTCGTCGCTGCTTTGGCTTGCGCGATCAGGACGAAGCCGCCTGCCAGCAAACTGCAAGACGTAGCAAAACCATGCGGTGGGGTGTCAGTTGCCGGACAAGCAAGCGGATTGGGGGCAGCCGTGCAATTTCGGCTCGTGCTCCCCGGCGGGTTTGCCGCTATGTAGGAAGACCATCCCCAATTATCGATGCTGCCATGGTGACACAGACCGACGCCGTTCCCGCCCAGCCCGCTGTGGCGGCGCCCACGATTGCAATGCCGGCAAAAACCGCCCGGCAGGATCGGCCCTTAAGGGCCATTTTCTATATGAACGGGGCGGTTCTGATTTTCACCGGCATGGATGCGATCGTCAAAGCGATCTCCGGCGCCTATCCCACCGGGCAGATCATCTTCTGTCGCAATTTCTTCGCCTTCCTCCCCATCCTGATCTTCCTGTGGCGGTCCGGCGGCCTGTCGGTGAAGACCAAACATCCTTTTGGTCACATCCTGCGCGGCCTATTTGGCGTCGGATCGATGTATTTCTATTTCCTGAGTTACAAATTGCTGCCGCTATCGGATGCGGTCGCACTCGCCCTTTCCAGCCCGATCTTCATGACGGTGCTGGCCATACCGCTTCTCGGCGAGAAAATCGGCATCCGCCGCTGGATCGCTGTCGCCGTGGGCTTTGTCGGCGTCCTGATTATGACGCGACCCGGCGTCGGCGTATTTCAGCTTGCTGCGCTGATCCCACTGATTGCCACCATCTTCTATGACCTCGCCATGGTGACGATCCGCAAGCTGAACCAGGAACGTTCGGGCACTGTGGTATTCTATTTCACCAGCTTCGCCTGCATAGCGGGACTGGCCACAATCCCCATTGGCCGGCCGGAACTGGCGGATATTGGCCTGGGCCCCTGGGTCTGGCCGACCGGCATCGATATGGGGCTCCTGGTGGTGATCGGCGTCATGGGTGGCATTGGCCAGATTCTGCTGACCAATGCTTTCCTCTCGGCCCCCATCGCAGTAGTGGCGCCTTTCGACTATACCGCCTTGGTCTATGCCATGATTCTCGGCTATCTCTGCTTCGGCGAAGTGCCGGATGCCTATCTTATCATCGGCGGCCTGACGGTCGTCGGCAGCGGCATCTATATCATCCACCGCGAGGCAGTCGCGGCGCGGGAGCGCCGCCGCGCGGGGACGACGCCGGCATTGATCGGCCAGCAGTGACGCAGCAGACCGGCCGCGCGGGGGCTTAACCCAGCCTGGCTTCGATCGCGTCCCAGATCTTGTCTTCCAGGATCGTGCCGTCGAAGCGATTGACTTCCTGCAGGCCGGTCGGCGAGGTGACGTTGATTTCGGTGAGGTAATCGCCGATCACATCGATGCCGACGAAGATCAGGCCGCGTTCCTTCAAAGCCGGCCCGATCGCGGCGCAGATCTCGCGGTCGCGCTTGGTCAGCTCGACCTTCATCGCCTGGCCGCCCACATGCATGTTGGAGCGGGCTTCGCCCGCTGCGGGCACCCGATTGATCGCACCGACCGCTTCACCATCGATCAGGATGATGCGTTTATCGCCCTGCCGCACTTCGGGCAGATATCGCTGCACGATGACCGGCTCGCGATAGAGCTGGGTGAACAGTTCGAGAAGAGCGGTCAGGTTCTCGTCATCAGGCTTGATATGGAACACCCCGGCGCCGCCATTGCCGTAAAGCGGCTTGACGATGATGTCCTTATGCTCGGCACGGAAGTCCAGGATTTCCCGCCGGTCCGCTGTGATCAGGGATGGCGGCATCAAGTCGGGGAAATGGGTGACGAAAAGCTTTTCCGGCGCATTGCGCACATGCACCGGGTCGTTCACCACCAGGGTTTGGGGATGGATATGCTCCAGAATATGGGTGGCGGTGATATAGGACATGTCGAAGGGGGGGTCCTGCCGCATGAGCACCACATCGACCTGGCTGAGATCGATTTTTTCCTCGCTGCCCGCCGTGTAATGATTGCCTCTCTCGCGCCGCAGGGTCACCGGCCGGGCATAGGCCGTCACCTTGCCGTCACGAAAGGAGAGATCGCGCGGATGGTAGTAATACAGGCGATGGCCGCGCCGTTCCGCCGACAGGCCCATGACGAAGGTGGAATCTCCGTCGATATTGATGCTTTCGATCGGGTCCATCTGGATGGCGACGGTCAGGGACATGATTTCCTCGGTCTTTCGCGCGGCGAGCGCGGATCATCTCAGGGATATGCTGCAGGCCTATCGCAGCTTCGCCGTCGGTTTTGCCCGGCCCAATGCGCTTTCGTCAAGCGGAAGCCGTTTTCGCGCCGGGTGGCGATCATTGCAGGATGCGTTCGATCTCCTGCAGCAGCCGGGCTGCCTGATGGCGCTGGGCGGGACTGGAATCGAAGCCGAGGAAACGTTGTAAAGCCTGGCGGGCGGCAGTCAGATGACCGAGCCGATGATGAATAAGGCCGGCTTCGCGCCAAAAGGCCGCCTGATCCGGTGCGATCCACAACATGCGCTCCACCACCGCGACGGCGCGCTGCAACTCGCCTTCCTGCACCAGGCGCAATTTCAGATTGTTCTGCAAGCGCAGAAGAATGTCCCGGTCGGAGACGGCGGCCGACTGATCGGGTCGCAACTCGGCCTTCTCCCCGGCCATCGCCTTCAATTTTTCCCGCAGATCGACGATATCGCGCGGCGCACCCTGATCGAAAGGATCGAGGATCACGGCGCGGTTGCCGACCCGCAACCGGATCATGAAATGGCCGGGAAAATTGACACCCTCGATCTGCCAATTCAGGGCGCGGGCGGCGTGGATATATAAAATCGACAGAGCCACCGGCAGGCCGCGGCGCCGATCGATCACCCGGATCAGGTTGGCATTCTGCAGGTCGTCATAGGTGGATTGGTCGCCACGATAGCCGTGCCGTGTCGAGAGAACATTGCGCAGCATATCGGCCCGTACCGCAAGGATGGCATCGGCATCATCCGTCGACAGATCTTCCAGGCGGGCCAGCTGTCGCAAATCCTCGGCCAAGGTTCCCAAATGAGCGCGATATTCGCGGGGATCGACCTCGGGACAATCGAGTGCGGCAAAGGCCAGCGCTGCTTCGGCAACGTCAAGCGGTAGCTCCGGCGCTGCCCCGATGGCGCGCAGATAAACATCGGGCGATTGCCAGCCTTTTGCGGCGACATCTTCGGTCATGGGTTCTGGTCGTCCTGGCTTGCCATGGGGGAATCATGCCTCATTCGCCGACCGGACGCCAAGCCTCCCGAATATGCTTCGGCCAGCCGCCGCCGGCGACCGCGATAACGTCAAATCGCAAGGTCAGGCCGGCGCAATCGGGACGCTGGAGTTGAAACGCCAGAGCGGCGCGAACAAGGCGCGTCTGCTGCCGGCTGCCGAGCGCATAGAGCGCGCCGACAAGCCTGGCCCGGCTCTTCACCTCGACGATCGCCAAAACGCCGCCCTTGCAGGCGGCGATATCGATTTCGCCCAGCGGATGGCGCCAATTCCTGGCGAGAATCCGATAACCCGCGCAACGCAGGCGCCAGACGGCGATGAATTCGGCCCAACGGCCGCGGCGGCGCGCGAGCTGGCCGCGCTTGGGGTCGCCCGGCAGGCCCGATCGTGCAGCCTTGCGTAATGAATAAGCGGATTTCCTACGCGTCATCGCCGCCCGGTTCGCTGTCGGCTGGATCGCTTCCGGAAGGCGGCAAAGTGAGCTTTTGTGCCAGCTCCAAGGCCCGCGCATAAACCAGCCGCTTCTTCTGCCCGCTGGCAGCGGCGACGGTCGCGGCGGCATCCTTGACGCTCATGCGGGCCAGCGCCTGGATGAGCGCACCGTCGAGATCGAAACCGGGCGCCGTTTCCGCCGTCGGCGGGGCGATCACCAGCACGATCTCGCCGCGCGGGGGGCCGGCCTCGCGGTAATGTGCGGCCAGATCGCCCAGCGTACCGCGCTTTATTTCTTCGTAAAGCTTGGTCAATTCGCGCGTCACGGCTGCCGGTCGATCGCCGAGAATATCGGCGAGATCGGCCAGGCTGTCGGCCAGCCGAGGCGCCGTCTCGAAAAAGATCAAACTCGCGCGCAGATCGCGGAATTCCGCGGCGACCTGGCGGCGAGCGGCGGATTTTGGTGGCAGGAAACCGCCGAATAGAAAACGGTCGGTCGGCAGGCCGGATAAAATCAACGCCATGATCGGCGCGGCAGGACCCGGCAAGGCCGTCACGGTGGTCCCCTGTGCCGCCGCATCGCGCACCAATTTATAGCCGGGATCGGAGATCAGCGGCGTGCCCGCATCGCTGATTAGGGCCAGGCGCGCACCTTCGCGCAAGCGACGCAGCAGATCAGGCCGCATCTGATCGGCATTATGGTCGTGATAGGGGATCAGCGGTTTGGAAATGCCAAAATGCCGCAATAACCGGCTGCTGACGCGACTATCTTCGCAGGCAACGGCATCGGCCTGGCGCAGCCAGTCCAATGCCCGGGCGCTGATATCGCCGAGATTGCCGATCGGTGTCGCAATCAGGGCGAGACAGGCCCCTGACCCCCGGGCGGCTTTGAATTCTTCCTGTTCGATGGGTTCAAGGGCAATGTCATCGCTTGGCTCGGTCGCTTTCGCGACCTCTGCTGCTGCGCCCTCCTCGCTTGGCGAAGCTGAAAAAGGCACCGCGTCACTGCCGGGCGCCTTTTCACCGGCTCTCGGTTTACTTCGCTGCCCGCTATGGCTACCCTTCACGCGCTTTCTCCGATCCAGGTCGGGAACCAACCGTTTCGGTTGCGCAGGATCACGCCCGCCGCCAAACGGCTCGTAAAATTATTGTTATGGGATGAACGATGTCGGCATTGGGCGCAAGGGTGAAACGTATTCTCGCATGGCTGTCGCCATCATCGTTCGGCGATGGTTGGACCGCTGTGGCCCAGCTCAACCTCATTCCACGGTCCAGTATTCTGTCCATGGCGGGCTTGCTGCTGGGCGGTCTGGTACTGGCTGGCTGCGCGGGTAATACACCGGCCCCAGCGGCGAAAACGGCGCCGCAAGCCGTCATGACGCCGACCCAGCCGCAATTGGCACCGCAGCCCGCGCCGGTCGCACCCGGCGGAAAGATCGGCTTGATGCTGCCCTTGTCGGGACAGCATGCCAATCTCGGCCGCGCCTTGCTGCAGGCGGCGGAAATGGGTCTGTTCGATGTCGGCGATGACAGCTTCACCCTGCTGGTAGAGGATACCGCGACCAGCAACGGGCCGGAATCGGCTGCGCGCAAATTGCTGGCCGGGGGTGCCAATATTCTGCTTGGGCCGCTTTTCGGCACTGACGTGAAGCGGGTGGCGCCAATCGCACAGAATGCGCATGTGCCGCTCATCGCCTTTACCAACGATTCCTCATTGGCGCAAAACGGTGTCTATGTCTTCGGCGTGACCCCGGAATCCCAGGTGCAGCGCGTGATCGGCTATGCCGGCAGCCAGGGGCTGAAGCGTTATGCCATTCTTACGCCGAACTCGCCCTATGGCCGGCTGGTGCTGACCAGTTTCCAGACGCAAGTGAAGCAAATCGGCGGCCAGGTCGCGCAAATCGATTTCTACGACCCGTCGAGCGTTGATTTCGCGCCCGTCGTGCAACGCCTCGCCGATGAAAAGAGAACGGTCGGCTTCGATGCGCTGATGATTCCGGAAGGCGGTGCCAAGATGCGGCAGATCGCGCCGCTTCTGCCCGCTTTCGAAGTTGGCCCGCAACAGCTCCGCCTGCTCGGCACATCGCTGTGGGGTGAAGGGGCGGTCTGGCGGGAAGCGGGGTTGGCCGGCGGCTGGTATGCAACCACGGCCCCGGATCGCTGGCAGGATTTCGCCAACCACTATCGCGAGGTCTATGGCGCGACGCCGGACCAGCGCGCGGCCATCGTCTATGACGCGGTGACGCTTGCCGTGGCCCTGGGTAAGGGGCCGCAAGGTGCCGATTACAGCCCCACCGCCTTGACCAACGGCAATGGCTTCAGCGGCATTGCCGGTGTGTTTCGTCTGATGCCGAACGGCACGGTGGATCGCGGATTGGCGGTCATGGAAGTTGCGCCGACCGGTCCGGTCCAGCGCGATCCGGCACCGACCAGCTTCGTTCCGGTAATGAACTGAGTCAGAGGGCCCGACAGGCTGTTGCAAAGAGGCGTGCCGCTTGCGGCACGCCTCAGTTATTTGGATGACCAAAACCGCAAGCTCTGCTGTCTATAAAAGTGCCGCCAATACGCTGTCGAGCCGAGCCCGCCCATCTTCGGTGGCGCGCAGCACGTGACCGGTGCGCACCAGCATCTCGCCATCGATCAACCGTTGCAGCTTGGCTGGTGCGACCCAATGATCGAGCGGATGGCCGGTCTCTTCGATCACACGGTCTAAGCTGACACCTTCCGTGAGGCGCAAGCCCATCATCAGCATTTCCTCCAGCCGGGCCTGCGACTCGATCTCATGGAATTGCCGCGTGGCATGGCCCTCGCGCTCCACGCGATCAAGCCAAGCTTCCGGCGCGCGATGCTGGCGTGTCGCAATTTTGGCTCCATCGATCGTCAATCGGCCATGCGAGCCAGGGCCGATGCCGATGTAATCGCCATAGCGCCAATAGCAGAGATTATGCCGCGATTCCTGGCCGGGCCGCGCGTAATTGGAGACTTCGTAGGCGAGGAGGCCGGCCTCAGCCAGATGCTCGGTGGTGAGATCGTAGAGCGCTGCCTGGAGGTCTTCCTCAGGCAAACGGAAATCGCCGCGCGCATAAGCCTGTTCGAAGACGGTGCCAGTCTCGATCGTCAGCTGGTAGAGCGACAGGTGATCGCCGACTCGGGCCAGGGCTTCGCGCAATTCGGCCTGCCATTGCGCGACGGTCTGGCCGGGCCGTGCATAGATGAGGTCGAAGGAGAAGCGTGGGAAAGTTTTCGCGGCGAGGTCCAGCGCCGCCAAGGCCTGCCCCGCATCGTGCTGACGGCCAAGAAATTTCAGATCGGCGTTGTTCAGCGACTGAATGCCGAGCGACAGGCGATTGACGCCGGTCGAGGCGAAGCCGCGAAATTTGTCCGCTTCGACGGAGGTCGGATTGGCTTCCAGCGTGATCTCGAGAGCGGGATCGAGCTGCCAATGAGCGGCGAGGGCGTCGATGATGGCTGCGGTGGTGACGGGTGCCATCAAAGAGGGCGTGCCGCCGCCGAAAAACAGGCTGGTGACCTTACGCCCCGGTGTCAGCGCCGCATAATGCGCGAGTTCGCGCAACAACGCCGCCCGCCAGCGCTGCTCATCGACTGTCTCGCGGACATGGCTGTTGAAATCGCAATAAGGGCATTTCGACTTGCAGAACGGCCAATGCACATAGATTGCGAAACCGGGGTCCCTATGGCCGGATCTCGCTTCGACTGTTTCTGCTATCTGCCTTGCCGTCATCTCTATCGCTGGGCGAAACAGGCCGCGACCAATTGCTCGAAAGCGATGGCGCGATGGCTGACGGCATGCTTGGCTGCCGGCTCCATCTCGCCGAAAGTCAGGTCCGCGCCTTTGGGCAGGAAGATCGGGTCATAGCCGAAGCCATGCTTGCCGCGCTTCTCACTGATGATCTCACCATCGACCCGGCCCTCGAAACTTTCGCAATGGCCGTCGGGCCAGGCCAAGGCCAAGGCGCAGACGAATTGTGCCGAATGGTCGTCGGCGGGCCGCAGCAGATCGATCACCCGCGCCATCGCCATGTCGAAATCCTTGTTCGGACCGGCCCAGCGGGCCGAATAGATGCCGGGCGCGCCATCCAGTGCGGTTACCACCAGGCCGGAATCGTCGGCTAAGGCCGGCAGGCCGCTGGCCGTCGCTGCCGCCAGAGCTTTCAGCCTGGCATTGCCGATGAAGGTGGTTTCGGTCTCCTCAGGCTCCGGCAAGCCCAGCGTGCCGGCGGAAACGACATCGGCCCCATAGGGTGCCAGCAATTCGCCGATCTCCTTGACCTTGCCCGGGTTGTGGCTGGCGATGACCAGCCGGCCGCCGGTGAACTGTCGTGCCATATTAACCCTGCATCAGCCCCAGCGCCTGGCGCTGATGCACGGTCAATTCCGTCACGCCCTTGCGCGCGAGCTGCAGTAGTCCCAGGAACTGTTCTTCCGAGAACGGATCCTTTTCGGCGGTGCCTTGGATCTCGACGATGCCGCCATTGCTGGTCAGGACGAAATTGGCATCGGCTTCCGCTTCGGAATCCTCGGCGTAATCCAGATCGAGCACGTTCTTGCCCTGATGGATGCCGCAGGAAACCGCCGCCACCTGGCCGATCAGCGGCAACGCCGTGATGACACCCATATCCTTCATCAGTCTGAAGGCCTGGTGCAACGCCACATAGCTGCCGGTGATCGCTGCGGTCCGGGTGCCGCCATCGGCTTGGATGACGTCGCAGTCGATCTTGATCTGGCGTTCGCCAAAACCGTCCAGCTTCGTGACGGCGCGTAAGGCCCGGCCGATCAGGCGCTGGATTTCCTGGGTGCGGCCCGATTGCTTCCCCTTGGCGGCTTCGCGGTCGGAGCGGGTATGGGTCGAACGCGGCAGCATCCCGTATTCCGCCGTCACCCAGCCTTTGCCGGTATTGCGTAGGAAGGGCGGCACCTTTTCGTCGATCGATGCGGTGCAAAGCACATGGGTATTGCCAAATTTCGCCAGGCAAGAGCCTTCAGCATAACGGTTGACGTTGATTTCCAGGGAAATCTCGCGCAGTTGATCGACGGCTCGGCCGGATGGACGCATGACTGGAATCCTTAAGAACAGATGTCGGGCGGACCCTACACCGGGTGCCGGCGAGGCGCCAGCCCGATGCGCATAGCCTGGCCTTGAGCGGCGCGGGCTATTTCCGGTGCCGGTCCCGCGACCAACGGGAGCGGTCGAGATAATCCGCCGGACGTTTCCGGACCCAGGCGACGAAACGCTGGATGGCCGGATCGTCCAGTAACGCGGCGAAGCTGTAATAGCGCTCGGCCAGTTCCCGTTCGCTGAACAGGGCATGGATGGTTTGGTGACAGATCCGGTGCATCGGTACCGCCAATGTCCCGCCATAGCTGCGCGGAACCGGATGATGAAAATCGGTGGCGGCGCCAGCGGCGAGCGGGCGGCGGCAGAGCGGACAATCGGTCGGATAGCCGGATGTTCCGCAGATATCCGGGTGATGTAGCGGGTCTGGATTGGGACGGGCCATAGGCCGATCCTGGCGCAGCGGTGGCGAAATGCAAGGCGTTGCGCCAGGAAGCCCGTGTTTGACGAGCTGATGGTTGACCCGGAGGCAGGCGTTACCTAGATTCCCTTCACACATTCGGTCACTTTTTGACAAACTGCCGGGATCGCATGTCGTTTCCGGCACATGGTCCAATCATCGGGAACGGGATGCTGCATAAGCCACGAAACCCTGCTGGCGCGCATCGGCCGGTCTTGAGCGAGCTCTCGGAGCGGTCGCGGGAAATCTTCCGGCTGGTGGTCGATGCCTATGTGGAAACGGGGGAGCCGGTCGGCTCCCGGACGTTGTCCCGCCTGCTCGATTCCAGCCTGTCGCCGGCGACGATCCGCAATGTGATGTCCGATCTCGAAGAAATGGGGCTGCTCTTTTCGCCCCATACCTCGGCTGGGCGGCTGCCCACGGATCTGGGCCTGCGCCTTTTCGTCGACGGCTTGATGGAGATCGGCGGGTTGACCGAAGCGGAGCGAGCTGCGGTAGACGGCCAGTGCAATGCCGTCGGCCGGTCGATGCCCGAAGTGCTGGAACAGGCGACGACCATGCTTTCCGGCCTGGGGCGCTGCGCCGGCATGGTGGTGGCGCCGAAAAGCGAGCGGCCGCTGAAACATATCGAATTCGTCTATCTCGGGCCCGGCCGTGCCCTGGTGGTGCTGGTGACCGAAGGCGGCATGGTGGAGAACCGATTGATCGACCTGCCGCTCGGCCTCCCGGCTTCGAGCCTGCTGGAGGCGACCAATTACCTGAATAGCCGGCTGGTCGGCCGGACCATCGGCATGGCGCAGCAGGAAATTTTTCAGGAGCTGGAAACCGCGCGGGCCGAGCTCGACGATCTGTCGCGCAAGGTGGTGGAGGCCGGTCTTGCTACCTGGTCCAACGGCAACAAGGAAGGCGCGCTCATCGTCCGTGGCCAGGCGCATCTGCTGGATGAGGTGACGGAAGTTGGCGATCTCGAGCGCCTGCGCAGCCTGTTCGCCGCCCTGGAGACCAAGGAGCAGCTTTTGAAGCTGCTGGAAAGCGCGGACCATGCCGATGGCGTGCAGATCTTCATCGGCGCCGAGAACGAGCTTTTCGGCCTGGCCGGTTGTTCCGCGGTCATTTCGCCCTATCGCGACAGCCAGCGTCGATTGATCGGCGCCATCGGCGTCATCGGCCCCAGCCGGCTGAACTACGCCCGCATTATTCCTATGGTGGATTACACCGCCAAAGTGATCGGCCGTATTCTCGGCTGATCGATCCGTGACGATTGAAGTAGTGAAGGAGAGCAAGGTCACCATGATGACCGATGACAAGATCACGCAGCAGCCGGACCAGCCGGAGAATGTTGGCGACAACCCGGCCACAGAAATTCCTGCCGAAGACGCGCTGGCTGCGGCACAACAGGAAAATGCTGCGCTGAAAGACCAGTTGCTGCGGGCTTTGGCAGAAACCGAGAATGTGCGTCGCCGCGCGGCGCGCGACAAGGAGGATGCCGCCAAATTTGCCATGGCGGGGTTCGCCCGCGAGATTCTCGGCGTTGCCGACAATCTGCGCCGTGCCTTGGAGGCGATCACGCCGGAAGCGCTGGAACAGGATGCCGCGCTGAAGAATCTCTATGACGGCATCCTTGCGACTGAACGGCAGCTCGATGCCGCGTTTGAGAAGCAGGCGATCAAGAAGGTCTGGCCGCTCGGCGAGAAATTCGACAGCAACTTGCATCAGGCGATGTTTGAGGTGCCGGGCACCGACCAGCCCAGCGGTACGGTTGTCCAGGTGCTACAGGCAGGCTACACGCTGAATGATCGGCTGCTGCGGCCGGCCATGGTCGGCGTTGCCAAGGGTCAGCCGGCGGCACCGGCGGGCAATGGCGGCACCGACGAAACCGGCGATGGCCGGGTCAATACCGTCGTCTAGCCGAGTTTCGGTCCGGTCCCAAGCTGGCGATTCCCAAAAGGGCGGCAAGCGATTAGATTGCCGCCCTGATCCGCGATTCGGCCCGACCGGTGATCGTTTAAGGGCTGGGCGGAAGGGGACTGGGACCGTGGCCGAACGACCGCAACGCCGACAATTACCGCCGCTTAATGCACTTCGCGCCTTTGAGGCGGTGGCGCGCTCGCTCAGCTTCACCAAAGCGGCAGATCAGTTGCTGGTGACTCAAAGCGCGGTGAGCCGCCAGGTGAAAAACCTGGAAGATATTCTCGGTGTCGCGCTGCTGAAGCGAAAGGGCACGTTGGAGCTGACCGAAGAAGGCAAGCGCCTGCTGCCGGTCCTGACCGACAGTTTCGACCGCATCGCCGATGTTATCGCCGGCTTTCGCCAGGCCCGCAGCAAGCCGCCGCTCATTCTTTCGATCCCACCGACCTTCACCCATCGCATGATGTTGCCACGCCTGGCCGGGTTCCAGCGGGCGCATCCCGATCTGGAAATCCGGATCGAAACGCCACCGACCAATATCGATTTCGACAATGCGCCGGTCGACCTCGCGATCTTCTTCGGCGATGTGAAGATCGATGACATGATCGTCGATCTGCTGATGCAGGAGCAATTGACGCCGGTCTGCAGTCCGGCGGTTGCAGCCGGCTCGGCAGATCTCGCGGCCCTGCTGAAAAAGGGCCCGCTGCTGCATATCCGCCAGGGCGAGGAACTGCATCACTGCTGGTCGATCTTCTGCCGCCAGGCCGGTTTGGAAGGCATCGATGTGAAGCGCGGTCTGGTGGTGGAAACCGCCGATCAGGCCGTGCAGCTTGCCATGAATGACGGTGGCATCGCCGTGGTCGATGCCCGCATGTGTGCGGAAGAACTCGCCTCGGGCAAGCTGATCGTGCCCTTCGACCGCACCGTCGTCTCCGGTCGCAACTATTTTCTGGTCAGCCGGGCGGAAGAAATCGAAATCCCCCGCATCGCCGCCTTCCGCGCCTGGGTCCTGGATCAGTTCGCCAAGGATCTCTGATCGCGCGAGGATGCAGCCGCCACGGCCGGCGCCGTCACCAGCCGCCGCGTTGCAGCCATTCATCCACCATCCCCAGCCGATCGCTGCCCCAGAAAGCCTCACCATCGACGATGATAAAGGGGGCGCCGAAGATCTGGCGCGCCAGGGCCTCATCGGTCTTCGCCCGCAATAGGGCCTTCAAGGCCGGATCTTGCAAAGCTGTACTCAGCCGCTCCGCATCGGCGCCGAGACGGGCGGCGAGGCTGACGATCTCGCCAGGCGCATGCACTTCGCGCCCTTCGCCAAAATAAGCCTGGAAAACAGCGCGAACGAAGCGCGATGCCAAAGACGGCTGTTCCGCTTCAAGCCAATAGAAAGCCCGTGCGGCAATCTGAGTCGCGGCAGGAAAACTTGCCGGCAGCGCGAAGGGAATGCCGCGCCGGCGCGCCAGGCGGGCCCAGTCGTGTTTCGCATAATCGCCCCGCATCGGCATCTGCACCAAAGGCTGCATGCCGGTCGCTGAGAAAGCGGGTCCCAGCAGAAACGGGCGCCATTTGACCTCCCGTTGGTGACGGGCAGCCAGAGCTTCTATTTCCAAAGCGGCGAAATAGGCATAGGGCGAACTGAAGTCGAACCAGAATTCGATTTCCCTCGACATGACGTCCTCTGGCCATTGAGGTTGCGGGTTCGATTTTCATCCTGCTTCAACCGCGATGCAACGCGGAACATCCAGATGCGGCCGAAGCTGTCGGGGGAATTCGACTGACAAAGCGTTTCCTGCTGCCGGCGTTCTTGATCATGCCTGCCCTTGTCATGTTACTTTCTGCCGTCATGACAAGCATCTCGGCGCAAGCCGCCACCTGCGCCACCTTCGACAAACCGAAATGCCGGATCCAGTTGCCGACCGGGATCAGCATGACCTATCTGGAACTGGGACCGGTGGATGGTGAAACGGTCATCCTCATCCACGGCGAGACCGATAGCGCCCGGTCCTGGGCGCCGACCATGGCGGCGCTGCATCGGATGGATCCAAAGCTGCATATCCTCTCTGTCGATCTGCGCGGCCATGGCACCAGTTCCATGCCGCCTGTCGATGCTTGTGCGGCCGCCCCGGAGAGATGTTTTCGGATGAGCGACCTTGCCGATGACATCAAGGCCTTCATGCAGGCAAAGCAGATCCGCAGGGCTACCTTGGCCGGACATTCCATGGGCAGTTTCGTGGTGCAGGAAATGGCGTTGAACCATCCGGAGATGGTGACGCGCGCCGTTCTTGTCGCCACTTCCACCAAGGGTGTCGATAACGCCGCCTTGCGCGATTATGTGCTGAAGGAGCCAGTGGAAGGCAGTTGGCGCAAGGCGCTAGAGGCTGAGGGGAAGGTGTACCCTGAGGACTTCTATACGGTTGCGCCGGTCAAGGCGGATTCAGAGGTGCGAATCTGGCTGGCGAAGAACTGGGTGGCCGATCCGGCCGATCCCGCCTTTCTGAAATTCTATGTGCCGGAGACCGCGGCTGTGAAGCTTGGCACCTGGATTGGGGCCACCAAGGCGTTGCTGGCGACCGACAATACGGAACGGCTGAAGAAGCTGGCGGTCTCGACGCTGGCGGCGGCGAGCCAGCAGGCGCCGATGTTCTGGAAGCAATATGGCCGTCGACCGCTACCGGCTTCGGGCTTGCAGGAAGACGATATCGGCCACAATGTCAGTGGAGCGCACCCGATGAGGTAGCGGCTGATATGCTGTCCTTCATCCGCGATGGTCATCCCTTGCCGGGGCTACCCCATGCGGATGCACCGGCGCAGATTCACCGCATCATTTGTCAAACAGGATGCTTCCCTGGTCGAGCAGTGGCCGTGACGAAGGCGATCCAAACGGATTAGTCGAAAACCAGAGCCAGCAGCCGTTCGATCTCGGGACCATAGCTGCGATCGCCGTCATAAGGCGGAATGACATTGCGCGCCCGCGTCAGCAACTCGCCGATGGCGAAACTAGGCTGCGCCTCCCGCGCATCGACCGCGACCAGGGCAGCATAGAGTTCATAAGCGAGAACGCGCCGATTGATCCGATCGATCCGCCCCAGCCGATCCAGCGCGGGGAAGATCATGGTCATGACGTCTTCCTGGCCGAAGGAGCTTTCGCCATGCATCACCGATGGCGAGGCGGCCAGCGATCGCAATTCGGCAGTCAGTCCGAGGGCGGCTTTATGCAGCGTCACCAGCCCGGCATCAAGGCCGGGGCGTTTGGCCAGTTGCGGCGCCAAGCCGCTGATCCGTGCATCCAGCAAACGGTGCAATCGCCGTTCCGCCAGCAGGCCGATTTGCATCTGGGCCGTGGCCGCCGCATCCACCGCATTTGCCAGCGCCGCTGCGTGGAAGTTCCCGCAATGAAGCAGGCGACTCTTTTCCGGCTCATTCTCATCGAGGACGAAAACCGGATTATCGCCGATCGATACAAACTCGGCTGCTATTGCGGCCGACAGGCCGTCCAAGGCGTATCGGGCGGCGGCGTGAACCTGGGGAATGACGCGGAAGGAGACGGGCGCCTGTTTCGCCTGGCGGGAAATCTCGCTATCCCGCAGCAAGTCGCGCAGCCGTGCGGTTGCCGCATTGAGGCCGGGTTCACGTCGCAACTGCCCAACCAAAGGATCATAGGCCTCCAGCGGCGCGGCCAATCCTTCAATGCTAGTCGCGGCGATCAGATCAGCCTGGGTCAGGGTCCGGTCCAATCCCTGCCAGAGGCTATAGGCGTAAGCCGGCGCCAGCGCCGTCCCGTTGATTAGGGACAGGCCTTCCTTGGGCTGCGGCTCATAGGGGGTGACGCCATGATTGCGATACCAGATGTCCGCCGGCTGTGGCGTGCCGGCCGCGTCCAGCACGAAACCTTCGCCGATCAGGACCTGGGCCAGATGCGACAAGGCGATGATTTCCCCCGCCATGCCGAGGCCTTCGCTTGGGACATAGGGTGTGAGGCCGTCATTCAGCCGGGCGACCAGGAAGGTGCAAAGCTCCGGCGTGACCGCACAGGCACCATCAAGGAAATGCGCCAGCTTAATCAGCAGGGCGCCGCGGACAATTTTTGCATCGAAAGGAGCGCCGATCGCTGCGGCCCGGCCGAACAGGATCTGACGCGGCAGGGCAGCTTGCTCCTCGGCATTCAGGTCTTGCTTGGCGAGCGCGCCGAGGCCGGTATTGACGCCGTAGCAGATCACGCCGGTATCGAGATGCCGCAAGAACTGTTCTCGGCGCTTTGTCACGCGGTCCAGCGCTGCCGGCGCGACCGACACCTTCGCCCGACCGCCGACCACCGCCTCATAGATCTCCAGCGTCAGATCCTCGGTCCGGTCCAGCTCGATCACGCTGCTGGCACCGTCCATATCCTTGCTTTCCAAGCCGGCCGAAATCATCGCATGCTCCGCTGCAATTGCCTTGGGCGACCTGACTTGTCTATACAGGTCTCCGCAAAGGCTCAATAATCTTAAACGCGATGATCGCCTCGCCGTTCCGCCTCCTTTCGCAGCGCAAAAAAGGTTTCATGCCATGTCCGAGATATTCCTGACGTATTTGAATGGGCCCGATATCGCCAAACTGGCGTTAAGCGATGCCGAGATCTTGGCGGCGGTCGAAAATGGGTTGCGGGCGCAGGGTCAAGGCCAGACGGTCATCGAGCCACGGGTTCACCTCATTCCCGAAAGCTCCGACAAGGGTCATTTCAATGTCTTGCGCGGGGTGGTCAAGCCGCTGGGCTTCGCTGGCGTCAAAGTGGTCGGCGATTTCGTCGAGAATTACCAGCGCGGCCTGCCA
The DNA here is from genome assembly GCF_034044715.1 of Dongia soli. NCBI lineage: Bacteria > Pseudomonadati > Pseudomonadota > Alphaproteobacteria > Rhodospirillales > Dongiaceae > Dongia > Dongia soli. The sequence goes on along the minus strand of NZ_JAXCLW010000001.1, from coordinate 792,311 downwards.
TCGGAAATGGCGCTGCTCAATCTCTTCGATCCCGAAACCGGCATGCCCAAGGCAATCCTCGATGCTGGCGGTATTACCGATATGCGCACCGGAGCGCTGACGGCGATCGGCGCCAAGCATCTCGCCCGCAAGGGATCACGGGTACTCGGTCATATTGGCGCCCGTGGCACGGCCTATTGGAATGTGCGGCTGCTCAATCATCTCTATGATTTCGACGAAATCCGCGTCCATTCCCGCCGCCCCGAAAGCCGGAAGGCCTTTGCCGAGCGCCTGTCGGCCGATCTCGGGAAGCCGGTGGTCGCAACCGATGATTGGGAAAGCTGCGTGCGCGGCGCCGATATCGTCGTCGAGGCGTCACGCTTGCCGCGTCCCGAGCCGATGCTGAAAACCGCCTGGATCAAGAAGGGCGCCTTTGTCGTCCCCTATGGAACGATGAGCGCGGTGGAACTCTCGCTGACGGATATTATGGACAAGATGGTGGTCGATGACTGGGGCCAATGCCGCAAGGGCCTGCCTTTCGGCGCCCTGCGCGCCCATGTCGATAGCGACCGGCTCACGGAACAGAATCTCCACGCCGAACTCGGCCAGATCGTCGCCGGCCTGAAGCCGGGACGCGAGACTGACGAAGAGACCATCCTGCTGTGGCACCGGGGCCTCAGTCTCAGCGATATTGCATTGGGTGCCGCCATGTTGGAGAAGGCGGCACAGCTTGGCATCGGCCAACGTCTGCAATTTGCCTGACAAGGCTTTCGGCTGTGACTTTTGACCATGACATCTGACGATACTGTCGCAGCCAAGCCGGTTATCTGGGCGATCAGCGCTTGGCGCGCCGGAGACCACGCCCAGGTTGCTGCCTTAGCCACGGCTTTGGAACGCGCCTTTGGCTGGCGCGCCGAGTTCAAGCCTCCCTTCGATCGCCGTCAGGATCCTGGCAATTCCGGCTATGCGGCGCCGTGGCCGGATGCGGTTATCGGCGTTGGCCGGGGCGGACTGCGTCTGGCCAGCTGGATCAAGGAACAATCCGGCGGACATACCCGGATCATCGTGCTGGGCCGGGTGGAAGGATCCATGGACATATGCGATCTGGTGGTTACCACGGCGCAATACGGTCTCCCCGACAATGCCAATCTGATCCGGCTGACCCTGCCTTTCACCCCCGAAATCCCGCCGGCGGATGAGGCGCAGGGGGTGTGGCGGACGCAGTTCGGCACTTTGCCGCGGCCATTGATTGGCGTCCTGGTCGGGGGACCGTCCAGCCCGCTGATCTTCGGAAAACCCGAGGGCGAGCGCCTGACCGCGGATCTCGCCCGGCTGGCGGGCTTGACCGGCGGCTCGCTGCTGATTGCGACCGGCCGGCGGACGCCCCCCGAAGTGGCGAGCCTTCTCGCTCATTTGGCCGGGTCTTCTCCGGACCGTCATCGCTTCCTGCCATTCCCGCCGGAAGGCTTCCAGCGGCCTGAAGATAATCCTTACCCGGCCATTCTTGGCATGGCCGACCGTTTCGTGGTGACGGCCGACAGCGTTTCCATGCTGGCGGATGCCGCGTTAACCGGCCGGCCGATCAGCCTGTTCGACTTGCCGGTCGAACCGGAAAAGACCACTTTTAAAGAACGGCTGCGCCGGCGCCGGCGCCGGCGCTTCGCCACCGGCCGGCGCAAGGATGTCATTGATCATATGTATGATTGGGCCGTTCGCCGGGGGCACGCCCGTCCGGCTCGCCACGTTCCCACCCTGATTGCCTGGCTGATCCGCAGCGGTGCCTTTAGCGGCGATCCAGTCAAGGCACAGTGCCTGGCCGGGCGGCTGGTTGCCGAGCGCGAAACTGTTTTGCGCCGGGTCCGGGGCTTGCTGGCGGGCTTTGCCATTCAGGCGCCGCCCGCCGCCAGCCCCACCGCGGCCAGTACCGGGGGCACCGGCGGCGGCACCGCCGGGGGCACTGTCTTCGGCGAGCGCTGCTGATGCCTGGATTTACTGCTCCAGCTTTTACCCAGAGCCGCTTGCAAAGCCTTGAAAAGGCCCTATATATCCATCGGATTATGAGGTTTCCCGGGACTTCGGCCGGTCTTTCCGCAGGGAGGACTTGCCCGGTGGTCAGGGATATTCAAACGAAACCACAAGACGGGGATCCCCGTGGCGCTTCATTGGGAAGGCTACGTTGGGGGTCTGCTGAACCGAAGAGGATGACATGAGCAAAGTTATCGGTATCGACCTCGGCACTACCAATTCCTGCGTCGCCGTGATGGATGGCAAGGACGTGCGGGTGATCGAGAATGCCGAAGGCGCGCGCACCACGCCGTCGATGGTGGCCTTCACCGATTCCGGCGAACGTCTCGTCGGCCAGGCCGCGAAGCGCCAGGCGGTGACCAACCCGGAAAACACCCTGTTTGCGATCAAGCGTCTGATCGGCCGCCGTTTCGACGATCCGCTGACGCAGAAGGATATGGGCCTGGTTCCCTATAAGATCGTCGCCGGCGACAATGGCGATGCCTGGGTCAACTCCCATGGCAAGAATTATTCACCGTCGCAGGTCTCCGCCTTCATCCTGCAGAAGATGAAGGAAACCGCCGAGAATTACCTTGGCGAAAAAGTGACCCAGGCGGTCATCACTGTTCCCGCTTACTTCAACGACAGCCAGCGCCAGGCGACCAAGGATGCCGGCAAGATCGCCGGTCTCGAAGTGCTGCGCATCATCAACGAGCCGACCGCGGCAGCGCTCGCTTACGGCATGGAGAAGAAGGGCAGCGGCACCGTTGCGGTCTATGACCTTGGCGGCGGTACTTTCGATATCTCGGTCCTGGAAATCGGTGATGGCGTCTTCGAAGTGAAGTCGACCAATGGCGATACCTTCCTGGGCGGTGAGGATTTCGACGCCCGCGTCATCGATTATCTCGCCGACGAATTCAAGAAAGAGCAGGGCATTGACCTGCGGAAGGACAAGCTCGCCTTGCAGCGTCTGAAGGAAGCCGCTGAAAAGGCCAAGATCGAACTTTCGAGCTCAATGCAGACTGAAGTCAACCTGCCTTTCATCACGGCCGATCAGTCGGGCCCGAAGCATCTCAACATCAAGCTGACCCGCGCCAAGCTGGAAGCTCTGGTGGAAGAGCTGGTCGAGCGTACCATCGAGCCGTGCCGCAAGGCGCTGAAGGATGCCGGCCTGAAGGCCAGCGACATCAACGAGGTGATCCTGGTCGGCGGTATGACCCGCATGCCGAAGATCATCGAGAAGGTGAAGGAATTCTTCGGCCGTGAGCCGCATCGCGGCGTCAACCCGGACGAAGTCGTGGCGGTTGGTGCGGCCATCCAGGGCGGCGTCCTGAAGGGCGACGTCAAGGACGTGTTGCTGCTGGATGTGACACCGCTGTCGCTCGGCATCGAAACCCTGGGCGGTGTCTTCACCCGGCTGATCGATCGCAACACCACGATCCCGACCAAGAAGTCGCAGGTCTTCTCGACCGCGGAAGACGGCCAGACGGCGGTGACGATCCGCGTCTTCCAGGGCGAGCGCGAGATGGCGGCGGATAACAAGATCCTCGGCCAGTTCGACCTGATGGGCATTCCGGCAGCACCGCGCGGCGTGCCGCAGATCGAGGTCACTTTCGACATCGACGCCAACGGCATCGTCAATGTCTCGGCGAAGGACAAGGCCACCGGCAAGGAGCAGCAGATCCGCATCCAGGCCTCAGGCGGTCTCAACGACGCCGATATCGAAAAGATGGTGAAGGATGCCGAGGCGCATGCCGCCGAGGACAAGAAGCGCAAGGCGCTGGTCGAGGCCCGGAACCAGGCGGAAGCTCTGATCCACAGCGCCGAAAAACAACTGTCGGAATCCGGCGACAAGATCGCCGCAGCCGACAAGTCGGCGGTCGAAGCGGCGGTGGCTGAGCTGAAGAGCGTCAAGGACGGCGAGGATGTCGAGGCGATCGAAGCCAAGACCAATGCGCTGACCCAGGCGGTCATGAAGGTCGGTGAAGCGCTCTACAAGGCAAGCCAAGCCGCGGGCGAAGCCGGCGACGGTCAGCCTGCCGGTGGCGCCACCGGCGGTGAGTCGGCCGGCGGCTCGGGCGACGATAAGGTTGTGGATGCCGATTTCGAAGAAGTCGATGAGCGGAAAGGCAAATCGGCCTAAGGAGCGGCGGAATGCCAGGGCATCTGCGCAAATAACATCCGGATGGCCCCTCGATCTGCCCATGACAGGCGGGCGAGGGGCCACTGTTATTTCCGCGGCGTTAGTGCGGCAGGGGCCGGGCGATGGGGAATCAATCTTTCGTCCACACTTTCATGGGACGATGAGCAACCGAATTTCATGAATTTTTGAGCCGATGTCGAAGCAAGACTATTACGATCTTCTGGGCGTGGAGAAATCCGCCTCAGCCGATGATCTCAAAAAGGCCTATCGCAAGATGGCCATGCAGTATCATCCGGACCGCAATCCGGGTGACAAGTCGGCTGAGCAGAAGTTCAAGGAAGTCAACGAAGCCTATGACATTCTGAAGGACGAGCAAAGGCGGGCAGCTTATGATCGCTTCGGTCACGCCGCCTTCGAGAATGGCGGCGGCGCCCGCGGCGGCAATCCCTTCGGCAATGGCGCCGGCTTCGATTTCACCGGCTCGGGCTTTGCCGACATCTTTGACGAGATGTTCGGCGAATTCATGGGCGGGCGGCGCGGCGGCGGCGGCCAGGCCCGGGGCCGCGGCGGCGATCTGCGTTACAACATGGAAGTCAGCCTGGAAGACGCGTTCCATGGCAAGCAGGCAACGATCCGGGTGCCGACCTCGATTCAATGCGATGCATGCCAAGGGACTGGCGGTGAAAAAGGCGCGCAGCCGGTCACCTGTCCGACATGCCACGGCCATGGCCGAGTGCGGGCGACGCAGGGTTTCTTCACGATCGAGCGGACCTGTCAAACCTGCGGCGGCGGCGGCAAGGTGATTGAAAAGGCCTGCACTAACTGCCACGGCCAGGGTCGCATCGCCAAGGAAAAGACCCTGCAGGTGTCGATTCCGGCCGGGGTCGAAGACGGCACCCGCATCCGTCTCGCAGGTGAGGGCGAAGCGGGCATGCGCGGGGCGCCGGCGGGCGATCTCTATATCTTCCTCACCGTCAAACCCCATCGGTTGTTCCAGCGCGATGGTGCCGATATCTATTGCCGGGTACCCATTCCGATGACCACGGCGGCGCTGGGCGGTCAAATCGAAATTCCGACGGTGGATGGCGGCCGGGCCAAGGTGAGTATTCCGGCCGGGGCCCAGAACGGCCAGCAGTTCCGGCTCAAGGGCAAAGGCATGTCGGTGCTGCGCTCACCGAGCCGCGGCGATATGTATGCGGAAGTCGTGGTCGAAACGCCGGTGCACCTTACCAAGAAGCAGAAAGACCTGCTGGAGCAATTCGTCGCCGAAAGCGCGAAATCCGGCAAGCAGTCGCCGGAATCGGATGGCTTCTTCGCCCGGGTGAAAGAATTCTTCGACGCCAGCCGCGACTAGGATCAAAGAGGAGCGCGCACAGCATCGCGCTCTTTTCTTCCGCTGTGTGACGGACAAGGCCATCGCTCTCTCCACCGGCTCTATCAATAGAGTAGCGGCGATCGAGCTTTCAGATGGAAGCGGGACTTCTCCAGCCTGAACTGTGGCTTCACCACAGAAGGCAGGTCGCCCTGCCTGATCCGTTTTGGCAAATCCCGCTGGACCGCAACCGCAGTCGTTGCAACCGGTAGATCGCAGCCTCAGATCCCTGCAGCGCTTCGCTTGTGCAAAGCCAATGCCGTCCCAGCCGATTTGCCGGCCGGCGAGAGCCGCGGCAACCTTTGACACACATCAGCACTTTATTCGTGGCCCATCTGCCAAGGTTGAACCCCGTGGGGGAGACTATTTGACATGGCTCATGAAGGCCGTCGTTTCGCCCCCGTCTTTGGTCCTCCGCAAAAGCCGGCCGCTCAAACGCCAATAGATCCAAAAACAATTGCCGCCTCGCATCGTCGTGCTGAAAGCCGGCGAACGGACTCGCGACGAGTCGTGATGCTTTTCTGCGCAATCTTTCTGACCGTCGCTGCGGCTCACGCTGACGATGACGCGGCAAGACCGCCGCCGGTGGCGAAGCCAGATCCCGGCCCGGACTCGTGGATGCTTGGAGATTGGGGTGGGCTCCGCACCAAATTGCGCGATGATGGGGTCGACCTGCAATTGGGCTATGTCAGCGAATTCGCCTCCAATCTCAGGGGCGGCGATGCGACGAAATGGGATTACACCGATCAGTGGACCTTCGGCTCGACCTTCGATTTCGACAAGCTGTTCGGCATCCACGACGCCAAGTTCCAGGTCTCCTTCACCAGCCGCAACGGCAACAATCTAAGCAAGAACGCCAATCTCGGCACGCTACAGGAAGTGCAGGAAGTCTATGGCCGGGGCCAGACCTGGCGGCTGACGCAATTCTGGTACGCCCAGGATTATTTCGATCGCATCCTTGATTGGAAGATCGGGCGCTTGACCATCGGCGAGGACTTCGCCGCCTTCAGTTGCGATTTCCAGAATCTAACCTTCTGTGGCTCGGCGCCGGGGAACGTGGTTGGCGATTACATCTTCACCTGGCCGGTCAGCCAATGGGGCACCAGGGCTAAGCTTCGGCTAGGCTCCTTCGGCTATGCTCAGATCGGCTTCTATGACGAAAACCCGAAATACGCCACCAGCGAAGATGCGATTACGCCGCGCTTCTATCCCGATTCCAAAGGCGTGCTGATCCCGGTCGAATTCGCCTGGCTGCCGGTCTTTGGCAATGGCAAGTTGCCGGGCAGCTATAAATTCGGCGCCTGGGGCGATACTGCCCGCGTGCCGGATGTGGTCAACGAAGACAATACGGTGACCGCGGATAATCCTGGTGTCGAAGCCAATCACGAGCGCGGCCGTTTCGGCGGCTACATCAATTTTCAACAGCAGATTACCCATACGGATACGGGGAATCCCAAAGGCGGCCTCAATCTCTTCCTAAATGCCGTCTTCACCGATACCCGAACGGCCACCACGGACCGGCAGATCGCCCTTGGTGCCGTCTATACCGGCCCCTTTTCCTTCCGGCCTGATGACGATGTCGCCCTCGCCGTCGGCACGACACATGTCAATGACCGGGTTGCCAATGCGGAAGGCAATGAGGATGCCGAGCGGCAGCATTCCGAATATGTTTTCGAGCTCTACTATACGGTCCGTCCGATCCGCGGCCTGCAAATCCGGCCGAATGCGCAATACATTCTCGATCCCGGCGGCGCCAGCCATAACAATGATGCGGTTGTGCTCGGCCTGAAGACATCAGCAAACTTTTGAATGACGCTTGGCGCATCGCGCATGGCGTCGGGCAAGCCGCGAGCAACGCGATCTATCGCCGGTCAAGGTCGAGTTGATCCAGCGTTTTCCGCAGGCTGGGATGAAGCAGATCCTCGATCTTCGCCTGGAAATCCTGGCGCTGCGAGGCGGTCCAGGCGGTGATCGGCTTGGGCCAAACGGATTTATGCATTTCCGCATAAGGACCATCAACGCGGGCCAGCTGGTACCAGCCATTGCCCAGTGGCTCAGCGTGGATATCTTCCACTGTTTCGCCAGTATGGCCATCGATCAGGAAGGCATGATAAAGCGCGACGGCGGTCGGTTCGCCGCCGAGGCGCAGGAGCGCCACGCCGTGCGGGTCAAGCGCGCCCAGGGGAACCGAGGCTTCGACCAGGACAAGATACAAGTCGAGATCATTGGGCTGAACCGCGGATCGGATGACCGGCGCCAAGGCCGGTCGTTTGCGGTCCAGCAATCCGCCGCGGGCAACCGGTCCGCCCAGCGCATTGGCGCTGAATGCCTTGCGGTCGTACCGGACCGGCCGGACATCATAGCCGCGTTTCCGCAGTAGGCGCTCTGCTTCGGACGACGCTGTTGCATCGATCTGCCAATCTTCCAGGGGAAACTGGTAGCTGCTCTTTTCCCAGCCGACACTATTGACCTGGGCAAGGGTAATGCGCTCGCTCAAGGCGCTGATGACGCCGATGGTTGGGATCGCGGTCGTCGTTTCTTCATCCGCGGACCAGGGCCAGAGCGAACATCCGGTCAGCAACAGGCAGATAACAAGTGCGCAAAACCGTTTCATCATATGTCACGCAGTGCCCATGGCGCGGTTCTCCGATGGTGCAACTCCTGACGGTGCCGCTCCCAACCACGCTTTCTCCCCGCCCGCAGCCTAAGGATCGGCCGGCAAGACCGCAAGTCGTCCCCGCACAATTCAAGCGGGCACCGGATAGCAGCTCAGACGGCACGGAAGCCGCCTCGAGCAAGGGTATAAAAGAGGGGGGCTTTCAGGGCCCTGTCCCCAAGCGCCTGTTGCCCAACCGGCCCGAACTCGCTTAGATACGCAAAATAATTTCGGGGGATTTATGGCAACGAAGAAAGCATCGAAGCCGCAAAGGGCCCAGCCGGCGGCCAAATCCAGTCCCAAGAAAGCTCTGCCGAAGGTGTCGCCAAAGCCTGTTAAGCTTTTGAAGGAAAAAGCGAAAGCTAAGCCGGAAACGGGTTCCTCGCCGCGTATCGCGGAGCGGCCGGCGGCCAAGCCGGCTGCCGAGAAAGCGCCGGCTGCAAAACCGGCTTCGCCTCCGACTCCGGCGCCCGCCAAGCCGGCAGCGCCAAAAGTTTCTGCCGCCAAGCCCGCTCCGGGAGCCAAGCCGATCGTCATGCGCCGGTCGAGCAATGGCGCAATCAAGGTGGGTATCGTCGGTTGTGGCGGCCGTATGGGCCAGATGCTGCTGAAGATGCTGATCAACGCGCCCGGTGTCATGGTGGTCGGGGGTACCGAACGGCGCGGCTCGCCCGCGCTCGGCCAGGATCTCGGCGCTCTCGCCGGGGCCGAGCCGCTCGGCATCTCGGTCACGGAAGATCCGGCGATCCTGTTCGAAACCGCCAATGTGGTGCTGGATTTTACCAATCCGTCGGCAACTGTCGTGCATGCCGGTCTCGCGGCTAAATGGGGTTGCGCCCATGTGATCGGCACCACCGGCCTGGATTCGGATCAGATCGCCGCGATCGGACGGGCGGCGCAACGCACGGCGATCGTCCTCGCCTCGAATATGAGCCTCGGCATCAATCTGCTGGAGCAGATCGTGGAGGAGGTCGCCCGTATCCTCGACGTCGATTGGGATATCGAAATCGTCGAGATGCATCATCGCCACAAGGTCGATGCGCCATCCGGCACCGCGCTGGCTTTGGGGGAAGCGGCGGCGCGCGGCCGCAATGTGGCGCTTCGCCGGGTGGCGCGCCGTTCCCGGGAGGGCCAAGTCGGACCGCGCCAGCGCGGGGAAATCGGTTTCGCGGCTTTGCGCGGCGGCGATGTCGTCGGCGATCACACAGTGATTTTTGCCGCCGATGGCGAGCGCGTGGAGATCACCCATAAGGCGTCGAACCGCGAGATCTTCGCCCGCGGTGCGGTGCGGGCGGTGCTCTGGGTGGCCGGCAAGAAACCGGGCCTTTACGATATGCGCGACGTGCTCGGTTTCGGCATCAGCGGGGCCGCGACGAATGGCGGCGGTCAGGACGGTAATGGCGGCGCAAACGGCAGCGGCGGTTGAGCGCGGCTCGTCGGTTTTTAACTGCTCATAGGCCTTTAACTGCCGGATCCGGCGTTGCGCCGCCACGCAGCTGGTGCGCTCAGGAAGCGTGTCGCCGCCAGGCCGCTGAGAATCATGAGCAGGGCCAGTAGTGCATTCCAGCCCGGCTTTTCGCCAAGCCAGAAAAAGCCCCAGCCGATTCCCATCACCGGCACGAGATAATTGTTGAAGGCGGCAAAGCCGGCGCCCACCCGCCGCAGAATCAAAAAGAACAGCAGATTGCCAAAAGCGGTCGAGATGAGGCCCAGCCAAAGGATCACCAGAATGGCGGGGCGGGTATGGTGGATCTCCCAGGGTCTGTCATGCACCAGCCAGACCGGCAGCAAGGTCAGAAAGCCCATCAGCAGAATGGTGCCAACCGTCATTTCCGGCCCCATCGTCGGCAGGCGGCGCGTATTGACGCCGTAGAGCGAATAACTGAGCGTTCCACCGAGGATCGCCAATTGCCCGATCACCGATTGGCCGATGCCCTGCAAGGCATCGACGCCGACCAGCACGACCACACCGACCAGCGCTATGCCGACACCGACGCTCTTGCCGAAGGTCAGTTTCTCGTCCGGTGTCATCAGATGCGCCAGGACGACGACGAAGATCGGAATCACCGCCATCAGGATCGCCGCCAGATTGGACGGCGTATATTGCTCGCCCCAGCCGATCAGGAAGAAGGGCAGCGAGTTGCCGATGACGCCGAGGAAAGTCAAACGCCGCCACAGGTGGCGGCCACGCGGCCAGGCTTGCCCCTTGGCGCAAGCGAGGCTGCAGAGAACCACGGCGCCGATAGCGATGCGGTAGGTTGCCAGCGACATCGGCGGCAGGCCGTCATCGACGGCGATCTTGATGGCGAGAAACGATGAGCCCCAGAGAAACGCGAGAAAGCAGAGCAACGCGAAATCGGCAAATTGCGGATGCCGGATCGCCGCCGGCGGGACTCCCCCGATCGCCATTGCCTTGTCCGGGCGCGGCGCCGCAGGCGGGTTTGAGTCATTGGCGATGGACATCGGCCGGGTCGGCTTTCTGCTGGTGAGGAGGATTATGCGATCGGAATATTCAGGCGGTGCGCCAGCGTGTCAGGACATGTCGTAGCTCGCCGGCGATATCACGGCGCTCCTGAGGGCTGAGAAAAGCGCCGATCTGCAATTGTTTGCCATGGGACCTGAGATAGAGGGCATTATCCGGCTCGTCCGGCCGGTCGAGAATGACCTGCAGCCAATAGGGCTGGAACCGGTAGCGCTGGACCTCGCCTTTCGGCGAGATCGTTTCGACGGTAAAGCGGTCGTCGTAAAGACGCAGCCTTTCGGCGCTGCGGTCGCCCTTCAGATGCTTGCGGAAGAGATAGATGAAGAGCAGCCATTCCGTGCCGCAAAAGCCGAAGATCGGCCAGGCGCCCATCAGCAGAAAAGCCACTCCATAGACGAAGCCGACGATGCCGGTGACGGCGATGAGAATGACGAAGCCCCGGGGCGATAGACTGCGATGGGGATAGAGGACCGCCTCGAAGACCGGATGGCCGTTCCGGTCGGCGGCCCCTGGCCCAACCCCGCCGCTTTGCACCCCGTCATCGGGAGACGAGTCGCCGGAAGAAGGATGTCGCTTCTGGTCGTTCATAGGGAGGCAGTATAGACTCCCGCGTCGATGGGTTGAAGCCACGGCAGGCGCCAGATGGGGTTGCAGGCCGGGCATATGCCATGCCGGGCAAGCGCGCAACGGGGCGACAAGGCCGCGGCCGACAAGCTGACCGGGCGGCCCAATGGGGAGTAGATGCTGAAGAAAGACCAGATCGAGGCGTTTTTCGCACGCCTCGCGGCCGCCAATCCGGAACCGAAGGCCGAGCTGAATTATATCAATCCATATACCTTGCTGGTGGCGGTCGCTCTCTCCGCCCAGGCGACCGATGTCTCAGTCAATAAGGCGACGGAGCCGCTCTTTAAAGTCGCCGATACGCCGGAGAAAATGGTGAAGCTCGGCGAGGCGAAGCTGAAGGGCTATATCAAGACGATCGGCCTTTTCAACACCAAGGCAAAGAATGTCATCCGCCTGTCGGAAATGCTGATTGAGAAATATGGCGGCAAGGTGCCTGAGGATCGGGACGCCTTGCAGGAATTGCCCGGCGTGGGCCGGAAAACGGCCAATGTAGTCCTGAATATCGCCTTCGGCCATCCCACCATCGCCGTCGACACCCATCTCTTCCGAGTCTGCAATCGCACAGGCCTGGCCCCCGGCAAGACGCCGCTCGCGGTTGAGCTTGCCTTGGAGAAGAAGGTTCCGGTCAAATATAGGCGCCATGCCCATCACTGGCTGATCCTGCATGGCCGCTATATCTGCAAGGCGCGCAAGCCGGATTGTTCGATCTGCGTGGTGCGCGAAATTTGCCAGTTCAAGGGCAAGACCTTGATCGAAGGATAGTGCCAAGGCCCGGCTGCGATCCGGGCTATTACTGGCTGGCGTCGGCGGTTTTTTCGATCTTGGCTGTTTTCACCGCGGGATCGCCGCTGCTGAGCAGCGAATGGACGCAGCGATCGGCCCGTTCGGCCTGGGCCATGCGGTCGCGGGCTTCCACATAAGCGACCTGCATGCCGCCGCCCGCCTGATAAAGGTAGAAATCCAGCACGCAATCCTGGCTGCTGTATTGCCAGATTTCGGCCGGGTCATCCTTCCGGATATGGGTTGGGGTGCCCAGGGCAGCCGAAACATCGCGATCCGCCAGGCCGACCAGATCTTCACCGTTAAGCCAATCGGTCTTGCCTGCCGGTGTTTCCACCTTGGCCATTGCCGAGTTCTGGGAAGTCTTGGTCTTGGAGGTCACCGGGGTGCCGACCGGATCGCCCGCGCTCTGGCAGGCCGCCAGCAGCAAGCTGGCGAAACACAACGACAGCAACGTCGTTACGGCTCGCCGCGACGATGAACTTTCCCCAACAATGCTGCGACAGGTGCTGAAGCCACCCATCACATGCCCCCTTTATGGCCCGATAGCCGGACCTGATTCCGATTGACGATACGGCGATCGTTTGGCGACCCTGCCGCATCCTTTCGCCCGACAGAATAGCCGGCGCTTTACTAAAGGATGGTTACCGCCTGATGATGCCGGCGACGATTTTGCCATCCGTCGCCGCAATCATGACCCGCAAGGTCACCTTCACCGCGGCGATGCGGCCCCAGCCGCTTCGCCGCAGTTTGGTGTTAGACCAGCTTGTCGCCGGTGATGCCGGCGGCGCGGGCCGTCTCCGGCAATGCTTCGACCGTGCCGGACAGAATGCCGCCACGTTCGATTTCCAATTGGCCGTAATAGACTTTGCCGAGAACTTTGCCGGTCGACCGCACGGTAAGGCGGCCGTTCACCGTCAGCTCGCCGTCGAAACGACCGCTGACATCGGCGGCTTCAACATTTGCCGACCCCTTGAACTGGCCGCTTGGCGCCAATTCGATGCTGCGGCAATCGCTCAGCACGGCTTCCACCGTGCCTTCGACCACGAGGCTGTCGCAATTGCGGACTTCACCATTCAGGTTGATCTCGCGACCGACGATCAGCTTCTTCATCTCGCCGGCACCCTGGGTTCCCGTAGAAGCCGGCGTGCTGCTGGCGGCGGGAGAGGTGGCCGGCGTATCGGCACGGCGCGGCGCGAAAGCGCTCAGATCCGGCGGCCGACGGGAGATGTCGGGATTCGAAGCCGGCCGACTTACGCCGCTGGCGGCGGAAGAAGCATCCGGCTTCAAATAGCTGCTGCGGCCGGTGTCTTGGCCGGTCTCGGTAGTCGGCTGCGTCACGGCGTCTGAATCCTTTTTCTTGCCAAACATATTCCTACCTTTTCGTCCGAGTGTCCCCCTAGGAACGTCTCCCATTAACCATCCCTGGGAGACTGCCCGTGGTACCTTCAACCTGCGGAAAGGAATCCCCTGGATGATGGCTGACACAGGCGGCGGCACCCCGTAACCCGTGCCACCGGCCGGTTCCTCCGACTCGCCGAAGCGACCCCCGGATTCACCGTATACCTCTTTGATTTACCACAGATTCAGCTAAATGCACCATAAAAGCTGTGGCAATCACTGGTGCAATGAGGTTGACGATAGGAATTGTTAGCACGATGGCAATCAGGACGCCGGCCATAGTGAAGCGGCCGCGATACTGCCGAAGAAGGTGATGGGCGTCCGGGCGGCTCAACCGACGGAAGGCGACCATCTCAAAATATTCCCGCCCCAGCAGATAACCGCCCACTCCCCAGGAAATCACCGCGTAAAGCGGTGGAACGAACAGGAAGGGAAGGGCGACCAGGTTGATCAGCAGCGACAGCCCCGCCAGTTTCAGCCCGTCCCATATCGACGCCATAATTGGCACCTGCTTCGCGGGTGGCTTGCCGGGATAGTATCGCGCTTCCACTGCATCGACGACGTCATCGGAAAACAGGCTGGCGATGGTGGCGGAGAGGGCGGGAAAGGTGAACCAGGCGACGACGATGGTTGCGAGGATACCGCCGAACTGGGCGGCCTCGCCCCACAAACCCTGCAGGCCGCTGAGCCAGCCGACCAGCCACCAGGCCAGCGCCAGGAGGAGGGCGATTGCCAGAATAGCCAAAAGCAATGTCAGGGTTATAACGCGTCGGATTGGAGGGTCGCTGAGCTGCGATAAAGCCTTCACAACGGCGCTGAGCACGGGTTTTCCCTTTTATGTCAGTTGGTTGCTAGAATGTAAGGAGCCAGGTCCCAGGGCGCAATGGGCAAACTGATGGGAACTGGACTGGTCTCGGCGAGCACTGCCGAAATTGCGCGGCGGCCCGGCGAGCGCGAGGCTTGTGCCTTGTTTGCACTGCACTATACTGCGCCGCCATTATCGGGCCGCGCTTCACGCCGGCAACCGAGGTGTTTTGTTACCCGAGTTCATGCTACCCGAGGAAGTCATTCATGTCCGACAAGTTTGTGGATGTCGTCGGTATCGGCAATGCCATTGTCGATGTGCTCGCGCATACCGAGGAAGATGTCATGACGCGGCTCGGCCTGACCAAAGGGGCGATGATGCTGGTCGATGCGGAGCGCTCGGCCGCGCTCTATGATGCCATGGGCGCCGGTGTCGAAGTCTCGGGCGGTTCCGCAGCCAATACCATTGCCGGCATCGCCAGCCTGGGCGGCAAGGGCGCTTATATCGGCAAGGTCGGCAACGACCAGCTGGGCGGCATCTTCCGCCACGACATTCACGCCAACGGCGTCTATTTCGAAACACCGAGTGCCAAATCACTGACGCCGACGGCGCGCTGCATGATCATGGTGACCCCGGACGCGGAACGCACGATGAGCACCTATCTCGGCGCCTGCGTGGAACTGACGCCGGACGATATCGATGCCGATCTGATTACCCGCAGCAAGGTCACCTATTTGGAAGGCTATCTGTGGGATCCGCCGGCGGCCAAGGAAGCTTTCCTGAAGGCGGCGCGGATCGCCCATGATGCTGGCCGTGAAGTCTCGCTCTCGCTCTCGGACTCGTTCTGCGTGACTCGTCATCTCGCCGAATTCCAAAAGTTGGTCCGCGAGCATGTCGATGTGCTCTTCGCCAATGAATCGGAAATCAAGGCGCTGTGGCAGACGGACAATTACGACGAGGCGGTCGCCCTGACGCGCGAAGCCTGCGACATCGCCGCCCTGACCCGCAGCGCGAAGGGCTCACTGATCGTCGCCGGCGATAACGTGATCGAAGTAGCTGCTTTTCCGGTCGATCGCGTCGTCGATGTGACGGGCGCCGGGGATCTCTATGCGGCCGGTTTTCTCTATGGCTACACCCAGGGCCGTGATTTCGCGGATTGCGGCCGCATCGCCGCCCTTGCCGCTGCCGAGGTGATTTCACACTTCGGCGCGCGGCCGGAAACGCCGCTCAGCGAATTGCTGCTGAGCAAGCTCGGTTGAGGAAAGCAGGAGCGAACGCCATGCGCTATGCCTCTGACCGTCTGTCCGGAACGCCTCCGACGCTGTAACGCTCCGGCTCCTGAAGCCCAGGTCCCAAAGCACAAGCTATGGGCCTGCTTCTTTGCCATCGCTCAACTGACTGTCACAGCCGACCTGTAAGGTCTGGGCCGTGACCTGTTCCATGCTTCTTTGAATTTGGATACGCCTATCATGCAGTTACGAAATATCGCCATCATCGCGCACGTCGACCATGGCAAAACCACTTTGGTCGATCAGTTGCTCAAGCAATCCGGCTCGTTCCGCGCCAATCAGCAGGTCGCAGAACGGGTGATGGATTCCAACGACCTGGAACGCGAACGCGGCATCACCATTCTCGCCAAATGCACCTCGGTGCAGTGGAAGGAAACCCGTCTTAACATCGTTGACACGCCGGGCCACGCCGATTTCGGCGGCGAGGTGGAACGCATCCTCAGCATGGTTGACGGCGTCGTGGTCCTGGTCGATTCCGCCGAAGGCCCGCTGCCGCAGACCAAGTTCGTGACCTCGAAAGCGCTGGCTCTCGGCCTGCGCCCGATCGTCGTCATCAACAAATGCGACCGCCCGGACGCCCAGCCGCATGAAGTCCACGACCAGGTTTTCGATCTTTTCTCGGCACTGGGCGCCACCGACGAGCAGCTCGATTTCCCCACCCTGTTCGCCTCGTCGCGCCAGGGCTGGGCGGCGGAGAGCCTGGAAGCCGAACGCACGGATCTGACGCCGTTGTTCGATCTGATCGTGCGCCACGTCCCGGCACCGAAAGTGGAAGCCGACAAGCCGTTCTCCATGCTGGTAACGACGCTGGAATACGACAACTATCTCGGTCGCGTACTGACCGGTCGTATCTATACCGGCAAGGCGACGATGAATCTGAACGTCAAGGCGATGCGCCAGGACGGCACGGTCGTGCAGACCGCGCGTTTGACCAAGCTGCTGGCCTTCCGCGGCATCGAGCGGGTGCCGGTGGAAGAAGCCGAAGCGGGCGACATCATCGCCATCGCCGGCCTCGAGGATACCACCGTCGCAGACACCATCTGCGTCCCCGAAGTCGAGGCGCCGATCCCCTCGAAGGACATCGATCCGCCGACACTGGCCATGACCTTCTCGGTCAATGACAGCCCGCTGGCCGGCCGCGAAGGCGACAAGGTGACGAGCCGTATGATCCGTGCGCGGCTGATGCGCGAAGCCGAAGGCAATGTCGCCATCCGCATCACGGAAACGGCGGGTGCCGACGCCTTCCAGGTTGCGGGGCGTGGCGAATTACAGCTCGGCGTCTTGATCGAGCAGATGCGGCGCGAGGGTTTCGAGCTCTCGATCAGCCGCCCGCGTGTCCTTTTCCAGACCGATCCCGCGACCGGCCAGCGCCTGGAGCCGATCGAGGAAGTGGTGATCGACGTCGATGAGGAATTCACCGGCGTGGTCATCGACAAGCTCGGTCAGCGCAAGGGCGAGATGACCGAGATGAAGCCGTCGGGCGGCGGCAAGACCCGTCTCATTTTCCATTGTCCGGCACGCGGCCTGATCGGTTATCACGGCGAGTTCCTCACCGATACGCGTGGCACCGGCGTGATGAGCCGCCTGTTCCATTCCTACGCGCCCTATAAGGGTCCGATCGAAGGCCGCCGCAACGGCGTGCTAATTTCGAACTCCCAGGGCACGACGGTTGCCTATGCGCTATGGTATCTCGAAGAGCGCGGACCGCTTTTCGTCGGCGGTGGCGTCGAGACCTATGAAGGCATGATCATCGGCGAGCATAGCCGCGGCAATGATCTCGAAGTCAATCCGCTGAAGTCGAAGCAGCTGACGAATATCCGCACGACCTCGAAGGATGAAGCCGTGCGTCTGACCCCGCCGCGCCTCATGACCTTGGAAAAGGCGATCGCTTATATCGAGGATGACGAGCTCGTCGAAGTCACGCCGAAATCGATCCGGCTGCGCAAGGCGCTCCTCAATCCGCATGATCGCAAGAAGGCTAGCCGCCAGGCGGAAGCGGTCTAAGCATCCTCTCTACACGCGATAAAAAAACGGCGGCCTTTTCAGGCCGCCGTTTCCTTTTGCGGATGAAGCGATGCTTCAGCGGCCCTTGTCCACGCTGAAGGCGCCGGGCCCGAAAGCGAAGATCTGCAGCGCGCCGCCGGCGATGGCGAGATTCTTGAAGAACATGATCATCTGCGTCATGTCGCCGAAATTGGTGTGGAAGGAAAAGCCCGCCGCGATGGTGAAAATGGCGATGGCCAAAGCGGCCAGCCGCGCCTGGAAGCCGACCAAGAGGCAAAGCCCGCCAAGCAATTCGACGATGATGGCAATGACGGCGGCCACTTCCGGCACGGGCAGCCCGACCGAGGTGATATAGCCGACGGTGCCGCCGAAATTGCTGACCTTACCGAAGCCGCTCCATAAGAAAATGACGCTGATGAGGATACGTCCGATAAGCGCGGCGGTGTTTCGCAAGCCTTCCATGGCATTGTCCTTTTGCTGATGAATTCGTGATGACTATAGCATTTTACCCGCCGGTCCGCTCCGTTTAGCATGCCGGTCGTTATCGAAGACCTGCTGTCCCCCGGGTAGCCAGAAATGGCGAAGCCACTTTCTCTAACCTCGCACGCCTGCCACGGACAGAGGCATAGGCAAAGACGATCTGTTCAGTTTCGGCGAACAATAAGATGTGGAGGGCGACCTGCAGCGCCCGGCGTCGACGAAGTCCAAGCCGCGTTCCACCTACATGCAACGTCCAGGAATTCCATCGACAAGGACATAAGGCCTTTGCCAATATCGTCGTTAACTTTTTGATTCGTCACTATTCGCTTCGGGCTACGCGGCTCGAGCCCAAGCAGGGTACAAGGATAACGGCATGCAGGTTACCACGCCCATTTCCGGCCGGCGCGGCTGGCGCCAAGCCATGGCAATGTATCTGCGGCCGCGCCTGCTGCTGGTCCTGATCCAGGGCTTCGCCAGTGGTCTGCCGCTGCTGCTGACGCTGTCGACGCTTAGTTATTGGCTGGCCAAGGTCGGTGTCGATAAGACGACGATCGGCCTCTTCGCCCTGACCGGCACGCCCTATACCTTCAAATTCCTCTGGTCGCCGATCATCGACCAAGTGCATCTGCCGGTGCTGGGGCGGTGGCTCGGCCGGCGTCGCGCCTGGCTGTTTCTCATCCAGATATTGCTGGCGGCGGCGATCCTGGCGATGGGCCATACCGATCCGGCCATTGCACCGCTGCGCACCGCCATGGCCGCGCTGGTCGTCGCCTTCCTCTCGGCCAGCCAGGATATCGTCATCGATGCCTATCGCATCGAGATCCTGGCGGATGAAGAACAAGGTGCTGGCGCTGGCGCCACCCAGACCGGCTACCGTCTCGGCCTTCTGCTGGCGGGCGCCGGCGCCCTCGCCCTCTCGGATTATCTGGATTGGCAGATCGTCTTTGCCGTGCTCGCCGCCGCCATGCTGCTCTCGGCCATTGTCACGCTGATCGCGCCGCGGGCCCCCGAACCGGTGCGGCCGGCACCCCGAAACTACCGTGAATGGACCGCCGAAGCCGTGATCCGGCCCCTGGCGGACTTCGCGCAGCGGCGCGGCTGGGTCGTCATTCTGGTCTTCATCCTGTTCTATAAATTCGGCGATGCGATCGGTGGCATCATGGCCAATCCGTTCTATGCGGCGATGGGATTCAGCGGATCCGAGATCGCTCTGGTCAGCAAGCTCTGGGGCGTCTGGATGACGGTGCTCGGCGGGCTGATCGGCGGCATCCTGGTCGCCCGGATCGGCATGTTCCGCACGCTGATGATCGGCGGCGTCCTGCAGGCCTTGACCAATTTCACCTTCTGCATCGTCGCTTGGCGCGGCCATGACCTCTATGCACTGACCGCGGCGATCACGGCCGACAATCTGGCTGGCGGCGCGGCCGGTGCGGCGATGGTCGCCTATCTTTCGCGCCTCACCAATATCGCCTTCACGGCCACGCAATATGCGCTGCTGACCTCCTTCATGGCTTATGGCCGCACCTTGATGTCGGCCGGCGGCGGCTGGCTTGCCGATCAGATGGATTGGGCATCATTCTTTGCTTTGACCGCCTTGCTGGCCGTTCCCGGATTGCTGCTGCTCTATTGGTTGAGCCGCCTCTATCCGGGCGACGATCGGACATTGGTGGAGAAGACGGCATGAGCGAAGAAGCTGCCGCGCTGCCGCGCGTTGAAATCGAATTCTGCACGCAATGCCGATGGCTGCTGCGCGCCGGCTGGATGGCCCAGGAATTGTTGACCACGTTCCAGGATGAAATCGGCGAGGTCGCCCTGATCCCGGGTACCGGCGGCATTTTCGAAATCCGCAGCCAGGGCCGCCTGATCTGGTCGCGCAAGGCTGAGGGACGTTTCCCCGATCTGAAAGAAGTGAAGCAGCGGCTGCGCGACGTCATCGCCCCGGAGAAACCGCTCGGCCATTCCGACCGCAGGGATCCGGCCTCCTGATCCATCACAATTTCATTGTGACGAGGACTCGCAACGACACGCCCGAGATTTCGATACGCCTCCGCGCGATCGAGGCCACACTCCGCTATCGACTCACCGCGACGGTTGATCGAAGCAGGAGGCGCCGTATCACGGCCGATTGGAATGCCGAGCTTTGCCGTCAATTCGAACAGGACGGACACGTCCGGCTAGGTAACCGCTAAACCTGATGGCAGTCGATGATCCCGAGCCGATCGTCGATCTGGACTGCAGTCCGGGGCAATTCGACCGAGCTTCCGGTGAAGCGCTTTCCGACGGCAGATGTGCGGGGTCGATAGCGCCGACGACATGCTGGCGAGTACCAAAGAACGTCTGCCGGACTACCCGTTCATGAAGGGAGATGAAAACCTAGTTCCTGGCGGCCTATCATCGCGAGAAGGACGCAGCTGAATCTTCTGCCGTCACTGCAAGGGCGGCAGCGGGAAGGCGAGAACCTCATTGGTATAGGTTTCCACCACCTCGCTGAAAGGCGTGCCATCAGGCAGGGTGAGGAAGGCCTGATGCTGCAAGACCTGCGACGGCACCTGCAATGTCGCCGTTGCCGCCGGGAGCTGAGCGCCGGTCTCCCAGCCTGTCGGCAGCGGCGACCATAACAGCTTGGCCGACAAGGTATGGCGCTGGAAATGCAAGGCCTTGACTGCGCGGCCGAAAGCGATGTCGCTGCTGTCCAATTGCCGGTTCATCGCCGGGGTCAGGCGGCTCGGCACATACCAGTTATCCGCTTCCGACAGCACGTGATCGCCGCAAGCGAGCTTGACGCGCCGATAGCGGATCGGCTCGCTATCACTGACTTGCAACAACTTTCGCTGTTCGGCCGTCGGCGTCTTTTTCGTTGCGCGGTCCAACTGGGCGACGATCTTCGCGGGCGAGGCGAGGTGGTGGTCGGCGCACCAGCGATCCAGGGTCAAGGTCGCGCTGTCGTGACTGAGCAAATCCGCGTTGAGCGATTGCAGCAGCGCCAAAGCCGCCAGTCGTGTCTCGAATTGATCGGGCCAGGGGGCTGGTCCGGCGGCGCGGCTCGTTGCGCCGCTGGCGGCGAAGATAATGCTCAGAAAGAATACTGAAAGGTGCAAGCTTCGACGCATCTCTTGCTCCGCTGATCGATACGAAAAACCCGTCCCCACGGTAGCGGAGACGGGTTTCCGAGATCAATTGCCGAGCGGCAGCCGATGTTTGCTTACGCAGCCTTCATCAGGTTGCGTAGCACGTAAGGCAGAATGCCGCCGTGACGGAAATATTCCACCTCATCCAGCGTATCGATGCGGCAGATCACTTTGATCTCCTCGCTCTTCTGATCGGCGCGGGTGATCTTCACGGTCACATCCATACGCGGCTTGATGCCGCCGGCAAGGCCGATAATGTCGAAGATCTCCGAGCCGTCGAGTTTCAGCGTCTTGCGGTCCATCCCTTCCTTGAACTGCAGGGGCACAACGCCCATACCGACGAGGTTGGAGCGATGGATGCGCTCGAAGCTTTCAGCGATCACCGCCTTGACGCCCAGCAGCAAGGTGCCCTTGGCCGCCCAGTCTCGGGAGGAACCGGTACCATATTCCTTACCGGCGATGACGATCAGCGGGGTCTTTTCAGCCTGATACTTCATCGAGGCATCGTAGATCGGCATGACCTTGCCTTCCGGCATGAGCTTGGTGATGCCGCCCTCGGTACCCGGCACCATCTCATTCTTCAGGCGGATATTGGCGAAGGTGCCGCGCATCATCACTTCATGATTGCCGCGCCGCGCGCCATAGGAGTTGAAATCCAGCGGCTGTACGCCATGGTCCATCAGATAAAGACCGGCCGGACCGTCCTTCTTGATCGAGCCGGCAGGCGAGATGTGGTCGGTGGTGATGGAATCGCCGACAATTGCCAGTGGCCGGGCCTGATGCACGTCGCTGAACGTGCCCGGCTCCTTGGTCATATGGGTGAAATAGGGCGGATCCTGCACATAGGTGGACTGGCTGTCCCACTGATAGGTGAGGCCCTTCGCCGTCTTGATCTTCTTCCACTTGGCATCGCCGGTGAAGACGTCGGCATAGCGGGTCTTGAAAGCACCCGCCGTCACCGACTTCCGCACTGCATCGGCGATTTCCTGATTGGTCGGCCAGATGTCCTGCAGATAGACCGGCTTGCCCTTCTTGTTATAGCCGATCGGTTCCTTGGTGATGTCGATCTTCATGCTGCCGGCCAATGCATAGACGACGACCAGCATCGGCGAGGCAAGGTAATTTGCCTTCACCAGCGGATTGACGCGGCCCTCGAAATTGCGATTGCCCGAGAGCACCGCCGCGGCCACCAGATCGCCGGCGGTCACGGCATCGCCAATCGGTTCCGGCAACGGCCCGGAATTGCCGATACAGGTGGTGCAGCCATAGCCGACCAGATTGAAGCCGAGCTTGTCGAGCGACTTCTGCAGGCCGGATTTCTTCAGATAATCGGTCACCACCTGTGAGCCTGGGGCGAGGGATGTCTTGACCCAGGGCTTGGTCATAAGACCGAGAGCCACCGCCTTCTGGGCGACGAGGCCGGCGCCCAACATGACGTTAGGATTGGACGTGTTGGTGCAGCTGGTGATCGCAGCAATCACCACATCGCCATCGCCGAGATCATGCTTCGCACCTTTGACCGGGACGCGGTGTTCATCGCCTTTGCGGCCAAAGGTCTCGACCAGGCCCTTGTTGAACTGCTCGGCGGCCTGGCTCAGCGGTACGCGGTCCTGCGGACGCTTCGGGCCTGCGAGCGACGGCTCAACGGTGCTGATATCGAGTTCCAGCGTGTCGGTGAAAACCGGATCGACCGACTTCTTGTCGCGCCACATGCCTTGGGCCTTGGCGTATTTTTCCACCAGAGCGATGCGATCCGCCTTGCGGCCGGTCGCCTTCATATAGCGCAACGTCTCGGCATCGACCGGGAAGAAGCCGCAGGTGGCGCCATATTCCGGCGCCATATTGGCGATGGTCGCGCGATCGGGCAAAGACAGGTCGTCGAGGCCGGCGCCAAAGAATTCGACGAACTTGTTGACGACGCCCTTCTTGCGCAACATCTGCGTCACGGTCAGCACCAGATCGGTGGCGGTGGTGCCTTCCTTCAGTTTGCCGGTCAGTTTGAAGCCGACCACTTCGGGAATCAGCATGGAGATCGGCTGGCCCAGCATGGCCGCTTCCGCTTCAATGCCGCCGACGCCCCAGCCGAGGACGCCAAGGCTGTTGACCATGGTGGTGTGGCTATCGGTGCCGACCAGCGTGTCCGGATAAGCCAGGGTCTTGCCGCCGGTCTTCTTGCCCTTCACCGTGGCGGTCGGCTCCTTCTTGGTCCAGACCACCTGGGCCAGATGTTCGATATTCACCTGATGGCAGATGCCGGTTCCCGGCGGCACGACGCGGAAATTGTCGAAAGCGGTCTGGCCCCAGCGCAGGAAGGCGTAGCGCTCGCCATTGCGCTCGTATTCCATCTCGACATTCTTCTTGAAGGCGTTCGGGCCGGCAAAGAAGTCGACCATGACGGAATGGTCGATGACCAGGTCGACGGGGGAGAGCGGATTGATCTTCTTGGGATCGCCGCCCATCTTCGTCATGGCGCCGCGCATTGCCGCCAGATCGACCACGGCGGGGACGCCGGTGAAATCCTGCATCAACACCCGGGCCGGGCGGTAGGCGATTTCCCGGTCGGAGCGCTTGGCCTTCAGCCATTTTGCCATCGCCTTGATGTCGTCCTGGGTCACTGTGCGCCCATCTTCATAGCGCAGGAGGTTTTCCAGCAGCACCTTCAGCGAAACGGGCAGGCGGCTGAGATCGCCCAGCCCCGCCTTTTCTGCGGCTTTCAGGCTGAAATAGTCATAGGACTTTGTCCCGACCGTCAAGGTTTTACGGGTCTTGAAGCTGTTCAAGGCAGCGGTCACGAGGAATCTCCCGATCTTACAGATAGTCTAGAGGGACGACAGCAACCCCACCGGCTTAGCCCCGCGGCGGGTTGACTTGCCGTACGCTTATTGCAGCAATCTTCTTGCCCCATTCTGAAAATTGACCAAACGGGCAACTGCCACAACCGAATTTTCCAAAGGTTCTTTGTGAGGTGTGATCACAAGCCACTTTCCGGCGAGAAAAGCCGCAGAGCAACCTGCTTGGCGGTTTATAACATGTTCGTGATGACGCTTCGAGGTCGAAGCGGCCAGCCTGTACGGTCTTTTGGTGTCGATGATCATTTGAATTCATTTCATCCGCCTGGCCTTGCCGGGCGATCTTGAGACCGCCGGGCGGCGAAGGCGTCGGCCGCAAGAGGGCCGGAAACACAATTTTGCCATTTTCTCGTCTTATTGAGGCCACTGGATTGGATGACAGTACCTCCAACAGAGATCATCCCCTCTGTTGTCTCGAGGTGACCGACCCACCTCCCTACGATTGCCTGCCTCTCGTTCGGCAAGCCTTCGGGATGTTGGACGATGCGACGGGTAAAGGTCGATAACGGTACTCCGTGATACCCCCGAGCGGAGTGTCGTGTCAGGGTCTAGGCGCCGCGATCCACCCCCATCCCCGAGGATCGCGGCGCCACCCATTTAATCAGCAAGTGTTAACGACCAACATTTCGCCGAGCTGTTCGCCGACAGCACCGCGGACGCTTCCCGGTGGCCTTGCCGACTTCCTATCTTGACGCCCTTGCCTTATGGTGCCGCAGCCAGCTCTCCGAGGGCGGAGTGCAGTATCAACAGGATCGGGTGTCAGAACCGCAATGCCGTCGTTCGAAGGTCGAGAACTTGCCTGCCAACGCGGCGAGCGCCTGCTGTTCCACCACCTCGATTTCACGCTCGATGAGGGCGAAGCGCTGATTCTCGTCGGCGCCAATGGCAGTGGCAAATCCAGCCTGCTGCGTCTGGCAGCCGGGCTGTCGCGGCCGGCCGCCGGGGCGCTTATTTGGGATGGCCGCGAAATCACCCGGGATCTCGATCTCCATCATCGCCGGGTCATCTACCTCGGCCATGCCGACGGGCTGAAGGCCGGCCTGACGGTTCGGGAAAATGTGAAATTTTGGAGCGATCTGGACGGCGCCAGGGGAAGTTTGGATGAGGCGCTGCAGACCTTCGATTTGACCCCGCTCGCGGATTTGCCGGCCCGCTTTCTCTCCGCTGGCCAACGCCGGCGGGCCACGCTTGCGCGACTGGCGCTCGACCGATCGCAGCCGGCGCAAATCTGGTTATTGGATGAACCGACCACGGCGCTCGACCGGGATGGCCAGGCGGTTCTATCCTCCCTCATCCAGCGCCACCGGTCGGCTGGCGGGCGCGTGATGCTGGCCAGCCACGATCCGCTGCCGGAGCTACTCGGCCGGCGGCTGCGCGTTGATGATCACCTCGCGGCGGTCGCATGACGGCGGCATTTGCTCTTCTCTTGCGCGATCTTCGCCTCGGTCTTCGTCAAAGCATCGACGTCGCGATTGTTGTGCTGTTTTTTCTTGCTGCCGGTATCCTCTTCCCCTTTGCCGTCGGGCCTGCTCCCGGCACGCTGTCGCAGATTGCCGGCGGGGTCGTGCTGGTCATGGCTGCATTGGCGGCGCTGCTGTCGCTCGACCGGCTTTACCAGCCGGATTACGAGGATGGCAGTTTGGACGGCCTCATCCTCTCTCCCTTGTCGCTGGAAGTCGTGGCGCTGATGAAGGCGCTGAGCCATTGGTTGAGTACCGGGCTACCCTTGATGGTGGCGGCGCCGTTGCTTGCTTTGATGCTCAATCTGCCGGCTGAAGCCTATCTACCGATGCTTGCCGCGCTGGGCTTGGCAACGCCGATCCTCAGCCTTCTGGGCGGGTTGGGCGCGGCCCTCACGTTAGGGAGCCGTCGCGGTGGCGTGTTGCTCACTTTCATCATTCTGCCGCTTTACGTGCCGGTTTTGATCTTTGCCGTTGCAGCCATCGACGCGGCCCGGCTGGGCTTCGCCGGTCAGCAAAATTTTCTCTTTATTCTCGCCGGTCTCGCGCTTGCGACGCTCGCTTTGACCCCTTGGGCAACGGCTTCTGCTCTCCGCCAGGCGGTGGGCTGACGCCCTCTGGATTTACCGAACCTAGAGGCGCCCTTGAACAGCGCCGCAATGTGACCTTAAAGCTGAAGGTCGCTGCGCATCGGGAATGCCCCAACAATCCCTATACCCGCGATAGTTTTGTTGCATTACGGCAACAGCTGCGCGATTTTGACCACAGTCCGTATCGCTGGTGAATTCCACATGGATTCAACCATAACATTCAGCATATTCTGATCAGTGCCCGGTGGGTGATCGCCGGGCAACTTGCTTTCCACGGATTGCATTTCTGACTGTCCCAGGGGGTTATAAACCATGAATCGCCACTTTAAGTTGGCTCTCCTCGGCTCGTGCTTGCTGGCTGTCGCCGCTTGCGCCGGGCCGAATCGCGAGCCCGATCTGACGAATATCCAAACCAACGTCGACAAGACGCGCGAAGGTGATTTCGGCCAGTTCCTCTACAACCTGGTGGAAGCCGAGAATAAGGCTCAACAGGCGGACGACATTAAGGCGGATATCGATTCTGCGGCGCCCTATCTCTATACCGACCTGCCGTTGCGCCAGAAAGGCGTACGGTTGGCCGAAGAGGCTGCCGAGCATCGCCGCAAGGCCGAGGAAGCCTTCAACCGCATCCTCGATCCGATTCGTGCCCGCCTGGCTTATTTGGAATCCCTGCATGTGCCGCAGAGCGTCGGC
Source organism: Dongia soli (assembly GCF_034044715.1). Taxonomy (NCBI): domain Bacteria; kingdom Pseudomonadati; phylum Pseudomonadota; class Alphaproteobacteria; order Rhodospirillales; family Dongiaceae; genus Dongia; species Dongia soli. The sequence continues at coordinate 765,572 of NZ_JAXCLW010000001.1, read as the reverse complement.
CCGCAGAAGGTTTCGCTGTATTTCGATACCGGCAGCAGCCGCATCCGCGCCGAAGACAAGGCGAAGCTCGAAGAGGCGGCCAACTTCCTCAGCCAGTATCCGATCGCCCATGTGCAGATCGATGGCTATACCGACACCCAGGGTTCGGCCGGTGCCAACAAGGCTCTTGCGCGTCGCCGCGCCAGCGCCGTCGCCGAGGCCTTCAAGAAGCTGGGCGTGCCGCTCTCGACCAATACCAAGATCGTCGCGGTCGGCGAACAGCCGGGCGCGCCGGAGAACACGAAGGACCAGGAAAACCGTCGCGTCGACCTGCTGGTCGCCCCGCACGGCACCTACAACAAGGGCCAGTAACCACCGGTCTTTGCTTTTGGTTGAGTTTCGGCCCGCGGATCAATTAGAGCGCCAATTCTCAATCGGACCAGTCGAGCAGGGCGTCCTTCGGGGCGCCCTGCCTGCTTTTGCTCGTTTTCCAAGTTACCCGCGCCGGTATTGCGACGCCCCCGTGGCGAGTTGCCGCGCGGTCTTACTCCAATTGCCGACTGGCATCGCCGTCCTGCACCCTATATAAATCGCGGACCATGCACCGCTTTGCCAATCCGGGACGCTTTTTGCGGCTGGCCCACCGCCTGCAACCCTGGCTGGTCACCGCCACTGTGATCGCGTTTGCCGCAGGTCTTTATTATGCGCTGTTCCATTCCCCGGCCGATTACCAGCAGGGGGAAACGGTGCGCATCATGTATATTCATGTGCCGGCGGCCTGGATGGCGCTGTTTGCCTATTGCACGATTGCGTTCGCCAGCGCCTGCGCCTTGATCTGGCGCCATCCCTTGGCGGATGTGGCAGCCGAGGCCGCCTCGCCCCTCGGCGCCGGCTTTACCCTGATCGCATTGGTTTCCGGTTCGCTCTGGGGCAAGCCGATGTGGGGCACCTATTGGGTGTGGGATGCGCGCCTGACCTCGTTCCTGCTGCTGTTTTTCCTCTATCTTGGCCATATTGCGCTCAGCCAGGCTTTCGACGATCGCCAGCGCGGCCGCCGGGCTGCCGCCATTCTCGCTTTGGTGGGGGCGATCAATGTGCCGATCATCAAGTTTTCCGTCGATTGGTGGAATACGCTGCATCAACCGGCAAGTATTATGCGGATGGGCGGGCCGGCCATCGACCCCAGCATGCTGGTGCCGTTGCTGCTGATGGCCGCGGCCTTTCAGTTGTTCTTCTTCGCCGCGCTGATTGCCCGGATGAAGGCGGAATTGCTATCGGCGCGGCTGCGGACCGCCATGTTCAACCGTCTGCGTGCCGGAACCACCGGCACTGCAGGCTAGCCGCTCCGCGAGGCCAGGCGTATGGAAGCTTTATCGACATTCTTCGCAATGGGCGGCTACGCCGCTTATGTCTGGCCGGCCTATGGCGTTGCAGCCATCATCTTGATCGCCTTCACCATCGATAGCTGGCGCCGGGTGCGCATGGCCGTCGCCAATCTGCGTCGGCTGGAAACTGCCAATATGTCAGTTAAATCCAGATCATCCGCGCCGCAACCGGCCCGCACCGGCACGCCGGCGAATGGCGGTTCGGACGAGCTCGCCGGCCCATGACCCGCAAGACAAGGCGCCTCTACCTCATCGTCACCAGCCTGCTGCTGCTCGGCGTTGCCGCCGGGCTGGTACTGAATGCGCTTAGCGACAAGATCGTCTTCTTCTTCAGCCCGACGGAAATAACGGCGAAACCGCCATCACCCGGCAAGGTCGTGCGGCTTGGCGGCTTGGTCGAATCCGGTAGCCTGCGCAAGCTGGACAATGCCGGCACCATCAGTTTCACCCTCACCGATCTCAAGAAATCGGTGAATGTAAATTATCGCGGTATCCTTCCCGATCTCTTCCGCGAAGGGCAGGGTGTAGTGGTGCAAGGCAGCTTCAACAATACCGGGCAGTTCGTCGCCATTGATGTGCTGGCCAAGCATGATGAGAAGTATATGCCGCCGGAAGTTGCCAAGGCCTTGAAGGCCTCCGGCCGCTGGGAAGAAACGGCGGGCCAGGTCGGCAGCAGCCAAGTCGGCAGTAACGCGAACGGAAGCATTCAATGATCACGGAAATCGGCCATTACGCGCTGGTACTGGCGCTCATTCTGGCAGTCGCCCAGGCCACCCTGCCGCTGATCGGTGCGCAGCGCGGGTCGCGGCCCTGGATGGCGCTCGCCCAGCCGACGGCGATTGGCCAGTTCGGCTTTCTTGGTCTGTCGTTCCTGGCGTTGATCCACGCTTATGTGGTGTCGGATTTCTCCGTCGCCGCGGTTTACGAGAATTCCCATTCTGCCCAGCCGCTGATCTACCGGATCGCCGGTGCCTGGGGCAATCACGAAGGGTCGCTGCTGCTCTGGGTGCTCATCCTCGCACTGTTCGGGGCGCTGTTGGCCTTGTTCGGCGACAACCTGCCGCCGCGTTTGCGGGCGCGGGCATTGAGCGTCCAGGCAATGATCAGCGTCGGTTTCCTGCTATTCATGCTGTTCACCTCCAATCCCTTTGCGCGGCTCGATCCGGCACCGCTCGAGGGCCGCGAACTCAATCCGCTGCTGCAGGATCCCGGCCTCGCGACCCATCCGCCGATGCTCTATATCGGGTATGTGGGGCTCTCCATGGCCTTCTCCTTTGCCATTGCCGCTTTGATCGACGGGAAGGTGGATGCCGCCTGGGCGCGCTGGGTGCGCCCATGGACGCTGCTCGCCTGGACGACGCTCACCGCCGGTATCGTGCTGGGCAGCCATTGGGCCTATTACGAACTGGGCTGGGGCGGCTGGTGGTACTGGGACCCGGTGGAAAACGCCTCTTTCATGCCCTGGCTGATCGCCACCGCCTTGCTGCATTCGGCGATTGTCGTCGAAAAGCGGGACGCGCTCAAAGCCTGGACCATTCTGCTCGCCATCCTCGGCTTTGCCTTCAGCATGCTGGGCACCTTCCTGGTGCGGTCCGGCGTGATCACCTCGGTCCACGCTTTCGCCCAGGATCCGGCGCGCGGTCTCTTCATCCTCGCCTTGCTGACCGTGGCCATCGGCGGCTCTTTCGTGTTGTTTGCCTGGCGCGCGCCGATCCTCAAGGCCGGCGGCATGTTTGCGCCGATCAGCCGTGAAGGCGCGATGGTGATCAACAATCTGCTGTTGGCGACCGCGACCGCCACGGTGTTGCTGGGTACGCTCTATCCGCTGATCCTCAGCGTCAGCGGCGGCGGCACGGTCTCGGTCGGCACGCCGTACTACAACGCCACCTTCGTTCCTCTGACCTTGCCGCTGGTGGCCTTGACGGCGATCGGTCCCTTCCTGGGCTGGAAGCGCGGCGATCTACCGGCGGCCATGCAGCGCCTGACCTTCGCCTTCATCGCCACCTTCATCGCCGCGGTCTTGACCTGGTGGTGGAGGACCGATGGTCCGCTGCTGGCGGTCCTCGGCATCGCGATCGGTGTCTGGCTGCTGGCCGGCACCTTGCTGGAATGGGCCGGGCGGGTGAAGCTGTTCCGCACCGATCTGGCCACGAGCTGGTCGCGCGCCGTCAATCTGCCCCGCGCCGCTTATGGCATGACCCTGGCCCATGCCGGCCTTGCGATCGCCATCATCGGCATGACCGGCGCATCGGCCTGGAAGGTCGAGCATATCCAGGTGATGCATGTCGGCGAGACCGTTGAGGTCGGCGACTATGCCTACCGGCTCGACAATGTGCAGACCCTGCCGGTGGAAAATTACCTGGCGGAACGCGCGACCTTCACCGTGCTGCAGGACGGCAAGACCGTGACCACGTTGCAGCCGGAGCGCCGGCAATATCTGGTGCAGCCGATGCCGACCACGGAATCGGCCGTTCACACCACCTGGAAACAGGATCTTTATGCCGTCATCGGCGAGCCGGACGGAAAAGGCGGTTGGACGGTGCGCTTCTATCATGAACCGCTGGTGATCTGGATCTGGGGCGGCGGTTTCGTGATGGTCTTCGGCGGCCTGATTTCGCTCAGCGATCGCCGCTACCGGGTCGGTGCGCCGAGCCGGGCTCTGGCGGCGATCCGCGCGGCGCGGGCGTGAGAAAGGCGGGAGTCTCGCGCATGCGCCGTTTGATTTTCCTGCTGCCGCTCGTGGTGCTGGCTGCCCTGCTGGTTTTCTTCCTGCGCGGCCTCGATCCATCGCGCGATCCCTCGGCAATCGACTCGCCCTTGATCGGCAAAGCCCTGCCGACCTTCTCGGCGCCGGCCCTGCTGGCGGACAAGCCCGGTATCGACAGTCGGGATTTTGCCGATGGCGATCTTCGTGGCAAGGTGGTGGCGGTCAATTTCTTCGCCTCCTGGTGCCTGCCTTGCCGGGCGGAACATCCGGTCCTCAAACAGCTGACCAGCGAGCTCGGCATTCCGGTGATCGGGATTGCTTATAAGGACAAGAAGGATGCGGCGGCCGGCTTCCTGGCGGAAATGGGCAATCCCTATCTGCGCGTTGGGACGGACGAGCCGGGGCGCATCGGCATCGATTTCGGCATTACCGGCGTGCCGGAGACTTTCATCATCGATAAGCAGGGCATCGTCCGGCATCGCATCGGCGGGCCGTTGAACCCGCAGTTGATCGATGAAGAGATCGCACCGCTGGTGAGGGAATTGAACAAGTGAGCGGCCGACGCATCCTTGCCGCGTTTTTGCTGCTGCTGCCATTGCTGGCGGCCGGCCCCGCCATGGCAGTGCGACCGGATGAGATGCTGAGCGATCCGGCCCTGGAAGCCCGCGCTCGCGCGATTTCAAAAGACATTCGCTGTGTCGTCTGCCAAAGCGAGAATATCGACGATTCCGATGCCGACATAGCGCATGATCTGCGGGTGCTGATCCGCGAGCAATTGGCAGCGGGGAAGAGCGATCAGCAGGTGCGTGACTTTCTCGTCGCGCGTTATGGCGACTTCGTCTTGCTGAAGCCGCCCTTCAAGATGAAGACCCTATTGCTTTGGGCGGGGCCGTTCGCGATGCTGCTGATCGCGGGCGGTGGCATTCTCCTGTTCTATCGCCGGCGTCGCGATACGGTCGAGGCGCCGCCGCTCAGCGCCGATGAACGGGCAAAGCTCGACGCGTTCATGGCGGAAAATGAAAATACGGGATCGTCGAATAGCGATTCGGAAGGGACGGCACGATGATCCTGTTCTGGATCGCCGCCGGGATCATGACACTGGTCGTCGCCGTCATTCTGGCGGCGCCGCTTTTCGATAGCCGCAAGACGAAGAGCGAAACCGCCTATGCGCTCGATGTCTATCGCGATCAATTGGCGGAAATCGCCCGCGATGAACAGCGCGGCATTTTGAATGCCGATCAGGCACGGGCGGCCCAGCTTGAGATCGAACGGCGTATCCTGTCCCTGGCGGCGGAACCGAGCCTGAAGGCCGCGCGCCCGCCAAGTCGCCCGCTGGTGATCGCCATGGCGGTGCTCCTGCCCTTGCTGGGGGTCGCCCTCTATTTCGGCCTCGGCCACCCGCAATTGCCGGGACAGCCTTTTGCCGCGCGCGAAGAAGGCGGTGCGCCGTCGCCGGCTGTCATCGCGCTGCGGGAAAAGCTCAGCGTCAACCCCTCTGACGGGCAGGGCTGGATCGATCTCGGCCGGCTCTATCTGGAACAACGCCAGGCTCAGCAAGCGAGCGATGCCTTTGCTCGGGGAATTGCCCTGGGACAGCAAAGCGCGTCGGTCTATGCGGATTACGGACGAGCAGCCATTCTCCTCAACAATGGTCAGGTCGCGCCGGAAGCCGAAAAGCTTTTCCATCAGGCCCTCGGCCTGGAGCCGACCGAGCCGACCTCCCGCTTCTTCTTGGCGCTCGCCAAGGCACAGCAGGGCGATCTTGAGGCTGCGCTGACCGGCTGGCTTGCGTTGGAACGCGACAGTCCGCGTGATGCACCCTGGCGGCAGTCGCTGTCGGAAAACATCGACAAGGCGGCCCAGCAATTGGGCAAGGACCCGGCCACCTTGCCGGGGCGTGAACCCGGCCATGAAGGCGGCGCAGCAGCGCAAGCTGGCGAAGGCGGCGAGCCGTCCGCTGACGCCATGCAAGCGGCGGAACAGATGACGCCGGAGGAACGCGGCAAGTTCATCCAAAGCATGGTTGACCGTCTGGCGGCCCGGCTGAAGGATCAGCCGAACGATCTCGACGGTTGGTTGAAGCTGGCCCGCGCCTATACGGTGCTCAATCAGATTCCTCAGGCCCAGGATGCCTGGGCCAAAGCCGCGGCCCTGGCGCCGGGACAGTTGGATGTCCAGCTCGATTACGCCAATGCCCTGATCGCCGGCCGGGACGATAGCGACCGCTATCTGCCGCCGGCTTTCATCGAGACCGTGAAACGCATCCGAACGCTGGCACCCAACAATCCGCTCGGCCTCTATTACGGCGGCATGGTGGAGCGGGTCGCCGGCAATACCGACGCCGCCCGCGGCCTATGGCAACAGGTCCTCGCCCTCTTGCCTGACGGATCGGAACAGCGCGCCGCCATGCAACGGGAGATTGACGGGCTGGAGAGCAAAAAGCCAAACTAGCTGCCGCATGGCCGCAACGAAGGCCATGCCAATGATGATAAAAACCGTTCACCCTGGAAACGCACCTGAGAAGGCGAAATCATGGCCGCTGACGGTATCCTGGCGCAAGCTGCAGTCGATTTCCCCAAGCCGCAGGGGCCGGTTCTCTCCTTGCCCGCCTGGTCATATTGCGAACGACGCGTCTATGAAGCGGAGCGGCGCGGGATTTTCTTCAAGGAATGGCAATTCGTCGGTTGCGAAGCCGATCTGCCGCAGCCAGGCGACTACCTCGCGACCGAGATCACCGGCTGGCGGATCTTCGTCATGCGGGCCCGCGACGGCGGTCTGCGCGCCTATTACAACATGTGCTCCCACCGGGCCGCGCAATTGCTGGAGCCGGGCAAGGGGCATTGCGATATCTTGCGCTGCCCTTATCACGGCTGGGTTTACGATGCCGAGGGCCGGCTGAAGGCGACACCGCATTTCGGCGAGGCCGACTGGTTCGACAAGAAGGATTTCCCGCTGACGCCGATCAAGGTGGAAAGCTGGCGCGGCCTGGTCTTCGTCTGCCTCGATCCCAATTCACCGCCTTTGCTGCAGACTTTGGGCGCCTTGCCCGATCTCGTTGCCCCTTACCCGATCGAGAAATTCTCGAAGCTGGACGAAGCCAGTTTCGAAATGCGCTGCAACTGGAAGACCTATACCGACAATTTCGCTGAAGGGTATCACATACCCGGCATCCATCCCGGCCTGATCAAGGCGATCGATTTCAACGCTTTCGAAACCACCTTCGCCGACCGGGTCGTCATCATGAAGGCGCCGCAGCGCGACGGGTCGATCTATGGCGGCATTTGGCTGTGGATCTGGCCCAATATGACATTGTCGGTCTATCCAGACGGGATGAACACGTCCCGCATCCTGCCCTTGGATGAGACGCGCACCCAGCTCATCTACAATTTCTATTTCGCCGATCTCAGCCCGGAAAAGCTGCCGGCGCATCGCCAGACGATCGAAACCAATTGCGGCATCGTGCGCGAGGATTTCGGCATTTGCGAGATTTCCCAAGGCAACCTGGCCGCCGGTATTTACAAGCGCGGCCCGCTCAGCCCGCGTCACGAGGAAGGACTGCGCTACTATCAGCATCGTGTGCGACAGGCTCTGGCGGCTGAGGGGATCACGAATCTGTGATTGCCGGCTGAGCTGCGATCTGTTCTGCGGTAAATGCAGTACAGCCTCACAAAAGCGTGGTAGCAGGCACCTTGTACTCTGCCGGTGAGATGCCAAGATGAATAGCGTGACGAAGCGAGATTCCCTTTTAGCTCGTCCTAAGTTTGCGATCCCCCTAATCGCAATCTTCCTTTCGCTGGCCGCCTGCACGTCAGGCGGCCAGTCTTCTTCTGTGGTCTCCCCGATATCCGCCAATGATCCAAGCCGGATCGACCTGACCGTGCGCGATCCCCTGCCGGTGGCCGATGCCAGGCTGGTCGATCCGCAGGGAAATGCGACCACGGCGGTCCGAATCGACCGTAACCGGGTCAATTACCGGCGCGGCAGCGGCGTCCAGCCAGGCATAGGGGCCGGCGCAGCGGGCGGGTCGAGTAGCGGTGTTACAGCGGGGGTCGGCCTCGGCGTCACCATCCCGCTCTTTTCCGGCGGCGATAGCGACAATACCGTCACCGAGAGCCGCGCCAGTTTCCGCATTCCCGATCTGGCTGCTTACAGGAAGACCTGGCAGCAATGGAAAATCCAGGTCGATCTCAGCGACGGATCGAGCGAACGCTCGATGGAATTGCAGGCCCCGGCTCCGGCCGACTAACCGTCCCGGACTGGGGCTCGCGCCACCATCGCGTCTCGCCGGAACCTTTTGCCGGCGCGAGCATCCAAGGCCTATGGTGAAGCTCATGGAAGCGATATCGCAGGATGCCGGGGCGCGGGAGCTGGACGTCCGGGAGCCCCAGCCTGCGCTTGCCGGCGAGGCCGCGCTGCTGGCGGCGATGCGGCGGGGTGAGCGTTTCGCCTTCGAAACCCTGATGCGGCAGAACAATCGCCGGCTCTATCGCCTGGCGCGCAGCATCACGCGGAATGACAGTGAAGCGGAGGATGCGGTCCAGGAGGGCTATGTCCGGGCGCTCACCCATTTGGATGGCTTCAGGGGCGAAGCCAGTCTTGCCACCTGGCTCGCACGGATCGTCGCCAATGAAGCGCTCGGCCGGGTCCGTCGGCGTCGTCCAACCGTCGAGCTTGATGACTTGAGGACGGCATCGGGCAGTTGCGAGGCGGCACTCGTGACACCGCCAGTCGCCAGTCCGGAAAATGCCGCGGCCCGGCGGGAAATCCGGGGCCTGATCGAACAAGCCATCGACACCCTGCCGGCGCATTTCCGGGCCGTCTTCGTGCTCCGGGCCGTCGAGCAGATGAGCATAGAGGAAACCGCAGACCTGCTGGGCATCGCCCCGGCGACCGTCAAGACCCGCTTGCACCGGGCGAATAAATTGCTGCGCCAGAAACTGAGCGACCGGCTGGAATCGATTCTCGACGATGTCTTTGCCTTTGCCGGCCTGCGCTGCGACCGGATTCTGCGCAATGTCCTGGCGCGCCTGCATCTGCAATAAGCTTGCCCCCTCCGGCCACGGGAACCTTTCCGCTCACATCGCATCCAATCCCCTGCATGACTGCTTCGGTGGCAGCATTGCCGATGGGGAGAAAAGACATGTCCAAGGTTATCGTTCCGGCCTTCACACTCGCACGGCGTTCCTTCATCTCGCATACCATGCTGTCGGCGACGGCCATTGCCTTGCTCGCCGGCAAGGAGGCGCTTGCCGCGTCCAACGATAGCAGCGCGCAGAATGCTGGCACCGGCGATGTCGAGATCCTCAATACCGCGCTCGGTGCGGAACAGGAAGCGATCGCTGCCTATCAACTCGGCGCCGAAAGCGGCCTTCTGAAGAAACCCGCCCGCGATCTCGCAGTGACGTTCCAGGGTCATCACAAGGCGCATGCCGATCTGCTGGCGAAGACGGTGAAAAAACTCGGCGGCGCGCCGGTCGAGGCGAAGACAGTGGCACAATATCATTTTCCCGCCGATAAGCTGAAGACGGGCACCGATGTGCTGCGTTTCGCCGCCATGCTGGAAAAAGGCGCGGTCGCCGCATATCTCGGCGCCATCCCGCTTTTTGCCAATCGCGATCTCGCCAAGGCGGCGGGCAGCATTCTCGGCGATGAAGCGATGCATTGGGCGGTTCTGCGTCAGGCGCTCGGCGAGGCGCCGGTGCCCGATGCTTTCGTCTCCTGAGCGTTCGGGGAAGTTGGAGCGCTGCTTGCTCGTCGCGGGCCTGGCGGCGCTCGGCTCCCTTGCTGTTGTGATGGCAGCGACGGGATTACCGGCCGGCGATACCGCACGCGGCGAGCGCATTTACGACCGGTGTTTGGCCTGCCATGCCATCGATCGCGATCGCACCGGCCCGCGCCATGCCAAGCTGTTCGGCCGCCGTGCCGGCAGCGTACCCGGCTTTCCCTATTCGCCCGCCATGAAACGCGCCGGCGAGGCCGGCCTGGTTTGGAATGACAACACGTTGGACCAGTTCATCGAGAATCCGACCGGTTTCATCCCTGGCACCCGAATGGGCTATGCCGGCGTCAAGGACCCGCAGGAGCGGGCCGACCTGCTCGCCTATTTGAAACAAGCGACGCAATAGAGAGAAGGCTAGCGGCGAGATGGCTCGCGTCAACTGCCCTTCAACAGGGACCGCAAACGATAGAGCTCTTCCAGTGCCGCCCGCGGCGTCAGCTCGTCGGGATTGAGCTCGGCGAGCGCGGTTTCGACGGCGCTCGGCTCGGCCAGATTGCTGGGCGTTTGCGCGGCAATGGAAAACAAGGGCAAATCGTCGGCGAGACGGGTGAGGGCGCTCGCCTGTTCGCCTTTCTCCAGTGTTGCAAGCACCTGTTCGGCGCGGCTGACCGCAGCGCTGGGCAGGCCGGCCAGCTTGGCGACATGAATGCCATAGGATCGGTCGGCCGCGCCGGGCCCGATCTCATGCAGGAACTTCACCTCGCCCTGCCATTCCATGACCTTCATCGTATGCGGCTTCAAGGCCGGCAAGCGGGCGCTGAGGCTGGTCAGTTCGTGATAATGCGTGGCGAATAAAGCCCGGCAGCCATTGACCTCGTGCAGATGCTCCAGGCAGGCCCAGGCGATCGACAGGCCGTCAAAGGTTGCCGTGCCGCGGCCGATCTCATCCAGGATCACCAAGGCCCGGGCGCCGGCTTGGTTGAGGATCGCGGCCGTCTCCACCATTTCCACCATGAAGGTTGAACGACCGCGGGCCAGATCATCGGCGGCGCCAACGCGGCTGAACAAGCGATCGACGATACCGATCTCCGCCGATTTCGCCGGCACGAAGCTGCCGATCTGGGCGAGGATGGCGATCAGCGCGTTCTGCCGCAGATAGGTCGACTTACCCGCCATGTTGGGACCGGTGATCAGCCAAAGCCTTTTCTCCGGGGCAAGATCGCAATCATTGCCGACGAAACTGCCGGACTGGTTGCGCCGCAGCGCCGCCTCGACCACTGGATGGCGGCCGGCCTCGATACGGAAGGATCGGCTGTCATCGACATGCGGCCGGATCCAATCCTCGCTTTCGGCGAGGTCGGCGAGCGCGCTCAGGACATCGAATTCCGCCAGGGCCGATGCGGCCTGGGAAACCGCCAGGGCCTGGGCCAGCACATCGCCGCAGAGAGCGGCGAAGAGATTGAGCTCGATCGCCAGCGCCTTATCGGCAGCCTGGTTGATCTTCTGTTCAAGCTCGGACAGTTCCACCGTGGTGAAGCGGGTGGCATTGGCCGTGGTCTGCCGATGGATGAAGGCCGGATCGGCTTTCACCTTATCGGCCTGAACGGTGGTCGCCTCGACGAAATAGCCCAGCACATTGTTATGCTTGATCTTCAGCGAGGTCACGCCGACCGCATTGCGATAGCGCGCCTCCAGCGCCAGGATATGTTGGCGCGAATCGTCCCGCAGCAGGCGCAGTTGATCGAGATCGTCGAGATAGCCCTTGGCGATAAAGCCGCCATCGCGGACGAGCAGCGGCAATTCCGGCGCGAGCGCCCGGCTCAGCCGATCGATCAGCGGGGCATGATGGCCGAGCGCGTTGGCCGCTCCCTGCAACGCAGCCGGCATAGTGTCGGCCGAACGCTGGAACAGGTCACGCAGCCCGGCGGCCGCGGCCAGGCCGTCCCGGATGGCGGCGAGATCGCGCGGGCCGCCGCGCTCCAGGCTGAGGCGCGACAAGGCGCGTTCCAGATCCGGCACGCGCCGCAGGATCGCCCGCAGGTCGCTGCGCAGATTGGTGGAATCCAGGAGATGCTGGACAGCTTCCTGGCGGGCGATGATAGCCCTGGCATCGGTCAGCGGCGCCGCCAGCCAGTCATTCAGCAGCCGGGCACCTGCACCCGTCACGGTACGGTCGATCGTGGCCAGCAGGCTGCCTTGGCGCTCGCCGCTCAGACTGCGCGTCAGTTCCAGATTGCGCCTTGTGGCTGCGTCGATCTCCATGACCGCGCCCTGGCCGATCTGCGCCAGATGGGAGAGCCGGGGCATCTTGCCCTGCTGGGTCAGCTCGACATAGGTCAGGATGGCGCCCGCAGCGGCGATCTCCGCCCGCTTGAAGCTGCCGAAAGCGTCCAGCGCCGCGACATTGTGGAATTGTTGCAGCCGCAGCCGGGCATTTTCACTGTCGAACCGGGCGCTCGGCATAGGTGACAGGCGGGTCTTCCATTCCGCGAACAGCTCGAACAGATCGGGCTGCGCCAGCAGGCGCTCCGGCACCAGGATTTCCGTGGGGTCGAGCCTGGCCAAAGCGGCGCCCAGGCTGGCCCGGGTCAAGCTCTGGCAGCGGAAAAGCCCGGTCGAGATATCGACCCAGGCAAGGCCGAAGGCGCCGCCGGCTTCGGCCAGCGCGGCCAGGTAATTGTGGCTGCGTGCCTCCAGCAGGCCGTCCTCGGTCAGGGTGCCGGGGGTAACGACCCGCACGACATCCCGCTTCACCACCGACTTCGAGCCGCGTTTCTTTGCCTCGGCCGGATCTTCGACCTGTTCGCAGACGGCGACCTTGAAGCCCTGGCGGATCAGGCGATTGAGATAGCCCTCAGCGGCATGCACCGGCACGCCGCACATCTGGATATCCTCACCGTCATGCTTGCCACGCTTCGTCAGCACAATATCGAGCGCCGCCGCAGCTTTCACGGCATCCTCGAAGAACAGCTCGTAGAAATCCCCCATGCGATAGAACAGCAGGCTGTCCGGGTGGTGCTGCTTGACGCCAAGATATTGCGCCATCAGCGGCGTGATGGCTGCATCCTTGATCACGATGCCTGCATCGGCACCGGCCGTGTCCGGCTTGCCGGCGGCGGGCTCAAGCGCCACCGACTCGTTCTGGCTCTCGTTCTGGGTCAGATCATCCTGCATCTGCCCGATCTAACATCCGCCGCGCGCTCTGGCCATAGCTTCGTAAAGCGCGTGGCGGGGGATCGGGATTTTCAATAATCGCGCGACTTTCCAAGTAGCATGAAACATGCCACGTTAAGTGCTTGGGAATGGAGATAACCGCGACATCATGGCCACCAAAAAACCTGCCATCACCGAAGAAGATGCCCTGCTTTTTCACATGCAGGGCGGGCGTCCCGGCAAGATCGAGATCAATGCGACCAAGCCGCTGACCACGCAGCGGGATCTCTCCCTGGCTTACTCGCCCGGTGTGGCCTGGCCATGCCTCAAGATCGCGAAGGATCCGGCGAGCGCCTATGACTATACCGCCAAGGGCAATCTGGTGGCGGTGATCTCCAACGGGACGGCGGTGCTGGGTCTCGGCGATCTCGGCGCTCTGGCCTCGAAACCGGTGATGGAAGGCAAGGCGGTGCTTTTCAAGCGCTTCGCTGATATCGACGGAATCGATCTCGAGGTCGATACCAAGGATGTCGACCAGTTCATCAATTGCGTGCGTTATCTCGGCTCCAGTTTCGGCGGCATCAATCTGGAAGATATCAAGGCGCCCGAATGCTTCATCATCGAGCAGCAATTGCGCGAATTGATGGACATCCCCGTCTTCCATGACGACCAGCACGGCACCGCGATCATCGCGGCCGCCGGCCTGATCAATGCATTGCATCTCACCGGCAAGAATATTGCCGATATCCGCCTGGTCGTGAACGGTGCCGGTGCGGCCTCGATCGCCTGCGTCGAGCTGGTCAAATCCATGGGCTTGCCGCCGGAAAATGCCATTATCTGCGATACCAAGGGTGTCATCTATAAGGGCCGCACCGATGGCATGAACCAGTGGAAATCGGCCCATGCCGTCGACACCAAGGCGCGCAGCCTGGCCGATGCGATGGAAGGTGCCGATGTGTTCTTGGGCCTCTCCGCCAAGGGTGCGGTGACCCAGGCCATGGTCAAATCGATGGCATCCAACCCGATCATCTTCGCCATGGCCAATCCGGATCCAGAAATCACGCCGGAGGAAGTGCGGTCGATCCGGGCCGATGCCATCGTCGCCACCGGCCGCAGCGACTATCCCAACCAGGTCAACAATGTCCTTGGCTTTCCCTATATTTTCCGCGGCGCGCTCGATGTCCGGGCGCGCACCATCAATGAGCAGATGAAGATCGCTGCCGCCCAGGCCATTGCCGCGCTGGCGCGCGAGGATGTGCCGGATGAAGTGGATGCGGCCTATGCCGGCCGCCGGCTGCGCTTCGGTCCCGAATACATCATACCGGTCCCCTTCGATCCGCGCCTGATCGCCTGGGTGCCACCGGCCGTCGCCAAGGCGGCGATGGATAGCGGTGTTGCCCGCAAGCCGATCATCGATATGGAAGGCTATAAGACGGTGCTGGCCGGACGGCTCGATCCTGCAGCCGGCAGCCTGCATCTGGTCTTTGAGCGGCTGCACAGCAATCCGAAGCGGGTGGTCTTCGCCGAAGGCGAGGATGAAAAGGTGATTCGCGCCGCCATTGCCTATCGCGCCGCGGGCTATGGAACGCCGGTTCTGGTCGGCCGCCCACAGCGCATCGCCGAGACGATCAAGAATGCCAGCCTCGGCGATGCTGCCGGGCTGGAGATCGTCAATGCAGCGATCAGCCCGCATAACAAGCTCTATCAGGACATGCTCTACCAGCGCCTGATGCGCAAGGGCGCCTTGCAGCGCGACGTGCAGCGCATGGTCAACCAGGACCGCAATATCTTCGCCGCCTGCATGGTGGCGGAGGGTCACGCCGATGCCATGGTGACCGGCGTCACCCGCAATTTCTCAGTCTGCCTGGAAGACACGTTGAAGGTCGTCGATATACGCCCGGGCCAGACATTGATGGCGATGTCGATCGTCGTCGCGCGCGGCCGCACGGTAATCCTCGCCGATACCCAGGTGCATGAAATCCCGAGCGCCGAGCAATTGGCGGATTTCGCGACGCAATGCTCGCATATCGCCCGGCATCTCGGCCATGAGCCGCGCGTCGCCCTGCTCTCCTTCTCGAATTTCGGCGATCCGCCGCGTGAGAAAGCGGTTCGTATTCGCGAGGCGGTCGCTGAGTTGGATAATCGCCATGTCGATTTCGAATATGACGGCGAAATGCAGGCCAATGTGGCGCTGGATTACCAATTGATGAAGGAGCTTTATCCGTTCTGCCGCCTGAACGGCCCGGCCAATATCCTCATCATGCCGGCATTGCATTCGGCCAATATCACCTCGAAGCTGATGAAGGAATTGGGCGGCACGGTGATCGGCCCGGTGCTGATCGGCTTGGCGAAACCGGTGCAGATCGTGCAAACCGGCGCCACGGTCAATGAATTGCTGACCGCCGCCGCCTTTGCCGGTATCGCCGCTACCATGACCGGACGCTAGGCTGCTTGCGTCTGATTGCTTCCAGTTCCGCCAGCGCAAGCCGGTCGGTCCGATGAAACTTTCATGACGGCATGACGGGCCGTTGTCAGATCAGCTATGCTGCGTTGCATTGAGAGCGTTCACATGTCGGATCGGGATATCCGGTTGATTCGATAAGCGCTTTTTGACGGACATTGTCGAGGAGAGACGGATTCACGTTTAGCTCGAATCATCCATTGATTCGGGTTCAAGCGGCCCGGCTCGAAATGCGGGATCGGACAGAGTGAATTACGTCGCACCGAAAAGCTTCATCGCCATCTTCTGTTATATCGGTGTCCTCGTCCTCATCGCGTTGGGTGCGATTGGTGCCAGTGGCTCCCATGATTGGCCATTCCTCGCCTTGATCGGGTTTGGATTGCTGGCCGCCATCGCGGTGCTGTTGCTGCAGGTTCTCCCGGTGATCGATCCCGCAGCTGCAATCGGCATTGGTCCGGCTGCTGGCCCGATCGCCCCGGATGTGGTCGCCGATCGGGCCCGAGCCATCCTCAATGCCTTGCCCGATCCCTTGCTGGTCCTTGGCCGCGGTCGCGAGATCCTCTGGGCCAATCGTGCCGCCGAACAGCAATTTGGCGGCATCCTGAATGGCCGGAATCTCTTGGCAGTATTACGGCATCCACCGTTGCTGGCAGCCATCGACGCGGCCCGCTCAAATCGGAGCGATCCAGCCATTGACGATGACGAGAATGTGACGCAAGGCGAGGATGCCCTCTCTTCGTCCGCCGAGGAGGGCGCGGTTGAGCCGATCCGGATTACGGACGGCCAGGGCAGTGACTATGTCGCCGTCGTCGCCCCCCTGGATCCCGGCCAGCCCGGGACGGTCCAGGCGGGTGAAATGCTGATCCTGTTGCGCGACGTCACTGGCGCCAGGCGTTTGGATAGTTTGCGCAGCGATTTCATCGCCAATGTCAGTCATGAGCTGAAGACTCCATTGGCGACTTTGCTCGGCTTCATTGAGACAATGCGCGGCCCGGCAAAGGACGACACCGCGGCGCAGCAGCGTTTCCTCGGCATCATGCATGATCAGGCGAGCCGTATGAGCCGTCTGGTGTCCGATCTGCTGTCACTCAGTCGGATCGAATTGCATGAACACAGCCGTCCCCAGGGCCAGGCCGATCTTGCCCGGGTGCTCGGCTCAGTCGCCGACGGCCTGGGCCTGCGCGCGCAGTCGCGGAAGATTGCCATCAAGTTGCCGGACCCGCACGGCCTGCCCTGCATCCCCGGCGAACCGGATGAACTGGCGCAGGTTTTTCAGAATCTGATCGACAACGCGCTGAAATACGGCCGCGAGGGGTCCACGGTGACGGTCGACGCGACGATTATCCACGATCCGGTACAGTTGAAAACCAGATTGCCTGGCCTGCGGGATCCCAAGGGGATGGTAGCGGTTTCGATTCGCGACGAGGGCGAAGGCATTGCCCGCGAGCATTTGCCGCGTCTGACCGAACGCTTCTACCGGGTTGATGCCGCGCGGTCCCGGGACCTTGGCGGCACGGGGCTTGGCCTGGCGATCGTGAAGCATATCGTCAATCACCACCGCGGCAGCCTGGATATCGATTCCATCCGCGGCAAAGGCAGCGTCTTTACCGTCTTTCTACCCTTATCGGACTAGCTTTATCTGTTCGCTTGCCTTGATTTATCGGAAATGCCGGGCGATGGCCTTTGGTGTCCTCATCATCAATCGGTCGTAAATCTGCAATAGATTTGGAAAACCGCGCATTGTCGGCGCCAATCATCCCCCTGCCAAAAGCTTTTGGCCCGGCCTGTCATCAAACGGTCATTGGGCTGACATCTGACCATCATTGAACCGTCCTAAGGTCTGACTGGGTACAAGTTACCTTACTTGCCTTAGAGGGTCGCGTTGGGGCGCGACCGTTCATAAATGGAAGGACAGACATGAAGCGTTATTCTCTCGCCCTCCTCGCCGCTACCGGCCTTGTGGGTCTCACCATGGGCGCGACCGCTGCCGAAGCGCGCGACCAGCTCCATATCGTTGGTTCATCGACCGTGTTCCCCTTCGCCACCGCGGTGGCGGAGCAATTCGGCAAGGCCGGCTCGTTCAAGACCCCGGTTGTCGAATCGACCGGTACGGGCGGCGGCATCAAGTTGTTTTGCGCCGGTGTCGGTGACGATACGCCGGACATCGCCAATGCCAGTCGCAAGATCAAGGACACCGAGATCGAGACCTGCAAGAAGAATGGGGTGACCTCGATCACCGAAGTGACCATCGGTTATGACGGCATCGTGCTCGCCAATTCCAAGCAGGGCCCGGCGATGAAGCTGACGGTCGAGGATGTCTGGAAAGCCCTCGCCAAGCAGGTACCGGTCGGCGGCAAGCTGGTCGATAATCCCTATAAGACCTGGCAGGACGTGAACAAGGACCTGCCGGCCGAAAAGATCGAGGTTCTCGGCCCGCCGACGACCTCGGGTACGCGCGACGCTTTCGTGGAACTGGTGATGGACGAAGGTTGCAAGAACTTCGCCGAAATCAAAGCGATCGCCGATGCCAAAGCCCGCGCCGCTGCTTGCGGCGCCCTGCGCGAAGACGGCGGCTATATCGATGCCGGCGAAAATGACAACCTGATCGTTCAGAAGCTCGAATCCAACCTCGCCGCGCTTGGCATCTTCGGCTATTCCTATCTGGAACAGAATGCCGACAAGCTCCAGGGCAGCCTGATGGACGGCGTGGCCCCGACCTTCGAAAACATCGTTTCGGGCAAGTATGAAGTATCCCGTCCGCTGTTCTTCTATGTGAAGAACCAGCACGCCGATAAGGTGCCGGGCTTGCGCGAATACATCGCCGAATTCGTCAGCGACAAGGCGACGGGCGATGAAGGTTATGCCGTCGACAAGGGCCTGATCCCGTTGCCGGCCGACAAGCATAAGCAAGCCGCTCAGTCGGCGAATGCCCTCAAATCAATCATGTAAACCGACCGGTCAGGCCGGGATGTCGTCGCAAAACTCCCCTTTGCCGAGCGGCATCCCGGCATTTTCATAATTAAAACAAATAGTTAAAGACCGTCATCCAACTGTCATCAAGTTGTCGTAATAAGAGGCGGTCTCGATGGGACGGCAGCTTCGGCTGCAATAGCTAAGGACCAAAAACACGCATGCCGATATTTCGGGTGACGTCGCTGAGCCGGGGAAACGCATGATGCGAAAACTGTTTGTTGCCGCGATCGGGTGGGGTTTGGCCGGCATTGTCGGCTTCGGCATGGCTGCCGGCAGCGCGGCCGCGCGGGACCAGATCGCAATCGTCGGCTCCAGCACCGTCTATCCCTTCTCGACCACGGTTGCCGAACAATTCGGCCGCAGCAGCGGCTTCAAGGCGCCGGTGGTGGAATCGACCGGTACCGGCGGTGGCCTGAAACTCTTCTGCAACGGCGCTGGCGACGCGACGCCGGATATCGCCAATGCCAGCCGGCCGATCAAAGACAGCGAGCGCCAGACCTGCGAACAGAACGGCGTCACCGATATTCTGGAAGTGCCGATCGGATTCGACGGCATTGCCCTGGTCAACAGCAAGACAAGGGCGCCACTCGATCTGACCGTCAAAGATATCTGGCTCGCTTTGGCACGCGAAGTCCCGGTCGACGGCAAGCTGGTCAAGAATCCTTATAAGACCTGGGCCGACGTCAATTCATCCTTGCCGCCGGTGAAGATCGAGGTCCTCGGTCCGCCGCCCACCTCCGGCACGCGTGACGCTTTCGTGGAGCTGGTCTTCGACCGCGCTTGCCGCGATATCGCGGAAATTGCCGCCATCGCAGATGACCAGGCCCGCAAAGCCGCCTGCGACGGTATTCGCGAGGATGGCGCCTATATCGATGCCGGCGAGAACGACAATCTCATCGTTCAAAAGCTGGCAGCCAATCCGGATGCTTTCGGCGTGCTCGGCTACAGTTTCCTGATCCAGAACCAGGACAAGCTGCAGGGCAATAAGATCGACGGTATTGCCCCGACGGAAGAAGATATCTTCTCCGGCCGCTATGAAGTCGCCCGCCAGCTGTATCTTTACGTGAAGATGCAGCACCTGGATACGATTCCCGGTCTGCCCGAATATGTCGCCGAATTCGTCAGTGCCCGCGCCAGCGGTCCGGGTGGCTACCTTGCCGATAAGGGCTTGATCCCGATGTCGGCCGATCAGCATCAGGCCACCGAAAGCCGGATTCTGGCGGCGCTCGGCTATGAAAATGGCGTGCGCAAAACGGCGACGACCTTCATCCTGCCCGCGAGTGTGATGCCGGTCGCCCTGACAGTGGCCCTGCTGGGTTTGGCGGGTATCGGTTTCCAGGTCGGCCGTCGGCGGGCTATCGCCCGGGCGCGCGCGATGCAAGGCGATGGCGCTGGATTCGGTCGCATCCTGCACTCATTGCCGGGCTATCACGGCCTCTATGTGATGTTGTGTTGCCTGATCCCCGGTTTGCTGGCTTTCGCCATCGGCGGTGTTCTGGTCCACGGTTCGGACAATCCCGATCGGGCCTGGGCGGCGATCGCGGCCGCGGTGCTCGCCCTGGCGGCGGTCGGGCTGGTTTGGGCGCGCCGGCATATTCGCCCCGACTTCCGAGCGCGGAATTTGGTCGAGCGGGCGATTCTGGTTCTCTTGATCGCCTGCTCGCTCCTGTCGATCCTGACCACCGTCGGCATCGTCCTGTCGCTGCTGTTCGAAGCGATGCGGTTCTTCGCCGGTGTGCCCATCACCGAATTCCTGTTCGGCCTGCAATGGAGCCCGCAGATCGCCTTGCGCTCGGACCAGGTCGGTGCCTCCGGCAGTTTCGGGGCGATCCCGATTTTTGCCGGCACCTTGCTGATCACCGTGATCGCCATGATCGTCGCCGTGCCGATCGGACTGATGTCCGCTGTCTATCTCTCGGATTACGCCAATCCGAAAGTGCGCGCCGTGGTAAAGCCGCTGCTGGAAATCCTGGCCGGCATTCCGACCGTGGTCTACGGCTTCTTCGCCGCCCTGACGGTCGCCCCGTTCCTGCGCAGCCTTGGTGCGACGATCGGCCTCGACGTCGCTTCGGAAAGCGCATTGGCGGCCGGCGCGGTCATGGGCGTCATGATCATCCCCTTCGTCTCCTCGCTCAGCGATGACGTGATGAACGCCGTGCCGCAATCGCTGCGGGACGGTTCCTATGCCCTGGGTTCGACCAAATCCGAAACGATCCGCCAGGTGGTCTTCCCGGCCGCACTGCCGGGCATCGTCGGCAGTATCCTCCTCGCCGTGTCACGTGCCATCGGCGAAACCATGATCGTCGTCATGGCCGCCGGCCTTACCGCCAATTTGACAGCCAATCCTTTTGCCGCGGTCACCACCGTCACGGTCCAGATCGTGACCCTGCTGGTCGGTGACCAGGAATTCGACAGCCCGAAGACCTTGGCGGCCTTCGCGCTTGGCCTGGTGCTGTTCGTGATCACGCTCTGCCTCAATATCGTTGCTCTGCGAACCGTCCGCAAATACCGGGAAAAATATGACTGATTTCACCATGCCATCCATCCCTGGTAGCGCCACGGCCCGTCTGCGGAAGCCCGATCTCTCGCCGGGCCGAATCAGCCGCCGCTATGCCGCCGAGCGCCGCTTCCGTCTCTATGGCGTTCTCGCCGTCGGCCTCGCCATCGTCATGCTGGCCTTGCTCCTGATCAGCATTGTCAGCAAAGGCTATTCGGCCTTCATGCAGACGCGCATCAATCTCGACATCACCTTCGATGCCCAAGAGCTCGACCCACAGAACACGCGCGATCCCGCTGTGCTGAAAGCGGCGAATTACACGCCGCCGATCCGCAAGGCCTTGAGCGCTCAATTCCCGGATGTCACCGAGCGGACGGATCGTCGTCGTCTCTATGACATCATCAGCAATGGCGCCGATCGTCAGCTCATGAAGATGGTGCTTGCCAATCCCGCGATCATCGGCACCACTCAATCGGTCAGCCTGCTCGCCGGCGACGATTTCGATATGTTGAACAAGGGCCGCATCAGCCGCAACGTTCCCGAGGCTGAACGCGTGCTGAGCGACAAGCAACTCGGCTGGTTCGACAAATTGCAGTCCGGGGGGCGTGTCCACTACGCCTTCAACCTCGACTTCCTGACCTCCGGCGACAGCCGCGAGCCGGAACAGGCGGGTATCCTGGGCGCGCTGATCGGCTCGCTGCTGACCATGATCACCACGATCGTCCTTGCCTTGCCGCTGGGTGTGATGAGCGCGATCTATCTCGAAGAATTTGCGCCGAAGAACCGCATCACCGATATCATCGAGGTCAATATCAACAATCTCGCCGCGGTACCGTCGATCGTCTTCGGCCTGCTCGGCCTGGCGGTTTTTCTCGGCTTTTTCGGCCTGCCGCGATCGGCGCCGCTGGTCGGCGGCCTGGTTCTCTCGCTGATGACCCTGCCCACGGTGATCATCGCCACGCGGACCGCGCTGAAAGCCGTGCCGCCATCCATCCGCGAAGCGGCCTATGGCATCGGTGCCTCTCAGCTCCAGGTCGTGCTGCATCACGTTCTGCCGCTGGCCACACCGGGCATCATGACCGGCGCAATTATCGGTCTCGCCCGTGCCTTGGGCGAATCCGCGCCGCTGCTGATGATCGGCATGGTCGCCTTTATCGTCGATGTCCCGCGCTCGATCGTCGATCCCTCGACGGTGCTACCGGTGCAGGTCTATCTCTGGGCCGACAGCCCCGAGCGCGCTTTCATCGAGCGCACCAGCGCCGGCATCATGGTTCTGCTGGTTTTCCTTATCCTCATGAATGCGGCAGCGATTTTCGTGCGCCGCCGGTTCGAGCGCCGCTGGTAGGCGTGGGAGAGATGAAATGAACGACGCAACATCGAATACCGTGATGCGTTCAGGCCATCATGGCATGGCGCTACCGATGACTGCCGCGGGCAAGGAACGCCGGGCGCCGGCCAGCGAGGCCACCAAGATCCACAGCAAGGATGTCTGCGTCTTCTATGGCCAGAAGCAGGCGCTGTTCAATGTTGCCCTGGATATCCCCGAGCGCCAGGTGACGGCGTTGATCGGTCCGTCCGGCTGCGGCAAGTCGACCTATCTCCGCTGCCTCAACCGCATGAACGACGTTATCGAAGGCTGCCGCGTCACCGGCACGATCGCTCTGGATGGCGAGAACATCTATGAGACCAAGCTCGACGTCGTCATGCTGCGGGCGCGGATCGGGATGGTATTCCAGAAGCCGAACCCTTTCCCGAAATCGATCTATGACAATGTGGCCTATGGGCCGCGCATTCACGGCATGTCGCAAAGCAAGGCTGATCTCGACGAAATCGTGCATGGCAGCCTGGAGCGTGCAGGACTGTGGAACGAGGTCAAGGACCGCCTGGATTCGCCGGGCACCGGCCTTTCGGGCGGTCAACAACAGCGTCTTTGTATCGCCCGGGCAATCGCGGTGTCGCCGGAAGTCATTCTGATGGACGAACCCTGCTCGGCGCTCGATCCCATCGCGACGGCGAAGATCGAAGAACTGATCGATGAATTGCGCGAGAATTACACGATCATCATCGTCACCCATTCGATGCAGCAGGCGGCACGCGTCAGTCAGAAGACGGCCTTCTTCCATCTCGGCAACTTGGTGGAATGGGGCGAGACCGAACAGATTTTCACGAGCCCGCGCGACGAACGTACCCAGGGTTATATCACCGGTCGGTTCGGCTGATCGGCGGAGCGGAGAATAGTATGTCGACCAAGAGCACCGATCATATCGTCAAATCCTTCGACAGCGATCTTCAACATCTCAGCCAGGTCATCGCCGAAATGGGCGGTCTTGCCGAATCGCAGCTCAGCGCGGCGATCGATGCCCTGATCAAGCGCGACAGCGAATTGGCGGCGCGTGTTGTGCAATCCGACAAGCGTATCGACGACCTCGAACAGGAGATTGCCAATTTCACCGTGCGCATCCTCGCCCTGCGCCAGCCGATGGCGCAGGACCTGCGGGAAGTGATCGCGGCGATCAAGATCGCCTCCGATCTGGAGCGGATCGGCGATTATGCGAAGAACATCGCCAAGCGTGCGATCATCCTCAACCAGCAGAGCCCGGTACGGCCGGTCAATTCGATCCCGCGCATGGGGGCGATTGCCCAGCAGATCGTCAAGGGCGTGCTCGACGCCTATATCGAAAAGGATGCGGATCGCGCCCAGGCAGTCTGGCGTCGCGATGAAGACGTCGATGAAATGTATAACAGCCTGTTCCGCGAGCTTCTGACCTATATGATGGAAGATCCGCGCAATATCGGCGCCTGCACGCATCTGCTGTTTATCGGCAAGAACATCGAGCGTATCGGCGATCACGCCACCAACATCGCCGAAATCATCTACTTCCTCGTCCACGGCAAGAGCCTGGATGAATCGCGTCCGAAGGGAGATACAACAAATGTTGCAGTCGGCAACTGATCGTAACCGCCCGCCCATGAATTCACCGCGCGATGGCCAGAACGGCCAAATGACCCAACCGCTGATCCTCATCGTCGAGGACGAGGCGGCTCTCGTAACCCTGCTGCGCTACAACCTCGAACGCGAAGGCTTCCGTGTTCTGGAAGCCGGCAATGGCGAAGAAGCGCTGTTGCTGATCAAGGAACAGCGGCCCGATCTGGTTCTGCTGGACTGGATGCTGCCGATCCTCTCCGGGATCGAAATCTGCCGCCAGATCCGCCGCAGTCCGGAACATCGCCTGACCCCGGTCATCATGCTGACCGCCCGCGGCGAGGAGGCCGACAAGCTGCGCGGCCTCGAGGTGGGCGCCGACGATTACGTGACCAAGCCCTTTAGCCCCAGCGAGTTGGTGGCGCGGGTGCGGGCCGTGTTGCGGCGGGCCAAGCCGCAACCCCAGGGCGAGACGCTCAGCTACCGCGACCTGACGATGGATCTGATCACCCACCGGGTGCGCCGGACCGGCCGGGAAATCCATCTCGGGCCGACGGAATTCCGTCTGCTGAAGTTCCTGATGGAAAACCAGGGCCGGGTGTTCAGCCGCGAACAATTGCTGGATTCGGTCTGGGGCCGCGATATCTATGTCGAACCGCGGACGGTGGACGTGCATATCCGTCGGTTGCGCAAGGCGATCAATATCGACGGTGCGGCCGATCTCGTCCGCACGGTGCGCTCCGCCGGTTATGCTCTGGATGCGGAAGACTGACCGTCCCGATCGGCCAGTCGCCCCGCCTCCCTCCGTCCAGGCCATTTTCCGCCTCGTCTCGCTTGTCCTCGTAAAAGCGGCAAGAATGCCCCATAGTCCAACAGGAGCTATGGCCCGCTGCGGCTTGACGCTTCTGGGGATGGCGCAAGCCATGCCGATTTGCTATCCGCCACTAGTGGTTGCGGTGGAAGGGTGACTGGCCGGCTCTTCGGCGAAGCTTGTTAATATTTTTCCGCGAAGACCTCGGCGGTCCTGCATACCCCTGTGTTTACTGTGGCGAAAATCCGTTTATTCTGATGAAAGCAGCGACAAGCTGCCGTTAAGCAAACTGGGAAGGAGCCGTCATGCCGAAGAAAATTCTCTGCGCCGTCGATGGATCACACGAAGCCGATCGCGCGGCCGCTTGTGCGGCCGATCTGGCCAAGGATACCGGTGCGAAACTGACTTTATTGCATGTTAACCCGATCCCCGCGGATCGTATCGCCAAGACATATTTTTGGGATGAAGTCCTGCTTGGCGCCGTGGAGCGGCAAATTCATCAGCAGATTGGTAATGCCGCGAAAGTCGTCGCGGCGCGGGGCGGCGCGGATTTCGACACCGTCGTCGTCTCCGGTAACAGAGTGTCCTCGGCCATCAATTCCTATGCGGAAGAGAAGGGCTACGACCACATTGTCATCGCGACCGGCATTTCCAATGAGCTTGAGCGCATCATTCTCGGTTCTGTCGCGACCGATGTGATTTCCAAGGCGCATTGCCCGGTCACGGTCGTTCGCTGAATTCCCGTTCAAAGGTGCGCCAGTCTCCCTGGCGCACCCACTGCCTGGCAAAGTCACCAGGGTGGCTCGCCTGATCAGTGACGGAAATGCCGCATGCCGGTGAAGACCATGGCGAGGCCGGCTTGGTCGGCGGCGGCAATCACCTCTTCGTCGCGCATCGAACCGCCGGGCTGAATGACAGCCGTTGCCCCGGCTTCGGCGGCCGCCAGCAGACCATCGGCAAAGGGAAAGAAGGCATCCGAGGCGACCACGGATCCCTTGGCCCAGCTCTCCGCCGCGCCGGCAGCCTTGGCCGCTTCCGCCGCTTTCCAGGCGGCGATGCGGCTGGAATCGACCCGGCTCATCTGGCCGGCGCCGATGCCGACCGTGGCGCCATCCTTGGCATAGATAATGGCATTGGATTTGACATGTTTCGCCACAGCCATGGCGAACAGCATATCCGCCAGCTCACGCACACTGGGCACGCGCTTGCTGACCACTTTCAGCGCCGCTTCATCGATGCGGCCATTATCCCGGCTTTGCGCCAGAAAACCCCCGGCCAGGGTCTTGATGGCAAGGCCATGCGCCATCGGATCGGGCAGGCTGCCCGCTTCCAGCACGCGGAGGTTTTTCTTCTTCGCCAACACCGCGCGCGCCTCATCGCTCACTTTGGGCGCGATGATCACTTCGGAAAAGACCTGGCTGATGAGTTCGGCGGTGGCCGCGTCCAATGCGCGGTTGACGGCGATGATGCCGCCAAAGGCGCTGACCGTATCGCAGGCGAAAGCGCGCCGATAGGCCGTGGCGAGATCGTCATCCATGGCGACGCCACAGGGATTGGCATGCTTGATGATGGCGATGGCCGGCTGGGCGAACTCCGCCACCAATTCATAAGCGGCATCGGTGTCGTTGAGGTTGTTGTAGCTGAGTTCCTTGCCCTGCAACTGCACCGCCGTCGCGATGCCAGGGCGCCGCTCGGCGGTGGCATAAAAGGCCGCCGCCTGATGGGGATTCTCGCCATAGCGCAGGGTGTCGCGGCGCTGTCCGGCCAAAGTTAAACGGCTGGGAAAAGCCTGCTGTTCCTGTTCCGCCATCCAGGCGCTGATCGCCGCGTCATAGGCGGCGGTGCGGGAATAGGCATCCAGCGCCAAGCGCCGCCGCAGACCGAGGCTGGTCGCGCCGCCGAGGGCCGCCATCTCCGCCATGACCGGCGCGTAATCAGCGGGATCGGTGACCACGACGACGAAATCGTGATTCTTGGCGGCGGCGCGAATCATCGCCGGCCCGCCGATATCGATATTTTCGATGCAGGTCTCGCGATCGGCACCTTTGGCAACTGTCGCCTCGAAGGGATAGAGATTGACCACGACGAGATCGATATCGGCGATCCCGTGGTCGCGCTGCGCCGTCACATGATGATCGAGGTCGCGCCGCGCCAGGATGCCGCCGTGAATGGTGGGATGCAATGTCTTGACCCGGCCATCCATGATTTCCGGAAAGCCGGTATGGTCCGAGACTTCCTTGACCGGGATGCCGGCGGCCGCAATCGCCTTGGCCGATCCGCCGGTTGATAGGATCTCGACCTTGCGGTCCGCCAGGAAACGCGCGAAGGGGATGAGATCGGTCTTGTCGGAGACGGAAATCAGCGCCCGGCGCACCAAGCGCGGTGCGGGATCATGGCGCGGCTGAGCGGTATGCGGTTGGTCCTTGCTGGTCGTCATGATCGGTCGTCGTCTCTCGTGAAGGCGGAATATTGTGCGGCGTAACGCGGCGGCTGGACGATCGCGTCACCTGCGCTACGGCTTACTTCTTGCCGTTGCTTTCCTTTTGCAGCGCCCATTTGATCTGGGTGGCGTCGTTATCGATCATGCCGAGCACCACCAATTGCTGGCTGCGGCGTACCTGGCCGCGCTGGCCCATATAGATGCTCTCGGCCAAGGCGATGTCGCCGCCCTGGACGCGCATCCGCCAACCGCCGGCGCCAGGTATTTTCAGCAGAGCGGCCTGGCCGTTCTGGGTGATCGAGGCCTGGACCTGTGGATGCAGGTGGAAGCGCAAGGTGAAGGCATTGCCGCCGCTGCCGTTCAGCGTATCCTCCCCCATCAGCTCATGGCCATCCGCCGCCAGGAACAGCCGGCGGCGATGGATGAGGCCATAGGATTCGTCATAGCCGTTATGGCTGGTATCGAGCCAGATCTGGCCCTCGGTTTCCTCCCGCCGGCTGGTGACGACGGTTGGCCGCAAGGCCATGCCGCCGTGCTCCAGCAGCATGGAGGAATTGGTGTCGTCGACGATCAGGGTCGAATGGGCGGCGGTCGTCCGCTGCACCTGGCGCCAGTCATCGGCGCCGAGATGGGCGGCGCCGCAATTGACGATGATGCGATGGGTGCCGTGGCTCATTTCGAAAGCCAGCGTGCCGGCATGGGCATGATCGTCCAGGCCGTGGCGCGGCGGGGCGCCGCAATCCATCAGAACCATCGTCTTGCCGGCCTTCAGCCGCTGATAACCGGTCAGCGGCAATTGACTGAGATCGCGCAGCCGGTCGCCGACGCGCGACAAAGCCTCGCCGAGCAGTTCCGGCGTTTCCTCGCTGGTATCGTTGAACAGCGCCAGCTTTCCGTCGCCATGGCACATCATGTAGACGACCGAGGCGATATTCTCGATGGCGATCTGCAGATGATCGGGCAGCGGCTGGCGTGCGAGGGTCAGGACGTGACGCAGATCAAGGAAACGTTGCAGCAGATCCAGCATGACGCCGGGACTGCGTTCCACATGGCCGCCATCCGCCAGCATCTGTCGGCCGATTTCCTGGGCGAAGATCTTCCGCCCGCGCTGTAGCCAGGAATCGCCCTGCGGCAGCATGACCCCGGCGATCATCAGCGAAATGGCGGCTTTGAGAAGCGAGCTGCCGGCCAATCCATCGGGCAAAGCGCGGGCAAGATGGGTTGCCTGCCGGTTGAGGCTGTAGAGCAGGGCTGAACGGAACAACGCGTCGCTCTGGATTTCCAGGAAGCCCTGGTTAAGCAGTATCCGGCGCAGCCGGTCGGCCAGGATGTCGCCGCGCCAGGCGAAGCTGTCATAGCTTGGATTCTCTTCCAGCCATTGCTGGGTCAGCTGCCGGGCCAGTTGCCGGGCAGCAGGGCCGCCGCAGGCGCGCAGATGATCCAGCCATTCGAAAGCATTGATCTGACGCCGCCATTCAAGGCTGACGCCGATCGGATTGCCGAGCGGCTTGGGGTTGCGCACCACTTCGCTGCCGCAGCGATATTCACCGCCCAGCAGATGCAGGCCCAGCTGCTCGTCGCCCGGCCAGAGTTCCTGCGGACTGATCGTGAGATCGCCGCTGGAGCGCTTGCCGAGGGTCCAATTGTAGAGCCGGCTGCGATAGACCGGCTGCGCCAGGTTGCGCCAAGCCAGGGAAGCCAGCATATCGCGGGGCAGGGCGAAGATGGTCTGCAGTCGCGGTGCGATCAGTTTGGGCCGCTGGTTCCCCTTGCGCAGGCGCGGCTGACTCTGGATCGTGTCGCTGGTTGCGCTTTCCGCCACGCTGGAGACCTCACTCAGCCACGTAAACGGGCAATGTTGCCGGCATAGGCATCGGGGCCGCCGGTAAAGGTGGCGGTGCCGGCGACCAGAACATCGGCCCCGGCGGCAATGGCGATCCGTGCGGTTTCCTCATTGATGCCGCCATCGACCTCCAGGTCGATCGGCCGGCCGCCCTGGCGCGACGAGACGTCGTCGATGCGGCGGCGGAGCTCGCGAAGCTTGTCGGTGGCGCTGGCGATGTATTTCTGTCCGCCGAAGCCCGGATTGACGCTCATCACCAGGACCAGGTCGATTTCCGGCAGCAGGTGATCCAGGACGGAAAGCGGGGTCGCCGGATTGAGCGACACGCCGGCCTTCTTGCCGAGCGACTTGATCAGCTGCACGGTGCGGTGGGGATGTGGACCCGCCTCCGGATGGAAGGTGATGATATCGGCGCCGGCGGCGGCGAATTCCTGCGCGAAGGCATCCACCGGGGCGATCATCAGGTGAACGTCGAAGGGCAGGGTGCTATGGGGCCGCAGGGCCTTCACCACCATCGGTCCGATGGTCAGATTGGGCACGAAATGACCATCCATGACATCGACATGGACATAATCGGCACCCGCCGCCGTGATCGCCTGCACCTCCGCGCCCAACCGGGCGAAATCGGCGGAAAGAATCGAGGGGGCGATTTTGATCTTTTGCTGCATGGCTTTATCCCTTGCCGGATACCTACCACCTGGAATCCGGTGGAGCAAGCCGAGCCGGGCCGGCAATTGTGGCATTACGGCGGCAAATTCATCCGGCATCTGAGAAATTGGCATTTGCCGGCTCGGGAGCAGCCCCGCAAGATGGTGGCCATGGCGCCCCAAGACCGGCCGAGCGGGCACGCCGCCGGACCGGGCCAGCCGAAAGGGAGGTCGAGCAGCGACATGACGGGAAAAGCCGCATTTTACGGTCAACTCAGCGACACCTTGGCAGGCATCCGAACGGATGGGTTCTATAAATCCGAACGTTTGCTCGCCGGCCGGCAGCAGGCCGCGATCCGGCTCGAATCGGGCGCCGAGGTGCTCAATTTCTGCGCCAACAACTATCTCGGCCTGGCCGATGATTCCCGCCTGATCGCCGCCGCCAAGGGCGGGCTCGACCAATATGGCTTCGGCATGGCATCGGTACGGTTCATTTGCGGCACCCAGACCCTCCATAAGGAATTGGAGGCGGCGCTCAGCCGCTTCCTTGGCTTCGAGGACACCATTCTCTATTCCAGCTGCTTCGATGCCAATGGCGGCCTGTTCGAAACGCTGTTGGGCGAAGAGGATGCCGTCATCTCGGATGCGCTCAACCATGCCAGCATCATTGACGGCATCCGGCTCTGCAAGGCCAAGCGCTTCCGCTACCGCAACAACGACATGGCGGATTTGGAAACGCAGCTCCAGGCGGCTCGCTCGGCCGGTGCCCGGCATGTGCTGGTCGCCACCGACGGCGTCTTTTCCATGGACGGCATCATCGCCGATCTCAAGGCGATCTGCGATCTGGCGGATCGCTATGGCGCGCTGGTCATGGTGGATGATTCCCACGCCGTGGGCTTCATCGGGGAAAATGGTCGTGGCACGCCGGAAGCTTGTGGTGTCGAAGGACGCGTCGATATCGTGACCGGCACCCTGGGCAAGGCCCTGGGCGGGGCCAGCGGCGGCTATGTCGCGGCCAAGCGGCCGGTGGTCGATCTCTTGCGCCAGCGCTCGCGGCCCTATCTCTTTTCCAACAGCCTCGCCCCGGCCATCGTTGCCGCCAGCCTCACGGTGCTGGACTTGCTGTCGAGTTCGGAAGGGGCGGCGTTGCGCCAGCAGGTGGCGGCGAACGGCACCTATTTCCGCGAGCAGATGGCCGCGGCCGGATTCACGCTGGTGCCCGGCCGGCATCCCATCATTCCGGTGATGTTGGGCGATGCGGTGCTGGCCGGCCGCATGGCCGAAGCTCTGCTGGCGGAAGGGATCTATGTGATCGGCTTCAGCTATCCGGTGGTGCCCAAGGGCCAGGCCCGCATTCGCACCCAGATGAGTGCTGCCCATAGCCGCGACCATCTCAACAGAGCAATCGCCGCCTTCACCAAGGTCGGCCGGAATCTGCAAGCGATTTGAACCAACCGGACATTGTCCGCAGGAGCGACAGATGAAAGCACTTGCCAAACTGGAACGGGGACCGGGGCTGATTCTGACCGATCTGCCGAAACCGGAAGTCGGCCATAACGACGTGCTGATCAAGATCCGCAAGACCGCGATCTGCGGCACCGATATCCACATCTGGAAATGGGACGACTGGGCACAGAAAACCATTCCGGTGCCGATGCAGGTCGGCCATGAATATGTCGGCGAGATCATCGAGATCGGCCAGGAAGTGCGCGGCTTTTCGATCGGCGACCGGGTTTCCGGCGAAGGCCATATCACCTGCGGTCATTGCCGTAATTGCCGCGCCGGGCGGCGCCATCTCTGCCGCAACACGGTCGGCATCGGCGTCAATGTGCCAGGCGCTTTCGCCGAATATCTCGTCCTGCCGGCGGTCAATGCCTTCAAGATTCCTGACAATATCAGCGACGATCTGGCGGCGATCTTCGATCCCTTCGGCAATGCCACCCATACGGCGCTCAGCTTCAACCTGGTCGGCGAGGACGTGCTGATCACCGGCGCCGGCCCGATCGGCATCATGGCAGCGGCGATCTGCCGCCATGTCGGCGCACGCCATGTGGTGATCACCGATGTGAACGATTACCGCCTCGATCTCGCGCGAAAGATGGGCGCCAGCCGGGCGGTGAATGTCAGTCGCGACCGGCTGCGCGACGTGATGGACGATCTCGGCATGCAGGAAGGCTTCGATATCGGTCTGGAAATGTCCGGCGTGCCGGTTGCCTTCCGCGATCTGCTGAACGTGATGAATCATGGCGGCAAGGTGGCCTTGCTCGGCATTCCGCCGGCGGAAACCGCGATCGATTGGAATCAGGTCATCTTCAAGGGGCTGGAGATCAAGGGGATCTATGGCCGCGAGATGTTCGAGACCTGGTACAAGATGGTGTCGATGCTGCAAAGCGGCCTCGACCTCTCGCCGATCCTGACCCACCACTTCCCGGTCGATCAGTTCAAGACCGGCTTCGACGCCATGCTGTCGGGGCAATCAGGCAAGGTCATCCTCGACTGGGCGGCCTAGCGGCACTGCCAGCCGGTTGGGGATGGCTGTCTAGCTGTCGAGCGTGAGCCGCGCGGCATAGAAGCCGTCGATGCCGCCTTGCTGGGAGAGCTGGTAGGGGAAGGAGCGGAGATCGCCGTCGCGGGTCAGCAATTCTTCCAACCCGCCGATTTCGAAGGCGCCGATCGGCAGCCGGCGCATCGACGGATTGCGGGCAAGGAAGGCGGCGATCCGTGCTTCGCCTTCTTCCGGCTGCAGCGAACAGGTGCAATAAACGATGCGCCCGCCGGGCCGCACCAAGGCAGCGGCGGCATCGAGCAGGCGGTCCTGGGTCGCGGTCAGCTTGACGATATCGCGTGGGTCTTTCAGCCAGGCCACGTCGGGGTGCCGGCGGATCGTGCCGGTGGCAGAGCAGGGCGCATCCAGCAAAATCGCATCGAATTCCTTGCCCTTGCGCCAGAGCGCTGCATCGGCAGCTTCCAATTGCGCCGTCAGTTGCAGGCGGATGAGATTTTCCTTCACGCGTTCCAGGCGCTTATTGGAGCGGTCGAGCGCCGTCACCGCCGCCCCTGCCAAGGCAAGCTGCGCCGTCTTGCCGCCGGGTGCGGCGCACATATCCAAGACGCGCTGGCCGGTGAGATCGCCGCCCAGCAGCCTGGCTGGCAGCGCGGCGGCGGCATCCTGCACCCACCACATGCCTTCGGCGAAGCCTGGCAGATCCTCGATGCGGGGCGAGGGGCGGTAATGTTCCTGCGGATGAGGCGGGCGCCGCACCGTGCCGGTCGGCAGGACCTCGCCTTGCAGCAACTTGGCCCAATGAGCGGGATCGCGCCGCACGGTGAAATCCAGTGGCGGTTCCGCCAGATGCGCGGTGGCAATCGCCGTCGCCTGCTGAACGCCATAGGCCTTCACCCAGCTCTGCCACAGCCAGTCAGGCAGGCTGATTGCACCGGTGAAGATACCATTCCCGGGCCGCGCCTGGCGGAACAGCTCGGCATCCCGGACGATGCGGCGCAAAACGGCATTGACGAGGCCCTTATAACCGGCTTCGCCACCGCGTTTGGCGACCAGGCTGACCATGGTATCGACCGCGGCATGAGCCGGGGTCTGGAGGAACAGCGTCTGCGCCACACCCAGGCGCAGGATGTTGCGCACCGCGCTGGCCCGGGCCGGCAGGGGCTTTTCCAGGCATTGCGCCAAAGTGTGATCGATCTGGCCGAGATGCCGCAGCGCGGTGGTGACGAGCGCGCGGACGAATTGCCGGTCGCGGCTCGGCAACCGCCCGAGATCCGGATGGCTGCTCAAGGCTTCGTCCAATGGTTGCCGCCGGCGCAGCACCGCTTCCAGCAGATCCAAGGCGGCGGCGCGTGCCGAAATGACGGGCATATCGCCCATCGGCTCAGCCGGGTTGGAGGGGGAGTTGGGATCGGACGAGATCGGGTCAGGCAACATGGCGCCCTTATGCCCGATCCCTCCTGCCTTGTCTAAGCCTGTATGCAGGAAACTTGAGGTGCGCGGTGGAACCGAAGCGCGCTGGCCGGATGTCGCGCGGCGCGACCTCAGCCCCAGGGGCCGCGTCTTGCGTCATCACTGCTGCGCGGGATGCGGCTGGTCCCGCGGGGTGCCTTCCCAGGTGCATCGGAGGCCGCTCTATCCTCCGATGAGGTGCCGGTGTCCCACGGATTCGCTGGCCGCGCAAAAGCCTCGTCGCGCATGCCACCGGACGCGGGCTGCATCGCCAGCAGGCGGGTGATCCGCTCCTGGGTGGAGGGATGAGTGGAGAACAGGCTGGCCATGCCGCCGCCATGGAGCGGATTGATGATGAAGAGATGGGCCGTGGCTGGATTGGCCTCGGCTTCGGGATTGGGAATCGCGGCAGCGCCCTGCGAGATCTTCGCCAAGGCGGAGGCCAGCCAGCGCGGCTGGCCGCAGATTTCCGCACCCATCCGGTCGGCCTCATATTCGCGCGACCGGGAGATCGCGAATTGCACCAGCATGGCGGCCAAAGGTGCGACCAGCGCTGCCAATAGCAGGCCGATCCCGCCCAAGGGATTTTCCCGGTCGCGGCTGCCGCCGAAAAACACGCTCATCTGCGCGAAACTGGCCAGCATGCCGATGGCGCCGGACAGGCAAGCGGTGATCGTCATGGTCAGGCTGTCGCGGTTCTTCACATGCGCCAGCTCATGGGCCATGACGCCAGCCAGTTCCTGGCGACTCAGCGTCCTGAGGATTCCGGTCGTCGCGGCCACAGCGGCGTTTTCCGGATTGCGGCCCGTTGCAAAGGCGTTGGGCTGCGCATTCTCGATTAGGAAGACCTTGGGCATCGGTAATTGCGCACGCTGCGCCAGCTCGGCCACCAGATCGTAGAAATCCGGTGCCGTCGCCCGGTCGATCTGCCGGGCGCCATACATGCGCAGCACCATTTTATCGGCATTCCAATAGGCGAAAAGATTGGTGGCGCAGGCGATGGCGAGCGCGATCAGCATGCCACCTTGGCCGCCGATCGCATAACCGACCACCATGAACAGCGCGGTCATCGCCGCCAGCAACAGTCCCGTCTTCACATGTCCCATTGTCAGCCTCGCCGGCACGGCTAAGAGCCGGTGCCTGTGCACATATTTCGCAACACCAATGTCGCTGCGTTTGACGGCTTTTTATGTTGGAGGCCAAAGCGATACGATCAAGATGCCGGTCCGTCGAAAGGAGATGTCTTGAAAGAGGCGATCGGCGGCCGGTAAGATCGCCGCATGGAACGGAAATCAACGTCAAAAACTGGCAGTAAACCTTCGCCGGCCGCATCTTCCGGCCATCCGACGGTGGCAAAACCGGCGAAACCGGTTCCCGCCGGGACGCAGCCGGCCGATCCCGCGAAGCCGGAGAAACCGGTTGAGATCGGCGGTCCGAGCGGTCCCGAGCCGACGCGTTATGGCGATTGGGAGCGGAATGGCCGGGTCAGCGATTTTTGAGCGCCCGCAAAAATCGCGCAGCCCCGCACACTGGCGTCGCGTGATTCCCAGTTAAATCATTGTTCAGACGGCACAGTTTCACCGCTTCGTGATTCGCCGCTGCGCCGGGGCCGGAGCTAACCTGCGACCCATTATGGGGCTTCGATTATTCATCTTGGCGTCGGCAATGATCGCGGTGGCAACCAGTTTTGCCGGCTCCGATGGCGCATGGGGACAGGCGCAGGGGGGCACGGGAGCGGATAAGGGGCCGGGCTCCGCAGAGGGTCTTGTCGCGCCAGCCACTGCACCTGCGGCGCCTATGCCGGCTCAAAGCAACATGCCGGCCGAAGCCGATATGACACCCACGGCAGCCTTGGCGGTAAGTTTGACACCGATCACCGCGCTGACCTCGGCAACCCCGGTCGTGGTGGAGCTTTTCACCTCCGAGGGCTGCACCTCCTGTCCTCCCGCCGATGAAAATCTGGGCAAATATGTCGGGCAGCGTTCGATCCTGCCGCTCTCTTATCACGTCGATTATTGGGACTATATCGGCTGGCCGGACCGCAATGCCGATCCCGCTTTCTCTGCCCGTCAGCGCGGCTATGGCGATGCTTTGGGCCATGCCATGGTCTACACACCGCAGGTCATCATCGCCGGCACCTCGGACTCGCTTGGAACCGATCCGACGGCTCTGGCGATCGCCTTGGCCGATGGCCGTCACGTGGCCCGCATGACGGCGATCCGCATGATGCGGGATGATAGCGGCAATGTTCTGCTGGATTTGCCGCAGGCAAATCTGCCGTCCCCAGTGACGCTTTGGCTGTTGACCTATCGGCATAAGGTGGAAACCACCGTGGCGGCCGGAGAAAATGCCGGCAGGGACCTGGTCTCCTATAATGTCGTGCGTTCATTGCGGAAGCTCGGGCAATGGACGGGCAAGGCGGAAACGCTGCCGGTGACCCTCGCTCCGCTTCCGGCTGGCGAAAGCGCGCCGGATGCTGTCGCCGTCATTGCCAATCTGCAGGAACACGGCCCGGTTATCGCCGCCACCGCAATCCGCTATCAGGATTTCGCACCCTAACTTCGCGGCGTTTGAACTGCCGCTTTTCCCCGCTCTCGACGCCGCTGCGGGAACTGCGTAAGGTGCCGAGCATCATGAGCCAAGTTCCTTTCGTCACCGCTGCGGAAGTCGCGCGCCTGCTCGATTATCCGTCCCTCGTCGAGGCCCTACGCCGCGGCTTTGCCCAAGACTGGACCGTGCCGGTCCGCCATCATTACGGCATCCCAATGCCGAACGGCGAACCGGAACAGACATTGCTGCTGATGCCGGCCTGGGAAGGTGGCAAGGCGATCGGCATGAAGATGGTCACGGTCACGCCCGGCAATGGCCAACGCAATCTGCCGGCCGTGCAGGGGGTCTATCTGCTGCTCGATGGGGCAACGGGCATACCCAGCGCTTTGATTGATGGGCCGTCCTTGACGGCGCGGCGCACGGCGGCGGCATCGGCTTTGGCGGCCGATTATCTGGCGCGGGAAGATGCCCATCTGATGCTGATGGTCGGTGCCGGCGCGCTGGCCGTGCCGCTGGTGGAAGCCCATCGCTCGCTTCGGCCGATCAAGCGGGTGCGGGTCTGGGCGCGGGATGCGCATAAGGCGGTAGCCAAGGTCAAGGAACTGGTCGATCTCGGCATCGATGCCGAGGTTGCCGACAATCTGGAACAATCGGCCCGGGAAGCCGACCTCATTTCCTGCGCCACGCTCTCGACCGAACCGTTGATCCACGGCGCCTGGTTGAAGCCCGGATCGCATCTCGACCTGATCGGCGCCTTCACGCCGCAGATGCGGGAAGCCGACGATGTCGCGATCGGCCGAGCCAGCCTCTTCGTCGATACCCGCGAGGGGGCGATGAAGGAGGGCGGCGATATCGTACAGCCGCTGAAAGCGGGCCTGATCCAGCCGGAAGCCATCAGGGCGGACCTTTTTGATCTTTGCCGAAAAAACCACCGCGGCCGGGCGAGCGGCGATGAAGTGACCTTATTCAAATCGGTCGGCACGGCGCTGGAGGACTTCGCCGCCGCCCGGCTGGTGGTGCAGCGGTTGTCCAGCTAAAAGGTTGTCCAGCCGGCCACTTGCCGGCCGATAAGTTGTGCATTTATGCTCCCTTCGTCAGTTGGGGGAGATGACAATGAAAGCGAAAATTGCTGCGCTCGTCGGAGTGACGGCGTTAGCGACAGCTGGCTGCGCGGGCCATAACGACCCTGCACCAGGCCAGAAGGCCAAGATCGGCCAAACGGCCATGACGTTCTTTCAAAACTACTATAATCCGGATATCGGTTCGACGCGTCCCGGCGCCTTTGCTGTGTCGCGCTCGGGTGATTGGGCGGCCTATAGCTATTGTGAAGAGCTTATCTGTACCAGAGGCACTTCCTATGGCCAGAGGGCGATCCAGCTTTGCGAAAAGCATGGCGAGCCGTGCTACCTCTTCGCAATCGGCCGTGACATTCGCGTCGATTACGAAATCGTCGATTAACCTCGCGACGTAGCCGGCATCTGTCTCGATTGAACGCCGGCAGGATGACGGGCATGCTGGTGGCTTCGAGGCACCGTCGGAGAAGCATCCATGTCCGTTATCTTCAAGCCGGAAACCGTCACCTCTTTGCCGGTGCATGAAGCGCCGCTGATACGGGCTACGCCTGACTCGCTGGTTGGATATGGAGCGATCGTTGAGAACTACCGAGCCCATCCGGTGGAAATCGTCACTTGGCCGGCGGCGGGCTGGCGCCCGGTAGATGTGGGCACCGGCAATGAAGGCGGGACGACCGAGGGCGTCTTCGAAAGCTGGTGGTCCGGCGACGTGCTCTACGGCCGCAATAATGCGGTGCAGGACACGGCGGTGAACCACTATCTACTCGGCTGGAGCCGCCCGCCTTCAGAAGCGGTGGACGGCACCGCGACCATCGAGCGGAAACATGTGCTGCTCTGGCATGCCAATTATCATCCCGATGGCGGGCAGCTTTTTTATCCGCTGGACGGCCAGCCTTTCGTCTTGCCGCTGGCGCTGCCGGGCGATGACGTCAAGCCGGAGCATTTCGTCGGTTTCTATTGCGACGGCAGTTTCGGGGTCTACATCCATCCCGGCATCTGGCACGAAGGCGTGTTTCCGGTGACCGATACCGGCCGCTTCTTCGATAAGCAGGGCAAGGTGCATGCCCGGATCAGCTGCGATTTCGCCAAGGAATTCGGCTGCTATCTCGCTGTGCCGCTGCACCTGCCCTGATGGACGCTCAGAACGCCTTCTGCAGCATCGTCGCCAGGCGCTGACCGAAGCTCGCGGGATCATTCAAGGGCTCGCCTTCCTGCAGCTTCGCCTGGTCGAGCAGCAGCCAGCTTGCATCGGTGACGGCATCGTTCTTGCCGCCATTCGACACAGCCTTGGAGAGCGCGGCGATCAGCGGATGGCTGCCATTGATTTCCAGCACGCGCGGCAGGGTCGCATCCAGCTGCCGATGCTGCTTCAGCAGACGCGCCAAGCGCATATCCATGTCACCTTCTTCGGCCACTAGGCAGACGGCGCTGTCGGTCAGACGCGATGACAGGCGCACATCCTTGACCGCATCCTTCAGGCTCAGCTTCATCAAAGCGATCAGATTGTCGATACCTTCCGCCGCCGGCTTCTTTTCTTCCGGCTTGGCGTCGGCATCGGCCTTCACCTGATCGAGATCGGCACCGCCACGGGTCACCGACTTGAATTCCTTGCCCTCGAATTTTTCAACCGAGGGGATCCAGAATTCGTCGATCGGATCGGTCAGCAGCAACACTTCGACACCTTTGGCGCGATAGCCTTCCAGCTGGGCGCTTTTGCTGACGGCCTCAAGGCTATCGCCGCTGATAT
Organism: Dongia soli; assembly: GCF_034044715.1. Taxonomy (NCBI): domain Bacteria; kingdom Pseudomonadati; phylum Pseudomonadota; class Alphaproteobacteria; order Rhodospirillales; family Dongiaceae; genus Dongia; species Dongia soli. The sequence goes on along the minus strand of NZ_JAXCLW010000001.1, from coordinate 726,709 downwards.
AATAGATCGCGTTCTGGCCCTCCTTCATGCGACCGACGTAATCGGCAAGGCTGACCAGCCCGTCGCCCTTGGTGGAACGGAAGCGCGCCAATTTCAGCAAAGGCTCGCGCTGTTCGGCATCTTCATAGATGCCTTCCTTCAGCACGGCGCCGAAATTGTTCCAGAACTCGCCATAGGCGGCGGCGTCGTTCTCCGCCTTTTTCGCCAACTCGCCCAACACGCGCTTCACCAGCCCGGCGCGGATCTTGGTAAGGATGGGGTTCTGTTGCAGCATTTCCCGGCTGATATTGAGCGGCAGGTCTTCGGAATCGACCAGGCCCTTCACGAAGCGCAGCCAATGCGGCAGCACTTCTTCGCAATGATCGGTGATGAAAACCCGCTTCACATAAAGCTTCAGCGCCTGCTTGCGGTCCGGATTGAAGAGATCGAAAGGCTTGGTCGAGGGGATGAAGAGCAGGCCGGTATATTCGATCTTGCCCTCGGCCTTGAAATGCAGGGTTGCCCAGGGATCGTCGAAGGCATGGGCGACATGGCGATAAAAATCGCGATACTGCTCTTCGCTGACATCGGATTTCGAGCGGGTCCACAAGGCGGCAGCCTGATTGACCTTGCGGTCCTCGCCATCGCCGGTCACGTGAATGGGCAGCTGGATATGGTCGGAATATTTGGCGACGATGGAAGCGAGGCGCCCCGCATCGAGATAATCCGAAGCATCGTCGCGCAGATGGAGGACGATATCGGTGCCGCGCCCTGCCTTTTCCGCCGGCGCCAGGGTGAATTCGCCTTTGCCATCCGAGGTCCAGAGCCAGGCGGCGTCTTCCCCCGCTTTCCGCGACAGGACCTCGACCTTGTCCGCCACCATGAAAGCGGCATAGAAGCCGACGCCGAACTGGCCGATCAGAGACAGGTTCTTCTGATCCTCCGTGCCGCCAGTCGATTTATGCGCGGCCAGCTCTTCCATGAACTTGGCCGAGCCCGACCGGGCGATGGTGCCGAGATTATTGATCAAGTCATCCCGGTTCATGCCGATGCCGTTATCGGCAATGGTGAGCTTCTTGCCGGCCTTATCGATCGTGATATTGACCTTGAAGTCGGGGTCGTCTTTGAGCAGGCCGGGTTCGGTCAGGGCCAGGTAGCGCAGCTTGTCGCAGGCATCGGACGCGTTTGATATTAATTCCCGGAGGAAAACCGATTTGTCGCTGTAGAGGGAGTGGGCAACGATATCCAGCAGGCGGCTCACCTCCGCCTGAAAACCGTGACGTTCCATCTGCATGATCTTTTCCTGATAGTCCTTGTTGGCGTTAGAGACCGGAATTGTGACGAATCGGCGCTGATATGCGCAATTCGCATGCCCGGTTCAAGGGGCATCCTGCACACGCGCACTTCTGTGAAGGGGAGGCCTATGCCACAATCAGCCCATTCACAAGCCTCTAGTTCACAATCCCGCCTGTGCCAGCGGGTATCCAGGGAGAAGACGTAACATGGCCGGAGATGTCCTGCGCGCCGCTACCGCCCCCAACAGCAAATATTCCGCGGAAGAATGGCGTTTGCGCCAGGAATTGGCGGCGGTTTATCGCTTGATCGCCCATTTTCGGATGACGGATCTGATTTTCACCCATATTTCGGTCCGCCTGCCCGGACCGGAGCATCATTTCCTGATCAATCCCTATGGGCTGTTCTTCGACGAGATCACGGCCTCGAACCTGGTCAAGATCGACCTCCAGGGCAATGCCGTGGAGCCGACACCCTATAAAGTCAATCCGGCCGGCTTCGTCATCCACAGTGCCATCCACGGCGCCCGGGATGATGCCCATTGCGTGCTGCATACCCATACCAAGGCAGGCTGCGCTGTTGCGGCCCAGGCCGGCGGCCTGCTGCCGCTTAACCAGATCTCGCTCGAATTCTACAACAACGTCGCCTATCACGATTACGAAGGCATCGCGCTGGATCTCGATGAACAGAAGCGATTGGTCAAGGATCTCGGCAATAAGCCGGTGCTGATCCTGCGCAATCATGGCCTGTTGACGGTTGGCCGTACCCCGCAACAAGCCTTCCTGCGCATGTATTACCTGGACAAAGCCTGCGAAATCCAACTGGCAGCCCAGGCTGGCGGCCAGCTCGTGGTGCCGAGCCCGGCGGTCTGCGAACATACCGAGCGCCAGTTCAATGACGCCGATCGCGCGGTGGAGGAAGGCCAGTTCAAGGATGTGGACGGCTATGACCTCGCCTGGACGGCGCTGCTGCGCCTGCTCGACCGGATCGACCCCACTTACAAGAACTAAAGCGGTAACCGAAGCTGCCGGTCTGGTCCCTTACGGGACCAGATTGGTCGGCTGGCCGGCGCGGTAATTCAGGATATTGTGCAGGCCGATCATGACCATGCGGCGCGTGGTGGCGGTGCTGTTATAGGCCACATGGGGCGTCATCACGACATTGCCGAGTTTCCGCAGCGCGGATTTCGCGATGGACTGACCCTGATTCTCGAAAACATCCAGGCCGGCGCCGAAAATCCGCTTTTCCGTCAGTGATCGTTCCAGGGCCGCCATGTCGATCAGCCCGGCCCGTGCAGTATTAATAAGAATGGCTTCCGGCAGCATCAGGTCCAGTAACTGGGCATTGATCATGCCGCGGGTCTGGTCGTTGAGCTGCAGATGCAGCGAAATCACCTCTGAGGTCGAGAAGAGATCGGCCAGGGTGACGAAACGGACCGAGGGGAAGGCGAGGCCGAACCGCTCGGGGCGCCGCGCCCAGGCCACCACTTCCAGCCCCAGTCCCAGCGCCATCTTGGCGACCTCGCGGCCGATCGCGCCAAAACCGACAATGCCCAGGCGCCGGCCCTGGAGTTCAAGCCCGGGCGGGTCTTCCGACCAGTTATTGGCCCGCACCGCGCTGTCGAACTTGGCGATCTGGCGTGAGACGGCGAACATCAGGGCGATGGCGTGTTCGGCCACGGTCCGGTTGCCGTAATTCGGCGTGTTGCAGACCTTGATGCCACGGGCCCGGCAGCTTGCCATGTCGATATAGCCGTCGATGCCGATGCCGAGGAAAGAGGCGATTTTCAGTTTCTTGCAGGCGGCCAGCACTTCAGCATTGAGCTGCGCCCAGCCCCAGAGAATGGCATCGGCCTTCTTGCAGCGCTCGATCAGCGCCTCATCGCTGTCGCGGGGGCCGCAATCCACCGTCAGTTTCAGTCCGGTCGGTCGCGGCCAGTCCTCCAGGAAATTGGCGGTCTCGATCGACGCATCGGGAAAAACGATGTTAAAGGTCGACATAGATGGGCTTTCGATCAACGAATCGTTGCAGATGCAGCACCATAGCCCCGCTTGCCCCGCTCGTTCCAGGTCTGCGGCGACATCACATGACATGGGTGTCCGTTTTTCTAAGTTTATAGTCCTATAGAGGACTGGTTGGATTTCGGGCATTTGTTGTCTGCGGCCCGTCAGGGCGCTGCCAGCTTCCGGGCTTGCAATATGCCGGCAAATCACTATATTCCCTGGCAAATCCCGTGGTCTTGAAAGACCAAATGACAAGGGTGGGCCAAAAAGCCCGCCTTTTTTGTTACCCGCGGCCCGGCAAGGAAGTGGCTCGGTACTGACGCGACTGGGCGGACGCGACGCGACGGCCGGCGCGGCGGCCGGAGCAGGAAGTTCAACCGGAACTGAAGGCGGTCATCGGCACAACGAGTTTGGCGATACAATGAGTTTGGTTAACGACATCACGCGCATCATCACCCCGACCATCGAGGCCATGGGCTTTGAATTGGTGCGGGTGCAGATTTCGGGCAATCAGCGCCGGACCCTGCAGATCATGGCGGAGCCCAAAGACGGCCGGCATATGTCGGTTGATGATTGCGCCGACCTGTCGCGCGCGATTTCCGCGGTGCTCGATGTCGAAGACCCGATTACCGAAGCCTATAGTCTGGAAGTGAGCTCGCCGGGGATTGACCGGCCGCTGACCCAGCCGAAGCATTTCGAACGTTTTGCCGGGCATGAGGTCAAGATCGAAACCACCGAACCGGTCGACGGCCGGAAAAGGTTTCGCGGCACTCTGGCCGGCCTGGAAGACGGCAAATTGCGCCTGCAGTCCGATGAAGGCGAGATTGTTTTGCCGCTTGATGTCATTCACAAAGCCAAGCTGGTGCTGACCGATGCGCTGATCGCCCTGCACCAGCAGCCACATACACTGGAGAACTAGGGGCTTACCCATGGATACGACGATTGCCATTCCGCGCATGGAACTGCTGCAGGTTGCTGACGCCGTGGCGCGGGAAAAGAGCATCGACCGCGACGAAGTCTTGGTCGCGATGGAACAGGCCATTCAGAAGGCCGGCCGCTCGAAATACGGTCATGAGCATGACATTCGCGCCAATATCGACCGCAAAACGGGCGAAATCAAACTGACCCGCGTCCGCGAAGTGGTGGAAGCCATCGAGAACGAGGCAACGCAGATACTGGTTAAGGATGCGCAGCGCCGCGACCCGGGCCTGAAGGCCGGCGATCTGATTGTCGATGAGCTGCCGCCGATCGATTTCGGTCGCATCGCCGCCCAGACCGCGAAACAGGTGATCGTGCAGAAAGTGCGCGAATCCGAACGCAAGCGCCAGTACGAGGAATTCAAGGACCGTAAGGGCGAGATCATCAACGGCCTCGTCAAGCGCGTCGAATTCGGCAATATCACCGTCGATCTTGGCCGCGGCGAAGCCATGCTGCGACGCGACGAATTGCTGCCGCGCGAAACCTTCCGCAGCGGCGACCGGGTGCGCGCACTGATCTATGACGTGCGTGAGGAAGCTCGTGGTCCGCAGATTTTCCTCTCGCGCACCCATCCCGACTTCATGGCGAAGCTGTTCGCCCAGGAAGTGCCGGAAATCTATGACGGCATTATCGAAATCAAGTCGGTGGCCCGCGATCCCGGCAGCCGCGCCAAGATCGCCGTCATCTCGCGCGACAGCTCGATCGATCCGGTCGGTGCTTGCGTCGGTATGCGGGGCAGCCGCGTCCAGGCCGTGGTCGGCGAATTGCAGGGTGAAAAGATCGACATCATTCCGTGGTCACAAGATCATGCCACCTTCGTGGTGAATGCCTTGGCGCCGGCGGAAGTGGCCAAGGTGGTGCTCGATGAAGATTCCGGCCGCATTGAAGTTGTTGTGCCGGATGACCAATTATCTCTGGCGATTGGCCGTCGCGGCCAGAATGTGCGTCTTGCTTCGCAGCTCACCGGTTTCGATATCGATATTTTGACCGAGGCTCAGGAATCGGAGCGTCGTCAGGAAGAATTCCGCACCCGGTCGCAAATGTTCATGGATGCGCTGGATGTCGATGACGTTATCGCTCACCTTCTGGTGACCGAGGGCTTCAGCAGCATCGACGAGGTTGCCTATGTGCCGATCGAAGATCTCTCGTCAATCGAGGGCTTCGATGAGGATGTCGCGGCCGAGCTCAAGACCCGTGCGCAGGCATGGCTGGAAGCCGAAGAGCAGCGCATGGTCGAGCGCCGCAAGGAACTTGGCGTTGCCGATGATGTCGCCGAGATTGAACGCCTGACCCCGGCGATGCTGGTGGCCTTGGGCGAGAAGGGCGTGAAGACGCTCGATGACCTCGCCGATCTCGCCGCGGATGAGTTGACCGATGACAAGGACGGCATCCTGAAGGACTTCGATCTCTCCTTGGATGAGGCCAATGCCGTGATCATGGCGGCGCGGGCCCATTGGTTCGAGGGCGAAGGCAAGGCCGCGAGTTAACTAGCTGTCAGGCTGATGGAAGGACCAGGGCGCTCTGCGAATGGATGGTGTGGTGATCGGTAACGGCAAGCTTTCCAGCGATGACAGTGTCGTCGATGGTAGCGACGGGGAGATGTCTCCGTCGGGCAAGTCGCCGTCGCGTCGCTGCATCGTCACCCGCCAGGTCTTCGACAAGCGGCATCTGCTGCGTTTCGTCCTGGACCCCGACGGGCAGGTGGTGCCGGATGTAAAAAATCGGCTGCCTGGCCGTGGTTTTTGGGTGCAGGCGGACCGTGCGGCTTTGCTGACGGCGATCAAGACCAATGCTTTTGCCAAAGCAGCGCGGCGACAGGTCGGGATGCCGGCAGATCTGGTCGAACGGGTTACCGTCTTGTTGCAGCGTGAGGTGGCCGAGCTTCTCGGCCTAGCGCGCAAATCGGGCGATCTGACTGCCGGATATGACAAGGTCGAGCAGGCCTTGCGGGCAAAACAGGTCGCCGTGCTGGTCCAGGCCAGCGACGGTGCCGAGGACGGACGCAGCAAGCTAGCGCGGCTGGCCGGTTCTGGGGTAGAGATATGGACACCTTTGACCGTTGCCGAACTGGCAGCAGCGCTTGGACGGGAAAATCCCGTGCATGTTGCGCTCAAAAGCAGCGGTATTGCCGAGAGATTAAGCCTGGCTTGTCGCCGTTTGGCCGGTATGGCCGATGGGGCGCAAGCGGCGCGAAAGACTGAGTAAAGACGTAATTTGTTGAGCGGGACTTGAGAACGCATGAGCAGTGATACCGACACCCCGACCCGCAAGCCACTGAAGCTGTCATCGTCGGGCAAGCTTGAGCTGAAGAAGACCGTCGATGGCGGTCAGGTTCGGCAGAGCTTCCCGCATGGCCGCTCCAAGACGGTGGCGGTCGAGGTGAAGAAGAAGCGTACCTATGCGCCAGGCGCCGGCGGCAAGATGGAGTTCAGCCCCGAAGCTGAGCAGAAGCATGTGCCGGCTGCGGAGATGCCCCCGGCCCCGGTGGATATGGATCATCACGGTTTGACCGCGCATGAACGGGCCGCCCGCCTGAAGGCGCTGGAACAAGCCAAGCGCGACGAGGAATTGCGCAAAATCCAGGAAGCCGAGGAAGCTGCCCGCGCCGCCGAACGGGCGGAGCGTGAGCGCGCCGAAGCGGAAAAGCGCCGCCAGGAAGAAGAGGTGCGCCAGGCCGAAGCAGCCAAGGTGGCCGCCGAAAAGGTGCAAACCGACGCCGCCACACCCGCGGCAATGCCGGTCAAAGCGGCGGGCGAGGGTGAAGAAGGGGCGAAGGCGCCGGCGCGTCCGGTCCGTAGCGCGGCTGCGACCCAGCCGGCCGGCGATACGCGCATGCATCTCAGCAAAGCCGTGTCGCGGCAGGCTGAGACTACAGACGAGGATGACGGTGCTGCTGCGCGGCGGCGTCCGGCAGCCGGACGTGTTGCGGCACCGAAGCCGGTCACAACCGCGCGTCGCGATGACCAGCGCCGTCCGGGCAAATTGTCCGTGACCAAGGCGTTGGATGAAGACGGCGGCGAGCGGGTTCGCTCGCTCGCGGCGATGCGCCGCGCCCGTGAAAAAGAAAAGCGCCATATGCAGATGAACCAGGCGCAACAACAGAAAGTGCTGCGAGAAGTGATTCTGCCAGAAACCATCACCGTCCAAGAATTGGCCAATCGTATGGCCGAACGCGGTGCCGATGTGATCAAGGCGCTGATGCGAATGGGCGTGATGGCCACCATCAATCAGACCATCGATGCCGATACCGCCGAACTCATCATCGGCGAATTCGGCCACAGCTTCCGTCGCGTTTCGGCTTCGGACGTGGAAATCGGCCTGATGGGCGAAGAGGACAGGGATTCCAATCTGGTGCCGCGTCCGCCGGTCGTCACCATCATGGGCCATGTCGACCACGGCAAGACCTCGCTGCTCGATGCTTTGCGTCAGACCGACGTCGCAGCGCATGAAGCCGGCGGCATTACCCAGCATATCGGCGCCTACCAGGTGAATCTGGAAGACGGCAAGAAGATTACCTTCATCGATACGCCGGGTCACGCCGCTTTCTCGGAAATGCGGGCGCGCGGCGCCAATGTGACGGATATCGTCGTGCTGGTGGTCGCCGCTGATGACGGTATCATGCAGCAGACGGTCGAAGCCATCCACCACGCCAAGGCGGCGAAGGTGCCCATCATCATCGCCATCAATAAGATGGATAAGCCGGGTGCCAATCCGGGCCGGGTGCGGCAGGAGCTGCTCAATCATGAAATCGTCACCGAAGAAATGGGTGGCGAAGTTCTGACCGTGGAAGTCTCGGCCAAGCAGAAGCTCAATCTCGACAAGCTCGAAGAAGCGCTGCTGCTGCAGGCGGAAATCCTCGATCTGAAGGCTAATCCGGATCGCGCGGCCCAGGGTGCGGTGGTCGAAGCCAAGCTGGAGCGTGGCCGCGGCACCGTCGCGACCCTGCTGGTCCAGAAGGGCACGCTGAAGGTCGGCGACATCTTCGTCGCCGGCACCGAATGGGGCCGCGTGCGTGCGCTGCTCGACGATCGTGGCCGCCCCGTCGAAAGTGCCGGCCCGGCCGTGCCGGTCGAAGTGCTTGGCTTGCAGGGGACGCCGCTCGCCGGCGACAATTTCGTGGTGGTGGAATCGGAAGCGCGGGCACGCGAAATTACCGAATTCCGCCAGCACACCCACCGGCAGAAAGTGGCGGCGGCCTCCGCCCGCGGGACCCTGGAGCAGATGTTCTCGAAGATCCAGGCCGGCGAGGCCAAGGAACTGCCGGTCGTCATCAAGGGCGACGTGCAGGGGTCGGTCGAGGCGATCGTCAATTCGCTGAAGCAATTGGGGACCGAAGAAGTCGCGGTGCGCGTGTTGCATGCGGCGGTCGGCGGCATCAATGAATCCGACGTGACGCTGGCCCGTGCTTCGGGCGGCTTGATCATCGGCTTCAATGTGCGCGCCAATCCGCAGGCCCGTGAAATGGCCAAGCGCGATCACATCGACATCCGCTACTACTCGATCATCTATAACGTGGTCGATGACATGAAGGCGGCGCTGAGCGGCATGCTGGCGCCCACCCTGCGGGAAAAGTTCCTCGGCAATGCCGAGATCCGCGAGGTCTTCAACATCACCAAGGTCGGCAAGATCGCCGGCTGCATGGTTACCGAAGGCATGGTCAAGCGGGGTGGCAAGGTCCGCCTGCTGCGCGACAACGTCGTCATTCACGAAGGCACGCTCAAGACGCTCAAGCGCTTCAAGGACGAAGTGCGCGAGGTCAAGGAAGGCTTCGAATGCGGCATGGCCTTCGAGAACTACGACAACATCCAGAAGGGCGACATCATCGAATGCTTCGAGCTCGAGGAAGTGTCGCGCCAGCTGGCATAAAAACCGCCTGAAAACGGGCCGATCCAGCGCGCTCCTGCCCGGCAGGGGCGCGCTTCGGCTATCAGGGATTCAGAAAGAACGATGACACGTAAACAGAAATCCGCCGGTACCAGGGGCGGCGCGGCAAAGGGTGGCGCCCGCGGTGGCAGCCAGCGTCAATTGCGGGTCGGCGAGGAGATGCGCCATGCTTTGGCGCGCATCATCGGCCGCGACGTGCTGGACGATCCCGATCTTGCGCATCATTCGGTCACGGTGACCGCCGTCGATGTCAGTCCGGATCTGCGCAATGCCACGGCTTTTGTCGTGCCTTTCGGCGTTGCGGTCGATGCCGAGATAGATACCAAGACAATGATCGCCGCACTCAACCGTGCTGCCGGCTTCTTTCGCGGTCAATTGGCCCGCGAGGTCAATCTGCGGGTATCGCCGCAATTGCGCTTCCGGCTGGATGAGAGCTTCGGCCAGGCGAACCGGATCGAAGCCCTGCTGAACGATCCGGTGGTTGCCCGGGATCTTGGCGGTGCATCGGAAGATGCCGCAGCCTCCGGCACGAGCGACGAGGACGAGGATTCCGATGGCGCGGCGTAAGCGCGGCGAGAAAGTCGACGGCTGGCTCATTCTCGACAAGCCGCTCGGCCTGACCTCGACCCAGGCGGTGGCCGCCGTCCGGCGCCTGTTCGACGCCCAGAAGGCCGGCCATGGCGGCACGCTTGATCCCTTGGCGACGGGTATTCTGCCGATTGCCCTTGGCGAGGCGACGAAAACGGTTCCCTATGTGATTGATGGGGCCAAATCCTATCGCTTCACCCTTAAATTCGGGGAAAAGCGCGCGACCGACGATGCCGAAGGCGAAGTAACGGAAACCTCGCCGGTACGACCGGACGATGCGGCGATACGCGCAGCCCTGCCGCATTTCATCGGCCTCATTGACCAGGTGCCGCCGGCTTTTTCGGCAATCAAGGTGGACGGTGAGCGCGCCTATGATCTGGCGCGCGATGGCGAGGTGGTCGAACTGGCGCCGCGCAAAGTGCGGATCGACGACCTGGCCCTGACCGGCCGGCTGAGCGCCGATGAAGCGGTTTTCGAGGCGCGGTGCGGCAAAGGAACCTATATGCGGTCGCTCGCCCGGGATATCGCTCAATATCTTGGGTCTGTTGGCCATGTTTCCGCCCTTCGACGACTATCGGTTGGGGGCTTCGATGAAAGCCGGGCGATTTCACTGGAAACTTTACAGACCATGGGGCATAGTCCGGCCGCTTTTGAGCATTTATTACCCGTTGAGACCGCGCTGGACGACATCCCGGCGCTGGCCTTGACCACCACCGAGGCGGGCCGCCTTCGGTCCGGCCAGGCGATCGGTCTCCTGCATCGACAGGACCGCGATCGCATCCGCGAATTTGCGCCAGGTTGCATGGTTTGCGCCATGTCTGCCGGTAAACTCGTGGCACTGACCCGGTTCGAAGCCGGTGAACTCGTTCCGGTGCGCGTGATGAACCTCTGAATTGAAAGGAGTTGGCGATGTCGATTACGCCGGAGCGTAAGCAGGAATTGATCAAGGAATATGCCAAGGGCACGAACGATACCGGTTCGCCCGAGGTGCAGGTCGCCATCCTGACTGAGCGTATCAAGAATCTGACCGAACATCTGCAAAGCCATGACAAGGATTTCCATTCGCGTCGCGGTCTGCTGGTCATGGTGGGGCAGCGTCGCCGCTTGCTCGACTATGTGAAGAAGAAGAATGTCGGCCGCTACCAGGACATCATTACCCGTCTCGGCCTGCGCCGCTAATATCGCCGGAACCCGCTTCAGGAAGGCCTGGGCGGGTTCTTGCTTTGTGCCGATGCGGGCGCTGTCGCAACGACCGGAACAGCGAAATCGGCACAGACCAACCCTCCCGCAAGACGACAGCCGGGCCAACGCAAGCAATGTCCCTGAGATCGCGACGGTCTCCTGTTACGACATTGTTTCCGCGGGTCCGGCAAGCCATCCGGTCGATGACTTGGATCTGTAAAGGACCTTATATGTTTAAAATCTATCGCAAAGAATTGATGTGGGGCGGCCGCAAGCTGACCCTCGAAACCGGCCGCATCGCCCGTCAGGCGGATGGTGCTCTGCTCGCGACCTATGGCGACACCGTGGTGCTTTGCACCGCTGTCGGCAACAGGGAGCCGAAACCGGGTGTCGATTTCTTCCCCCTCACCGTCAATTACCAGGAAAAGGCCTTCGCGGCCGGCAAGATTCCCGGCGGCTTCTTCAAGCGCGAAGGCCGTCCCTCGGAAAAGGAAGTGCTGGTTTCGCGTCTGATTGACCGTCCGATCCGCCCGCTCTTCCATCCGGCCTATCGCAATGAAACCCAGGTGGTCTGCACCGTTCTCAGCCACGACCTCGAGAACGATCCGGATATCGTCGCTATGGTCGGTGCGTCCGCCGCGCTGACGATTTCCGGTATTCCCTTCATGGGCCCGATCGGTGCCGCCCGCGTCGGCTACATCAATGGCGAATATGTTCTCAATCCGACGGCCGAGCAGCTCGCGGATACCCAGCTCGAGCTCGTCCTCGCCGGCACCTCGGAAGGTGTTCTCATGGTGGAATCGGAAGCCCAGGAGCTGTCTGAGGAAATCATGCTGGGCGCCGTCAATTTCGGCTTCGACAGCTTCCAGCCGGTGATCAATGCGATCATCGAACTCGCGGAGCAATGCGCCAACGAACCCTGGCCGCTCGCCGAGGAAAAGCCGGAATACAAGGAAGTCTGGGCCGCTCTGCAGGCGCAGTTCTCAAACGATCTCGCCGAAGCCTATCGCGAACAGGCCAAGCAGGCCCGCACCGACAAGGTTGCCGCGGTCAAGGCCAAGGCCAAGGAAGTCATCGGCACTGACGAGATCCGCACCGAGCTCGTCGGCAAGCTCTTCAAGGAACTGGAACGCGATATCGTTCGCGGCAACATCCTGAAGACCGGCACCCGCATTGATGGCCGCGACACCAAGACGGTGCGTCCGATCGTTTCGGAAGTCGGCGTACTGCCCCGCGCCCATGGTTCGGCGCTGTTCACACGGGGTGAAACCCAGGCGCTGGTGGTTGCCACGCTCGGCACCGGCCAGGATGAGCAGATCATCGACGCGCTCGAAGGCGAATATCGCGAAAACTTCATGCTGCATTACAACTTCCCGCCCTATTCGACCGGTGAGACCGGCCGCATGGGATCGCCGGGTCGTCGTGAGGTCGGTCATGGCAAGCTCGCCTGGCGCGCCGTCCATCCGCTGCTGCCGAAGAAGGAAGAGTTCCCCTACACCATGCGTGTGGTGTCGGAGATCACCGAATCCAACGGCTCGTCTTCGATGGCGACCGTCTGCGGCACGTCGCTCAGCCTGATGGATGCCGGCGTGCCGATGCCGCGTCCGGTGGCTGGTATCGCCATGGGTCTGATCAAGGAGAAGGATGGTTTCGCCGTGCTCTCCGACATTCTCGGCGATGAGGACCATCTCGGTGACATGGATTTCAAGGTGGCCGGTACCGAGAAGGGCATCACCGCCCTGCAGATGGATATCAAGATCACCTCGATCACCAAGGAGATCATGAAGATCGCTTTGGAACAGGCGCATCAGGGCCGTGTTCATATCCTCGGTGAGATGTCGAAGGCGCTGACCGGTGCGCGCGAAGGCGTCAACCAGAACGCCCCGCGCATTACCGTGATCAACATCCCGAAGGACAAGATCCGCGAAGTGATCGGTTCCGGCGGCAAGGTGATCCGCGAGATCTGCGAAGTGACCGGCGCGAAGATCGATATCGAAGACGACGGCACCATCAAGGTGGCGGCGGTCGATGCCAAGGCGTCTCAGGCTGCCATCGACTGGATCAAGGGCATCGTCGCCGAACCGGAAGTCGGCCAGATCTATGAAGGCAAGGTCGTGAAGCTGATGGATTTCGGCGCCTTCGTGAACTTCCTCGGCACCCGCGACGGTCTGGTTCACATCAGTGAACTGGCGCCGCAGCGCGTGAAGCAGGTGGGCGATGTGGTCAATGTCGGCGATGTCGTGAAGGTCAAGTGCATCGGCATGGATGATCGCGGCAAGGTCAAGCTGAGCATGAAGGCGGTCGATCAACAAACCGGCGAAGACATCAGCCATAAGCAGAGCGAACCCGCCGCGCCGGCCGAGTGATCGGCGACGCGACGGGGCATGTCATCATGCAATCGCAACAGGCGGCACTGTCAGTTCCGCGTGTGATTGGTCATCGAGGGGCGGCGCAAGCCGCCCCCGAAAATACTTTGGAAGGCTTCATCGAAGCCAAGGCCCAAGGTGCGTCCTGGGTCGAATTCGATGCCAAGTTGACGGCGGATAATGCCGTCATTCTTCTGCACGACGACATTGTCGATCGGACAACGAACGGCATGGGCTTCGCCGCGCAAATGTCGCTTTCGGCCCTGCAGGCGCTCGATGCCGGATCATGGTTCGGCCCGGCCTGGGCCAACAGCCGGATCCCAACCCTGGCCGAGACGATCGCCTGCCTGGAGCGGCTGGAGCTTGGCTGCAATGTCGAGATTAAGCCCTGTCCCGGCCGCGACCGCGAGACCGCAGTTGGTGTGCTTGACGAATTGGGCCGTGTCTGGCCGACGGCCAAGCCGTTGCCGTTGGTTTCCAGTTTCTCCTATGAAAGCCTGCTGGAAGCGCGGCGTATCAACGAAGCGCGGCCTGGGGCGGGCTTTCCGCTCGGCCTGTTGCTGGAAGATGCTCCGGCCGACTGGCTAGGTTTGGCCCAGGAACTCGGCGCCGTCTCGATCCATTGCTGGCATGAGGCCTTGACCCAGGATTGGGCCCGGGCCATCAAGCAGGCTGGCTATCTGCTGTTGGTCTATACCGTTAATGACGTGAATTTGGCGCGCCAGCTGTTCGCCTGGGGCGTGGATGCAGTATTTACCGATGTGCCGGGCCGGTTGCTGGCGGAAATCGGGCGATGACCTATATAATCGCAGTATTCGGCGTGCCGGCCGTGATTTCGATCAGCGCGCCGGCAGGCGACCCAGGGATGCGTGTTTTGGAGGATTTGCGGTGCAGGCATTAAAGCCCTTGATCATTTCGGGCCGTGAGGTTCTTCCGCTCGTCGAGGGCGGCAAGGGGATTTCCGTCTCCAATGGCGAGTCTTCGGGCGCCTGGGCGGCAGCCGGCGGTGTCGGGACATTCTCCGGCGTCAATGCCGATTTCTACGATGAGACCGGCAAACTGGTGCCACAGGTCTATCACGGCAAGACGCGCCGCGAGCGCCATGAGGAATTGCTGGCCTATGCCATTAAAGGCGGCATCAACCAGGCCCGCATCGCCCATGAAATGTCGAATGGCCACGGCCGCATCCACATGAATGTCCTGTGGGAGATGGCCGGGTCGGAACGCGTACTGCATGGCGTGCTGGAAGGTGCCAAGGGCCTCATCCACGGCGTTACCTGCGGCGCTGGTATGCCCTATCGCATTGCCGAGATCTGCGCCGCTTATGGCGTGCATTATTACCCCATCGTGTCCTCGGCGCGCGCCTTCCGCGCCTTGTGGAAGCGGGCTTATCACAAGTTCCGCGACTGGCTCGGTGCGGTCGTTTACGAAGATCCCTGGCTGGCAGGTGGCCATAACGGCCTCAGCAACAGCGAAGACCCGACCAAGCCCGGCAATCCCCTGCCGCGCGTCCAGGAATTGCGCGACATGATGCGCGATGAATGCGGCCTCCAGGATACGCCGATCGTCATGGCCGGCGGCGTCTGGTGGCTCAGCGAATGGCAGGACTGGATCGACAATCCGGAACTGGGCCCGGTCGCCTTCCAATTCGGCACCCGGCCGCTGATGACCCAGGAAAGCCCGATTTCCGATGCCTGGAAGAAGCGCCTGATGACCTTGACCAAGGGCGATGTCTTCCTCAACCAGTTCAGCCCCACCGGCTTCTATTCATCGGCCGTCAACAACGCCTTCATTCAGGACCTCCGCGCCCGTTCGGAGCGCCAGGTCGTCTACAACACCCATAAGGTGGGCGAGCATGAATGGCCCTTCCCGGTAGGTGCGCGTGGCCGCTTGGTCTATCTGACCGCCGCAGATAAATTGCGCGCAGAAGAATGGGTGCGGCAGGGTTATACCGAAGCCATGCGAACACCCGACGGCACGCTGATTTTCGTGACGCCGGCCAACGAGAACGAGATCCTCACCGACCAGATCAATTGCATGGGCTGCCTGAGCGCCTGCAACTTCTCGAACTGGGCCCAGAACGAGACCGGCACGACCGGCAAGAAGGCCGATCCCCGCTCTTTCTGCATCCAGAAGACGTTGCAGGAAATCAGCCATTCGGACCGCACCGAGGACCAGCTGATGTTCGCCGGCCATAACGCCTATCGCTTCAAGGACGATCCGTTCTATGCCGGCGGCTTCGTGCCCAGCGTGAAGCAACTGATCGAGCGAATTCTGACCGGCTACTGACCGGCAAAGGCGGGTAGGGAGACCGAGAATGCGCGCTGCCTGGCCCGCCGATTTGCTGATGCAAGATTTCCGCGACCGCAAAATCCTCATCACCGGCAGCAGCCGCGGCATCGGTGCGGCTGTGGCCCGGGCTTTTGCCGAACTTGGCGCGAAGATCGTGCTGCATGGCCGCGAGGAAACGGCTGGCTTGCGCGATTTGGCCGCCGATATCGGTGCCACGGCAACGCACCGTCCATCCATCGTCACCGGCAATTTCGCCGACAGCGAGGCGACGCGCCGGGCGGTCGACCAGGCCATCGCACAGCTCGGCGGTCTCGACATCCTGATCAATAATGCCGGCACCATGATGGGACGCCATCCGGCAGCCGGCCTGGCCGAAGCTGTCTTGGATGAGATCCTTAGCCTCAATGCCAAATCGGTGGTTACGGCAGCGCAACAGGCTTTCCCCGCTTTGCGCAAATCCTCGGCCGCGGCGATCGTGAATACGACCTCGATCTCCGCCCGCAGTGGCGGCAGCGCCGGGTCGTTGGCTTACAGCGGCGCGAAGGCCTTCGTCTCGACAGCCACCCGCTCGCTGGCGACGGAATGGGCCGGTGACGGCATCCGGGTGAATGCGGTGTCGCCAGGCACCATCGATACCGATTTCCATCGCCGTTATTCCTCGCCGGAAAAGCTCGCGGCTACGGCGGCGCGGATTCCACAAAAGCGGCTTGGCCAAGCCGAGGATTGTGTCGGCGCGTATCTCTTTCTCGCCTCGCACAGTTTGGCTGGCTATATCACCGGCCAGGTGATCGAGGTCAATGGCGGCGCATTGATGCCGTGAAACGTTTCGCCGCGCCTGATGCCGGAAAAAATTGCGCTTATTTGTCGAAGTTCGAGAAGGCGCTGCGTCCTAGTTCGGAATGATTATAATGAACCCCCTTCAAAAAGGCGTGGATTTGGCTCATATTGGAGCCATGACCGATATTCGCCCCTTCGCCCCGATCGTGCAGCGGCTGCGCCAGGCTGGCCTGCGGCCGACACGCCAACGCCTGTCTTTGGCGAAGCTCCTGTTCGACGGCCGCGATCGTCACCTCACGGCCGAGCAATTGCATGCCCAGGCGGTGGAAGCACGCGTTCCTGTCTCGCTGGCGACCGTCTACAACACGCTGCACCAATTCACCCAGGCGGGTCTGTTGCGCGAAGTTGTGATCGAGCCGGGGCGTTCCTATTTCGATACCAATATCAGCGACCACCACCATTTCTTCTTCGAAGACGATGGCCAATTGCAGGATATTCCAGGCGACGAAATCGCCTTGGCGCGGGTCCCCACGGCCCCCGGCGGCACGCATGTGAGCCGCGTCGATGTCATCGTCCGGGTGACCAAGAGCTGAGCCCAGCGCCGGATTGTTTCCAGCCATTATGGTTTTCGATTTCATTTTCGTAGCGCTGGTAACAAGCTTCTTTTTAAACGTTCTAAACTATTGACTCGCCAAGCCCGACGGCGCGATAACTGAAACCGGACGATGGCACACATGTCATTGCCGGGGCGCCAGTCGGGACCGCGAGGTGTCGGCCGGCGAAATAGCCGGTCAATAACCGCGCCAAGCGGTAGCGCTCCCCAGCTAACGTCTTCATCTCAGGGAGAGAGAGAAATGTCAGGCTTGAAGGGTTCTAAAACCGAAAACAATCTCAAAGAAGCCTTTGCCGGCGAAAGCCAGGCGAACCGCCGGTATCTGTATTTCGCACAAAAGGCGGATGTCGAAGGCTTCAACGATGTTTCGGCCGTGTTCCGCTCGACCGCGGAAGGCGAAACGGGCCATGCGCACGGCCATCTCGAATTCCTGGAAGCGGTCGGCGATCCGGCGACCGGCCTGCCGATCGGCGGCACCGCGAACAATCTGAAGGCGGCGATCGCCGGCGAAACCCACGAATACACGGATATGTATCCAGGCATGGCCCGCACGGCCCGCGAAGAAGGCTTCGATGAGATTGCCGACTGGTTCGAGACGCTGGCCAAAGCGGAAAAGTCGCATGCCGGCCGCTTCCAAAAGGCGCTGGACACGCTGGGTTAACAGCTCGGTCGCCGGATAGCGCGTCGTTATTGGAACGCTACGGAATTGCCGGCCGCGTTGGCGGTCGGCGGTTCCGCTTGACGCTCCGGCTAGCAAACGAAATCGAGACTGAACAGCGCAGAGGCCGAGATGCGTGAAGGCAGCCTGGAACCCCCCGTCCGACAGCCGTTGGACTGGCAGAACCCCGATTTCTACGACATGGCGAAGATCGAGGCAGAAATGCATCGCGTCTTCGATATCTGCCATGGCTGTCGCCGTTGCTTCAATCTCTGCGATTCCTTTCCCCGGCTGTTCGATCTGGTCGATGAATCGCCGACCGGTGAGATGGATGGGGTCAAGAGCGAGGATTACAAGCAGGTGGTCGATGCCTGCACCCTTTGCGATCTTTGTTTCATGACCAAATGCCCCTATGTGCCGCCGCATGAATGGGCTTTGGATTTTCCGCATCTGATGCTGCGCTATCGGGCTGCCGAATTGCAGGCCGGTAAAAACAGCAAGACCTATGCCCAGCTGACGGAAACCGATCGCAACGGCAAGCTGGCGCGCTTGGCGGCACCCGTGGTCAATTGGGCGAATAATAACGGCGCCCTGCGCAGCGGCCTGGAGGCCGTGGCCGGGATTGACCGCAATGCCAAACTGCCGAAATTCAACGGCCGCACCTTGGTCTTGCGTGCATCGGAACAGCCGCTTGAGATCAACCAGGCCGCGCCGGGTTACGGCCGCAAGGTGGTGCTCTATGCCACCTGCTTCAGCAATTACAACAATCCCGAGATCGGCATGGCGGCACGCGCGGTGCTGGCCAGGAACGGTGTCGAATCGGAAGTGGTTTATCCGCGTTGCTGTGGCATGCCGCAACTGGAACAGGGCAATATCGCCCGCGTCGCCGACCATGCGCGCAGCGTCAGCGATGCGCTGCTGCCCTATATCGATCGCGGCTATGATGTGATCGCCTTGGTGCCGAGCTGTGCGCTGATGCTGAAATTCGAATGGCCGCTGATCCTGCCGGAGGATGCGAATATCAAGCGGCTCGCCGATGCCACCTATGATGTCAGCGAATATATCGTCGACCTTGCCGGGCGCGAGGGGCTCGCCCCTGGCCTGCAGGGCCTTCCTGGCGGTATCGCCTTGCATATCGCCTGTCACGCCCGGGCGCAGAATATGGGACAGAAAGCAGCCGAGATGCTGCGCCTGCTACCGGACCATGACCTCGCGGTGATCGAACGTTGCTCGGGCCACGGCGGTGCCTGGGGCGTGCTCAAGGGCAATTTCGAAACGGCGATCAAGGTCGGCAAGCCGGTCGCGCGCCAGGCCAAGACCGCCAGCAAGGCCTTCCTGTCATCGGAATGCCCGCTGGCCGCCGACCACATCGTCCAAGGTGTCGAAAGGCTCAATGGCGAGAGTGATCCCAAGCCGGCGGAGCCGCTGCATCCGATCCAGCTTTTCGCCAAGGCCTATGGACTGCTCTGAGACTGAGGATTGCTCTGGCAAAGGCAGCCGGTCCCCGCAGGATCCTGGCACTCGAAGGAAAACCGATCATGAGCAAGCGAGAAATCACCCGCGCCGATATCCTGCCATTGGCCGAATATGCCAAGAAACGGGTTGATCTGCGGCGCGAGATCGTTGCCAAGAAGAAGCGCCGCCGCATGGAAGTGGGTCCGGCCGCGACCTTCTATTTCGAATGCTATGAGACCATGCTCCAGCAGGTGCAGGAGATGCTCTATATCGAAAAAGGCGGCGAGGCGCAGATCGCGGATGAGCTGGACGCCTATAATCCGCTCATCCCGGATGGCACCGAGCTGATCGCCACGGTGATGTTCGAAATTGACGACCCAGTGCGCCGCGCCCGCTTCCTGGCGCGGCTCGGTGATGTGGAACATCACGCTTTCATTCGCCTCGGCGCCGATATCGTGCGCGGCAAGCCGGAACAGGATCAGGAACGCACCAACGAGGCCGGCAAGGCGTCATCGGTGCATTTCATTCATTTCGCTTTCGATGCCGCCCAGATCAGAGCTTTCCGCTCCGAGACGCAGATCATCGTCGGCTTCGATCACCCCGAATATAGCCATATGGCGGTGATGTCCGAAGCCGTGCGCCAGGAACTGGCAGGCGATTTCGCCTGACCGGGAGAAGGCGCTCTAGCCGCGAATCGTTTCGATCTCGCCGTCGCGCAGGCGATAGATGACGCCATGTTCGACAGTGAAGCCGGCCACCGCTGACCGCGGCTCGCCGAGATAGGCACAGCAGATCAGTTGCGATGTCAGGCCGTGAGAAATCGCGATGACGGGCCCGGACTGATCGTCCAGCCAACTTCGTATCCTGGCCAAGGCACGCTCATAGCCCTCGCCATTGGGCGCATCGAACAGCCAGCCGAGATCGTCATATTGATCGATCAGATCTGCCCAATCGGCTTCGATTTCATCAAAAGTCAGACCCTCCCAATCGCCGAAGCCGATTTCGCTGAGGCGTGGTTCGGTGATTTGTTCCGGTGCCAGCAGGCCTTGTGCTTCCGCGCGGATCAAATTTGCCGTCTCCTGCGCCCGGCCGAGCGGGCTGACCTGACAGCCCGGGCGCAGCTCACCGCCAGCCAGATGCGCCGTCAGCAAGGCGCCCAATTGCCGCGCCTGTCGGCGACCTGAATCGGTCAGGGGCGAATCGAGCTGGCCTTGCAGGCGGCCATCCTGGCTCCATTCGGTCTCGCCATGGCGGAGGAGATAAATATCGGCGCTCATGCGTCTCTCAGCTCGGGAGTCATTTGCCACGTCCGTGTAACGGGTCGGTAGGGTATGGTGGGACGATCAGTTGCCCTGCAGCTTTTCATCCGGATAAGTCCCCCAGATCTCACCGCGCGGCACCCAGCCGTCATATCCCTGGACCTCGATGCGGCAGGCTGAATCGTCACATTTAACCAGGCGGGCGACGACGCCCGGATCGACATAGGCGACCGTGTTGCCGCCATGGGCATCCCTGGTCATTGCGCGCTGTTTGCCGATGATCTGTACGGTGCGCTTGCCCGACAGCAGATTGCCCTGGACCCAGCCGATCGTGCCGTCGCGGTCGCGGATGCGGCGCCAGGTGTCGAATTCCTGGATGATCTCGACCGGCAGGCCTTTGCGCTGATAAACCCAGAGGATCGGATATTCCTTGCCGGGACCGGCCCGCAGATTGACCAGGTTGGAATCGAGCGAAACAAAACGCGGCACCGGCAGCTTGGCGTCTTCGGCCTGGGCTGGGACTTGCAATGCCAGAAACGGCAGAACAGCTAAAGGGATCAGAAAGGATACGCGCCGCAGGCAGCGATCAAGACGAAACATACCCGTTTACTCTCCTGTCAATCGGCCGACGCCGGCTACCCCTCGTCGTAGCCGCGGTCCCCACTTTGATCCGGCTATCCTATGCCTTAGCCAAGCCGCCTGGAGCGGTCAAGGTTCCGGCGGCAGTTTGTGACGAATCGCATGTTCTTCCCCGAGTCGCCTGCCCGGCCTGATTTGCTCGCATGCTTGGTCGCCTCCCCGCTTCAGGGCGCGCGATTCCTATCGCTGCCATATGCCGGCCACGATACAACAGAACCGTGAATGCCGTGATAATGGACAAGAACAGGCCGTTCTTGCTATGGCAGAGAAGCGGCATCGAGAGGATGCTGCAAGTGCTGCCGCCTGCAGGCGTGGAGCAGCCGGTATCGCGATGCCGGCAGGTGGAAGAAGACCGGGTGGGAGGATTACCGGATGCCGTTCAAGCCGCTCGTCGTGGTCACCCGGAAACTGCCGGATGTGATCGAAACCCGGATGATGGAGCTGTTCGACGTCAAGCTCAATCTCGATGACCATCCGCTCAGTCCCACCGAATTGATCGAGGCGGTGAAGAGCGCCGACGTCCTGGTCCCGACCGTGACTGATAGGATCGATTCATCGATCCTGTCCCAGGCCGGCGACAAATTGCGGCTGATCGCCTCCTTCGGCACCGGCGTCGACCACATCGATCTTGCCAGTGCCCGGCAGCGCGGCATTACCGTCACCAATACCCCGGGCGTCCTGACTGAAGACACCGCCGACATGACCATGGCGCTGATCCTGGCCGTCGCGCGTCGTGTCAGCGAAGGCGAGCGCCTGATCCGCTCCAACAAATGGAGCGGCTGGGGACCGATGTCGATGCTCGGCCATCGCATCAATGGCAAGCGGATCGGCATCATCGGCATGGGGCGGATCGGCACGGCGGTCGCCCGCCGCGCCCGCGGCTTCGGCCTCTCGGTGCATTACCACAATCGCCGCCGCGTGCATCCGACCACCGAAAAGGAATTGGAGGCGACCTATTGGGAAAGCCTCGACCAGATGCTGGCGCGCATGGATATCATCTCGGTCAATTGCCCGCATACGCCGGCTACCTATCATCTGCTTTCGGCGCGCCGCCTGAAGCTGCTGCAGAAGCATGCTTACGTGGTCAATACCAGCCGCGGCGAGGTGGTGGACGAGAACGCGCTGACCCGCATGCTGGAAAAGCACGAGATCGCTGGTGCCGGCCTCGATGTCTTCGAGCATGAGCCGGCGGTCAACCCGAAGCTCTTGCGCCTCGACAATGTCGTGCTGCTGCCGCATATGGGCTCGGCCACCATCGAAGGCCGCGTCGATATGGGCGAGAAGGTCATCATCAACATCAAGACCTTCGCCGACGGGCACAAGCCGCCAGACCGCGTGCTTGAAACGATGCTGTAACGAAATGGCCCGCTGTCGCAATGCAGCGGGCCGTTTTTCTTGGCGCCCTTTCCTCTCCCTAACCCTTCCGCGGCTCGGAGGAGGGAAGAATAGGGGCAGCGTGCGACTCGGTGGCGCCGCATATTTTGCATTCCGGATCACGCTTGATGCGGATCTTGCGGAAGGTGGTGTCGAGCGCATCATAGATCAGCAGCTGACCGCTGAGGCTGGTGCCGAGGCCGAGCAATTCCTTCACCACTTCGGTCGCCTGCAGGGTGCCCATCACGCCGGCGACGGGACCAAGAACGCCGGCGGTCTCGCAGCGCGGGATCAGATCGGCTGGCGGCTCTTCCGGGAACAGGCAGCGATAGCAGGGATGCGGCGCGCCGAGATGCGCCTTATAGGTCGAAAGCTGACCGTCAAAGCGGATGACGGCGGCGCTCACCAGCGTCTTGCCGGCAGCGAAACAGAGATCGTTGAGCAGATAGCGGGTGCGGAAATTGTCGCTGCCATCGGCGATGAGGTCGTATCGGCCGATCATCGCTGCAGCGTTCTGCGCAGTCAGTTTTTCCTCATGGAGGACGATGTCGATCTCAGGATTGAGCCGTCGCAAGCCGTCGGCGGCACTCGCCACTTTCGGCCGGTCAAGATCGGCATGGCCGTGGATCACCTGGCGTTGGAGATTTGAAAGATCGACCGTGTCATCGTCGATCAGGCCGATCGTGCCGATGCCCGCCCCGGCGAGATAGAGCGCCATGGGAGCGCCCAGACCACCGGCGCCCACCACCAGCACCTTCGCCTGCAACAAGCGTAATTGCCCGTCCTCGCCGATTTCATCGAGGATGACATGGCGGGCATACCGCTCCAATTGATGATCGGTCAGCTCCGCCATGTCGGCTTGTCCTCTTTCTTCGATTATTCCAGGCCTTCGAACAAGGCGGTCGAGAGATAGCGTTCGGCGAAGGAGGGGAGAACGACCACGACGCGCTTGCCGGCCATCTCGGGCCGGCGGCCGAGTTCGCAGGCAGCCGAGAGGGCGGCACCGGAGGAAATGCCAACCGGCATGCCCTCGATCTTCGCCACCTTGCGCGCCATGGCGAAGGAATTGGCGTTGGAGACGGTCAGCACTTCGTCTATGACGTCGCGATTGAGAATATCGGGGATGAATCCGGCACCAATGCCCTGGATCTTATGCGGGCCCGGCTGGCCGCCGGACAGGACCGGACTGTCTTCCGGCTCGATGGCGACGATGCGGACCTGGGGGTTGCGTTCCTTGAGGAGCTCGCCAACGCCAGTGATGGTGCCGCCGGTGCCGACGCCGGAAATCAGCACATCGACCTTGCCGTCGCAATCGCGCCAGATCTCCTCGGCTGTGGTCTTGCGGTGATAGGCGGCATTCGACGGATTCTTGAATTGCTGGGGCATTACCGATCCCGGGATTTCCTTCAGCAGCTCCTCGGCCCGGGCGATGGCACCGGACATGCCGCGCGTCGCGGGGGTGAGTTCGAGCTCTGCCCCAATCAGACGCAACATCTTGCGCCGTTCCACCGACATGCTTTCCGGCATGGTCAGGATCAGGCGATATCCCTTTGCCGCGGCGATGAAGGCCAAAGCGATCCCGGTATTACCACTGGTCGGTTCGATGATGGTGCCGCCCGGCTGCAACTTGCCGTTAGCCTCCAGCCATTCGATCATGGCGAAGCCCAGACGGTCCTTTACCGAGGAGAGCGGATTGAAGAACTCGCATTTTCCCAGCAGATCCGCTTTGACATTCTCTGACTGGGCCAGCTTCGACAGACGCACGATCGGCGTTGCGCCAATCGTTTCCATCAGGTTTTCATAGATGCGGCCGCGGAATTGCGATTCTGGCATGGTCATAAGCTCATCCTTTCCAAAAGTCCCGCGCTAGACATCTGCGCCGGGGGCGGATTCTGAAATCCTCAGATGCTGAAATCGAGCCGTGCTTGCGCGTCGGTGCGGATGCCGGCCTGCTGCGCCTTCTGGCACAGATCCTCCAGCGTCACGGCATCCAGCTCGTCGAGCATCTTCTGTTGCAGGTCGCGCCAGAGAGGGCGGACCACTTCGAGACCGACGCGCGACCCGCTGGCGGTTTCGATCGGGTCGGGCGTGCCTTCAAACTGCCGAACCGCCCGCACGATCTCGCCGATATTGATGCGGCGACGCTCGCGACCCAGCAGATAGCCGCCGCGCGGGCCGCGATGGCCGGCGAGAATACCGCTGCGCACCAGATGCTGCAGCACTTGTTCGAGATAGCGGCGCGGAATGCCCTGCCGACTGGAAATATCCCCGCTTTGCACCGGTTGCGAGCCGCCGTGATAGGCAATGTCGAGGACGGCTTCGATGGCGAAAAGCAGGCGTTTAGATGGATGCAGCACGATCGTCTTCCATTCCGATGTTAGAAAGTGCCCTATCAATGAGCATCAGCGGGCGGCCGTCCCGGTCGAGCCGAAACCACCGCTCCCGCGTTGCGTTTCTTCGAGTGTTTCGCCCTGCTCGCGCCAAACCAATTGGCTGACCGGCGCCAGGATCATCTGCGCGATGCGTTCGCCGCGCTGGATCGTGAAGCTCTTATCACCCAGATTGATCAGGATGACACCGATTTCCCCGCGATAATCGGCATCAATGGTGCCGGGACTGTTCAGCACCGTGATACCGTGTTTAAGGGCGAGACCGGAGCGCGGCCGAACCTGCGCTTCGTAGCCAGCGGGGAGAGCAACCTGCAACCCGGTCGGCACCAGTTTCCGCTCGCCGGGCGCAAGATCGATGGCGCCGTCGATTGCCGCCGTGAGATCGAGCCCCGCCGCCTGGGCCGTGGCATAAGCCGGCAGCGGCAGATCGGCCGCATGCGGCAGGCGGCGGACGGAAACGGCAATCTCGTTCATTCACTGGCTCCGGGTCGATGGGCTTGGTGCGTTGTTGTCGAGACCGTCTCGGCGATGCGCTGGGCGAGGCGGTCGGCGATTTCCAGTTTGCTCATGCGCGGCCAGGCTTCGGCGCCGCTGCGGGTGATCAGATGGACAAGGTTGCTGTCGCCGCCGAATGTGCCGCTGCCGCTACTGACATCATTGGCGATGATCCAGTCGCAGCCTTTACGGGCGAGTTTGCCCTGGGCGTGTTCGATCAGCTTCTCGGTTTCGGCGGCAAAGCCGATGACGAGTTTCGGGCGCTTCGCACCGGCGGCGGCAAGGCCGGCCAGAATGTCGGGATTCGTCGCAAGCTGAAGTGTTGGCGCGCTTCCGCTGCCATCCTTCTTCAGTTTCTGGTCGCTGGCATCGGCGACCCGCCAATCGGCGACGGCGGCGGCGCAAACCGCGATATCGACGGGCAAGGCTGCTTCGCAGGCGCCAAGCATCTCACGGGCGCTTTCGATGTGATGCACCGTGACACCGAGCGGATCGGGCTCGCGGGTCGGGCCGCTCACCAGAATGGTCTCGGCGCCCAGACGGGCCAAAGCGGCGGCGATGGCGTGACCTTGCTTGCCGGAAGAGCGGTTGGCGATATAGCGCACCGGATCGATCGGCTCGTAAGTGGGGCCCGACGTAACAAGGGCACGTTTGCCCTGCAGCGGGGCTTTGCGCAGCCCGAGCAGATTGCCGACTGCCGCCAGGATATCCGCCGGTTCGGCCATGCGGCCAGATCCCACCTCGCCGCAGGCGAGATCGCCTTTGCCGGGACCCACCAGTTGAATGCCGCGCTGGCGCAAAGTGGCGATATTCGCCTGGGTCGCGGCATTGGCCCACATCTGCACATTCATGGTAGGCGCGATCAGGACCGGCTTGTCGGCCGCGAGCAAAGCGGTACTGGCGAGATCATCGGCCAGACCATGGGCCATTTTGGCGATGAGATCGGCGCTCGCCGGGGCGACGAGGATCAGATCGGCCTCGCGGACCAGGCGGATATGCCCCATTTCGCTCTCATCGGTCAGCGAGAACAGATCCTGATAGACCTTGTTTTCGGTGAGGGCCGCCACCGAAAGCGGCGTCACGAATTGCGCGCCGCCGGCTGTCAGGATCGTGCGGATGTCCAGTCCCGCTTCACGGCCGCGGCGGATGAATTCCAGCATCTTATAGGCCGCGATGCCGCCCGCGATGACCAGCAGCAGTTTCTTGCCATGCAATCCGGAAGGGGCCATTGCTGCACCTGAATTCCACAGTTACGTATCGTATTTACTGTGGAATAGGCGCCGATACAAGGGTGTACAAGAGGGCTTTGGCCGGACGGTAACTCGGCGCCACCAGTTCTAACGCCGCCCGCCTGCCAGTTGCCGGGCCATCGGGCTGCGGCGGAGACGATACATGGCCCAGATGCCCACCGCCGGTCCGGGCGCCAGGGCAAGGAAGACCCAGCGCCAGCCCGCTGCGCCGGCCAGCCAGGGCAACAGATGGATGGTGATCATGCTCAGCAGAAAACCGGCGCAGGTCTGGATGGTCAGCATGGTGCCGACATGTTCGCGCTCGGCAAGTTCAGTGATGCTGGCGGAAAATTGCGGTGAATCGGCGACGACGCTGATGCCCCAGATGACGCAAAGAAGCAGCAGCCAGCCCGGCGCGACAGCGAAGAACAGGCCGGCCAGGCAGCAGCAGGTGCCGCTTACCAGAAGTGCTGCGATCGTCACAGAAGTGCGGCCCCAGCGATCGGCGCACCAGCCGCCGATCAGGCAACCGGCCGCACCGGCCCCAAGGGTGACGAAGGTGCCGAGGCGCGCCCAATAGGCCGCCTCCGGTCCGGGCATGGCGTTGCGGAAACTGGCTTCAAGGAAAACCGTCATCCAGGCCCACATGGCATAGAGTTCCCACATATGGCCGAGATAACCGAGATTGGCGAGGCGCAGGCCGGGCGAGCGCCAGGCTTCGAACACCATGCGGATATGGAACACGCGCATCGGCGGCAGATTGGGACCGAGGCCGGCCATCTGGATCAGCAGGGCCGCCAGCCCCGCGGCAACGGAAGTCAGCGCCAGGGGCCAGCGCCAATCGAAAGCGGCAATGCCCGAAGAGCCTGCTGCTTCGATGGCATTGATCAGATGCGGCGAGGCCGAGCCCAAGGTCAAGGCGCCGACCAGCAATCCAACCAGGAAGCCGAGATCGCTTCTGCCTTGCTTGTCCGGCGCCGCCCAGGTCGCTGCCAGCTTCATGCCAATCGGATAGATGCCGGCCATGCAGATGCCGGTCACGAGCCGCAAGGCCAGCGCCAGGATGGAACCCATCGGCACCGCCAAGAGGGCGGCATTGGCAAGTGCTGCGACGAGGCAGGAGGCGGTGAACAGGCGGCGCGGATCGATCCGGTCGGCAAGGCCGAGACTGGCGCTCAGCAACGTGCCGATCACGAAGCCAGCTTGTACGGCGCTGGTGAAGAAGGAGGCCTGGAGCGTGTCGATGATGGCAGCTTGGCGCAACACCGGGACGATGGCGGTCGCCGAGAACCACAGCGAGAGGGCCAGCACTTGAGCGACGGCCAGGATCGTCAGTGACCACCATTTGCCGCGCTGCATGGGCGCCCTCACCTCAGCCGGGTTACCGCGCTGCCGGCGGGAAAGTCACGGCAATGGTGGTGCCCTGGTCCAGGATGCTGGAAATCGACAACTTGCCGCCATGCAGCTCGGCAAGCCGCGCCACATTGGGCAGGCCCAGACCGGCACCGCCTTGTACCTGGCGCGCCGCCACCTGGCTGAAAGGATCCATGGCGAGGCGCTGCTCATCCTGCGTCATGCCGCGGCCGCTATCGGTCACTTCCACCAAGCCGGCGCCGTCGGCTTGCGTGGTCAGCTGGACATCGACACGGCCGCCGGCGGGTGTGAACTTCACTGCATTAGAGAGAAGATTGAGGAGGATCTGGCGCAGCGCAAGATCGTCGGCATAGAGCTTGGCATCAATCTCGACATGAAGATCGATGACAAGGCCTTTCTCTGCCGCTTGCGCCGTCACCATGTCGAGGCAGGATTCCGCGATTGGCCGGAAGCTCAATTGGCGCGGCTCGATCTTCCGCTTGCCGGTTTCGATCCGCGCGCGATCCAGGATGTCGCGGATCATGCCGAGCAGGAGGGATCCGCTGGCATGGATGTTCTCGACATAATCCCGGTAGTGACGGTTTTCGATCGGTCCCCAGACTCCCTGCCGCATCATATCGGCAAAGCCGATGATGGCGTTCAGCGGTGTCCGCAGATCATGGCTCGTGCTGGCCAGCAGCATCGTCTTGTTAAGGCTGGCTTCCTCGGCCGCGCGCCGTTCGCAGAACAGCGCCACGATGGTCAGCACATTCATGGTCAGGAGGACGATGAGCAGGCCGGCCAGTTGCAGCGGATTGATCACATTCTGCGCATGGAACGGGCCGAGGGAGGCGGCCGTGCCGGCCATGGCGATGACCGAGACCAGCGAGGCCAGGGTATAGGCCGCGCTGAGCGAGGTGCGCAAGGCGATCCAGGATAGCGGCACGACGAGCAGGAAGGGCACCAGCGTGTAGAGCGTCATCGGTAGCGGGGGCAGCGCGAAAAGCACCAGGCTGATCACGGCAACGGCGCCCCAGACGACGACATCGCCGCGTTCGAATTTGCGCCGTGCGCCCCGCGGCATGCGTTCTGCGCCGAGCCAGAGCAGCAAAGTCGGGGCAAAGCTCAGCGTGCCGCCGCTATCGCACAGCCACCAGCTCAGCCAAGTCCGGTAGGCCGCGTTGAAATCATAAGGTGTCGCAAGGCTTAAGGCAAAAGTGCCGACGCTCGCGGTCAGCGCGGGATGCAGCACGACTGCCAGCAGGACGAAGATGACGACGCCGGAAAAGCGGTTGAAGAAACCGTCTCTGGGGCGCAGGTAGCGCATCAAAGCGGCACAGAAGATCGGACCCAGGGAATTGCCAAGCGAGATGATGCCGGCAATCAGGGCGGGCGAATCGAAATCCAGGTAATTGATTAGGAACGAGCCCAGAAACAAGCCGGGAAAGAGGCGCGGACCGCCGATTACGGCGCCCACCATGGCGACGCTGGCCGGCAACCAGATCGGCGCAGGAAAGAGGCCGTAAGCGGCGAAATACTGGCCCACGGCGCAGCCCAGCGCATAATAGGCGGCCATGGCAGCGAGATTGGCACCGATCCAATAGAGCAGGCTGTTCCTGGCCTCGACATCGGCCGGCCCGTCGCTGGAGGCAACGCTCAGCCCAACCCGCCTTTTGGGCGTTGTCTCGGGTAGTTTGTCGAGTTCCTGCATCGACTGCTCCAAACGGCGCCCCCTGGGCAGCACGTAATCCTCTGAATACCGCTTATATTAGGTGCCAGCTCTTAAAGAGCTGATAACTCGGCGCTCACCGGCTGAACAGCAGGCCGGCCGCTAAAATCGCGATGATCAGCCACAGATACCAATTTGATCCGGTGCGGGTAATGACCTGCAATGCTTCCGGATCGAGCTTCAGCCCGCCTTCCGATAAATGGCCGACCAGACGATCCAGGTTGCGCATCACCGCCGGGAAACGGCGGGTTACATGCAGGAATTCTTCCGCTGCGCTCACCAGCCGGGCCTCGGGCCCGCGATTCTCCCGCATCCATTGCTCGATCAGCGGCTGCGCCAGTGTCCAAATATTCAGTTCGGGATTGAGCCGCCGGCTGACCCCTTCGGCCATCAGCATGTTCTTTTGTAGCAGCAGCAATTGCGGCTGCACTTCCATGTCGAAGCTTTCGGCTATGCTGAATAGCTGGCCGAGGACGCGGGCGAAGGAGATATCCTGCAGCGGCCGGCCGTGGATCGGCTCGCCGATCGATCGCAGCGCCAGCGTGAATTCGTCCAGCGGCTGCTTCTGGCTGAGATAACCGGCATCGAGATAGATCTCGGCAACCCGGCTATAATCGCGTTCCAGGAAGGCGAGCAGCATATCTGCCAGGAAGAATCGGGTCGGCTTGTCGAGCCGGCCCATGATGCCGAAATCCACCACCTGGATTGCACCGTCCAAGCCGACCGACATGTTGCCCGGATGCTGGTCGCCGTGGAAATAGCCGTCGCGGAAGGCCTGGTTGAAGAAGATTGCCGCCGCTTTATCCAGCACCGCATCGACGCTGAGGCCAGCGGCCAGCATGGCGGCGCGGTCATCCATGGGAATGCCGACGAGGCGCTCTTGCGTCATGACGCGACGACCGGTGCGCCGCCAGTCGATCTCTGGCACCCGGTAGGTCGGGTCGCCATCGAAATTCTGCCGCAGCTCGGCGGAGGCTGCGGCTTCAAGTCGCAGGTCCATTTCGATACGCACAGTCGCAGCGAAAGTCTGCACCACCTCGACCGGCTTCAACCGCTTGAAGCGCGGCTGCGTACGTTCGATCACCGAGGCAATCCACAAAAGCAGCTCGATGTCTCGCTGGAAGGCGGCTTCGATTTCCGGCCGCAGCACCTTCACCGCCACAGGCCGTCCTTCCGGCCAGTCCGGATCGGGCAAAGTCACCGCATAATGCACTTGGCTGATGGAGGCGGCGGAAACCGGCTCGTCTTCGAATCGGGCGAAGAGCACGCCAATCGGCTGGCCGAGTTCCGTCTCGATCGTGGCCCGCGCCTGGAACGCACTGAAGGCGGGCAGCTGATCCTGCAGCTTGGCCAGATCTTCGGCCACCTGTTCGCCCAGCAGGTCGGAGCGGGTGGATAAGACTTGGCCGAGCTTGATGAAAGCAGGACCGAGTTCGCTCAATGCCGCGGCCAGCCGTTCGCCGGGGCGCATGTCCCGGCCATTGACGTCACGCGGGGTGCGGCCGAAGAACATTCGGACCAGAAACAGCAGGAACGGGGCGAGGCCGACGCCGGCAAGCGCCTCTTCGAAGGGCGCGAGCGCTCCGTGCCGCGCGAAGATGACGGCGATCCGGGACAGGCGGATCAGCGATTTCAGGCTGCGCAGCATCAGGTCAGATCCGCCAGCCCGAATGCAGGGCGGCAATGCCTCCCGTCAGATTGCGGTATTTCACCTGTTGGAACCCGGCCGCGGTCATTGCGCCAGCCAGCGCATCCTGGGCGGGAAAACGGCGGATCGATTCGACCAGATATTGATAAGAATGCCGATCGCCCGCCACCTTGCTGCCCAGCCAGGGCAGCACCTTGAAGGAATAGAGATCGTAGAGCTTGGCCAAGGCCGGCAGGGCGACATGGGAGAATTCCAGGCAGAGGAAGCGGCCACCCGGCCGCAGCACGCGATAGGCATCCCGCAATCCCTGTTCCAGATCGCCGACATTGCGCAGGCAAAAGGCGATCGTATAGGCGTCGAACCGCATATCGGGGGCGGGCAGGCTTTCCGCATTGCCGGAAACCCAGCTCAGCCCGCCGAGACGTCCCTGGTCGATCGCCCGGTCGCGCCCGACCGCCAGCATGGCGGGTGTAAGATCGCAGACGGTGACATGCGCGCCTGGCGCCCGGTCGAGAATGCGAAAAGCGATATCGCCGGTGCCGCCGCCGACATCGATAAACTGCTGGCCCGGCCGCGGCGCCAGCCAATCGATCATCGAGGACTTCCACAGCCGGTGGATGCCGCCAGACATCAGGTCGTTCATCAGATCGTATTTGCCGGCGACCGAATCGAAGACGCCGCGAACGAGTTCTGTCTTGCGGGTGGCGCTCACACGCTCGAAACCGAACCAGGTTTCCTGGCGATCTGGAGGGCCGTCAGGGCGATGTGGTTCAAAGGGGCGAGGAGACATGGCGGGTGGATCGACACGACTTTGTTGTTGCATGGCAGCAACATAGCCCGGTGCGAGCAGCATTGCCAGTGCTCCGCACGCGGCGGCTGCAAGGCGCCGCCGCTGACTGCATAACGGCGCCCATCCAGCGAGGGCCTCAGATCACTTCCGCGCGGTCGCGCTCCAATCCGGCCAGCAGGGCCGTCAACTGCGGGCCGATGCGGCGCAGCTCCTCCAAATGCACCGAGGACATCCGGGCGAGCAGATCCTGGGCCGATGCCGTGAGCGACAGCAGGACGCGGCGGCGATCTGTCTCATCCGTTTGGCGTTGCACCAGGCCGAGCGCTTCCAGACGATCGGTCAGCTCAACTGCGCTGTGATGCTTGACCAACAGATGATCGGCCAATTCGCTGATGGTTATCAGCCCGTCGCCGGGCTTGCCCATGATCGACAGGAGCGCCTGATGCTGTTGCGGCGTCAGGCCGAAATCGCGCGCGGCACGCTGGCTGAAATCCAGGAAGCGGCGCAGATAATAGCGGAATTCCGCCAGGGCTTCGTAGTCGGCCTTGACCAATAACCGGTCGGCCCCGACCCGGCGGACCGCGGCTCCTTTGCGGGTCTGCCCCGCTCCCCCTCTGTCCGATGTGGTCATACCTGCATCTCCACTCGCTGCTACCCGCCCGATGATAAGTCAACTTCCTGGTAAACGACCGGCGCCCTTGCGGATATCCCGCCGCGGATAGCCAGCGATATCCGGAGAAAACGCCAGGGTGAATACCAGGCATGAGCCCCAGGCAGGCCAAATTCGCGCCCGGCTGCTTGAACTTATATCGTATAGCGATATAAATGCTGCATTGCATCGGTCCCGGTTTCCTTGATCCGGCGCGCCGGCCGCACATGCCAGTTGGTAACGGAAGAGAAAGCGTGCTGTCGGGTTGCCGCGCAATGGCCGATCCGGCAATCCCAGGAAAGTTCAATCATGCAAAATCCGACTCCCACCTTCCAGGCCGATCGGGGCGCCGGCCGGTCCCCCAATCGGACCCCCGGCACTGACCGATTGGCTGCTGCCGGCCGCACCGTCCATCTCGGCGATTTTACCGCCGACCGGCGGGTCCTGATGCTTATGCTCATGGCGGTTGTCGTCGGCATCGGCGGCGTCGCCGCTGCCTGGGTGCTGACCCGACTGATCTATATCTGCACCAATCTCGCCTATCACCGCACCTTCAGTTACACGCCGGTCGATTTTTCGGCCCTCGATCTTGGGCCGGCTTCCATCCTGATCCCCGTGATCGGTGGGTTGATCATCGGTCTGATGGCGCGGTTCGGCTCGGAAAAGATTCGCGGTCACGGCATTCCCGAGGCGATCGAGGCAATCCTCTTCGGCAAAAGCCGCATGGATCCGAAGATCGCCGTGCTGAAGCCGCTTTCTTCGGCCATCTCCATCGGGTCGGGTGGTCCCTTCGGCGCCGAGGGCCCGATCATCATGACCGGCGGGGCGATCGGCTCGCTCTTCGCCCAGATGTTTCATCTCAGCGCCGCCGAGCGGAAGACGCTGCTGGTGGCCGGCGCCGCCGCCGGCATGACGGCGATCTTCGGCACACCGATCGCCGCGGTTCTGCTGGCCATTGAATTGCTGCTGTTCGAATGGAAGCCGCGCAGCTTCCTGCCGGTGACGGTGGCGGTCCTGGTCTCGGCAATGCTGCGGGATCTGGTGATGGATGCGGCGCCGCTCTTTCCCGTCGCCGACACGGTCGGTGTCACCTGGCCGCATTTTGCCGCCGGGATCGGCATCGGCCTTGTCGCCGGGCTTGGCGCAGGCATCCTCACCCTGGCGCTTTACGGCATCGAGGATCTGTTCGGCAAACTGCCCGTCCATTGGATGTGGTGGCCGGCGATCAGTGGCGTGGTGGTCGGGATCGGCGGCCTGATCGATCCGACCGCGCTCAGCGTGGGCTATGTGAATATCCGCCATATGCTGCAAGGCGATATGGTGCTGCAGGCGGCGGCGCTGTTGCTGGCGATCAAGGCGGTTATCTGGATCGTCGCGCTGGGTTCCGGCACCTCGGGCGGTGTGCTCGCGCCATTGCTGATGATCGGCGGTGCGCTCGGTTATCTCCTGGGCGCCGTGGTTCCCGGCATCGATCCCGCGTTTGGCGCTCTCCTCGGCATGTCGGCGATGATGGCGGGCGCGATGCGGGCGCCCCTGACCTCGGCCATGTTCGCGGTCGAGCTGACGGGCAATTTCACCGCCCTGGTACCGCTGCTGGCGGCCTGCGGCTGCGGCTATGCGGTCACGGTGCTGTTGCTGAAGCGTTCGATCCTGACCGAAAAAATCGCGCGTCGCGGCCATCACATCCTGCAGGAATACGGCATCGATCCCTTCGATGTCGTTCGTGCCAAGGACATCATGACCGCCACGGTAGAAACCCTGCCGGCCAGCATGCCGGTCAAGGACGCAATCGCCTTTTTCGGCCGGGCCGGGAGCGTGCATAAAGGCTATCCGGTGGTCGATGCCGGCGGCCGCGTCATCGGCATCATGACCCGGGCCGATGCGCTAAGCTGGGCGGATGACACCGACCTTGCCGCTTGCCCCTTGTCGGAGGCCTTGTCGGATGCGGGGCTGGTCGTCGGCTATCCGCAGGATCTGGTGGGCCACCTGGCGGACCGGATGGCGGAAAGCGATACCGGCCGTATCCCCATCGTCGAACCGGCGACGGGCAAGCTGTTGGGGCTGGTTTCCCGGCGGGACCTGCTGCGGGCACGCGCCCAAGGCAGGCATGCGGAGCGGGATCGGGCGGCCTATCTGCTGCGCCGCGAAGCGGAGCAGATCCGCGTTCCCAGTGAGTTGGGACGGTAGCAAAGGGGGCGATAAGCCCTTTCCAAGCGGAGCTCGACCGGCTTATCTAGCGGCGCACTGTCGGAAAACCGGCGATGTGGGAAAGATAGCCATGCCTGAATTGCCTGAGGTCGAAACTGTTTGCCGCGGCCTTGCCATGCGGATGGTGGGAAAGCGCTTCACCCGGGTCGAACAGCGACGGCCCGATCTGCGCTTTCCTTTGCCGCTGGATTTTCCCGCACGCCTCAAGGATCGCCGGGTCCTGGCGGTCCGGCGGCGGGCCAAATATCTGTTGATCGACCTCGATGACGGCCACGTCATCCTCGGCCATCTCGGCATGTCCGGCCGCATGCTGGTCAGCGACAGCCGTCCGCCGGCTTTGGAAACCCATGATCACCTGATTTTCGAATTGGAAGACGGCGCCTGCATCCGTTTCAACGATGCGCGGCGGTTCGGCATGATGGATCTGGTGCCGCTGGCCGAGCTGGAGAGCCATAAACTGCTCCGCGATCTCGGCCCCGAACCGCTCGGCAACGATTTCAACGGACCGGCGCTGGCTGCCGCCCTCAAGGGCAAGAAGACGCCCATCAAAAGCGCCATTCTCGATCAAAAAGTGGTGGTCGGCGTCGGCAATATCTATGCCTCGGAATCGCTGTTCCGTGCCGGCCTGTCGCCAAAGCGGCTGGCCGCGACGGTTCAGGGCGACCGCGCCGAGCGGTTGGCCCGGGCCATCAGGGATGTGCTGGTCGACGCCATCGCGGCAGGCGGCTCCTCGCTGCGGGATTACGTGCAGGCAGATGGCGAGCTGGGTTATTTCCAGCATCAATGGAAAGTCTATGACCGCGAGGGACAGGCTTGCCCGGGCTGCGACTGCAACTTCGCCAAGACCGGTGGCGTCCGGCGGCTTACGCAAGGGGGCCGCTCGACATTCTATTGCTCGCGCCGCCAGCGATAGGGAGATTGATAAGTTTTTTCTATTGATTGCATATATGTAATCATTTAGATTTATCTAATGCAAATCGTATCCTGGCCATCCGAAAGGAAAACTCGTGATGGCCGAAAGTTATTCTTCTCCTGTTTCTGCTTCCCCCGGCATTCAGTTGCCGGCTGCGGTGCCGGGCCTGGTCCTGGCGACGCTGATCGCCGTCTTTGCCGAGACCTTGCATCGCTATCCGGGTCTCGACCGCTTCAATCCGATGATTCTCGCCATGCTGATTGGTCTCGGATTCAGCGTCCTGATCGGCACACCGGCGCATTGCCGGGCGGGCACGGGATTCGCCGCGCGCACATTGCTGCGCTGGGCGATCGCCCTGCTCGGGCTGCAACTGGCACTCACGCGGCTCGGCGATCTCGGCTGGAGCGGCATTCTGCTGATCCTGCTGGTGGTGCCGGCGACTTTCTCGGTAACGGTGCTGCTGGGCCGCTGGCTCGGCGTGCCGCGGGAGCTGCGCTATCTGATCGCTTTCGGCACCTCGATCTGCGGCGCATCTGCGGTAATGGCCGGCAATACCGTGGTCAAGGGCTCGGAGGACGAAGCGGCTTACGGCATTGCCTGCGTCACCATCTTCGGCACTGCGGCCATGCTCCTCTATCCCTTGGTGCCTGGGCTGCTGGGCCTCAATGTCGATCAATTCGGTCTCTGGGCCGGGGCGACGATTCACGAAATCGGCCAGGTTGTCGCCGCCGGCTATCAGCACGGCACGATCAGCGGCGATATGGCGACCCTGGCGAAATTATCGCGCGTCCTGCTGTTAGCGCCGGTCGTGATGACGGTCGGCCTGATTTTCCGCCGCCACGTCCAACCCCGTCCCCAAGCGGATGCCGTCCGCAATTCGGCTTCCGGCCGGATCGCCCTGCCATGGTTCATTCTGGTTTTCGTTGTCCTGGCGGGGATCAACAGCCTCGGGCTGGTGCCGCAAGCCGTGCAGCACGCGGCGCCGGACGTCACCGGTTTCATGATGGCGGTCGCGCTGGGCGCGATGGGGCTGAACACGGATGGGCGCAAATTGCTGCGCCGTGGCTGGCGGCCCCTATTGCTGGGTTTTCTCGCCAGCTTGTTCATCGGCGCTTTGGGCCTGCTGCTGGTCGTGGTCCTGCCCTGAGAAGAACTGTGGGCTTTTCCGGGGACGCCCCATGACGCTGGAGCAGCTACGGATCTTCCTGGCGGTTGCGGAGCGCCAGCATATGACGCGGGCGGCCGAAGCGCTCAATCTGACGCAACCCGCCGTCAGTGCTGCGATCGCCGCCTTGGAAGATCGCCACGGCCTGCCGCTATTCCATCGCATCGGCCGGCATATTGAGTTGACGCCCGCGGGCGGGTTGCTGATGACGGAAGCCCAGGCGATCCTGCGGCGGGTTGCCGAAGCCGAGCGAGCACTTGGTGAATTGCGGGAATTGCGGCGCGGCCACTTGACCCTCGCCGCCAGCCAGACTGTCGGCAATTACTGGCTGCCGCCGATCATGTCGGCATTCCGGCGGCAATTCCCCGCCATCACCTTGGATCTGGTGATCGGCAATACCGAGCAGGTTGCCGTGGCCGTCAAAAACGGCGCTGCCGAATTGGGCATTGTCGAAGGCCTCGTCACGGAGGCGCAATTCGAGCAACTGGCCCTGCCGGGCGACAGTTTGCTGCTGGTCGCCGGCACGCAGCATCCCTGGACCCGGCTGCAGCAGGGCCGATCATATCGCGATGTCGTCACAAGCGAGGCTTTGCGCAATGTCGATTGGGTGTCGCGCGAACAGGGTTCCGGCACGCGCCAGGTGATGGAAACGGTTCTCGCAGATCTTGGCCTCGATCCGGCAAAGTTACGTCTCACGCTGGAGCTGCCGAGCAACGAAGCAGTACGCTTGGCGGTGGAAGCCAATGCAGGACTCACGGTGATGTCGGATCTCGCAGCGGAGGTCGGCATTGCGCAAGGGCGGCTGGTTGCCTGGCCGCTGCCGGAGGCGGAACGTGCCTTCCGATTGCTGCGCCATCGCGATTATCACCGCAGCAAGGCGGCGGCCGCCTTCATGGATCTGATCGCCGAACGGCGCGCGGGGGCAGCGGCCTCCTGAAGGCCCATCTCCCGAAGCTGACAAACTTGTCATGGCTAAGCTATTGTCCGCCTTCGGCCTTCCGAGCTACAACAACCCCTCACCGCAAGGGAGTTGCCGCCATGAACCCGTTCGGGAAATGCAAGCTTATCCGCCGGCTGATGCTGGGTTTGTTCCTGCTGGCGCCCTTGCCGGCCTTTGCAGTCGAATATCTGACCGCGATCACCGATCTTCCGCTGGCCGCCGGCCTGGTCGAGCAAAAGGAGAAGACCACGGTCTTCGATGCGCCGGTCGGCAAGATCGTCACCGCCTATGCCAGCGGCACCGTCAAGGCGGATGATGTGCGGGAATTCTACGATACGACCCTGCCCCAGCTCGGCTGGCAACAGGCGGCCAGCGGCACCTTTCACCGCAAGGCGGAAACCTTGAAGATCGATGTGCTGGGCGGCCAGGGCGGCGGCCCGGTCAATGTCAGCTTCACCCTCTCCTCCGAAAGCAAGTGAGCCAGCATGACTTATGAAAACATCCTGGTGGCCCGCGACGGCCGCGTCGGCATTATCACGCTCAATCGACCCAAAGCGCTCAATGCGCTGTGCGATGCATTGATCGACGATCTTGGCGGGGCGCTGGACGAGTTCGAGGCGGATGAGGGAATCGGCGCGATCATTCTGACCGGCAGCGAGAAGGCCTTCGCCGCCGGCGCCGACATCAAGGAAATGAAGGACCGTTCCTTCATGGATGTCTATCTCAGCGACTTCATCACCAAAGGCTGGGAGCGGGTGGCAAGCTGCCGCAAGCCGGTCATTGCCGCGGTGGCCGGCTTCGCGCTCGGCGGCGGCTGCGAAGTTGCCATGATGTGCGATATCATCATCGCGGCGGAGAATGCCAAATTCGGCCAGCCGGAAATCACACTCGGCATCATCCCGGGTGCCGGCGGCACGCAGCGCCTCACCCGTGCCTTGGGCAAGGCCAAGGCGATGGATCTGGTGCTGACCGGCCGGATGATGGACGCCGCCGAGGCGGAACGCTGCGGTCTGGTCTCGCGCATCGTGCCGGCGGAAAAGCTGATGGAAGAAGCGCTCGCGGTCGCCGGCAAGATCGCCTCGATGTCCCTGCCGATCACGCTTTTCGCCAAGGAATCAGTCAATCGCGCTTTTGAGACCAGTCTGGCCGAAGGCCTGCGCTTCGAGCGCCGGATGTTCCATGCCGCCTTCGCCACCGAAGACCAGAGCGAAGGCATGAGCGCTTTTGCCGAGAAGCGGCCGGCGCAGTTCAAGCATCGATAATCCGGAGCGAGCTTCGGTCCTGAGAGGGCACTGCCGACGACGCCGGAATCGATGCCGGCAGCGGCGCGGTTCAGGCCGAATGAATTCAGGGGGCGATCGGCCAAAGAGCCATGCGACTGTCAAGATGAACCCCTACGGTCGCGCGGGCGCCGGATTGATCGCGCCGAACAGACGCCGGATTTCTCTTTCGTCCTGACGCTGGGCGGCAAAAACATGATTCTGCCGCCTTACGGCGCCGTCATGCAGTGATCGGCGCGGCGCTCGAAACTGCGCTGTCAGCGGCCCGGCCGGCACGGGGCGCCATCTTGCCCAATACCCGGGTCGAGGACGGCATAACGCCTCGGCAATGATCTCGATTTTGGTGACGGCTGAAAAGAGAACCGGCGCAGGTCGGGGGTGAGGGGTGGGACCTGCGCCGGCCACAGTCCCATGGCCGGGGCCGGCCATGGGGCATTCGATCGGATCGTCATCTGCCGCTGGCGGTCAGATGGCTGGGGGTGATCCGATCTCCAGGGAACTCAAGAACCAGTTCTCCAGTCGTTAGGCGTTACGCATCCGCCAGTTTGACGGCGATGAACAATTCCTGGCCGCGATGATTCACCAACATCATGACGACATCCTGTCGGTTTGCCTTCGCTTCCTTGGTCATTTGCCGCAGCTGTTCCGGCTTGCTGACCTCGTGATCGCCGATGCGCTCGATGATGTCGCCGGTGCTGACACCTTGTGCGGCCAGCGGGCTGTCTTCGTCGATATCGGTGACAACCACGCCCTTGGCATTGTCATCGAGGTTGAACTCACGCCGGGTATCGGCATTGACCGGAGCGAAGCTGGCGCCGAGAGAAGCGACCGCGACACCGCCTTGATCGGCCGCCTGGTTGTCGCCGTTATCCTCATCCGTCGACGCGACTTTCTCTTCGGCCTTCAATTTGCCGATCACCACGGAAACACGCTGCATCTCGTGGTTGCGCCAGACCGTCAACTCGACCTTGGTCTCCGGCCGGGTGTTGGCCACCAAGCGGGGCAGGTCACGCATATCCTCGACTGTCTGCCCGTTATAGGAAACCACCACATCGCCGGGCTTCAGGACCTTCGCGGCGGGACCCTCGGGTTGCACGCCAGCCACCAGCGCACCCTGGGTTTCCTGCAGGCCCATCGCCTTGGCAAGATCCGGCGTCACTTTCTGAATCTGCACGCCGAGCCAGCCGCGTTCGACGCTGCCATGTTCGCGCAGGGCTTCGATGACCGGCTTCGCCATGTTGGATGGAATGGCAAAGCCGATGCCGACGCTGCCGCCATTGGGTGAGGCGATTGCCGTATTGATGCCGATTACCTCGCCGTTGGTGGAGAAGGTCGGGCCGCCGGAATTGCCCTGATTGATTGCTGCATCGATTTGCAGGAAGTCATCGAACGGGCCTTCATTGATGTCACGGCCACGCGCCGAGACGATGCCGGCCGTCACCGTACCGCCCAGGCCGAATGGATTGCCCACGGCCATGACCCAGTCGCCGACGCGCTCTTTATCGGAGTCGCCGAAAGTGACGAAAGGCAGCGACTGCTTGGCATCGATCTTCAGCACGGCCAAGTCGGTCTTGGGATCGGTGCCGACCAGCTTGGCCGGATATTGCTTGCCGTCGGTAGTGGTGACCTCGATATCGCTCGCGTCATCGATCACATGGTTATTGGTGACGACATAGCCACTGGCATCGATGATGAAGCCCGAGCCCAGCGACATGACCTTGCGGTTGGGGTGATGCTGCCGTTGCTGGTCCATGAAGGGGCGGAACAAGTCGTCGAAGGGCGAACCCTTGGGGAACTCGAACGGCATGGCTTGCTGGCCTTCCGCTTCGGCTATTTTATGGCTGGACGAGATATTGACGACGGCCGGGGTCACCTTCGCCGCAAGATCGGCAAAGCTGTCAGGCGCGGGATAGGCTTCTGCCTGGCCGAGCAGGGCGAGGCTGGCGAAAGAACCCGCGGCCAGAGCTGCGGCAAGGCGCTTGGCGCGGCGTCCGGATGATGACGGTGGTTTCATGTGCGAAGCCGAGTCCGGGCTGAGCCCCGATTCGGTACGGCAGAAAGTTTTTGAGATGAGCGACATTGATCGATTTTCCTTTTTCTTCAAGCGGCACTACCGTATCGGCCAGAGGATCAATTAGCCCTGGGGCGACGGTCCGCGGAGTTCGATGACAGGCGCTTCATCCGCGCCCTGATTGGTAAGTTGGAAGCTCTCGGTAACGTACCTATGTCGCTGTGCAAGGAATTTGGTAACGGAGTTTCGACGCTGCCAGAGCCTGTTACAATCGGTTACACTTTTGCCGTCGCGCCTCCTGGTGAGGAGTGACCAGACTGTTGGTCGCGGCGATTAACGATTGCCGGTTCTCATCTTAGGGCTCATGGAAGTTCCGAGGAGCCAGAGTTGCGGAACCGTATTGGAATGCCATATCTGAAAACTTGTCGCGCAGCGGAACATGCCTACTGAACCCAGCAGCCACGTCCTGATCGTCGATGACGACCGCGAAATCCGCGATCTCCTGTCGCGCTTTCTGGTCAAGCATAACTACCGCGTCTCAACCGCAGCCGATGGCCGCGAAATGCGGCGCGTGATGAATGATGCCCGTATTGACCTGATCGTGCTCGACGTCATGCTGCCGGGTGAAACGGGCCTGACCCTTTGCGGCCAGGTGCGCGCCAGTTCGAAAGTGCCGATCGTCATGCTGACGGCGGTGGCGGAAGATACCGACCGTATCATCGGTCTCGAACTCGGTGCCGACGATTATCTCGCCAAGCCGTTCAACCCCCGCGAATTGCTGGCGCGCATCCGGGCCGTCCTGCGCCGGGTCGAAGAACGCGATGGGGTCGCCCCGGCTGACGGCGAGGTCCCGCCGGTTCTAAATTTTGCCGGCTGGAAGCTCGATCTTGCCCGCCGGATCTTAACCAATCCTGATGGCCAGCCGGTGGAGCTTTCCACCGGTGAATATGATTTGCTGGTGGCTTTCGCGGAACGGCCGCAGCGTGTGCTCAGCCGCGACCGGCTGCTCGATCTCGCCAAGGGGCGCGCCGCCGTCGCCTTCGATCGCAGCATCGATGTGCAGGTGGGGCGATTGCGCCGTAAGATTGAAGCAGATCCCGCGGTTCCTCAACTCATCACCACGGTGCGCGGCGGCGGCTACATGTTTACACCCAGCGTGACGAGAGGTTAGAACCGCCGCATGCGCCGCTTCCTGCCGGACAGCATCGTCGACTGGCTGATGGTCATTGTCGTCACCGGGATTTGTGCCTCGCAATTGGCAACGACGCTCTTCCACAACATCAACCGCAATGAAGCGATCACGGCGCTGGAGGATGTCCGCGCCGCCGAGCGCATCGCCTCGATCGTTGCTTTCCTGGAAAATACCGCACCCATCCTGCGCCGCGGCGTCGCCACCGCGATCAGCCGCTCATCGCTCTATGTAACGACCAGCAACCACAGCGCAGTGCCGGATACAAAGGCGCCGGACCGACGCTGCGCCCGCTTGCGCGATGTCGTGAAAGCGCGACTGGTCGATATCCATTGGCGCCAGGTGAGGGTCAATTACGCGCCGCAGCCGGCCGATCAGGATCACTGGTTTCGGCGGCTGTGGCCAGGGCTTTGGGGCAGCGACCAGGACCGCACCAGCCAGATCCTGGACCGCCAGTCGAACGAACGGCGGTTCCGGGTCGCGATTCAATTGCTGGATGATACCTGGTTGAATTTCGACGTCGCAGCGGTCAGCTCGTTGCCGATTGCGTCCTGGGATCTCATCCTGTCGATCCTGGCGACATTGGCGGTCGCGATCGCGCTTTGCCTATTCCCGGTTTATCGCCTGACGCGACCGCTGGCTCGTCTCACCAAGGCGGCGGAGACAATGGGGCGCGGTAATCTTGACACGCCGCTGCCGGAGACGGGATCGGTCGAGGTGCGGCGGGCCGCACATGCCTTCAATGAAATGCAAGCCCGCATCCGCCGGTTGGTCGATGGCCGAACGCAGATGATTGCAGCGATTTCCCACGATCTGCGGACGCCCATCACCCGGTTGCGATTGCGGGCCGAATTCGTCGACGATCCGGAAGCGCAGCAGCGCATGCTGTCCGATCTGGACGAGATGGAAGCGATGATCCGCTCGACGCTCGCTTTCGCCCGGGAAGACAGCGACCGCGAAGCACCGGTGCAATTCGATCTTGCCCAACTTCTCGGCGAAATGACCTTCGACCTGCCTGATGTAACTTTGCTGCCGGTGCCGCCGGGCGATTATCAGATGCTGGGCCGGCCGCTGGCCCTGCGACGCTGCTTCGGCAATCTGATCGACAATGCCATCAAATACGGACAGCGGGCCGAGATCAGCTTAACACCGCGCCCGACGGCGATTATGGTCACGATCGACGATTTCGGCCCCGGCATCCCGCCGGATCAGCGCGACCTTGTCTTCCGTCCCTTCTATCGGGTGGAAGCCTCACGCAACCGGAACAGCGGCGGCACTGGATTGGGCCTGGCCATTGTCCAGAGCATCGTTCTGACACATGGTGGCGAAATCAACCTCGGCGACCGGCCCGGCGGGGGCTTGCGCGTTACCCTGCGCCTGCCCCGCTGAATTAAGCAGCATTATTCAGCGGCACGTTCGCCCAGCCGCTTCGGTGCCTCGGCCTTGCCGGCAGCCAGAGCCGCGTGCTGACGTTCCCAGTCGAACATATAGTCGCGGGTCATCGGCACGGCATGAATGCCGCGGCTCATCTGAATCTGGAACACCATGTTGAAGTCATACCGGAAGGAGAGCTCGCTGCCGATCAGATAGAACTCCCACATGCGGCAAAAACGCTCGTCATAGAGCGACCGGATCTTGTCGCGCACGGCGTTGAAATTGTGCCGCCAGTTTTTCAGGGTTTCGGCGTAATGCAGCCGCAACACTTCGATATCGGTGACCCACAGCCTAGTCTTTTCGATGACGGGCAAGACTTCCGACAAAGCGGGACTGTAGCCGCCGGGGAAGATGTATTTGCGCAGCCACGGATTGGTATAGCCGGGACCGTCACGGCGGCCGATCGCATGCAGCAGAGCGACGCCGTTCTGCTTCAGCAATTGCTGCACCTTGTCGAAGAACTCGCCGTAATGTTTCACGCCGACATGCTCGAACATGCCGACCGAGACGATGCGGTCATATTGCGTGGTCTCATGCCGGTAATCCTGCAGCTTGAAGGTCACGCGGTCGCTCAAGCCGGCGGCTTCGGCGCGTGCCTTGGCGACTTCGAGCTGTTCCTTGGACAGGGTGACGCCGGTCACGCGCACATCCGCCGTCTTGGCAAGAAACATGCCGAGGCCGCCCCAGCCGCAGCCGATATCCAGCACATGCTGGCCCGGCTGTAACAGGAGCTTCGATGCGATATGGCGCATCTTCGCTTGCTGGGCATGAGGAAGCGTGGTTTCCGGGGTAGCGAAATAGGCGCAGGAATATTGCATGCTCTCATCGAGGAATTGCTCGAAGAGCTGGCGCGACAAATCGTAATGATGCGCTACATGTTCGCGGGCCACACCAATGGGATTGTTCTGATGCCACCAGCGCAGCAGTTTTTGGATTCCGCCGGTCAATCGCTGCAG
Source organism: Dongia soli (assembly GCF_034044715.1). Classification (NCBI taxonomy): domain Bacteria; kingdom Pseudomonadati; phylum Pseudomonadota; class Alphaproteobacteria; order Rhodospirillales; family Dongiaceae; genus Dongia; species Dongia soli. The sequence continues at coordinate 681,990 of NZ_JAXCLW010000001.1, read as the reverse complement.
GGCGATCGATTGCGTCTGATCGGTGCTGGCCATACAGATGTCGAGAAGGTCGTAGAGTGTTCCCTCCTCGATAGTCAGCCTGCCATCCATATAGGCTTCGCCCAGCTTCAGCCACGGATTGAAGAAAAGGGCGCGGTCCGTCGCGGCATCATGAATGCGCACAATCACGCGCGGGCCGGCTCCGCCCTCGATAAGATGCCGGCGGCCTCGATGGTCAATTAAGGTGACCTGGCCCCGATTGAGACCAGCTCGCAGCAAGCGTTCGAACATCCCCATTCGCTCCTTGCGTTACGATTCACACGATTGTCGCTTTTGGCAATTCGCCCCCGAACTGGCCCATGGGCGACAATCACTCTCGTAGTTTGGAATAATTCAAATATCGGCCGATGGGCCCTGTCAATGATCCATTAACGATTGGTGCCTTGCAATGATTGCAGTTCTACGGCGTCAGGCCAAGCGGGCACTGCAGACGACTCGTCTGATGAGTCGCGGTCTGGGAACCGTGCGGTCGATCCGCTGTCGCGATCAGCCTTGATCGAAATTCAGGATGACGTGGAGATCCTGTTGCACAAGCACATAGATGTCGTGATGCGCGTGATGGCCCGCGGCCGGATCGTGAGTCTCCGAGCCGGTGGTTGCATGATAGGCGGTGAACCCGCTGGGCGTCTCCACCGCGGCCGGTTCCCAATTGTGGATGCCGTCGGTTCGCAGCCGCACGATATCGCCCTGGTCGCCGGTCACCATCAGCGCATCGAGGCCACCGATCGATTCGGTGCCGATCGACAGCACATCGTCCAAACCGAGCGTAATGCCGTCCGAAGTGATGCCCGTCGGATCGATGCCGATGCCGTGGGCGCCGGCTTCAGGCGAATTTGCATCCACCAGATTGAAGGTGACGTTATCTTCCCCGTCCGACATCAGATCGGCCAGCCCGGCATCAAGCGAGGGGACAGTTTCAAGCAAGCCCGCCGGCGCCTGCGGGGCGGCCGATAGGTCATCATGCTGAGAGGCACCCGTCGGTCCGACGGCATCCGATCCGCGCTCCTCAGTCTCCGACATGGCATGCTCCTTCTTTGTCCACGACTTCTTTGTCCACGATGGCTGGCAGGCTCGGTAACTTCCCCGTTGCCGGCCAGGCTCGCCTTTTTAAGGTTTCATTACACTTCCATCTATTTCAGTTAGCGGACTAACCATCGGTTTTCAAACGTCCTTTCGGGCTAAATGCCACATCCCTATGTGCACCTCGTGCGATTCTTCGTGATTTTTCCTCCAGCAGGCAGCGCTGGAAACGCCTGCCTGGGGCCTGATTGTCGTATTTGCACTAGCGGTAGGGCGGAAATAGTCGAGCCGGAGACGCCGAGCTGGCCGACTCTGCCCGGCAGATCGTAGATTAAAGGAACGCCACAGCGGCAAGGCGCGGTTTAGCGATGACGGGCGACAGCAAGGTTCCTCACTCGGCCGAAGATCCGAAATCATTGATTTCAGAGGCTTTTGCCATGGGCGATGAGTTTCCGGGGCCGGCGGAGGATATGCTGCTTTCCTGGATGCTCAGTCTCGATATGGAGACCGATGCCAGAAGCGCAGCGGCGCGGCTTCTTACCCGATATGACGCGGTTGCCGCCCAAACCGCCAATCCACATATAGCGCGTCTGGCCGATCTCCTGCGACAGACCGCTGCGGCGGAAAGCAGCCGGGCAGGAGGGCGAGGCCGGGTTGCAGCGCGCCGCGCCGCTGCCCGAGGTCCCGCCAGCTAAGCCGCGCCCTGGGGCGGGCCATCACCGAATCGCCCCAATTTGTTGCATGACTCTTTGCCAAGGCGATGACTTTCCCAGCCTCGGCAAGGGTTTAATTATAGCGACGCTCGGTTGCACCAAAGCTAAACTTGGTTAGAAATAGGGCGACAAGCGTGCAACCAAAAGACCGATCGACATATCGGCAAGGATATCATCGCTCATGCAACAGAGCCTCGCCGCGACCGGCAAGAAATCGCTCCCGGCTTTGTTGGTTGGCGCCATCGGGGTCGTCTATGGCGATATCGGCACCAGCCCGCTTTACGCCCTGAAGGAATGCTTCGCGCCGCAGCATGGCCTGCCGCCGACACCGGAGAATGTTCTCGGCGTGTTGTCGCTGATCTTCTGGTCGGTCATGCTGGTAGTCTCATTCAAATACGTCACGATCATCCTGCGGGCCGATAATGACGGCGAAGGCGGCAGCCTTGCCTTGCTGGCGCTGGTTCGCGATGTGGTGAAGAAACCGGCGGCGATTGCCGCGGTCACTGCATTGGGGATTTTCGCCGCCGCCCTGTTCTACGGCGACAGCATGATCACGCCGGCGATCTCCGTGTTGAGCGCGGTCGAAGGTCTGGAAGTTGCCTGGCCGGAGATCGACATCATCGTCGTGCCGTTGACCCTGGGCATCCTGATCGGCCTCTTTCTCATCCAGCGCCAGGGCAGCAGCCGCATTGGCAGCTTGTTCGGGCCGATCATGCTGCTGTGGTTCGGCTCGCTGGCGGTCCTCGGCGTCTTGAAGATGCTCGATCGGCCGGATATCCTTTTTGCCCTCAATCCGATTCACGCCGTCCGCTTCTTCATGGCCGAAGGTTGGCTCGCCTTCTTCGTCCTCAGCTCGGTGGTTCTCGCATTGACCGGCGCCGAGGCGCTCTATTCCGATCTCGGCCATTTCGGCCGCCGGCCGATTCGCCTGACCTGGTTCTTTCTGGTCCTGCCATCCCTGGTGCTGAATTATTTCGGCCAGGGCGCCCTGCTCCTCGGCGACCCGACCGCGGTCGAAAATCCGTTTTTCCGACTTGCGCCGAGCTGGGGGGCCTTGCCGTTGGTGGGGCTGGCGACCGTCGCCACGGTTATCGCGTCGCAGGCGGTGATCACCGGCGCTTTCTCGGTGACCCAGCAAGCCATCCAACTGGGCTTCCTGCCCCGCTTGCGGGTCATTCACACCTCGCATGCCGCCATGGGGCAGATTTACATTCCCTTCGTCAATTGGATGCTGATGACGGCGGTGACCTTGCTGGTGCTCGGCTTCGGATCTTCGACCAATCTGGCGGCGGCTTATGGCGTCGCCGTCACCGGAACGATGGTGATTGATACGATGCTGATCGGCGCGGTCATTTTCCTGATCTGGAAGTGGCCGCGTGTCCCAGCCGTTATGCTGGTCGCGCTTCTGCTCTTCGTCGATCTCTGCTTCTTCATCGCCAATTTCGGCAAGGTCACGCATGGCGGCTGGTTCACGCTGCTGGTCGGCCTTGTCATCTTCGTCCTGTTGACCACCTGGAAGCGCGGCCGCGAATTGTTGATGGCCCGGATCGATCAGGATGCGATGCCGGTCGAGATGTTTCTCAAATCGATTTCCAGCCGCATCACCCGCGTACCCGGCACGGCGATCTTCATGACCGGCCGGCAGCAGGGCATCCCGAATGCGCTGCTGCACAATTTGAAGCACAACAAGGTCATGCATGAGCGCAACATCCTGTTGACGGTCGTCCTGCGGCAAGTCGCTCACGTGCCGGTGCCGCGGCGCCTGTCGATGGAGGAGATCGGGCCCGGTTTTTACCGTCTGATGCTGAGCTTCGGTTTCATGGATGATCCCGATGTGCCGGCCGCATTGCGCCATTCGGCGGATATTGGCCTGCCGATCAATTTGATGGAGACATCCTTTTTCATCAGCCGCGAAACCATCGTTCCCAGCATGCTGCCGGGAATGATGTTGTGGCGGGAACTGCTTTTCGCTTGGATGTCGCGCAATGCCGCGACCGCGATGGATTTCTTCAATCTACCGACCAATCGCGTGGTCGAGCTGGGGACCCAGGTCGAGATTTAGCGGCGACAACGGCCGCTGAACCAAGCGCGGCTTTACGATCTTCTTATGCCCGTCATCGCCCTTTCGCATGGAGGCCTTATGCCGCATGCGACTAAGACTCCTGTCACAGCAGAAAGCTAGGGTGCCCTTCCATCTGGATGGATGCGCCTCTGGCGGCGCGACCGGGTAACCGATCGCCCCTGCGTATCTGTGTTCATCGGATGGAGAAGCTGCGTGTTGCGGGTGGTTCACCTCGGCAGCGAATTCGGCATCTCGCTTCGTGGAAGCGACAAATCCCGCGCTCATTCCCGCATAGATCGGCTCCACGAGACATGGCAACGGGCAGACGGATCGCGCGTGCAGGATTGCCGCCGGCTCCTTGTCATGCTCATGCCCGAGGCCATTCCCCGATGTACCAACGACATCAGAAGGACTGAAAAACGGTGACATCCGACGATTCCTCGGCCTTCGTCATCCCCACTTATCGATTACGAGATGTGGGCGAAACGGTCGAAGCTTATGACGAGAACTTCTGGCGCAACGGCCATTCGATACCGATGATCGTCTTCGACGATTCCTCGATGGCCAACCACCGGAAATATTACAACCTGCTCGAACAGACGAAGACGCATAACGATCTCTTCTATGTCGGGCCGAAGGAAAAGGAAGAGTTTCTTTCCTACCTGTCGCGCCGCTTGCGTGACCGCAAACTGGACGCGCTGGTGCGCAATCTGTTCCGTCCCAGCTATGGCGGCAACCGGAACTTCACCCTGATGTATACCCTTGGCCAGTTCGTGGTCAGTTCCGATGATGATATGCGACCCCATGCGCTGATCGAGGACAGTCCGGAATCCCTGACCGACGAGGAGGTCAGCCGCGGCAAGCTGGTGCATAACCGCAGCAATGGCTTTACCAGGAAGTCGTATGACATCCTCGCCTCCTTCAAGGACGTGCTCGGCAAAACGGCGGCCGAGGTGCCGGCAAATTACGAACGCGGCGATGTGCTGGTGGATACGGCGATGGATCTTGAAACCAACGCGTCCAACGGCCTTGTCCGCGAGAACTCCGTCTTCCTGCGGCCGGGCCGCATCGCCCGGACCGCCGTGGTCAAGATGGCGCAAACGTTCCGGTCTGGCACGAATGACATCGACGCGGTCGATTACCTCGACATGTTTCTCGAGGACGAGCAGCGCTTGAATGCGGATGAGGTCAATGACGTCTACGTGGTGATCAATTTCCGCCCCTGCATCACCAACAAGAACTGGCGGATGGATTGCGGTGTCGCGGGCTATGACAACCGCTTTGGCCTGCCACCTTTCTTCCCGACGCAACTCCGCTTCGAGGACTATATTTACCGCCTATGGATTCAGCAGCCGGGCTTCATCGCCGCGCATGTCGATTCGGCGCAAACCCATATTAAGAACAACTACATGCGCAATCCCCTGCCGGCCGAGATCTTCAATGAAGAAATTTGCACCTTGCTGAAGAACAAGATCCGATCGACCCTCCGGCGGTCCGACGACTTGACGATCTCCTTCGATTATGACGGGCAGGTCACGGCCGAGGACAGCGAGCGAATCCTGGACAAGATCAGCACATTGCAGGCGCGCGTCCGGAAGGCGCGGGAAAAGGCGTCAAGCGTCGATCGGCGAGACGCGCTTGGGCAATTTGCGGCGACGCTGGATCGCAGCTTCTATAATTTCGAACCGGATTTCTTCCAGCAGAATGTCAGCCGGATCGTCGACGACGTCGTTGCCCTCATCCACTCCTCCCTCGAAATCTGGCCGTCTTTGGTGGAGATCGTCTATTACCGGAAAAACTGCCGCGCCTTGCCCATGGTCCAGGTCAAGAACAAGCCGCGCAGCAACGGCAAGCCGGCGCCATAAAGGCGGAAGCCGGAAAGCTCAGAACTGCCGGGACAAAGCGTGATAAAGCGGCTCGCGAGTCAGCATGGCGGAGATACCGGCCGCCAGGAAGGTCGCGGTCAGGAGCGGCACCAGCAGGGCATTGCTGACCGTCATTTCATTGACGATGACGAAGGCGGTCAGTGGCGACTGCACGACAGCGGCGAAATAGGCTGCCATTGCCAGCAACATGATAGCCCGCAAATCGTCCGGCGACAGGCCGCCAAGCGCCGGGATATGCGCCAAAGCTGCTGCGATCAGGGAGCCGAGCCCGGTACCGACCGATAGGGAAGGGGAGAAAAGCCCGCCGGGCAAGCCGCTGGCGGAGGAGGCCAGGGTCGCCAGCAATTTGAGCGGTCCGTACCAAAGCGGCATGGTCTGCCCGCTTTCAAGCGCCAGCTTGGCCTGCTCGTATCCGGTGCCATTGGCATAGCCGTGGGTCAGCAGGCTGGCGATGGCGACGGCGAGGCCACAGGCGGCGGGAAAGGCATAGGGCATCCAGTTGGCGCCGGCGGATAGGCGCCGATAGAGGCGGCCCGCCGCGAGTAGCAAAAAGCTGAACAGGCTGCCGCCAAGCCCGGCAATCACGCTGCAGACCGTGGCGAAGATCATGGCTCGGGAAAAACCGATCTCGATCGGGTTGCTGCCGAAATATTTGTAATTGCCAAGGAATGCGATGCTGACAGCGCCGGCGATCACCACCGCGGCGATGATGAGGCCGCTGATCCGCTTCTCATAGTTCTTCGCCATTTCCTCGATCGCGAACATGATGCCGGCCAAGGGTGTATTGAAGGCGGCGGCGATGCCGGCTGCAGCCCCGGCGAGGACCAAGCCCTGAGGCTTTCGCAAGCCAAGGCGCGTGCCGAGAAGAAACATGATGCAGGCGCCCAGTTGCACCGTCGGCCCCTCGCGGCCGACCGAAGCGCCGCAAAGCAGGGCGAAAAGCGTCAGCAAAACTTTCCAGAGCGTGACGCCGCCACCGATGAGACCGCCCCGTATGATCGGGTCTTCATAGCGACGGGCCGCGATAACCTGGGGAATGCCGCTGCCCCTGGCGGCTGGAAACCAGTGCGCCGTGGTGACCGCGGCGACCACGAAGCCAAGACAGGTGACGATGAAAGCCGCCAGCGGATAAGTATCCCGCAGCCAAGCAAAGGCGTGTTGGGCTTCATCCGCGCCCAAAGCGAAGCCGATAGCGGCAATGCCGATCAAGGCGGCGCCGAGGAGAAAGATCGTTTTCCGCCGCCAATAAGCGACGGCCAGCCAATGACGGGGGATACCGGATCGCGGAAAACGGGTCATCAGGGCTCTTTTGCGCTGCGATATTTCGCGATATTGCCGATGCCGTCGACGGCCGTCAGCGGGTGGTCAGGCGATCGCCTCATTTAGAACTCGGGGGCCGGCGGAACGGACTCAACCGGCTCCAATGCATTGGTGACACGGGCCATGGTGATACCGGGCCCTGAGGCTGGGCGCAGGCGATACTGGCGGAGGGGGTGGGATTCGAACCCACGATACGGTTTTGCCGTATACACACTTTCCAGGCGTGCGCCTTCGACCGCTCGGCCACCCCTCCTAGCGCAAAAGCGCAACGGCGCGGAACCTAGCCGAGGGTGTCGCTCAACGCAATAACTTCTGACAGTCCCGCAGGCAATCAAATCAGGACTGGCATGCTGTTTCTTCGACTTCTCGCTCTGGCTTTCGCCGTCGCTGCGGTGGTTTTCGGCGCCATCCAACTGGCTGACCGGCTGATCGGCACCAGCGAGCCCCAGACCCTCATCGGTCTCTGGCAGCGTACCAGCCCTGGCTCGCTGACAGCGACACAGGCGGCATTCGCCTCCGGCGACATATGGGGTCGGCTCATCGCCCCCATATTAGGTGCACCGGCCTGGATTTTCTGCATGGCTTTGGCCCTGTTATGCTGGCTCGTGGCGGGACTGACCGACCGTTAACCATTCTCCAGGCTGCGGCGCAACCGGGCCTTTGGCGATCCCAAGGGCAGCCGCGCCGGACTTCGTGATCGCCCCGCTATTGACAAAGGCGGACCGATGTTTTTCCTTCCGGCTAAATTCGTGATCTGACCTGCCGGTTTGCCCATCGACAGGTCTGATGCCGGGCCAGGATGGCCTGGAATCTAGCCATGGGGGCGTGGCCGGATCCGGACAACACGGGCAGGGACGTGGAAAAGCAGGACCTGGCGCCGCTGCATCTCTCTGGCGATCCAGTGCATGCACATTCCGACGCATGGACGCGATGGTGATGGCCGACTCGGTCAACTTCGAGGATCAGCGGAATCTCGACGCTAGCGCGCCGAGCGCGGCCGCACGTCTGCGCGGCTTGATCGATCAAAGCGACCGTCCCCTGACCAGCTTTGCCTGGCGCGACAACCTGGTACGCGTGTTGATGGCGACCGATCTCAACGAAGCGCTGATCGAGGCGCGGGCCTTCCGTGCCCTGGCCGCGCAATTGGGCGACCGGCGTTGGACCGCCACGGCCAATCTGCAGCTCGGCCGGGTGTTGCGGCTGATGGGCCGCTACCGCGAAGCCGAGATGGCGCTGGAGGTCGCGCAAGACCTGTTCGGCGATCAGGCGGCGGATCTCGATCAGGCGCATCTGCTGCATGCTTACGGCGCGCTGCATGCGGATCTCGATCGCCCCAATCCCGCGCTGGATTTCGCCGAACGCGCCTTGCAGCATTTCATCGAGGCGAATGACGTCACCGGGCAGGCTTTGGCGGAGCGTCTGATCGGCGCCATCTACGCCCGCATGCATCTGCTGGAGGATGCCCAGCGTCACCTGCTGCGGGCATTGGATCTTGCCAATGCGGCCCCCCAGGACTTTTTCGGCCTCAGCGCGCGGGCGACCAGCTTGGGACATCTTGGGCGGCTGGAACAAAGCCGCCATCGCTATGACGAGGCGTTGCGCTTCCAGTTTCAAAGCCTGTCGCTCGCCCGCCATATCGAGGATCGCCGGCTGCAGTTGCGTGCCCTCAATGGCATGGCGGATGCCATGATTCACCTCGGCCAATTCGCCGATGCCGCGCAAAATCTCGAAATGTCCCAGCGTGTCGCCACCCTTTTTGAAAGCCCGCAAGCGCAGGGCGAGACAATGTGCCTGCAGGCCGCACTGAAGCTGCGGATGGGTGAAGCCCATGCCGCCTTGCGCTTGGCTGAGGACGCGCTGCGCTATATCGAGACGACGGGCGCTGTTGAGAACCTGCCGCGCTGCCGGCTGGTGCTGCGCGATGCGGCGCGCGCTGCCGGCGACTTCGAAGCGGCGCTCCGGCATTTCGAAGCCTATCACGCTTTGCAGCAGGCGAGCCTGATGAGCATGGCCGAGCAGCAGCGCCAGAGCCTGGGATCGCGGATCGTCGATGAGAAAAGCAAACGCCTGGCCCTGGACCGTGCGCATCGTGAATTGGAAAGTCTGGTGGCGCAGCGTACCGCTGAGCTGGCGGAAACCGTGCAGCGCCTCGAACGCGAAGCGGTCGAACGGCGCAATATCACCGAATCGCTACTGGAGGCGAAGCGCAACGCCGAGCTGGCCAGCCGCAGCAAGTCCGAATTCCTGGCCAATATCAGCCATGAGCTGCGGACGCCGCTGAATGCCATCATCGGTTTTTCCGAGGCCATGATGCTGGAGATGTTCGGGCCGTTGGACGATGGCCCGTACCGCAGCTATGCCGTCGATATCCACAAAAGCGGCCATCTGCTGCTGTCGCTGATCAATGACATTCTCGACCTCTCAAAAATCGAGGCCGGCAAGCATCGGCTGCAAATCGAGGAAGTCGATCTGTTCGAGGTGCTTCAAGGCGCGCTGCGACTGGTGGAACAGCGTGCGCGCGACGCGAAGCTGCGGCTTGCTTTGCAAATGCCGCCGCGCCGGCCGCGCCTGCAGGCAGATCGCCGCGCGGTGACGCAGATGGTGCTGAATCTGCTGAGCAATGCCGTGAAGTTCACGCCCTCGGGCGGCAGCATCCTGTTGAGCTGCACGCCGCTTGGCGCGAATGTCCTGATCACCGTTCAGGATACCGGCATCGGCATGGAAAAAGACGATCTGCCGGTCGCATTATCGGCGTTCGGTCAGCTCGATAATGCTTATACAAGGGGCCACCGGGGAACCGGACTGGGCCTCCCCATGGTGAAGGCCCTGGCCGAATTGCATGGTGGGAGCCTTGAAATCGATACCGCGCCGGGCCGCGGCACCACCGTGACGATTTCACTCCCAAGCGAATCGGTTTTGCCGCCAACCGAAGAGGTTTCCGAAGCGGAAGCCTAGGCGCCCCTGATGTCGGAAAGGTCCGTCGAAAATTGCGCCGAATGTCGGGGCCGATCAGTCATCCGACATTTTCAGCGCGGCGATGAAGGCCGATTGCGGAATCTCGACATTGCCGTATTGCCGCATCCGCTTCTTGCCTTCCTTCTGCTTGTCCAGCAGCTTGCGCTTACGGCTGATATCGCCGCCATAGCACTTCGCCGTCACATCCTTGCGCAAGGCGCTGACCGTTTCGCGGGCGATCACCTTGGCGCCGATCGCGGCCTGGATGGCGATCTTGAAGAGCTGGCGCGGAATGAGATCCTTCAAGCGCGTGCAGAGGTGCCGGCCACGATTCTCCGCCTGGCTCTTATGCACGATCATGGAGAGGGCATCGACCGGATCGCCATTGACCATGATGTTGAGCTTGACGAGGTCGCCTTCCTCATAGCCGTCCATCTGGTAATCGAAACTGGCATAGCCGCGGCTGACCGACTTCAGGCGATCATAGAAGTCGAAGACGACTTCATTGAGCGGCAGGCGATAGACCAGCATGGCGCGGCTGCCGGCATAGGTCAGCTCCACCTGCACGCCACGGCGATCCTCGCAAAGCTTCAGGATCGCGCCCAGATATTCGTCCGGCACCAGGATCGTCGCCTTGATCCAGGGCTCCTCGATGTGATCGATCTGCATCACATCCGGCATGTCGGCGGGATTGTGCAGTTCCTTCACGCCGTCCTTCACCGTATGGATCTTGTAGACGACGCTGGGTGCCGTCGTGATCAAGTCGAGGTTGAACTCGCGCTCCAGGCGCTCCTGGATGATTTCCAGATGCAGCAGGCCGAGGAAGCCGCAGCGGAAACCGAAGCCGAGCGCCGCCGAGGTTTCCATCTCGAAGTGGAAACTGGCGTCGTTGAGCCGCAGCTTGGCGAGGCTGTCGCGCAAGTCCTCGAAATCGGCGGCATCGGTCGGGAACAGGCCGCAGAACACCACCGGGATGCTGGGCTTGAAACCCGGCAGGGCTTCCGCCGCCGGGCGTTTTTCCTCGGTGATGGTGTCGCCGATCCGGCAATCCGCCACCGCCTTGATGCCGGCGGTGATGAAGCCGACTTCACCGGGGGTGAGCTGCGGCAGATGCACGGCCTTGGGCGAGAAGACGCCGACCTTTTCGACCGTATAGAGGGCATCGGCCGCCATCATCTTGATCTTCATGCCGGGCTTCAGCACGCCGTCCTTCACCCGCACCAGGATGACGACGCCGAGATAGGCATCATACCAGCTGTCGATCAGCATCGCCTTGAGCGGTGCCGCCGCATCGCCCTTCGGGGCCGGCAAACGGTTGACGATGGCTTCCAGGACGAGATCGATCCCGATGCCGGTCTTGGCGGAAATCGGCACGGCGTCGCTGGCATCGATGCCGATCACATCCTCGATCTGCTGCTTGACCCGCTCGGGCTCGGCGGCCGGCAGGTCGATCTTGTTGAGGACCGGGACGATCTCATGATTGGCGTCGATCGCCTGGTAGACATTGGCCAGGGTCTGGGCCTCGACGCCTTGGCTGGCATCGACCACGAGCAGCGAGCCCTCGCAGGCGGCGAGGCATCGGCTAACCTCATAGGCGAAGTCGACATGGCCCGGCGTGTCCATCAGGTTCAGCTGATAGGTTTCGCCATTCTTGGCCTTGTATTCCAGGCGCACGGTCTGGGCCTTAATGGTAATGCCGCGCTCGCGCTCGATATCCATCGAATCGAGCACCTGCTCCTTCATTTCCCGGTCGCTCAAGCCACCGCAGGCCTGGATCAGGCGATCGGCCAAGGTCGATTTGCCGTGATCGATATGGGCGATGATCGAAAAATTGCGAATATGGCTGAGGTCGGTCATACGTAGTCCAGTCTGGCTCTATTGCGGCGCAAGATAGGGGCTGCGAGACATAAGATCAACTGGCGCTAATGCGCCGTGTTTTCAATGTGTTACGGTCGCCACTAAGGCGATCGGCTTGGGAGGTGTCATGGGTGACTTGACGGGAAAGAGCGCAATCGTGACCGGCGCGACATCGGGGATCGGGCTGGCCATCGCTGAACGGCTGTCGGCGGAAGGTGCGCAACTCATGCTGACCGGCCGCAACCAGGCGGCGGGTGACGAGATCGCCAGCCGTCTCGGTGCCAAGTTCATGGCGGGCGATATCGCCGATCCGGCCTTTCCGGACAAGCTCATTGCCGCGACCATGGCTGCTTTCGGGCGCATCGACATCCTGGTTAATAATGCCGGCATTGCGCGCCGCGGCTCGGTTCTGGAAACCAGCGACGCGGACTGGCAGGCGGTGATGGATGTCAATGTCACGGCAGTCATGCGCTGTTCCCGCGCCGCTCTCAGGCACATGATCGCCGCCGGCAAGGGCAGCATCGTCAGCATCGCTTCGGATTGGGGCGTGGTGGCCGGCAAGCGGGAAGCGGCTTACTGCGCCTCCAAAGGTGCTGTCGTGCAATTGACGAAAGCCATGGCGCTGGATCACGGGCCACAAGGTATCCGCGTCAATGCGGTCTGTCCCGGCGATGTCGAAACCCCAATGTTGCTGGAGGGCATCCAGTCCGGCGGCGAAAAAGCTGCCGAAGGTCTGGCGCGCAAAGGAGCTTCCTTCCCCTTGGGCCGTGTCGGCCAGCCGGACGAGATCGCCCAGGTGGTCGCCTTCCTGGCATCGGACCGGGCAAGCTACGTCACCGGCGCCGCTTGGCTGGTCGATGGCGGCAATACGGCGACGTGAGCGAACACATCTAAAGGAAAGGCCCGCCGAAACGGCGGGCCTTTCCTTCGGTCAGAATGACGGCTCTCAGCCCCGCAAGGTGCCGCCGGTCGCCTTGTTGACGGCGGCCACCACCTTGGCGGCGGCGGCCTCGATCTCCTGATCGGTCAAAGTCTTGTCCTTGGGCTGCAGGGTCACACTCAAGGCAATCGACTTCTGATCGGTGCCCAGTGAGCCGCCGCTGAAGACGTCGAACAACTTCACCTCGGTGATCAGCGCCTTATCGGCACCCTTTGCCGCCTTGATCAACTTGTCCGCCGGCACCTTGGCATCGACCACGAAGGCGAAATCGCGCTCCACTGGTTGGAATGGCGAGGCGTTCAGCAAGGGACGTGCCGTGCCTTTCGAGCGCGGCAAAGGCAAGCGGTCGAGGAAGACCTCGAACCCGACTGCCGCTCCCTTGAGATCGAGCGCCTTCAGAATCCTGGGATGCAATTCGCCGAACTGCCCCAGGACGGTCGGGCCGAGGCGCAAAACCGCCGAGCGCCCGGGATGGAAATAGCCCGGCGCTTCCGGCAGGATTTGCAGATTGTCAACCGGCACGCCGAAGGTCGAAAGGATGGCGAGGGCATCCGCCTTGGCATCGAAGGCGTCGACCGCGCGCGGCTTCGCCTCCCAGTGACGCGGCCGGGCGAAGCCGCTGCGGATGCCGGTCGCCGCCAGGACCTGACCTTTCTCGGTCTCATCGTGATAGGTCGGGCCGACTTCGAACAAGGCCACATCGCCGATCCCGCGCGCCGCATTGCGACCGGCAGCCTGTAACAGGTTGCCAAGGATCGAAGGCCGCATCGCATCGAGATCGCTGCTGATCGGGTTGTCGAGCAGCACGAGCTTCGCCGCCGTCTTGAACAGGCCCGCGATGCCGCTTGCCATGAAGCTGAAGGTCACAGCTTCGGTCAGGCCACGGCCAGCCAGCAACCTTTTGGTGAGCAGAACGCGGCGCTGGGCCGGCGTCACGGAAGGCTGCGGCAAAGGCGTGGTACGTGGCATCGAGACGACGGGAATATTGTCGAAATCATTGACGCGCAGCACTTCCTCGACCAGATCGGCCTCGCCTTCGACATCGGCGCGCCAGCTCGGCACGCTGACCGACCAGCTATCGGTGCTGTTTTCGCTGACCTTGAAGCCGAGTTTTTCCAGAATGTCCTTCTGCGTTGCCGCCGACACATCGACGCCGCCGAGGCCGAGCACCCGGGCGGGACGGAAATCAAGTTCGCGCTGCCAGGCCGGTTCGCTGCCGGCAATGCTGGCGGCCGAGGCTTCGCCGCCGCAGATATCGAGGATCAGCTGGGTCGTGACATCGAGGCCCCAATCGGCCGAGGTCGGATCAACGCCGCGTTCGAAGCGATAGCGGGCATCGGAATTGATGTTGAGCTTGCGGCCGGTACGGGCAACTGCGATCGGATTGAAGAGTGCGACTTCCAGGAACACATTGGTGGTCGCCTCCGAGCAGCCGGTTGCCTCGCCACCCATGATGCCGCCGATCGATTGCGGGCCGTTTTCGTCAGCGATCACCGTCATGCTGGAATCCAGCCGATAGGTCTTGCCGTCCAATGCCAGGATCTCCTCGCCATCCTTGGCGACGCGCAAAGTCGGGTCGCCCTTCAGCTTGTCGGCGTCATAGACATGCAAGGGCCGGCCAAGATCGAAGGTGACGAAATTGGTGATATCGACCAAAGCCGAGATCGGCCGCAGGCCGATCGAGGTGAGGCAATCCTGCAGCCATTTCGGACTGGCGCCGTTCTTCACATTGCGGAACAAGCGGCCGGCAACCTTGGGACAGTAATTGCCGTCATCGGCGATGCGCCATTGGATCTTGCTGTCGAAGGCGCCGTCGATCTTCTTCGCCGAGAGCGGCTTCAGCTTACCGAGGCCGGCCGCTTCCAGGTCGCGCGCAATGCCGCGGACACCCAGGCAATCGGCGCGGTCGGGGGTCAGCTTAATCTCGATCACCGGATCGTCGAGCTTCTGATAAGCGGCGAAGCTGGTGCCGACCGGTGCGTCTTCCGGCAGTTCGATGATGCCGTCATGGTCGTTGCCGATGCCCATTTCGCGCACCGAGCAGAGCATGCCGTTCGATTCCACCCCGCGAATGACGCCTGGCTTCAGATCGACGCCGGTGCCGGGAATATGGCTGCCTGGGGGTGCAAAAACGCCTTTCATTCCTGTCTTGGCGTTCGGCGCGCCGCAGACCACCTGGACAATGCCCTTGCCGGTATCGACCATGCAGACCCGCAACTTATCGGCATTGGGATGCTTCTCGGCCGAGACGACATAGGCAACCGTGAAAGGCGCCAGTGCCTTCGATCGGTCACTGATGCCTTCGACTTCGAGGCCGAGTGCCGTCAGTTTCTTGGCGATCGTCTCGAGATCGGCGCTGGTGTCGAGATGCTCCTTGAGCCAGGAGAGAGAGAATTTCATCGCGTCAGTCCTCCGACCAGCGACGGCACATCCAATGCCGGGAATCCGTAATGCTTCAGCCAGCGCAGATCGCCGTCGAAGAAGGTGCGCAGATCGGGGATGCCGTATTTCAGCATGGCGATGCGCTCGATGCCCATGCCGAAGGCGAAGCCCTGGTACTTGCTGGAATCGATGCCGCAATTCTGCAGCACCTTGGGATGCACCATGCCGCAGCCCAGGATCTCCAGCCAATCGCTGCCCTGGCCGAGCTTCAACTCGCCGCCGGAACGGTCGCAGCCGATATCGACCTCGGCCGAGGGTTCGGTGAAGGGGAAGTAGCTGGGGCGGAAGCGCACCGGCAGATTGTCGAGATTGAAGAAGGTGCGCACGAAATCGATCAGGCAGCCTTTCAGATGGCCCATATGCGTGGTCTCGTCGATCACCAGGCCTTCGACCTGATGGAACATCGGCGTATGGGTCATGTCGGAATCGCAGCGATAGGTGCGGCCCGGGCAGATCACGCGAATCGGCGGCTTCTTCGATTGCATGGTGCGGATCTGCACCGGCGACGTATGGGTACGCAAGACCATGCGGCTGCCATCTTCCTGCGGCGGCAGATAGAAGGTGTCCTGCATCTGGCGCGCCGGATGATCGGGCGGAATATTGAGCGCTGTGAAATTCTTGAAATCGTCTTCGATATCCGGACCTTCGGCGACGCTGAAGCCCATCTCGCCGAAAATGGCGATGATCTCGTCGATGGTCTGGCTGATCGGGTGCAGGCGGCCTTCGGTCTCGGGACGCGGCGGCAAGGTGAGGTCGATCGCTTCGAAAGCGAGCTTGGCGTCAAGCGCTGCCTGTTCCAACAGCTCCTTGCGGGCGGCGATCGCCTCGCTGACGGAGTCCTTCAGGACATTCAGCCGCTGACCGGCTTCCTTGCGTTCATCGGGCGACAAAGTCCCCAGGGACTTCATCAATCCGCTGATCTCGCCCTTCTTGCCGAGGGCATCGACGCGGAGCGTTTCCAGGGCATCGACATTGCCGGCATCTTGTATTGCTGCCAGCCACTTATCCCGTAAGCCATCCAGATTCTGCATCTTCCGTTCCGTCCGCCTCTTGCCGCGGTTATCACTCGCATCGCCCAGACAGAATTGAAAAGGGGGAGGCGGATCGATTCCGGCCTCCCCACATCAACATCCGTTGCCAGGCCGTTCAGTCGAGCTGCAACTTAATGAGATTGAACGGCAAGGTCAGCAAATTCTGTTCTTCGCCATCCACCAACACCCGGTCGATACCGACCTTCTCGGTCTGCCGGTTGCTGACGAAATCGAAAACCAGATGGTGTTCCTTGCCGCTGCGCCCGATCTGCTTGATCGTCGCCGTCACCAAAACAATATCGGTGTCCTTGAAGCGGTCGGGCTTCGAGCCGGTCCAATCGACCGAGCCATGGGCGCCGGCCAGGTCATTGACCAGCGCCTCGTTATTCTTGCCGGGAAGGGTTTCCGCCTTTTTGACGGCGGCAATGTCGTCGCCATAACCGCAGGCCGCCAGCACCAGGGTGCCAGCCAGGGCCAAAACGGTGATGAGGCGACGACAAAGACCGGTCATTCGCTTGGAGATCCGAAATGAAAGGCCATTAGGCCTTCTTCAGGGCGTCCTGGGCTTGCTTCACGATCGCCGCGAAAGCCGCCGGTTCCCGGATCGCGAGATCGGACAGCACCTTGCGGTCGATCTCGATACCGGCGCGCTTCACGCCGGAGATGAACTGGGAATAGGTCAGGCCGTGCTCACGGGCGCCGGCATTGATGCGCTGAATCCACAGGCCGCGGAAATCGCGCTTCTTGGCGCGCCGGTCGCGATAGGCGTATTGCAGGCCTTTTTCGACCTTTTCCAGGGCGATGCGGTAGTTGTTATTGGCGCGTCCGACATAGCCCTTGGCCAGGTCGAGAACTTTCTTGTGCCGAGCGTGCGAGGTGACGCCGCGCTTAGTGCGAGCCATATCTAGTCTCCTCTATCTCTTAAAGGCCGTTCGGCAGGAAGAATTTGATGACCTTTTTGGCATCCGGTTCCGCCATGACTTCGTCACGCCGGCTTTGGCGCTTCATGTCGGAGGGACGGTTGATCAGGCCGTGACGCTTGTTCGCCGGCTTGAATTTTACCTTGCCGGTCGCGGTGAGCTTAAAGCGCTTTTTGGCGCTGCTCTTGGTCTTCATCTTGGGCATTTTCTAAGTCCTTCAATGGGTTAGATGTTCCGGTCGCGGTTGGGCATGCCCGATGGTTCGCCATGGCCGCTCTGTGCCGGACGCGCGGTTATACCGACATCGCTATGGCATTGCAAGGAGGGCGCAACTGGGCCGAAAACTCCGGAAAAGCGCCGTTTTTCTAGATAAGCGTCAGCCGACCGGATGGAGGATCGGCTCGCCACCCAGGGCGCCATTTGAGCCGCTGTCGTGGCCCGCCGGATCGCCCGGAAGGTGATCAGCTTGATCTGGACGGCCGGGCAGGGCGCCGGAGGCTAGGGCGGCATAAAGCGCCAGCATATGTTGGCACATGACGTCGCGGTCCGATCGCTGGCGCAAATTGGCGATCACCTGTTCGGTCCGCATCTGCCGTTCTTCCAAAGGCAAGGACAAGGCGTCGCGGATGGCCCAGGCCAGGGCGCCCTTATCCTTGGGCGGGGTCAGCCAGGCCATGGAACTGCCATCGACCATCTCGCGGGCGCAGGGGAAGTCCGACGCGATCAGCGGACGGCCGAGCGCCTGGGCCTCGACGATCACCCGGTTATAGGTCGACGGCTCGACATAGGGGGCGACGACGAGATCGGCCAGCATCAGCGCCGCTGGCATGTCGCGGCATTCGTCGGCCAGCTGAATGCGGTCGTCCAGGCCATGGGCGCGGATCTTGTTCTCAAGCTGCTCGCGATAGGCGCCGCCATCCGGCGAGGGTCCGACCATGATGCAGCGCAGGTCGACATCCTTCATCTCGGCCAGGGCTTCGATCAATTGGCCATGGCCTTTCTGAGGCACGAACCGGCCCGGCAACATGATGATCGGCTTGTCATCGGGCATGCGCCACAGATTGGCGAGCTGGATCACGCGCTGGGCCGTGACGCGGGCCGGGTCGAAGCGGCTGAGGTCGACGCCATAGGGCACGACGCTGATCCGGTCCCGCAATTCCGGCATCGCCTTGGCGATCTCATTGGCGGTCAGATAAGACAAGGTGACGATGTGATCGCTGGCGGCGAAAGCGGCCCGGCTTTTCTTCTTGAGTGTGGCGACATGCCCCGGCCCGTCGTGAAAGGTTGTCACCAGACGGCAACCCGCCTTCTTGGCCGCGGCCTGCCCAATGACTGCCAAGCTGGCATTCTGGGCGTGGACGATATCGACCTTGTGCTGGGCGATGACCCCGACAAGTCGCCGCACGACATTATAGGTGGAGACGGGATTGCGGCTGGTCAGCTTGTCTTCAACCGGCGTGATGCCGTGGCGGGTCAGTTCATAAGTTGCCGCCTCGCCGTCATAGGCGATCAACGCCCGACCTCCGGCTTCGCAAACCGTGCTCGACAATTCGATGGCGATGCGGCCGCTGCCGCCGCCATCCAGCCGGCTGATCAGTTGTAAAACAGTGGGATGGCCTTGCATTGCAAGTCCAGGCGAGTCATTTGACGAGGGGTCGTTTTCGGCCGACATTTAAACCGCGATTTAGATCACGATAGTTTTCAGCGCCGGGTAGCATGCCGTCTCAATCTTTGGCAACAAACAAATCGTTGAAGGATGCATCCGCCGTGTGCGCGATCACGCAACCAGCCCCTGCCCCCATCACGCAACTCGCGCGTCCTGATGGTCATCATATGGCCTATCATCGGGTATCAGCCAGTGGATTCGGCAGCCGACTGCCAGGTGTCATCTTTCTGCCCGGATTCAAATCCGATATGACCGGCAGCAAGGCAACGGCGTTGGAGGAATTCTGTCGGTCGCGGGGACAAGCTTTTCTCTCTTTCGACTATTTCGGCCATGGCCGCTCTTCCGGCGCATTTACGGACGGCTCGATCGGTCGCTGGGCCGAAGATGTCGTCGCCGCCTTGGACGCGCTCAGCGAAGGGCCTCAGATCCTCGTCGGCTCCAGCATGGGTGGCTGGTTGATGTTGCTGGCAGCGTTGCAGCGATTGGACCGAATTCATGCCTTGATCGGCATTGCCGCCGCGCCGGATTTCACCGAAGACCTGATCTGGGCATCACTCTCTTCGGTCGATCGGGAGAAGATGAGGCATGAGGGACAATTGGCCCAGCCGTCGGACTATTCGGATGAGCCTTACGTCATCACCCGATTGCTGATCGAAGAAGGGCGCCGGCATCTCCTGTTGCGCGACCGCATTGGCATCGACCGGCCGGTGCGGCTGCTGCATGGCATGGTGGATTCCGACGTGCCTTACACAATCTCCCTGCAGCTTGCCGATTGCCTCACCTCTGCCGATGTGCAGATCCGGCTGATCAAGGATGGCGATCATCGTCTCGCGCGGCCGCAGGACCTCAAGCTGTTATTCGATCAGGTTGCCGCCCTATCGTCCCAATTTCCGGTCTAGCTTTTATCGGCTCGATTTTTGCCGTTCATCCGTTTGCGCTGCTGATCGGCGATGCCATTGTGGATGGCCTCCAGTCCCTGGCGGTAGCTGGGATAAAGCAGGGTGATGCCGAGTTCGCGTTTGATGCGATCATTAGAGACGCGCTTGTTGTCGTCATAGAAACTGCGCGCCATCGGCGACAACTCGGCTTCGGCAAAGGGGATGACGGGAGGCGGCTGTCGCCCCAGCAATTCACAGGCATAGGCGATGACATCGGCCGGGGAGGCCGGGTCGTCGTCACACACATTATATGCGCTGCCCGGCGAAGGATGGGTCATCGAAGCCATCAGCACCTGGACGATATCGTCCACATGGATGCGGCTGAAGACTTGGCCGGGTTTGTGGATGCGTTTGGCACGCCCGGCCTGGACGGTTTCGATGGCGGAAGAGCCCGGACCATAGATTCCCGCGAGACGGAATAGATGTGCGGGCGGCGACAGTTGCAGCCATTGCCGTTCGGCGGCAAGGCGCTTGGCGCCGCGCATGCCGCTGGGCGTCAACTCGCTGCTCTCGTCGACCCATCCGCCCTTGCGGTCGCCATAGACGCCGGTGGTGGAGAGATAGCCGATCCATTGGAGATGCTGCTGGCCACGCAGGTCGTCACCGTGTAGATCCAAAACCGGATCGCCGCGGTCGTCCGGCGGCACGGAACTGAGAAGATGGGTGACGCCGGTCAGCAAGCCGTCAATATCGGCCAAGGCTCGGTCGCGATCGAAAAGATGCGCCTCTATTCCGAGCTCGCGCAACTCGCCCTGTCTCGCCTCGTCCCGACACGTGCCGCTGACCCGCCATCCAGCGGCGATCAGTTGCCGGGCCAGATTGGTCGCGGTGTAGCCCAGGCCGAAGCAGAACAGATGGCCGGTTTGGCTCGGATTGCTCATCAATCACCAGTCCGTGAACTTAACGTGTTGTTCGTTCTTGCTTTTTCTCGCCATACAACGGAATCTGCGGCACGACGCAATACCGATCTTTCAGCTTGCTCAGTTTAACCGGATTCACCGTGACGCGCACTTCCTCACTCCAGCTCCAATCGCAGCCTCGGCGAGGGTATCGTTCCCATCGGATGCTGGTGGGAATCCTTGCCCTGACTTTGGCGGCTTGGACCGGGATGCCCGCTTACGGACAATCGGCTGACCAGGCCAAGGAATACAATGACTGCCTGCTGCTGGCGAAGCGGGCGCCGGATCAGGCGGTCGAAAGTGCCGTCGCCTGGGAAAAGCAAGGCGGTGGCGATGCGGCGCGCCATTGCAAGGCACTCGGCCTGATCAATATGGGGCAGGTGGAAGACGGCGCACTGGAACTTGAGCGCATTGCCCAGACCATGCCCCAAGAAAAGGCCAAGATCGCGGCCCAGCTTTTCGGCCAAGCGGCGCAGGCCTGGATTCGCGCGGAGAAGCCGCAGCTTGCCTTGCATGACCAGAATGAGGGGCTGAAGCTGCAGCCCAAGGATGTCGACCTGCTGATCGATCGCGCCACGACCTATGGCAATGCGGGGATGTATTTCGAATCGCTGGAAGATCTCAATACCGCCGCCGATCTCGATAAGGGCCGCCCGGAAATCTATGCCTTCCGCGCCGCCGCCTATCGGCATCTGGAGAACCGCGCCCTGGCGATGGACAATGTCGACCAGGCTTTGAAGCTCGATCCCAATTTCGCTTTGGCGCTGCTCGAACGGGGCAAGCTCAAGCAGCAGGAGGGCGATATCGCGGGTGCGCGCCAGGATTGGCTGAAGGTGGTGCGGCTGGCGCCCAATACGCCGGTCGCCGACGAAGCGCAGCACGGCATCGAACAGATCGACTTGAAAGCCAACTAATATTGGCGGGCCCGCTCAGCTCAGCTCAGCGAGCAGGCCACTAGAAGTCCAGATCAGCGTAGTAAGCGGGTGGCTGGGTGCCCGGCAGATGGTCGCCCAGAAGCGGCCGGAAGCTCGGCCGTGACTTGATACGGGCATACCATTCCTTGGCGCCGAGAAACTCATCCCAATTCACGTCGCCAAGATAATCGATACAGGAGAGGTGCGCCGCCGCCGTCAGATCGGCGAGGGTAAAGCTGTCCCCGGCGAGCCAATTCCGGCGGTCGATCAGCCAAGAGATGTAATCGAGATGAATGCGGATATTGGCGCGGCCGGCACGGATTGCGCCGGAATCCGGTCCGCCTTGGCCGCAAATGCGCTTGATCAATTTTTCGTGCAGCAGGTTCTGCGTCACGTCCCGCTGGAACTTGCTGTCGAACCATTGCACCAGCCGGCGGGTTTCGGCCCGTTCGACCGGCAAAGCGCCCAACAGCGTGCCGCCGGGCTGGATCTCTTCCAGATATTCGGTGATCGCGTAATCGCCGCAGATGATGCTGCCGCCCGGCTCGACCAAGACCGGCGTTTCACCCGCGGGGTTCAGCGCCAGGAATTCATCGCGCCGGTCCCAGGGCCGCTCGGCAATAGCCTCGTATTCCAACTGCTTTTCCTTGAGGAGCAGGCGGACCTTGCGAGATTGCGGTTGGAGCGGAAAGTGATAAAGCCTACGCATCGTTTCGTCCGGTGATTCGCCGGGAGCATAACAACCTGCCGCCAGCGGTTCCAGTCCGAAGCGCCTGCCGATGCGCACAGATTCGTGTACCTCAACAGGGAGCCCATCATAGGATCGGCTCCCTGATTTGGACAAGCATGTCGCGTCAGGCGAGAACAGCGGCAGGCTGATCGCTGAGCGGTTGTTCCAGCCGGTTCAACATTTCCCTCGGCACGACCTGCCAGAACTTGCCGCGCTCCAACTGCCAGTCATTCAGCAGGCGGCCGGCGAAGCGCGATTGCGTTTCTGCCGCGTGCTCTTCCACCATCGAGCGCAGCTGCATCTCCCAGTAATTGGAATCGAGGCGCTGCCAAACCACGCTGTCCGGATTGACCCGGTCAGGGAAAGTGCCGGCATCGTCATAGATGTAGACCATGCCGCCCGACATGCCGGCGGCGAAATTATCGCCCACCGCACCCAGGATCACGGCCATCCCGCCGGTCATGTATTCGCAGCCATTGGAACCGCAGCCCTCGATCACCGTCAGGGCGCCGGAATTACGGACGGCGAAGCGCTCGCCGGCCTGGCCCGCGGCAAACAATTTGCCGGCCGTCGCGCCATAGAGCACCGTGTTGCCGATAATGGTGTTCTCGTTGCTGGTCAGCTTGCTGGAGGGCATTTGACGCACCACGATGGTGCCGCCGGAAAGACCCTTGCCGACATAATCATTGGCATCGCCGAAGACTTCCAGCTTCAGGCCTTGTACTGCCCAGGCGCCGAGCGACTGGCCGGCGGAGCCGCGCAGCCGCACGGTGAGATGGTTGGGCTTCAGGCCGGTCATGCCGAAGCGCCGGGTGATCTCGGCCGACAACCGGGTGCCGATGGCACGGAAGGTGTTGCGGATATTGTACTGCAGCTGCATCTTCTCGCCCGCATTGAACAGCGGACCGGCATCCTTGATCATCTGCGCATCCAGGGTGTCGGGCACCTCGTTGCGTCCTTCGATGGTGCAATAGCGCGCCTGATCGCCGGGATCGGCCTGGGCCAGCAGCGGATTGAGATCGAGATCGTCGAGATCCGCGGCGCCCCGGTTGACCTGTTCCAGCAATTCGGTCCGGCCGATCACGTCATTCAGCGATTTGACGCCGAGCGAGGCAAGGATTTCGCGCACTTCCTCGGCGACGAAGCTGAAGAGATTGACCACCTTTTCCGGCGTCCCGGTGAATCTCTCCCGCAGCTTCTCGTCCTGGGTGCAAACCCCGACCGGGCAAGTATTGGAATGGCATTGCCGCACCATGATACAGCCCATGGCGACCAGCGAGGCGGTACCGATGCCGAATTCCTCGGCGCCCAGCATCGCCGCGATGACCACGTCGCGGCCGGTCTTGATGCCGCCATCGGTGCGCAGTCGCACCCGGTGGCGCAGGCGGTTCAGGGTCAGCACCTGATGGGCTTCGGCGAGGCCCATCTCCCAGGGCACGCCGGCATATTTGACGCTGGTATGGGGCGAGGCGCCGGTGCCGCCGACATGGCCCGAGATCAGGATGACATCCGCCTTCGCTTTGGCGACACCGGCGGCAATGGTGCCGATGCCGCTGCGTGCCACCAGCTTCACGCAAACCTTGGCGGTCGGATTGATCTGCTTCAGGTCATAGATCAGCTGGGCCAGATCCTCGATCGAATAGATGTCGTGATGCGGCGGCGGGGAAATCAACGAGACGCCAGGAGTTGCATGGCGCAGCCGGGCGATCTCCAACGTGACCTTGAAGGCCGGCAGCTGACCGCCTTCACCGGGCTTGGCGCCTTGCGCGACCTTGATCTCGATCTCGCGGCAATTGCTGAGATATTCCGCCGTCACGCCGAAGCGGCCGGAGGCGATCTGCTTGATCGCGGAATTGGCGTTGTCGCCATTGGGCTGCGGCTTGAAGCGGGTCGGATCCTCGCCGCCTTCACCGCTATCGGATTTGGCGCCGATCCGATTCATGGCAATGTTCAGCGTGCCATGCGCTTCGGTGCTCAAGGCGCCGAGCGACATGCCGGGTGTCACGAAACGCTTGCGGATCTCGGTGATGCTTTCGACTTCATCGACCGAGACCTTCTGGCCACTCGGTGCGAAATCGAGCAGATCGCGGATCGCCACCGGCGGCAATGTGTGAACCGCTTCGCTGTAACGCTTGAAGGTCGAATAGGACTCGCTGCTGACGGCGCTTTGCAAAGTGTGGATGAGATCGGGCGCCCAGGCATGGGTCTCGCCGCTCTTGCGATAGCGATAGAAGCCGCCGACCGGCAAGGTGACGATATCCGTCGCCCAAGCGCGATTATGCAGTTCCAGGACACGGCGCTGGATACCGGTCATGCCGATACCGGAAATGCGGGAGGGCATGTTCGGGAAATATTCGGCAACCAGGGTGCGCGACAGGCCGAGCGCTTCGAAATTGGCGCCACCGCGATAGGAGGAGATGACGGCGATGCCCATTTTCGACATCACTTTCAGCAGACCCTGATCGACCGCCTTGCGATAGCGTTCCAGGCAATTGTCCAAAGCGAGATTGCCGAAGAGGCCGCGCGCCTGCCGATCGGCGATGCTGGCTTCCGCGACATAGGCATTGACCGTGGTGGCACCGACACCGATCAGCACGGCGAAATGATGCACATCGAGGCATTCGCCAGAGCGGACGTTGAGCGAGATGAAGGTGCGCAGCTGCTGACGCAGCAGATGCACATGCACGGCGCCGGTCGCAAGAATCATCGGTATCGCTGCGCGGTCGGGTCCAACCCGCTCGTCCGACAGGATGACATGGGTGGCGCCGCCGCGCACCGCATCCTCGGCCTGGCGGCGGATCGCCTGGATGGCGTCACGCAGGGCATGATCGCCATCCTGGGGATTAAAGGTGCAATCGATTTCAGCAGCGCTCTCACCCATATAGGCGCGCATCGCCTGGAATTCGGCCGTCAACAGCACGGGGCTGTCCAACTGTAGCAGTCGGCACTGGCTTTCATCCTCATCCAGCACGTTGCCGAGATTACCGAGCCTCGTCTTCAAGCTCATGACCCTGGCTTCGCGCAAACTGTCGATCGGGGGATTGGTGACCTGGCTGAAATTCTGCCGGAAGAAATGATGCAGGCCGCGATACTGATCGCTCAGAACCGCCAGGGGCGTGTCGTCACCCATGGAGACGATGGCTTCCTTGGCCTCTTCCACCATGGGCTGGAGAATCAGTTCCAGATCTTCCAATGACAGGCCGGCATCGATCTGGCGGCGGCGAAGCAAGTCGCGATCGAAGATGGCGGGTTCGCCGCGGGTCTCGCGCACCAGGTCGTCGATGACGGTGATGTTCCGGACCCAGTCGCTGAAATCGGCGCTGGCGGCGAGCTTGTCGAGAATTTCGTCGTTCTTGTAGAGCTTCCCTTTGGCGAGATCGACAGCGATCATCTGGCCGGGCCCGAGCCGCGCCTTGGACAGAATGCGCTCTTCGCCGAGCCGCACCATGCCGGTTTCCGAACCGGCGACCAGCAAACCGTCTTCGGTGATGGCATAGCGCAGCGGCCGCAGGCCGTTGCGATCGGTGAAGGCGACCACCCAATTGGCAGCGAAACCGCAGATCGCCGCCGGGCCATCCCAGGGCTCCATCACAGAATTGCAGTAGCTGAAGAGATCCTTATGGGCTTGCGGCATGGCGATGCGGCCGTCCCAGACATCAGGCACCAGCAGGCAGCGCACCATGGGCAAGGGTCGTTCCTCGGTCACCATGATCTCGAACACATTGTCCAGGGCTGCCGAATCCGATCCGCCCGATTGGATGACCGGTTTCAGCTCCGCCATATGGCCGCCATAGATGCCGGATTCCATGCGCGTCTCATGGGCGGTCATCCAGTTGATATTGCCTTTCAGCGTGTTGATCTCGCCGTTATGGGCAATGACGCGGAACGGCTGGGCCAGGCTCCAAGTGGGGAAGGTGTTGGTGGAATAGCGCTGGTGATAAATCGCGAAATTGGAGACGAAACGGTCATCGACCAGATCAGGATAGAAGGCGGTGAGCTGTTCGGCGAGGAACATGCCCTTATAGATGACCGACCGGCAGGAGAGCGAGCAGATATAAAGCTCGCCGATGCCTTCGGAAGCCGCGGCCTTCTCGATATGGCGCCGGATGATGTAGAGATCCGTCTCGAATTGCTCTTCCGTGACGCCGCGATTGTTGCAGATCATGATCTGCTCGATCTCGGGCCGCGAGGCATTGGCTTTGTCGCCGATGATGCCGATATTCACCGGCACCTGGCGCCAGCCATAGATCGTGTAGCCGTAATTGAGAATCTCGCGCTCGACGATGACGCGGCAGCGTTCCTGTTTGCCGAGATCGGTGCGCGGCAGGAAGATCTGGCCGACGGCGAATTTCTCGTTATTGATCTCCTGGCCGCCCTTGCGGATGAAATCCTCGAAGAAGGCGTGGGGGATCTGCACGTGGATGCCGGCACCGTCGCCGGTCTTGCCATCGGCATCGACCGCGCCGCGATGCCAGACGGCCTTCAGCGCTTCGATGCCTTTCAGGACGACTTCGCGCCGCGGCTTGCCGTCGATGGCGACGATCATGCCGACCCCGCAGGCATCATGTTCGTCGCTGGGGTCGTAAAGTCCCTGTGCCGCCAGTTGTGCGCGCTCGCGATACCAGTAAGGAACTTGCTCGGCCATGATGGTCTTCCTTTGGGCGGCGCCGATAGCACCGCCAAGACTGCGATTGATCTCGTTATTCCGCCGCTTTGGCGATGCGCTCTGCTTTAGCGAGGTATTGCGCCATCGCTGTCGCTGCATCGCGGCCGTCCCGGATGGCCCAGACCACCAGAGATGCGCCGCGCACGATATCCCCAGCGGCGAAAACGCCCGGGATGCTGCTCATCATGGTCTTATGCTCGATTCGGATCGTGCCCCATTTGCTGACTGATAATTGCGGCACGTCGAAGGCTTGCGGCAGGTCTTCCGGATCGAAGCCGAGCGCCTTGATCACCAGATCGGCCTCGATATGGAAATGCGAGTTCTCGATGACGCGCGGCGTTTGCCGGCCGGTGGCATCGGGCAAGCCGAGATGAATGCGATGGGCACGCACGACTTTGACGTTGCCGGCGCCATCATCGAGAAAGGCCTCAGGTGCTGCTTGCCAGACGAATTCGACGCCTTCTTCCTCGGCATGCGCGACTTCGCGCTGCGAGCCGGGCATATTCTGGCGGTCGCGCCGGTAAAGGCACTTCACGGACCGCGCGCCTTGCCGGACCGCCGTCCGCACGCAATCCATCGCCGTGTCGCCGCCACCGATCACGACCACATTCTTGCCGGCAGCATCGAGATTGCCGCCCTGATCCTGCACCTGATCGCCGAGCCCGCGCCGGTTGCTGGCGGTTAAGTAGGAAAGGGCCGGCATAATCCCTGCCAGCCCCGAGCCGGGCGCCGCGATGTCGCGTGCCTTGTAAACACCGGTCGCGATCAGCACCGCATCATGCTGCTGACGCAGATCCATTAAGCTCATGTCCCGGCCGATGTCGATTCCGCCGCGAAAGAAGATACCGGCATCCTGCAGATGCTGGATGCGGCGGGCGACGATGGCTTTGTCCAGCTTGAAGTTCGGGATGCCGTAAATCAGCAATCCGCCGAAACGGTCGTGCCGATCATAGACGGTCACCTGGTAGCCTTGACGGCGGAGCTGTTCTGCCGCTGCCAGTCCGGCCGGCCCGCTGCCGACGATGCCAACGGATTGCGGCAATTCCTGGCGTGGCCGGACCGGCTGCACCCAACCCTTTTCCCAGGCGGTATCGGTGATGTGCCGTTCCACCGCGCCAATCGTGACGGCGCCATGCCCGGCTTGTTCGATGACGCAATTACCTTCGCAGAGGCGGTCCTGCGGGCAAATGCGGCCGCAGATCTCCGGGAAGGTATTGGTGGCGCTGGAGATTTCATATGCCTCTTCCAGCCGCCCTTCGGCCGCCAGTTTCAGCCAGTCGGGGATGTTGTTGGAGAGCGGGCAGTGGACCTGGCAGAACGGCACGCCACATTGCGAACAGCGGCTGGCCTGGGCCGCCGCCTGGGTCGGTTTGAAGTCGCGATAGATCTCGCCGAAGTCCCGCCGTCTTTCCGCAGCCTTGCGCTTGTCCGGCGATGCCGG
Source organism: Dongia soli (assembly GCF_034044715.1). Classification (NCBI taxonomy): domain Bacteria; kingdom Pseudomonadati; phylum Pseudomonadota; class Alphaproteobacteria; order Rhodospirillales; family Dongiaceae; genus Dongia; species Dongia soli. The sequence continues at coordinate 653,551 of NZ_JAXCLW010000001.1, read as the reverse complement.
TCCCAGCGAGACGAATTTCAGCAGCTTTTCGGCCATCGCATTCTCCCTTCGGCCCGGATCCCCCTAGGCCCCCGTCGCTGCTTGCCAATGTCCGTTGCTGAACCTCATCCAAGCGTCTCAGCCAAGATAGGTCAGATCATGCGACCGATCTAGTAAAATTCGGAATATAGGACAAGCATATTGACCTATATTCCCTTCGGCCGCCCAAGTGTGTCGCCCTGCCTTCGAAAGAGGTCGAGTTCAGACTAAATATAGTTCCAAAATGGGACGATCAGTGTGATAGGCGAGACTCGCAGCGCCATGCTATAGGTTGGGCCGCCTGGGGGCCTGGCCTCAACTTTGAAGCCCGAGCGGTGACTGCGTGCCTAATATCGACATTCTGGTTCTCGCCATTGTCCAGGGCGTGACCGAATTCCTGCCTATCAGCTCTTCCGGACATCTTATCCTGGTGCCAATGTTCTTCTGTTGGCCGGACCAGGGATTAACACTGGATGTGGCAGCCCATGTTGGCACGCTGCTGGCAGTCCTGGTCTATTTCTGGCGGGACGTCGTGGGACTGGGGCAGGGTGTCTGGCAGATTGTGCAGCGCAAACGTGATCCGCGGGCCCGTCTCGTCAGTTATTTATTGGCGGGATCGCTTCCCGCCTTGGTGATCGGCTTCATTCTGGATCAATATGCCGGCGACAGCCTGCGCAATCCCACCATCATCGCCGCCATGCTGATCATCTTCGGTCTGATCCTTTATGCGGCCGACAAGCTGGGCTTGACCGTCCGCCGGCTGGAGCATCTGAATATCGGCCATGCCTTGCTGATCGGCATCTTCCAATGTCTTGCCTTTATTCCCGGCACCAGCCGGTCCGGCATCACGATGACGATGGCGCGTTTCCTCGGCTATGAGCGGATCGAGGCGGCCCGTTTCTCTTTCCTGCTATCGATTCCGACCATTGCCGCCGCCGGGCTCTACAAAGGGGCCGAGCTTATCCTGAGCGGTTCCCCCGCCCAGATGCAGGCCGCTTTGCTGATGACGGTATGTGCGGCGGTCGCCGGCTTCCTGGCCATCGCTTTCATGATGTATTGGCTGCGCCGGGCCAGCATGGCGCCGTTCGTGATCTACCGCGTCGGCCTCGGCCTTTATCTGCTCTATGTGATCTATCGACTGCCCGGCCTGTTTTGCTAAAGCGTGAACCGAGGCCTCAGACGCGTGCTGGAGGCTAGACCCGGGCGAAGGCCATGCGCATGAAATTGTCGTAGATCTGCCGCGCGGCGCGGTTGAACGCGGGCATTTTAGCGCGGGCCTCGGCATCCAGCCGCGGCATCGACCCCACCCCCAGACTTTCGTCGAGCGCGCAGGCATAGGTCGGCACGGCACCCCATTCGCGCACCGTCTCCGAGGTCAATTCGACGTGGTATTGCAGGCCATAGGCGCGGTTGCCGACGCGCATCGCCTGGATCGGGCAAAGCGGCGACTGCGCCAGGATGACGGCGCCCGGCGGCGGCACCTGAACCTCGGCGCCGTGCCATTGCAAGGCTTGCTGCGACTTGGCCATGCCGGCGAAGATCGGATCCGCGCCTCCCGCTTCGGTGAGCGTCACATCGAAAATGCCGACTTCCGGCTTAGCCATTTTGCCGACATCGCCGCCGAAGGCTGCCGCCAGCAATTGATGGCCGAGGCAAAGCCCGAGGTAAGGCAGGCCCCGCTGCTGCACGGCTTCGCGGATCGCCTGTTTCTCCGCGACCAGCCAGGGATGTTGGTCCTCTTCCCAGACATCCATCGGCCCGCCCATGACCCAGAGCGCGTCGTAATTGCCAAGCGAGGGAATGGAAGCGCCTTCATCCAGCTCCACGGCATCCCAGGCGATACCGTCGGCGGCGAGGAAATCCCGCAGAATGCCGGGGTGCTCGCAGGCCATGTGTTGGAACACCAGAAAGCGCATGATGACGTCTCCCCCTATTTCCGGTCATAACCGCCGCGTGGGCGATATTTGTCAAGGTAAGTCGGCAAAATAACTTCTACCGCCGTCGGCGTAATGCCGAGATCAGCGAGGCCTTTAGCGCCGGGACTGACGACATTGTCGCGCTTCAGCAGGCGAACCTGGTCGAGCGTCAGCGGTGGCGAAGGCAAGTACTGAAGGAGCGCTCCTTGGAGACTGGCCAGGGCGAAGGGAATTGGGATCAGCAGACGGCGCCGGTTGATCTCCCGCAGCATCAGCTCCATCAGCTCGCGGAAGCTGTATGTGGCGGGTCCGCCGAGTTCATAAATCTGGCCAGCGGCTGCCGGTTGTTCCAGGGCCGCGAGTACTGCATCGGCCACATCGAGCACATAGACCGGCTGGAAACGGGTTCGTCCGCCGCCGATCAATGGCAGGGCGGGGCTGAGGCGTGTCATGGCGGCGAATCGGTTGAAGAAACTGTCCTCTGGCCCGAAGACGATGCTGGGACGCAAGATCGTCGCTGTGGGGAAGGCGCCGCGCACCGCCTCTTCTCCCGCCGCCTTGCTGCGCCCATAGGCTGCTGGACTGCTGCTGTCGGCGCCGATGGCGGAAATATGCACCATCTGCCGCACACCGGCCGCCTTGGCAGCGGCGGCGATTCGGCCGGGACCTTCGGCTTGAACCTTGTCGAATCGCTGCGCGCCGGATTCGAAGAGGATGCCGACCAGATTGACAACGGCATCTGCGCCGGCGACCGCCGCCTCGACCGAGCGCTGGTCGCGGATATTGGCGGCTATGGGCGCTGTCTGGCCGAGCAGGCCGGTCATTTTCAGGAACAGGGCGTCGTCGGGCCGGCGTACGGCAACCCGGATTATCCAGCCCCGCTTGGCTAGTTTTTCGACGACATACCGGCCGATAAAGCCGGAACCGCCGAAGACAGTGACAACGGGATCACGCATATCATCACCCCGAATTGCGACCGCGTAAGGAGTTCTTGCTAGCATAATTTGCAGCCTGACGCAGTGCGTGTAAAAAGGCGTTGACTTTGCCGGCATTCTGAACAGAATGCGCCGCGCCGCGTATGGCAAGTTCAGGACCTCGTATAAACCCTGCGCTCGTCATAGTCAGGCGCCCAGGTGGCGGAATTGGTAGACGCGCAGGTTTCAGGTACCTGTGGGGCAACCCGTGGAAGTTCGAGTCTTCTCCTGGGCACCATCCTTCAAGTAGTCTCTGCGCGACAATCCGGTTTTCCGTCGATTGCGCAGTGGGGAACTTCAAATGACGATCGAATTGCATCGCGGCGATCTGCCAGACGGCCTCAATCTTGGTCCGGTGGTAGCCATCGATACCGAGACCATGGGGCTCAATCCCGCTCGCGACCGGCTTTGCCTGATTCAGCTTTCCGCCGGTGATGGTGCCTGCCATCTGGTGAAAATCCCCTTGCTTCGCCCGGGTCAACTGCACCATGCGCCAAATCTCAAGGCTTTGCTGGAAGATCCAGCGGTCCTGAAGCTGTTCCATTTCGCCCGTTTCGACCTGGCGGCGCTGCGCGCTTATCTGGGCGTCAATTGCCAGCCGGTTTATTGCACCAAAATCGCCTCGAAACTGGTCCGCACCTTCACCGACCGGCATGGGTTGAAAGATCTGTGCAAGGAACTGCTGGGGGTCGAGCTTTCGAAGCAGCAGCAATCTTCGGATTGGGGCGCCGAGGAACTGACGGCGGAGCAGCAAAAATATGCCGCCTCCGACGTTCTTTACCTGCATCAGCTGAAAGCTAAGCTGGATATACTCCTAAAGCGTGAAGGCCGGATGGATGTGGCGGAGGCATGTTTCCGCTTCCTGCCGACCCGGGCTATCCTTGATCTGGCAGGTTGGGAAGATCCCGATATCTTCCACCACTAATTCGCTTGTGATCGGAGCCCCGACCCTCGGAAAGAGCCATGGCTCTCCCTATCTAAACAGGGTAAAAGCTACCGACCACGAAAGATAAATCGGGTAAAACCCTATAGATTCGTGGGATAAGCGGCGCTATGGTCGCCTAAACATTTGTATCGAGAGCATTATGTCGAAGGTCATGACGGTCGATCGGCCGACGCCCGAACAACAGCGCTTTGCCTCAGAGGGTCTGGCATCCGCCGAACGCGTGCTGCGGCAAGAGGCGACGGCGCTCACTTTATTGGCCGATTCGCTGAATGAACATTTCCCGCGTGCGCTGGACCTGCTGATGGCGGTGAGCGGGCGGGTCGTGGTTACCGGCATGGGTAAGAGTGGGCATATTGCCCATAAGATCGCGGCGACCTTGGCTTCGACCGGGACCCCCTCGCAATTCGTGCACCCAGCTGAAGCGAGCCATGGCGATCTTGGCATGGTGACGCCGAAGGACGCCGTCCTCGCGCTGAGCAATTCCGGCGAAACGGCAGAATTGTCCGATCTCATCAATTACACCCGGCGCTGGCATATTCCCTTGATCGGCATCACCAGTGGCGCCGGCAGTGCCTTGGGAAGCGCCGCCGATGTGACGTTGGCCTTGCCGAAGGTCACTGAAGCCGGCACGCTGGGTCTTGCTCCGACAACCTCGACCACGATGATGCTGGCTTTGGGCGATGCAATCGCCGTTGCCTTGCTGGAGCGCAAAGGATTCTCGGTCGAAGATTTCAAGCAGTTCCATCCCGGCGGCAATCTCGGCCAGCGGTTGCTGCGGGTTGCCGAGCTGATGCATGTGGGGAGCGAGATTCCGCTGGTCGCGGAAGATGCGGTCATGTCGGTCGCCATCTTGGAAATGACGGCAAAAACCTTCGGTTGCGTCGGTGCGATCGATGCCGAGGGCCGCTTGACGGGCATCATCACCGACGGCGATTTGCGTCGCCACATGGGCAAGGACCTGTTGGAGATGCGGGCCGTTGAGGTGATGACCCATGCGCCGGTGACGATTCGCGCCTCCGCTTTGGCGGCCGAGGCGCTCGGCATTATGAATGACCGGTCGATCACCAGCTTGTTCGTGCTAGAAGATGAGCGCCCGATCGGCATCATCCGTCTGCACGATTGCTTGCGTGCCGGCTTGGTCTGACGAGGATGGCGGTGGCAGAGAACAGCGATCAACTGAAGCCGGCCCAGATTCAAAGCGAACATCTGCGCGGTCGGGCTCAGCGTCGCTCCAAGCGCCGGCGACCGCTGGTGCTGGCGATGAAGATCGGTCTGCCGCTGATCGCCCTCGTCACCATGAGCTATCTCAGCTACTGGTGGTACGTCCACAATCGGGAAAGCGTTATTACCGTGGAGACATTGCAGCAGGCCGTGCCCGGGGAGCCGACCGTGACGCTGAACGATTTCAAATACAGCTCGGTCGACAACAAGAACCGGCCTTACACCATTACCGCCCCCTCGGCCAGCCAGCCCCAGGGCAATAACAAGAACACCATCACCCTGGTGCAGCCCAAGGCGAAGATCACTTTGGAGAATAACGGTTGGATGGCGGTGACGGCGCAAGACGGCCTTTATCATCGCGACTCCGATCTGGTGGATCTAAAAGGTGACGTGACGCTCACGCACGATAACGGCATGGCCTTTCACAGCGCTTCGGCACAGGTCGACCTGAAGGCGAAGATTGCCGCCGGCTCCGATCCGGTCCAAGGCCAAAATAAAGATTGGGCGATCGCGGCCCAGGGATTCCGTGTCCTGGATGATGGCAATCTCATCATTTTCGAAGGACGCTCGCATCTCACACTCAATGGCAAGGGAAAGGACGGCAACGGATGACGCCGCGCTTCGATTTTCCATTCGCGCAGGCCTCGCGGCGTCGCGCCTATCGCCACCATGTCATCGCCGCCTGCGCCGTTGCGCTGGGCATTGGCGGTCTGGCTTTAGCCCCAGCGGATTTCGCTGCGGCCCAGGAGACGACCAATTCGGCCACGACCGGCAGCAGTGATGCGGGCGGCGGCGGTTTCGATTTCAACAGCAGTTCCAAGCCGATCGAAATTACTGCCGATAACGGCATCGAATGGGACAAGAACCAGAAAGCCTATACGGCCCGCGGCAATGCTTTGGCCGTGCAGGGTGATCAGTCGATCGCCGGAGCCGTGCTGAACGCCTATTACAGCGTCGACAGCAACAAGATCGACCGGATGACCGCAGAGGGCAACGTCGTTATCAAGAATTCGACCCAGACGGCCTATGGCGATCATGCCGATTACGATGCGCAGAAGAAGTTGCTCGTGCTGACCGGCAAGAATCTGAAATCCGTGACCGATAAGGGCGATACCGTGACGGCGCGCGATTCCATGGAATATTGGAAAGATCGTGATGCAGTCATCGCGAAAGGCGCGGTTTTTATTGATCGGGGCGACACGAAGATTCATTCCGACACCGCGACCGGCTATTTCCACCCTGACGACACCGGCAAGAAGGTGATGTATCAGATCGAGGCTGTCGGCCACGTTCGGACCGATACCAGCAAACAGACAGCCTGGGCGGATAAGATGGTCTATAACCTGGACACCAAAGTGGCGGTCCTGACGGGTCATGTCCGCATCAACCAGGACAACAACGTCTTCACCGGCGACAAGGCCGAGATCAATACCCAGACGAATATCAGCCGCCTGGTGGCGGATAAGTCCAAGGGTAGCAGCGGTCGGGTGAAAACGGTGATCGGGCCAAAAAACAAAACCGATTCAAACGGCAGCACGACACAGCCATGAGCAACCCAAAGCACACTGCGAAACTGCGGGTGGTGAACGGCGACAGCGGGGATTTTCCTGCGTCAACCGGTGCCGATGGGCATCATCCGGGCATGATCATGGTGGATGGCGTCGCTGTCGATCCCGCCTCGGTCGATGGCCTGGTCGCCTATCATCTGGGCAAGCAATATCGCAAGCGGCCGGTCCTGCGGGATGTCACCATTGGGGTACGGCGAGGCGAGGCGGTTGGGCTGCTGGGACCGAACGGCGCCGGCAAGACGACCTGTTTCTATATCATCACCGGATTGGTGCGGCCGGATGCCGGGGCGATTTACCTCGACGGCCAGGAAGTTACCGAACAGCCGATGTACGAACGTGCCCGCGCCGGTGTCGGTTACCTCCCCCAGGAAGCCTCGATCTTTCGCGGCATGACGGTGGAACAGAATATTTTGGCAGTGCTTGAAGTGGTCGATCGCGATGCCGATTCGCGCCATGCCAAGCTCGACAAGCTGCTGGATGAATTTTCGGTCGGCCATCTGCGCAAGGTGCCGGCCCTGGCGCTATCCGGCGGTGAGCGCCGCCGGGTCGAAATCGCGCGCTGCCTGGCCACACGTCCCAATTATATTCTGTTGGATGAACCGCTCGCCGGTATCGATCCGATTGCCGTTGCCGATATCCGCGATATCGTTTCGCATCTCAAAGATCGCAGCATCGGCGTCTTGATCACCGATCACAATGTTCGCGATACGCTGGAAATCGTCGACCGCGCCTATATTCTGCACGAAGGCGAGGTTCTGCGCGAAGGCGCGCCCCGCGAGATCGTTGCGGATGAAGCCGTCCGGCGCGTCTATCTAGGCGAAGGGTTTTCGCTTTAACATCCCTCCCTATATGGGAGCGGTTCCCCTTCAAGCAATTGTCATGCCGAGTGCCTCGAAGGCCGTGCAAGTTGCTTTCTAATTTGCTAGGCTAGCCGCGCCATGGCAGTCACGCAACGATTAGACCTACGCCAATCCCAAACGCTGGTCATGACGCCGCAGTTGCAGCAGGCGATCAAGCTGCTGGAACTGTCGAATCAGGAACTGACCAGCTACGTCGAGCAGGAGCTCGAGCAAAATCCGCTTTTGGAACGGGGCGATGATGCACGCGCCGAGGGAACGGAGATGGCAGATGGCGCGGCCGACTTCTCCGGCGACGGCCCGGAAGGGGAAGGGGCGGAAACGGCAGCGGATAATCTGCTCGATGCCAGTGATTATGGTCGCCGCGAGGTTCTCCCCGACGAGCGGGACTCACCGCTCGATACCGATTACGAGAACGTCTATAGCAGCGACGGTGCGGCAGACGGCGCGGCCGCCGTGGCGGATCTCGCTGGCCTCAATTCATGGCGCAATGGCGGCGGTGGCGGCGGCGGTGATTTCGGCGATGGCGAATTCGGCCTGGAACACACGCTCAGCCGTGAGCTCACGCTGCATGAACATCTCGAGCAGCAGCTCGGCCTCGATATCGCTGATCCGACGGAACGCCTGATCGGCCTGCAATTGATCGATCTGGTCGACGAGGCGGGTTACATCCGGGCCGAACTCACTCCCATTGCCGAAAGATTGAACTGCGATCTGGCGCAGGTCGAAGCCGTGCTGCGCAAATTGCAGCAACTCGATCCAATCGGCGTTTGTGCGCGCGATCTCGCGGAATGCCTGGCGTTGCAATTGAAGGAGCGGGATCGCCTCGACCCGGCGATGCAGACCTTGCTGCAGCATCTCGACCTGCTGGCCAAGCATGATCGTGCGCAATTGATGAAGTTATGCGGGGTGGATGCAGAAGATCTCGCCGATATGATATTGGAGATTCGCAGCCTCAATCCGCGACCCGGCGCCAGCTTCGACAAGATTGAAGCGCAGACAATCGTTCCGGATATCCTGGTTTATCGACAGCCGGATGGGAGTTGGGGTATCGAACTGAATGCCGATACGCTGCCGCGCCTGCTTGTCAATCAGCAATACTACGCCCAGGTATCCGGCCGCACCCAGTCCAAGCAGGACAAGGACTATCTGGCGGAACGTCTCTCGGCCGCCAATTGGCTGGTCAAGACGCTGCACCAGCGCGCAACGACGATCCTGAAGGTTGCGTCGGAAATTGTCCGCCAGCAGGAAGCCTTCTTCCTGCATGGCGTCCAGCATTTGAAGCCGCTCATTCGCCGTGACATCGCCAATGCGATTGAGATGCATGAAAGCACGGTCAGCCGCGTCGCGACCAACAAATATATGGCGACGCCGCGCGGCCTTTATGAAATGCGTTACTTCTTCTCGGCGGCCATTCAGGGAGCCAATGGGGTCGCCAGCCATTCGGCCGAGTCCGTCCGCTCCCGCATCAAGGAATTGATCGACGCGGAGCCCGCCAACGCGGTTCTGTCGGATGATCAACTGGTCGCAATTCTTAAGGGGCAGGGCGTGGATATTGCTCGGCGCACCGTCGCTAAGTACCGGGAATCGCTCAAAATTCAGTCTTCCGTCCAACGTCGGCGCGAGAAAGCCTTGCGTTCTGTCTAAGGGGCGCTACATGATTCTCCCAGGGAGGTTCGGATCAGCGGCCAGTCGCCGACTGTCTAAATCCTTAACAAGCCAAGTAGGGTTTCCCGGCGGCCTTGACTCGGTCGAGGCCGGTTCTTATGGTCCCGGCTTCTTTGCGTCAGTCGGGACCGGAGGAGCGGCAGAGGACGCCACAATTCCGATTGGGCCCGTTAACCTGGACGTGGGAAATGAACCTGACCGTTAAAGGTAAGAACCTGGATGTTGGCACGGCCTTGCGTACCCACATCGAGGAAAATCTGGATAGCATCTTCGGGAAATATTTCGGCAATCCGATCGAAGCAAACGTGACCTTGTCGAAACAGGTGCATCTGTTTTCGGCGCAGATCTCAGTTCATGTCGGCCGTGGTATTCTGCTGCAATCCGAAGCCGAAGCGGACCAGGCTTATGTTGCCTATGACAAGGCGGCGGATCATCTGTCGACGCGGTTGCGACGCTATAAACGGCGCCTGCGCGATCACCATCGGGCCGCGACCGATTCGCGCCGGGCGGCGCAGTATATTTTGCCCGCCGACGGTCACGGTGAGGGCGGTGCGCTGGAGCCGGCGCTTGATGCGGCGCCGATGATCATCGCGGAGATGCAGACGGATATTCCGGCGTTGACGGTGAGCGAGGCAGTAATGCGCTTGGATCTGTCGGATCAGAAGGCGATGATGTTCCTGAACCGCGCCCATGGCGGCCTGAACATGGTTTATCGCCGCAATGACGGCAATATCGGCTGGGTCGATCCCCGAATTCAATCGGAGGCGTCGGCACGGCATGCATAGTGCTGGTCCGATGAGCGATCTCCGGAAAATGCCTGACATTTATCCGCGACGCTTCGTCGAGACTGACTTGGGACACTGGCGGTTGCCCCTGGGGAGCAACACGTCAGGACGAGGGAACCAATGGAAATAGACGATTTGATTACGCCGGCCCATGTGGTTGCTCGGCTGAAGGCAACAAGTAAGAAGCAAGTGTTGCAGGAACTGGCGAAGCGGGCCGCAGAGCTGACCGGCCTGCATGAGCGATCGATCTTCGATGTCTTGCTGGAACGCGAACGCCTCGGTACGACTGGCGTCGGCAACGGCATTGCCATCCCGCATGGCAAGCTGGCGGAAATGAAGTCGCTGTTCGGCCTGTTTGCGCGGTTGGAAGAATCCGTCGATTTCGATTCGATCGACGAACAGCCGGTTGATCTCATTTTTCTGCTCCTGGCACCCGAAGGTGCCGGCGCGGATCATCTCAAGGCTCTGGCGCGCGTCAGTCGATTACTGCGCGACCGAGGTATCTGCGAAAAACTGCGCGGCACCGATCAGCCCGAAGCGCTCTATGCGTTGCTGACCGACAGCACGGCCAGCAACGCGGCATAAGCCTACATTGATTTCCTTGCGACAGCGGCGCAACCATCGGGTTGCGCCGCTTTTGTTTTGCTCGTCGGCCTGAGACAGCACTCAGAACCCGTAAACCTCGGCGGGATTGTCGACCAGAATTTGTTTGGCGGTTGCGGCATCGCCGCACCAGCCGGCGAACAAATCGAGCAGATATGCGTCATTTGGCGGGTCCTTCGGCTTGCTGGGATGTGGCCAGTTTGTCGCGAAGAGACAACGTTCGGGGGCATCGGCGATCAATGCCCGGGCGAGCACCGCCACATCGGCATAATCCGGCGCTCCTGTCACCGAGGTCTCATAGACGCCGGAGGTCTTGACCCAGGTACGGCCGCCATTGATCAACTGACGCAGGGCGCGGAAGCCTGGATGGTCGGTGCCGACCGGTTGCAGGAACTTGCCGTTATGATCGATCACCAGCCGGCCCGGCAGGCGTGAAAGCCGCGGCAGCGCATCCTCCAGCAGCCGGCCATCCATCTGCATTTGCACATGCCAGCCGAAGGCCGCCGTCTTGGCGGCAAGAATATCGAGGTCTTCCCATGTGAGCGCCCCGCCGCCGATCATGAAGAAGCGGATGCCGCGAATGCCGAGCTCCGTCAGTCGGTCAAGCTCGGCATCCGATACGTCGCGCGGCACGACCGCGACGCCGCGCGCCGCCGATCCCAGCACTGCCATGGCGTCTAGCGTTGCCTTGTTATCGAAGCCATAGACCGAGGGCTGAACGACAACGGCCCGCTGCAGGCCGAGCCGTTCGCGGAGCTTCAGATAGGCCGCGATATCCCCACCGACAACCGGCGGGAAAGGCGAGTCCGGCCGCGGCGGATAGAGCGCCGGATCGCCATAGATATGCATATGGCAATCGCAGGAATTCGGCGGTGGCCGGAAAGCGGGCGGTTCGGGCGGGAGCAACCGGGCGGACGCTTCGCTCATGCTTGCCCCCACCACCGCGTCGCCCGGTGAGGATTGACGGCCAAAGGTGGCAATGTCCCTTGCAGCAGGGCGCGGACCTGCGCCACAGTCTCCAGGGCCTGATGTTCCGAAGGCTCTGGCATCAACGCCGCGGAATGCGGTGTCGCGACGACGTTCGGCAAACGCGCGAGTTTCAAGCTCGGCTGTTCGTCCGTGCCGAGGCCGACATCCAGCCCGGCGCCGGCGATGGTGCCAGTCTGCAAGGCCGCGTGCAGATCGTCCTCATTCACCAGAATCCCGCGCGAGATGTTGATGAAATAAGCGTCCCGCCGCATCCGGCCGAAGGCGGAGGCGTTCATCATGCCGGTCGTCTCGGGCGTGGCATAGGCGGCGCAAACGACGAAATCCGGCTGCGAGAGAACCTCATCGAAGCAGGCCGCTCGGACAGCGCCATGGCCGATTCTGGCATAGGGATCGTAGACCGAGACCTTCATCGCGAAGGCCAGGGCCAGTTCGGCGATACGACGGCCGATCGATCCATAGCCAATGATGCCGACATGCGCGCCAGCGAGCTGGCGGCGAAAGACCATGCGATGCTCGGCAATTCCGGCGTGATAGCGCTCGGCGGTTTCCGTGATGCCGCGGGCGAGATCGAGCATCAATGCGATTGCGTGCTCACCGACGGAATCGGCATAGCCGGAACTGCAGCGGCAAACCAGGATGCCCGCAGCTGAAGCGGCATCGACGTCGATGTTGCGGATATCCACCGCACAGCGCGTGAGCACCTTGACGCTGTTCAGGCGTTGCAAGACCTCGCGCGGTGCGGCGGCAAGGCGGTCGGAGATGACCATCTCGCAGCCTTCGGCGGCGGCCACCAGGTCGTCTCCCCGTAGCGGTTGATCGGACTCGTTCATCCGCAGGTCCACGATCTCTTTCAACTGCGCGACCGCTTTCGGGCTGTAGAAGTGCTTGAGCAAGTCCCGGTTATGGGTGAGAAGAACACGCATCATTCAAATACCCCTTCGACGATATGGGCTGGCAGGCGCCCCACCACCCAGCGGTTCATGGCCAGGATCATGTCATCGCGCCAACAGAGCTGTCCCGGACGGGCGAGCCTGGACGACAGGCCGCGTTGCTGTTTTTCCAGAATGCCGACATCTTCACGGGCAACGGCCTCCCATCGCTTGTAATAGGGAGCCGCCAATTGCGGAAAATCCGGCTGTTCGGTATAGCTGCGGGGGAAGCAGCCGCCGATCGACAGGATGGAATGATCAACCGCGACCGGCCGTACTGCCAGCCACCAGATACAATCCTGGGCGCTGGCGAATTGTGTGGTCGGATGGATCAGGGTGAAATGCGTGCCTTGCTTTGACTGCTCGGAAAGTCCCTCGATTGCCGGGAAGGGCGGCTTGTCCTTGAGCACGGCGATGGATTGCGTCGAGAGAACCTGAAAGCTTTGCCATTCGCCAACCGTCGGGAAGCTCACACTGCGCTGCGCACCGATCGTTGCCGCATGGACGATGCCGGTATGATAGGTTTCCATGGCGTTTTCCAGCAGCATCTTCCAATTGCATCTGGTCTCGATCTCGGTACGCCAGGTGCAGACCATCTCACCGAAGCGATGCGATCCCAGAAGATCGGGCAGATTACCAAGATGCTCGGCGAGGCTGGGTGCCGTGTCGTCGTAATCGAGGAAGATTGCGCCTTCCCAGATCTCCATGCGGATTTCGGCCAGCTTATGCGAGGAATGCGACGGATCGAAATTCGGCACTTCGCTCATATTGGGCGCGCCGGCGAGCGTGCCGTCGAGCCGGTAGCTCCAGGCATGATAGGGGCAGATGATCCGGCGGGCCGTGCCGCATCCTTCGAGTAGAGTGGAGGATCGATGGCGGCAGACATTGGCGAAGGCGCGCAACACGCCGTCATCGCCCCGAATCAGAAGCGCGGGTCCCCCAACAGTATCGAAGGTGCGGTAATCGCCGCGCTTCGCTACTTCATCGACCCGCCCGGCGAAGAACCAGTTCTTGAGATGGATATGCTCCATCTCCGCCTTGAAGATTGCCGGGTCGGTGTAAAAGGCCGGCGGCAAGCTTTTGGCTTCGCCCAGCGGCGGCTCGGACCAGACATAGGGTTGGGGGCTGAGTGTCTTGTGCCCATTGTGGTGGCTGTTCATAATCGATCGCTCCACTTTGGCGTGACCGTTACGCCTGATTTGACCGTCTTGCCTGGCCGAGCTGGACAAGATGCATCGCGATGACCGCAACATGGCCGGCTAGCATCGCGGCCATGCCGGCGACATCATGCGGCGGGCTGAGCGTGTTGATATCGACCCCGACGATATCCAGCCCGGCCAGACCGTGCAGCAGGTCGAAAGTTTCCGAAACCGGTGGCCCGCCCCAAGTAGGCGTTGCCACACCTGGCGCGGCGGAGGGGTCGAAATAATCCATGTCGAAACTGAGATGCACCGGCCGGCCGGCGAGTGTGCGCTTGACCATCGCTGCGATCTCGGCGGCGCCGTGTTGGCGGACTTCCTCACCGGTGATCAGCTGAAAACCCAGAGAGCGGGTATGCTGGTAAGCACCGGCGATCGGCAGGGTGCCGCGCGCGCCGATATGGAAAGAGCGCGGCACATCGATCAATTTTTCTTCTGCGGCCCGTGCGAAGGTGGTGCCCGTGTTCAATCCGTCCCAGGGATAGCTGTCGGTATGGGCATCGATATGAATGAGCGTCAGGTCAGGGAATTGCCGAGCCAGCGCCCGCAACACGGCCAGCGTTACCGTACCGTCGCCACCGACACAGAGCGGCACGGCATCGGCCTCGATGATATCGAGCACCGCCCGCTCCATCGCCTGGAAGGAGGGAACGATATCCGAGCTGGTCACTTCGACATCGCCAAGATCGACGACGCGATTCCCCGCGCGCGGATCGATATCGGCAAGCGGCGGATAAAACGGGCGTATTTCCGATGACATGGCCCGGAAGGCCGCCGGCCCCTGCCGTGAACCGATACGCGTCGGATTGGTGCCGCAATCGAAAGGCAAACCGAGAATGGCGATCTGTCCGGCCTTGGCCTGCGCTGCCTGTGGTACTTGCAGAAAAGTTCCAACCCGCAAGCGCGGCTGTTTTGTGGTGGTGGTGTCGAACCCATCGCTTGTCACAGCACTTCTCCCATGTAAAAAGCCTTCACCAGTTCCGGGTCGATCTTTGCTCCGAGATCCTGATGAACGACGCGCCCCAGGCGCATGATGTAGACATGATCCGACAGCCGCATTGCCTCGACCGCGTTCTGTTCGACCAGCAGCACGGTCGTGCCTTGGCTGTTGATTTGCTGCACCGTATCGAGAATCACATCGATCATTTTGGGCGATAGGCCCATGGTGGGCTCGTCCATCACCAGCAGCGAGGGGCGTGACATCAGACCGCGTGCGATCGCCAGCATCTGCTGTTCGCCGCCGGAAAGCGTGCCAGCCATCTGCGCGAATCTGTCTCCAAGGATCGGAAACAGCTCAACCATCGCGGTGATATCCTGCTCGATGCCGTGCCGGTCATGGCGAATGTAACTGCCGAGAACGAGATTCTCGCGAACACTCATTCCCGGAAGGAGCCGCCGCCGCTCCGGCACGTGGGCGATACCCCGCCGCACGCGCAATTCCGGCGCCAGATCGGTGATATCCTCACCGGCAAATCGGATCCGGCCGCCGGACAGCGGCAATATGCCGGACAAGGCCGTCAGGCTGGTCGTCTTGCCGGCGCCATTGCTGCCCACCAGGCTGACGATCGATCCCGCTTCGACTTTCATCTCAAGGCCATCGACCGCTCGGATGCGGCCATAACTGACATGCAGATCCGCGATCTCGAGTAACGGTAGGGGAGTTCCCAGCGATGCGTTCATACGCGCTTCCTCCCCAGATAGGCCGCTTGCACGGCGGGATCGCCGAGGACCTCACACGGCTTCCCATCGGCCAGTCGCTTGCCGTAATTCAGGACTGTCAGGTGATCGCAGAGCGACCGCATGATCTGCATGTCATGTTCGATCAGCAGCACGCTGATGCCCTCGGCACGGATGGCACAAACAAGGGCAGCGATCTCGGTTTTCTCGTGGCTGTTCATGCCGGCGAGCGGCTCGTCCAGGAGCAGCAGTTTCGGCTTCGACATCAGGGCGCGAGCGATCTCCACCCGGCGTTGATGGCCGTAGGACAAAGTCGTCGCAATCCGTCCGGCGGCGCTGCTGCCGAGGCCGACGAAATCCAGCACCTCATACGCCGACTCGATCATCTCCCGCTCGGCCCGGCGCGCGGCTGCCGAGCGAAAGATCAGGCCGATGGGCGAGTTGTGAAAGCGCAGATGCGCGCCTACCAGGATACTCTCCAGCACTGTCATCGAACCGAACAGGCGGATATTTTGGAACGTCCTGGCGAGGCCCGCGGCGGCGATGCCATTGACGCCCAACCCGCCGATTTCGGAACCGGCGAAGAGCAGGCGCCCGGTGGTCGGGCGCACGAAACCGGTCAAGACGTTGAGAACGGTGGTCTTGCCCGCGCCGTTCGGGCCGATGAGACCGTGGATCGCCTCCTTCTTGACGGCGAAATCGAATGCCGAGAGCGCTTCGAGACCGCCGAAGCGTACGGTCACCGCCTCCGTCGAGAGGATTGCGCTCATCATGCCCGCTCCATGCCGGCGCCGGGCATGGTCAGTTTCACCCGGGCCGTTGCTGCCAGGCCTTGAGGCCGGAACAACATCAGGCACATCAGGATCACGCCGAGCAATGCGAAGCGGATTTCCGGAAAGTTCTGCACCAGCGGTATGTCGAGCGCGAGCTGCAGGAAGACCACCCAGATCAGCGCGCCGATGAAGGGACCAATGAAGGTGCCAAGCCCGCCCAACACCACCAGCATGAGGATGACGATATTCTCAAAGAGGCTGAAATTCAGTGGGCTGATGAAAAGCTGATAATGCGCATAGAACACACCGACGAAGCCACCGACAAAGCCGCTGACCGCATAGGCATAGAGTTTATATCGCGCGGTCGCCACGCCCATTGCCTCGGCAGCATGCTCGTCTTCGCGGATGGCAACCCAGGCCCGGCCGATATAGGAACGCACCAGCCCGCTGATCGCGAACAGGATGACGACCGTCAGGGCCAGGGCGACGAAGTAAAACGCGGTCGGCGACTTGACCTGCAATCCGAACAGAAATGGCGCCGGCACATTGGGTATGCCCATCGGTCCCCGCGTCAGGCCGATCCAGTTGGTGGCGACGATCCGCACGATCTCGCCGAAACCAAGCGTCATGATCGCCAGATAATCACCGCGTAGTCGCAAGGTCGGCGTGCCCAGGATCATCGCGATGAAAGCGGAGAGCAAACCGCCGATTACCAGATTGGCATAGAACAGCCACCAGATCGATTGGGCGTCGATGCCGAATTCCTGTTTCAGCACCAGCACGAAGAGAATGGAGGTGAAATAGGATCCCACCGCCCAGAAGGCGACAAAGCCGAGATCGAGCAGGCCGGCAAAACCGACGATGACATTGAGCCCGCTGGCCAGCATGCCGTAAATCAGCACCATGGTAAGAATACGGAGCCAGTAATCGGATGGGATGAGGAGGCCGGCGAGGATGGCAATGGCGAGCGCGGCGAACTTTATGGTCCAACCACCCTGAGCGAGCCAGCCAAAGGCGGCATCCATCCGGCCGAACAGCGCGTGGATCGCCCCCTTGCCGGCGCTGCCGACACCATCCAGCAGGCTGCCGGCACCGGCGGAATTCAGTTCCGGCCGGCCCAGCAATCCTTGCGGCCGCATGAAGAGCAACAGGATCAGGATGGCAAAGCTGATCGCATCCTTATAGGCGGATCCATCCGGCATATAGCCGCCGCCCAAGGCTTCGATCAGGCCGAGCAGCACGCCGCCCAAAGCCGCGCCGGGAATCGAGCCGATGCCGCCCAGCACTGCTGCCGTCAACGCCTTGAGGCCGGGCAGAAAACCCCATCGTGGCATGAGCGAAACCATAGGATTGGGCATAGAGGAGGCCGGCCAGCGCCGCGAAGCCGGAGCCCAGCGCGAAGGCAGCGGCGATAGCGCGATTGACCGGGATGCCAAGCAGCGTCGCCGCCATCGGATCTTCTGCACTGGCACGCATGGCGCGGCCAAGCTTGGAATAAGCGATGAACAGCGATAAGCCGATCATGGCGAGTATCGCCGCTGCCATGACGACGATATCCATGACGCGTATATAAATCGAATCGAAGAACACGATCGGATCAAGGTCCGCCAGTCCGAAATCTGGAAAATGCACCTGCTCGGATCCCCAGATCGTCTGGGCGACGCTTTGCAGCACCACGGACACCGCGATCGAACTGATCAGTGGCGCCAGCCGTGGCGCCTTACGCAGCGGTCGATAGGCGAGGTAGTCAATGATAATGCCGAGCAAGGCCGTGAGGGCGATGGCGACCAACGCCGCGAGGGGAAAGGACAGAGCTGGCATCGGCACGGTCGCGCCGAAAAGCTGCACCTCGCTCGCCATCAGCGAGACAGTCAGGAAGGCACCCAGCATGAACAACTCGCCGAATGCGAAATTGACCAGGCGGACGACGCCATAGACCAGGGTATAGGCAACCGCCGTCAGCGCATAAATCGCGCCGAGTACCAGGCCGTTTGCCAGCAACTGACCGAAATAATCCATCTCTCGAAATCCAGGTCACCCAGCTACGATATGAAAAAGGCTCCGCCGGACAGGGCGTCCGGCGGAGCATGGAGGGATCACATTTGCGCGGGGGCCAGGACGAATTTGCCGTTCTTCACGGTCAGGAAATACAGCGAGCCCGAACGGTCACCGCTCGGCTCGAAGGTTGTCGGTCCGGTTACGCCGGGGACGTCCTTCAACTGGCTGAAAGCGGTATTGATCGCTTCGCGCGTGACGCCACCGCTCTTGCTGGCGAGATCGACGGCTGCGCCCAGCGTCATCGTGGCATCGTAGCCAAGAGCTGCCCAGGCGCTGGGCTCTTCCTTGTAAGTCGCCTGATAAGCGGTCAGGAAGTCGGCGGTAGAGGGGGTTTTGATCGAGGGATCGAACATGCCGTAAATCACCATGTTTTCCACCGCATTGCCGCCGAGCTTCATTAGCGCCTCATTCAGGGCGCCATCGGTGCTCAGAAATTGCACCTTGATGCCGAGCTGCCGGGCTTGCTTGGCGATTGCCGCTGTCTCGGTATAGAACCCACCGACGAAAATCGCATCCGGCTTTGCCGCCCGGACCTTCGTCAACAGCGTGCGGAAATCCTTGTCGCCGAGCAGATAGGCCTCAGTGCCGGCGATGGTGGCGCCTTCCTTGACGGCGGCATCGCTGAAGGCTTTGGAGACGCCGATGCCATAATCGTCCTGCTGATGCAGGACATAGATTTTCTTCAGGCCGAGCGACTTCACCGCATAGGTCCCCATCATGGCACCCTGCACCGCGTCGGTCAGCACATTACGATGGAAATAGGGACTGGAATTCGAGAGCGCCGGACTGGTCACAGCCGAGGCAAGAACCGGCAGCTTGCAGTCGTTGTAAACCGGCATGGCAGCCAGGGCGATGGAAGACACGGAGTAACCCATCACCACATTCACAGCCTGATCGGAGCAGAAACGCTGGGCGATCAAGACGCCTTCGCGCGCCTCCGCACGGTCGTCCACCGCTTCGACCTTATAGGTTACCCCGCCTTTCTTGTTGAGCGTCTCGACCGCCAGATCGACGCCCTTCTTCATGTTCACGCCATAGGCCGCATAATCGCCGGAAAGCGCTGCGGTAAAGCCGATCGTCACCGTATCGGCGGCCTGTCCCGCCGCGGGCCCCAGTGCGAGGCAAAGCCCAAAGGCAGCCGCAGCAAATCGTCTTCTCGCCATCTCGTTTCTCTCCCTGAATATCGCGGCTTTTTGAGATGCCGCAGGTTTATGCGATCGATTGGTCGCTTGAACGCCGGTCAATTTGACCGCAAGGCTGCACAGGTGATGGCAAGATGCCGAAGAGATCACTCGATCTCGACTGTCATCCAGGTTTCGAAGCAATAATCGTCGGCGAGCGACGTGACGCCGATGGCAGCACGAGGGCCAACGCCGATTTCCGGCCCGAACACTTGCTCGAACAGGTCGGTCAGACCGCTCGCCACCTTATGCGGTGCGGTAAAAGAGGGGTCGCAAGCGATGAAATTTAGCGACCGCACCAGGCCTTTGACCCGGTCGAGATCGCCGATCGCATCGGCGATGCAGCTAAGACAGTTGAGCCCCGTCAAACGCGCTGCCTGATAACCTTCCTCGACGCTGACTTCCCCGCCGACACGGCCTGGGAACATCACCTTGCCATCGACGATACCCGCAGTCTGGCCAGAGAGAAAAAGCAAGCGGTCGCTGAGATAATGCGGCTTCATCTTGCCATATTGCTTGCCGTAGTAATCGGCGCCGCCACCACGCGATGGCACGTGCAGACCAAGTTCCGCGAGACGTTGCGCTACGGTCATGTGCTCCTCCCTGCCACTCTTACGCTTTTCAATCAGCGTCGGTTTTGCAGGGAATGATCGAAGCAGCGTCGCGTTTCTGTCAAACGCGAATGATGATGAAGTCCATAACTTTGCGTTATAGCGATTTCTGGCTGACGCCGACCTGCCGTTAGCCCTTTTTCCGGGTGCGGGTGGCGGGGCGGGAGGCCGTGCGCGGGAGCGTGCGGCCGGGTCGGGATTTCCTGCCTATCGACATGAAGGTCCGGAAGGCATCCATGAAGTCGGCGGAAATGCGCGAGGGCGGGCGCAGGCTGGGTCGGAACATGCCGAAGCGATAGAGGATCACCGGCTCAAACGGTACCGCGACCATGCCGGCGCGGGCATAGAATTGTGCAGTGACCGGATCAACCACCGTGACCGCGCCGGTTTCCTGTACCATCGCGCAGGCGGATCCGAAAAACTCGGCTTCGGCGATGACATTCCACGGCGCCCCACTCCGGTAAAACGCCTCGGCCAGCGCGATCGTGGTGATGTGTTCGGGAAAGAGCGAGATAAAAGGGCGCGCCGCGAGCTGTTCCGGCCCGACCGCGCTGGCCCCCGCCAGGGGATGATCCGGGCGCATCACGCACATGCAGCGCATTTCAAACAATTCCAGCGAGGCGACGTTGCTTTCGATCGGCAATTCGGCGAAGCCGACATCGAAGGCACCGATGGAGCCGAGATCGCGGACCACGTTGGAAGACCGGGTGATGAAGCGTGCGGTCGCTCCGGGATTCTTTTTCAGCACCTGGGCAATGACGCGCGGCAGGATATAGGTCGCCAAGCCCGGCGGGCTGGCGATGCGTAACGTGGCGGAAGACAGCCCCTTCAGGTTGCGGGAGATGGCGACGGTCTGTTCCATGGTATCGAGCATGCGCGCGATAGCGACGAGAAATATCGAAGCTTCCGGCGTGGGCTCCAGCCTGCCGCGTGCGCGATGGAACAGTTTGACCCCGACCTCGTCCTCCAGCCGGCTGATCAGTTTGCTGATTGCAGGCTGGGATTTCTTCAGGACCGCCGCCGCGGCACTCATCGAACCGTTTTCATAGATCGCCCTGAAGGCTTCGAAATGCCGCGTGTCCATGCGTGCCCATGCCATCGGATGAAAGTCACGAAGGCCCGGATGAAAGTTTAGGCCGGCCGGCATCGATAGACGTAACCGCAGCCCCGCCAAAACCATTCCAGACAAGCCAGCTATTTACCACGCCTGCTGAGAAGCTGATATCGTCTTGAGCGATGTCGCCTATCTACCAGCGACGCGTCAGTGTGGGAAGCTTGGGATCGATATGGTCAATGCCGCCAACCTGCTAGCGCTGCCGACACTGACGAAAGGAGAGTTGAGGATGTGTCTTGCGATCAGCGAATGTGGCGCAATCGTTTAATTGCGCCACATTCTTGGTTGTCACGCTCGTCTGACTACTGCAAAGCGACCGGCGCCATGCCATTTTCCCACACGGCAGCGACCGCTGCATTGTGGTCGGGCATCAGGGCAATCTGTTGGCCGTTCGCCGCGTGGATCGCAACGGCCGTACCGCCATCCACTTCAATCTCTTTCAAATACGCAATGTCCTTCAGACCGAGGGCCAGCAGTTCCTGGGCGCTAATCTGTCTGATACGGTCAGTGGTCATCATGATATTTACCATCCCTTTCCGTGCTTGCCTGAAGTCAATCAGGCGGGCGACGCCTTAGTCGTGCTGCTCAATCTTGCGCGCGTGTCCGGCCTTGCGGATGGGCACGCTCCGGACCTGAGAAACGACTTTCGGTCGCTTCAGTTCAATGGAAAGCAAACCGTTATCCAGCGTCGCTCCCGCGACTTCGATACCTTCGGCCAGCACGAAACTGCGCTGGAATTGACGGGCGGCGATGCCGCGATAGAGATAAACCCGGGTCGGATCATCCGTCTGTTTCCCGCGAACGGTAAGCTGGTTATCCTCCAACTGGATGTCGAGATCTTCCAACGCAAAACCTGCGACGGCTAAGGTGATCCGCAGCGTGTCGTCGCCGATTTGCTCAATGTTGTAAGGCGGGTAACCTTCGCCGGCGCTCTTTGAAATCCGGTCCAAGGTTCGCTCGAAATGATCGAACCCCAGCAGCAGCGGGCTGTTGAACAAGGACAGTCGTGACATTCTCTGGCTCCTCCTATTGAGCGAGCAATGCTTCCTGGCACCGACACCCGATTGCCCGGCATGCCGATGCGGCCCGCGGATCGTCCGCTGCGCCTACTTGAAGTAGTTAAGATATTTACCGGCGGAATCAAGAGCGCCGTTATTCCAAGCCCTGCCGCCGCGCCAGCCGGCGCAGTTTGCAAACCTGCTGAAAAAATACCTAATCAATAGCGCTGTTTTGAACCGTTTTTTGCCACTATCCTGGGCGCGAAAACGGCAGGCGACAAAGATGATTTTGGATCCCCAAATACTTCTGAAGCTGGCCCAGAATATCAGTCTGTTTGCGCTGGTAGTGCTCGCTTATGCCAATATCCGCCGCCATCTGGGCTATTTCGGCCGGGTTTTCGAAGGTTTGGCGCTCGGCTGTATTTTCGGTTCGACGGCCGTCCTTTCAATGATTGTCCCCATCAATTTCGCCGAGGGGGTATTTTTCGATGGCCGAATCATCTCCGTCGGCCTGGCTGCCTTGTTCGGGGGCCCCCTGGCCGGCGGCACCGCTCTGGTGATTGCCGGATCTTACCGTTACTGGATCGGCGGAATCGGCTGGGGCGTCGGTCTGACATCGCTGACTGCTGCTTTTCTCCTCGGGGCCAGCTTCTTTATCGGCTTGCGGCTCCACCGGAAGCGGCTGCGGTTCAGCTCGCTGCTGCTGTTCAGCATTCTCTCCAGCATTTTTATACCCTGCCTGACACTCCTGCTTCCCGCCCCCAATTTGGTTGTAACGATCCTTCACACCATGGTGGCGCCCCTGATGATCGCAACCTTCCTGGGCACGGTGCTGTTCGGAACGATGCTGCTGAATGAGGATCAGCGCGCGCAATTGCAACGGGAGTTGGCCGAGCAGAGCCAGACCTTGCGGCTGATCATCAATTCAATGGGCGATGGGTTGATCGTCGCAGATTCGGACGGCATGTTTCGCCTCTTCAATCCGGCGGCGGAACGGTTGGCCGGGGTGGGCAGTGTCGATGCGCAGCCGGCCCGCTGGCCTGAGATTTACGGGCTTTATCAGACCGACGGAGAGACACCCCTGCCGATGGAAGAGGTGCCGCTCTTCCTTGCCTTGCACGGCCAGGCGACGGATGAGGTGGAATTCATGTTGCGGCCCGATCGAGCCAAGCCGGGCCGGATGATTTCCGTCAGTGGCCGGCCGATGCTTGACAATGCCGGTCAGGTGCGTGGCGGTCTGGTCCTGTTCCGCGATATTTCGGAACGCAAGAAATCCGAATTGGCCTTGCGCGCCAGTGAAGAGCGGTATCGGTTCCTTGCCGAGAATGTCACCGATATGATCGGGCGGATTTCGGTGATGGGCCTCAGTCTCTATGTTTCGCCCGCTTGCCGCGATCTGGTCGGATACGAACCGATCGATTTGATCGACCACAACTTCATCGAATTGATCGATCCGGAAGACGTGGCCAAAGTCAAAGACCTCCTCGCCTGTCTGCGTGATGGTGCGGTAGCACGCGCCGCGGCAGTCTACCGCATGCGGCATCGCGATGGCCGGCTTGTCTGGGTCGATACGACCTTCCGACTGGTTCTTGACGACAGCGGGAAGCCGTCTGAAATTCTTTATGTCGTTCGCAATTTCAATGAACGCAAGGAATTTGAAGACCGCCTCGCCGCGGCGAAGGACCAAGCGGAACAGGCGAGCCGGGCGAAATCCGAATTCCTGGCGATGATGAGTCATGAAATCCGCACGCCGATGAACGGCGTCATCGGCATGAGTGGCCTGCTGCTGGATACGCCGCTCAGCGATGAGCAGCTGCGCTTTGTCCGTGCGGTCCGTGAATCGGGCGAAGCGCTGCTCGGTATTTTGAATGACATACTCGATTATTCCAAAATCGAAGCCGGGCGGTTGGAACTTGAATACATCGATTTCGATCTGCCGGCCTTGCTCGACAGCGTCGCGACCTTGATGCGGCCGCGCGCCAAAGCCAAAGGACTGGACCTCACGCTTATGCTTGCGCCCGATCTCCCGGCATCGGTGATTTCCGATCCCGCGAGATTGCGACAGGTCTTGTTCAACCTTATCGGCAATGCCATCAAGTTCACAGAACGGGGTAGCGTCACCGTGACGGCACGGCACCGCAATCTCGGAGCCGGCCAGATCGAGCTGAGACTGGATATTGTCGATACCGGCATTGGAATAGACAACATCGCGCAGGGCCGGCTGTTCGATCGTTTCAGCCAAGGCGACCCGTCGATTGCGCGAAAATATGGCGGCACCGGTCTTGGCCTCGCCATTAGCAAGCAGCTCGTATCGATCATGCAGGGCGAGATCGGATTTAGTAGCGAGGCCGGGCATGGCTCGGTCTTCTGGTTTACCATCCGCTGTCCCGTCGGCGCAGCGGCTCAGCCACTTTTCCCTGCCGATTCGCCACCTGCTGAAATGATCGAGCCGCTCGTTCGCCACCGCGTCCTGATTGCCGAGGATAACCACATCAACCAGCTTCTGATCGTCAGCATGCTGAGCAAAAGCGGCTATCAGGTGGAACTGGTCAATAACGGTCACGAAGCGCTCTCGGCGGTCCAGCGCGGCAATTTCGATCTGGTGCTGATGGATGCACAGATGCCGGGCATGGATGGCATCGAGGCAACCCGTGCGATCCGCCGCTTGGATAGTGCGAAAGCGACTGTTCCGATCATCGCCTTGACGGCAAATGCAATGAGTGGCGATCGCGATATCTATCTGGCCGCCGGCATGAACGACTATGTCGCCAAGCCCATCCGGTTGCCCGAGCTCCTGGCGGCGATTGATCGCTATCTGAAACCGGATGCCGGCCGGCTATCGCGCGAGGCTGCAGATTCGCAAAGCGAGCCTGCCGCCTAGCTGTCTTCGGGTTGACGTTATCATCGAGCTTCGCCATTCTAAGCCGCGATGGGGATGGGGTTCCCCCGATAACCGCCGTAAGGCTGATGACTCCTGCCGTATTGTTCATCGCGGCGGGAATCCCTCTGGCTTCCGCCCGATTGGCAGCGAGTGCCATTTTTGAGGAGGAAGCTTTGGCTTTGATTGCCGCAATCACACTGGCCCAATGCCCGTCGCAGTCTGTAGGGCTTACATGTCGCATCCGCAAATCTGCCGCGGTCGAATCATGATTACCTATTTCTGGATTGCACTTGGCAGTGCCCTGGGTGGCATGGCGCGCTACTGGTTCTCAGGTTTCGTCGCCCATCGGATCGGCGAGACCTTTCCCTGGGGCACGGTTTTCATCAACATCACCGGTTCTTTCATCATTGGTTTTTTTGCCACCTTGAGCGGCCCGGACGGCCGCCTGCTCGTATCGACCGAGACGCGCCAGTTCGTCATGGTCGGATTGTGCGGCGGCTACACCACCTTTTCGTCCTTCAGCCTGCAAACCTTGACTCTCGTGCGCGACGGCCAATGGCTGGCGGCCGGCGCCAATATCGCCTTTTCGGTGTTGTTCTGTCTGATCGCCGTCTGGCTGGGGCATCTCTCGGCAGCCGGCATCAATCAGTTGCGATAGTGAACGCGAGGAGGATGTCATGACTTTGCCCCAACAAGCCATGCGGCTTCGGATCTATTTCGGGGAAAACGATCGTTGCGATGGATCTCCGCTCTACGAGGCGATTGTGCTCAAGGCACGCGAACTGCACCTGGCCGGGGCGACCGTCTTTCGCGGTCCCATGGGATTTGGCCATAGCAGCCGGTTGCATACTGCGAAGATCATGCGTCTCTCGGAAGATTTGCCGGTGGTTGTCGAGGTGATCGATAGCCGCGAAAAACTGGACGGCTTCCTGCCGCATCTGCAGAAGATCATGGGCAGCGGGCTCGTCACGCTCGATCCAGTCAGGGTCCTGCGCTACGGTCCGGGGGCACCGGAAGCGGAGCTGCCGGCGCCGCATTAACCGGTCGCCAAGGCCCGGTCCGCCGAATATAGTGCGGGCAATTGCTGACTTTGGACCGGCCGGAACATGATGCAGAACGGGATGATCCAGACCACCAAACGGAATCTCACAGGGCAGGATATCAAGACCCTGTTTCTCGCCTCCCTGGGCGGGGCGCTGGAATTCTATGACTTCGTCATCTTCGTTTTCTTCGCGGCGGTGATCGGGCAGTTGTTCTTCCCGCCGGACATTCCCGACTGGCTGCGTCAATTACAGTCCTACGGCATTTTCGCCGCCGGCTATCTGGCGCGCCCGCTGGGCGGGGTGGTGATGGCGCATTTCGGCGATCTGTTCGGCCGGAAACGCATGTTCACGCTCAGCGTCTTTCTGATGGCAGTGCCGACCCTGCTGATCGGCTTGCTGCCGGTCTATGCCAATATCGGCTATGCCGCACCGATCGCCCTGCTGGCGCTCCGCGTGTTGCAGGGCGCGGCGATTGGCGGCGAGGTGCCGGGCGCCTGGGTCTTCGTCGCCGAACATGTGCCGCCCCGCCGCATCGGCGTGGCCTGCGGCTTGCTGACGGCAGGACTGACCTTTGGCATCCTGCTCGGCTCGCTGGCCGCGACCGCGGTCAACGTGACGCTGACGCCGGAGCAAATCCACGATTACGGCTGGCGTCTGCCTTTCCTGGTCGGCGGTGTTTTCGGCTTCCTTGCTGTCTATCTGCGGAGCTGGCTGGAAGAAACGCCGATCTTTCTGGAGATCCGCCAACGCAAAGCGCTGAGCCAGGAGCTACCGCTGAAAGCCGTGATCCGCTACCACGGCAAAGCGATCCTGGTATCGGCCCTGACGACCTGGACGCTGACCGCGGCGATTGTCGTTCTCATTCTGATGACGCCGACCTTGCTGCAAAAGCTGGCCGGCTTCAGTCCCGCCGCGACGCTGGAGGCCAACAGCCTCGCCACGCTCACCTTGTCCATCGCCTGCGTGCTGGTCGGCATGGCCGCCGACCGGTTTGGAGCCGTGCCGGTTCTGGTCCTGGGCGGCATCGGCTTGGTGGTTTGCGGCTATCTCATGTATGTCGGCCTGCATAATGCGCCGCAGATGCTCTTGCCGTTCTATGGGCTGACCGGTCTGTTTGTCGGCACCATCGCAGTGGTGCCCTTCATCATGGTGCGGGTCTTCCCGCCGGCTGTGCGGTTCAGCGGTGTTTCCTTCGCCTATAACGTGGCCTATGCGGTCTTCGGCGGCCTGACGCCCCTGGTCGTCTCCCTGCTCACCGCGAAGGATCCGGTGGCGCCGGCCCATTATGTCGCCGTTACCGTGGTGATCGGTGTTGTCGCGGTTCTGGTGCATGGCCGCTGGGCCCGTCATCTGCCGATCGGCCGCGTCCAGGCGGCGGAATAAGGTCGCAGGCTCTAAAGCTTTCAAGGTCCCAGCAAAAAGCCCCGCGCAATTTGCGCGGGGCTTTTGTTTTGGTGGACCCAAGCGGGATCGAACCGCTGACCTCCACAATGCCATTGTGGCGCTCTCCCAGCTGAGCTATGGGCCCGGGAAAGTCTTTGTCCGGCTGGCCGTCCGCCGAAACGGTCGGGTCCGGAACGCGGGCAGAACCTATGGAGCTTGCCCGGCGAATTCAAGCGAAAAATGCAGCAGCCACTTTCGCCTGATAAAAAAGCTTATTGGTCCTCTTCGACCCCTTCGATCACTTCGGTGACATCCTCGTCATCCTCGCCGAGTTCCGAGGTATCTTCCATGATCGAATCGTCTTCATCACCGATATCGGCCTCTTCGATCTCGACATCCGGCAATTCCTCGTCCGGTGCCGGCTTGGCCGGCACGACCTTTTCCACGACGCGGCTGCGACGCGACTTCAACACCGCTTCCGGATCGTAAGTAGTGCCGCATTTCGGGCAGACGATCGGGTCCTTGCGCATGTCGTAAAAATGCGCAGCGCAGCTCTGACAGGTACGCTTTGTTCCCCATTCCGGCTTGCTCACAATGCCACTCCCTAAATTCCTGGGCGCCGCCTTGTCGGGCTGGACAATCTCCAGTTCACGCGGCGCCGGGTCCGGCGCCCAATTGCCACGAAGCCAAGCACCTGTCAACGCAGGAAAACGGTCGCTAGTCCGGTCAGTCCGGCATTCACGGGATCGCGAGGCGAACCGCGCCTGACAGCCCCTTCGACCTCCTTACGTCTTCCTTTCGGGTAGTGATCGGCCCTGCGGTTATGCTAAGGGAAGCGCCGTTCGTGCTGATGCCCTAGCTGCTGAGGTCTTCGCTTGGCTCATTCCGCTGTTCTACCTCTTACATCCGGTTCCGCCGGTTCGCTTTCCGGTTCGGTCCAGGTGCCGGGCGACAAATCGATTTCCCATCGTTCCCTGATGCTGGGGGCGCTGGCGCTGGGCGAAACCGAAATTCATGGCCTGCTGGAAGGCGAGGATGTGCTGCGTACTGCCGCCGCCATGCGCGCCCTCGGTGGTGCAGCCGAGCGCGGGGCGGATGGCGTCTGGCATGCCCGCGGCCGCGGCATCGGCGGCCTGATCGAACCGGCGGATGTACTTGATCTCGGCAATGCCGGCACCGGAACGCGGCTGCTGATGGGGCTCGTCGCGACCTATGATTTCACCACCTTTTTCACCGGCGATGCTTCGCTGCGGTCGCGCCCCATGGCGCGCGTGGCCGAGCCGCTGACCCGGATGGGTGCCCAAATCATCGCCCGCAGCAAAGGCCGGCCGCCGCTGGCCGTCATCGGCACCGCGGAGCCGTTGCCAATCACCTATCGCCTGCCGGTGGCCTCGGCCCAGGTCAAATCGGCGATTCTGCTGGCCGGCCTGAACACGCCCGGCATCACCACGGTGATCGAGCCGGAGCCGACCCGCGACCATACCGAATTGATGCTGCGCGGCTTCGGCGCGGAACTGACGGTGGAACAGACGCCGGAAGGCCGTGCCGTCAGCCTCCGGGGACAACCGGAACTGACCGGCCGCAAGATCGTCGTGCCCGGCGACCCATCCTCGGCTGCCTTTCCTTTGGTGGCGGCGCTGATCCTGCCCGGCTCGGATGTCACCCTGCCCAATATCGGGCTCAATCCCCACCGCATCGGCCTGATCGAAACGCTGCTGGAAATGGGCGCCGATATCCAGATCCTCGACCGCCGGGAAGTGGCCGGTGAGCCGGTCGGTGACTTGCGGGTGCGTGCCAGCAAGCTGCAGGGCATCACTGTGCCGGCCGAGCGGGCGCCGTCGATGATCGACGAATATCCGATCCTCAGCGTGGCCGCCGCCTTCGCCGAAGGCGAAACCAAGATGCTGGGGTTGGCTGAACTCCGGGTCAAGGAAAGCGACCGGTTGGGCACCATGGCGCAGGGCCTGGCCGGCTGCGGGATCGAAGTTAGCGAGGGCGAGGACAGCCTGACGGTGCGCGGCGGCAAGGGCCGCAAACCGGCCGGCGGGACGACCATTGCGGTCAAGCTTGACCATCGGATCGGCATGTCCTTCCTGGTGCTGGGGTTGGCCGCCGAGAGGCCGGTCGCCATCGACGATGGTGCGGCGATCGATACCAGCTTCCCCGGCTTCGCCCGGCTCATGAATGGCTTGGGCGCCGGGATCGCGCCCTTAAAAGCCTGAACTGGAAGGGTATTGACCGAATGTCTCTGATCATCGCGCTTGACGGCCCGGCAGCAGCAGGCAAGGGGACGCTGGCAAGGCGGCTGGCCGGCCATTACCGGCTGGCCTATCTCGATACCGGGGCGCTCTATCGCGCCGTCGGCGTTGCTGTTATGCGTCAAGGTATTGATCCTGCTCAAGAATCTGCCGCAGTTGCGGCCGCGGAAAGCTTATCCCCCTCACTGCTCAACGATCCGGAAATCCGCACCGAGGCGGGCGGCCAGGCTGCGTCCAAGGTGGCGGCCATACCCGCGGTTCGGGCGGCTTTGCTGGATTGGCAGCGCCGCTTTGCCGCCCAGCCGCCGGCCGCAACGGATGGCCAAGCCATGGCAGGCGCCATTCTCGATGGGCGCGATATTGGCACCGTGGTTTGTCCGGACGCCCCCATCAAGCTCTTTATCACCGCCTCGATGGAAGCGCGCGCCCAGCGCCGCTTCAAGGAGTTGCAGGAAAAGGGAGCAGGGGCTATATACGCCCGGGTTTTGCAGGACATGCAGGAGCGTGATGCCCGCGACCAGGAACGCGCGGTGGCGCCTTTGACGGCGGCACCGGATGCCCTGGTCATCGATACCTCGGCCATGACCGCCGATGAGGTTTTCGATCAGGCTATCACGTATATCGATCGGATTCTTGCGGCGTGATATCCTGGATAATGCTGGTGTATAACCAGCATTGGACCGGCATCGCCACCAGGTCGATCAAGACCGAGCTGATTGATCACTGGATCGGACGTGGCCCCGCATCACTTATCGTCGTTGTTTGAAGACCGCCGGAAACAACCGGTTGGCCGGAAAAACGTTTTGAAAGGAAACTTAGACATATGGCTAAAGCAGCCCTGAAGGAAACCTCCGGAAAAGAAAGCTTCGCTGCCCTGCTCGAAGAGAGCCTGGGTGCAGCGGCTGGTCTGGAGGGCAGCGTCCTCACCGGTACCGTTGCCGGTATCGAAAACGAATTCGTCCTCATCGATGTCGGTCTGAAGTCCGAAGGTCGCGTGGCGCTGAAGGAATTCGCGCTCCCCGGCCAGAAGCCGGAAATCAAAGTCGGCGACACGGTCGAGGTGTATCTCGAGCGCATGGAAGACAAGAATGGCGAAGCCGTTCTCAGCCGTGAGAAGGCGCGCCGCGAAGAGGCTTGGATCCAGCTCGAAAAGCAGTTCAAGGACAACCACCGCGTGACCGGCGTGATTTTCGGCCGCGTGAAGGGTGGTTTCACCGTCGATCTGAATGGCGCCGTGGCCTTCCTGCCGGGCAGCCAGGTCGATATCCGCCCGGTCCGCGATGTTGGTCCGCTGATGGGTACGCCGCAGCCGTTCCAGATCCTGAAGATGGACCGCGCCCGGGGCAATATCGTCGTCTCGCGCCGTGCGGTTCTGGAAGAAAGCCGCGCCGAAGCGCGCAGCGAACTGGTCGCCAATCTGAAGGAAGGCCAAGTGCTGCAGGGTGTGGTGAAGAACATCACCGATTACGGCGCCTTCGTCGATCTCGGCGGCGTCGATGGTCTGCTGCACGTCACCGATATCGCCTGGCGCCGCATCAACCATCCGTCGGAAGCCCTGCATATCGGCCAGACCGTCAATGTCCAGGTCGTGCGCTTCAATCCGGAAACCCAGCGCATCAGCCTTGGCATGAAGCAGCTTGAGGCGGATCCCTGGGAGCAGGTCGGTGCGAAGTATCCGGCTGGCAGCAAGTTCGTCGGCCGCGTGACCAACATCACCGATTACGGCGCCTTCGTGGAGCTGGAGCCGGGCATCGAAGGCCTGGTGCACGTTTCCGAAATGAGCTGGACCAAGAAGAACGTCCATCCGGGCAAGATCGTCTCGACCAGCCAGGAAGTCGAAGTGATGGTCCTGGACGTCGATCCGGTGAAGCGCCGCATCAGCCTCGGCCTGAAGCAGTGCCTCGACAATCCATGGCAGGCGTTCCTCGACAAGCATCCGGTCGGCAGCGAGCTGGAAGGCGAAGTCAAGAACATCACCGAATTCGGTCTGTTCGTCGGCCTGCCGGGCGATATCGACGGCATGGTCCATCTTTCCGATCTCGATTGGGATCGTTCGGGCGAAGATGCCGTCCAGGATTACAAGAAGGGCGACAACGTGAAGGTGAAGCTTCTCGACGTTGATGTTGAGAAGGAGCGCATCAGCCTTGGTATCAAGCAGTTGACGCGTGACAATTTCGCCGAAACCGCCGGCACCTTGAAGAAGGGTGACGTCGTGACCTGCACGGTTTCGCAGATCACCGATGGCGGTATCGAAGTCACGCTGAGCGACGGCCTGACCGGCTTCATCAAGAAGGTGGATCTGTCGCGCGAGCGCGGGGAACAGCGCCCCGATCGTTTCGCCATCGGCGAAAAGGTCGATGCGAAGATCACCCAGGTCGATGCCAAGACCCGCAAAATTGCCTTGTCGATCAAGGCCCGCGAGGTCGAGGAAGACAAGCAGGCGATGGCCGAATATGGCTCGTCGGACTCGGGCGCCAGCCTGGGCGACATCCTGGGCGCCGCCCTGTCCAAGGCCAAGAAGGCCAAGAAGGACGAATAAGCGGATTGCCCTAAAGCGACAAATGCGTCGCTATAGGGATAAAATCGGCCGGGATGGGCAACCATCCCGGCCTTTTTTCGTGCCGAAACACCACGTTTTCGAAAAAACGTATAAAAATGAGCGACTTATCCTTGACGACCTGAATTTCCGCTGGCAGCCTTAACCTTACAGCGTGAATTCGGCAACAGGGGGTTGCCGTGTCGCCACAGGCAGTTAGGCGCGTGAGGGGGATTGTCTCTTGAAGAGCTGTCTTTCGCTTGCCATCCGATCGCCAGTCGCGGGTCTGTTACGCTGATGGGGAACGCCAGACCTGGAACGGATGCCGGTGTGGACGGGCGACGGGGACAGCAATGACGAAATCCGAATTGATTTTGCGCATCGGGGCTTTGAATCCGCATCTCTATCATCGCGATGTCGAACGCATCGTGACCACCATCTTCGAAGAAATCACCAACGCTTTAGCGCGGCGTGATCGGGTCGAGTTGCGTGGCTTCGGCGCCTTCTCGGTCAAGGAACGGGATGCCCGCAAGGGACGCAACCCGCGTACCGGTGAAACCGTCGCCGTGGAGGAGAAGGTGGTGCCCTTCTTCAAGACCGGCAAGGAATTGCGCGACCGCTTGAACGGTCGAAGCGATGTTCCGGGCGCAGGCGGCGAGGGCAATACAATAACGCCCACTAGCAGCGGCGATGCCGGCCTGCATAAGGAACCCGGTAATCCCGGCGGAAATTAAATCATATCAATCAATTGATGTGTCTCGATGTGGCTGGCGCTTTGACGCCGGTCACTCCTTTTCGACGGTTCGGCTGTTGCGGTTCTCGCCATGCCGGTTAGACTGTCGTCCCGCAATGCCACCGGCTCCCGCCGCCGCATGGAACCGACGGATAGCGGGGTTTAGCCGTCATCCTTTGCCGTTATATACGGGGCCGCCATGCGACGTTTTACCTGGATCATCACTTTGCCCATCACCATCCTCGTGGTGCTGTTTGCGGTGATGAACCGGGAGAGTGTCACCCTCAATCTCTGGCCATTGCCCTGGGATATTGCCGCGCCGCTTTATCTCCTTACGCTTGGCTGCGTTCTTTTCGGCTTTCTGTTCGGCCTGCTGGTCATGTGGCTGAGCCATAGGAGCACGCGACGCCGCAGCCGCGATTTGTCCCGCCGGGTCGATGCTCAGGCCAATGAACTCAATGCGTTGCGGCGGAACGTCCCGGCTGGCGTCCCGACGGGTACCGCGCTCGCAACCAGCAATAACGACAGCCTGTCGCAGAGATTGGTGCCGCCAGCCATCTGACCGCTGCCGATCCCGATCGATCACCGGCAAGTGTTGGGCTTGCTTGCTGGTTTCGTTTCCCGCCATTCGCGGCGCGGAAACTCTGTTTCCTTGACTCGCCGGTCCTAAAAGCCTAGTTTCCGCCCCGCTTAACCGACTTTGGGAGAGCCTCGGCCCCGAGGGGTCCCGTCCGTCCGCGAGTTTCGCGCACGGGCGCGAAATCCGTTGTCTTCGTATAGACGCTCTTTGCGGGTGTCGATAAATGGAGATGCGGGACCGGGAAACCGTTTGTAACGACCGGATCGCAACGACGCATGTTCGACAAACTGTCAGAACGCCTGAGTGGGGTCTTCGACCGGCTGACCAAGCGCGGCGCGCTGTCGGAAGCCGATGTCGATGAAGCCCTGCGCGAAGTGCGCATCGCGCTGCTCGAGGCCGATGTCGCCCTGCCGGTCGTCAAGGATTTCATTGCCCAGGTGCGCGAAGGCGCTGTGGGCGAGGCGGTGGTTAAATCCATCACGCCGGGCCAGATGGTCATCAAGCTGGTGCATGACGCGCTGGTGAAGATGCTCTCGGCCGGTGAGGAAACCGCCACCGCGATCAGCCTGAATGCGCCAGCGCCGGTGCCGATCATGATGGTCGGCCTGCAGGGCTCCGGTAAGACCACCAGCACCGCGAAGATCGCCAAGCGCCTGGCCGAGCGCCAGGGCAAGAAAGTGCTGATGGCCTCGCTCGACACCCGCCGTCCGGCGGCGCAGCAGCAGCTTGCGATTCTTGCTGAGCAAATCGGCGGCCGCTCCCTGCCGATCGTGCCGGGTGAGCCGCCGGTCGCGATCGCCAAGCGGGCTCTGCAAGCGGCGCGGCTCGAAGGCTTCGATGTCGTCATGCTCGATACCGCCGGTCGCCTGGCGATCGATGAAGAGCTGATGGATGAGGTGGCGCAGGTTCACGCCGCCACCAATCCGCATGAGACCCTGCTGGTCGCCGATGCGATGACCGGCCAGGACGCGGTGACCGTCGCCAAGGCCTTCAAGGACCGTGTCAGTGTCACCGGCATCGTGCTGACCCGCGTCGATGGTGATGCGCGCGGTGGTGCGGCCCTCTCGATGCGCGCCGTGACCGGCTGCCCGATCAAGTTGCTGGGTGTCGGCGAAAAGATCGATGCCCTCGAAGATTTTCATGCCGATCGTATCGCCGGCCGCATCCTCGGCATGGGCGATATCGTCAGCCTGGTCGAAAAAGCGATCGAGACCACCGAACAGGAAGAAGCCGAACGTCTTGCCCGCAAGATGCAGAAAGGCGAATTCGATCTCGACGACATGGCCTCGCAGTTGCGCCAACTGCTGAAGATGGGTGGCCTCGGCGGGATCATGGGCATGCTGCCCGGCCTCGGCAAGATGCAGAAGCAGCTTGAAGGCAAGGTCGACGACAAGATCGTCAAGCGTTCGATCGCCATCATCGAATCGATGACGCCGAAGGAACGCAAGCACCCGGATATCATCAAGGCGTCGCGTAAGAACCGCATCGCCAAAGGTGCCGGCGTCCAAGTGCAGGAAGTCAATAAGCTGCTGAAGCAGCATATGGACATGTCCCGCATGATGAAGCAGGTCAGCAAGCTCGGCAAAAAAGGCCTGATGCGCAGTGGCCTCGCCGGTCTCATGAAGGGCGGGGGCTTGCCGCCGATGGGTCCCGGTGGCGGGCTCGGCGGTGGACTTGGCGGCCCGGGCGGTGGATTCCCCGGTTTCGGCGGAGGCAAGAAGTGATCGATCACGTCTCGCTGGGCGTTTCCGATCTGGCGGCGGCCCGCGGTTTTTACGACCGCGTCCTGGCCGGCCTCGGCTACGTCCGGTCGATGGATATCGATCTTCCCGGCCAGGGTGTGGTCGCACATGGCTATGGCGAGAAGGGCGGAACGCCGTCCTTCTGGATCGGCGTGCCGGAAAAGCTGGATGCTGAGGGCAGCCGTCGTGGCGGCGTGCATATCGCCTTCATGGGCAAGCGTCGTGCCGATATCGATGCTTTTCATGCGGCGGTTCTGGCTGCCGGCGGCGCCGATAACGGCGCGCCAGGCCTGCGAGCGCATTACCACGCAGATTACTATGGCGCTTTCGCCTTTGATCCGGACGGCAACAAGATCGAAGCTTGTTGCCATCATCCGGAACCGTAACCCGAATTTACCGCATTAAGAGATCAGCGTTTCAAAAGGAGATAACCAAATATGTCGTTGAAGATTCGTCTGGCCCGTGGTGGCGCCAAGAAGCGTCCCTTCTACCGCATCGTTGTGGCCGAATCGCATTTTGCCCGTGACGGCAAGTTCGTCGAGAAGATCGGCACCTACAACCCCATGCTGCAGAAGGACGATCCGAACCGCGTGGTGCTGGACACCGAACGCGCCCAGCATTGGCTGAAGGTCGGTGCGACGCCCAGCGATCGCGTTGCCCTGTTCTTGGCGCGCGCCGGCCTCGGTGAGGCGCCGAAGCACCGCGAACAGCCGAAGCAGTCGCAGCCGAAGGCGAAGGCCCAGGAGCGCGCCAAGGCCGCTGCGGAAGCTGCTGCCAAGGCTGCGGAAGCCTGAGCTGACAGTCGTTCCGTTCTGACAGAACCCGCTGCGTCAGCATGACGGCAGAGAGTCGCAAGACGGTTGGAGAGAAGATGGTGCTGGTCGGTGCGATCACAGGTGCGCATGGCGTCCGGGGCGAGGTGAAGGTGAAGGCCTTCACGGCCGAACCGGCGGCGATCGCGGCTTATGGTCCGCTCTTTGATGAGGGCGGTACGCGCCGCTTCGACCTCACTCTGACCGGCAAGGGCGGTGACCTGCCGGGTAAGGCTCCTCCCTCAAAGGCACTGCTGATCGGCCGGATCGGCGGTGTCGCCGATCGCAATGCCGCGGAAGCCTTGAAGGGCCAGCGCCTGTTCGTGCCGCGCGCGCAACTGCCGGCCAGTGACGATCCCGAGGAATTCTACCTGACGGATCTGATCGGCCTTGCGGTGCGCGACAAGCAGGGTGCTGATTTCGGCCGGGTGGTCGATGTGGCCAATTATGGCGCCGGCGATCTGCTCATGGTGGAGGGCGCGGCCGAAGGCAGCTTCGATGTGCCTTTCGCCAAGGCCTTCGTGCCGGAGATCGATCTGGCCGGCGGCTTTCTGACGATCGACCTGCCGGAAGACTTCTTCGCCGCGCCGAGCCGTGATGGCGAGGAAGACGGCCCGAAAGACGGCGGCGAAGATGTCGGGACGGAAGGCGAGGTGAGCGGCCGGTGACCGACGCTGTTCGGGTTCCCGCTTGGCGGGCGCGTGTGCTGACCCTGTTCCCGGAGATGTTTCCGGGACCGCTCGGCCACAGTCTTGCCGGCAGGGCGCTGGAACGAGGGGATTGGCGTCTCGAAGTGATGGATATCCGCAGTTTCGCGCTGGATAAACATCGCTCGGTCGACGACACCCCCTTCGGTGGAGGGCCGGGAATGGTGATGCGGCCGGATGTGGTCGATGCAGCGCTGGCAGCAGCGATGCAGCCGGACGCGGATATGGCCTCGGTTGGTGCGGTTTCGGCCGGGCCGGCGATCTATTTCAGCCCGCGTGGTCGGGTGCTGGATCAGGCGCTGGTCAAGGAACTGGTCCGTGAACCGGGTTGCGTGATGCTTTGCGGCCGCTATGAAGGCCTTGATGAAAGGGTCATCGAGGCCCGCGGATTGATGGAAGTCAGCCTCGGCGACTTCGTCCTGTCCGGCGGGGAGGTCGCGGCGCTGGCGCTGATGGATGCGGTGGTTCGGTTGATACCCGGTGTGATGGGAGCGGCCGAAACGCTGGATGAAGAGAGTTTCGAACGGGGATTGCTGGAATATCCCCATTACACGCGGCCAGCCGTCTGGCGGGGCCGCCCGGTGCCGGAAGTTCTGCTCTCCGGGCACCACGAGAAGATCAATGCCTGGCGGCGACGTCAGGCGGAGGACGTGACGAGATTGCGGCGGCCCGATTTATGGGCGGCCTATGAGAAACGCGCCGAGAAGGACAAGGCGTAACAGATACCGGGGCCCAACCCGCGAAAGCCTGGGCGCCGGACGACATTACAAGGAAGGAACTGTGTCATGACGACATTGCATGATTTCGAGAAGGACCAGGTTGCTAAGCTGGCTGCGGCGTCGAAGCTGCCGGAATTCGCGCCCGGTGATACTGTGAAGGTGAATGTGAAGGTGGTCGAAGGCGACCGCGAACGTGTCCAGGCTTTCGAGGGCGTCTGCATTGCCCGCAAGAATGCCGGGGTGAATTCGTCCTTCACCGTGCGCAAGATTTCTTACGGCGAAGGTGTGGAGCGCGTATTCCCGCTCTATAGCCCGCGTCTGGTGAGCGTGGAGCTAATCCGCCGTGGCGATGTGCGTCGTGCGAAGCTCTATTACCTGCGCGGCCTGCGCGGCAAGGCGGCTCGTATCGCCGAAAAGACGACGACGACGACGACGACCGCTTCTGAAGCGGCCGGCGAATAAGACCGATCATCGGGTCGTCAGACTCGATGAATGTTGGCCCGGCCTAGCCGGGGAGGGGCCATGCCCGGCATCGGTTCGCGCCGTGCCGCTAGGCTTGGCCCCGGTAGTGAGTGACAAGATCCTCGGCGGGGCCGATTCTGCCGCCGCGGATATTGTAATCGAGGCATACCGCGATCGTGCCAGCGGCTTTCCGACCATCGGCGGCTGGAGCGATGCGGGACATTGACGATCAAGGACGTGTGGCCGCCATGGCACAACCGAAGACGCTGTTCGACAAGATCTGGGACAATCATCTGGTGCATCGCCAGGAGGACGGAACCTGTCTCATCTATATCGACCGGCATCTTGTCCACGAGGTCACCAGCCCGCAAGCTTTCGAAGGGCTGCGCAGTGCCGGCCGCAAGGTGCACCGTCCCAACGCCACTTTGGCGGTCGCCGACCACAACGTGCCGACTTCCGACCGGTCGAAAGGCATCCAGGAAGAAGAGAGCCGCATCCAGATCGAAACGCTGGAGAAGAATTGCGCGGATTTCGACATTCCCTATTTCCGAATGGATGATCCCCGCCAAGGGATCGTGCATATCATCGGCCCGGAACAGGGATTCACGCAGCCCGGCATGACCATCGTCTGCGGCGACTCCCATACCTCGACCCATGGCGCTTTCGGCTCCCTGGCCTTTGGCATCGGCACCTCGGAAGTGGAACATGTCCTGGCCACTCAGACGCTGATCCAGCGTCCCGCCAAGAACATGCGCATCACGGTGGAGGGCGATCTGCCGCTGGGCGTCACCGCCAAGGACCTGATCCTCGCTATCATCGGCAAGATCGGCACCGCCGGTGGCACCGGCCATGTGATCGAATATGCCGGCAAGGCGATCCGCGACCTCTCCATGGAAGGCCGCATGACGATCTGCAACATGTCGATCGAGGCTGGTGCCCGCGCCGGCCTGATTGCGCCGGACGAGACCACATTTGAATATTTGAAGGGCTTGCCGCAATCGCCGAAAGGCGGGGCATTCGAACAGGCCGTGGCTTTCTGGAAGACCCTGCCCTCCGATCCCGATGCCAAATACGACACCGAGATCGTGCTGAAGGCCTCGGATCTGGTGCCGCAAGTGACCTGGGGAACCAGCCCGGAAGACGTCCTGCCGATCACCGCTTCAGTGCCCAATCCCGCCAATGTTGCGGACGAAGCCAAGCGCAAGGCGATGCAGCGTGCGCTGGATTACATGGGCCTGACGCCGGGCACCCATCTGACTGATGTGAAGGTCGACCGGGTCTTCATCGGTTCCTGTACCAACGGCCGGATCGAAGATTTGCGCGAAGTCGCCAAGGTCGCCAAGGGCAAGAAGGTGGCCTCCCACGTCAATGCCATGGTGGTCCCGGGTTCGGGTCTGGTGAAGGCGCAGGCGGAAGAGGAAGGCCTCGACAAGATCCTGATCGAAGCCGGTTTTGACTGGCGCGAGCCTGGTTGTTCGATGTGCCTGGCGATGAATCCGGACCGGCTGTCACCGGGCGAACGTTGCGCCTCGACCTCGAACCGCAATTTCGAAGGCCGCCAAGGCCGTGGCGGGCGGACTCATCTGATGAGCCCGGCCATGGCGGCGGCGGCGGCGATCACCGGTCATCTTGCGGATGTGCGAAAGGTCGGCTGATCCGGCTTAGCCAAGCCAGCCGGCTGGCTTACTTACGTCTATCGAGGGGCGGCACTCTGTCGGTGCCGCCCTTTTGCTATTGATCCCGCTCGATTCTTGGACCGTATCGAACTTTTTTTATAACCTTGCTTTTGTGTCAGCTTGCTGACAGGCCGGCTTTCTATGCTCCATCCCGTTGCGCCGCCTCGCTGCGGTTGCACCCCGAACCGCAGCCTTCGGCTGCAAGCGACACCATCTGCCGAGACACCGTTTTTCGGCGACCATCGGCGAAATTAAGGGACTGAAACGGAATGCGATTGCTGTTGATCGAGGACAACGACCGTCTGTCGGAATTCCTAGAAAAGGCGTTGCGGGACGCCAATTTTACCGTCGATCGGGTTGCGGATATCCGTGACGCCGATGCTGCTATGGCAGGTGCCCGCTTCGATGCGGTAATTCTGGATCTCGGTTTGCCGGATGGCAATGGACTTGATTTGTTACAGGCTCGGCGCGCTGCCGGCGATTCGACGCCCATCCTAGTACTCACGGCCCGCGATGGCCTCAGCGACCGGGTCAACGGTCTCAATCACGGTGCCGATGACTACATGACCAAGCCCTTCGCCATGGAGGAGCTGGTTGCCCGCATCAAGGCGCTGCTGCGCCGTCCCGGCGCCGCTCTCGGCGTGCAACTCAATCTCGGCAATGTCAGCCTGGATACTTCCGGTCCGGCCCTGATGGTGGAAGGCAAGCGCGCTGGGCTGACCCGACGCGAATTGGCGTTGATGGAAATCCTGCTGCGGCGTCCGGGCAATGTCGTCAATCGGACCATCATCGAGGATGGCATCTATGGTTTCGATGATGAAGTCGGCACCAATGCCCTGGAAGTGCTTGTCTCCCGCTTGCGGAAGAAACTCACTGCCAGCGGTGCCGATATTCATCTCCACACCGTCCGCGGTGTTGGGTATATGGTGATGGAGCCTCACTGATTGCTCACCGGCCGGAGACTGCCTGACGGGCGTATCGATCAAGGGGGCGGAAGGGCCGTCGGTTCGGGGACGGCGAGCTTACCGGGCTCCGCAGTCATGGGTCAGTTCAAACGTGCCTTTACCAACCGATCGTTGCAGTCCCGCCTCCTTCTCAGGCTCGGCGGGGTCTGCATTTTCTTTTGCCTGCTGGTCGGTGCGGCGCTCTTCCTGATCTACCGCAGCGCCAATAGCGATATCCTGTTCGGCAAGCTGCAGGAAATCACCGATACGGTTGAGCGCAATCTCCAGCGCCAGCCCGACGGGTCCTGGCAGCTCAATCCCGACGGTATTCCCAGCGGCGTCGCCTATCTCCTTCGCGATTCGACGGGGCGGGAATTGCTGCGCGGCGGACACGATGCCGACCTTCTTCAGCCCTTGCCGATCATTGGCCTTGATGGCGAAGACGATATCAGCGATTTCCTGATCCAGCGGCCACTGAAGGACGGGCGTCCGCTGAAACGGCATGTCTTCACCCTGGTCAGCGTGCTGACGATCGATAATCAGCGATTGATCGTTCAGATCACCGCCAGGCCCAGCGCCACAATGGTGGGAATCGATGCTTTGACCCAGGAATGGCTTGGTGAGTTTCTCCCCTTCGCCATTCCGATGTCGCTTGTCCTGCTCGCCGTTCTCAGCCTCACCGTGCGCTCGGCCCTGGCGCCGCTCGAACGCCTGCAGCGTTTTGCCGCTGCGATCGGTCCTTTGCGAACCGATCTGCGCTTGCCGACCGACGATCTGCCGGCGGAATTGCTGGAACCGGTCCGCACCATCAATGGGGCGCTAGGCCGGCTCGATGACGGGTTTCGCCTGCAGCGCGATTTCATGGCCGATGCGGCGCATGAATTGCGGACGCCGCTGGCCGTACTCGCGGCACATCTGGAAAGCCTTGGCGGCGATCGGGACCTGCAACCGCTGCGGGCCGATGTCGAACGCATGACGCGGCTGGTCGGCCAAATGACCATGGTGGCTCAGCTCGAAGCACTCACCATCCAAAGCAGCGATAGCGCCGATCTCAGTGCCATTTCCCTGGAGCTGGCGGCCTTGATGGCACCTTTGGCGATCAGCCAGAATCGGGGGATCGCGGTCAATGGGGCCGAACAGCCCATCCTGGTGCGTGGCAATCCCGATGCGATCTACCAGGCTTTGCGCAACCTGGTCGAAAACGCCTTGCGCTACACGGCAGAAGGCACCGAGGTCGAATTGACCCTCGATCCGGCCGGCAAGGTTGGCGTCGCCGATCGGGGGCCTGGTATTCCGCCAGTGGACCGCCAGCGCCTGTTCCACCGCTTTTGGCGGGCCGATCGGCGCAGCACGGGCAATGCCGGGCTCGGGCTGGCGATCGCCCAGCGGATCGCCGAACTGCACCATGGCAGCCTGTCGGTCGATGATAATCCCGGCGGGGGTGCCCGCTTCACCTTGCAGGTGCCGCTGCTGAGCCGGTCATGATGCCCGTCGCGACCTAGGCAGCCTGCAATCGTCGCGCAGCAGCCGTCCGGCGCCTGCGCGGACTCCGGGCTTGTTTCATGAGGATGAGCGTGACATAAAAGCCGGCGATCCGGCCGGTCATGGCGGGTCGCCTGTGTGCGGCACCGTCCGATCCGGCCAAGAAAGAGCCGGGAATCATGCAAAAATTTACCGTTTTGACTGGTGTTGCCGCCCCATTGCCCATGATCAATGTCGATACCGACATGATCATTCCGAAGCAGTTCCTGAAAACCATCAAGCGCACGGGGCTCGGCAAGAACCTGTTCGACGAGATGCGTTATACGCCGGATGGCAAGGAAGTGCCGGATTTCGTGCTGAACAAGCCGGCTTATCGCAAGGCTGAGATCCTGGTGGCAGGCGATAATTTCGGTTGCGGTTCCTCGCGCGAACACGCGCCCTGGGCGCTGCTGGATTTCGGCATCCGCTGCATCATCGCGCCAAGCTTCGCCGACATCTTCTACAACAACTGCTTCAAGAACGGCATCCTGCCGATCAAACTGCCCCAGGAAGATGTCGACAAACTGATGGACGATGCTAATCGCGGCGCTAACGCAGTTATCACCGTCGATCTGGAAAAGCAGGAATTGCGTGGCCCCGATGGCGGTGTCATCCGCTTCGACATCGATCCCTTCCGCAAGCACTGCCTGCTGAATGGCCTGGACGATATCGGCCTGACCATGCAGAAGGCTCCGGATATCGCCAGCTACGAAAGCAAGAATAAGCTCAGCCAGCCCTGGCTTTGGTGAGCTGCCGCCGGCGATGCGGCCCGTGTCGCCGGCATTCATTTTATTCTCCGACTAAAGATTCCTGAAAGCGATCGACCTCATGGCATCCAATAAGAAGCTGCTGATTCTCGCCGGCGACGGCATCGGTCCCGAAGTCATGACACAGGTCAAGCGCGTCATCACCTGGTTCGAAAAGCGCCAAGGCCTCAGCTTTTCGGTGAGCGACGGCCTGGTTGGCGGCTGCTCGATCGATAAGCACGGTGTGCCGCT
Organism: Dongia soli; assembly: GCF_034044715.1. Lineage (NCBI taxonomy): Bacteria > Pseudomonadati > Pseudomonadota > Alphaproteobacteria > Rhodospirillales > Dongiaceae > Dongia > Dongia soli. The sequence goes on along the minus strand of NZ_JAXCLW010000001.1, from coordinate 610,470 downwards.
GACCGACGAGACTATGGCCGAGGCGATGGATGCGGATGCGGTTCTGCTGGGGGCCGTCGGCGGTCCGAAATGGGATAACCTGCCGTTCGAAATCAAGCCGGAACGCGGCCTCTTGCGTCTGCGCAAGGATATGGAGCTGTTCGCCAATCTGCGCCCGGCCCTGGTCTTCGATGCCTTGGCGGAAGCTTCCAGCCTGAAGACGGAATTGGTCGAGGGCCTCGACATCATGATCGTCCGCGAATTGACCGGCGGCGTCTATTTCGGTCAGCCACGCGGTATCGAAAATCTGCCCAACGGTGAACGCCGCGGCGTCAACACGCAGGTCTATACCACCAGTGAAATCCATCGCGTCGCCCGCGTCGCCTTCGAATTGGCGCGCAAGCGCGGCCGCAAGCTCTGCTCGGTCGAGAAGGCCAATGTGATGGAAAGCGGCCTGCTGTGGCGCGAGGAAGTCACCAAGCTCCATGGCGAGTACAAGGATATCGAGCTCAGCCATATGTATGCCGATAACTGCGCCATGCAGTTGGTGCGTCAGCCGAAGCAGTTCGATGTCATCGTCACCGACAATCTGTTCGGCGATCTGCTCAGCGATTGCGCCGCCATGCTGACGGGATCGCTCGGCATGTTGCCCTCCGCCTCTCTGGGTGCCGCCGATGCCAATGGCAAGCGTCGCGCGCTCTATGAGCCGGTGCATGGCTCGGCCCCGGATATTGCCGGCAAGGATCTGGCAAACCCGCTCGCCTGCCTGCTCAGCCTGTCGATGATGCTGCGCTATTCCTTCGATCTTGGGAAGGAAGCCGATCTCCTCGATAAGGCGGCCCAGGAAGTGGTTGCCGGTGGGTTCCGCACGGGCGACATCATGGCACCCGGTTGCACCAAGGTCTCGACCACGCAGATGGGTGACGAAATCTTGAAGGCGTTGGACCGGTTGGCGGTGTGATACGACGGAAATCATTTCCGGCTGAATCCTCCCCCGACAACCTTTCCGGCAAAGACCTGCAAGGCGCTTCACTAAATGGTGAGGCGCCTTTGCCCATCTACAGTCCGCTATTTCTTGACTCGGCCGGACGTGAGACCCACATTTTTTAGGTCAGTATGTCGTTCCGAGTTTGCAAAAAAGGGGTCTCTAGATGAGCATCAAGCACATCCTGGTTCCACTCTTGGGGATCGAGACCGATCGGTGCGCGCTCGATGCGGCACTTGCCGTGGCCAAACCTCATCAAGCACATATCCAGGCTTTGCACGTCCTTGCAGATCCCTTGCAATCGACGCCGATGCTGGTCGGGGTGGGTTTCGCCATCGCAGAAGCGGCTGATGTAACCAGGAAGCATAGCGAGGCCCTGGCCAAGACCGCGCGAGCCACTTTCGATAAATGGGTGGCGGATCGGGGCATCACCTTGTCCGACCAGCCGATCAATCCGGGAGCGGAAGCTGCCGGTGTCACGACCCAATTCGTCGCCGAGCAGGAACAGGAACTGATCCGGGATCCGCTCATCATCTATTCCCGTTTGACCGATTTGATTGTCTTCGCGCGACCCGAGCAGGGCGACGATTTCGCCCTGATGTCCATTCAGCTGGAGGATGTGCTGTTTGCGGCCGGCCGCTCGGTCTTGCTGGTGCCCAAGACGATGTCCGAAGCGGCGTTGGAGGCGATCGAGACGGGGACTGCGCTGATTGCCTGGAATGGCAGCATTGAGGCCGTTCGCGCGGTGCAATCTGCCTTGGACCTCCTGTCGGGACGCGCGAGAGTGCGGGTAGCGACCGTTCCAGAGGGGCAACAGGGCAATGCGGCGCTGGAATTGGTACGTTATCTGGCCTGGCAGGGCATCGAGTCAGCCTTGGCGGACGTTCCCAAAGAAGGCGGGACGTCGCAGCGCCTCCTGCAGACGGCGGCGGAACAACAGGCCGGCCTGTTGGTTATGGGGGCCTATTCCCACGGGCGCTTGCGCCAAATGGTCCTCGGTGGCGTCACGCGGGACATGATTCACCATGCAGGCCTGCCGGTTTTGCTGGCGCATTGAGGCGGGCGAGCGGAGCGAGCGGCGGATAAGCGATGAAAGAAGGCGAGGGGCGGCGAGACCAGCAACGAGCGACGCAGTTGCACACCATTAGGCTTGAGCTTGGACGGACGCGAGACTTTCCCCAGGGTACGCCCGATTGTGGTTACGAGTTCGTGGCGCCGCTCAATGCCGAAGGCCATTTGGATTTCGAAGCCTTCCAGCAGTTGAAGAGCCATTGTCGGGTGCATCGCTTCTGGGTCGGGGAATTAGCGCAAAGCGGCGCCTTGTTGCGTCTTGGCCGCGACCACTGGGTCTTTTCCTATGAGCCCGGTGTCGATGATGACGAACCGGCCTTTAAATTCGAGCGCCACCAATTCCGGCCGGGAGAATATGTTTCGATCACCGATCATAATGGCGAGACATTGCCTTTCCGCATCGTTTCGGTGGAGCCGTTCAACCCCTAGATGTCCAGGTCTTCTTGAACCATTCCTGCCGAAACCGGCGAATCGCCGGGAAAACGGCGACTCGACAAAAGCCCGCCCACGGGTATAAAATTGTGCTGTTGGTGCAAAGGATGATTGATCCGGCGATGAAACTGGCTCTTGCCATGCTGACGATTCTGTTCGGGCTTGCCGCTCTGTCGGCGAGCACGATGGCCTGTCCGCGCCACGCCGACGAGACCGCTGCGAATGGTCAGTCGACGTCCACCACCACCGCAACCACCACCACCGGAAAAACTACCGGCGGCTGACGCATTGCGGCTTATAGGGTTGTTCCGTGGGCCGCTTGATGCGGCCTTTTTCTTTTTCTAGACGATGCAAATGAGAGGACATGATGGCGTATAAAGTTGCAGTGGTGGGAGCCACGGGGAATGTAGGACGGGAAATCCTGCAGACCTTGGCCGACCGCCAGTTCCCGGTCAGCGAGGTGGTGGCGCTGGCCTCCGAACGCTCGGCCGGCAGCGAGGTTTCCTTCGGCGAAGATGATGTGCTGAAGGTGCAGCGCCTCGACACCTATAACTTCAAAGGTGTCGATATCGTCCTCTCCTCGCCCGGTGCGAAGGTATCCGCCGTCTTCTCGCCCAAGGCCGCCTCGGCCGGCGCGGTCGTCATCGACAACACCTCGCATTTCCGCATGGAACCGGACGTGCCACTGGTGGTGCCCGAGGTCAACCCCCATGCCATCGCCAACTACACCAAGCGCGGCATCATCGCCAATCCGAACTGCTCGACCATCCAGATGGTGGTCGCACTGAAGCCGCTGCATGATCTCGCCAAGATCAAGCGGGTCGTCGTCGCCACCTATCAATCGGTCTCGGGCGCCGGCAAGGAGGGCATGGATGAGCTCTTCAACCAGACCCGTGCGATCTATATGAACAGCCCGGTCGAGCGGCGGAAGTTCACCAAGCAGATTGCTTTCAATCTCATTCCGCATATCGATGTCTTTATGGAAGACGGGTACACGAAAGAGGAATGGAAGATGGCGGTCGAGACCCGCAAGATCCTAGATCCGAATATCCCCGTGACGGCGACCTGCGTACGTGCGCCGATCTTCATCGGTCATTCCGAAGCGGTGAACGTGGAATTCGAAAACCCGATCAGCGAGGAAGAAGCGCGCAGCGCTTTGCGGAACGCGCCGGGCGTGACCGTGATCGATCACCGGGTCGATGAAGGCTATGTCACGCCGGCCGAATGTGCTGGTGAAGACGCGGTCTTCGTCAGCCGCCTGCGTAAGGATCCGACGGTGCAGCACGGTCTCAATTTCTGGTGCGTTTCCGACAATCTGCGCAAGGGTGCTGCCCTCAATGCGGTGCAGATCGCCGAAGTGCTGGTCAAGGAACATTTGGGTAAGAAGGCGGCGTAAACCGGACCGTCAATGTCGAGGTGAAGTGAACGGCCCGTCCGAGATCGCGCGGGCCGTTTCTTATCAATGGGTGGGTTATCGCCCCGGCGATCTATCAAGCAATGCGCGTTGCCGTGGTCGCGGGCAGGTTGGCCCACTTATCCTGGCTGCCGATGATGACCAATTCATCATGCGCCTTGGCGGCAGTGGCAGCGAATATCTGGCTTGTGCCGGTCACCGCCGCGGCCAAAGCCTGCGACAGATCACGCTGCCGCAGATAATGTCCGACGAATAAGGCGGCGAAACTGTCGCCCGCGCCCGATGCCGGCACCTCCACCTTCGCGCCTTCCGCCCGCCAGATGCTGTCGTCATCCATCGCGACGGCGAAGATCGAGTCCGGCATCGACGGTTCCGGGGCACCGGTTGCCACCACGATGCGGGCCTTGCTGCGATGTTTCAGCTCGCGCGCGGCAGCAATGGTGGTCGCGTGATCATGAATGTCGCGGCCGCTGAGCCGCGCCAGTTCGAACTGATTAGGCAACAGGATATCGGCGCGCCGCACCAGCTCTTCGGCAATTCCTTCAGCCAGGGCGGGCCTGACATAAAGCTCGCCGTGGTCGCCCATGACCGGATCGCAGGCATAGATGAGATTGGGATGGTCGGCCCGTAGCCGATCGACCAGCTGTGCCACCAGCGGTACATTGCCCGCGTCGCCGAGATATCCGGTCAGCACCGCATCGACCCGCTCCAGCACGCCCAGTTTGTCGAGGCCGTCGATCAGCGCCGCAACATCTTCCGGCGGCAGCACCCGGCCGGTCCAGGTCGGCCAATCCAGATGATTAGAGAAGAGCACAGTCGGTATCGACCAGACATCATAGCCGAGGCGCTGCAGGATGAACTGGGCGGCGGAGTTGCCGACATGGCCGTAAACGACCTGCGATTGGATCGATAGGATATTCATCGTTCTTGGCGTCGTGTTCGGGGCATCGTGAAATCGAATTGTCACCTTGCCATGTCGCCGTATTGGCGAAAACAGGCAACTTGTCTCGCAACAATCCCCCATCACCGAAATAACCGTGCTGTCAATGCAGCGTTCTTGCTTTCCCCGCGTGCCTGTCGCTAATGTTTGCACTGCAACATAAACGCGATACTCAAGCTGAGCAGGGGAAGATGAAGACCAATCCGGGCAACTATTTCGAAGATTTTCGGCTGGGCCAGGAGATCGTGCATGCGGTGCCACGCAGCATCAGTGCCGGGGATGTGGCGCTCTATATCGGCTTGACCGGTTCGCGTTTCGCCTTGCCAAGCTCGGACAGCTTTGCCCAGTCGATCGGCCTGCCAAGGGCGCCGGTCGACGACCTGCTGGTCTTTCACATGGTGTTCGGCCGGACCGTTGCCGATATCTCGCTGAATGCGATCGCCAATCTCGGTTATGCCGGTTGCAAATTCGGCGTGCCGGTCTATCCCGGCGACACGGTCAGTGCCCGCTCGACCGTGATCGGGCTGAAAGAGAATTCCAATGGCGAAACGGGCGTGGTCTATGTCCATTCGATCGGTCGCAACCAGCGCCATGAAGTCGTCCTCGATTATGTCCGCTGGGTGATGGTGCGCAAACGCGACAAGTCGGCACCGGCGCCCGAAGCCAAGGTGCCCAATCTGCCAAGCGAGGTCGCTGCTGCCGATTTCATGCTGCCCGCCGGGCTCGACGTGACACGCTATGATGCAGCCCTGGCCGGTCAACCGCATCTCTGGGACGATTATGCGCCGGGCGAAAAGATCGATCATGTCGATGGCATGACGCTGGAAGAAAGCGACCACATGACAGCGACGCGTCTCTACCAGAACAATGCCAAGGTTCACTTCAACCAGCACAGCGAGGCCAAGGGCCGGTTCGGCCGGCGCCTGATCTATGGCGGCCATATCATCAGCTTGGCGCGCGCGCTCAGCTTCAATGGTCTCGCCGGCGCTTTCAAAATCCTGGCGATCAATGGCGGGCGGCATGTCAATCCGAGCTTCGCCGGCGATACGATCTATGCCTGGAGCGAGATCATCGAGCGGATCGAGTTGCCGGGCCGCCGGGATGTCGGGGCCTTGCGATTGCGGACCGTGGCCGCCAAAGACCATCCCTGCGCGGATTTTCCCGGTTCGCTCACCGCCGCTGGCAGCCAACCGCCGGCCGAACTGGTGCTCGATCTCGACTACACCGTGTTGTTGAAGCGTCGCGCGTGATGGAAATGGCGCTTTTTGGCGCATCAGCCATGCTTTTACGATAGAACTGCGTAAAGTTGACGCTGCAATGCGAAAGAGTTATCACAGGCGCAGCCTTACACGCCGCGGTGTAGGGTTCGCGTTTTGTAGTTAACGCATCCTCGGGATGAATACATGGCCAGCCATCCGCGACCAATTTCGCCGCATCTACAGATCTATAAGCCGCAACTCACTTCCGCCACATCGATCCTTCACCGCGTCGCCGGTGTCGGCCTAGCAGTCGGCACGCTTGTGCTGGTCTATTGGCTGGTCGCAGCCGCAATCGGCAACGAAGCTTTCGACACGGCGGAGGGGATCGTCGGCTCCATCATCGGCCGCATCCTGCTGTTTCTTTGGTCGCTGGCCTTCTTCTATCACCTGCTGAACGGCATCCGGCATTTGGCCTGGGACGCGGGTTGGGGTTACGAATTGCCGACAGCCTATCGCAGCGGTTATGCGGTGATCGTCGCTACCATCCTGCTCACCGTGTTGGCTTGGGTGTTCGGTTATATGGCGCGGGGTGCATTCTGATGGCGGGCGAGAAAGGATTGCGCAGCGAACTCGGCCGCGTGCGTGGCCTCGGTTCTGCGAAAGAAGGCGTGAACCATTGGTGGCGGCAACGCTTGACCTCCCTGGCGCTTATTCCGCTTTCCCTGTGGTTCGTCGGCTCGCTGGTCTTCCTGACCGATACCGATCACGCCACGGCTGTCGCCTGGCTTGGGTCGCCGGTAACGCTTGGCCTCATGGTGTTGTTTCTCGGCGCCATGTTTTATCACGCAGCGCTCGGCCTGCAGGTGGTGATCGAGGATTACGTCAGCAATCATGGCTGCCGCAAGGCGCTGATCGTACTGACCAATTTTGCCTGTTTCGCCCTGATGGTGGCTGCGGTGGTGTCGCTGCTGGTCATCGCCTTCGGCGGTTGAATTTTTTATAACGGGATCGATCCGGATCATGGCTGAGACAAACGCAAACGGCAGCCCGAAGGCGAACGGCCCTCATCTCAACGGGACAGCCTATCCCTTTGTGGATCATCGCTATGACGTCGTGGTGGTGGGCGCCGGCGGCGCCGGCCTGCGCGCCACCTTCGGCATGGCGGAAAAGGGCTTGAAGACGGCCTGCATTTCCAAGGTCTATCCGACCCGCAGCCATACGGTGGCGGCGCAGGGCGGCATCTCCGCCTCGCTCGGCAATATGGGCGAGGATGACTGGCGCTGGCATATGTATGACACCATCAAGGGATCGGACTGGCTGGGCGACCAGGACGCCATCGAATATATGGTGCGTGAGGCGGTGCCGGCGATCATCGAGCTGGAACATTATGGCGTGCCTTTCAGCCGCACCGAAGCCGGCAAGATTTATCAGCGTCCTTTCGGCGGCATGACCACGCATTTCGGCAAAGGCATCGCCCAGCGCACCTGCGCCGCCGCCGACCGCACCGGCCATGCCATTTTGCACACACTCTACCAGCAGGCGCTGAAGCACCAGGCGGAATTCTTCGTCGAATACTTCGCGATCGACCTGATCATGGATGAGGAAGGCGCCTGTGTCGGCGTCATTGCCTGGAATCTCGATGATGGCACCATTCATCGCTTCCATGCCAAGATGGTGGTGATGGCGACCGGCGGTTATGGCCGCGCGTTCTTCTCCTGCACCTCGGCCCATACCTGCACCGGCGACGGCAATGCCATGGCGCTGCGTGCCGGGCTGCCGCTGCAGGATATGGAATTCATCCAGTTCCATCCGACCGGCATCTATGGCGCCGGCTGCCTGATCACCGAAGGCGTGCGCGGCGAAGGTGGCTATCTCACCAATTCCGCCGGCGAGCGCTTCATGGAACGCTATGCGCCCTCGGCGAAAGATCTTGCCTCGCGCGATGTCGTCAGCCGGGCGATGACCATGGAGATCCGCGAAGGACGCGGGGTCGGTCCGCAGAAGGACCATATCCACCTTCATATCGAGCATCTCGACCCGAAGGTGATCCACGAGCGCCTCCCGGGCATCGCCGAAACGGCGCGCATCTTCGCGGGTGTCGACGTCACCCGCGAGCCGATCCCGGTCCTGCCGACGGTGCATTACAATATGGGCGGCATTCCGACCAATTATCACGGCGAAGTGGTGACGCTGAAGGATGGCAATCCGGATACCGTCGTGCCCGGCCTGATGGCGATCGGTGAAGCCGCCTGCGTTTCGGTGCATGGCGCCAACCGGTTGGGGTCGAATTCGCTGCTCGATCTCGTGGTCTTCGGCCGGGCTGCGGCACATCGCTGCGCCGAGCTGATCAAGCCGAACGAGAATCCGCGGCCGCTGCCCAAGGATGCCGGCGATCTTGCCATCAGCCGCCTCGACAAGGCGCGCAATGCCAAGGGCGATATCCCGACCGCGCAATTGCGTCTCGATATGCAACGGGCGATGCAGAATGACTGCGCCGTTTTCCGCACCGGCGAAAGCCTGAAGGAGGGCGTCGGGAAGATCCACGCTCTCTGGGCCCAGCGCGACCGGATCGGCGTCAGCGACCGCTCACTCATCTGGAACAGCGATCTGGTCGAGACCCTGGAGCTCGACAATCTGCTCTATCAAGCGGTCGTTTCGATCGAATCGGCGGTCAATCGCGAGGAGAGCCGCGGTGCTCATGCCCGCGAAGACTTCCCGGAGCGCAATGACGAAAAGTGGATGAAGCATACTGTTGCCTGGTGCGGCGAGGACGGCAAGCCGCGCCTCGATTACCGGCCGGTGCATCTGCAGCCGCTCAGCAATGAAGTGCAATCCTTCCCGCCGAAGGCGCGGGTCTATTAATCGGGGCGAGGGCTGACATCATGGCCGAATTGACCTTACCCGCCAGCATGAAACCCGTTTCCGGCAAGACCTTCAAGGCGCCGGCCGGAGCGAAGCGGATCAAGACCTTCAAGGTCTATCGCTGGGATCCGGACGTTGGCGGCAATCCGAAGATCGATAGCTACGAGGTCGATCTGGATGCCTGCGGACCGATGGTTCTCGATGCCATCATCAAGATCAAGAACGAGATCGACCCGACCCTGACCTTCCGCCGGTCATGCCGGGAAGGCGTTTGCGGTTCCTGCGCGATGAATATCGACGGCACCAATACGCTGGCCTGCACCAAGGATATCGGCGAGATCAGCGGCGATGTGAAAATCTATCCGCTACCGCATATGCCGGTCGTTAAGGATCTGGTCCCTGATCTCAATCACATCTTCGCGCAATATGCATCGATCGAGCCCTGGATGAAGGCGAAGAGCCAGCCACCTTCGCGCGAGCGGCCGCAATCGCCGGAGGAGCGGGCCAAGCTCGACGGGCTCTGGGAATGCATCCTGTGCTTCTGCTGCTCGACCTCCTGCCCCAGTTATTGGTGGAACGGTGACCGTTATCTCGGCCCCGCCATCCTGCTGCAGGCCTATCGCTGGATCGCCGATACGCGCGATGAAAGCGCCGGCGAGCGCTTGGACGAATTGGAAGATCCGTTCCGGCTCTATCGCTGCCACACCATCATGAACTGCACGAAGACCTGCCCCAAGGGCCTCAACCCGGCTAAGGCCATCGGCGAAATCAAGAAGCTGATGGTGGAGCGGCGGTAACGGTCTCGCCATATCCCGGTCACGGGATCGGCTTGGTAATGACAAGATCCGGGCGTGATATAACTCACACCCGGATCTTTTCGTTTGCCGGATTGCAGCGTCCATCGGGCGGCAAATCTGTTATGGTAAGGCACAAGCCCGGCCGCATGCCGGGCAATTTATTTGGGAGTCGCGGATGAGAATTGGGAAACAGGCCGGTCGCCTCGCCGGTGTCACGCTGGTCGTGGGCTTGATATTGGCCGCCTGCGACAAGGGACCGGATCGCACCCAGGTGGCGGCAAGCCTGCAGAAGGATGTCGAGGGCTATCTGGCACAGATGGAGGGGCCGGTTGACCAGCGCAGTCTCAGTCACGGCACCGTTACCGTCACGCCGCAGCAAGATGCCGGCTACCTGGTCACGATCGAGGGCGTCAAGCTCACGCTGAGTGACGCCGGTTATTTCGATATCGGCAAACTGAGCTATGTCCTGACCCCCAAAGACGGCAAAATCTACCAGGCCGATCACTTGTCAATCGCCCAAACCATCCCGTACAAGGCGCCCGATGGTAAACGCGCCGGCGGTGTCACCCAGACGGTCAAGGCCTTCGAAGGAACCTGGCTGAAAGAAGCATCCAGTTTCACCAAGCTCGATCTGCAAGTGGCCGATATCGCCGTCGACGATCCGAAAACCGGCGGAGATCTGAAGATGGCGGGCATCGCCTTCGCCGTCGACAGCACCGATAAGGGGCAGGGGTTATGGGATCAGGTCGGCAAGCTGACTATCAGTGGTTTGAATGCGGGCGACAAGGATGGCGGCAAGCTCACGATCGCCTCGATCGATGCGAGTTCCGCAGCCAAGGGACTGAAGCTGATCGACTACGCGGCGAAAATGCGTGCGTTGCGGCAAGTCGGTAATCAATCGGCCGCGAACAAGCAAAGCGAAGCTGGCGCGCAGCCCGCCGACGGCCAAACCGCCGCCGCCGATAGCAGTGGCAGTACGGGAACATCGCCCGCTGCCTCGACCGCCGCCACCGCTGGTAATGCTTCCGGCAATGCAGTGCCGGATAGCTCTGTGCAGGATTTCATTAAGGCTCTGCCGGGGTTGATCGCGGATTCAATCGTCGATCTGCATGTGTCCGGTGTCACTTATCAGGAGCGCGAAGGTGGTGAGGCCTTCGAGCTTGGGAAAGCTGGCCTCAACTTCGCGGCCACTGGCTTCGATCAGCCGAAAGCAACTTTGACTTTCACCCTCGATCATGACGGTCTCGTCCTTCACACGCCGGATGCAGAGCGCCCCTTCGCAAAAGCAAGTCTGCCGGCGACGGGCGCGCTGACGGTGTCGTTGATCGATCTCCCCACTGCCGATCTCGTTTCCGTGATGGCGGATGGCGCCGCTGCCTATGCGACGGCCGATCCGACGCAGATAGAAGCCAAGACGACAGTCTTCATGATTCAATTGCAGCAGCTTCTGCAGCGGGACGGCGTGAAGCTGCGTGTTGAGCCGTCGCATCTGAGCTCAGCTGCCGCGAATCTCACCGCCGATGGTGATTTCGTGATGAAGCCGGCAGCGATCTATGGAGCGACGGGCGCATTGAATATTGCGATCACCGGTATCGACGATCTGCTTTCCCTGGCAAAAAAGGAAGCTGAGGAGAAGCCTGAAGCGATGCAATATGTCGCTGCACTGCAGGCATTACTGGGCTACGCGGCGCGAGCGACGGGCAGCGACGGCAAGCCGGTCGACAATTTCAAGATCGATGTGCCGCAGAACGGCCAGATGACGGTGAACGGCAAGCCATTGCAGTTCTGATCGACGTTTGATTGATTGAGACGATGCCGCGCCGATGCTCACCGCTCGGCGCGGCTTTCGTTTGTGCCGAGGTCGGCAGAATGAGCGCATGTCGTGGATGTGATCCTCAAGGTGAGACATCAATGCGATGAGCATTCTGCACGAATAGCGACGTGCATGCAGGGTAGTGCGCGCGTCAAAGACCATCTTCTGTTGCATCAAAGACTCAGGCGGCACAAAAAAATGCGTCATTAAAACGCAAGTGATTCATTTCGGCGTGGCGAAATGACGAAAAATGTGATGTCATATCTGCAACATGCATATTGACCGAGTCGCCGCCTTTCACGTGTCTGACGCGTTGGTCTCCTCCATGACGGAAGAAGGACCGCTTGCCGCCTATCGCGCGCGGCAACGTGACGGTCAGCTGCAGCATGATGCAGCGCAACTTCTCGCAGCGGAAAAGCTGCAATCCCTTTTCAATGCCTTGCGGAATTACCAGCCGGAGGCCCAGGCGACGAGTTGGCGCGAGCGTTTGGGTCTATCGCGCCGCCGCGAAGTCGATGCCCCGCAGGGGCTTTATATTTTCGGCGGTGTCGGTCGCGGCAAGTCGATGCTGATGGACCTGTTCTTCGCCTCGGCGCCGGTCGAGAAGAAGCGGCGGGTACATTTCCACGCCTTCATGCTGGAAGTGCATGACACGCTGCATCACTGGCGGCAGGAGAAGCCGAAGCAGGTCGACCTGATGCCGGCACTCGCCGACAAGCTGGCGGCAGAGAGCACGCTGCTTTGCTTCGATGAATTCCATGTCACCAATATCGCCGATGCGATGATCCTGGGGCGTCTCTTCGAGGCGCTGTTCGAGCGCGGCGTGGTGGTGGTGGCGACTTCCAACTGGGCGCCGGACGACCTTTATAAGGACGGCCTGCAACGCGAGCGGTTCCTGCCGTTCATTGATCTGCTGAAGCAGAAACTGGATGTGCTGGAGCTGGATGGCGCGCGCGATTACCGCCTGCGGCGCCTGAAGGACATGCGGGTCTATCACTATCCGCTCGGCGAATTGGCAGCGCGTCACATGCGCGATACTTTCGCGCGGTTGACTGGTGGCAAGGAACCGACATCGCGGACCTTGACGGTGCAGCAGCGCAAAGTCGATATCCCGCGTCAGGCCGGGTCGGTTGCGTGGTTCGATTTCGTCGACCTCTGTGCAAAGCCGCTCGGTGCCGCCGACTATCTCGCCATCGCCACTCATTACTCGGTCGTGCTGGTCGACAATGTACCGCGTCTCTCCGCCGATCTGCGGGATCAGGCACGACGTTTCATGGTGCTGATCGACGAGCTGTACGAACACAAAGTCATGGCTGTGATTGCCGCGGCCGATGCGCCGGAGCGGCTTTATCCCAGCGGCGACGGTGCTTTCGAATTCGAGCGAACGGTGTCCCGGCTGAACGAAATGCAATCGGTGGACTACCTCAGTAGACCGCATTTGACGTGACGCAGCGGCGGGTAAAATGTGTGTTTTACAAAACTGCCGCGAGTAACACTTGCTCTTGAGGGAAAATGATAGTATTAACACAACAGCTAGTGTTGTGTGCAATGGGGAAGTGGGCGTTGCCAAAAGGTGCGGTGGCAATGCGTAACCTGATCCGGGGTGGATAATGGCACGCACGAAGATAGCGTCGATGGATGCCGCTGGGGTCGGCAGGAATCCGGCGCTACGGGCAAGCCTCAGGGAGACAGGTGAAGACGTTCTGTGTGACGGGGTTCCGGTGGGCCGGATCGACGCTTTCACTGTGCGCGATCGCGGGTATATCGGGAATTTCCCGGCAAAGGATTTCAGAGGTTTGGCCAAGGAGATGGCGACGCGCCTTGCGATTAGGGTGATCAAAGCGCCAGCCATCATGTCACCAGCCGAGCCTTATGGAATGAACTGGACCGTCAAGATGGGGTATGCCGCGATCACGTGGCATATGCACGACGTCGGGTTCGATGATCGTAAACCACTTGCAAACCAGTTCAATGTTTATGCTCCACTAGCCGCCGCTTGATTGGCGGCTGGTTGGGTAAAGGGCTCTATGTCGGCGTGCCGGTTATCGGCGCTAGCGACGTGGAGAAAGTGGTCGAGATCGATTCAAGCACGGACGGCCTGAATGGCACTGTTCAACGGATCGGTCGAGGCCGTTTAGGGGCCTCATCACTGTGATGGGGAAGCTTCAAAGAGGAGAGAAGCAAATGACTGAGACCATCCTGCTGGCTGCCAAGAAGGCCGCCAAGAAGGCCGCGAAGAAGCCGGCCGCCAAGAAGGCTGCCAAGAAGGCTGCCAAGAAGCCGGCGGCGAAGAAGGCCGCTGCCAAGAAGCCGGCCGCCAAGAAGGCCGCGAAGAAGCCCGCCGCCAAGAAGAAGTCGGCTGCGAAGAAGAAAGCTGCGAAGAAGTAACATCGCTTTTGCGGTGACTGGCCCGTTTGTTTCGTATGCGGGTCAGATAAGCGCTTCGCACAAAGACCGGCGACGGCGACAGCCCTGTCCCCGACCCGGCGGGTTGAAGTTCAATTGGCTTGAACCCGCCCTGGAAGGTGATAGAGTACGGCTTGCTGCACTACAGCAAATCGTTGGCTGTCGCTGTCGCCCGCTTTTTTGGAGCGCTTTTTATGTCAGTTCCGAAGCGTTTTTCTGACGTTCCTTCCTTTTTTGTGCTCCTCAAGCTTTTTAACTAGGCTTTTCAGCGCCCTATGCGATATGCATGCGAGTGCAATTTGCACTGCAACATTCACGGTAGCCGGGCATGAATATTCACGAGTATCAGGCCAAGGCCCTCCTTGGCAGATTCGGTGTCGCCGTTCCCCAGGGTCATGTGGCTTATACGCCTGAGGAAGCGGTCGACGCAGCGCGCAAACTTGGCGGATCGGTCTGGGTGGTCAAAGCCCAGATTCACGCCGGCGGACGCGGCAAGGCGGGCGGCGTCAAAGTCGTCAAGTCCGTCGACGAGGTGCGCGATGCCGCGCAGAAGATGCTTGGCATGACCTTGGTAACGCATCAGACCGGCCCGCAGGGTCGCCTGGTGAAGCGCATTTATGTCGAGGGCGGCTGCGACATCAAGCGCGAACTCTATCTCGGCATGCTGGTGGACCGTGCGACGTCGCGGATCACCATCATGGCGTCGTCGGAAGGCGGCGTGGAGATCGAAGAGGTTGCTGCGACCCATCCGGAAAAGATCATCAAGATCGCCGTCGATCCGGCGACCGGGATCCAGCCTTTCCATGCCCGTGAAATCGCTTTCGGCCTTGGCCTTGAAGGCAATCAGATTGGCTCCTGCGTGAAATTCGTCACCGCGATGTATCGCGCATTCAACGAACTCGATTGCTCGATCGTCGAGATCAACCCGCTGGTGGTGACCGGTGCCGGCGATGTGCTGGCCCTCGATGCCAAGGTGAATTTCGACGACAACGCGCTCTTCCGCCACAAGGATATTGAAGAGCTGCGCGACGCTGATGAGGAAGATCCGGCAGAGCTGGAGGCCGCGAAGCACAGCCTCAATTACATCAAGCTCGACGGCAATATCGGCTGCATGGTGAACGGCGCCGGTCTTGCCATGGCGACGATGGACATCATCAAGCTCTATGGCGGTGCGCCGGCGAACTTCCTGGATGTCGGCGGCGGCGCCACCAAGGAACGCGTCACGACAGCCTTCAAGATCATTCTCAGCGATGCCAATGTCGAAGGGATTCTCGTGAACATCTTCGGCGGCATCATGCGCTGCGACGTGATTGCCGAAGGCGTCGTTGCCGCTGCGCGAGAAGTCAGCCTGCATGTGCCGCTGGTGGTGCGCCTCGAAGGCACCAATGTAGACCTCGGTAAGAAGATTCTGGCGCAATCCGGCCTGCCGATCCTGTCGGCCGACAATCTGGCCGATGCAGCGGAAAAAGTTGTCAAAGCGGTGAAGGAGGCGTGAGGTAATGGCCGTTCTCGTCAATAAGGACACGAAGGTCATCTGCCAGGGCTTCACCGGTTCCCAGGGCACCTTCCATTCCGAACAAGCAATTGCCTATGGCACCCGCATGGTCGGCGGCGTGACGCCCGGCAAAGGCGGCACCCAGCATTTGGATCTGCCAGTCTTCGACACGGTCGCTGCGGCCGTCTCCAAGACGGGTGCCAATGCCAGCGTCATTTATGTGCCGCCGCCCTTCGCAGCCGATGCCATCCTCGAAGCGAGCGAAGCCGGCATCGAGCTCGTGGTCTGCATCACCGAGGGCATTCCGGTGCTCGACATGGTGCGGGTCAAGCGCGGCCTTTCCGGTTCCAAGACCCGTCTGATCGGACCGAACTGTCCCGGCATCATCACGCCCGGCGAATGCAAGATCGGCATCATGCCCGGCCATATTCACAGCCGCGGCAAGATCGGCATCGTCTCCCGCTCCGGCACGCTGACCTATGAAGCGGTGGCGCAGACAACGGCGGCCGGTCTCGGTCAAACGACCTGCATCGGTATCGGCGGCGATCCGGTCAACGGCACCAATTTCGTCGACTGCCTGGAGTTGTTCCTGGCAGATGACGAAACCCAGGGCATCGTGATGATCGGCGAAATCGGCGGCAGTGCCGAGGAAGACGCCGCCGCGTTCCTGAAAGCGTCGAAGAAGAAAAAGCCGGTGGTCGGTTTCATCGCCGGCGTCACGGCGCCTCCGGGGCGCCGCATGGGTCATGCCGGTGCGATCATTTCTGGCGGCAAGGGCGGTGCCGGCGACAAGATCGAAGCCATGCGCTCGGCCGGCATCCTGGTGGCGGATTCCCCCGCCAGCCTGGGGAGCACCATGGTCAAGGCAATGGGTAAGTAAACCGGTGCGTCGCAGAAAAGTGTCACCGGTTTGTCATGACCGGGGGCAGATTTCTGCGGCGTCATACCGGAAGGACGGTTATAAATCACGGGATGCCGCCGGTCGGGTGCGGCTTTCTGCAGGCAGCTTCGGTAGTCCGGATTTCCATTTCCGACGGTGTTTGCCGAGCGCCGGTATGCCAGGGGTTTCTCTACGGGCCGCCGCCCGATCGCGGCCTTGGCTGCAGTGAGTGATCGAGCATGGATCAAACCAGTTTCCTTTCCGGCCCCAACGCCCCTTTCATCGAAGAACTCTACGCCAAATATCTGGAGAACGCCGCTTCGGTCGATCCCAGCTGGCGCAGCTTTTTTGATGACCTGAAGGACGACGCGACGACTGTCCTGCAGGACATCCGCGGCGCCAGCTGGTCGCCGCGCGAGCGGGCTGTCGAAATCGGCAACGGGCATGAAGAAGAAGTTTCGATCGACGATGTCGGCCGGCCGCGGGCGACAGTGCGCGATCTGAAAAAAGCCGCACTCGACAGCTTGCGGGCGATGATGCTGATCCGCGCCTATCGCGTGCGGGGCCATCTCGAAGCCAATCTCGATCCGCTGGAATTGAAGCCGCGTGGCAAGCATGCCGAGCTCGATCCGCGCACCTATGGCTTCACCGAAGCTGACATGGACCGGGAAATCGTTATCGACAACGCCTTCGGTTACGAGAGCGCGACCTTGCGCCAGATCGTGCATGCGGTGCGGCAGACCTATTGCGGGTCGATCGGCATCGAATACATGCATATCGAGAATCCCGAACAGAAGAAGTGGCTGCAGATGCGGATCGAAGGCAGCCGGGCGCAGCGCGATTTCACCGGTCGCGGCAGGCGCACAATCCTCGAACGCCTGACCGCGGCGGAGATGTTCGAGCGCTTCCTTGACAAAAAGTTCACCGGCACCAAGCGTTTCGGCCTCGATGGCGGCGAAACTGCGATTGCGGCGCTGGAACAGATTATCAAGCGTGGCAGCCAGCTTGGCCTGAAGGAGGTCGTGATCGGCATGGCCCATCGCGGCCGGCTCAATGTGCTCGCCAACTTCATGAACAAGCCGTTCTCGGCGATCTTCTCGGAGTTCCAGGGCAACTCTGCCAATCCGGAAGACGTGCAGGGCTCTGCTGACGTCAAATACCATCTCGGCACTTCCGCCGACCGCGAATTCGACGGCCATGTGGTGCACCTCTCGCTGAATGCCAATCCGTCGCATCTCGAAGCGGTCAATACCGTGGTGCTCGGCAAGGTACGCGCCAAGCAGCGGCAGCGCGGCGACAAGAACCGGGAGCAGGTCATGGGCCTGCTGATCCACGGTGATGCGGCCTTCGCCGGCCAGGGCCTTGTGCCGGAATCGCTCGATCTTTCCGAACTGCTCGGCTACCGAACCGGCGGCACGATCCATTTCATCATTAATAACCAGATCGGCTTCACCACCAGTCCGGTTGCGTCGCGCTCGGGGCCCTATTGCTCGGATATCGCCAAAGGCGTACAGGCGCCGATCCTGCACGTGAATGCCGATGATCCGGAAGCAGTTCTGTTCTGCGCCGGGCTTGCTATGGAATTCCGTCAGGAGTTCAAGCGCGACGTGGTCATCGACATGTTCTGCTATCGCCGCTATGGCCATAACGAAAGCGACGAACCGGCTTTCACCCAGCCGCTGATGTATCGCAAGATCGCCAATCATCCGACCACCCGGACGATCTATGCTGAGAAGCTGGTGCAGGAAGGCGTGTTGACCCAGGCCGAGGTCGACAAGATCATGCAGGACTTCCAGCATCACCTGGAAACGGAATTCGAAGGCTCGGCCAATTACAAGCCGAACAAGGCCGACTGGCTGGAAGGTGCCTGGGCCGGCCTCGCCATCGCCTCAGGCGACGAGCGCCGTGGCGAAACCTCGATCACGCCGGAAGGCCTGCAGGAAGTCGGCAAGGCCCTGACCACGGTGCCAGCGACATTCAATGTCAATCGCAAGATCGCCCGCCAGCTCGCCCAGAAGGAAGACATGTTCAAGACGGGCGAAGGGATCGACTGGGCGACCGGCGAAGCTTTGGCTTTTGGCACGTTGTTGAATGAAGGCGTCTATGTCCGCCTCTCCGGCCAGGACTGCAAGCGCGGCACTTTTTCGCAACGTCATGCGGTTTTGATAGACCAGGAAAACGAAACCGAATACACGCCGCTCAACAACATTCGTGAAGGCCAGGCGCATTTCGAAGTGATCGATAGCCCGCTTTCGGAGGCCGGCGTGCTCGGCTTCGAATATGGCTTCTCGCTGGCGGAACCGCGCGCTTTGGTGCTGTGGGAAGCGCAATTCGGCGATTTTGCCAATGGCGCCCAGGTCATCATCGACCAATTCATTTCCTCCGGCGAAGCGAAGTGGCTGCGCATGTCCGGCCTGGTCATGCTACTACCCCATGGCTATGAGGGGCAGGGACCGGAACATAGCTCGGCCCGCCTCGAGCGTTATCTGCAGGCCTGCGCAGAGGACAACCTGCAGGTCGTCAATGCGACCACGCCGGCCAATTACTTCCATGTGCTGCGTCGTCAGGTGCACCGGAATTTCCGCAAGCCGCTCATTATGATGACGCCGAAATCGCTGCTGCGTCATAAGCTCTGCGTGTCGAAGCTGCCGGAATTCGGCCCCGGCACCAGCTTCCACCGGCTGCTGTGGGACGACGCGCCGTTGCAGGACAAAGACATCAAGCGTCTGGTCCTGTGTTCCGGCAAGGTCTATTACGACCTCTTCGAGGAGCGCGAAAAGCGCGGCATCAAGGATATCTACCTTCTGCGCGTGGAGCAGCTTTATCCCTTCCCGGCGAAATCGCTGGCAGCCGAATTGAAGCGGTTCCCCAAGGCGGAAATCGTTTGGTGCCAGGAAGAGCCGAAGAATATGGGCGCCTGGACCTTCGTGATGCCAGAGATCGAAGCCGTCATGGAAACCAACGGACATCGCCAGCCGCGCCTGATCTATGCCGGCCGGCCGGCCGCGGCGGCGCCGGCAACCGGTCTCTTCCGGCGCCATGTCAAAGAACAAGCGACATTGATCGACCAGGCACTTGGCCAAACCAGCCGGGGCTGATCGCTCGAACTGAAACCGCCGGTCTCGGCCGGCATCCATCGATATGCGTATGCCGGGGCATGCGCAGAGGCTGACGAGGTGAAATGATGGCCACGCCTATTGTCGTTCCGGCTCTTGGGGAATCGGTGACGGAAGCGACGGTTGCGAAGTGGATGAAGCAGGTCGGCGACCAGGTGAAGGTCGACGAGGCGCTGCTGGAACTGGAAACAGACAAGGTGACGCTGGAGGTCTTCGCGACCGCCAATGGCACGCTAGGTGAGATTGCCGCCCCCGCCGGCGCGACGGTGGCGGTGGGAGCGCTCCTTGGCCAGATCACCGACGGCGCGGCGGCGAGCAGCGGGAATGCCGGCGGCGCAGTCGCGCCGGCCAAGGCCTCGGCACCCGCCAAGGCCGCAACTGCACCGGCAAAGGCAGCCGCTGCCCCCGCCGCCAGCGCTGCGGGCTCGGCCACGCCCATCACCGTTCCGGCTCTTGGGGAATCGGTGACGGAAGCGACGGTGGCCAAATGGGCCAAGAAGGTCGGCGATGCGGTAAAGGCAGACGAGGCGCTGCTGGAACTTGAAACCGACAAGGTCACGCTCGAGGTTTTTGCCCCCACCAGCGGCACATTGGGCGAGATCGTCGCCCCGGCGGGTACGACCGTCGCGGTTGGCGCCGTTCTCGGCCGGATCACCGACGGCGCTGTCGTCGCCACCAATGGCAGCGGTGCTGCTGCGGCCCCCGCTGCACCGGCGGCAACACCGGCGCCGGCTGCCAAGGCCGACGATCTCTCGCCGGCGGTCCGCAAGCTCGTGGCTGAAAACAATCTCGATCCGGCGAAGATCAACGGAACCGGCAAGGATGGCCGCCTGCTGAAGGAAGACGTCATCGCATATCTCGACAAGCAGACGGCTGCTCCCGCGGCTCAGCCGGCGCCCGCCGCGCCCGCGCAGCCTGCGCCGGTCGCCCGTCCGGCCATGCCGTCGCAGCCCGCTGTCGAGCTTCCACATGTGCCCCGCGCTTTGGCGCCGAATGAAGAGCGCGTGCCGATGTCGCGCCTGCGCCGCCGTATCGCCGAGCGTCTGAAGCAGGCCCAGAACAATGCCGCCATGCTGACCACCTTCAATGAAGTGGATATGGGCGCGGTGATGGCCCTGCGCGATAAGTACAAGGAGAGCTTCGAAAAGCGTCATAAGGTGAAGCTCGGCTTCATGGGCTTCTTCGTGCGCGCCGCCATCCAGGCTTTGAAGGAAGTGCCGGCGGTCAATGGCGAAATCGACGGCCCGGATATCATCTATAAGAATCATTACGACATCGGCGTAGCAGTCGGCACCGAGCAGGGGCTGGTTGTGCCAGTGGTGCGCGATGCCGACAAGATGAGCCTCGCCGAAATCGAGCAACGTATCGCCGAGCTCGGCCGCCGTGCCCGCGACGGCAAGCTGGCGATCGAGGAACTGACCGGCGGCACCTTCACCATCTCCAATGGCGGTGTCTATGGTTCGCTGATGTCGACGCCGATCCTCAATCCACCACAATCGGGCATCCTCGGCATGCACAAGATCCAGCAGCGGCCCATGGTGGTCGATGGCAAGATCGAAGCGCGGCCGATGATGTATCTGGCACTCAGCTACGATCATCGCATCATTGACGGCCGCGAAGCCGTGACTTTCCTGGTGCGTCTGAAAGATTGCCTGGAAGATCCGCAGCGCCTGATCCTGGAGATCTGAGGGGGGAATTTCATGCCGGCTCGTGGTAAGGCGGCGGCGAAACCGCGCGCAGCCAAAAAGGCTACGCGCAAATCGTCAGGTCGTAAGGCCGGCGCTGCCGCCAAGCCGCGCCGGATCGCTTATTACAATCAATCCACCGGGTTCACTTGCGGGCCGTCCTCGCTGATGATGGCGATGAATGCGCTCGATCCGAAAGTGAAGATCGCCCGCAGGCTGGAACTGCAATTGTGGCGCGAGGCGACCACCATCTTCATGGGCGCCGGCCATGGCGGCAGCGGCGCGCTGGGGCTGGCACTGGCAGCCAAGCGGCGCGGCTTCTCGGCCGAAGTCTGGATGAACAAAGGCGGGGTTTTCCTCTCCGACCGTCTCGACGACAAGGACCGTATTCAGGTGATGCGCCTGCTGCAGCAGGCCGATCTCGAAGAGGCGAAGCGCCTGCGCATCCCGGTCCATCGCGGCAACCCATCGATTGCGGAACTGCGCCAGGCGATGGCGGCAGGCGCCATTCCCATCGTCCTGGTCTCGACCAATCTGTTCCATGGCGATGACACGCCGCATTGGGTGGTGGTCAGCGCCATCGAAGATGAGGAGATCCGGGTGAACGATCCCTGGATCTCGCGTGAATTGGGACAGACGGCACGCCAGCAGGCCGGCCGCACCGTATCCCACGCCGATTTCAAACGCATGACGGTCTATGGGCCGAAGAAGGAACGGTCGACGGTCCTGATCCGGCGGGGCTGACGCTGGCGAGCGACGACCGAGAGCAGATTGAAAAGGAGCCGATGATGGCGGAAGACAGTTTCGACGTGGTGGTGATCGGCAGCGGGCCGGGCGGTTATGTCTGTGCCATCAAGGCCGCGCAGCTTGGCCTCAAGACCGCCTGTATCGAAAAGCACGCTACGCTGGGCGGCACCTGCCTCAATATCGGCTGCATCCCCTCCAAGGCATTGCTGACCTCATCGCACAAATATGCCGATGCGGCCCATGACTTCGCCGCCCATGGCATCAAGGTCGGCAAGCTCGACCTCGATCTGAAGGCAATGATGGATCGCAAGACCAAGGTGGTGGGCGATCTCACCAAGGGCATCGAGTTCCTGTTCAAGAAGAACAAGGTCACTCATCTGAAAGGGACCGGCAAGCTGCTGGGGGGCGGCAAGATCGAAGTAAGCGGCGAGAACGCCCAGACCGTCTCCGCGAAAAACATCATCATCGCCACCGGCTCCGATGTGACGCCGCTTCCCGGCGTCACCATCGATGAGAAGCAGATCGTCTCGTCGACCGGCGCCTTGTCGCTGGAGAAAGTGCCGGAACATCTAGTCGTGATCGGCGGCGGCGTGATTGGTCTGGAGATGGGCTCGGTCTGGCTGCGCCTCGGCGCCAAGGTAACGGTGGTCGAATTCCTGGATCGGATCGTGCCCAGCATCGATACCGAGGTCAGCACCCAGTTCCAGCGTGTCCTGACGAAACAGGGCATGGCCTTCAAGCTCGGCACCAAGGTGACCTCGGCGATGACCGGGGCGAAAAGCGCCAAGGGCAAGGTGACGCTAAGCCTCGAACCGGCCAAAGGTGGCGCCAAGGAAGAATTGGTGGCCGATACGGTGCTGGTGGCGATCGGCCGCAAGCCCTATACCGAAGGACTCGGCCTGGAAGCCGCCGGTGTGGCGCTCGACGAAAAAGGCCGCATCAAGACTGATCATCACTTCCAGACCAATGTGCCCGGCATCTATGCGATCGGTGATGTCATCGCCGGTCCGATGTTGGCCCATAAAGCGGAAGAAGAAGGTGTCGCCATCGCCGAAATGCTGGCCGGCCAGGCCGGGCACGTGAATTACGAGACGGTGCCCAACATAATCTATACCTGGCCGGAACTGGCCAGTGTCGGCAAGAGCGAGGACGAATTGAAGGCGGCTGGTGTCGCCTACAAGATCGGTAAATTCCCCTTCCTGGCGAATTCACGCGCCAAGGCCAATGGCGATACCGACGGCCTCGTCAAGCTGATCGCCGATGCCAAGACCGACCGGTTGCTCGGCGCGCATATATTGGGGCCGGATGCCGGCACGCTCATCCATGAATGCGTCATGGCGATGGAATTCCATGGCTCGGCGGAAGATGTCGCCCGTGCCTTCCACGGCCATCCGACCTTCAACGAAGCCATCAAGGAAGCGGCCCTGGCCATCTCCAGCAAGACCATTCATATCTGATTGCTTATATGTTTGAGGAACGCGCTCGTAGATGATCTACGAGCGCGTTTTTCTTTATTCCGCTGCCTTCGGCATTTCCACATGGGGCAGGCGCGAGCGGTATTCGAGATCGTCCAGCACCAGATGGTTGCGCATATAGCTGGTGCTGGCATCGCGCAGCGGCTGGTGATCCCAACTCGTATGCCTGCCCTGAGACAATGCCTGATAGACCAGCCGGCGACGGTGCTGGCTGGCGAGAACCTGGGCATGGAGCGCCGGCACGTCCCAGCGTTGCGCCGCCTCGGCGCGGAAGTCGCCCAGGATCTTGGCATGGGCAGGACTGCCGGCGAGATTGGTCTTTTCCAGCGGATCGGCCGACAGATCGAACAACTGGTCCGGATCAGGGGTCGAGCAGACATATTTCCATTGCCCCCGCCGGATCATCAGCAGCGGCGCGATCGCACCTTCGCCGCAATATTCGCCGATCACTTCGTCATGGCCACCGGTGCGGTTGAGATGCGGCAGCAGCGAGCGGCCGTCGATTGGAGCGGCTGGCGAGAATTTGCCGCCATCGGTGGCGATCTCCGCCAGGGTCGGCAGCAGATCGATCGATGAGGTCGAGGCACTGACGCGTCCGCTCTGGAACATGCCAGGGGCAGAGACGATCAGCGGGATGCGGCAGGAATCCTGGAACCAGCTCATTTTGTACCAGAGGCCGCGCTCGCCCAGCATGTCGCCGTGATCGGCAGTGAAGACGATAATGGTGTTCTGATCGAGGCCGGTCTCCTTCAGCGCCTGCATCAGGATGCCGACCTGGCTGTCGATATAGGTGATATTGGCGAAATAAGCGTGACGGGCCCGGCGCACATGCTCGTCCCGGATGACATAGGCTTCCATATCGGAAACATGACGCAGCCGGGCGGAATGCGGATCGAGCGGCACATCCGCGCGGCGCACCAGGGGCAGCGGGATGTCGTCCTCGCGGTAGCGCGCCATCAGCTCAGGCTGGGCGGCATAGGGATCGTGCGGATGGGTCCAGGAAACTGTCAGGCAGAACGGCCGCTCATCAGCGCTGCGGGCCATGTCGTAGAGATGACGGCGCGCCGTATACGTGACTTCATCATCGAAATCCAGCTGGTTCGACCGCACGGCGGGCCCGGCCTGCAGGACCGAGAGCATGTTGTGATACCAGCTCGGCCGCACATCGAAATGCTCCCAATCGGGCGTCCAGCCGTAATCCGCTGGATAGATATCGGTGGTTAGCCGCTCCTCGAAGCCGTGCAACTGATCGGGGCCGCAGAAATGCATCTTGCCGGTCAGGGTGGTGCGATAACCGGCGGCGCGCAGGTAATGGGCGAAGGTCGGCACGTCGCTGCTGAAATCCGCCGCATTGTCGAAGGCGCCGATCCGTTTCGGCAAAGCGCCGGCCATCATGGTGAAGCGGGAAGGCGCGCAGAGCGGCGCATTGGTATAGAAGCTGTCGAAGGTGACGCCCTTCTCGGCGAGGGCCGAGAGATGAGGCGCCTGCACCACCCGATGGCCATAGGCCGGCAGATAGGTGGCGGCGAGCTGGTCCGCCATGAGGAAAAGGATATTCGGTTTGCGTGTTGCCATGGTGGCGGCTTCTCCCAACTGACCGGTCCCGGCGCCCACTTATATCGTGATGAGAGGCCGTTTGCCGGTTTATTACGACAAAGTCCTATTTTATGCTGGCCAGGGACGGTCCGGAATGCGGTCAGGCAATATGAGCGATATAAGTAAGACTAATATCATGGGCGACCTGCCACCCTTGGCCGCGCTGCCAGCTTTCGAGGCCGCGGCTCGCTTCGGCAGTTTCAGCAAGGCGGCCCAGCATCTCGGCAGCTCGCAGCCGGCGATCAGCCAGCAGATCCGGCAATTGGAGGGCGCGCTCGGCCAGAAACTGTTCCAGCGGCGTTCCCAAGGTGTGGCGCTGACGCCGGCAGGAAAGGAGTTCCGGCAGGCGGTGGAAACCGGCTTCCAGGTTTTGCGGCAGGCAACGCAAGCGCTGCGCCAGCCGGCGACCCGTGCCGAAATTACCGTCGCGACCGATTTCGCTTTCGCGGCCTATTGGCTATTGCCGCGCCTCGAGCGCTTCAAGGCGACGATGCCGGCTGTGGATGTCCGCATCTTGACGGCGCAGCATGTCGATGATTTGGGCAGCGCCAGTGCGGATATCGCGATCCTGTTCGGCAAGGCGCCGGCCGCCGGTCGCCGTGGCCGCGGAAAGCTTCTTTTTGCGGAAAAAGTCTATCCGGTTTGCGCCCCGTCTTATGCCGGTGGTCCCCCGCGCGGAAAGCCCAACTGGATGGCCGAGGCAGCGCTGCTCCATCTCGACGACATGCCAGCGCCGTCATCGCCGGACCGCCGCAGCGAACGCTGGTTCACCTGGGCCGACTGGCTGCGGGAGGCGCGCTTCGACGAAAAGCTGCGCGGCCGGCAGCTGCGCTTCAACAATTATACGTTGGTGCTGCAGGCTGCGATTGCCGGCCAGGGAATCGCGTTGGGCTGGGCACCCCTCGTAGAACCGCTGATTGCGGCAGGGCAGTTGCGCCGCGCGCATCATCATGTCAGCCAATCGCCGCGGGGCTACTTTCTTTCCCGCACCGACCGACAGAATCCATCAGCCGATGCCTTTATCGACTGGCTGGAAGGAGAGGCGCAGCCCGCTAGTCGCGGCTGACGGGCAGGGTCATCCAATCGAGTTCCTCGATCATGACGCCGCCGATCCGCTGATAGAAGTCATAGGCGAGACGATTGGGTTTGAAGACCGACCAGATCAGCCGGGTGGCGCCGCGTTGGCGCGCCAGGTCGCAGGCAGCTTCCATCAGCGCCTTGCCGACGCCATGGCGTCGGCCGGCAGGCTCCACCCAAAGATCGATCACCATCAGCTCGCGACAGGCGAGGTCGCTGTTATAACAGGGGCAATGCAGCAAATAGCCGACGGCCCGGCCGTTCAGCTCCGCGAGGAAACCGCCGAAAGCCGGATCGGCGCCAAAGCCCTCCGTCAGATAACGCTCACGGTCGAATTGATAGTCGTCAGTATCACCCAGCGCTTCCAGATAGTGCCGGAAGTTCAGCGACATGGTGCAGACCGCATCGGCATCCGCCGCCGCGATCGGCCTGATGCGGACTTGCTCCATGCGGAGTTTCACCGGCTTCTCCGGCATTTCCTGCCCCCTTACAATGCCTCTCATCGAGGATAAGATCGCCCTCACGATAACTTGCGCCTGATATTCTGCAAATAGCGGCGGCAGCCTTTGTCAATCATGAAACGACTTAGGATATGGGGCCTTGCAATCGGCGTTGTCTTTCTGATCGCCGTCTTTGCGCAGCATGACCTGGGAGCGATTCTCACTGCCATTATCGGCATTGGCTGGGGTGCCTTTGCCATTCTGCCTTGGCGCATCGCCTCGATCTTCAGCAGTGCAGCAGGTTGGGCCTGCCTCTATCGCCGGGCAGAACGATTGCCCTTTTTGTATCTGGTCCAGGGACGCTGGATCAGCGAGGCCGTCAACCATCTGCTACCCATGGCGCAGATCGGGGGCAATGTGGTTCGTGGCCGGCTTGCCCATCGCGCGGCGCGGTCTCTTCAATCCACCCTCACCGGTCCCGCCACAGCGGCAATCCTGATTGCCGATATCACCGGCGCCTTGGCGGCGCGGGTGATCCTGGTGACTGCCGGCTTCCTGCTGCTATGGCAACGGCAAATATTCGGCTTTGCCGGAACAGTGATCGGTATCGGGCTGTCCGTGGTGCCACTGCTTTTTCTGCTGGCAATCCAGCATCGCAGCCTGTTGGTGGGTGCGGCCGGCTTATTGCGCCGGCCGAAATGGCATCGGCTCCTGGAAGCGGTCGATGCCACCGCGCAGGATCTGGCAGCGCATCTCGCAGCGCTTTATCGCCGCTACGGTGCGATAACGGCAGATATCCTCTGGCATGTGACCGCCGGGCTTTTGCGGGTCGGCGAAACCTGGACGGTCCTGCTGCTGCTCGGTCATCCGGTTTCTGTTGTCGAGGCGCTGTTGATCGACGTGATGGCCGGCACGGTGCGGGCGCTTGCTTTCCTCATTCCCGGTGGGCTCGGCGCGCAAGAGGGCGCCTTTCTCTTGATTGGCCATTTGCTGGGCGTCGCGCCGACGCTGGCCCTGGCTCTGGCGGTGACGAAGCGGGCACGCGATGCGGCTTTGGGTTTGCCGGCCCTGGTGGATTGGCTGTTCCTGGAACGCCGGATGCGGGCAGGTTAGTTTTTCGCGCGCGGATGAGCGGCATTGTAAACCGCCATCAACTGCGCGGCATCCACCTCGGTGTAACGCTGCGTGGTGGAGAGCGAGGCATGCCCGAGCAATTCCTGGATTGCACGCAGATCGCCGCCGCCGGCCAGGAGATGGGTGGCAAAAGAATGCCGCAGGGCATGCGGTGTGGCGGTTTCCGGCAAGCCGAGCGCTGCGCGCAATTGCTGCATCGCCCGCTGGATCAGCCGCGGATTGAGCACACCGCCACGGGCGCCGACAAAAAGCGGGTCGCCGGCATCGCCGCCATAGGGACACGCGGCGAGGTAATCGCGAATCGCCGCGACGACCACAGGCAGGATCGGCACCACGCGTTCCTTGCGCCCCTTGCCAAGGATACGCAGGAGCCCCAATCCATGCGGAGCTCTGCCATCCTGCGCCGGGACGTCGCCGCGGGTGAGCGAGAGCGCTTCACTGATCCGCAGACCACAGCCATAGAGCAGGGTGAGGATCGCGATATCGCGCTTGCCGATCCAGCTTTCATGTTGCTGATCGCCGATGGCGGACACAGCTTCCATTGCTTCGGGGGCGGTCAAAGGCTTGGGCAGGCTGCGCGGCAGTTTCGGCGTCCGTAAAGCTGTCAGGCTGGTCTGATCAATCAGGCCGCGCTTGATGGCGAGGCGATAGAAACTCTTGATCGCGCTCAAGGCTCGCGCGGTAGAGCTGGCCTGTAAGCCGCGGCTCGATCGGGAGGCCATCCAGGCGCGAAAATCGGCGCGGCCAAGGCCGGCGATCTGGGCGAGATCGGGCTGCGCGCCGAGATGGCCGGTGATGAAACCGAGGAAATCGGCGAGGTCGCGCCGATAAGCCTCCACCGTCAAATCCGCGGCGCGGCGCTCATCGCCAAGCCAGCCAAGCCAGATGGCGATCGCCTCTTTCAGGTCGGAAGCGACGGCGAAGCCGGCAGCGGCCTCTTCCCCCGAGGGGAGAGAGAGGTCAGTACCCTTATTCACGGAGGCGGCAGATCCAGCCATGCGCGAATCCCGAATTCGATGATCTTACCGAGAAAGCCCAGCAGCTCGGTGGCCTGACCGGGATGAAAATATCCGGGATGGCGGGTGCCGAAAGCAACCAGGCCATGCGGGGCCGCGGGGCTGATATGCAGACGCAGCAGCGCGTCGGACCGGACCATATCGGCACAGCCCGCGAAGATTTCCGGATCGCCGTCGACATCGTCACGTAACAGAACATCGCGGCTCTTACCCATGATGCGATCGACCGCGCCGCGTTCCAGGATGAGAACACCGTCCACCGCCGGCCGGTTGAAGCTGAGATCTGTCATCTCGATGCAAAGATTGACCACATCGACATCCAGCAGCAGCACCAGATCGCCGGTGACGATTTCGATGAACTGCTCGAAGGTTTCCGCTTCCAGCAGCGCGAGCGCCGCCTGATGGATGCGCTCCTGGGTGTTCAGATTGTCCCGGCTGTTGGCGATGATCTCATCCTGATCGGCGCGCAGCCGCGCTACATCGCGGCGCAGCTTCTCCACCATCGCCTGCTGCAAATCGACCACCGTGCCGCCTTGATGGCGCGCCGGTGCTTCCTGCAGATCCAGCAATTCCGGATGCCGCAACAGGAAATCGGGATGGCGCCGCAGATAAGCGATGACCTGCGCCGCCGTCGGCAAATTGCTCGCGGCCTTCTTCGTGTTCGAACCGCCCGCCGCCGTATCGCCCTTATCCGCCATCTGACATCATCCGAAATCTAATCGTCACAGCATCATCATTAGAGAATTGATCGCCCCGTCTTGGCCCAATCGGCCAGGAACGCGGCCAAGCCTCTCTCGGGCAGCCGGATGATTGAACATCTGGCGCAAGACCGATGGTGGCAAGGTCGCGACGTCGGCACCCATCTTGGCGGCTTCGATGACGTGAATCGGGTGGCGCACCGAAGCCACCAGCACCTGCGTCTCGAAATCGGGATAGGCGTTATAGATCTGCACCACATCGGCAATCAGTTGCAAGCCGTCTGTGCCGATATCGGCCGTGTCGATGAAGAACTTCATGACTCTGTCCGTCCTTGCCGCGATATCCGGCGATCAGGCCCGATTGTTGTATGATGGCGGCAAAGCTTGCACTCGGCTAAAGTGCCGCCTTGCGATCCGGTGGCGACGATTCAAGCCGGCCGATCGCAGCAGTCGAATCAATCATTTCCGAGTCTAGTCCGAGTCTAGCCTATGCCGGCGGAAACCGCCAGTTTGTCACCGGGTCGCTTTACTGTCGTCACTGCGTTGCGACGGCATCGTCGGTGCATGGTGGTCCTCCATGACGGATTGACGGATGTCGGATGACACTGTGATTGCCGAGCCCTTGATGACCGAACCGGCAGTCGATCGCCGCGTCGGCGTCCTGCTGCCTTTGCCTCTGGGCGGCACGCCTGGCGGCATTTACGACTATCGTTGCCCCGCGCATCTTCAGCTGCAACCGGGCGATTTCGTCGAAGTGCCGCTCGGCAAGCGCAGCCTGATCGGCGTGGTCTGGCAGGAGGGCAACGGCGATATTGCCGCAAACCGCGTGAAGGACGTCATCGCGCGGCTCGACGTGCCGCCGATGCCGGAGGTGACGCGGCGTTTCGTCGATTGGGTCTCGTCCTATTGCATGGCGGCGCCCGGTGCTGTGCTACGGATGGCGATGAGCGTGGCTGATGCATTCCAGCCACCGCGATCCTTGACCACCTGGCGTTGTAGCGAGGCCGCCATGTCTTCCGCGGAAAAATTGAGCCCGCAACGGCAGCGCGTGCTTGCGGCGTTGCGCGAGCGCCCGCCGATGCAATCGACCGAACTGGCGAAGGAAGCCGCTGTCAGTGTCAGCGTCATTCGGCAGATGGCGGAGCGTGGTTTGATCGAGTCAGTGGCAATGCCCTTGCCCTTGCCCTTTGGCGAGCCGGACCAAGCGCGGCAGGGACCGCTTCTGTCGCCGGAACAGCAATATGCTGCAGATCGCTTGTGCGAGGCCGTGCGGGCTGACAGCTATAGCGCCACCTTGCTGGATGGTGTGACCGGTTCGGGCAAGACGGAAGTCTATTTCGAAGCGATCGCCGCGTGTCTCGCGCAAGGAAAGCAGGCGCTGGTCCTGCTGCCGGAAATCGCCCTTGGCGCGCAGTGGCTGCGCCGTTTCGAAGCGCGCTTTGGGGCGCTGCCGGCGCAATGGCATTCGGAACTGACCGGGCTCGAGCGCCGCCTGACCTGGCGTGCCGTATTGTACGGCAAGGCCAAGGTGGTGGTCGGCGCGCGCTCGGCTCTCTTCCTGCCTTATCCCGATCTCGGCCTGATCATCGTCGATGAAGAGCATGAAGCGGCCTTCAAGCAGGAGGACGGTGTCATCTATCAGGCCCGCGATATGGCAGTGGTGCGGGCGCATCTCGGACAAATACCGGTCGCCCTAGCTTCGGCGACGCCGTCGCTTGAGAGCCTTACCAATGTCGAGAGCGGCAAGTATCGCGCCTTGCATCTGCCGGATCGTCATGGCGGCGCGCAATTGCCGAGCATGCATCTCGTAGATCTGCGGCGCGATAAGCCGCCGCGGTCGAGCTGGCTTTCGCCAACCTTATTGGCTGCCTTGGAACAGACCCTGGCCGCCGGTGAGCAGGCCTTGCTGTTTCTTAATCGCCGTGGCTATGCGCCGCTTACCTTGTGCCGCGATTGCGGCCATCGCCTGCAATGTCCGCATTGCACTGCCTGGCTGGTGGAGCATCGCTTTCATCAGCGGCTGCAGTGTCATCATTGCGGCTTCAGCACGCAGATGCCGTCGAGCTGTGCGAATTGCGGTTCCACCGGTGGCTTCGCCGCTTGCGGTCCCGGTGTCGAGCGATTGGCGGAAGAGGCGGCGATGCGTTTTCCCGAGACGCGGCGCCTCGTCCTCACCAGCGATACGGTGACCGGTCCGGCCAAGGCGGCCGAACTGGTGCGCGCCATCCAGGACCGTGAGATCGACCTCATCATCGGTACCCAGATCATCGCCAAGGGCCATCATTTTCCCGATCTCACCTTGGTGGGCGTGGTCGATGCCGATCTCGGTCTCAATGGCGGCGATCTGCGCGCAGCGGAGCGAACATTTCAGCTGCTGCATCAGGTGGCCGGTCGCGCCGGGCGCGGCAGCAAACCGGGCCAGGTCTATCTGCAGACCTATGATCCCGACCGGCCGGTGATGCAGGCTCTGGCGTCGGGCGACCGCGAGGGTTTTCTGGCGGCCGAGGCCGATGACCGCGCCATGGTCGGCATGCCGCCTTTCGGCCGGCTGGCGGCCGTCATCGTGGCCGGCAGCCAGGAAGCGGCGGTCGACGATCTGTGCCGTGACCTGGCGCGCAGCATGCCGCAGATGGAAGGCGTGAGCATCCTGGGGCCGGCGCCCGCACCTTTGGCCGTTTTGCGCGGTCGCCATCGGCGGCGTTTTCTGGTGAAATGTCGGCGCGATGTGGCGCCACAGGCGGTGCTGCGCCGTTGGCTGGACGGCAAGGGGCGGAAGGGTGATCCGGCGATCCAGATCGATATCGATCCTTATAGTTTCATGTGAGCGGGATGATGCGTGAGGCGAGACGGGAGCAAAGACAGCCGGATGTGTCGGTGATCATCGCTGCCTATCAGGCGCGGGAATTCATCGAGACGGCGATCGCCAGCGTGGTGGCGCAGCAGCATCAGGATTTCGAAATCGTGGTGGCGCCGGACGAGCCGGATGATTACGCCTTCCTGGCGCAATGCGATCCGCGCATCCGGTTGATTGCGCCGGTCGCCGCGCCGACCGGGCCGGCGAAAGCGCGGAACCGGGCGACCGCGGCGGCGCGCGGCCGCTTCATTGCCGTGCTCGATGCCGATGATTGCTGGTCGCCGAATTATCTGTCGCGCCTGTTGCCGCTGGCGGAACGCCACGGCACAGCTTATGGCCGCACCGCCATTACCGATTGGCAGGGAGTGGAATTGCGGTCTATTCCGGCGCGCGATCATCAGGCGACGATCGGCTTCGAGGAATTCGCCGCCGCCTATGGATCGCTGCATGGCGTGACACGGCTTGATCCCGCCAGGCAGTGGCAGGATCTGCTCGCCGAGGACGTCCTCTATGATCTCGAAAGCCTGGCCCTGGCTGGCGGTGCGGCACCCTATGCGGCGGATGCCATTTATACATTGCGGATACGCCAGCAATCGTTGTCCCATAGTGACCATTTCATCCATCGCATCGATGCCGGCTACGAACAATTGATCGCCCTCATCCGCGCTGGTGCGACGGCGATTGCCAAGCCGCATTTCGACGCCGCTGCCGGAGTCTTCCATTCCTGGCGCCGGATGAACGGCCGGTTCGCCACTGCCTGGCAGGCGGACCGGTCGACTGAATTCCATGCCTTCGTCGCTGGATTGGCTGGCGAACCGCTCGGGGAATAGTTGCGCCAGCCTCTCCGTTCTCTTATTGTTCTCTTCGTCGATTCCGACACGAGGATGACGAGCGATGATCCGGCTTTATCTCGGCCCATTGAGCCTGTTTTCCCGCAAGGTGGAAATCGCGTTGCTGGAAAAAGGCCAGGCTTTCGAACGGATCCTCGTGCCGTTCAGCCAAGCGCGGGGTTATGAGCCACGCCACCCCGCAGTCTTGGCCGCCAATCCGAAACGCCAGGTGCCGGTGCTGGTCGACGGCGATCTGACGCTTTTCGATTCCACCGTTATCTTCGAATATCTCGAGGAGGCCTATCCTCGGCCCGCCTTATATCCGGTGGGTGTCCACGCCCGGGCGCATTGTCGGCTCCTGGAGCTGACGGCGGACGAGATTCTTTTCGCGCCGGTGCGAAACCTGCTCTATCGGACCGAGCCGCCGCATCCCGATGCAGCGCGGCAGGCGGAGCGGGACCGGGCGGGGCTGGAAGCTGAGTCGGCGCTCCGCGACCAACTGGCGGAATTGGATAAGCGGCTGGCGGGCGGCGACTTTTTCTGCGGAGATTTGTCCGTGGCCGATATCGCCCTTTTCATGACGGTGCTCTTCGCCCAGCGTCTGGGTGGCCCGGCTTTGGAAAAGTTTCCACGTCTCGCCGCCTGGTATGCGCGGCTTTTGCAGCGTCCGGCTTTCGGCGCGGTCGCAGCGGATATCGCCGCTGCCGACAGGGAGCTTTCTGCCGCATTGCATCGCTGATAGCGTTAACCAAGCAGCTGCGTTGCAACCGGAGGCGGGGCGGCGCATGTGAAGCCTCCATGGGACGCCTCGTCGCAGGCCCTACTGCAGGCTTATCGCGACCCGCTGTTTTTTGATGTTTACGATTATATTTCAATCCGTTAATGCTACCCCCGCGGTGCTGTTGCAGACCCTGACAGGTTGTGTTACACACCGCACGCCTTTCACGCTTCCATAGGGCTGTGCAGGGCTGTCCTGACGATCGTCTTTGGGGGCGAAAGTCGGGAAAGTTAAGACGATCACACATCGTTTATCCGACGACCAACCAGGGACGGGGGCAGAAATTGGCAGCCCAGACATCTGAGCAAGGCGGGCTGGCGACGCGTTACGCCGCGGCGCTGTTCGAATTGGCTGAGAGCAAGCATCAACTGGATGCGGTTGCGACGGATCTTGCCGCTTTGGCGAAGATGGTCGCCGACAGCGCCGATTTGAAGCGCCTCATCAACAGTCCGGTCCTTAGCCGCGCCGAACAGGGCAAGGCGATGGCGGCGGTATTGAAGGCCGCTGGTTTCGGCGAACTCACCCAGAAATTCATCGGCCTCGTCGCCCAGAACCGCCGGCTCTTCGCGGTGCCGGCGGTGATCAAGGCCTTCCAGAAGAGGCTGGCCGACAAGCGTGGCGAGATGACCGCCGAGGTCACCGCGGCGCGGCCGCTTACCGATGCGCAACAGGCAGCCGTCAGCGACGCGATCAAGCGCGTGGTCGGCGGCAAGGTCGCCATCGATGTCAAGGTAGATCCCAGTTTGCTCGGTGGCCTGATCGTCCGGATCGGCAGCCGCATGATCGATAGTTCGCTGAAAACCAAGCTGCAGAAGCTGCAGTTCGCCATGAAAGGGGTTGGATAATGGAAATCCGCGCCGCCGAAATTTCCGCCATTCTCAAGCAACAGATTGAGAATTTCGGCAACGAGGCCGACGTCACTGAAGTTGGCCAGGTGCTGTCCGTCGGCGACGGTGTTGCTCGCGTCCATGGCCTGGATAACGTCCAGGCCGGTGAAATGGTCGAATTCCCCGGTGGCGTCCGTGGTATGGCGCTGAACCTCGAAACCGACAATGTCGGTGTCGTGATCTTCGGCGACGACCGCGCCATTAAGGAAGGCGATACCGTCAAGCGCACTGGCACCATCGTCGACGTGCCCGTCGGCCGTGGCCTGCTAGGTCGCGTAGTGGACGGCCTCGGCAATCCGATCGATGGCAAGGGGCCGCTGCAGAATGTCGAACGCAAGCGCGTCGAAGTGAAGGCTCCCGGCATCATCCCGCGGAAATCCGTGCATGAACCGATGCAGACCGGCCTGAAGGCCATCGACAGCCTGGTGCCGATCGGACGCGGTCAGCGCGAACTGATCATCGGCGATCGTCAGACCGGCAAGACCGCCGTCGCCCTCGATACGATTCTGAACCAGAAGTCGATCAATGCCGGCGAGGACGAATCGAAGAAGCTCTATTGCATCTATGTTGCCATCGGCCAGAAGCGCTCCACCGTCGCCCAGTTCGTGAAGACGTTGGAAGACAATGGCGCGCTGGAATACTCGATCGTGGTCGCCGCGACGGCCTCCGAGCCGGCCCCGCTGCAGTTCCTGGCGCCCTATACCGGCTGCACCATGGGCGAGTACTTCCGTGATAACGGCATGCATGCCGTTATCTTCTATGATGATCTTTCCAAGCAGGCCGTCGCGTATCGCCAGATGTCGCTGCTGCTGCGTCGTCCGCCGGGACGCGAAGCCTATCCGGGCGACGTCTTCTATCTGCACTCCCGCCTGCTGGAACGCGCGGCGAAGATGAACGACGCCAATGGCGCGGGGTCTCTGACGGCTTTGCCCGTCATCGAAACCCAGGCCGGCGACGTCTCGGCCTATATCCCGACCAACGTCATTTCGATCACCGATGGTCAGATCTTTCTCGAAACGGCGCTGTTCTATAAGGGCATTCGTCCCGCAATTAACGTCGGCCTCTCGGTCAGCCGCGTCGGTTCGGCCGCCCAGATCAAGGCGATGAAGCAGGTTGCCGGCAAGATTAAGCTGGAGCTAGCGCAATATCGTGAAATGGCCGCCTTTGCCCAGTTCGCCTCGGATCTCGATGCGGCGACGCAGAAGCTTCTGGCACGCGGCGCGCGCCTGACCGAGCTGCTGAAGCAGGGCCAGTATCAGCCGATGCCAGTCGAAGAGCAGGTCGTGGCAATTTTCGCCGGCGTCCGTGGCTTCCTCGACACCATCGACACCAAGGACGTGAACCGCTTCGAACATGCCCTGTTGGGCGAGATCAAGGCAAAGCACGTCGATGTGCTCGACACGATCCGCCAGGAGCGGGAGCTGTCGAAGGCGACCGAGGACAAGCTGACCGAGATCATGACCCACTTCGTGAAGTCCTTCGCCTGAGGCGAGATCGAATCGCTGAGACGACAGAACGTAACGAAGGCATTGGGAAGGGCGAGGGATGCCAAACCTCAAGGATCTAAAGATCCGCATCAACAGCGTGAAGTCGACGCAGAAGATAACCTCCGCCATGAAGATGGTGGCGGCGGCGAAGCTGCGTCGCGCGCAGGAACAGGCGGAAGCCGCCCGCCCCTATGCGGAGCGGATGGAACGCGTACTCGGTTCGCTTGCTGCATCGATGGCGGGGATCGAAGGCGCGCCGGCATTGCTGGCCGGCACCGGCAAGGACCAAGTGCATCTGGTGGTCGTGATGACCTCGGATCGCGGCCTGTGCGGTGGCTTCAACGGCTCGATCGTGCGCGGCGCCAGGAAGCATGTCCGCGACCTGAAAGCCGCCGGCAAGACAGTGAAGATTCTCTCGGTCGGTCGCAAGGGCAGCGATCAGCTGCGCCGTGAATTCCCCGGCGACATGATCGGCACCATCGAAGATGTGGGCAAACCGCGCCTCAGCTTCGATGCTGCGGAAAAGATCGCCGCGCGGGTCCGCCATATGTTCGATCATGGCGAATTCGATGTCTGTACGGTGATCTACAACAAGTTCAAATCGGCGATCAGCCAAATCGTCACCTTCCAGCAGCTCATTCCTTTCGCTGTAGGCGGTGCCGCTAACGAGAATGCGGACGCGCAGCTGGCGCAGTACGAATACGAACCCGATGAAGGCGCCATCCTGGCCGATCTCTTGCCGCGCAATATCGGCATGCAGGTCTATCGGGCGCTGCTTGAGAATGCCGCCAGCGAACAGGGCGCGCGAATGACCGCGATGGATAACGCGACCCGCAATGCGGGCGAGATGATCAACAAGCTGACCATTACGTATAACCGGACACGTCAGGCCAATATCACCAAGGAGCTGATCGAAATCATCTCCGGTGCGGAAGCGGTTTGATAAAGGCCGTCTAATTAAGACCTTGGGGTCAAAGGAGCTAACACCATGTCGAAGAATATCGTCGGCAAAATCACCCAGGTGACGGGCGCCGTCGTCGACGTTCATTTCGAAGGCGACCTGCCGTCGATTCTGAACGCGCTGCATGTACAGAACCAGGGCAACCTGCTGGTGCTGGAAGTTGCGCAGCATCTCGGTGAGAACACCGTGCGCGCCATCGCCATGGACTCGACCGATGGTCTGGTGCGCGGCGACGAAGTGACCGATACCGGTGCCCCGATCTCTGTGCCCGTTGGTCCGGAGACGCTGGGCCGCATCATCAACGTCATCGGTCAGCCGATCGACGAGCGCGGGCCGGTCAACAACAAGAAGACTCTGCCGATCCATCGTGCGGCGCCGGAGTTCAGCGAGCAGTCGACCGAAGCCCAGGTGCTGATCACCGGCATTAAGGTCATCGATCTGCTGGCGCCTTACGCCAAGGGCGGCAAGATCGGCCTGTTCGGCGGTGCGGGTGTCGGCAAGACCGTCACCATCATGGAGCTGATCAATAACGTCGCGAAGGCCCATGGCGGCTACTCGGTCTTCGCCGGCGTCGGCGAGCGGACCCGCGAAGGTAATGATCTCTATCATGAAATGATCGAATCCGGCGTTATCAAGCTGGATGGCGAAGGCTCCAAATGCGCCCTGGTCTACGGCCAGATGAACGAGCCTCCGGGAGCCCGCGCCCGCGTCGCGCTCTCCGGTCTCACTCTCGCCGAATATTTCCGCGATGAGGAAGGCCAGGACGTGCTGTTCTTCGTCGACAACATCTTCCGTTTCACCCAGGCGGGGTCGGAAGTGTCGGCGCTGCTTGGCCGTATCCCCTCGGCCGTCGGTTATCAGCCGACGCTGGCGACCGATATGGGCGCGCTGCAAGAACGCATCACCTCCACCAAGAAGGGCTCGATCACCTCGGTGCAGGCCATCTACGTGCCCGCCGACGATTTGACCGATCCTGCGCCGGCGACCTCGTTCGCCCACTTGGATGCGACCACCGTGCTTAGCCGTCAGATTGCCGAGCTCGGCATCTTCCCGGCGGTCGACCCGCTCGACTCGACCTCGCGCATGCTCGATCCGCGCGTGATCGGTGAAGAGCATTATCAGGTCGCCCGCGATGTGCAGCGCGTGCTGCAGAGCTACAAGGCACTGCAGGACATCATCGCCATTCTCGGCATGGACGAGCTTTCCGAAGAGGACAAGCTGACGGTCGCCCGCGCCCGTAAGATCCAGCGCTTCCTCTCCCAGCCCTTCCATGTGGCCGAAGTCTTCACCGGTACGCCGGGCGTGCTGGTGAAGCTTGAAGACACGATCAGGGGCTTCAAGGGCATTGTTGCCGGCGATTACGACGATTTGCCGGAATCGGCCTTCTACATGGTCGGCACAATCGAAGAAGCGGTCGCCAAAGCCAAGAAGATGGCCGAGGCCGCCTAAGCATATGTAGGCTGAAGCTTATAGCGACTAAAACCGGCGCCGCAGCCGCGGCGCCGGTACAGGTTTAAGAAGACGATCCGCGGATCGCCGCGGCTTATGAAGGGTGAAACATGGCGGATCAGGTGCGTTTCGAGCTCGTCTCGCCGGAGCGTCTCGAACTGGCGACCGATGTGGAGATGGTCGTGGTGCCGGGCGTGGAGGGTGATTTCGGCGTGCTGCCGGGACATATGCCGCTGATTTCGACCATCCGGCCCGGTGTCATCGCGGTGTTCCGCGACGGCAAGGTGGCGGAACGGATTTTCGTCGAAGGCGGTTTCGCCGAGGTGACCCCCGAAAGCTGCACGGTCCTGGCTGAACATGCCAAGCCGGTCGCCGATCTAGACCAGGGCAAGGCAGCCCAGGCCGTCCAGGATGCCAAGGAAGACGTCGAGGACGCAAAAGACGACGAAAGCCGGCAGGAAGCCAGCAAAGTGCTGGAAATCGCCGAGGCTCGCTTGGCCGCGGCCGCGGAACCGTCGCCTTATTGATGTGTTGATTAACGCAACGCGACGTGCAGTCGGCAGCGACTGCTGCGTTGCTTTTTGATCCTGCCGTCAGCTTGCGGTTAATGTACTGATGGCAGATCGAAGACGTTCTGTGCGATTCGATGAGTATATATCGCAGGTTGCGACGGCGGCTGTCATCGTCTTGTCAAGTTGCCGTCCTTGACCTAGTCTCCTGGGGCTGGACTAGGCACTTGGGATCGCGAAACACGAATCGCATCCGGGGTGGGCCCGGCAAGTCAACCAACTAACGTATCTGCAGCCGCATGAGTCACTGGACGCTCGAACAGATC
Organism: Dongia soli; assembly: GCF_034044715.1. Classification (NCBI taxonomy): domain Bacteria; kingdom Pseudomonadati; phylum Pseudomonadota; class Alphaproteobacteria; order Rhodospirillales; family Dongiaceae; genus Dongia; species Dongia soli. The sequence goes on along the minus strand of NZ_JAXCLW010000001.1, from coordinate 571,132 downwards.
CGCTGGTCGTCGTTCGACCGCAGCAAGATCGATCCTGATCTAGTCAAGGTCGTCAAGGCCGCCGCCATGGTGGAATACAATGGCGGCGACTATGCGACCTATCTTTGCGGAGTCTTCAATGACGATCCGGCCTTTCAGGATGTCATCCGCGCCTGGGCGGTCGAGGAAGTGCAGCATGGCGCAGCTTTGGCGCAGTGGGCCAAGCTGGCCGATCCCGATTTCGATTTCGATACCTGCTTCGCCCGGTTCACCGATGGCTATCAATTCCCGCTTGATGTGACGGCTTCGATTCGCGGTTCCCGCGCAGGTGAATTGGTGGCGCGCTGCATCGTCGAAACCGGCACGTCGTCCTATTACACGGCATTGATGGAAGCGACCGACGAGCCAGTGCTGAAGGAAATCTGCCGCAACATCGCGGCCGATGAATTGCGGCACTACAAATTGTTCTACAGCCATTTAAAGCGCTATCTGGAGCGTGACGGGATTGGTCCCTGGCAGCGCATCAAGATCGCGCTCAGCCGCATCACCGAATCGGAAGATGATGAATTGGCCTATGCCTATTACGCGGCCAATCATCCGCAAGAGAGCTACGAACGCCGTCGGTTCACCCGCGCTTATGCCCGGCGCGCCTATCGCTATTATCAACGCCGCCACATCGAACGGGCGATGGCGATGATCCTGAAGGCGACTGGCCTCAATCCGACCGGGCGGCTCAACCGCTGGCTGACCGGCCTCGGCTTCTGGTTCCTGAGGTCGCGGGCCCGGCGGCTTACCGCCGCTGACGCATAGATCGAGCGCTTTTATCCCAGTTTGAGGCGCTCGACGCTGGAGTGGCCTTGCATCCCTTCCCACCAAGTTGTCAGCCGAGGATGTTGCGCCAGCAGATCCCGGCCTTCAGATGCTTGGACGAAGTATCCGATCATCGGCACGGCATGCAGATCGGCAAGGCTAAGGGCAGTGCCGACCAGCCAATGATCACTTTCCATGAGGTCTTCGATGGCGCCCAGACAGCGCGCGGCTCTCGGGAGCGCAGCTTGCAAGCGTGCTTCGTCGCTTACCCGGCCTTCTTTGGGAGCGGAAACGCGTTCGACATAAATGTCCCAGACGAGGGTCCGGTAGGCATAGTTATCGAGGAGGCCGGTGATCTGATTGAGGCGCGCCCTTGCTTGCGGTGCCGCCGGTTGCAAAGTGGGGCCGGCGAAGGCTTCATCAATATAACGCTCGATGGCGCCGCTTTCGTAGAGCTCGAACGCACCATGCCGGAAGCTGGGAATGCGGCCGAACGGATGGCGCCGGAGATGGTCGCTTGGCACGCCGCCTGGGGCGAAGACATCCACCTCGACCAGCTCATAGGCAACGCCCTTTTCTTCCAGTGCCAGTCGTACCGCACATACATAAACGCTATAGGCCGCGCCATAAACAATCGGTAGGTCGGAAGGCGGGAACATGGAACTATCTAGCAGTTGCTTGGGGGATTGAGCTCTACATAGCGCCGGATGGCGCGGACGCTATGTGATATCGTCTGACGGCGTAGCAGCACCAGCAGGAACAGGATGATGGCCGCAAGGAAAGCAATGGCGCTGCTGAACCAGGCCAGCCAGGCGAGGGCAAAGTAGTAGCAGCGGATGCCGGCACCGAAACTGGCGAGGGCGCTGCTATAGACGATGGCGACCTGGTCGGCCATTTCCAGGCGATGCGGGTGTTCGTCCTTGGCCAGCGGCGCTGCGCCGATCAAGGCGCAACAGTAATTGTACTGTCGCAAGGCCCAGGTGAAGCGGAAGAAGCCATAAACGAAGACAGCGATCAGCCCGACGAGCTTGAGCTGGAATACATCCGTCGAACTCGCCGCGACGAAAAACCAGCTGCTGATCACGCGATAGGCATCCGTGGTCTTGCCGAGCAACCCAAGCAGGCCGGCGATCACCAGGATTGTCGCCGAACTGAAAAAAGAAATCGACGCAACGGTATGGCCGGTCAATGCGGAATCGACAATCCGGTCCGGCCGCTCCATCATCCGCTGCATCCAACTGCGCCGGACCTGATGTAGTACCGAATTGAGATTGTTGCCGCCGGTCAGCAGCCGAGCGATAGAGCCGTAGCCGAAGAAGATCAGCAGAAAGACCGCCAGGCTCAACCAGTCGAGCGGGGTGAGATCGGATGTCATCTCAGTTTAGTCCACGCTGCCTCGATCAGGCGCCCGATTTGGCTCAGGAATGGCGTTTGAATTGCCGGCTGAGGCACTGTTCGAAGAAGTCATAGATCTGGGGATCCATCTGTTCGAATTTCAGCGCGACTTCCCCCGTCTGGCTGTCGTGGCGGATGACCCGGGCGGGAAGACGGAGATGGACATCGGCCTGACTGTCCTTGGCCTTGATCTCCGCGGTGATGATACTGTCTTCCTTCAACTCGCCGACAAAATCGGAAATCAGCAAGCCGCCCAGCGACCAGTTGACGGTGGAGCAGGTGGTTCCGTTCAGGTCCACGGTAAAGACTGGCAGCAGCAGCCGCTTGTCCTTGCGTTTTTCCGGGCCGCGTACCTGTCGGTATCCCATTGTGTATGAAGACATGAGCCGTGCCCCCTTATCGAAGGGCCCACTGTAACAGAAGCTTGCCGGTCCGTCTGTAGTGCCAGCGTGATCAGAAGCTGCTGTCGAGGACATGGCCGTCGGATTCGGCGACGGCGCTGGCGGGCCAGATGGCAACCCAATGGTCCCGGGCGACCCCGCGATAGATCGGCAGGGCGGGCAGGCGAATCGGACTGCCGTCGAAATAGGTCAAAATAGCCCCGCCCGGATGGCGATCGGCCCAAAGCCAAGCCTGTTGCGGGGTCTCCACCACATCCGGCGCTTTCAGCAGGCGGCCCTGAAAATCGAATTCACCGCGATAATTGCCGTAGATGGCGATCGGCTGGCCGGCCTGCTGCATGGTCTGCAGCCGGCTGGCGACCGGCGTCAGGTCGAAAAATTGCGCGAGATTGGTGGGAAATTCGATATTCAGGCAGGTCATCAGCAAGCTGGGCAGCAGGGCGACCTGTAGTGTGCGCAACAACTGCTGGCGGGGTGAGATCTGCGCCAGAATATAACCGGCAACCAGCAGGATCAGTCCTGAGGTGAGCCCCATTCCGCCCAGCCAGATCGGCAGGGAGACGCCGAACAGCCAGCGCCATACGACATCCAGATGGGCAGTCGGAATGATATTCATCAGGAAGAAGATCAACCCGATCAGCAAAGCGAAGAAACCCGGCACGACGCCGTGGAAGTCGCGGGCCTTGATTTCCTGCGTTGCCAGCAGCCTGGCGCCGATCAGGCAAAGCGGTGCGGCAGCCGGCAACAGACCCTGCAATTCCCAGCCGCCGGCCAGGCCGGCGATGATCGTCGCAAGAAGATAGGCAGTGCCCAGCCGCAGGCCGGTGCCGATCTGATCGCGCAAGGAGCGATGGAGCGCTCGCCATAACGTCTTCCAGCAGATCCAGGGATAGAGCATGACGGGGAAAAAGATCAGGCTCCAGACTTCACGGCGGGATGCCTCGGTCGCCGGGTCGAGCCAGCCATTGCCGAAAGAAATCCAATGATCCAGCGATCCCAGCATGTCGAGCCAGACCAGCGCCATGATGGCGGCCGGCAATGAGGCGAAGACAATTTCGCGCCACCATCGCCCCAGAACGCGTAACCCTTCCGGGCGGGTGGAAACGCCGGTATTGGCGGCCGAACTGCCAGGATCGAGCAGCGGGGCCAGCGCACCCACGATCGGCAAGGTGAGCCAGGCGGCCCAGCCGGCTGCCATCACGATGCCTGTCTGCAGCACCATCAGCACCAACAGATGGGCAAAACGCTGTTGCCCCGACAAAGGCAGTGTCCAGAGCCGCGCCATCAGGATGAAACCCGCCAGACTCATCGGCAGAATCAGCATCTCCGGCACGATCATCGACAATGTGATGACGAAGCCACCCAAGCCGATCAGCAGAATTCGGGCAAAATGCACGGTGCTGCGGCGATGCGGCCAGAGCGTTAGCGCCGCCGGCCGCATCAACCAGATGGTCGCGAGGCCGGCCAGGGGCGAGAGCAAGCGCGGCCACCATTCATTGACCCCGGTCCAATGCCAGCCGCCGAGTATCAGCCAAAGCTGCAGGGGCGGCATTTGCGGGGTGGGCAGTTCGTTGCGCAAGGGCTGCCAGACACCATCGCTCCACATATGCCAGGCTGAGGCTAGAGTCTCCAGTTCCAGCGGCGCTGTCGGCGGGCGCAGATAAAGCGACGTGACTGTTACGATGGCCCAGAGCACATAGGGTGAAATCTGGCCCGTCCGGCGCAGACCAAGCGGCAGGTCGGTCGGCTTGGCGATCATCTGCGTGCTCTCGCTCATGCCGTTTCCGTTCGTCATCGAGGTTGTTCAAAGATATCGAAATCGATGACGGCGCCTTCAGCCGCAGCCGCGGCTTCCCAGGCCCGGAAGGCCGGCCAATCGAGGATCGCGGACATATAGGCGGCGCCGACCTCGTCCAATGTCACGCCATAGGTCCGGAAGCGGCTCACCACGGGCGCATACATGGCATCGGCGATGGTGAAGCTGCCGAACAGGAACGGACCGCCGAGATGGCGCCCGAAATCCAGTCGGGCCTGCCGCCAGATGTCGCCAATCCGGGCAATCTCGGCGGCGACAAGATGGGCCCGGGACTGAGCCCGGCGATCCGACCTCAGATCCATCGGCAGATTCGCGCGCAAACCGCCAAAGCCGGCATGCATTTCGTTCGCGATCGATCTGGCATGGGCGCGGGCCGCGGAGCCGCTGGGCCATAATCCTGCCTGTGGCGCTAATTCCGCCAGATACTCGCAGATCGCCAGGCTTTCCCAGATGACCACGTCGCCGTGACGCAGAACCGGCACCTTGCCGGCCGGCGACAAGGCCAGAAATTGCGCCTTGCTATCGGGCTGCCGCAACGGCAGCAGGACCTCGCGAAAGGGCAATCCCGAGTGCTGCAACGCCAGCCAGGGCCGCAGCGACCAGGACGAATAGTTCTTATTGCCGATATACAGCGTGAGTTCAGTCACGAATACACCCCCGTCGTCATCCTTGTATCCTTCATGGCGGATATTCCTTGCAGATGGATGGCCATTTTTAGCATGCGATCCGGCCGCGAACTATGCCCCAAAGTTTCCGGCCGAGACCTTGCGGGCGAACGCAGATTTGACATGACCTGCGGCGGGATTTTGCGTACAGATTCAGGCCCCGTTGCGGCTACAATCCGCCGCGGAACCGGCAAAGATGCCGCCCATCTGTCGCAATGCTGTCTTAGGAGTTGCCACCTTGCTCGACCATCTCGTCGACCGCGCCGCTAATGCCGTGGTCATTACGCCGATCCGCGCCGCCCGCCTGGGGGACTGGTTGAAGGCGCAGCCGGCAAGCGTGCAGCGGTGGGTCAAGAATGTCGATTTCCAGGCCAGGCCGGGCAATACCTGTTTGGTCCCCACAGGCGACGGTAAGATCGACCGTGTTTTGCTCGGCGTTGATGAAGGGCTGGACCGCTGGTCGGCGGCCGGCCTGCCCGCCGCCCTCCCGGCGGGGGCCTATCAGCTCGATGGCGAAGCCGGGTTCGATGCCACCGCTTTCGCCTTCGGTTGGGCCGTGGGCGGCTATCGGTTCCAGCGCTATAAGGATGCAGACAAGGTTCTCGCCCGGTTGATCTGGCCGCAAGGCGCCGACCGGGCGGTGGTCACGCGGCTGGTCAACGCGCTCTTCCTCGGCCGCGATCTCATCAATACCCCGGCCAGCGATATGGGGCCCGCCGAACTGGCCAGCGCCGTCAAGGCTGTCGCCAAGACTCATAAGGCGAAATACCGCGAAATCGTCGGCGACGATCTCCTGAAGCAGAACTATCCGACCATTCACATGGTGGGCCGAGCAAGTAGCCGGGCGCCGCGCCTCATCGATCTGCGCTGGGGCAGCGAGGGACCGAAGCTAACCCTGGTGGGCAAGGGGGTTTGTTTCGATACCGGCGGTCTCGATCTGAAGTCCGGCAGCTATATGCGGCTGATGAAGAAGGATATGGGCGGTGCCGCCCTGATGCTCGCTTTGGCCCAGGCAATTATGGATGCCAAGCTGAAGGTGCGGCTGCGCCTGCTGGTGCCGGCGGTGGAAAATAGCGTCTCCGGCAATGCGATGCGGCCGCTGGACATCGTCAAGACGCGCAAGGGAATCACGGTTGAAATCGGCGATACCGATGCCGAAGGACGGCTGATCCTGTGCGATGCTTTGGCCGAGGCGGAGAATGACAAGCCTGATCTGATCATCGATGCCGCCACCTTGACCGGCGCGGCGCGGGTTGCGCTGGGGACAGAGATGCCGGCTTTGTTCGCGACGGATGACGATCTCGCCGATGCGCTTCTGCTGCAAGGCCGCACGCAAGATGATCAGCTCTGGCGCCTGCCGTTGAACAAATCCTACCGGCGCCTGCTGGACAGCAAGATCGCCGATATCAACAATTGTTCCGAAAGCGGCTATGCCGGCGCCATTACTGCGGCACTCTATCTGCAGGAATTCCTCACGCCCGGGACTACGTGGATGCATATCGATTCGATGGGCTGGAATGTGAGCAGCCGGCCCGGCCGCCCCGAGGGTGGCGAAGCGCTGGGATTGCGCGCGCTTTATGCTTTCATCGCCGACTGGGCGAAGCCCAAGGGAAAGGCCTCGGCCAAGATCATCGCCAAGACACCGGTGCCGCGTCCGGCGCCGCGCAAGCCGCAAGTCTCGCGCTTGCGCCGGCGTTGAGCCTCAGCAGGTTGTAACCGTGATGCCGGCACCGATCATCATGGTGCCGGCGGTCCGGCTCATCGGGCGATGCCCGGCTATGACTAGTAACCGGCCTGCCGGTCGACCAGGTGACGCAAGGGCTGCCCCGCTTCGAAATCGAGGATCTGTTGCCGGATCGCCAGCACCGCGGCATCCGCCTCGGTCATACTGGCATTGTGCGGCGTGACGAAGAGGCGCTTCTGCTGCCAGAAGGGATGATCTTTCGGCAGCGGCTCGGTCTGGAAGACGTCGAGCGTGGCGGAACCGATCTGGCCATCCTGTAAAGCTGCAAGGAAATCCGCTTCGTTGAGTTGTGCGCCGCGCCCGGCATTGATGAGGGCCGCGCCGCGCGGCAAATGTGCGAAGAGATCGGCATTCAGCAGGCCACGGGTTTCCGCCGTCAGCGGCAACAGGCAAACCAGGATATCGCAGCCCTTGAGAAAAGCCGGCAATTCCCCGGCGCCGGCGAAACACGCCACATTCGAAAGCGATTTGCGGCTGCGGCTCCAGCCGCGCAGCTTGAATTTGAAAGCGGCGAGCTGCTCGGCTGCCGCCGCGCCGATCTCGCCCAGGCCCATGATGCCGACGGTGCGATCCCAGGGAGCGGGATAGCTGTGATCCAGCCAGATGCCGTGGGCCTGCGCCTCTTCCAGTTCCCAGACGCGGCGGTGATGGTAGAGCACCTGCCAGAGCACATATTCCACCATGCCTTTGGTCAGCCCTTTTTCCACCATGCGCACGATCGGCAAATGCGCGGGGATGGTGGTATCGGCGAGAATGCCATCAACCCCGGCGCCAAGTCCGAAAACGACCTGCAGATTCGGCAAGGCGGCCAATTCGCCGGGCCGTGGCCGCCAAGCCAGGCAGTAGCGGATGCTGGCGGGATCGGCCGCCGCTTCCTCGGGGGAGACGACAGTGATCTCCGGCGCCTTCTCGGCGAAGACCGAACGCCAAGAGGGAGTCCGGTCGTGGATGCCGGCAAAATAAAGCCGCCGGCTCGAAGTCGTCGTCATTGTTGCACTGTCTCCTGATGCACGACCCGGTGCTGCAACGCTGCCGCGAGAAGGGCCTTGGTATAATCCTGTTGCGGATCGTCGAAGATCTGATCGACCGCGCCGGTCTCGACGATCTCGCCCGCGCGCATGACCAGGACACGGTCACTCATGGCCCGCACCACGCGCAAATCGTGGCTGATGAAGAGATAAGCGAGATCGTGACGTCGCTGCAAGTCGCGCAGCAGATCGACGATCTGCGCTTGCACCGACATGTCGAGGGCCGAAGTGGGTTCGTCCAGCATGACGAGGCGTGGCTTCAGGATCAGCGCGCGGGCGATGGAAATGCGCTGCCGCTGGCCGCCGGAAAATTCATGCGGATAGCGATGCCGGCTTTCCGGATCGAGACCCACTTCGCGCAAGGCCTCGATCACGGCCGTCTCCCGATCGGCCGGCGTCGCGGCGAGATCATGCACCTGCAATCCCTCGGCAATGATCTCGCCGACCGAAAGGCGCGGGGAAAGAGCCCCATAGGGGTCCTGGAAAACCACCTGCATCTCTCGCCGCAATGGCCGCATGCCGCGCTTGCCGAGGCGGTCGATGCGCCGGCTGTCGAAGCGGATCTCGCCGGAGCTGCGGATCAGACGCAGCAAAGCGAGGCCCAAAGTCGTCTTACCGGAACCGGATTCGCCGACGATGCCGAGCGTCTCGCCGGTGCGCAATTGCAGATCGGCCCGCTCTACGGCATGGATGTGATCGACGACACGGCGGAAGATGCCTTTCTTGATGGGGAACCAGACCTTGACATCGTTCGCAGCGAGCAATTCGGGCGCCGATGCGACGACCGGCTCTTTGCGCCCGCGCGGCTCGGCGGCCAGAAGCTGCCGGCTGTAGGCATGTTGCGGCGCGCGAAAGAGATCCCTCGTTGCGCTGGCCTCGACAATCCGTCCGGCCTGCATGACGCAGACCCGATCCGCCATCTTGCGCACGATGCCGAGGTCATGGCTGATCAGCAGCAAGGCCATGCCCAGCCGTGCCTGGAGATCCTGCAGCAAGGCGAGAATCTGGGCCTGCACGGTGACATCGACTGCCGTTGTCGGCTCGTCAGCGATGAGGAGGTCGGGCTCGTTGGCAAGCGCCATGGCAATCATCACGCGCTGGCGCTGGCCGCCGGATAACTCATGGGGGAAGGATTGCAGCCGCCTTTCGGCGTCGGTAATGCCCACAAGTTTCAGCAGCTCAACCGCCCGTTTGCGCGCGCTGTCGCGATTGGCAGAGGCGCCATTGGTCGCCCGGTGCAGCATCAGCATCTCGACGATCTGCCGGCCGATGCGGTGCAGCGGATTGAGGCTGGTCATCGGTTCCTGGAAAATCATTCCGACGCGGTTGCCACGGATACGCCGCAGGGCTCCGGCGGGCGCCGTCAACAGCTCCTGCCCCTGCAGCCGGATGCTGCCGCTGGGGTGGCTGGCCAGAGGATAGGGCAGGAGTTTCAAGATGGAGAGCGCCGTCACCGATTTCCCGGAACCAGACTCCCCAACCAACGCCAGGGTCTCACCGCGATTGATCGTGAAACTGACATGATCGACCACGGTCTTGCCGCCGAAGGCAACCGACAGGTTGTCGACTTCCAGCAGCGGCCGCGATGCGGCTTTCATTTCCTCGTTCATGCGGATGTCTTCCTCGGGTCGAAAGCATCCCGCACGGCCTCGCCGATGAAGATCAGCAAGGTCAGCATCAAGCCAATGACAACGAAGCCGGCGATGCCAAGCCACGGCGCCTGCAGATTCTGTTTCGCCTGACTGAGGAGATCGCCGAGCGAGGGCGAGCCGACCGGCAGGCCGAGGCCGAGGAAATCGAGTGCGGTCAAGGTCGTCACCGAGCCGGCCAGGGTGAAAGGCAGATAAGCGAGCGTTGCCACCAAAGCATTGGGCAGGATGTGCTTCAGGATGATGCGTCCATCCCCCATGCCCAGGGCGCGGGCGGCACGTACATATTCGAGATTGCGAGCCCGCAGGAATTCCGCCCGCACATAGGGCACCGGCCAGGTCCAGCTCATCAGCAGCATGATGCCGAGCAAGGTCCAAAAGCCCGGCACGATGACACTGGCGAGGATCATGAGGATATAGAGCGTCGGAAGGCCGCCCCAGATTTCCAGGAAGCGCTGGAACAGCAAATCGAGCCAGCCGCCGAAATAGCCCTGGATCGCCCCCGCGATGACGCCGATGGCCGTGCTGACCGCCGTCAGCAGCAGGCCGAACAGCACGGAAATGCGGAAGCCGTAGATGACGCGGGCCATGACATCGCGCGCCTGGTCATCGGTGCCGAGCCAGTTGATGCCATCGGGCGGCGAGGGTGCCGCACCGGCGAGATTGGTGATGACCGTATCGTAGCTGAACGGAATCATCGGCCAGATCATCCAGCCTTTCTCGTTGATCGCGCGTTGCAGCGAGGGGTCGCGATAATCGGCATTGGTCTGAAAACTGCCGCCGAAGGTCGTCTCGGGATAATCCTTGAGCACCGGTGAATAGAGGGCGCCGTCATAGCTGATCAGGATCGGCCGGTCATTGGCGATAAACTCGGCGAACAGGCTGAAGCCGAAGAGCAGCAGAAAGAAAACCAGCGCGATATAGCCACGCTCGTTGTTGCGGAAAGCCATCAGGCGTCGCTGATTGAGCGGGCTAAGCCTGGATTTTTTCAGGCGCAAGGCCGATTTGAGATGTTGGCGCTCGCTCATGTCTCGCGCGCCTCGAAATCGATGCGGGGATCGACCAGCATATAGGTGATGTCACCGATAAGCTGGGTAAACATGCCGAACAGGGTGAAGATGAAAAGAGTACCGAAGACGATCGGATAGTCGCGGTTGAGGACCGCTTCGTAACCGAGCAGGCCGAGCCCATCGAGCGAGAAAATGATCTCGATCAGGACTGAGCTGGTGAAAAGGATGCCGATCAGAGAGCCTGGGAAGCCGGCGATGACGATCAGCATCGCGTTGCGGAAGACATGGCCGTAGAGGATGCGGTTCTCGGTCAATCCTTTTGCACGCGCCGTCGTCACATATTGCTGGTTGATCTGATCGATGAAGGAATTCTTGGTCAGCATGGTCAGACCGGCGAAACTGCCAATCACCATGGCGGTCACCGGCAGCACCATATGCCAGAGATAATCGGTGATCTTGTGCCACAGGCTCAGCTCCTGCCAATTCGCGGAGACCAGGCCGCGCAAGGGGAACCAGTCGAGATAGCTGCCCCCGGCAAAGACGACGACCAGCAGGATGGCGAAAAGGAAACTGGGAATGGCGGCGCCGATGATCAGGGAGATACTGGTCCAGACATCGAAATGGGTGCCGTCCCGCACCGCCTTGGCAACGCCGAGCGGGACGGAAATCAGATACACCAGCAAGGTCGTCCAGATGCCGAGCGAGATCGAGACCGGCATCTTGCTGAGGATGAGATTGATGACGCTTCCGCCCTTGAACCAGCTTTGGCCGAAATCGAAGGAAAGATAGTTCTTCATCATCATCCAGAAGCGCTCCGGCGCCGGCTTGTCGAAGCCGTACATCCGCTCGATTTCCTTGATGAAGCGGGGATCGAGACCGCGGGCGCCGCGATACTGGCTGTTGGCGTTGGAGAGCTGGATCGTCTCGCCACCGGCGCTGGTAATATTCGCCGTGGCGCTGGTGGCGGTGCCTTTGAGCTGAGCGATGGTTTGCTCCACCGGCCCGCCGGGCGCGAATTGCACGATGACGAAATTGATCAGCATGATGCCGAACAAGGTCGGGATCATCAGCAGAAGGCGGCGGATCAGATAGGCGATCATCGGCTGCCTCGCGCTGCGATGGTTATCCGCATCGGATGATGCATCTGCCGCGGCATCACTTCTTCCGGCCCAGCCGGCCAAGGACGAAGCCGACCACGACGCCGATCAGGACACCATAGATCGGCGTCTGGCCGCGATCCTGGGTGGACGGCGGCGCGGCCGCGGGCGTGTCCGTCTTCGGCGCTTCCGTTTTCTGCTCAGCAGGATCGCCGCTGGAAGCATTCGCCTGGGCCTGTTGCGCCTGTTCGATCGCATGGGATTGCTTCAGATTCGCGACTTTAACCGGATCGATCCACCAGGAATCTTGGCCAATTCCAAAAGTAGGATCGGGCCGCTTGGCGGGCTGGCCGAATTTATCCCAATAGGCGATGCGGGTGACCTTGCTGACCCAATGGGGCACCATGTAGAAGCCCCATTGCAGCACACGGTCGAGCGCCCGGGTGGCGATGACAACGTCATGATGCGTTGGCGCCGTGATCAACTTTTCAATCAACGCGTCCACCACAGGGTCGCGAACACCCATCAGGTTGTTGCTGTTGGGTTCATTCGCGCTCTGCGAGCCGAAGTAATCGCGCTGTTCGTTGCCGGGTGAGAGCGACTGGCCGATGCGAATGACCACCATGTCGAAATCGAAATTCTTGGTGCGATTGTCGTATTGCGCCGTGTCGACCGTGCGGATGGTGGCGTCGATGCCGATGCGCTTCAAATTCTGCGTGAAGGGCAGGGCGACTCGCTCGAAAGACGGTCCATTGAGCAGGATTTCGAACTGCAGCCGCTGGCCGTCCCGTTCGCGCTTGCCATTGACGATGGGCCATCCCGCAGCATCCAGCAATTTCGCAGCCTGGTCGAGATTGGCGCGAGCATCGCCGGAACCATCGGTTTTCGGCGGCTGATATTCCTGGGTGAAGACCTCGTCGGGAATCTTGCCGCGGAACGGCTCCAGCAGCTTCAGCTCTTCCGGTGAGGGAAGACCGGTTGCGGCCAGCTCCGAATTGTCGAAGTAACTGCGGTTGCGGCTATAGGCGCCATAGAACAGCGTCTTGTTCGACCATTCGAAATCCAGGGCATAGATGATCGCCTGACGCACGCGGCGATCGGCGAAGATGGCGCGACGGGTGTTGAAGGCGAAACCCTGAAACCCATAGGGCGTCGCGTCCGGTATCTCCTCGCGCTTGATCTGGCCGTTCCTGACCGCCGGGATGTCGTAGCCCGTCGCCCAGTTCTTGGCGATATTCTCCTGCCGGAAGTCGACGGCGCCAGATTTGAAAGCCTGAAAGGCGATGGTGGGGTCGCGGTAATAGTCGTAGCGGATGGTATCGATATTGTCGCGGCCGATATTTATCGGCAGGTCTTTACCCCAGTAATCCGGCACACGCTGCAAGGTGATGGACCGGCCCATCTCGTAGCTCAGTACCTTATAGGGACCGCTGCCGATCGGCGGCTGCGGCAGCGGATCTTCGAGATTGCGTTTCTCCCAGATATGCTTCGGCATCACGGTCAATTGCCCCATGATGATGGGCAATTCGCGGTTTGTGCCATCGACGAAGGTGAATTTGACGCGGTGTTTGTCCAGCGCTTCCGCCTTCGTGACATTGCCGTAGTAGAAGCGATAAACCGGCGGTCCTTTCTGCTTCAGGATGTTGAAGGAGAAAACGACATCATCGGCAGTCAGGGGCTGGCCGTCCTGCCAGCGCGCTTCCGGGCGCAAATCGAAGATGATCCAGGTCTTGTCCTTCGCCAGTTCCATGGATTCGGCGAGCAGACCATAGCCGGATTGGACGTCGTCATCGGGGCTGACGGTCAAGGTCTCGAAGACGCCGGGCATGGTTGCCGCAGTGCCCCGGATGGTGAAGGGATTGAAGTTGTCGAAGGTCGCGCCATCGCCTTGGCCCGTCACGGCATAGGTCGCGCTGCCGCCCTTCGGCGCATTCGGATCGACATAATCGAGATGCTTGAAATCCGGGCCGTATTTCGGCTGGTCGAGGAAGGTCAGCGCATGGAGCCTCTGTCCCTCCTGGGCAAGACCGGGATGAGCGGTGACGACCGAAGCGGCCAGAAGAAACAAGCCCAGGAGTGTTCTGCAAGTCTTTCCGGAACCGATCAAGCCAGGTCGCATAAGCTATCCAATACCGCCGAACTGTTTGGCGGCAGTGTAACGGAAGCTTTGCGCAAATGGAAAGCGAACAGCCGTGATTGTCGCCGGCCGAGCTCAATCCTGCAGCAGTGGAAGGGTTTCGGCATGCACGCGGCGATCGCCGCAGGCCAAGACTTTATCGCCGGAATGCCGGGTCAGTGGTTCGCCCCGCCAATTGGTGATGACGCCGCCGGCGCCCTGGATAATGGGCGCCAGGGCGAGGAAATCGTAGATGCCGAGATTGGCTTCGATCACCACATCGATGAAGCCGGTGGCGACCATGCCATACTGATAGCAATCGCCGCCATAGGTGGTCGTTTTCGCCCGGTGGCGCACCGATTCGAATTTGTCGAAAGACTGCCGGTCGGGGAAGGCGAGCGGTGAAACGGTAGAAAGATAGGCCGCAGACAAGGCGGCGCAGGGGCGGGCGGTGCAGGCCTCGCCGTTGAGCGTGGTGGCGCGGCCGGCGGCGCCGATCCAGCGGTCCCGCAGGATCGGCATATCGATGACCCCCATGATCGGGCGGTCGCGATGCAGCAACGAAATCAGTGTGCCATAGAGGGGCCGGCCGGTGACGAAGGCCTTGGTGCCGTCGAGCGGGTCGAGAACCCAGACGTAATCGGCATCACCGCGCTCAGTCCCGAATTCCTCCCCGACGATGCCATGCGATGGAAAGGCCTGGGCGATCAACCCGCGCAAGGTGGATTCGCATTCCCGGTCGGCCTGCGTGACGGGGGTTTCGTCCGGTTTGTCGATGATGGCGACTTTCCGCCGGTAGTAATTTCGCAGGATCGTCCCGCTGGCATCGGCCAGACGGTCGGCCAGGTCAATGAAGGCCTGGTCGACCGATGTCTGGTTCTCGATATCCGTCGGAACGCCGCTCGCCATGAACTGCGGCTTATTTCGGCAGTTCGGGCGGGTTGTCGTTCTGATCACGCAGCCAGCGCAGCAGCGCCGCTCGCTCTTCCGGCTTCTTCAAGCCGGCAAAGGTCATCTTGGTGCCCGGCGCGAAGTCCTTCGGGCTGTAGATGAAGTGATCGAGCGATTCAAAATCCCAGGGCTTGCCGAGTTTCTTGATCGCATCGGAATAAGCGAAGCCTTCATGGCTGCCGGCCTGGCGACCGATGACGCTCCAAAGATCCGGACCGATCTTGTTGGGGCCGCCCTTGGCGAAGGTATGGCAGGTCAGGCACTTCTTGGAGATGGCCTCGCCCTTGGCCGGATCGGCCGCGGCGATCATCGACAGCGAGGGCTGGAAGCCGCTGGCTTCACCACCGCCGGTCGCCGGCGCGGCAGCGTTTGCTTCCGGCTTCGGCGCTTCAGCCGCCGGCTTGGCAGCCGCTTCCTGGTCCTTCTTGTACTGATCTTCGGCCGCCTGGATATCGGCATCGCTCGGCAGCGGCGCCGGGCTGTCCGCCTTGGTGCGGATGAAGGCGATCACATTGGCGCGGTCTTCGGCCTTCGGCAGGCCGGGGAAGGTCATCTTGGTACCCGGCGCATATTGCTTCGGATTGGCGATGAAGTGATTGATCATTTCATAGGTCCAGGGCTTGCCCACGGCCTTGATGGCATCGGAATAAGCGAAGCCTTCATGGCTGCCAGCCTGGCGACCGATGACGCCCCAAAGATCCGGACCGACCTTATTCGGGCCACCCTTTTCGAAAGTATGGCAGGTCATGCACTTCTTGGCGATGGCCTCGCCCTTGGCCGGGTCGGCACTGGCCAGCAACTTGCTGATCGGCTCGACGGCGACCGGCGCGGCGGCTGGCGCCGGCGCCGCGCCACCTTCTTCACCGCCTGCGCCCTCATGTGCGCGGCGTTCAGGGTTGTAGATCGCGTTGGAGACGATACCGACACCCAGGGTCAAAATACCCCCGACCAGAATGGCGGCTGCGATCTTGTTCATTTCCAATGATGACATTCGTGCAATCCCTCGGCCACATTCGACGGTCGGATCCCGATAACGCTCGCCTGCCAGCTATCCGGTAAAACAGGTGGAAGAAACAGACAGATCGGCGCAATCCCCTAGCAGACCGCCGTGATTTCGGGCTCGGAATTTAGCGGCTTTAACCGCCGCTGTCCAATAGACGGTGCCGCTAAAACAAGGGCGCGAAAGGGCAGCGGAACAGGCTTCTAGGGATGCTGCCGAAACGGGTATCGGCGGCGTCGGACGCAAGCAATCGGGCGATTTCTCCCTTTCGGCCCGCTTGGCGCGAAGGGGTTGGTGGATTTTTCCGCGTTCGCGGCATAATGTCGCGCCCGGTCGGTGGTCGGCCATGGAACAAGGACGGAAGGTTAATCTCGTCCCTTCCGAGCCCTACGCCACCAGGGCTGTCTTTGATAGAGCTTTATTTCCAGGTTTAGCATGAGCGCCATTTCGCCCGTCGTCCTCATCCCGGCCCGTCTCGGCTCGACACGGTTGCCCGACAAGCCATTAGCGGATATCGGCGGCCAGCCGATGATCGTTCAGGTTTGGCGCCGCGCCATGGAGGCCAAGATCGGCCCGGTTTACGTGGCGGCGGCCGAACCGGCAATCGTCGCAGCGGTTCAGGCCGCTGGCGGCCAGGCTGTCCTGACCGACCCCGACCATCCGTCCGGATCAGATCGGATTTTCGAAGCGTTGGGCCGCATCGATCCGGTCGGCCGACATGATGTCGTAGTCAATGTCCAGGGCGACTTGCCTACCATCGACCCCGCTTTGATCCGACGCTCCCTGGTGCCGTTGGAGGATCCGTCAGTCGATATCGCGACTTTGGCGGTGGCGATCAGCCGGGAGGAAGAGCGTCACGATCCGAATGTGGTGAAGGCAGTGGCGGCTTTCGCGCCAGGCCATGATGTCGCCCGGGCGCTCTATTTCAGCCGCGCCACGGTGCCGGCCAATGATGGGCCACATTACCATCATATCGGGCTTTACGCGTATCGACGCTCGGCATTGACGCAATTCGTCGCCTTGCCGCCGGGCGTGCTAGAGCGGCGCGAGAAGCTCGAGCAATTGCGGGCACTGGAAGCCGGCATGCGCATCGATGTGGCGCTCGTTGACACGCTCCCGCTCGGTGTCGATACTCCCGCCGACCTCGAACGCGCCAGGACGATCCTGAAGGACGGGCGATCCTGAAGGAACAAGGATCCTGATCCGATCCATCGTCATCTCGTAGATGGAGCATCATCCGTGGGATCCGGCGGCAACAGACCAAGCGGAGCAAACGTGGCCAGCAAGACAGATAACATCATCGCCTTCCAGGGCCTCCCCGGCGCTTATTCCGATCTGGCGTGCCGCGCGGCCTTTCCGTCGATGACCACGCTGCCTTGTGAAAGCTTTGAAGACGCCTTCGCGGCCGTGCATGCTGGCGCTGCAAGGTTGGCGATGATACCGATCGAAAACTCCTTGGCGGGCCGCGTCGCCGATATCCATCACCTGCTGCCGGAATCGGGGCTGCATATCATCGGCGAGCATTTTCAACGGGTGAATCACAACCTGCTGGCGCCGAAAGGTGCCACCTTGGCTAATCTCAAAACCGTCGCCAGCCATGTTCAGGCCTTGTCGCAATGCCGCAAGGCGATCCGCGAGATGGGCCTGACGCCGATCGTGCGCGCCGATACGGCGGGGGCGGCGGCGGAGGTCGCGGCGCAGGGCGATCCGACTGCAGGCGCCATCGCCTCATCCCTGGCGGCGGAGATTCACGGCCTCGATATTCTGAAATCCGATATCGAAGATGCTGATCACAACACCACCCGCATGGTGGTGATGAGCCGAGAGCCGATCGATCCCGATCCGACGAAGGGGCCGGTGATCACCAGTTTCGTCTTCCGGGTCCGATCGGTGCCGGCGGCGCTGTACAAGGCGCTGGGCGGTTTTGCTACCAACGGGATCAATATCACCAAGCTGGAAAGCTATCTGCTGGATGGCAATTTCACCGTGGCGCAGTTCTATGCCGACATCATGGGGCATCCGGACCAACGTCCGGTGCGCTTGGCGCTGGAGGAATTGAGCTTCTTCTCGCGCGAGGTGCGCATCCTTGGCGTCTATCCCGCCAATCCATTCCGCGATCAGCAGGCGTAGGGCCGGGCGGAAAAGCGAGCCGGCGCCTGATAAAGCGCGCCGGCAAATCCGCATAGCTGTTCACGCAAATTCGATGGCGTCATGGGGCGATAAGCCCTGGTCTTTGGCGGAACTCTTGCCCATGTTGATAGGCAGGCCATCAATGTCGCTGACAGGCGACCAATATTGCCGGCGCGCGGAACGTGGCCGGGGAGGTGAGAGATGCGGTTGCCGGCGAAGATAAGGCGATTGATTGCAAAGACCGGGGAAGCGATCAGCGCGCTGCTCCCCACATTTCCTCATCCCGCGCCCAAAGCCGTACCGGTGCGCGTGCGCCGGCGGGGCGGGTACCGTTAATCCCTCACCCAATCCTCGATCAGACGGCGCGAGATCGAATCGGCGCGTGGGAGCCGGAAGTCATCGTTTTCCGGGGACCGACGAAGTTGGTCCTTCGTTAGCCAGCGGGCGCTTTCCAGTTCCACCAGATCGAGGCAGATGTTGCTATCGCTTGCTTCGGCGGTAAAACCCAGCATCAGCGATGACGGAAAGGGCCAGGGCTGAGAACCGAAATATCGGATATTTTCGACCCGAAGTCCCACCTCCTCATAAGTTTCCCGCGCGACCGCCGCTTCCAAGGTTTCGCCCGTTTCGACGAATCCGGCGAGCACGGAATGCATGCCGGGCGACCAATTGGCCTGGCGCGCCAGGAGGATTCGTTCGCCATATTGTGGGTGGCGGTGGGTTATTCGCATGATGACGGCCGGGTCCAGCCGGGGAAAATGCTGCAGGGCGCAGGCAGGATTGGTGCAGCGCCGTTGGTGGCCAGCCGCTTCGGTAGCGGTCGGTGAGCCGCATCGCCCGCAGAAGCGGTGGCGCTCATGCCAATGCGACAGGCCGCGGGCATAAGCCATCAATGCGCCGTCGCGTTGGGGTGTGAGCTGGCCGATGCTGCGCAATTCGGCGAACTCGCCAAAGGCTATCACCGATTCTTCGTCCAGCCCGGAAATATCGAGGGCGAAATAGGTCGCTTCGCCGGCGCGGCCCAACAGGATGATGTCAGTCTGGGCGGCGATCAAATCTCGGTGATCGCGCAAGGGCAAAAAATGGGCCCGGGGCACATCGGCATTCACTACAAGATTACGGCCTCGCCAAACGAGATGCAGCAAGCTATAGGGGTCTTGCAGGCGTTCGACGAGCCAAGTGGTGTCCTGGCGGATCGTCGCGCAACGGTCGAAATCCCCGGTAGCGTAGAACCCGAGTGCGTGAAAATTGACACCGCTGTCTGAACTGTCGATCATTTTGCCCAGTCGATCATTTGCTTAGTCGCCTTGCGACACCTTATCTTGCGGCGCATACCGCAATAACCGTCGGGATTCGGAGTTGTTGATGATCCAAAGCCTGAGCGCCGTCAACCGGCTCGTGATCCGTTCCGCCGGCTGCCTGCTGGCCACCGTCCTCTTTTTCGCCAGTTTCGTCAGCAGCGATGCCGAAGCGATCACCGCGGCCGACGCACCTTCCGGCACCTTCATCTACCAGGTGATGCGCGGCGGTGAGGTCATCGGCGAACAACGCCTCACATTTGATCGGCGCGGCGATGATCTCACCGTCATCACTGATGCCAAGGTCGATGTCAAACTTCTCGGCCTCAGCCTCTATGACTTCGATCAACATGTGGAGGAGGTGTGGCAGGACGGCAAGATGGTGTCTTTCAGTTCGGTAGCCGATGACGACGGCCAGGATAAGAAGGCGGACATGGCCCGATCGGGTGAGAAGCTGACGGGCACTTATAACGGCAAAAAGCGCGAAGCGCCTTTCGGTATCTATCCCAGCAGTTTCTGGAATGCCGATTCGGTCAAGCAGACGCAGATCATCGACACCTCCCGGGCCAAGATCCGCGCCGTCACCATCAAGGATAACGGCGCAGTTACCCTGAAGCTGCCTTACGGCAATGTCAAAGCCCGGCATTACACCGTCGAGGGCGATATCCAGCGCGAGCTTTGGTATGACGAGAGAGGCGTGCTGGTGGCCGGGGAACTGATCGCCAAAGACGGGTCGACGGTGCGTCAGGAGTTGCTGCGCGCGCCGTGACGTCCCGACTCCGCGGGAGCATAGAGCCGGTTTGCCAGCAGCATATCCCGCACCGCGCTGGCCGGTAGTGGCCGGCTGAACAGATAACCTTGGCCGAGATCGCAGCCCAGTCCCTTCAGCAATTCCATATGCGAACTGCGCTCGATGCCTTCTGCCACCACTTCAAGCCGCAACAGATGGCCGAGCTCGATGATCAGCCGCGCCATTTCGAGATTGCGCGCCGCATCAGTCAGGGGTCGGATGAAAGATTGATCGATCTTCAAGCTGTCGATCGGCAGGCGGTGCAGATGCGCGAGCGAGGAATAGCCGGTGCCGAAGTCGTCAATCGAGATCCGGAAGCCGATGTGACGCAGTTTCTCGATCACGCGGATCGCCGCATCCGGATTATGCATCACCGAACTCTCGGTCAGTTCCAGCTTGATTTGCTTCGGATTGGCGCCGGTCTGGTCCAGAATCCAGCTGATTTCGCCGACCAGATGCGGATGCGCCATTTGCAGAGCCGAAAGATTGACGGAGACGAAGAGGTCGGCCGAGGGCGATATCGCGCGCCAGGCGACCAATTGCTCGCAAGCGCGGCGAAACACGGCCTGACCGAGCGGAACGATCAAGCCCGACCATTCGGCGATCGGGATGAAATCGGCTGGGTTGATTGGGCCGCGCGTTGGATGCGACCAGCGCGCCAAAGCCTCGAAGCCAGCCACCTCGCCATTCTGCATATGCATGATCGGCTGATAAGCCAGCCATAATTCGTCGTTGTTCTGCAGCGCCCGCCGCAAATCGCCTTCGATCTCGTGCCGCAGCATCAACGCAGTCCGGATGCTGGGATCGAAGAAAACCGGTCCGCGGTGATCACTGCTATCGGCTTGCAAGGCAGCGATCTCGGCATCTTCCACCAGATCGCCGATATCGGCTTCATGGTCATTCATGCTGGCGACGCCGATCCGGCTTCGCAGCGTGACCTGCCGGCGGCCGAAGGCGATCGGCTGGTCGCAGAGCATGTGGATGCGGTCGGTCGCTTCGGTGACGACATGGGGCGCACGGCTGCGCAGCACCAGTATGAAATCCGAGGTGCCGAGATGGGCCAGCCACAGATTGCTCTCGCCGCTGAGCCGCGTTGCAAACAGGACCAGGATCTGTTCGGCGATATCGACGCCGAACGTACTCCGCAGGATCTTGAAATCCGCCACCTGCACGCAGATCAGGGTGATGTCGCGGGTCTCCCCCATCAGATTGTACAGGTGCTGCCGCAAATTGGCTTCGTTGGGCAGACCGCTTTCGCTGTGGTGATAGGCAAGCTGCTTCAGGTGCTGTTCGTATTCATGCTGCCGGGTGGCGTCCCGCCACAGGCAGATGATGCCACCGCCTTCCAGCATGCGCTGCTCCAGCGACAGCCATCCACCTCCTGCCTGACGAAGTTTCAAATCGAGCTCGCCCGGCGCCGATGCGATGGTATGACTGCCCAGGCGCTTGGCACAATCGGTCTCCAGCGAACCGGCAATCTGCCTGATATGATCTTCATAACTGTTACGCGATCGGCAATAGGGCTCCACCACCGGAAAGAAGCGGGTGTAGATTTCGTTGTTGCTGACGAAGGACCGATCCGCATCGAAAAGCGCATAGCCGATGCCGATGCTGGCCAAGGTTTTCTTGATGTCGAAATGCCCCAACCGGGCCACATGAGTCGCAGTGATATCCTGCCAGATACGCGCCCAACCGCCGCGCGCCAGCCGCAGCACGCGACTGCGCAGCCAGCCGCGTTCCGGCACGAAGACGGTGTAATCGGCGCCATCCTGGTGCAGGCCGCAGAGTGACGCCTGGATCATATCTTCCAGCTCGGTCCTGGAGCGATACGGCAAAGCACGGCGGTAGAATTGCCGGATACCTGCTTCAAGCCCCTGGCCAGGCTGCAAATGCCCGGTGAGCTCGGGGAAAAGGCGCACCATCGCTTCGTTGCAGCGAATGAGCCTGTCATCCGCGTCATAGATTCCCAGGGCGCTGCCATCGGTCTCGCAAAAGCGCCAGAGCAACCCGGCCTCGGCGAGGTCGCGCTCACGCAGATCGCCATCGGCGATCTGCGTCCCCAGCCCGGTTTTAGCTTCCAATTTGCCGGCAAAAGGCGCCACACATAACCTATGGTCTTAGAATTCAAAGGCTTTTCCGGACCACAAAAAGCCCGAAGGATACAGTTGCATAGTGATCGTAAAATATTGGTATAATGGCTGCGGGAGGTTGGCGGCGGACGGGCGTCTCGCCAACCCGGTCAGGTCCGGAAGGAAGCAGCCGTAACGAGTTTCGCGCTCGGGTCGTTGTCCAGCCTCCCACCGTTTCCCGCGCTTTTAGCCGGCGCCGGAAACGCGGCGGGTATATCCACAGGGCTGCAATTATCCGACATTCAGATCGACCGCGTATGACCGAGCCGACTTCCATCTCCGAGACAGAAGCGGTCCAGCTTTCTGCCGCGCCGACCGCGGAGACCGAAAAAGCTGGCGACGGCGTTTATCGCGTCCTGGCGCGAAAGTACCGGCCGAGCGATTTCACCACCATGATCGGCCAGGAAGCCCTGGTCCGCACGCTGACCAATGCCATTGCTCAGGGGCGGCTGGCGCATGGCTTCATGCTGACCGGTGTGCGCGGGGTCGGCAAGACGACCACGGCTCGTATCCTCGCGCGCTGCTTCAACTGCGTCGGCCCGGACGGCACCGGTGGGCCGACCGCCAGCCCCTGCGGGGTCTGCGATAATTGCCGCGCCATTGCCGAGGACCGGCATGTCGACGTCATCGAGATGGATGCCGCGAGCCGGACCGGCATCGACGACATCCGCGAACTGATCGACGGCGTTCGCTATCGCCCGGTCAGTGCCCGCTACAAGGTCTATATCGTCGACGAAGTTCACATGCTGTCCGAAAAGGCGTTCAACGCCTTGCTGAAGACGCTGGAAGAGCCGCCGGCCCATGTGAAATTCATTTTCGCCACAACGGAAATCCGCAAAGTGCCGGTGACGGTGCTCTCACGCTGCCAGCGTTTCGACCTGCGGCGCGTCGAGGCCGCGGATCTCGCCGCGCATTTCGCCCGGATCGCCGAGCGCGAAGGCGCGAAAGTTACCCCTGCGGCACTGGCCTTGATCGCCCGGGCCGCCGATGGTTCGGTACGTGACGGTCTGTCGCTGCTCGATCAGGCGATTGCCTTGAGCGATGGCGAGATCACCGATGTCGAAATCCGCGACATGCTGGGTCTGGCCGACCGCACGCAGCTTTTCGATCTTTATGACCGCATCATGCGCGGCGACATCGCCGCCGCCTTGGCGCAACTGGCGGCCATGTATCATGGCGGCGCCGATCCGGTGGTGGTGATCCAGGACCTGCTCGACCTGACCCATTGGCTGACCCGGGCCAAAATCACGCCCGATGTGCTGAACCAGCCGACCACGCCGGAAGCGGAGCGCCAGCAGGGCAGCGCGCTCGCCGCCAATCTCTCGGTGCCGATGCTGAGCCGGACCTGGCAGATGCTGTTGAAGGGCCTATCTGAAGTGCAGCAGGCGCCGCAGCCACTGGCAGCTGCGGAAATGGTGCTGATCCGCCTGACACATGCCGCCAATCTGCCGACCCCGGGGGATCTGGTAAAGCAGATGATGGAAAATGGCGGCGCGGCGGCCGGTGCCGCGAGACCGATGCCGTCATCTGGTGGTCCCGCCGGGGCGCCGAATGGTGGCGGGATGGCGATGGCGGCAAGCGGCGGCGGGATGGCCGCGCCGCGCGTGCTGGTCAATCCGTCGCCGCAGCCGAGCAGCCAGCCGAGTGCCGCCCTGGCGACGGCCGATTTGCCGCAACCGCAAAGCTTTGCCGAGGTCGTGGCGCTGTTCAGCGCCCGGCGGGAGGCGATCCTGCATGCACATTTGCAGAAAGATGTGCATCTGGTGCGCTTCGAAACTGGCCGTATCGAGTTCCGCCCGGCCGAAACGGCGCCGCGCGATCTTGCCAGCCGGCTTGCTGCCAAGTTGGGCGAATGGACCGGCAAGCGCTGGATGATCAGCGTTTCGGGCGACCAGGGGCAGGCGACGCTGAAAGAGCAGGCGATCGCCAAGGCCGCAGCGGCCAAGGCCGAGGCGGCGGAGCATCCCTTGGTCAAAGCCGTGTTGCAGGCCTGGCCGGGGGCAGCGATCGAGGAAGTACGCGACTTGACCGCCGGCATCGCAAGCGATAAGCCGGCTGCCGCCCCGGCGCCGGCATCGGCGGCTGCCGAAGGCGAGGATGCGCCGGAACTGGACGCCGATTATTCGCTTGAAGGGGATGCGGCGCTCGACGGCTTTGCCGGCATGGATGGATTAGGAGACGACGAGCCATGAAAAATCTCGGCCAGATGATGAAGCAGGCGCAGCAGATGCAATCCAAGATGGCGGAGATGCAGGCGGCGCTGGAACAGGCCGAAGTGACGGGCCAGTCGGGTGGCGGCATGGTCAGCATTACCATGACGGCTAAAGGCGATCCGCGACGTGTCAAGATCGATCCGAAACTGGCCGACCCGGCCGAGATCGAGGTGCTGGAAGATTTGATCACGGCGGCGCTGAAGGATGCGCGCACCAAGGCGGATGCCCATGTCAGCGAGGAAATGTCGAAGCTGACCGGCGGCCTGCCATTGCCGCCCGGCTTCAAGCTGCCGTTCTAATCGCATCACGACATCCGCTCGCCGGACGCATAGATGGCCGTCAACGATATCGATCGCCTGATCCAGATTCTGTCCCGATTGCCGGGCCTCGGGCCGCGTTCGGCGCGGCGTGCCGTGCTGTTCCTGATCAAGAAACGGGAATCGCTGCTGCTGCCGCTCATCCAGGCGATGCAGGATGTCGCCAGCTCGATCAAGCCCTGCTCACTTTGCGGCAATCTCGACGATCAGGACCCCTGTGCGATCTGCAAGGACGATCGCCGCGATGGCGGCAGTATCTGTGTCGTTACCGACGTGGCCGATCTCTGGGCACTGGAACGTACCGCAGCTTATCGCGGACGCTATCACGTCCTGGGTGGTGTGTTGTCGGCGCTGGATGGAATCGGTCCGGAGCAGCTCAATCTTGCTTCGCTCTATCGCCGGGTCGGAAGCGGCGAGGTCAAGGAAGTGATACTGGCCTTGGGCGCGACAGTGGACGGCCAGACCACAGCGCATTATGTCAGCGACCGGCTGCAGGGTTTCAATGTCGCGGTCTCCCGCCTTGCCCATGGCGTGCCGGTGGGCGGCGAGTTGGATTATCTCGATGACGGCACGCTGATCCAGGCCTTGCGCGCGCGCAGCCGTCTCTGAGCATTTCCTCTGAGCATTTCCGCCGCCTTGCCGAATTGTGACGCCTGCGCCTTAGTTTCACGTGCGCTTCGTCATAGTTTTTCCGCAATTGCGCGTCCAATATGCCGCCGTCGAGTTTCAATTTCGGGAGCGGATATGCGATCCAATTTTCTCGCCGCCACGGCTCTGATTTCCGGCCTCGCTGTGGCCGGACTGACCGGCGGCGCGGCATCGGCCGATGAAGCCACGGTCACGCCGGAGCAGCAGACCTCGGTGGCCGTCACCATCTACAACAACGATCTCGCCCTGATCCGCGATAGCCGAAAGGTGAATCTCATCCAGGGTGAGAACGACCTCGCTTTCGTCGAGGTCTCCGGTGGCATGCGCCCGGAAACGGCGCTGCTGACATCGAAGGATGCACAGATTTCGGTGATCGAGCAGAATTTCGATTTCGACCTGCTGACCTCGCAGAAAATCCTGGAAAAATCCGTGGGCCAGAAGATCCGCGTGATCCGCACAAATTCCGAGACCGGCGCGGATACCGCGGAAGAAGCAACGGTGCTCAGCGTTGCCGATGGCAATGTGGTGTTGCAAATCGGCGACCGCATCGAAACGGCGGCACCCGGCCGCCTGGTCTTCAGCGCGGTGCCGGCCAATCTGCGGGCGCGCCCGACTTTGGTCGTGAGGCTGAACAGCCCGCAAGCCGGCGAAGTGCCGCTCGTGCTGTCCTATCTGAGCCGTGGCCTCTCCTGGTCGGCGGATTACGTCGCCGAACTGTCGCCCGATGAGAAGACCATCAATCTGAACGGCTGGGTGACGCTGACCAATCAGAGCGGCATCACCTATAAGGATGCCAAGTTGCAGCTTGTCGCCGGTAACATCAATCAGGTGCAGCAGGAATTCGCCCGTCCGCTCAATATGGCGGCGGGTGCGACCGATGTGATGCCGGCGCCGAAGATGCGCGAACAGGCGGCTTTCGAATATCATCTCTACAGCCTCGATCGGCCGACCACGATCAATGAAAACCAGACCAAGCAGGTGGCCTTGCTCGATGCAATCGGCATTCCGGTGACCAAGACCTATCTCTTCGAGAATCTGTCGCAACGTTACGGCAGCTATTTCGATCGCAACGCGTCAGATCCGAAGCGCGTCAATGCCAGTATCCGGGTGAAATTCGACAATAGCGAGGCGGCGAAACTTGGCATGCCGCTGCCACAGGGCACGATGCGGGTCTATAAGGCGGATGATACCGGCGAGGCGATCTTCGTCGGCGAGGATCATATCGATCACACGCCAAAGAATGAACATGTCGACCTGACACTGGGTGAGGCTTTCGACGTTACTGCGCGGGCGAAGCAGGCGACCTTCGACAAGATCAGCGACAAGGTTTTTGAATCGTCCTACGAAATCGAATTGAAGAATGCCAAGAAGGAGGCGGTGACCGCCACCTTGCGGGAAGTGCTGCCGGGTCAGTGGAAGATGCTGGAAGAATCAGCGACGCATGAGCAGGTGAACGCCCAGACGGCACAATGGCAGATCCAGGTGCCGGCCGAAGGCAGCGCCAAACTGACCTATAAGGTGCGCGTCTCAATGTAATGCGGTTGCCCGGCCAAAAAAGGGCGATGCCGCCGGCATCGCCCTTTTATTTTGCAGTCCTTAACGATCAGGCCTTCATGAAGCCTTCGGCCTTGAGGTCCTTCATCGTCGCCTCGATCGACTGGCGCAGGATGCCCACCAGTTCATCGACTTGGGCGCGGGTCAGGACGAGCGGCGGTGAGATGATGTTGAGGGCGCCGATCGGTCGCACGATGAGGCCGAGGCGCTCGCAATGATCGGCGATGCGCTTGCCGATATTGACCTCGTCCGGGAATAGTTCCTTGGTCGCCGGATCGGCGACATTCTCGACGCACATCATGAAATGATGGCCGCGGACATCGCCGACGATCGGCAGGTCGCGCAAGGTGTTCAATTGCTGCATCAGATAGGGACCGACTTCCCGCACATGGCCGCAGAGATCCTCGCGCTCCATCAGTTCGATGTTCGCCAGGCCCGCCGCGCAGGCGATCGGATGGCCGGAATAGGTATAGCCGTTGGTGAACCAGCCATCCGGATCCGGCGCACTGATCACCTCATGGATCGCATCCGAATAGATGCAGGCGCCGAGTGGCTGATAACCCGAGGTCAGGCCTTTGGCGCAGATGATGATATCCGGCTCGATGCCGAAGACATCCTTAGAGGCGAAGAAATGACCCAGGCGGCCGAAGCCGGTGACGACCTCATCCGAGACATAGATCACATCGAGTTTGCGGCAGAGTTCCCGGGTTTTCTGATGATAACCTTTGGGCGGCACGATGACGCCGCCGGCGCCCAGCACCGGCTCGGCGAAGAAAGCCGCCACCTTGTCAGCGCCCAGTTCCAGAATCTTGGCTTCCAGCTCGGCGACGAGCTGGTCGCAGAAGGCTTCCTCGCTCATGCCCTCCGGCCGGCGGTACACATTCGGCGAGGAGACATGATGCACGAAATCGGTGATGAAATGCAGATTAGGGCTGCGATCGGCCGGCTTGCCACTCATCGAACCGGTCAGATAGGTGCTGCCGTGATAGCCGTCGCGGCGGCAGATCACATGCACCTTGTCACGCTTGCCGCGGCGGCTCTGGTAATACTGGATCAGGCGCACGGCCGTGTCATTGGCGGTCGAGCCGCCACAGGTGAAGAAGACGTGATTGAGACTGCCCGGCGCGAGCTCAGCCAGCTTCGCCGCCAATTCGGCCGCGGGGATATTGGTGGTATCGACGAAGGGATTGAAATAAGCGAGCTGCAAAGCCTGGCGGCTGATGGCCTCGGCAATCTCGCGCCGGCCATAGCCGATATTGACGCACCATAAACCGCCGATGCCGTCGAGATAGCGCTTGCCGGAGGCGTCATAAACATAGGCGCCTTCGGCCGCAGCCATGATCAGCGAGCCGTCTTTCTTGAAACTATCGAAATGAGTCCAGGGATGCAGGAAATGATCATGGTCCTTGCGCCAGATCTCCTGGACATCATTGCGGTTCAATGCCTGAAAGCCGGTCGCCGGCACCGCTGTCGAGGCGGTCATGGGATCCTCCAAGATGAGTCTTTTCAAGAATCGTTATAATTTTATAATGATTTCAAAATTCTTCGGCAAGCGCTCTTTTCCGGACTTGCAGGCCTGCGGGGGATCGCTGGAGCGCGACGGTTTCATGTTGAAGCAGATCTGCTTCAACATGAAAGCTGAATCGCCCTCTACTTTGTCGAATAGAGACGGATTCAGATCACAAATGCAGTCGCTTCAGCGATTGCACTTGTGATCATCCGGCTCTAATGGTGACGCAAGCCGTGGAAAATGGCGAGTCGCATGAAGGTGCCGGCAACGATATGAGCGGGTTGCGCGATCAACAGAAGAAAAAGCGGCGCGAGGCCATTCTGGCCGTCAGTGCCCGCCTGTTTGGTAAACAGGGTTATGCCGCAACGAGTATGGAAGAGATCGCCGCGGCGGCGGAGTTATCGGTCGGAACCCTCTACAACTATTTCAAATCCAAGGGCGATATCACCCTGGCGCTTTATCGCGCCGATCTGGAGATGGTGCGCAAGGCGAGCGAGGCCGTGATCCTCGAGCCCTCGGTCGATCCGGTGAAGGCAATCATCAAATTGATGGAAGCCGATCTCAACACCACGCCGGATTACCTTGACGGCAATGCGTGGCAGGAGTTGCTGGTGGCGGCCTTCACCAGCCCCTCATCCAGCATGGCGGTGGAATGGGAAGGTGGCGACCTGATGCGGGTCGATCTGTTCGGCCGTCTGCTCGGTGCCTTGCAGGAGCGGGGACATATCGGCAAACAGGCGGATATCCGCAGCGCGGCCGAAGTCCTGGGCGCGCTCAGCCTGACCTATTTCATGCATTGGCTGGTCAATCTGAAAGCGGGCCGTATCGACCAGGATAGCTGCCCGATCGCCGGCCCCACCAAACGCATGTTGACCCGACAGGTGAAGCAGCTGGTGGCAGGACTGGTGTGATTCCTATTTGGCAGACACGCTAAGTCCGGAGCATCAACCAGCTGGCGAGGCCCGTTCGACTTTCAAAATCGTGCCATCGACACCGGTCACTTTGACAACGCTTCCGGCCGGCATATCTGCACCTTCGACCCGCCAGACCGTGTCGTTGATGCGGGCAGTGCCGCGGCCGTTGATGATCGGCTCGGTCAGGGAGACAGTGCGGCCGATCAATTGCGCGCCGCGTTGATTGAGCGTGGTCGTGTTGGTGGCGCGCATCAAGCGCCGGCCAATGCGTTGCCAGGCGATGATGCTGATGATCGCCAGCACGGCAAAAACCAGGGTCTCCGCTTCCCAGCCGAGATTGGGAAGAACCAGCGCGATCACACCGGTCAGGACGGCGGCGCCCGCCAGCCAGATGAAGAAGACGCCAGGTGCGATGATCTCGATGATGGCGAGCGCCACCGCCAGGATCCACCAGTGCCAGAAGGCGATATGCGACAGAAAATCGATCACGGTTTCGATCCGATCGAGCTTCAGCTATTCGGCACGCGCGGCACGCTGCCGCCGCGGCTGGTGGCCTGCTGCGTCATCGCCTGTTTCGCCAGTTCGGCGATGCCGCCAATCGCACCGATCACATTGGCCGCTTCCAGCGGCATCATGATGATCTTCTGATTGGGCGCCGAGGCGACCTGCTGCAAGGCTTCGACATATTTCGTGCCGAGGAAATAGTTGATCGCCTGGACATCGCCTTTGGCAATTGCTTCCGAGACAACCTGGGTGGCCTTTGCTTCGGCTTCGGCCGAACGCTCGCGCGCCTCGGCTTCGCGGAAGGCCGCTTCGCGGCGGCCTTCGGCTTCCAGAATGGCGGATTGCTTCTCGCCTTCGGCGCGCAGAATCGCCGCCTGACGCAGGCCTTCGGCTTCCAGGATATTGGCGCGCTTGTCGCGTTCCGCTTTCATCTGCCGGGCCATGGATTCCACCAGATCGCGGGGCGGCGCGATATCCTTGATCTCGATGCGGGTCACCTTGACGCCCCAGGTGCTGGTGGCGTCGTCGACGACATGCAGCAACTGGGAATTGATGCGATCGCGTTGCGACAGCAATTCGTCGAGATCCATCGACCCCATGACCGTACGGATATTGGTCATGGTGAGGTTGAGGATGGCGTTCTCCAAGTTGTTCACTTCATAGGAGGCCTTGGCGGCATCGAGCACCTGATAGAAGACGACGCCATCGACACTCACCATGGCGTTGTCCTTGGTGATGATCTCCTGGGTCGGCACATCCAGCACCGATTCCATCATATTGATGCGGGCGCCGATGCGATCGACGAAGGGCACGATGAAAGCGAGGCCGGGGCGCAGCGTATGGGTATAGCGGCCGAAGCGCTCCACCGTCCATTCGCGGCCTTGCGGCACGGATTTCACCGACATGAAGACGGTCAAAAGCACCAATACCAGAATCGCCAGCGCGAAAATGCCGAAGCCGCTCAACATGTCCATCCCTCTTGTCCCGGTTTTGCCGCCAGCCTGATTGTTTACACCATTTGGCGAACGCCCGTCCGATTGCAAGTAAAAGATCGGACGCACCGTTCTTTTACACGTTTTCGGTTTGGCACCTCAGGTGGGCTTGGGCGGGACTTAGGGGATGGGGCCTATAGCGAATCGAGGGGCAGTTTGAGATAGCGCCGGCCGTTGACTTCCGGCGCCGGCAGTAGGCCCGCGCGGATATTCACCTGGATGGCCGGCAGCAGCAGATCGGGGACGGCGAGCGTGCGGTCGCGGGCTTCGCGCATGGCGACGAAATCCTCCTCGCCGACACCCTCGTGGATATGAATGTTACCGGCCCGTTGCGCGGCAACGGTGGTTTCCCAGGCGGGTTCACGGCCGCCAGGCTGGTAATCGTGGCACATGAACAGCCGCGTCGCCGGCGGCAGATCGAGAATGCGGTGGATCGAGTGATAGAGCTGACGTGCATCGCCGCCCGGAAAATCGCAGCGGGCCGTTCCGTAATCGGGCATGAACAGTGTGTCGCCGACAAAAGCCGCATCGCCGATCACATAGGTCACGCAAGCCGGTGTGTGGCCCGGCGTATGCAGGACGACACCGTCAATTCCGCCAAGCATGACGGCATCGCCATCATGAAACAGATGATCGAAGGGCGCGCCATTGGCCTCGGCCATATCGGTCAGGTTGAAGAGATGGCCGAAATGACGCTGCGTCAATCCGATCTCGGCACCGATCGCAATCTGCCCGCCTTGGCGGTGCTTAATATAGGCGCCGGCCGAAAGATGATCGGCGTGGGCGTGGGTTTCCAATATCCAGTCCAAGCGATAGGCGCGGGCGGCGATGAAGGCCAGAACCAGATCGGCCGTTTCCGTCCCGGTGCGCCCTGATTTCGGGTCGAAATCCAGCACCGGATCGATGATGGCGCAACGTGCCGCCTGGCGATCGGCGACGACATAGCTGATGGTCTTGGTCGGCTGGTGAAAAAACGGCGTTACTTCCGGCTGCACCGCTTCCGACTGCATGGTCTGGGGCTCCTTGCCGCTGCGATATCCGGATACCACTTTAGCACAGCCATTATGACGATGGGGGCGAGACCACGCGGCGGCGTGATGGACGTCACCCTGATTATTTTCCCCTCAGATGCGTGCAGTCAGGTACCGGTCAGGACCTGCGGCTCCGTGCCGAGAGCAGCCGGAAGATTTGCCGCGCCGTTGGGCGCCTCGCCCAATTCCAGTTCGGTGATCTCGCCGCCGCGGCGGGTGATCTTTTCGGTGGAGATGCGAATCTGGCGGACATCCTCCGCGCCCTGTTCGAAATGCCGCTGAAGCTTGGCCACCCGGTCGTCCAGGCGTTCGACATCCTTCACCATCTCGCCGATCTTGGCCTGGAGCACATGCGCCTGCTCACGCATCCTGACATCTTTCAATACCGCCCGGATCGTCGTCAGCGTCGCCATCAGCGTTGTCGGCGAGACGATCCAGACCCGCAGCCGGGCGGCCTCCTCGACCAAGCTGGGGAAATTCGCATGCAATTCAGCATAGACCGCTTCCGATGGCAGGAACATGAGTGCCGATTCCGCAGTCTCACCCGGCACGATGTATTTCTCGGCGATGGCGCGCATATGGGTGCGGATTGCGGTCGAGAAATCCCGGCGCGCCACCACCTGGGCGGCGTCGTCCCGGGCGTCCCGCAGGGCACGGAAGGCTTCCAGCGGGAATTTCGCGTCGACGGCGATGGAGCCGGGCGGGTTCGGCAGCTTCAACAGGCAATCGACCCTTTTGCCATCGCCCAAGGCGGCCTGGAATTCGTAATGGGCGGCCGGGAGGGCCGATTGCACGATGTCCTGCAGTTGAATTTCCCCGAAGGCGCCGCGCGCCTGTTTGTTGGAGAGAACATTCTGTAGATCGACCACTTGGGAGGAGAGGTCGGTGATGTTCTTCTGGGCCACATCGATCGCCGCCAGCCTTTCGCGCAGATCGGTCAGCGTCTGGGCCGTAATGGTCGTGCTTTCCTGCAGCCGGTCGCTGACCCGGTGCGACAGGGCGGAAAGGCGTTCGTCCAGGGCTGTCGTCAGTGCCCGTTCCTGCAATTGCAGCCGCTCGGCCAGCCCTGTCTGGGTCGCCGCCTGCATGGCGGCCTGGGCGCTGGCCAATTGCTGGATCTGGCCCGCCAGCTGGGTGAGCCTGGCATCCGCTGCAGCCGCCTGTTGCAGGGCGGCTTGTTGAGCGGCCAGTTGTTCGGCCGCCGCCGGATTGGCGGTATTGCCGGCGCCGCGGCGAAGCAGCACCGCCAGGATCGCGACCAGAAGGATGGCCAGACCTGCAAGAATCGCAGCCAGGAGCAGGGTGGAAGGGGCCAACTGTGTGAGATTCATGCACTTTTTCCAGAAATCGACCGGTAGCGACTCGGCCTGAATACGAGGTCTCTCGCTTGACGATACAAGGGGAAAACCATAGGTAAAGCCGAAAGGATATTTGCCATGGCCCTGCTGCCCATTTTAACCGCGCCGGATTCCCGGCTGAAAAAGACCGCCAAGCCTGTCGCTGCCGTCGATGACGCCGTGCGCAAGTTGATGGATGACATGCTGGAGACGATGTACAAGGCGCCCGGTATCGGCTTGGCCGCGCCGCAGGTCGGTGCCCTGCAACGGGTGATCGTGCTCGATGTGGCGCGCGAGGATGAGCCGCCGCAGCCCTTGCGCATGGCCAATCCGGAGCTCACCTGGGTCTCGGATGACGACGCGGTCTATAACGAAGGCTGCCTCAGCGTGCCCGACCACTATGCCGATGTGGTCCGCCCGGCTGCGATCAAGGTCCGCTATCTCGACGAAAAGAACGAAGCCCAGGAACTGGAAGCGGATGGCTTGCTGGCCACCTGCATCCAGCACGAGATCGATCATCTCGATGGCATTCTCTTTATCGACCATCTGACGGCGCTGAAACGCAACATCATCCTGCGGAAATTGCTGAAAGCGAAGAAGGCGGGGATGGATAAGCCCGCCGAACCGGCCAATATATCGGGTGGTTTCTGAGCGTTCGGCGCTCGCAACGATCGTTGCAGGGGAGCGATGATGGAAGCCCGGTCCAAGACCGACGGTCATAAACTGCGGATAGTGTTCATGGGCACGCCGGATTTTGCCGCCGTCGCCCTTCAGTCGCTGATCGCCGCCGGCCACAACATCGTCGCCGTCTACAGCCAGCCGCCGCGTCCTGCCGGGCGCGGCCAGCAATTGCAGCTGAGCCCCGTTCATACCTTGGCCGAGAGCCAACGCCTGACGGTGCTGACGCCAACGACATTGCGGTCGCCGGAAGCCGTGGCTGCTTTCGCCGCCCACCAGGCGGATGTTGCCGTGGTGGTGGCCTATGGCCTGTTGCTGCCGCAAGCTATCCTGGATTTGCCGCGCTACGGCTGTCTCAACATTCACGCCTCCTTGCTGCCGCGCTGGCGCGGGGCCGCGCCGATCCAGCGGGCGATCGCCGCCGGCGACACGCGCAGCGGTGTGTCGATCATGCAGATGGAAGCGGGGCTCGATACCGGTCCGGTTGTGTTGGCGGATGAATTACCGATCACTGACAAGACGACAGCGCAGACCTTGCACGATTCGCTCGCAGAAATGGGCGCGCGGCTCATCCTGGATGTCCTGGAACGGTTGCCAAAGGGCGATCTCAAGTCGGTGCCGCAACCGGCCGACGGGGTCACTTATGCGGCAAAGCTGAGCCGGGCTGACGGTCAGCTGGATTGGCGCCGTCCCGCCGAGGAATTGGAGCGTGCGATCCGCGCCTTCACGCCCTGGCCCGGCGCGGTCATGGATTTCGGCAGCGAGAAGATCAAGGTGCTGGCCGCACAGGTGGTCAAGCTCGATAAACCGGCAGCGGTGCCGGGCGCCATCATCGACGACGACCTCACCATTGCCTGCGGCCGCGACGCGCTCCGGCCGCTGATCGTCCAGCGGCCCGGCAAAAGACCGATGTCCGCGGCCGAAATGCTGCGCGGATTCCAATTGCCACCCGGCCGGCTGTTGCCGTTGCCAGCCGCCGCCTGACGCGATGACCGCAACGCGTTTCAAACTGCTGATTGAATATGACGGCAGCGCCCTGGTCGGCTGGCAGCGCCAGGATAACGGCCCCAGCGTGCAGCAGGCGATCGAAGAAGCGATCGAGAAAACCACCGGCGAAAGAGTGACCGTGCACGGCGCCGGCCGGACGGATGCCGGGGTGCATGCCCTGGGTCAAGTGGCGCATGCCGATATCGCTTACCCGATCCAGCCGGATCGCCTGCGCGAAGCCCTGAACTATCATCTGCAGCCGAGCCCCGTCGCGATCCTGGCAGCCGAAGTGGCGCCGGCGGAATTCCACGCGCGCTTCAGCGCCACCGGCCGCGCCTATCGATATCGGATCATCAATCGCCGGGCGCCGCTGACTGTCGATCGCGGCCATGCTTGGCACGTTAAGGTGCCGCTCGATGCCGGAGCGATGCATGAAGCGGCGCAATACCTGATCGGCCAGCATGATTTTTCAACCTTCCGGGCCGCCTTCTGCCAGGCGAAATCACCGGTCAAGACGCTTGACCGGCTGGATGTCCGCCGGTTCGGCGACGAGATCGAGGTGATCGCCGCAGCGCGTTCCTTCCTGCATCACCAGGTGCGCAACATGGTGGGCAGTCTCTCCCTGGTGGGAATTGGGAAATGGTCGGCGGATCGGCTTGCCGCCGCGCTTGCCGCGCGCGATCGCGCCAAGGGCGGGCCGACCGCGCCGGCCGATGGCCTCTATCTCACCCATGTCAGCTACGATAACTGACCGGCTTCGGGGCTATAATGTTCGGGGGTTACTTATGGCGGCGGCGCCAGTCGCCCGGCGTCATGCCTGTCATCTGCCGGAACCGCTTGCTGAAATGACTTTGCTCGGCAAAGCCGCAAGTCTCGGCGATCTGTGCCAGGGACGCGTCGCTGTCCACCAACAACGTCTTTGCTAGGTCGAGCCGCTTCGCTAACAGCCAATGGGCCGGGGGCTGCCCCGTCGATACTTTGAACGCGCGGGTGAAATGGGAGACCGACAGGCCGACGGTCTCCGCCAGGCGGGGCACGCTGATCTGCTTGCCCGGCTCGGCCTCGACCAAGGTATCGATCCGCCGCAACTGCCAGGCCGACAGCCCGCCTCTGCCGGCATTCTGGTCGGCGACGGACTGTCCCGCCGCATTGGATTGCTGGTCGGCAGCTTCGGCGTTCGGTTGGCGAAGCCGCGCTTCCGAGGCAAAGGGGAAGGCATCGGCCCGAGCCCGCGTGTCGGCGATCAGTTGGTTGAGGCTCCAAATATGCAACTGCATCATGGTGCCAAGGCGGTTGACCGTCTCTCCAGCAAATTCCAGTGCAGCCAATCCGAGATCGCTTGCTGCAACTGGCTTGCCGCAGCCATTGTGACCGACCAGTTTCACCACTTTCTGGTGCAGAGACAGCATATCCTCGACCAGGGTGATGAAGGTCTCCGCATTCTGCCAAACAAGCGAGCCTCCCAGGGATTGCACTCGGAGGCCGGATTTGAACGCGGCGCCTGCATCGGGGCTTTTTTTCGCGATGCTCGTGCTGATCCCGGCGAGATCCTGACGATGACGGGCGAAAATGAGCGCTGCCAAACTGGCTGGCGCATCCGTCAGATAATCATCATATCGCCGGATCAACTCATCGATCTTCTGCTGGAAGCGATCAAGTCCCGCGGACCGGCCGGCAATTTCGGCAACCGGCCAAGCATTACCTGCAACTTCACCGATATGCGGAAAATCGGGCGTGGAATAATCCGTGACAGATGGATCGGACAGACGGTCTTCCGATCTGGACGAGGATAAATCGATCTCGCAATCCATGCGGTTCCCCCGGCAATAGAGACGAGCAACACTGGGACGATCCGTTGATATCGTTATCGCTTGGGCATGTTTCAAGCGGCATATTGCAGTTGCACAAAACAGCAGGAATGGACAAAGAAGGGCTGGAACGCATCTCGCCGCCGGTCCACTGCCGGACTAGACTGATTTCCTGCCTGGTGCCGGTAGGCCTCCAACTCTGCCGACGCTTGTGCGGCCGGCGCTTATGCTATGGTGTCTGTGCGAGCTCCGGATGCCGGGTCTTAAAATATCTCTAATCCACGATAGTAACGACAACTGACATCCTTCTGTCACGGATCGATCCTCTAATGCATGTGGCGAGTCATGCATGTGCATTGTGATGCTGGTCATTGCCATGTCACGCATCATGGTCGAGCCTGGGCAGGCCGAGAAGGAGAACCAACCATGATTCAATTATCCATCAATGGCCAATCGCATAATTTGGACGTTCCGCCAGAAATGCCGCTGCTTTGGGCGATCCGCGATGTGGTGGGGCTGACAGGTACCAAATTCGGTTGCGGCCAGGCCCTGTGCGGGGCTTGCACCGTGCATCTCGACGGCGAACCGACCCGCTCCTGCCAAACCCAGGTCGGCGATGCCGCCGGCAAGAAGATTACCACGATCGAAGGCGTATCGGGCGAGGTCGCCAAGGCAGTACAGACCGCCTGGCAGAAGCTCGATGTGGTGCAGTGCGGCTATTGCCAGTCGGGACAGATCATGTCGGCGATCGGCTTGTTGAGCAGCAACAAGGCGCCCACCGATGCCGATATCGAGGGCGCGATGGATGGCAATGTCTGCCGTTGCGCGACCTATATGCGCATTCGTGCCGCTATTCACGAAGCCGCCAAGTCGCTGGCCTGAAGGAGGGATCGCCATGTATAGCACCCTGCAATTGAAAACAGCGGCGAAACCGGAGCTTCCGGCACCGCTCATCGCCGGCTCGCGCCGCGCTTTCCTGAAGGCATCGGGGGCCATTGCCGGGACCCTGGTAATCGGCCTTTACCTGCCTGCATTCCGCGGCGCAGATGCAGCCGATCTCAAAGATCCGCCGGCTCCCAATGCTTTTGTCAAGATTGCGCCTGACAGCACCGTCACGGTCATCATCAAGCATTTGGATAAAGGACAGGGCGTCACGACCGGGCTCACGACCATTGTCGCCGAAGAGCTGGATGCCGATTGGAGCCAGATGCGCAGCGAATTCGCGCCGGCCGATGCCAAATTGTACAACAACCTTTTCTTTGGTCCGGTCCAAGCGACGGGTGGTTCGACCTCGGTCGCCAATTCCTGGATGCAGTTGCGTCAGGCCGGCGCCGCCGCCCGGGAAATGCTGGTCGGTGCTGCTGCCGCCGATTGGAATGTGCCGGCGGGCGAGATCACGGTGAGGAAAGGCGTCATCTCCCATGCTTCGGGCAAGACCGGCAGCTTCGGCGATTTCGCCGCCAAGGCAGCCACCCTACCGGTGCCGCAGCAGGTAACATTGAAGGATCCAAAGAATTTTACTTTGATCGGACAGCCACATCTGCCACGCATCGACTCCGTTGATAAAACCACCGGCAAGGCGATCTATGCGCTGGATGTGCGGCGGCCGAACATGAAAACCGCCGTTTTGCTGCATCCGCCGCGTTTCGGCGGCCTTCCAGGAAAGGTCGATGACACCGCCGCCAGGAAGGTGCCGGGCGTGGTCGATGTCGTCACCACTCCCCAGGGCGTTGCGGTGATTGCGGAAAATACCTGGGCGGCCATGCAGGGGCGCGAGGCGCTCAAGGTCACCTGGGACGACAGCAAGGCGGAAATGCGTTCAACCGCCGAGATGGTGGAGGCTTACAAGGCCATGGCGGCGAAGCCGGGCGCTGTGGCCGTGAAGAAAGGCGATATCGAGCAGGCACTGTCCGGTGCAGCGAAAACCGTCGAAGCGGATTTCGTCTTTCCCTATCTCGCCCACGCGCCGATGGAACCGCTCAATTGCATCATCGAGAAAAAAGCTGATGGCAGCGTCGAGTGCTGGGCCGGCTCGCAATTCCAGACCGTCGAGCAGATGACGGTGGCACAGGTCTTCGGCATCAAGCCGGAACAGGTGAAGATCAACACCGTCTGGGCCGGCGGCTCTTTTGGCCGACGCGCCACGCCCAATGCCGATTATTTCGGCGAAGCCGCGGCGATCGTGAAAGCGACCGATGGCAAATATCCGGTGCATCTCGTCTATAGCCGTGAAGATGACATTCGCGGTGGGCGCTATCGGCCGATGTTTTACCACAAGCTGCGCGGCGGTCTCGACAAGGACGGTAATCTGGTGGCCTGGGAACAGCGCCTGGTCGGGCAATCCTTCATGATCGGTTCGCCGTTCGAGAAGATGATGGTGAAGGATGGCGTCGATGCGACGGCGGTCGAAGGTGCCGCCGATATGCCCTATGCCGTCCCGGCGATCCAGGTGGACTGGCATCATGCAACCTCGCCCATCACCACCTTGTGGTGGCGTTCGGTCGGCCATACCCATACCGCCCAGGCGGTTGAGGTGATGATGGATGAATTGGCCCATGAAGCCGGCAAGGACCCGGTCGAATTCCGTCTGGCCTTGCTCAAGGACCATCCGCGTCATGTCGGCGTCCTCAAACTGGCGGCGGAGAAAGCCGGCTGGTCGAAAGGTAAATTGCCGGCGGGACGAGGACGTGGCGTCGCGGTGCATGAAAGCTTCAACAGCTATGTCGCCATGGTCGCCGAGGTGACCGCCAAAGACGGCACGGTCAAGGTGGACCGGGTTGTGGCGGCGGTGGATTGCGGCATCGCCGTCAACCCCGACGTCATCAAGGCCCAGGTCGAAGGCGGCATCGGCTACGCCCTGGGTGCGGCCTTGCGCAACCAGATCACCATGACCAAGGGCGTGGTCGATCAGGCGAATTTCGACACCTACGAGCCGCTGCGTCTCTCCGACATGCCGGCTGTCGAGGTGCATATCGTCGACTCATCCGAAGCACCGACCGGCATCGGCGAACCCGGCGTGCCGCCATTGGCGCCGGCGGTATCGAACGCGATTTTCAATGCCACGGGTAAACGGCTGCGTTCGCTGCCCTTTGATCTGCAAAGCCTGCAGGGGGCGTGATGTTAGCAGATTAACGCACGGAGCGACCGGCTGCGGCGGACGGCGCAGCCGGTCGTTTTGCCTTATCGATAAAAAGGAGCATGAAGATGAGCTTGCAGCGCCCATTCTGGCAGCCGTGATTCCGCTGACGCTGGCGGCACCGACGGCACATGCGCAGGATACCGCTGGCGGTGAGCGTCTTTTCGTCAAGTGCAAGACCTGTCATCAGGTCGAACCCAATGCCAAAAACATCACCGGACGGTAATTGCACGGCCTCTTCGGCCGATAGGAGGTAGTGCGGCCGGCTTCAAATATTCGCCCGCCATGCAGAATACCGGCGTACCTGGGATGACACGGCCTTCGCCGAGTTTTTGCACAATCCCGCACTAAGGTGCCGGGTACCAAGATGATGGCGGGCAGTGTGCAGCATGACGCACAGATTGCGGATCTCGCTGCCTATCTGAAGCAATTCAGACCGGACGGCACCAGCCAGTAAGGATGACCGGCGCCATCTGGGGAAATCCGGAACGAATGCTGTATTGGACGGTTGGCCTCCAGGAAGATCCTGATGGAGGTCACAATGCCAAGCGACAAAAAGGGCAAGCGCCAAACCGAGCGTACAGGGCCCGAACGGGCGACTTCCGCAACGCGCGCATCCGAAACCAGGCCGCAAGATAAAGACTTCGACGATCCCCATTTGACCAAAGCGGCAGAAACCGGGCGCGACAGCCCGCATGCCTTGCAGCGTGGCGGCGGATTCAAGCAGGACCGCGACCGCGCAGAAGGTGGCGAGCGACTGGCGGATGAGGCGCGGGAAGACATCTCGGGGCAGTCCGGCCAGTCGAATACCAACCGCTCCGGTTAATAGAGCGCCGGGTCTAACTCGCCCGACTACATTCTTGCGGATTAAGCGAAAAATAAAAGCTCCGCCCCAAAAGTGCCCAGGAAAATAATCTGGTGCCACCGGAGGGCCTGCCGAAGCTGCCCTGAGAAGTTTTGGAGATCAGGGATGCGGGTTCGGGCACTGTCTTTGAAGGACCTCCGGCTGCGGACCAAAATCATCACCAGTACTGTCGCAATGCTGATCGGCACGGCCGCCGCGATCATCGCGCTTGCCTTGTGGCTGTCGCGCCAAGCGGCCGACCAGACCACGCGCCAATCGACCGATGCGGCGGCTTCGGCCGAGCAGGCCTCGGCCAATGTGCAGACGGTTGCCAGCGCGACCGGTGAGCTGACGTGGAACTCCCAGAAAGTCGGACGTCAGGCGGGGGATTCGGTAGAAATGTCGGACCAGGCGGTCGAAGTGGCGGAACGTGCCAATAGCAATATCAAGGGACTTGCCGAAGCGGCCAAGCGCATTGGCGCGGTCGCCAAGCTGATCGAAGAAATCGCCGGGCAGACAAATTTGCTGGCGCTCAATGCCACGATCGAAGCGGCGCGGGCCGGCGAAGCCGGCAAGGGTTTTGCCGTGGTGGCATCGGAAGTGAAGAACCTCGCCACACAGACCGCGCGGGCGACGGAGCAGATTACCGGGCAGATCAACGATATTCAGATGTCGACGCGGGAAACCGTCGACGCCATCGAATTGATCGGCAGCTCGATTACCCGCATGGCGCAATCCTCCACGGCAATTGCGGGAGCAGTGGAGGAGCAGATTTCGGCACTGGCGATGTTTCCTCCGGCATTCGGAGCGTGAATATGGCAGCGCGAGGTGGGCGACGGTTCGGGACAGGTCCTCTCAGCGGCGACCGAGCTCAACCAGCAGGCCGAGCTGCTGCGCCACTCGGTCGATCGCTTCATCCGTGCGGTGAAGGCGGCCTAGCCGATCGGTGCAGGACTTTCTGCCGGCTTCCTGGTGAGGTGGTTGAAACCGCCTTCGATCAAGGTATCGATCCAGCCATGGGCGATACGGCTGGCTTCCTCAGCGGTGAAGGTCGTCGGATCGAGGCAGTATTCAAGCCACAACCCATCCATCATCGCCGTAAACCCGAGCACGGCCAGCCGGACATCGAGATTGAGCTTCCGGGTTTCGGCGATATCGCCGACCAGCTTTTCCAGACTCCGGCGATAGCCGCCATAGATGTCGGCATGAATGGCGCGAATCCGTGGATCGCGCCGCACCAGACTCCAGAAAGCCAGCCAGACCTGGAGGAGATCACTGTTCAGCATCGGCGCGCGAAAGCTGGTATCGATGAAGGCGCGTAACCGCGCCAGCGGATCACCGCCTGCATCCGCCATCGCCTCATCCAGCATAGCGGCGACCTGGTCACCGACATGGGCATAGGCGGCCGCGATCAAGTCGTCGATGCCCTCGAAATGATGGGTGACGAGTCCGGGCGAGACGCCGGCCCGGGCGCAGACCGCGCGCACCGAGGTGCCGGCATGACCCAGTTCCGCCAGGCACTGCAGGGTTGCCTCGATCAATTGCCGGCGGCGGACCTCCGGCTGGTCGCGGGTGAATTTGCGAATCTTTTCCATGCAACTCCTATAACTCATCCGACATGGCGCGTCTTGAGTCATGACGACCAGACTGTGCCGGCGCTGTCGATTGCCTGGATTATTTGGACGGCGCGCCGCCGGCTTCGCACACCGCGCGGATCTAAATCATTGAAATAAATCGGACCTTTTCGCCTCTATACTCCGGCGCGCCTTTTCGTTACGTCGGCAACATTCGGAGGGGCGCCGCGATCCTGCCCGCGGAGCGGTCTCGGCACTCGCGCGCCCGGCTCACCGTTACCGACGCCAGCCGCCATGCGGCCAATGCATTGACAGTTGTCCCATGCCATGGCCTTCTCCTCACCGGCTTGCCGGTAGGCGGATCTTTTCACACCACATGCCGGGCTGCCTGCGCATATCGAGACGTCGACCTTTGTCTCTGGTTTCAATCCCGCATCGATCTTTGTCGATCCGCTCGTTGCTCGGCGTGAAGAGCGAGGGCTTGGCAAATGATCGGCATATAAACCGATAATAGAGTGCCCTTATGTCCAGTTTTGCCCGCATCGCCCTCGTCCTCGGCCTGCTCGCAGCGATCGGCCCCTTTGCGATCGATATGTATTTGCCGGCGCTGCCCACGGTGGCCGAGAACCTGCATGCCAGCATCGCGCATGCGCAGGCGACACTGATGGCCTTCTTCTTCGGCTTCGGCGTCACGCAAATCATCTACGGTCCGGTCTCCGATATGGTAGGGCGCAAGCCGCCGCTTTATTTCGGCCTCGGCGTCTTCATCCTCGGTTCGATCGGCTGCAGCCTCGCGCCTTCGATCGATTGGCTGATCGGTTTGCGTTTCATCCAGGGCATTGGTGCCGCCGCGATGATGGTGATGCCGCGCGCCGTGATCCGCGATCTGCATACCGGCGTCGAGGCGACCCGGTTGATGTCGCTCGTCATGCTCGTCTTCAGCGTCTCACCGATCCTGGCCCCGCTGATCGGCAGTGCCCTGATCGTTCCTTTCGGCTGGCGCGCGGTCTTCGTCGCCGTCACCATCGCCGCACTTCTCGGCCTCTTGCTGACCGCCTTTACCTTGCAGGAAACACGCCCGCCGGCAGAGCGGATCTCCGCTGACCTGGGAACTGTGCTGTCGCAATACTGGCTGCTGCTGCGCGACCGCCATTTCCTCGGAGTGACTTTCATCGGCGCTCTCGGCATGTCGAGCTTCTTCACCTTCCTCGCCAATTCCTCCTTCGTCTATATCGACCATTTCGGCATGACGCCGACGCTCTACAGCCTTGCCTTCTCCGTCAATGCGGTCGGTTTCATCGGCGCATCCCAATTCAGCGCCAAGCTCGGCCTGCGCTTTGGCATGGGGCGCGTGGTTCTCGGCGCCGTCATCGCCTATGCGGTCTCGGCGGCGGTGCTGTTCGCCGTGGTGTTCGGCGGCTTCTACAATCTCGCTGTGCTGATGGTCCTGCTCTTCGTGACCTTCGCCTTCCTCGGCCTGGTCATTCCGACCAGCATGGTCCTGTCTTTGGAACGCCATGGGCCGATCGCCGGCATGGCCTCAGCACTCGGCGGCACATTGCAAATGGCAACTGGGGCGGCAACGATCGCCATTTCCAGTCTCTTCTTCGACGG
Organism: Dongia soli; assembly: GCF_034044715.1. Lineage (NCBI taxonomy): Bacteria > Pseudomonadati > Pseudomonadota > Alphaproteobacteria > Rhodospirillales > Dongiaceae > Dongia > Dongia soli. Next base: position 527,463 of record NZ_JAXCLW010000001.1, on the reverse strand, counting down.
CTCGGCCCTGCCGATGGTCACGATCATCGCCATCTGCGCGGGCGGTGCCTTCATCCTGGCGAGGCTCACCCTGACCGATAAGGAAATCGCCGCGCCGGCAACCTCCTAAACGGCGGGCCGTAGCGGGCGGTCGGGGCTTGCACGGGCAGGAATATTTATTATACAATTGTACAATAAGTCGGGATGCTAGGCTCGGATCTGCGAGCAGGCAAAGAAGGTGAGGGAGAAACAGATGACGGCATTATTGCGCGGTGCGACGCTCAAGGGGCGGGACGTGGAACTGAACTGGAGCGACGGGGAGCCGGGCCTCGCTTTGTCGCTGTTCTGGCTGCGCGACCATTGCCAGTTGCCGCAAAGCCACCATCCGGAGACCCGCCAGCGCCTGCACGACACCTTCAAGATCCCAACCGCTATTGCCGCCCAGGCCGTGGGACTTGAAGACAATGGCCGGGTGCTGCGCATCGACTGGGCCGGCGAAGATCATGTCAGTCGGTACGACGCGAATTTCCTCGCCGCACTCCGCCGCGATCCCGATGTCCTGCCGATCCGCCGTCGCACCTGGGACCGCGACATTATCGCACGGGCGACGCTCCAGGTTCCCTACGAGGACTTCCTGAAAGACGATGCGGTCCTGAAGGACTATCTGGAGAAGGTCGAAAGCTATGGCTTCGCCTTCGTCGAGGGCGTCCCCGGCACGCCGGAAGCGACCCGGGCGGTGGCCAAGCGCATCGCCTATATCCGGGAAACCATTTTCGGCGGCTATTGGGATTTCACCGCCAATATGGAGCACAAGGATACCGCCTATACCTCGATGGCGATCGGGCCTCACACTGACGGCACATATGCCTTCGATGCGCCGGGTTATCAGATGTTCCATTGCCTGGCGGCGGATTGCACCGGCGGCGAAAACGTCCTGATCGATGGTTTCATGATTGCCGAGATCATGAAGCGCGACCATCCGGCGGATTACAAGTTGCTGACCGAAATTGCTATTCCGGGCCAATATCTCGATCATGAGAACGGCATCCATCTGATGGCGCGCCGGCCGCTCTTCCGTCTGAACGATGCCGGCCAATTGGCGCAAGTCAGCTATAACAATCACGACCGCGCACCCTTCACGCTCAGCCTGTCGCAACAGACGGCCTTCTACCGTGCGCTCACCACTTTCGCGCAGCTTTGCGCGGATGAGACCCTGCACTACCGTCGCCGGCTGCTGCCGGGATCGGTCCTGCTGTTCGACAATTGGCGCGTGCTGCATGCCCGCGATGCCTATACCGGCTATCGCCGCCTGGCTGGCGTTTATCTGAACAAGGAAGACGTTGAGAGCCGCCTGCGCGTCCTACGTATCAAGGCCGGTGAGCCGGTCTGACGCCGAGGTGATGGAATAATGATGGCAGCCAACGGCATCTTGCCGGCGATCAATGCGGATCGCCTGATGAAGGACCTGCGCCGCTTGCGCCAGTTCGGGGCGCAGGGAAATGGTGTCGTGCGGCTGGCTTTATCGCCGGTCGATCTCGAAGCCCGCCACTGGCTGGTCGAACGCATGGCCGAAGCCGGGCTCGATGCGGCGATCGACGGCGTCGGTACCGTCTTCGGCCGGTCGCGCAAGCCGGGGCCGGCGCTGCTGATCGGCTCGCATAGCGATACGCAGCCGACCGGCGGCTGGCTCGATGGGGCGATGGGCGTCATTTTCGGTCTAGAAATCGCGCGGGCCCTCAGCGAATGCGCGGAAACCAGCGATCTCGCCGTCGATGTCGCTTCCTGGATCGATGAGGAAGGTACTTTCGCTGGCTATCTTGGCAGCCGCAGCTTCATCGGCGAGCCGGTCGAAGCCAGTATCCGTGCGGCAACCAGCCGTAGTGGCGAACGCCTGGAAGATGTCCTACAAGCCGCCGGTCTGCGCAACCGGCCCAGGGCCCAGGTCGAGCCAGGCCGGCATGTCGCTTATCTGGAGCCGCATATCGAGCAGGGCGGTCGGTTAGAGGCTGCCGGTAAATCGATCGGTGTCGTTACGACCATCGTCGGCATCCGGGAAAAGCGGATCACCTTTACCGGCCAGCGCAATCATGCCGGCACCACGCCCATGGCGATTCGGCGTGATGCTGGTGCTGCCTTGATCGCTTTTGCCCACGATCTCAATCAGATCTTCCAGCGCCTGGCCGATGCCGATACCGTCTGGACCGTCGGACGGATCGAGCTCGACCCCGGTTCCTTCAGCGTGGTTCCCGGAAAGGCCGAATTACTGTTGCAATACCGCGACGCGAAAGCCGACCGGCTGCGCGCGATGGATGCTGCTTTGGCGGATCTGGTACGCAGCGTCGACTCAGCCGGCCTCATCCGCGTCCACTTGGAAGATGCGGATCCCCCCTGCGAGCCGGTCGATATGACGGCGGCACTTCAGGAACATATTGCAGTGGCGGCAGAAGCCATTAAGCCGGGCCAATGGATCCGCATGCCGAGCGGCGCCGGCCATGACGCGCAGCTGATCGCCGAGAAGCTGCCCAGCGGCATGCTCTTCGTGCCGAGCATCGGCGGCGTCAGCCATGACTTCACCGAGGATACGGCAGAAGAACACATCGTGCTTGGCTGCCGGATCGCCGCTGCCGCGGCGGTCGCCATTCTACGCGATCGGCAAATCGCAAAGAGCGGCTGACCCCGGCCGGCGCATTTCCTGTTCGGGCAGCGCTACTAGCTTAAAAGAGGGAAGCGGCCCCCATCCGGTCGGCGAGGCTAAAAACAAGCTGGCCGAGGATGAAGTCCAGCATCACCAGGGCGGCTGCCGACAGGCCGGGAATCTGCAAAGCAATGGCGAGGATATAGCCTTCGCAGATCAGCGCGATCAGGAAGGTGGCGAGGTCCAGCAATTGCAGGATCGACCAATCCAAGCCGATCAGCGCCAGCAGGATGATCGGCACGTTCAGCAGAATCAGCAGCAGGGACAGCCAGTTGTACACGGCGATCGTGCCGATCACCTGGGCCTCCCGTTTGAGCAGGGGGCCGAGACCCAGCAGAACCAGCGGGAAGGCCATCCAATTGACGGCATATGCGATCAGTACCGATGCCAGCATCCGTCCGTCGATCGGCAGGTCCCGGGGATCGTGCAGCACATAGAAGCGAATCAGGAAGACCGGTAGGAACACCGCCGCCATCCAGAACGACCGCCAGGCACCTGCGCGGCTACGATCGAAATAGCGGAGGAACTCTCGGTCGAAACGCAGGATGCGGCCGATGCCGCGCAGGGCAATACTGGTCTCAGCGAGGCTGATCATCAAAGAAGGCCTCAAGCACAGTCTCATAGATCCGGCTCAAGGCCTGGATATCGGCAACCGGCACATTCTCATCGACCTTATGCATGGTCTGGCCGGCAAGGCCGAATTCGATGACCGGGCAATAGTCCTTGATGAAGCGTGCATCGGATGTGCCGCCGGTGGTGGAAAGCTCCGGCGCGCGCCCAAGCTCGCGGGCGATGGCCTCGCTGACGATTTCGCTCAGCCGGCCGACCGGGGTGAGGAAGGATTCGCTGGATGAGCCGATCGTCAGATCGTATTCGCCACCGACATCATCCAGCCGGCGGCGGATTTCCGCCTCGAAACTCCGGATAGTGAAACTGTCGTTGAACCGTGCATTGAAGGTCGCCAGCACCTCGCCGGGAATCACATTGCTGGCTGGATTACCGACATCGACGGTGGTGAACTGCAGCGAGGTCGGCTGGAAATGCTCGGTACCCCGATCCAGCGGTGTTTCCGTCAAGGCGGCGATCATCTTCGACAGGCGATGGATCGGGTTGTCGGCCAGATGCGGATAAGCCGTATGGCCTTGAATGCCGCGAATGCGCAAATATCCGGTGAAGCTGCCGCGCCGACCGATCTTCGCCATCTCCCCCAGTTTCTGCGGGTTGGTCGGTTCGCCGACCAGACAGGCATCCCAGGTCTCGCCCTCGGCGGCGAGGGTTTCCAGCATCGGCTTGGTGCCGTTATAGGCGGGACCTTCCTCATCGCCGGTAATCAGCAAAGAGATACTGCCACTAAAGGCGTTGCCGCGCTTGGCAAGGAAACGTCCGGCGGCGGCGGAAAAGGCCGCCACGGCACCCTTCATATCCGCGGCACCCCGGCCATAGAGCCGGCCATTGACGATCTCGCCGCCGAACGGATCGATCGACCAAGCTTCGCGCTTGCCGACGGGCACGACATCAACATGGCCAGCGAAGCAGAAATGGCGCGGCTTGTTCTGCCGGTCGGCGCCGGGCTGAGTGAATTTCGCATAGAGATTATCGACGCGTTCGGTGCCTTGCTGCTGAAATGGCATGCGGCGGCAGGTGAAGCCGATCATCTCCAAGGCAGCGGACAGCGTGTCGAGCACCCCCGCCTCGGCCGGCGTGACGCTGGGACGTCGGATCAGTTCGGCTGCCAGCTTGACTGGGTCGAGTACAGGGGCGTTCAAGATGGACCTCAGGCCTTGGTCCGCTGATCGGTATCGCGCAGAAGATCGTTGATCGAGGTTTTGGACCTGGTCTTTTCATCGACCCGCTTGACGATGACGGCGCAATAGAGGCTTGGACCCGGCTCGCCATTGGGCAGTGGCCTGCCCGGCATGGTGCCGGAAACCACCACGGAATAAGCCGGCACCCGGCCGTAAAAAACTTCCCCGGTCGCGCGGTCGACGATCTTGGTCGAGGCGCCGAGATAGACGCCCATGGAAAGCACCGAACCTTCTTCGACGACGACGCCTTCGGCCACCTCGGCGCGCGCGCCGATGAAGCAATTGTCTTCGATCACCACCGGCCCGGCTTGCAGCGGTTCCAGGACTCCGCCGATCCCGGCGCCGCCGGAAATATGGCAGTTCTTACCGATCTGTGCGCAGGAACCGACCGTGGCCCAGGTATCGACCATGGTGCCGGAATCGACATAGGCGCCGACATTGACGAAGCTTGGCATCAGGACGACGCCGGGCGCGATATAGGCGCTGCGACGTACGACGCAGTTCGGCACCGCGCGGAAGCCCGCATCGTCGAATTCAGCCTTCCCCCAGCCGGCAAATTTCGACGGCACCTTGTCGAACCAGGCGGCCTTGCCCGTTCCCAAGGACGTATAGTCGCCGCCGCCAAGGATCGCCTGGGAATCGTTCAGACGGAAGGACAGCAGCACGGCCTTCTTCAGCCACTGGTTGGTTTCCCATTTGCCGTCGCGTTTTTCGGCAACGCGAAGTTCGCCGCGATCCAGCGCATCGAGGACTGCTGTCACGGCCTGACGGATATCGCCGCCGGTGGCGCTATTGATCTCTGCGCGCTTTTCCCAGGCGGTATCGACCGTGCCCTGTAACTGCGAAATGTTCATACCGCTTCCCTATCCCTGGTTCGTTGCCTTCTTGATGACCGTATCGCCGAGCCAGCCCGCCAGATCGGCGGTTGCATGATGCACGAAGCCCATGTCGTCCAGCGCCTGCGCCCAGTCATTATGAGTCTGGATCCAGACCGTCGTCATGCCCAGATCCGCCGCGGGCTGCAAATTGCGCGGCATGTCATCTATCATCGCCGCCCGGCCGGGCACGATGTCGAACCGTTCGATCATGGCGCGATAGCTGCCGGGATCGGGCTTGGGAATGAAATTGGCATCGGCGATGTCGAACATGCCTTGGAAATGATGCGTGATGCCGAGGCGGTTCATGACGTTCTCGGCATGCTTCACCGTGCCGTTGGTGAAGATGACCTTGCGTCCAGGCAGGTCGGTCAGCGCAGCGGCGAGTCGAGCGTCGGGCTGAACGCCGCTGACATCGATCTCATGCACGAAGTCCAGGAAGTCGCCCGGCTCGATGCCATGGTTGATCATCAGGCCGCGCAAGGTCGTAGTATGGTCGCGAAAATACTTCTTCTGAAGTGCGCGGGCCTCTTCCGGCGGCAGATTGAGCAGTCGCTGGACATAGAGGCCGATGCGCAGATCGACCTGATCGAACAGGCGGCAGGAAGCCGGATAGAGCGTATTGTCCAGGTCGAAAACCCAGCAATCGATCTCGGAAAGCGGCGACGGCATTTATTCCTCATTCACTGGATGAGGCGCACCTTAAGAGCAGCCGTCAACGATGGCAAGCGAAGTGACGGCAGTCCCGGCAAATTGACGGGATGCTAGGCCGCTGCTGCCACAATTAGAAAAGCGCGGCACCGGGGGATGCCGCGCTTAGCGAGGGACAACGGAGCAGATCGGTTGCGCTTAAACGCGCGGCTTCAATCCCAGATCCCTGATGCCTTCCTGAAGCCGCTTCACGCCATCGGCCTGCTTGCCGGACTTGCACATATCGCCGCCCTCGGTGCGGGCCTGCTTGGCGTCAGCAGCCTTGGGCGCATTGGCGTGCTTCTTGATCGCGGTGTCGAATTGATGTTCCAAAGTGGCGCACTGCTTCGCCGGGGTGGTGGTGGTGGCGAAAGCGGAGCCGCTGATGGCCATCAGGGCACCGGCGGCCAGGACTAGGGAAAACTTCTTCATGACAGTTATCCTCTTCTTGTTGTGCCCCGCCATTGCGGCCGAGGCAGGATGATCGCGAAATTCACGTCCAGCCTGCAGCTCCTTTTCCGCCGCCTTGGATCGACTATCGAACCGATGGCGTTGGAGGATCGCTGTCGCGTACCACCGCCGATGCAGAGTGAAATCGCCGGCGATACGTGCTGTTGATTAGAGGCTAGGCGCGGTGTGTAACGTCGCAATGTCTGGCGAATCGGAATTTGTAACTGTCTGCAACAAGCTCGAGCCTGTTACGCGACGTTACCATTTTCCCAAGGACATAAGTCCGATATCGGGCTTGTTAGGGCCGCATTCCGGTCTGGCGCAAGAGCCAGTCGGCCAGCCTGGTCGCCTGCACATGCTTGTGCTGAGTTTCCAGTTCGAGGCCCACTGAGCTTACCCGGCCATCCTGAATCTCACGCACCACCAGCTCAACCTCGCCCAGTTCCAAGCGGTCGCCGACCACCAAGGTCTTGCCGAGGCGCTGATGCAGTAGGTCACCCAATGTCTCGTCCCAGATCGGCGGGAACACTTCGCCGCCCCGTTTGCCGAGACTGTCGATCGGCAGGCCGTAGAGCAAGGCAAGGTCGCGCGCGGGCGTGTCGGCGCCAAACACGAATTCACCAAAACCGGCCAGATCGGTGACTTTGTCCTGCCGTCTTTCTCCAAACAGCCGCTGCAGATTGATGATGTCGGCGGCCGGTGCCAAGGCGATCACATAGTCGCCGAGGGCCGGTCGCTCATCGGGGAAATGATCGAGCGGATGGTTGCCGCGAATGACCGACAAGATCTGGCTGCCGGGCGGCAAAGGCAGCTTGTCGTAATTCAAGGTCAGCGCCCGCGCCCTCGCGCCGATCTTGATGCCGCATAATTCTCCGGTACCGGCTGCCCCCAGGCCTAGATCGGGATAATCTTCATCAAGGGCCTGATCGGGGACCTCCAGGCCGAAAAACCGTCCGGCGCGCGATGCCGTCCAGCCCTGGATCACCAGTGAGGCGAGGACCGAGACGAATGCGATATTGAAATAGCTTTGCGCATTGGGCAGGCCGGCGAGGATGGGGATGGAGGCGAGGAAGATCGGTACAGCGCCACGCAACCCGACCCAGGCGATATAGCCCTTTTCTCGCCAATCGAAGCGAAAGGGCGTGAGGCAGAGATAAACCGCCGCCGGGCGAGCGACGAAGATCAGGCCGATGGCGATGACCAGTGCGAAGCCGAGATCGGCCACCAATGCGGAGGGCGTAACCAGCAGGCCGAGCAGCAGGAACATGGTGATCTGCGCCAGCCAGGCAAGGCCGTCGAGAAAGCGACCGATGACCTGCTGGGCCCGATGTGGCGCGGAGGCCAGCATGACCCCCATCAGATAAACCGCGAGGAAGCCGCTGCCGCCCGCGAGATTGGCACCCGCAAAGACGGTGAGCACGGAGGCGGCGGCGAGCACGGGATAAAGACCGAGAGACAAGGTCAGCCGTTCCAGCATCACACGCAGAGCGAGGCCACCACCGATGCCGAAAACCACGCCGCCGACGAGTTCCAGCAAAAATTCCCGCAGGACGAACCAGCCGACATTCAGATCCGGATGTGCGACCAGTTCGATACAGATCAGAGTCAGTAGCACGGCCACCGGATCGTTGATTCCGGATTCCATCTCCAGGGTGCCGGTGACACGGCGATTGACCGCCTGGCCCTTGCCGTGCAGCAGCATGAAGACCGCAGCGGCGTCGGTTGAGGCGAGAACGGCGCCGACCAGTAGCCCCTCCAAGGGCGTTCGGCCGCCAAACAGGACAGCGGCCAGCGCAACGATGGCGGCGGTGATCAGGACACCCAGGGTGGCGAGCGTAAAAGCCGGCGGGCCGACCAGACGGGCGACATCCCGCGGCATTTTCAAGCCGCCTTCGAACAGGATGATGGCGAGGGCGACGCTACCGACCGCGAAGGTGAGACGGAAATTGCTGAAATGCAGGCCGCCGATCCCGTCTTCCCCCGCCAGCATGCCGAGGACGAGAAAGATCAGAAGGAGGGGGGCGCCCAGTCGAGCTGATAATCGAGTGGCGAGGATACTGATGACCGCCAGCCCGCCGCCAAGAAAAATCAACTGATTGACGACATCCACGCGGCCGCTTCTCCCTCTGGCTCGATCGACGGCACTCAAAGTGCCGGATCGCCGAGGTCAGATCAACGGCGAATGGCGCAAGGCGGATCGTTTTCAATCGTCCGGCACGATCGTCGAATCGGCATTCAGCTGCAACGATCGGGCCGGGATGCTCGAAAGCGTTCAGCCGCGGGTGACAAGCGTGCCCTGGCCGGAGGCCGTGAAAATCTCCAGCAGCAAGGAATGCGGCACCCGGCCGTCGAGAATGACGGCAGCTTCGACGCCGCTTTCCACCGCCATCAGGCAGGTTTCCAGCTTCGGAATCATGCCGCCGGAAATGGTGCCGTCGGCAGTGAGCGCGCGAACCTGGCTCGCCGTCAAATCGGGCACCAGATTGCCGGCTTTATCCAACACGCCGGCGACATCGGTCAGCATGACCAGACGCACCGCGCCCACGGCCGCCGCGATCGCGCCCGCCGCGGTATCGGCATTGATATTGTAGGTCTGGCCGTCGGGCCCGAAGCCGACCGGCGAAATGACCGGAATGATGCCGGCCTGCTCAAGGCAGGAAATGATCCGCGGATTAACGGCAGAAGGTTCGCCGACGAGGCCGAGATCGACGGGCTTGCCGTCCTTCACCATCTCCGCACGCTTGGCCTTCAGCAGGTTGTCGTCCTTGCCGCTGATGCCGACGGCATGACCCCCAGCGGCATTGATCGCCGCGACGATCTGCTTGTTAATCGTGCCGGCCAGTACCATCTCGACCACCTCGACGGTGGCGGCATCGGTCACCCGCAGACCGTCGATAAAGCTCGACTGGATGTTGAGCCGCTTCAGCATCTCGCCGATCTGCGGTCCGCCACCATGCACGACAATCGGCAGGATGCCGACCTGGCGCAACAGCGTGATATCGTCAGCGAAGACCTTGGCCAATTCCGGATTCACCATGGCATGGCCGCCATATTTGATGACCAAGCGCCGCCCGGCATATTTCTGCATATAGGGCAGCGCTTCGGTCAGCGTGCGGGCTGTCCGCAGCCAGTGCTTGGTATCGGTGAAATTGATCTGGGACATCGGCGTGACCTGACCCCTGGTCTGATAGGTGGCTGATGGATGACACGATGCGCGTCGGCGACCCGCATCGCGCATTGGCGCGTGCAGAAAAGTGCGGTTTCCCGCCGCGGAAATCAACAGGGTTAAGCTTGGCCCTTGGCGATCAGTGCCAAATTGTCACGCAATTCCGTCATGCCGATGCCGTCATGGGCGCTGGTGACCAGGATTTCCGGGTGGCAGGCACGCCGCTTCGACAAATGAGCGGTCAGCTTGGCACGCATCGCCTCAAGCTCCGGCGCCTTGACCTTGTCGGCCTTTGTCATGACCACCTGATAGGACAAGGCGGCCTCATCCATCAGGTCCATCAGCTTCTCATCCGAGTCTTTGGTCCCGTGCCGGCTGTCAACGAGCAGCATGACGCGGCGCAGGCTTGGGCGGGTGCGGATATAGGTTTCCGTCACCGCGCCCCATTGCTTCTTCTTGGCTTTGGAGACTTCGGCATAGCCATGGCCCGGCAGGTCGACGAGCCAGAGATGCTGGCCCAGCTGGAAGAAGTTGAGCTGCTGGGTGCGGCCCGGCGTATGCGAGACGCGGGCCAGATGGTTGCGGCCTGTGAGGGCATTGAGCAGGCTGGATTTGCCGACATTGGAGCGGCCGGCGAAGGCCACTTCCGTAAGGCCGATGGGCGGCAGCGCAGATGCGCGGTCCGCCCCGGCGACGAACTGGCATTCCTGGGCAAACAGCCAGGTGCCGTCAAAATCATCGCCGGGTCGGCTCATCTCAGGTCCTTTTGTTGGTGAGGGCTGTTCGCCGTCTCACGCTTTCACGCCCATGCGCCACATGATGAAGCGCTGCTGCAGGATCGACAGGGTGTTGTTCCAGGCCCAGTAGATCACCAGACCGGCCGGCATACTGCCCAGCATGAAGGTGAAGATGATCGGCATGGCGGTGAAGAGCTTCGCCTGGACGGGATCCGGCGGGGTCGGGTTGAGGCGCTGCTGCAGCCACATGGTGAAGCCCATGATCAGGGGCCAAACGCCGATCGACAGGACGTGGATGAGGCCGCCGACTACCGGCAGGGTGACCCAATGCGACGGATCCCAGGGCAGCAGGCCGAACAGGTTCATCCAACTGGTCGGATCGGGCGCGCTCAGATCCTTGATCCAGCCGAAGAAGGGTGCCTGGCGCATCTCCATGCTTACGTAGAACACTTTGTAAAGCGAGAAGAAGACGGGGATCTGCACGAAGACCGGCAGGCAGCCGGCGGCAGGATTGACCTTTTCCCGCTTGTAGAGCGCCGTCATCTCCTGATTGAGCTTCATCTTGTCGTCGCCATATTTCTCACGCATCGCCTGGATCTGCGGCGTGAGTTGCTTCATCCGGCTCATCGACTTGTAGGACTTGTTGGCGAGCGGGAACATCAGCGCCTTGACCATGACGGTCAGGATCAGAATGGCGATGCCGAAATTGCCGACATGGTGGTGAAGCCAATAGAGCAGCAGCATCAGCGGCTTGGTGAAGAACCAATACCAGCCGAAATCGATCGCCAGGTCGAAATTGGCGATCTGCTGATTGTCGCGATAGTCGCGCAGCAGGTTCACTTCCTTCGCTCCGGCGAAGAGTTTTTGGGTCGTATCGACAGTAGCGCCGGGCGCGACGCTACGTTCGGTGCCGACATAATCTGCCTGATAGGAATCGGTCTTCGGCTCGTAGAAATATTCGCCGGTGACCGCTTCCTGATTGTCGGCGATCTGGGCGACCAGCCAGTACTTATCCGTGATGCCGGCCCAGCCGCCGGTGCTGGCATAGGTGAACAGCTTTTCCGGTTCCTGGGCCCGGTCGCGGACCTTGGCATAGGAAGGATCGGCCAAGGTGCCGTTGAAATTGCCGATCATGCCTTCATGCAGGACATAACTCTGGCTCGGATGGGCCGGTGTGCCGAAACGCTTCACCCGCGCATAGGGGCGCAATTTCACGTCGGCCCCGGTCTTGTTCTCCACCGATTGCGTGACGGTGAACATGTAATTGTCGTCGACGGTAAAAGCCCGCCTGAAGATCAGGCCCTGGCCATTGTCCCAGCTCAAGGTGACGGTCTGGCCTGCCGCCAGGCTATCGCTATCGGCCTGCCACAGCGTGTCGGCACCCGGCACCGCGACCTTCGGGTCGGCGCTGGTCCAGCCGGAATCGGCGTAATACGCTTCCTTGGTGCCGAGGGGTGAAAGCAGCACCACATTGGGGCTCGTCTTGTCGACGGTCTCGCGATAGTCCTTCAGCGTGAGGTCGTCGAGCCGGCCGCCCTTCAGTGAGATGGAACCTTTCAGGCGCGGGCTATCGATCGTCACGCGGGGGCTCTGCGCCAATGCCGCAGCACGGTCCACGGTCTGCGGGGCCGATTGTTCGGCGGGGATGGTCGTCTGACCGGGCGCCGCAGCGTTTTGCGCGGCCTGCGGGTCTGGCGATATCTGGCCCTGCTTGGCCATTTGTTCGGCAGCCTGTTGCTGGGCGGCCTGATGCGCCCGCATCTTCGGTGTTTCATAAAGGAATTGCCAGCCGAGCAGAATCGCGACGGTCAAGACGACGGCAATAAGTAAGTTTTTTTGTTCCATGACTGTCCCAAATCGGCTCGTCTACTGAATGTCAGGCTCGGTCCAGCGGATAGCTTGACGGATGATGCGTGTGATTGTGGCCCTCGCAGGCCGGCGGCACCGGATCGAAGCCACTACCGCCCCAGGGATGGCAACGCAAGAGACGTTGCAGGGTCAGCCAGCCGCCGCTCAGCACGCCATGCTGCGTGATGGCCTCGACCGCGTAGGCCGAACAGGTCGGCTGATAACGGCATGCCGCCGGCAACATTGGCGAAATGACCCATTGATAAAACCGGATCGGCGCCAGGACCAGCAGGCGCAATGCCGTGCGGGAAAACGCCGCCAAATCGCTCCCAGGCCGCAGTATCATCTGGAGCTGTTCCCGGCAGTCTGTTCCGCCTTTTGGTCTTTTGCGATGCGATAGGCGCCCAGCTTGCGCAGGCCACGGGCCAGATCAGCGACCAGATCAGGAAATGCACGATCCAGAGTTGCCTGGCGGGCGATCAGGACAATGTCATGATCCGGGGCGCCATGGCTCGGCACGACCAGCTCGGCGGCAGCCTTCAGACGGCGGCGGGCTCGGTTGCGCCGCACAGCATTGCCGACCTTGCGGCTGGCTGTGAAACCGACGCGCATTGGCACCGCTATGCACGGGGAAAGCATTTGCGGGGACGGTGAGCAGGCGCTGTCAGCATCGCTGACGGCGGGCCGCAGAACATCATCGCCACCGCAATGGGTGGCGTTGACATTCTCCGAACTGCGGCTGTGGCGGCAGACCTGCAGGATCAAACCGGGGGCAACCCATTTGTTCTTTGCCGCCGCGACTTGAAGGTACTCGGCCCGCCGCTTCAGGCGGCCGAACACTGCCGAGGTCCTTAGGCGCTGAGACGCTTGCGGCCCTTGGCGCGGCGAGCGGCAAGAACCTTGCGGCCGCCGACGGTTGCCATGCGCGAACGGAAGCCATGACGGCGCTTGCGAACAAGCACGCTGGGCTGATAGGTGCGCTTCACGGTAAATCTCCACTATTTCAGCATGTTGCGATTGCCGCGGGTGTATAAAGAAAGCCCTCGCCGGAGTCAATTGCGCGACACGTTGCAAGATATGGGTTTTGCTGGGTGACGAGCACCCCCGAGCGGTGCCTGATGTGGCGCAAGCCGGGCCTTCCGTCAAGAGCGCGTCAATTAACTACTTGATAAATTTGAAGAGTCAGGGTAGCTACCCGGTCCGGGCAAGGTGGTCGGCGGCGGCGCCGACTGAATTACAAAAGATGCCGGATGGTGCCCGTATCAATCCTATTCCGCCCGCATCGATACGTATGATTTCATGAAGCGGTTTGTGTTTCCGGGAAAAGCTGAGCCAGCGGGCCGGATAGCAGGAGGGTGCCACGAATAAGATGGCGGAGCCGGACGTCACTTTGCCTGGATTTGGCCGTGGCCTGTCGGCGCGCGTCCTGATCCTTACCATCCTGTTCGTGATGGTCAGCGAAATCCTGATCTATACGCCTTCGATTGCCCGATTTCGAATGTCCTGGCTCGAAGCCAAGCTGAATACCGCCCATCTCGCCATTCTCGCTCTCGAAGCGACGCCCAATTACATGATCGATCCGCAGCTCGAATTGAAGCTGCTGGATCATGTCGGCGCTTATCTGGTCGCCTTGCGCACCACCGACGGCAAGAATTTGATGCTGCGTGGTTCCTCGCCCCCCTTGATCGTCAATGCCACGGTCGATCTCGATAATCGCAGCTGGACCGATGATTTCAGTGAAGCGATCGAGACCCTGGGGCAATCGGAGAAGCGGCTGCTGCGGGTCAAGGGCTATGCCGACCGGGCGCCCGACACCCAGGTCGAGATGGTGATCGACGAATGGCCGCTGCGCCAGGCGATGATTGCCTATTCCTGGCGGATCCTTGGCGTTTCCATCGTCATTTCGCTGATCACCGCCGGATTGATCTTCGGCGCCCTGCAATGGCTCATGATCCGGCCCATGCGGCGACTGACCAAGCGCATCCTGCGCTTCCGCAAAAATCCCGAAGTCGCGGTGGATGATTTCGCCATGAGCCGCCGCAGCGATGAAATCGGTGTTGCCGAACGCGAATTGCTGGAAATGGAAGACAAGGTCCGGCAGGCCCTGACACAACATGCCCGGCTTGCCGCCCTCGGCACCGCGGTCGGCAAGATCAATCATGATCTGCGTGGCATCCTGGCGACGGCGCGGCTGGTCGCCGACCGGATCGTGGAAAGCGATGCACCAGAAGTGGCGAAGGCGGCGCCGGCCCTGGTGCGCGCTTTGGATCGTGCCGTCGATCTCTGCTCGGATACTCTCAATTTTACCCGCGAAGGGCCGCCCAAGCCGGAATTGTCGCAATTCTCCCTGGCCGATCTGCATAGCGAGATCGGCGAAAGCCTGGCCGCCCAATTGAACGGCAGCGGTGCCTGGCAGGCGGATTTCCCGACCGATTTCAGCCTGACCGCGGACCGCGAGCAGTTGTTCCGGGTGATCCGAAATCTGACCGAAAATGCATTGCAGGTCGGCGCCCAGCATGTCTGCCTCAGCGCCAGTCGGGCGGATGGCTGGATCCGCCTGCAGGTGCGGGATGACGGGCCCGGCCTGCCGCCGAAGGCTCTGGAAAATCTCTTCGTCCCGTTCCGCGGCTCGGCGCGCGCCGGCGGCACCGGCCTGGGTCTAGCGATTGCCCGGGAATTGATGCGGGGTCAGGGTGGCGATCTGAAACTGGCTAAGAACGATAGCGGCGGCGCCATCTTCCGGTTGGAACTGCCGGATCGGGCGGCCTGACGATCTAAGCTGCGGCGATCGGCCGATTGCGCAGTCTTTATCCGTGCCCTATAACCGTGCCGATTTTGACCTTTTTTGGGGATGGGGCGACAGGCGATGCAGGACCTTGTTCGAATCGGCATGACTCTACTAATTGGCATTTTTGGCGTGGCCGGCCTCTTCGTCGCGGCGAATGCCGGGCATGGCGTGCCCTATTGGGGTGGCCTCCTTTTCTTCCTGTTCGCCATCCTGTTGATGTTCTGGCAGATCGCCAAGGGCGACGAGCACGTCGCCCACTGACCGGCGTTTCAAGCGGTTGATAAAAGGGCGCGGTCGAACGCGCCCTTTTTGTCTTGTGCGACCGAGGGACGGTTCAGTCCAGCTGCAGTGTCAGCGCCTTCAGATAGGCGCTTTCCGGCAAGGCGGGGTGGACCGGATGATCAGGCGCCGCGAAGGTCTGGAACAGGATGCGGCCCTGGCGATGGGCGTCATTGAGACCGCGCGCCACCTGCCGGCCGAATTCATCGGCCGGCATGTTGTGCGAACAGGAGGCGATGAACAGGATGCCGCCCGGTGCCACACGTGCCGCGGCGAGGCGCGCCAGTTTGCGATAGGCGCGAGCTCCTTGGTTGAAATCCTTTTTCGATTTCACAAAGGCCGGCGGATCGGCCACCACTACATCGTAGGCCGGTGCGGTAGCGGTCGCTTCGAGAAAATCGAAAACCTCGGCTCGTTCCGTGCTGAACCGGTCTGCGACATCATTCTGCGCGGCCGCTTCCGCAGCAATCCGAAGCGCCAGATCCGAGCGATCCACCGCAAGTACCGACTGGGCACCGGCAAGTGCTGATTGCAGCGAGAACCCGCCCATGTAGCTATAGAGATCCAGCACCCGCCGACCGGCGGCAAAACGGGCGACCAAAGCGCGATTGTCGCGCTGATCGAAGAACCAGCCGGTCTTCTGTCCCTCGCGCGGATCGGCGAGGAAGCGCGCTTGATGCTCGATCACCGGCACAGGTCCGCCGATCTCGCCCTTCAGCAGTCGGCTATAGGCCGGCAGGCCTTCCATCTCGCGCGCCGGGCCGTCGCCGCGCATCAGGATGGCGCGCGGCCTGACGACATCGTCCAGCGCCTCAGCCAAAGGTTCCGCCAACCGTTCCATGCCGGCGCCGGCGGCATGGATGACGATGGTATCGCCATAGCGATCGATCACCGCACCCGGCAGGCCATCGGCCTCGGCATGGGCGAGACGATAATGCGGCACGCCAATCAGCCTGTCACGCAAAGCGAGGGCGCGCTTGAGGCGATCGCGCAGAAACGCGGTATCGATGACAGCTGATGGATTTCGGCTCAGCAAGCGTGCACTGATCAGCGGTTTTGGATTGAAAAAAGCCGTGCCGAGTGGTTTTCCGTCGGCGCGCTGCAGCGTAACGACGCAGCCGGCCTCCAAGGCCTTGGCGGCCTGGGTCATCTCAATCTCGTTGGAATAGATCCAGGGATGGCCGGTGAGCAGGCGCCGGTCGCCACCAGGTTTCAGGCGCAGGATCGCGCGATCAGTCATGTGTCACTCCGTGGGGCAGGGGCCGATATAATTGTCAAAGCAGTCAATCACCGAGCGCTACGCCATCGCGCCTGGGATCGCTGGCGCCGATCAATTGGCCGCGGCGAAAGGCGATGATATTGAGACCGCTCATCAGGGGCCGTATTTCGATCTTCTGCCCCAATTGCGCCAAAGCCGGTGCCAGCTTTTCCGCCGCGGTTCCTTCCTCGATCAAGCTAGGTCCGTTGCGGTTCAGAATATGCGGCGCTGCGGCTGCCTCGCCCGGCGTCGCCTGCCAGTCCAGCATCAGGATGAGGGATTGCGCGACATAGCCAATGATATTGGGGCCGCCGGGTGAACCGACCGCCAGGACCGGGCGATCGCGCTGATCGAGCACGATCGTCGGCGCCATCGAACTGCGCGGACGCTTGCCGCCTTCCACACGATTGGCGACGGCGCGCCCTTTGTCGGCGGGTCGGAAAGAGAAATCGGTCAGCTCGTTATTGAGCACGAACCCATCCACCATGAGATGCGCGCCGAAAGCGCTTTCGATGCTGCTGGTGAAACTGACGATATTGCCGCTGTCATCCACCACGACCAGATGGCTGGTGGAAAGCGGCTCGAATTGATGTTCGCTTGCCTGGCCGACCGTCAAGGGATCGCTGATGCGGCCCGGCTGCGCCACATCCATTGCCTGGTTGAGGTGAATTTGCCCGGCGCGTCCGGCCAAGTATTCCGGTGCCAACAAGGCGCGCACCGGTACCCGGACTTTCGCTGGATCGGCGACATAGCGATCGCGGTCGGCAAAAGCCAGTTTGCTGGCCTCGATCAGCAGATGTGTGGCGGTGGCACCATTGGGCGGCAGGCTGGCGAGGTCGCTGTGATTGAGCATGCCGAGAATCTGCGCGACGGCAAGACCGCCCGAACTTGGTGGCCCCATGCCGCAGACGCGATAAGCGCGGTAGGTGGTGCAAAGCGGCTCCCGCTTGACCGCGCGATAGGCCTTGAAGTCGCTGACCTGCATGGCCGTCGGGCGGCCGGCATGGGCATTGACGGTGGCGACGATATCTTGGGCGAAACGGCCGAAATAGAACGCATCGGCGCCATGGGCTGCGATGTCGCGAAACGTTGCCGCCAAGGCGGGATTATGTAGGATCGCCCCTTCCGCCAGCGGCTTGCCGTCCTTGCCGTAGAAGTAGTTGCGCATGGCGGGCAGGTGGGCGATGTCGGGATCTTCAGCGATCGCCGCCGCCAATCGCGGCGGCACCGGAAAGCCTTGTTCCGCCAGGCGAATCGCGGGCTGGAAAAGCTTCGGCCAGGCTAGCCGGCCATGTTCGCGATGCGCCAGATCCAGCATGCGCAGGACACCCGGTACGCCGGTCGATTGGCCGCCGATCTGTGCACTGTGAAAATCGATTGGCTGGCCGTTTTTGTCGAGGAACAGATCACCGTTGGCTTGGGTCGGTGCCGTTTCGCGACCGTCATAACTCTCGATCTTTTGCCGCGCGGCATTGTAGTGCAACAGGAAACCGCCGCCGCCGATGCCCGAGGATTGCGGTTCGACCAAGGTAAGAACGGCTTGCATGGCGATAGCGGCATCGATGGCATTGCCGCCTTGGCGCAGTATTTCCAGGCCGGCCGCACTGGCCAGTGGATTGGCCGACGCCACCATATGCCGATCGGCGACGACGTCCGCGGCCCGCGTCGAGCTAAGCGCGGCCATTCTTGGCGGCGGCACGTTTTGGTCGCTGCCACAGCCAGCCACCACCAGCATCAAGCCAAGGGCGAGAAGCAATCCCTTCAGGGGATAGACGTGGTCCGATCGTTCGGCCTGATTGCCGCTACCGGCGTTTCCGAGGAGGGATAAGCTGCCCACAGCACGCTGCCAGTCGAAATGATATGCGAGCCGGCTCCATTAATTAACATAGAGGACGATTGAGTTTTCCGGCTGAAGCAGATCTGCTTCAATCGGAAAGCATCGCTCCAGCCGGCATCGCTTCCGTGACGTTCATAGCGGCTTTGTCGCTGCAGGGAAAGCATTGTGGCCAAAGCGACAAGCTCAGGGAACGGCCGAATGGCAGGCTTTGCTATGCAATCGGCGCTGGTCAATTGTCCGGAAAGACTATTGTGCAGCGCAATAGGATCGCCGAAAATGCAGTCTCGAGCGCCAATTGCTCGGCCAGTCGCTCGGTAGGTCCAATCCGGCTTCCGAGTAATGCGTGGGAGGGAAGCGTGAGCGTTCATCTGCCAGAAGGACAAAGCACAGCTGGTCAAAAAACAGGCGCGCAAACGGGCGCCCGTCAGATGCGTGTTTCTTGTCCCGAGCTGACGGCACGTAAAGGCGGCGAGCCCATCGTGTGTCTCACTGCCTATACGGCGCCGATGGCCCAGCTGCTCGATCCCCATGTCGATCTGCTCATGGTCGGTGATTCGCTCGGCATGGTGCTCTATGGCTTCGACAGCACCTTGCCGGTCACCATGGATATGATGATCGCCCATGGTGCTGCCGTGCGGCGCGGCTCACAGCATGCCTGCATCGTCATTGATCTGCCGTTCGGCAGCTACCAGGAAAGCGCCGAACAGGCCTATCGCAATGCCGTGCGCATGATGCAGGAAACCGGCTGCTCAGCGGTGAAGATGGAAGGCGGCCGCGATCTGGCGCCGACCGTGGAGTTCTTCGTGAAGCGTGGCATTCCCGTCATGGGCCATGTCGGCCTGATGCCACAATCGGTCAATGTTCAGGGTGGCTATCGTGCGCGGGGCCGCGCCACCGATGAGGCCGCGGCCGTCATGGCCGATGCCATCGCGATCTCCGAAGCCGGCGCCTTTGCCATCGTCGTCGAGGGCGTGATGGAGCAATTGGCGGAAGCGATCACCGCACGCGTCGCCGCGCCAACGATCGGAATCGGCGCTTCGGCCGGCTGCGACGGCCAGGTTCTCGTGGTGGACGACATGCTCGGTCTCTTCAGCAGCTTCAGGCCGCGTTTCGTCAAACGCTATGCTGAACTTGGCGAGACCGTCAGCGAGGCGGCTCAGGCTTATGCCGCCGATGTCCGCAGCCGCCGCTTCCCGGGGCCGGAACATATTTTCGGCAGCATCAAGAAGAGCAGCTAGGCTCCTCTCGCTGTTCAGCATTGCCACCAGGATTTGATTTCAGATGACGATATCCGTCGTTCGCACTATCGCCGATTTGCGGGCCGCGATCGGCTCTTTCCGGCGCGCGGGTGCCGGTATCGGCCTGGTGCCGACCATGGGCGCGCTGCATGATGGTCATCTCGCTTTGGTCGGCGCCGCCAAGGCGCGGGATTTGAAGACAGTCGCGACGATCTTCGTCAATCCTCGGCAGTTCGGTCCGCGCGAAGACCTTGCGACCTATCCGCGCGACGAGGCGGGGGATCTGGCAAAGCTGGATCAGGCAGGAACGGATCTCCTCTTTGCGCCCGACGTGACGGAGATGTATCCGCAGGGCTTTGCAACGGCGGTCAGTGTCACCGGCATAACCGAGCATCTCTGCGGCGCCGCGCGGCCGCATTTTTTCGGTGGCGTGGCAACAGTGGTCACCAAACTGCTGTTGCAGGCCCTGCCCAATGCGGCCTTTTTCGGCGAGAAGGATTTCCAGCAATTGCAGGTGATCCGCCGCTTCACTCGTGATCTCGATATTCCGGTGGAGATCGTCGGTGTCCCCACCGTGCGCGAAGCAGACGGCCTTGCGATGTCTTCGCGCAACCGGTATCTCTCGCCGGATCAGCGCCGCATCGCCAGCCATCTGCCCCGCGTTTTGCGGGCCTTGGCCGTTGAGCTTGCAGATGGCATGGCCGCAGCCGCGCGGCTTGATGCCGCAAGGAACGAATTGCTGTCGGCCGGATTTGATAAGATCGATTATCTTGAGCTCTGTGATATCGAACGGTTGCAACCAATTCCGGCGGCCATCGTTCCGAGCCGACTTTTTGCCGCGGCCTTCATCGGGAATACCCGTTTGATCGACAACTGGCCGGTAGGCCGACCGTAGAGCGGGCGAGACCAAATGACTCTGAGCGAGTTTAAAGCGACGCTAGCCCAATCCCAACCGCCGGAGGATATTGCCCCGGCGCTCCAGGCCTTGTGGTGGGATGCTAAAGGAAACTGGGACCAGGCACATGATTGCGCCCAGATCCGGGAGGATATGCCCGGCAATTGGGTGCACGCCTATCTGCATCGCAAGGAAGGCGATCTCAGCAATGCCGGCTATTGGTACCGGCGCGCCGGCCAGCCGGTCGCCACCACAACTTTGGCCGATGAATGGGCGGAGATCGTCGCCACGCTGTTGTCAGCCCGGTGAAGCGGGCGTTTCAGCTGCGCTTCATCTTGGCGATTGGCTGAACGAATTGCGGCTCGATGTCCCAGGGGAAATAGATCCAGGTATCCTGGCTGACCTCGGTGATGAAGGTATCGACCAGGGGACGGCCGGCGGGCTTGGCATAGATCGTGGCGAAATGCGCTTTGGGCAGCATTTCGCGGACATATTTCGCCGTGCGGCCGGTATCGACAAGGTCGTCAATGATCAGCCAGCCATCGCCGTCGCCACCGACGCCTTTCAGCAGGTTGATCTCGCCCGGCCGGTGATCGTCGGAATAGCTCGCCATGCAGACCGTATCGATCAGGCGGATATCAAGCTCGCGGGCAATGATCGCGGCCGGCACCAGGCCGCCACGGGTAATGGCGATGATGCCTTTCCATTCGCCGATGCCGATCAGGCGCCAGGCCAGGGCTTTGGCGGTGCGGTGCAGCTCCTCCCAGGAGACCGGGAAGTGTTTCTGCTGACTGACGGACATGTGGCCCTCTCGGCTGGCGGTGGTGGGAATTGGCCGGGATGATTACTCCAGGACGACTGGCCCGGCAAGATGCAGGTGCAGATGGTCGAGGCGGCAAAACGAAACCGGCGCCTTTTGAGCGCCGGTCCGGTTCGGGGTTACGCCTGACCACGGTCAGGGCGTAGAGGGTTAACTTGCTTGCCGCTCACGATGCCCCAGGGGGCACAAATCAGCGGACGTAGATCTGGACCTCGTTGGTCGGAATATTGGGATCAGTCACCTGGGTGACGTTCACCCGATCGGCCGGCAGCCCCATATTCAACAATGACCGCATCACCTTATTAGCATTGGTGCGGGCGATATCGCTATTCAAGGCCACTTCCGCCGGGCTGCCACTGGCCGGCGCCACAGCAACCAGGTCGAAACCGGCATTGGGACGGCGATCCAGCGCCTTGCTGGCGGCTTCATAAAGCGCCTGTTCGTAGTTCACCGTGCTGCGGTCGAAACGGATGACCACCAGCGGCCGGCCGGAGCTGAGGCCGGTACCGGGCTGGGCGACCGGCGACGGGGCTGGCTCGGTCCGGCCCGCCAAAGACGTGCCGTAGAACTCGCCGTTATTCACGGCCATCGAGAGCTGCGTCAGATTGCTGCGTTCGATGCCAAGGAACCGGTTCTGGCGGTTGATGTCGTCGCTCAGCTGATTGAGAAGACGATCAATCGAGACCGCCGTCTGCTGGGTCGAATCTTCCAGTATTCGCAATTGCCGGTGATCCTCGTCCACCGCGCCCGAGGCGGTATAGGCGGCGCGGATCGAATCCAGCAGGTAAGAGGCGAAGGCGGCGTTGTTGGCTGCATCATTCGCCAGCAGGTTCATCTGTGCTACATCGGTCTCGACGCCGCGCAGCTGGCTTTCCGCCTGGCGCCAGGCCTTGATGACACCGGGATTGCCCCGGGTGGTCCCCAGCTGCAGCTTGGCATTGATGGCCCCGACCGTCGTCTGATAGCCGCCGGCATTGCTTTCGGCATCCTGCCGCAACTGCTGATGCCGGGTGGCCTGTTCCTGCACGCCCTGCTGCAGCTTGGTCAGATCATCGCGGAATTGAATCACCCGCTGGCCGACCAGCGTGCCGGTCGGCTTGCCGGGCTGGGACGTATCCAGTTGTGCGGCCGTCATGGGGCCGCTCGACGCACCGTTATCGACGGAAGCAGTCGGCGCACCCAAGGGAGCCCCCGATGCCGTCGTAGCATCTAAAGCCGTTGATTTGCTTGAATTTTGCGTCGATTGACAGGCGCCCAACGCCATCGCCGCGGTGATCAGGACCGCGATTTGCCCCAGCTTATTCATTGATGCCCGAACCCCACCAAGCGGCCGTCGACGATGGCCGATTCTTCATTAATAGTTCTTGGCAGTTTTTGGGTAAAGAATCAACCGCCTTCCCCCTAATGAGGCAGGGGGAATAGGGCGGCCCAGGTGGCGATGCCGCCCGGGCACGGTCGTCCCAGGCGCCGTTTAAATCGATTAAAGTGAAACAGATCAGTTGATTACATCGCGTTAACCGGATTTTACAAGGAAGCTGCATTCGGGGCTTGCCAGCGCGTCGTGGGACGTGTAGGTTCCGCCACCGAAATGAGGACGGCGGGCCTTCCGGCCCCTTCTCGACCGTCCCGGCCAGTGCGCCCGTAGCTCAATTGGATAGAGCATCTGACTACGGATCAGAAGGTTAGGAGTTCGAATCTTCTCGGGCGCGCCACTGCTCGATGCTTCCCCAGTCTGTCCTGATGAAACGTACCGGCACTTCCTCAAGGACCCTTGGCGTCACGGTTGACGGGCGCGCCACCCTTCCATGCCGAATACTCGGTTGTCATCGCCCGCGGTGATGCCGATTCTGCTCATCGAATTCACGCCGGTTTCCCTCCCCAACGCAATCGACGCCGGACAGAGCAGTACGGGCACATCACCACATGACCGTTTCACAAGACCAGCCCGAGCAGCTTTTTGCCACTCAGCGCGATCCCCGTCTGCGGCTGCTCATCCCCTTGGTCGTCGCCTTTGCCTTCCTGATGGAGCAGATCGATTCCACCATCATCACCACCGCCATCCCGCAAATGGCGGTGGAACTCCATACCGGCGTGTTGCGGATGAACCTGGCGGTGACGGCTTACGTGCTCACCCTGGCGGTCTTCATCCCGATCAGCGGCTGGTTCGCGGACCGGTTCGGCGCGCGGCGGATCTTCATCTTGTCCCTGGTGGTCTTCACCCTCAGTTCGGTGCTCTGCGGCATGGCACAGAATTTCATCATGCTGGTAGTGACCAGGGCGCTGCAGGGGTTGGGCGGTGCAATGATGACCCCGGTCGGCCGGCTCATCCTGCTGCGCAGTTTTCCGCGTAGCGAGCTCGTGACCGCCATGATCTATATGAGCCTGCCGGCTTTGCTGGGGCCGGTCATCGGCCCGCTACTCGGCGGTCTGCTTACAAGCTACGTCTCCTGGCGCTGGATCTTCTTTATTAATCTGCCCTTCGGCATTGTCGGCATCATCCTGGCTTTGCGGTATGTCGAGAATTTTCCCGGCGACCGAGGCACCCGCTTCGATATCCGGGGTTTCCTGATGATCGGGTCGGCCTTGGCGCTGGTTCAATTCGGCATCGAGAATATGAGCCGGCCGGTCATTTCAGCGCCGATGCTTTACGCGGCCATGGCCATCGCCGTCCTCCTGTTGTTTGCCTTCATCCGGCATGCCGGGGGGATCAGCTTCGCGGCGGTCGATCTGTCCTTGTTCAAATTCCGATCTTTTACCATCGGTACCTTGTCCGGCGGCTTGTGTCGGATCGGGGTGAACGGCGTGCCTTTTTTGCTGCCGCTCATGTTGCAGGTCGGTTTCAGCATGAGCTCGATCGAATCCGGCTCGCTCACCTTCGTCACCAGCATCGGCGCCCTGGTGATCCGACCCATCTCGACACGGCTGTTGAAGACCTTCGGCTTCGACCGCGTTCTGCTCTACAGTGCGATCATGTCATCGGTGGTGATTGCGGGATTTGCGCTGATGGACGCAACGACACCGCGCTGGTGGATCATCGTCTATGTCAGCATTTTCGGCCTGGTTCGCACGCTTCAATTCATGAGTTCCAATACGCTGTCCTATGCCGATATGCCGGCGGGACAGCTGAGTAAAGCCACGAGTCTGGGCGGTGTGCTGCAGCAGCTCAGCGTCAGTTTCGGGGTCTCCTTCAGCGCCATGCTGCTTGAATTCGTCGCGCGACCATCAGCGGTGCTGTCGGAGCACGATTTCCACAAGGCCTTCCTGCTGGTCGCGCTCATTCCGTTGTTGTCGATACCGGGCTTTCTGCTGCTGAAGCCCGAAGACGGCGCGGCGGTAAGCGGGCATGTTCGCCGGAAGCGGGGCGCGGCAGAAAGCTCCTAGCGCAGAACTCCCGGTCGCGGAAAGCGCATGAGCCTGCCGGTCAAAAAAACGGGCAGGATTGTCATGCCATGACAATCCCGCTTCACAAGTTCTACGGGGTTTCGGTAAATCAGACCACCCACCAGCGCTCCGCCGCCCAACTCGGCAACAGCCGCCTGGCGCAGCGATTCGAATTTTGCCTCGGTCCAATAAGTATCATTCCAAGGCGCTTTCGGCGCATAGCCAAGCGCGAACATTTCCTCTTCCGTCGGATAGCCGCCCCAGTAGGCGATGCAGAGAGGCTTCTTCATCCAGACATTGTCCCAATAGACATCCGATGGCTCGCGTCGCACCTTCGAAAGGCATCGAATGCAGCAGCATCAGCCAGAATATCGATATGCGACAGGCGCTGTCGCGATGCGGCTCGCTCGCGGAAAACGACCGGTCGATCGATCCTAATATCCGCGCGTTTCTCTTGTCCGGCGGTCAGCCGGCCAGCATGAGCTAAGATCCGCGTGATCATTGATCGCTCAGCCAGCATCACGAGTGGCGGGGTCCGGATCGGCCATGGCGAAGGTGTCGATCTCGATGATCATGCCGGGATAGGCCAAAGCGGGGAATGGAATCCCGGTCGTTGCCGGACCTGGCGTGCTGAAGAACGAGGAACGGATCAGCAGGTTATCGTGCAACTCGCCCGCATCGCTGCGTCCCTCATACATCGTGGTGATCTTGCAGACGTCAGAGAAATCGGCACCCAGTTCGCGCAGGATGGTGCCGATATGCGTCATTGCTTGGCTTGCCTGGCGCCGCATATTGCCGAGATCGACCGCACGGCCCTGCTTGTCGAGCGAAACCTGGCCGCCGAGGAAAATCATGTCGTGGCATTTAAGGCCATGCCGATAGGGCAGATGCACGGTCCAATCCCATAAGCTCTCGGGCCAGACATGGCGGCGCGGCAGCCGTTTTCCATCTTCGCCCAGCATCGCCACGACCTCGATCTTGATCGCCTCGCCCTGGCGTGGAAAATACGGGATCGGAATGCCGGTGGCAGCCGGTCCCGGCTCGTTGAAATGAGCGGCGCAGGCAAGGGCAGCCGGTTCAAAATCCGCGACGCTGTCCTGTCTCAAATACCAGCGATTGAGTTTCACTACATCGTCGAAATCGGCACCGAATTCGCCCAAAGCGCGGCCGATCTGCCGCATCACCTGTTTGGTCTGCGCGACGATGTCGCCGGGATGCGCAAGCCGGCCGTTTTCCATCGCCGTCTGGCCGCTGACGAAGATCATCTTACCGCAGCGCACGGCCTGGACAAAGGGCGGGGGCAGCGGCGAGAGGTCGGGTGCCGCACTGATTTGGCGCGGCAGCACCGCGCCATCGATGCCGCGCATCGCATAACCTTCGATCACAACCGCCATGCCTGGATAAGCGAGATAGGGAACCGGAACGGCAGTCATCGCCGGCCGGACCTCGGTGGGCAAAGCGGCGGCCATCATTTCCAGGAAAGCCGCCTCGCCGACCGAACCGTCATCCACATAGAAGCAAAGCAGCTTGACCAGATCGGCGAACTGGCAATCCAGGTCTTCGAGCACCTGCTGGAAATAGTCCAGGCTATTAGCGATCTGCCGCTTTAGATCATGTGGATTGCGAACCGTACCCTCGACGGTGAGGTCAGCTTGCCCGCCCACCCAGACCATTTGGCCGCTACGCACGCCATGCTGATGACTGACCTCAACGGGCCAGTCCCAATGGTCATGCGGCCAGGCATATCGCTTTTCTATCGGATATCTCCATCGCTGGGGCGATCCCGTCAGTGTGGCAAACTAAGCGGCGCGATCTGCTCGATCGTCCGGCCAGCATAATCCAGCTTTGATACTTTCTCCATCATCCGGATCTGCGCTGCCTCGACGCCGGCACAGGCATCGTCGTGATTCATGGTCAGGACCTTGCGGTCGGCAACGACTTGCCGGCCACCAACAAACACATCTTTGACGGCGCGGTCGGCAGCAGCATAGACCAGGCTGCGCAGCGGGTCGCGCGTCGGTCGCATGCTGGGCGACAAGAGATCGACCAGGACGATATCGGCCCTCATCCCCGGAGCGAGCGCGCCAATATCCTTTCGCAATAGTGCCCTGGCGCCGCCAATCGTCGCCGCGGTGAGGATGTCCTCCGTGGTGGCGGTGAAGACATTCTCAGCCGCAACGCGGCTCAGCACCGCGGCCGCGCGCATTTCCTCCAGTATGTTATGCGGCACCGTATCCGTACCAATGGCGAGATTAACGCCGGCACGCTGGTAGCGGCCGAAATCTTCCAGGAGCTGGCCATAGCGCGAAAACACGGTGGGACAATGCGCGACCGTCGTATGGCTTTCTGCCAGCAACTTCACATCCTCGCGGGAATACCAATGCAGCCAGGAATGCTCGTCGACGAAAATCGCATGGCCCAATATGGTTGACGGGCCGAGGAAGCCGATCTCATGCGCCCATTGGATCGGCGTCTTACCATGGCGCTGCACCATGAGATTGAATTCCATGACGCTCTGCGCGGCGTGGGTAGTCAGCGACACGCCGAGTTCGGTAGCGGCCGCGGCCGAAGCGCGCAACAGCTCTTCGGTGCAGGTATCGATCTGGGCCGGATAGACCATGCCGGAAAGCCGCCCGCTGGGGTTCTTCTGGATTCGCCGGATGAGATCCATCGAGCGGATGAATTTCTGCTCGCCGGCCTTTTCGTCCCATTCGAATTTCACTTCATGGCGATTATCGACGTACCAATGGGACGAGGAATACCAAGGGGCCAGCCAGACGCGCAGGCCGCTGCGTTCGGCCAGTTCCATCCTCTGGGCTTCGGCGGGCCCCAGCCGATTGCTGATGGCGTGCTCTATCTGCTGGGGAAATCCGGCGACTGGATCAGCGGCACCGCGCTCAAAATCAGCGGCGGCAATTTCCCCGGCATTTAGCCGGTTATCCTCAGCCATCCGAATGCCCGGCGGTCGATGTGAATTCGGCATCTTGATCGACCGGGCCCGATACGATAACTCGGGAGTGATCATCATCATCAAGCAATGGCGGCAACCATTTGAGCGACATCATTCTAACGGCCGAGGAACCAGCCACCGGAAAAGGAATGCGGATACCCAGTAAGCCGGAAGCACCCAGTTCCGTGAGCAGTAATGCCTTGTTGTCGTCTCCACCGCCCAGTTTGTCCGAGGCCCAGGCAGAGAGCCTCGCAAAAACCCACTTCGGTATCGTCGTCACGGCAACGCGTCTGACAAGTGAACGGGATGCCAATTTTCGCCTCAAGACCTCCAGCGGCGTCAGCTATGTGCTGAAAATTGCCAATCCGGCGGAAGATCCCCTGGTCACCAATCTGCAGACCAAAGCGTTGTTGCATATCGCGGCGATCGATGCCGATCTGCCGGTGCAGCGAATTTACCCGACCTTGGACGGCGTGCCGGAATATATGCTGCCCGACGGCACCGGGCGCCATATGATCGTCAGGCTGTTTTCGTATCTTGAAGGCGAGCCGCTGCATCAAGTGGAAAGCAGTCCGGCCTTGCGTCGCAATCTGGGAACAGCACTGGCTCAGCTCGGTCTGGCTTTGCGCGGTTTCTTTCATCCGGCGGCTGGTCATGATCTGCTCTGGGATATCAAGAATGCCAGGCGTATGCGGGAGCTGCTGTCCTACATCGAGGAACCATCACGGCGGGCTTTGGTCGAGTTAATTCTCACGCGCTTCGACGATCACGTGACGCCGGCTTTGCCGAGATTGCGAGCGCAGATCGTTCACAACGATCTCAATCCTCATAACGTGTTGGTTCATGCCCAAGATCATAGCCGCGTCACCGGTATTCTCGATTTCGGCGATATGGTGCATACGCCTCTGATCAACGATCTCGCTGTCGCCGCCGCTTACCAGTTGTCGGTGCAGGGCGATCCCTTGGCTGATGCCGGTGATTTCATTGCCGCCTATCACGCGGTCACGCCGTTGGAGCCGATAGAGATCGACCTGCTCTACGATCTGATCGGCGCAAGATTGGCAACGACGGCGACCATTACCAGTTGGCGCGCTGCGCGCTATCCGGAGAATCGCGCCTACATCCTGCGCAATGCACCGCGGGCCTGGGCCGGTCTCGAAGCCTTTGCTGCTTTGCCACGGGCGCAAGCCCAGGTGCGGCTGCGCCGTATTTGTGGTCTTTAACGCGCCGCGCGGCGGCTGGAGGTAGTGAATGTCGATGGTCAATGCCTATGTCCCGGGCCGCGAAGGGGATCTCAATGCGCGCGATACCGATCTGATCCGGCGGCGGGAGAAGCTGCTAGGGCCAGCCTATCGACTGTTCTACGAACAGCCTTTGCATATCGTCCGGGGTGAGGGCATCTGGCTCTACGATCCCGAGGGCAATGCCTATCTCGACGTCTACAACAATGTCGCCTCAGTCGGGCATTGCCACCCCAAGGTGGTGGAGGCGCTGACCCGACAGGCCGGCATCCTCAACACCCATACGCGTTATCTGCACGAAACCATCGTTGATTACGCTGAGCGGCTGCTCGGCAAGTTTCCTTCTCAGTTGCAGCATGTCATGTTCACCTGCACCGGCAGCGAGGCCAATGATCTGGCATTGCGGATCGCGCGCTCCTACACCAAACGAAGCGGCTTTATCGTTACCAAGCTGGCCTATCACGGTTTGACCAGCGCGGTGGCCGAATTGTCGCCATCGCTAGGCGACTACGTGCAACGGGGCGATCATGTTCGTCTTGTGCCGGCGCCGGATACCTATCGCGGCGGCGGTGACATTGGCCAAGAATTCGCTGCGGGCGTTAAAGCGGCGATCGCCGATATGCAGGCCAAGGGGATCGAGCCGGCGGCGCTGCTCGTCGACAGCATTTTCTCCAGTGACGGTATCTTCCCGGATCCGCAGGGTTTTTTGCGTCCGGCGGTCGAAGCCGTGCGGGCGGCCGGTGGCCTCTACATCGCCGATGAAGTCCAGCCCGGCTTCGGGCGCGTGGGACCAGCCTGGTGGGGCTTTGCCCGCCACGATCTGGTGCCCGATATGGTGACGATCGGTAAACCGATGGGCAATGGCCATCCGATCGCCGGCACCGTCATGCAGCCGCATCTGGTCGAGGAATTTGGCCGCAAGTCCCGCTACTTCAATACCTTCGGCGGAAATCCGGTGTCCTGTGCCGTGGGGCGCGCGGTGCTGGAGGTGATCGAAGGAGAAGGGTTGGCGGAGAATGCCGGCATGGTCGGCACGTATCTGCTCGACGGCCTGAAGGCGCTGGCGATGCGTCATTCCATCATTGGCGATGTGCGGGGTGCCGGCTTGTTCCTTGGCGTGGAATTCGTCAAGGATCGCACGACCAAGGAAGCTGCACCAGAGGAGACCGCCCGCGTGGTGAACGATCTGCGCCGCCGCCGTATCCTTATCAGCGCAACCGGTCCACGGGCGAATATCCTGAAGATCCGCCCGCCCCTGGTCTTCAGCCGCGAAAATGCCGATCTGTTCCTGGCAGCCATGGACGACGTGCTGAAGGATATCTGAGGTCAGATTTCCATAGCCAGCAAATCCTCCAACCGGATGGGCAGATCGCGAATACGCAGGCCGGTTGCGTGATAGACCGCATTGGCGACGGCGGCATTCGTGCCGACATTGCCAAGCTCGCCAAGGCCTTTGATGCCGAGATCGTTGACGGCTTTGTCTTCCTCGGGGACGAGGAGGACCTCGACCTGACGCACATCCGCGTTCACCGGGATAAGATACTCGGCGAGATCGTCGTTATAGTAGCGCGCTGAAGCCTGATCGATCTCGGTTTCCTCATGGAGCGCGGAGGACAAGCCCCAGATTAAGCCGCCCATCAACTGGCTCCTAGCCGTGCGCGGATTGACGATGCGCCCGCAGGCAAAGGCCCCGAGCAGGCGGGAGCAGCGAATTTCCTTCGTCAAGCGATGGATGCGCAATTCAACGAATTCGGCACCGAAAGCGAACTGGATCCGGTCTTTCAGTTCCGAGCCGCCGGCTAAAGTAGAATGACCCTGATAGAGCTTGCCGATGCTGTCCGGTTTGGTTCCATGGGGCAGGTTCTCGGCATAGGCTTCCATGCCCTCCTTGGGCAGATCGCCGAGAACTGAGGCCAGTGACATGGCTGACATGTCCTTCGTGCTGGCAGCGTTCGATTGTTGAAAGAGCTGATGTCGTAACCTGTCGCAAGCCTTGGCGATGACGTTGCAAACGCTGGCCGTGGTATTCGATCCGCCGGCAACCGGAGCTGGCGGCAGGGCGGAATCGCCGATCTGGACCTCAATATTCTCCAGCGGCAGGCCCAATCTCTCGGCTGCGACCTGGCCGATCACCGTATAAGCGCCCGTGCCGATATCATGCGCCGCGGTCTGGACGATCGCCTTGCCATCCGGCATCAACCGCACTTTGGCCGCCGCCGGTGCGACGGCCGTCGGATACATGGTGCTGGCGCAGCCCCAGCCGATCAGCCAATCGCCGTCGCGCATGGAACCCGGTTTTGGATTGCGGTCATGCCATCCGAAAGCCTTGGCGCCGGCATCGAAGCAGGCCATCAGGGAACGGCTGGTATA
Organism: Dongia soli; assembly: GCF_034044715.1. Taxonomy (NCBI): domain Bacteria; kingdom Pseudomonadati; phylum Pseudomonadota; class Alphaproteobacteria; order Rhodospirillales; family Dongiaceae; genus Dongia; species Dongia soli. Next base: position 496,161 of record NZ_JAXCLW010000001.1, on the reverse strand, counting down.
GGGCAGTCCCTTGATCGGCTCGACCTGCGTATCGTTGATGCGCCGCAGCTCAATCGGGTCGATACCTGCTGCAACGGCAAGTTCATCAATCGCACTCTCCAAGGCAAAGAGATAGGGAAGTTCCGGCGGCGATCGCATGAAGCCGGGCGTATTTCGGTCAGCATGAACGATGGAAACCTTGGAATAGACGTTCGGGCAACGATAAAGCCGGGTCGTCGCCTTCGTGCCGGACACCATGTAATTATCCGGCCGGCTGGTGACTTCCCATGCCTCATGGGACAGGGAGACGAGCTTCCCGTCCAGTGTGGCACCCAGTTTCATGTGGTGCCGGGTTTCCGCCCGATAGGTGGCGATGGTGAAGCCCTGGTCGCGCGTCGGCGCCAGCTTGACCGGACGCTGTAACTGCCGAGCGATCTCGGCGATGATCGCCGTCCGCGGCGTCAACGAGCCGCGCGACCCGAAAGCGCCACCGATGAAAGGCGAGACGACGCGTATGTCGTTGGGATCGATGCCGAGCTGCTCGGCCAGGCCATATTTATAGCCCCAGACATTCTGGGAGGATTCCCAGACGGTCAATTTCCCATCGGACCAATGGCAAAGTGTGGTGAAAAGCTCGATCGGGTTATGATGCTGCGTCGGCGTGCTGTAGGACGCATCGATACGGAGAGCGGCTTGCTGGAAAGCCGTTGCCGCATCGCCGATCTTGGGGTCTTCATGTGATTTCGATGCTTCTTCGGCGGCAACAGTCTCCACGCCCGCATCGCCAAAGCCGGCACTGGCCGGCGCTTGGTGGTAGCTGATATCCAGGCGGTAAGCGCCTTCGCGCGCCGATTCAAAGGTCTCGCCGACCACGACGGCGACGATCTGGCCGTCATGCAGGATATCGGGGGAGGTCAGAGGTTGAATGCTCGTTCCCATATATCCGCCGTCGGCCATGAGCTTGCCTGGCTTGACCTTGCCGGCCATATCGAGATGCGTATATACCGCGATGACGCCCGGTACACGGCGTGCGGCAGCTTCGTCGATGCGGCGGACGCGGCCATGTGCGATCGTGCTGGTCACCAGAAAGGCATAGGTTTGATCCGGCAAGGCGAAATCGGAGCCATAGGAGGCGGCGCCGGTGACTTTGCGCTCGCCATCGATCCGGGCAACATCCTTTCCGATCACGGCTTGGGCTGTAGCGGCCATCTAAATCTCCATCTCGGTAAGCTGAAGCAGCGCGCGGGTCAGGGTTTGCTGGCCGAGTTCGGCTTTGTAGCGATTGCCAGGCCGAGTGATGGCGCCCGCGAAAGCAATCTTCGAGGCCGCCTCAAATGCCGGGAGGCCTGGCCGATTGCCGATCAATTGCCGCTCTGCCTCACGAGCCCGCCACGGCTTGGTTGCGACCCCACCCAAAGCGATACGCACATCTTTGATGGCATTGTCTTCTAAATGCATGGCAACCGCGGCGGAGACCAAGGCAAATTCATAGGATTCCCGGTCGCGGATTTTCAGATATAGCGATCGCTTGGTCCATGGGCCGGTTGGCACGTGGAACGCCGTAATCAATTCACCCGGCAGCAGGATAGTCTCGCGCTCAGGTTCGGTGCCCGGCGTGAGATGCAGTTGATCGAATCCAATCGTTCTTGTGCCATTGGCGCCGAGAATATCGACCGATGCATCGAGAGCGATCAATGCTTGGGCAAAGTCGCCGGGATAGGCGGCGATGCAGTGATCGCTGACACCCAGAATGGCGTGTTTGCGATTGACGCCCTCGATGGCGGCGCATCCGGAGCCTGGCTGACGCTTGTTGCAGGCACTCCAGCCGGGTTGGCGGAAGTAGTTGCAGCGCGTGCGCTGCAATACGTTGCCGCCGAGGCTGGCCATATTTCGAATCTGCGGACTGGCAGCCAGTTCCAGAGACTGGGCTATAACCGGAAAGTCGGTCCGAACATGTTGATGATCGGCAGCGGCGCTCATGCGGACGAGGGCCCCCAGTTTCAATTCATCGCCCGACCAGGAGATATCGCCGTAATCGTGTGCGAGACCGTTGATATCGAGGACCACTGCAGGCGCAAGCGTGCCGAGTTTCATGAGATCCAGTAATGTCGTTCCGCCGGCGAGATAGCTTGTCTGCTTGCCAGTTTGACCTCTTTGGTCCTGTTGCGCGGCGCTGAGCGCTTGTTGCGTGTCGATACGCTGATAGTCGAAGGGATACATCGCGTGCTCCCATTAGACGTTGGTCATCTCGGGTTTGGCCTGCTGGACGGCGGCGACGATATTGGGATAGGCGGCGCAGCGGCAGAGGTTGCCGCTCATATATTCGCGAATTGAGTCGGGCGTATCCGCATGTCCTTCATGGACGCAGGCGACTGCGGAAAGAATTTGCCCCGGTGTGCAATAGCCACATTGGAAGGCATCGTGATCGATGAAGGCTTGCTGCATAGGATGCAGCCCGCCCTTGGCGTCCCGCAGACCTTCGATCGTGGTGACCGGTTCCCGCACGCTCGCAGCCAAGGTGAGGCATGAAAGAACTCTTCTTCCCCCGACCAGGACGGTACAAGCGCCACATTGGCCATGGTCGCATCCCTTCTTCGTCCCTGTCAGATGTAGATTTTCGCGCAGGACGTCAAGCAAGGACGTCCTGCTATCCAGGGCTAATTGATGCTGCCGCCCATTGACCTGAAGCTCCGCGAAGGTGGCTTGAGGCGTGGACAATGTCGTCATTTTTCCCTCGGCACGATGACTGAGAATGCTGGTGAAAGCCGGTACAATCGCGACCGCAGCTGTGCCGGACAAAAGCTGCCTGCGGCTCATGCCAACGCCGGCTAAAGTACCGCTGCTAGTCGCTCCGTGATCCATATGCATGACCGCTATCTCCGGAATAAGCCGGCGCTACTTGCTGGCCGTAGCGCCACGTACCAGTGGCTCTCGCGCCCAAATTCGGTGTTGTTTTGCCATATCGAGGAAAGTACCAACGCCGCCCGTACTGCCATTGAGCACGACCATCCCCTCATCCGCTGCCACGTCGATTTGCGCTTTCTCGAAGAGAAGCGCCGCATCGGTGTGGTAGGCGATGACCTTCAGATGGGCGAAAGCATCTCTCAGCCAGTCGATGGCGGCGGCCTCGCGAGCCAGGTTAACAACGCCTTCGCTGGAGGGTAGGATGGCAACGGCATCGAAAAACACCGAAGGCCCCGCATAAAGCGCGTGGTCCGCCGCGAGACGATTACCATCGCTGGTGCGAATACCGCCGATAAGCGGGGCCAGGACAGCCACTTCGGCGCCAGCCCCTGTGATCTGCCGTTTCAATTTTCCGATGAATGCCGCGTCACTGCCATCTGTGACCAGAATGGCGATCTTGCGTCCTTGAATTGTCTTGGGCGCTTTCGCCACAATGCTGAGCGCCGGTGACGGCTTATCGTTCCGCGGCTGGACCGCCGGTTTCGCCGGCTCCACTTCTTCCACCCCCAAGGCCGCTATAACGCGTCGCCCTAATTCCGAATGGATGGTCATCAAATGGCCGAGCATCCGCTGCCGGATCGCCGGCCGCGCCACTTTGCCGAGCTCGAATGAAAAGGCGCTGACGATATGTTGCTGCTCGGGCGGGGTCATTGAGGTCCAAAACAGCCGCGCCTGGCTATAGTGGTCGGCGAAGCTTTCTGCTCGGCTACGCCGCTTCTCAGTGCTGCTTTCCACGGGATAGTTCGCCCGATAACTTTGGAATCCAGTTTCCGGGCACTCCCTTGGAGTGTCTCGCGCGATGCTGTTCGGTTCATAGGCAATCTGCCCCGGCGCAACCGTCATTCGCATCTGCCCGTCGCGTTGAAAATTGCGCCATGGACAAACCGGACGGTTGATCGGGATCTCATGGAAGTTGGGCCCGCCCAGGCGAATGAGTTGAGCATCGAGATAGGAACATAGCCGCCCCTGGAGAAGCGGGTCATTGGTGAAATCGATTCCAGGCACGACATGGCCGGGGTGAAACGCCACCTGTTCGGTTTCCGCGAAGAAGTTGTCCGGATTACGATCCAGTACAAGCTTGCCCACCATCTGCAAAGGAAGAAGCTCTTCCGAAATCAGCTTGGTCGGATCAAGGATATCGAAGTCCAGCTTTTCCGCGAAAGCTTCGTCAAAGACCTGCAAGCCCAGTTCGAATTCCGGATAGTGCTCTTTGTCGATGGCTTCCCACAGGTCGCGGCGATGGAAATCGGGATCCGCACCGCCGAGTTTGACGGCCTCGTCCCAGATCAGCGAGGTTGAACCGATTGTCGGACGCCAGTGAAACTTGACGAACTTGGCTTCGTCGCAGGCATTGATCAGTCGAAAGGTGTGAACGCCGAATCCTTCCATCATGCGAAAGGACCGGGGGATAGCGCGATCCGACATCACCCACATCAGCATATGCATGCTCTCAGGCGTCAGCGATACGAAGTCCCAGAATGTGTCATGGGCGCTTGCGGCCTGAGGAAAGCCGCGATCCGGTTCCATTTTAAGCGCATGAGCCAAATCCGGGAACTTCATTGCGTCCTGGATGAAGAAGACCGGTATATTGCTGCCGACGAGATCGAAATTGCCTTCCGAGGTGTAGAATTTGACGGCAAAGCCGCGTAGATCACGTGGCGTGTCGATAGAGCCGGCACCGCCGGTTAATGTTGAGAACCGGACAAAGACCCGGGTCCGCTCTTGCGGGTTCTGCAAGAATGCTGCCCTTGTGATAGCCGAGAGAGATTTGTAGACCTGAAAATAACCGTGCGCCGCTGAACCCCGCGCATAAACGATTCGCTCCGGAATACGCTCGTGATCGAAATGAGCAATCTTTTCGCGGAGGATAAAATCTTCCAGCAAAGCGGTCCCGCGCTCGCCGAGCCTCAGAGAGTTCTGATTGTCAGAGATGACGACACCCTGGTTGGTCGTCAATCGACCATGGATATTGCCAGCTGCGGTTTGATGCAACTCGCCACCGTGGCCGGTACGGGACGGAATCGGGGGCACGCTTCTCTTGCCGGAAGATTTCGGCTCTTTCGATTTCCCCGGATCCTTTGCCATAGCAATCTCTCGCGCAAGGGGAGATGAAGGGTGGGACGAAGGCAAGGCACGCCCGGAACGGGTCTGCCAGAAACATCTCGACTCGCAACAGTGAGGGCGACGACACTCGCGGTTCGAGCGCCCTATTGGCTGGTTAACTCTTGGCTATTGGGATTGTTCCAAAGGATCAGAGGAGGATCCGCTTCTGCAAAATCCGTGTGCCGGTGGGTGGCCTCTCGTACTTGTGAACGGGGTGCTCAACTGCGCTTCTGTCGGCGCGGCGCGCGAGGCTGCTCTTCTCCCTGATCCGCCATGCCGGGGAAATCACCTTGGTTTTCGATCGCCTCGGCCGGCTCCACAGGTTCCAGTGTCGTGTTCTCTGCGGTGGTTGGTCTTGGCTTCGTGGCTAGGGACTGGTTCTCCTCGATTGCCGCCAGTTCCTTGGCGCGCTCCCAGAATTCGCTGTCCCGTCCATCCGGCTTCCCCGCCTCTTCCCATAACTGATACGCGTGGCGGCGGATACGTTCCTCGTCCATTGATCTATGCTCCGGTTTTAAGCTTCGCTTCGGTTGGGTTTTGAAAGAAACATGAGAGATTGCAAATCGTTCCGTGACGTGGAAAATGTGCCCAGAAGACTCACGGGATTTCCTGCATCATCTGCTGATTCGCGAACGCCATGACAGGCGAGGCTCGACAGCATCCAAAGTGACCTCGCGCACTAGCCGGGGCTGCGATATCAGGGCGCGAAAGAAACTGAATATAAATCTTTCGGTCCTAGCCTGATACATAGTCCCACGTGCAAGTGAGCACGGTGTGCGGATTTGGCGGGATCGTTCGATGTCGTCTTTAACGGGAAGAGCGGTATGGCTCGACGCGTTAATTGCAGAGCCGCGCCAGCTTCTGAAATATGCGGGGCTATCGCGCGAGCCTCACTAGTTCGGTGATAGTTCTCAAGAAGGAAGGATTGGTACCAGTTTGACGATGTTTCCCGATTTGTCCAAGGTTAAGGACAAAGAAGCCATCCGCCGGTCGCTCGAACGGCATCTTCTGCAATCTACCGGCATGGAGCCGGAGGCCGCACAGGCGCAGCATTGGCTCGGCGCCACCATCGGTCTCGCGCGGGAATTGGTGTCCGAAAGATGGGCCGAAGCCCGGCGCAAGAAAGAGCGTCAGGGCGCAAAAGAAGCCTGCTATTTCTCGATGGAATTCCTTGTCGGCCGTCTCCTGACCGATACCCTGCGCAACTTGGGCGCTTATGATGTTTGCGCCGAGATGCTCACCCGAGTCGGCTACAACATTGAGGATATTGCCGAGCTCGAGGTCGATCCCGGTCTCGGCAATGGCGGACTTGGGCGATTGGCCGCTTGTCTTCTCGATAGCACGGCGGCAATTGGCATCCCTGCTTATGGTTATGGTCTGCGCTATGAATTCGGCATGTTCGCTCAGCGGATCAAGGAGGGCTGGCAGAGCGAAGAACCTGAGCAATGGCTCCGCTTTGGAGGCCGATGGGAATTTGCGCGCTCCGATCTCACTTATCCCGTGAGATATCATGGCCGGCTCGCCGAAAGCGGCAGGGACGGAGCCACGGCGCCGGGCCAATGGATCGAATGTGCGACCGTGCTTGCTACCGCTTTCGATATTCCGGCTGCCGGCTATAGTTCCGATACCGTCAACACGTTGCGTCTATGGTCCGCGCGGGCCACGCATGAACTCGATCTTGAACGCTTCAACGCCGGTGATCATCTCGGCGCTGTGTTGGATAAAGCGCAGTGGGAAAGCTTGACGCGTGTCCTTTATCCTCATGACGGTACGGCCGCCGGTCGTGAGTTGCGCTTCAAGCAGCAATACTTCCTGGTCAGCGCATCCCTTCAAGATATCATCGCCCGCCTGAAGCGTCAGGGTTGCAGCCTGGATATGCTGCCGTCACGAATTGCCGTCCAGATCAACGACACGCATCCAGCCATGGCAGTAGCGGAGCTGATGCGATTGCTGGTGGATGAAAACGGTCTCACCTGGGATCATGCCTGGGATATCACGCGCCGCGTGATTTCCTATACCAACCACACCTTGATGCCGGAGGCCTTGGAGCGCTGGCCGCTGAGATTTTTTGAAATCATTCTTCCCAGGCATCTTCAGATCATCTACCGCATCAACGATTCCTTCCTGAAGGAGGTTGCCGCCCGCTATCCCGGCGATATCGATCTGCTACGGCGTGTTTCCTTCATCGACGAGGACGGCGAGCGGCACGTTCGCATGGCCAATCTCGCTTTCGTCGGCAGTCACCGGATCAATGGTGTTTCAAAGATACATACCGAATTGATGAAGAGAACGGTTTTCGCCGATCTCGACCGTCTGCTGCCGGGGCGGATCATCAATATTACCAATGGTGTGGCGTCGCGACGCTGGCTGGCGGGGGCAAATCCCGATTTGCGCAACCTCATCAGCAGCAAGATCGGCAACGGCTGGATGCGCGATCTGTCCGAGCTGAAACAGCTTCTCCCCTTCGTGGAGGATGCGGCGTTTAGAGCGGATTTCCGGTCCGCCAAAGCGGCGAATAAGCAGCGCCTTGCCAATCATATCGAGGCGGAGACCGGCCTGTCGGTCTCCGTCACGTCGATTTTTGATGCGCAGATCAAGCGCATTCACGAATACAAGCGGCAGCTGCTGAAGCTGCTTCACGCCGTCGCTCTGTATAACCGCATCCGCAACAATCCGGGTGGCGACCACACGGCGCGAACCGTGATTTTCGCCGGAAAGGCGGCACCCGGATATGCGATGGCTAAATTGATCATCAAGCTGATCAATGACGTGGCGCGTGTCGTCAACCACGATCCCCTCATCGGCGATCGGTTGAAGATCCTCTTCCTACCGAATTACAGCGTCAGCTTGGCCGAGCGCATCGTTCCCGCGGTTGATCTATCGGAACAAATCTCCACGGCCGGTACCGAGGCCTCCGGCACCGGTAACATGAAGATGGCCATGAATGGTGCGCTCACGGTCGGTACGCTGGATGGCGCCAATATCGAGATCCGCGATGCCGTCGGTGCCGAGAACTTCTTCGCATTCGGCCTGACCACGGATGAAGTCGCCTATCTGGAAAAGGGGCATTACGACGCGCTATCCTATCTGCGACGCGACAACGACTTGCAGCAAGCCCTTGAGATGATCGGTAATGGGTTCTTCTCGCCAAGCAATCGGGATTTGTTCCAGCCGATCGTCCAAAGCTTGACCCGCGGTGGCGACCGTTTCTTCGTTCTGGCTGATTTCACCTATTATGTCGGCATTCAGGCAGAGATCGAGGCCTGCTATGCCGACCAGGAGGAATGGACCCGGCGCGCAATCATCAATACCGCCAATATGGGGATGTTCTCCAGCGACCGGGCTGTGGTCGATTATGCCCGGGAGATCTGGCAGACGCGGCCCCTGGCCGATTAAGAGGCCCAGCTTCAGGCGGCTCCCAGTCCCTCTTGACCGAACAGGATGGCGACCGGCAAATCAGTGAGGATATCATCGATCTGCAGGTTGCCATCCTGGATCTTTCGCGGAGCGCCCGTCATGATATCCAGCAAACTGGCTTCCTTGACCGGCAAGCTGGCCGAGCAACCAGCCCAGATGGATCGCCAGGCATCAAGTTCGTCGGCGTCTTCCGTTGCTCCGGCAAAAAAACGGCCGCATAAGGTGACGCAAATCTTGCCCTCATAGCGTCGCACGAAACCGAACAGGCGGGTTGCCTGTTCGCCGCCAATGGCAAGTGGTTCATAGCCGCCATAGAGAAACAGTTCGGGCTCGCGGCGCCGAAGATTGAGTATCGCGCTGGTCAGCACCAGCTTGATGCGACCATCCAGCCAATCGCCCAACCATTTGCCTATCCGTATCCGCCGTTCCGACGGGGGTAACGTCATGACCGCCTCCGCCTGTTTCAGGAAGTCTACCCTCGTCTGGAAATCGACCGGACGCCGATTGTCGGGATCCATCATGTTGAGATCCCATAACTCACCACCCTGATAGATATCTGGCACACCAGGAATGGTCAGTGATACGGCAAGCTGGCTGAGGCTTTTCAGCATGCCCAGTTTGGCAATGCGGGCCTGGAAAGGAAGGAAATCATCGAGAAACGGACTGCGTTGGTTCACATCGATGATCTTCTCGAGGAATGCCAAGCATGCGGCTTCGTATGGCTCGTTTTGATTATGCCAGCTTGTGTGCTGCTTCGCCTCTCGGATCGCTTTCAAGATGGCATTGCACAGCCGACCGCGAAAGGCAGCAACATCGTCGGGCGACAAGGCCGTGCGTGCCATCAGTTCGACTGGCCAGGCGCCAAGCAGCATCTGATAGATCATATATTCGTCGTTTCGCGTCGGCATGCTTCCGCGATCCGATTTCTGCCGGCGGAAGCGATTGAGCGTTGCCCACCGCCGGAGCCGCTTGTTCCATTCCGCCGGCATCTCAGACAGAACATTGAGTCGCGCGCGCATGTCCGCTCCACGTTTCGTATCATGCGTGGCCAGGGTCGAGAGCGCATGAGGCTGCAGCTTCGCGCGCTCCTGCATGAGATGATGGAAAGCGGAATCGGAAATTCCGAACTGCCGGGGCTCGCCACCCACTTCGTTGAGCGATAGCAGACGGTTGTACCGGTAGAACAAGGTATCTTCGAGTGCCTTCGCCATAACAGGTCCGGTATATTGCTGGAACCGCATGGCAAATTTCAGGACGTCTTGGCGCCTATAGGTCGCGTGACGATCCGATAGCGTCGCCGTCAAGGCCGCCTGCACGAAATCCAGGATTTCCGGATCCAGGCCGCGATATGTCTTTCGTGCTTGACTGACCGCCCAATCGATATCGCGGTGATCTTCCGACGAGATTCCCTCTTTATTGATATAGGTGCGATAAACCGGAAAGCCGGCAACCACTTCGCGCAGGGCCGCGCGCAATCGATCTTGCGTATAATCCCGCGTGGTCCAATGCTGTTCAGAGAGTTTATCGAGCTCGCCCGACAGCCGCTCGATCTCGCTGTTCAAGACGGTGTCGATGATATGTGTCTTGCAGGTATAGAGCATCGTCTCGTAATCGACCGGTTCGTCGATGAATTGCCGGTATGCGCGATCGAGCGCCCGCTCCCCGTTCGGACTGACGAACAATCCATTGACCAGGTTTAAACACTCATAGCCGGTGGTCCCGGCAACCGGCCAACTATCGCGAAGCCGCTCATGGCGCGCCGTGATTTTTTCGACAAGGATGTAGAAGGGCGACGCAGCGCCTTGCCGTCGATCGCCGCCCGCGCCATGTTCGTCGCGGTGCCGCTGGACGAAGGATTGCAGCCGGTCAAGATAGGTCGCGGGATCGAAGAGGCCGTCAACGTGGTCGAGACGCAAGCCTTGCAGTTTTCCTTCTGCAACAAGCCGGCCGATCAGCCGGTGCGTGGCGGAAAAGACATCCCACCGCTCCATGCGGATGCCGGCGAGTTCATTTATATCAAAAAAGCGCCGATAATTGATTTCCTCTGCAGCAACACGCCAAAAGGCCAGCCGATAAACCTGCCTCTCCAAAAGATCATGTAAGTTGCGGAAGCTGTCGGGTTGTCCCGGCGATCCATTGTATGCTTGGGCAGCGGCATGCAGTTCGGCCGACAGCGAGGCATCGCGTTGCGCCGTCTCGGCCAGCGCCTGTTTCAGGCCATCGGCAACGGCGCGCTCGGCACTGCGCGGTGCACTTTCCTCGGTGGGCGGCCTGACGGCCGCGAAGCCACGGGTAAAATCATCAAGGGCCTGGATCCGCTGAAGAATAAGAGGATAGGTGCTGGGGTGCAGCGGAAACCGGTGGTCGAAATACCAGACGCTGAAGCTGCCCGATGCCGCGTCGAATTTCAGTTCCAATTCGCCGCGTTCCAGGACATGCCCGTATTGTCCGCCGAGCAGGGGCAGCAGGACCTTCCCCTGCAATGCCGCTTGTCTCGGTGTCCAGTTTATGTCGAAGAAAGCGGCGAAGGCTGAGCCGCGCCCCCATTCGAGAACATCAAGCCAATAGGCGTTATCGGCATGCCCGATTCCCATGTGATTGGGGATGAAATCGAGGATCTGGCCCAAACCTTCCTGCCGCAGTTTCGTGCAGAAAGCGGAAAACGTCGCCCAATCGCCGATCTCCGGGTTCAGGCTGTTATGGTCGGTGATGTCATAGCCATGGGGGCTATTGGGCCGCGCCTTCAAGTAAGGCGAGGCATAGATATGGCTGACCCCGACCGCACGCAAATACGGGATCAGTTCCGTCGCCTGGGCAAATGTCATGTCCTTGTTGAGCTGCAAGCGATAGGTCGCAGTCGGGATCGTCGTAATATCGCGCGAGATCGGTCCTTTGCCCGTTTCCTCCGTGTTGCCGACGCGTTCCTCGGCCACGGCGCCGAGCACTTGCCGCACGCGCGAGTCGGTCATGATCTCATCAATGGTGCGCGGAAGCTTGTGCCGCCAATTCGGATGTTCATCGACCGTACCCGGCACATTCATCTGCTCGACGACATCAAGCATATCCTCAAGCTGAAGCATGACCAGCTTGCTGCGCGTGCGGGCGAGATACCGATGGACCGCTTCGACTGGTACATTGCCATCATCGCCCGGCAGAAGCCCTTCAGAACGAAGAGCTTCCAGTAGGCTGAGCCGGTCTCTGGCTCGTTGTTTCCCCTCTTTTTCCGGCGCATCAGCCTCAGTATAGATGCCTAAGCGAGCCTTGAGCGCGATGTCGATGCCTTTCCAGTAAGACGGCAGGGTTGGCAGGTCGTGAGTTGTCACCGTCGCCAGAGCGAGATCAGGCCAGTCAGTCGGCTTTTTGAACTGGCCTTCGGCATCTCGCTCGAAATAGAGCAGCCGGTAAGAGAGGATGCCGGCTGCGGCCAGTTGTTCCTGCAATCCTTCGGGTACAGTACCGAGGTCCTCGCCGATCACCATGCACCGCTGGCGCCAGCTCTCCAATGTGATCATGGCGATCAGGTCTTGCAACGGATACTGAACATAGGCGCCATCTCCGGCGCCAGCATCCGGCGGGATCCAGAACAGACGCATCAGGCCGAGAACGTGATCGATCCGCACCGCACCTGCCGCATACATATTGGCACGCAACACCGCCCGAAAATCCGCGTACCCGCTCTCAGCCATCAACCGCGGATGGGCGGGCGGAATTCCCCAATTCTGCCCGCCGGGATTCCAGTTATCGGGTGGCGCGCCGACACTCCAGTCATCGACGATGTAATCTTGCGCTGCCCATGTCTCGGCGGAGTTTCTGGCGACGCCAACAGCGATGTCGCGATAGAGCCCGATCGCCATACCGGTTTGCCGGGCGCGTTCCCTGCAGAACAGCAGTTGCCGGTGCGCGTGCCATTGCAGATATTCAAAGAATTCAATCCGTGGAGCGTGGTCGCGGGCAAAGGCGCGTACGGCTTCGCCGTCGGGGTCGTGAAATTGCTCCGGCCAGTCATGCCAGGAGAGGCGCTGTGCGGCGTTTTTACGGATGTACTCCTGCAGGGCATGGAATGTTGCAAAGTCGCGCAGTGCTTGACCGTGCCGATGTTGGAAAGCGCGGAATTCGCGGCCGAACGGATCGCTCTTGCCCAGATGATGTTCACGGAAATGATGGAACAAGAGTTCCAAAATCTCCTGCTTCACCGCGGTGACGCCCGCATAGTCGACCAGTGGTTCCGCTCTTAGTCGCTGCAACTTGCGTTCGAATGCCGGTTCGTTGCGCAAGCCGCGCGCCAAGTCGCATTCGGCGAATTCCGGCATAGCTTCCGGATCGATATAGATCGTGTTCAGGAAATGTCGGCTGCTCGGCGCATAAGGGCTGGCCCAATCCGGATGATCGGGAAAAAGAGCATGCAGCGGATTGAGGCCGATCGTCGCGGCGCCGGAAGCGGCGGCATAGCCGATAAGGTCGGCAAGATCAGTGAAATCGCCGATACCCCAGTTACGCTGGGATCTCAGGGCAAAAAGTTGGACTGAAATGCCCCATAGCCTCCCAGTCCCTGACAAAGCCGGCGGCAGGAAACAGCGTTGCGGCGCGACGATCACTGGCAGGGCTGTCACCGGCATGTCATCGTCGCGAGTGAAAATTGTCAGGCGATGATCGCCGAAGGGGAGCTGGCAAGGAATCGTGACGATGCCATCCACCAACTCCACATCGCCGGATAGATGATCCCCATCTTCTGTCTCTATCTCCCAGCGGAGCGGGGTGAGCGGGAGTTTTTGCTGCTCAAGGCGTATATGACCAAGCTCGCCGCGCTCGTGCTGGAGAATGATCGGACGCGATCCCGTAGCCTCCGTGGCACTGAGACGCTCCGCAAGACGCCCCAGAGTTTGCTCTGAGACTTCCTTCAGATTCCCCGAATGGTCCTGATAACGGCGCTGGATGCCATGTTGCAGGCAAATTTGATCCAAATGATCTGGCGATGTCACGCCGTATCTCCATCTTCATCGTGGAGATACCAGGCAACATACCAGGGCGGAATTGTTGTTCCGCCATTCTGGGGATGCGTCACATAAAGCGGCCGAGTTTCCGCCGCGGATATTTCATGTTCAATGGAACGACCAGTCAGGTTGGCGACGAGCTGCAAGCGACTTGTACCGAGCTGCCAGTCGGCCAGCAATATATCATGCTCGGTCCGATAGCTGGCTGGACCTGCCGTCGTGCCGAGCCGCGGCATGATTTCACGATGTCGCAAGGCGAGGAGTTGTCGATATAGATCAAGCGCTGCCTCATTTGTCGCCCGATGATTCCAGTCCAGCATGGATTGCTGGAATGTCTCAATGGCGTTCGGATCGGGGATGCGTGCCTGGCTTTCAGGATCGGCGAATGCCGGGAAGCGGCTGAACTCACGACGACGGCCATTGCGCACGGCTTCGGCCAAATCGCCATCGAAATCACAAAAGAACAGAAAGGGTTTGGTTTCGCGCCATTCTTCGCCCATGAAAAGAAGAGGAATTTCCGGCGCGAGCAACAATATCGCAGTCATCGCCCGATATGCGTCAAGCGACGCCAATTTCGCTAGCCGGTCACCAAAGGCACGATTGCCGATCTGGTCGTGATTCTGCAGGAAGTTGACAAAAGCAAACGGGGGAAGATCCTTGCTTGGCTCTCCCCGCGTCTCACCGTCTCGGAAGCTCGAGGCTTCACCCTGATAAACAAACCCTTCCGTTAACGACCTGCCAAGGCGATTGATTGTCTCCGATGCGTAGTCGGCATAGTAACCATCCTGTTCACCCGTCAAGAGTACATGGCCGACGTGATGAAAGTCGTCATTCCACTGGGCATCGTAGTAAGCGCCCTCGGGATTTCGCCGGAGAAAGCGGGCGATATTCGCATCGTTTTCCAATACCAAATGGATCAGACGCTCGGAACCGACCTGTCGTCGAGCAGTTTCGGCGAGCTCAGTCAGAATATGAACCGGGCTGTCGTCGGCGATAGCATGAACGGCGTCGAAACGCAGGCCGTCGAAGCGATACTCTGTCAGCCAGTAAAGTGCGTTGTGAATGAAAAATTGCCGAACCGCCGGCCTGGAGAAATCGATGGCGTCGCCCCAGGGAGTCTGATGGCGGGACGTGAAGAATTGAGGGGCATATTTACCGAGATAATTGCCGTCCGGCCCGAAGTGATTATAGACTACATCAAGAAAGATCATCAGGCCGCGCTCATGCGCCGCGTCGATCAGAGCTTTCAGCGTGGCCGGATCCCCATAAGAGCGATGCGGCGCGAAAGGCAGAACGCCATCATATCCCCAGTTTCGCTGTCCGCCGAAACTCGCTATCGGCATAAGTTCGATGACCGTGACGCCGAGATCGACCAGATGGTCGAGATGCCGCCTTATGCCATCAAAACTGCCCATCGCCGAAAAGGCGCCGGTATGGAGTTCATAGATGACGGCTTCCTGCCACGGGCGTCCGCGCCATTCCGGAAAACGCCATTCATAGGATGCCGGATCGACGATGATGCTGGCGCCATGCACACCGTCTTTCTGTAAGCGCGATGCAGGGTCGGGTACGAAAAACCCATCTTGCAGTTGAAATTGATAGGCGCTTCCCGCATTGGCAGCAGATGTCGTCAACTCGAACCATCCGTCTTCCAACGCTTCCATAATCAGAATCGCGCCGGCGTCATGAAGGTGGAGGCCGACATGATCCTGACCCGGCGCCCATAAGCGAAAGCGAACAGAGCCATCGGGCATAACGGCGGAGCCAAACGGCATATGATGCACGAAGCTGGTCATTGCTTGGCGGCCCCGCCCTCATCTGACATTGATGCAACAAAAACCGCCAGGGATCTGCCGGGCATCGGATAAATCTGTCCCGGGTCGATGGTCATCGGCTCGGGCCGACCCTTCGGATCGACGGTATCAACCACGCGCCGCCAATTCGCGATGGCCGCTAAGGATGGAAGCGTGAAGTCTACCACATCGTTATGGGCATTCATGATGATCAGCAGCATCTCATTGTTATCCTGCCTGCCCGTCGTCACCACGGCATGCGCCCGGCCATTCAGCAGCACTCCGACGCAGCGGGCCAATCCATCCTGCCATTGTTCCGCTGTCTTTTCTGTTCCCTGCGGCGTGAACCAGGTAATGTCTTTGATCCCGTCAGGCGAATGAGCGCGGCCATGCATAAATCGCGGGCATCTGAGGGCTGAATGCGATTGGCGAAACTCAATTATGCGCCGCAAGAACTCGATCAGCGCCTCATTCTCGATATTGGTTTCCCAATCGAGCCAGCTTATTTCATTGTCTTGGCAATAAGCGTTGTTATTGCCTTTCTGCGTATGGCCTCTTTCGTCACCTGCCAGGATCATTGGCGTGCCTTGGGAAAGAAGCAAAGTCGCCAGGAAGTTCCTTTTCTGCTGTTCCCGTTGGACGATGATCGCAGGATCGTCGGTTTCGCCCTCGACGCCAAAATTATAACTGCGGTTTTCGGAGTGCCCGTCGCGATTTTCCTCCTGGTTGGCTTCGTTATGCTTGTCGTTATAAGAGACAAGGTCATGGAGGGTGAAGCCGTCATGGGCGGTGATAAAATTGACCGTCGACCACGGGCGTCGGCCGCGATGGTCGAAGAGATCGGCGGATGCGCAAATGCGGGCTGCCAATTCCGGTAGCATGCGCTCATCGCCGCGCCAATATGATCTCACCGTGTCCCGATACCGATCGTTCCATTCGGACCAGCCGGGCGGGAACTGTCCGAGCTGGTAGCCGCCAGGGCCGATATCCCAAGGTTCTGCGATCAATTTGATGTTCCGTAGCCAGGGGGCCTGGCGGATCGCATCGAAAAAGCCGCCGCGTTGGTCAAAGCCGTGATCCTCACGCCCAACGGCTGATGCAAGATCGAACCGGAAGCCATCGACATGCATTTCGGTGACCCAGTAATGCAGCGAGTCCAGGACCATTTGCAGAACGCGCGGATGCGACAAATTCAAGGTGTTGCCGGTACCGGTATCGTTGATGTAGTGCCGCTTCTCATTCGGCATCAGACGATAATAAGAAGCGTTGTCGATGCCGCGGAAGCTGAGTGTCGGTCCGAGATGATTGCCTTCCGGCGTGTGGTTATAGACAACATCAAGGATAACCTCGATTCCGGCATCATGGAGCTGCCGCACCATGGTCTGGAATTCCGAGACCAAGCCGGTAGAGAGCAGCCGCTGGTCGGGAGCAAAAAATCCGATGGTATTGTACCCCCAGTAATTTCGCAGGTTCTTTTCCAACAGGGTCGTCTCGTCGGCCATTGCCTGTACCGGCAGAAGCTCGATTGCCGTGATGCCGAGTGATTTTAGGTAGTCGACGACCGGCTGACTGCCCAAGCCGGCACAAGTACCGCGCAGCGGCACGGGCAAGGCCGGGTGCTGAATGGTGAAACCGCGCATATGTGTTTCGTAGATGATGGTCTCAGACCATGGCCGGGCCGGGCGACGGTCATCGCCCCATTGGAAACTTGGATCCACCACCCGGCATTTGGGTACGGCGCGGGCACTGTCGCGCCGGTCGAAGGAGAGGTCTTCGCGCGGCGAGCCGACACGGTAGCCAAAGATCGCATCGGTACGGTGAAGGCGTCCCGTCAGGGCCTTGGCATAAGGATCAAGCAAGAGCTTGTTAGGATTGAACCGGTGACCGTTTTTTGGCTCATAAGGACCGTAGACGCGGTAACCATAAAGCGTCCCCGGCCTGGCATCCGGCAAATAACCATGCCAAACTTCATCGGTATATTCAGGCAATGTCGCACGGGCAATCTCGCGGGTACCTTGTGCATCGAAGAGACAAAGCTCTACGCGTTCGGCATGGGCAGAAAAAATCGCGAAGTTGACGCCCTTGCCGTCCCAGGTGGCGCCGAGCGGATAAGGTTGACCGGATTGAATACGCATCTTCGCCGTTGTGGTAAAAGGCGAAGCCGGAATTTCGCGCTGCATCAACCTACCTCTCGGGCTAAAACAAGCGTGCCCAAAGGCGGCACTGTCAGATTGAGGGAATGGGGATGACCATGCCAAGGGACAGGTTCACTGGCTATGCCGCCGCCATTGCCTATGTTAGTGCCGCCATAAAACGCTGAATCGGTATTGATGCGTTCGACGTAATAACCGGGGAAAGGAACGCCGATTCGGCTCTGGACGTGCGGAATCGGCGTGAAGTTGCAAACAGTAATGGCTACTTCTTCAGGATTGTGGCCCCGGCGGAGAAACGAGAGCATGCAGCGCTCATAATCGCCGCCATCGATCCATTGAAAGCCATGCGGCTCGCAATCATTCTGGTGCAAGGCCGGCACGTCGCGGTAGCAGTGGTTCAGGTCCCGGACCAAGTTCTGCAATCCGTGATGATTGGGGTCGGACAGCAAATGCCAGTCGAGACCGGCATCGTGATTCCACTCCCGCTCCTGGCCGAATTCACAGCCCATGAAAAGCAGCTTCTTGCCGGGATGGGTGAACATGAATCCGAGATAAGCGCGGAGGTTGGCGAAACGCTGCCATTGATCGCCAGGCATGCGGCCGAGAAGCGAGCCTTTGCCGTGCACGACTTCGTCATGGCTGATCGGCAGAATGAAGTTTTCGCTGAAGGCGTAGAGTAGGCCGAAGGTCAGATCATGGTGATGCCAAGCGCGATGAATCGGGTCCTTGCCGATATAGCGCAGGGTGTCATGCATCCATCCCATATTCCACTTATATCCGAAGCCAAGGCCGCCGAGATAGGTCGGGCGGGAGACCGCCGGCCAAGCGGTCGATTCCTCGGCGATGGTTATCGCGCCGGGCGCATTGGCATAGACCAGCTCATTCAGCCGGCGAATGAAGGCGGTCGCTTCGAGATTCTCATTGCCGCCATAGCGGTTCGGCAGCCACTGGCCAGGCTTGCGGCTGTAATCCAGATAAAGCATCGAGGCGACGGCATCCACCCGAAGGCCGTCGATGTGATAGCGTTTCAACCAGAACAGCGCATTGGCGAGCAGGTAATTTGCGACTTCCCGCCGCCCGTAATTATAGATCAGCGTGTTCCAGTCCTGATGCATCCCGAGGCGCGGATCTTCGTGTTCGTAAAGATGGGTGCCGTCGAAATAAGGCAGGCCATGGGCGTCGGTGGGGAAATGACCCGGAACCCAATCCAGAATTACGCCGAGACCGGCATTGTGGCAGCGATCGATAAAGCGGGCGAATGCTTCCGGCGGGCCGAGCCGGCTGGTCGGGGCATAGGCGGCGATCGGCTGATAACCCCAGGAACCGTCGAAGGGATATTCGCTGATGGGCAGCAGTTCCACGTGGGTGAAGCCCATCTGCTGGACATAAGGGATGAGGCGGTCGCTCAACTCGTCATAAGTGAGATAGCGATTTCCTTCCTCGACAACGCGCGCCCAGGAGGGGAGATGGCATTCGTAAATCGATATTGGCGCGGACCGGCTGCCTGCAGCTTCTCGCGTACTCATCCAGGCGCTGTCATTCCAATCGAAATCAGGCAGGCCGTGGATGATGGAGGCCGTCCGGGGCGGGGGCTCCGCCTGGAAAGCCAAAGGATCCGCCTTCAGCGGCAACAGACGGCCGTCGGATGATTTGATCTCATATTTATACAGCTCGCCAGCTCTGATCTCCGGCAGAAATATCTGCCAGACGCCCGCATTAATGATTTTGCGCATGGGATTGCGGCGGCCGTCCCATTCGTTGAAATTGCCGACGACGCTGACGCGCCGGGCGTTCGGTGCCCATACAGCAAAGCTCACGCCGGGGACACCATCCAATTCGATGAAGTGCGCGCCCAAGCGTTCGTACAGGTGAAGATGCGTACCTTCCACGAGCAGATGCACATCGAGATCGCCGAGAGTCGGCGGGAAGCGATAGGGATCTTCGATATCGGCGATGTGGGATGGCCAGCTCACCCGCAGCTTATAAGGGACTCGCTCGCTTGTGCCGATTGCCCCGGCAAAAAAGCCGGCAGTATGGAGTTGCGTCAGGTCTGCCAGAACTTCGCCCTGGCGATCAATGACCGAGACCTGTGCCGCGCCAGGCTGGAAGCACCTGACAACGATGCCGTTTTCCTCCTCCAGATGCGGGCCCAGCAACGCAAATGGGTCTCCGTGATCGCCACGCACAAGCAGGTCGATTTGCCTATCGAGCGCGATGGAGGACTGTTTCTTTTTCTGTCCCATAGCCGCGCGGCGCGGGGATGTCGCAGCGCTCTTCGGCCGGGATGCAGGCTGACGTTTATCTGGACTTGCCATAATTAGCCTTTCGCAGCCGCAAGCGAGTCGAGCAGCCTGTTCAGACCCGCAAGGGGGATGCGTAGCCAGGACGGCCGGTTCGCGGCTTCGTAGTTGATTTCGTAAAGCGCTTTCTCAAGGAGGAAGAGATTGAGTAAAGCCATTGCATCGTCGCGGTCCGGCGGACAGCTAGGACTGTTGTTGACCGTTTCGAGATAACTGTTCAGGAAGCTCTGCTGGGCGCAGCCCCGCCAGACTTCGGTCGCAGATTCTAATTTAACAAGAATGCCCGGCTCATGTTCCTCTCGCGCGAACAGAGCCGCCCAACCCGCATATTCGAAGGACCGGAGCATTCCCGCCACGTCCTTGAAAGCGGCATATTTCGCTCGCCGTTCCGCCAGGCTGCGGCTGGGCTCGCCCTCGAAATCCAGGATATAGAAGTCATTTTGCGCGATCAGAACTTGGCCTAGATGATAATCCCCATGAATCCGGATTTTGTAAGCGGCCGACTTCCCAGCGGTCAGCCGTTGAATGGCGGCCATGCATTCATCGCGCCGCGACAATAGCTTTTCGGCCGCATCATGGATGATCCGATCCGGATCGCCCAGGCGACGCTTCAGGGCGGCGAATGCTTGTGTGGCCTGCTTGTTGATGCTCTTGCGCCATTCCTGAAAATCGCCGTTGGTGATCGGCTCAGGGGCGAAGGCCGGCGAACTGTCATCACTGGAAAAGGCCAGATGCAGCTCGCCCGTCCGGCGTCCCAGCATCTTGGCTTTCTCCAGATAGGCTCCGTGCTGTTCCACTGGGGATGGAGTGTCCGCCGTCTCGACGAGACGCGTCTCGTCAAAGAAACGATCCAGATAACCCAGCGTATAAGTCCAGCCATCGCCTTGATTTCTGACAAAGCCAGTCAGCACCGCCAGAGCATGCAGTGACCC
This sequence comes from Dongia soli, assembly GCF_034044715.1. Taxonomy (NCBI): domain Bacteria; kingdom Pseudomonadati; phylum Pseudomonadota; class Alphaproteobacteria; order Rhodospirillales; family Dongiaceae; genus Dongia; species Dongia soli. The sequence goes on along the minus strand of NZ_JAXCLW010000001.1, from coordinate 475,529 downwards.
GTCCGTATCTTGCTGCTCTGCAGTGCCCAGCAGTGGGGGTATGTTTGGGTAACCCGCCTTCTGCGTCAGGAAGCGAGCGATTTCGACTTCAGGATGCTCGCCTGTGGTCAGGCGCCGATAGATTTTCAGAACGGCCTTGTCGCCAATAATGACGGAGCTGTTGCTTTGCTCGACACCCATGCGGGAGACCTGAACATCGTCCATAGCGACGTCCTGCAACATCTCGGTCGCGCGGAAAATCGTGGTTCCTTGTTGGCCGCGTATCTCAATGTTATTCCGCATCGCGTCGATGACGGCCAAAGTAAAATGATCGGCCGCGAGTGCATCATATATGGCGCCAACCTTGGCATGGCGTCGCGCCTTGGCCAGCATAAAGGGCGTCAGGGGCCATCCGGTTGTACCCGCAGCGTCCTCCCAGGACTTATCGAGGGGGATGAAATAGCGTTGCGTTTCCCCGCTATTCGCCAGGGACAGCTCCGACTGCAACAGCAGATATTCTCTGTCGCCCTTAACCAGTGTTCCATAGGAGATCATCCTGGCGCTGGCGACGCGGTCGTCCTTGGCGGCGAACCAGCGCTGCTGAGCGATGAACTTGGGCAACACATTATTGGCGAGCTCCTGGGATTCGCGGCCGCTGGTGAGCGAGTCCCAGCTGTCGCGCATCACCAAGGTGGAGAATTCCGGTAACGGCTCGGGTGTTGCCGCGTGCCAGCGCGGCGCGTCGGCAAGTTCCGGCAGGATAAACCAGAAGACGCCGTAGCTGGGCAAGGTGAGGAGATAAGGTAGGTCGCCGATCGGTGGGAACGGGCTGCGTCCCAAGAGCTCCACCGGGACGCGTCCCTTGAACCGCGACAGATCCAGTTCGACGGCCTGGGCGGAACGAGAGAGGTTAACCACGCAGAGAACGACTTCCTCCTCATGCTCCCGCAAATAAGCCAAGACCTTTCGGTTACCGGGATATAGGAAGCGCAGCGTTCCCAGACCGAACGCCTTGTGCTGTTTGCAGACGGAGATGGTTCGTTTCATCCAGTTCAGCAGGCTGGACGGGCTGCGCGACTGGGCTTCGACATTGACCGATTCATAGCCGTAGATCGGGTCCATGAGGGTCGGCAGATAAAGCCGTTCGGGATCGCAGCCCGAGAAACCGCCATTGCGATCCGAGGTCCATTGCATCGGGGTTCGGACACCGTCGCGATCGCCGAGATAGACATTGTCGCCCATGCCGATCTCGTCGCCGTAATAAATGATCGGCGTTCCTGGCATCGACAGGAGCAGGCTGTTGAGCAACTCGATCTTCTGACGATCATTGCCGAGCAGCGGCGCCAGCCGCCGCCGGATGCCGAGATTGAGGCGCATCCGGGAATCGGCAGCATAGAAGCTCCAGAGATAGTCCCGTTCCTGGTCGGTGACCATCTCCAGCGTGAGTTCGTCATGGTTGCGCAGGAAAATGCCCCACTGGCAATTGGCGGGGATCTCCGGCGTTTGCCGCATGATATCGGTGATCGGATGGCGATCTTCCTGCGCGATTGCCATGTAAATGCGTGGCATGAGCGGGAAGTGGAAACACATGTGGCATTCATCGCCGTTGCCGAAGTAGGCCGCCGCATCTTCGGGCCATTGATTGGCCTCGGCCAGCAACATGCGATCGGGATAGCTTGCATCTATCTCCTTGCGGATTTGCCGGATGATGTCATGTGTCTCCGACAGATTCTCGCAATTCGTTCCTTCGCGTTCGACAAGATAGGGAATGGCGTCAAGGCGCAGCCCATCGACGCCCATATCCAGCCAAAACCGCATGATCTTGATCAGCTCGCGCAGCAAAGCGGGATTGTCGAAATTCAAATCCGGTTGGTGCGAATAGAAGCGATGCCAGTAATAGGCGCCGGCAACCGGGTCCCAGGTCCAGTTCGACTTCTCGGTATCGGTGAAGATGATGCGCGCATCGCTGTATTTTTGGTCGGTATCGCTCCAGACATAAAAGTTACGCGCCACCGATCCTGGCTTGGCTCGCCGGGCGCGCTCGAACCAGGCATGCTGGTCTGAGGTGTGGTTGATGACCAGCTCCGTGATCACTCGGATGCCGCGATCATGGCAGGCGCGGACCAGGCGTCGGAAATCGCGCATGTTGCCATAGGCGGGATTGATAGCGGCGTATTTGGCGATGTCGTAGCCATCATCCTTCAAGGGCGATGGATAAAAGGGCAACAGCCAAAGGGCGGTGATGCCGAGATCCTGCAAATAATCGAGCTTCTGGGTGAGGCCGGCGATATCGCCCATGCCATCATTGTTCGAATCGTAGAAGGCTTTGACATGAACTTCGTAGATGAGGGCCCGCTTGAACCAAAGCGGATCGCTTCGATCGAAGATGGTTCGTGGACGTACCAGTTGCAGGCCTTGGCGGGTCTGACGGTTCATGCCCTTCCTCCAACAGGCGATAGGCGCCAGATGGCACAGGGATTGATCTGTGGATCAAGTGCCATGTGCTGAATCTTGCCCTGCCAACGAAAAGATTTTCCTGTAAGCAAATCCTCGACGTCGATCGCCGCATCATCAGCTAGGCCGAACTCCCATAACGGTACTTCGAAATTCGCCGACTGCATGTGACGGGTATCGAGATTAACGGCGATGAGTATCGCATTGTCCTTGGTGGCGGTCATCTTCCCGTAAAGCAGAATCTGGTCGTTAAAGGCATTGTAGAAAGTGAGGTTGGTGAGCTGATGTAAGGCGGGATTGTCGCGTCTGATGCGATTGAGGCGTGTGATGTGATCGCGAATATGACCCGGCCGGTTCCAGTCCCAGACTTTGATTTCGTACTTCTCCGAATTGAGATATTCCTCCTTGCCCGGTACCGGCGTCGCTTCGCAAAGTTCGAAGCCGCTATAGATGCCGTAGGCGCTGCTAAGCGTCGCTGCCAGGGTTGCCCGAATGATGAACATCGGGCGCCCGCCGGTCTGCAAGTGGTAGGGATTGATATCCGGCGTATTGGCGAAGAAGTTGGGCCGGTAATATTCGCGCGCCTCGCTCCGTGTCAGTTCCAGGAGATAATCGGTCAATTCCTGCTTTGTCGTCCGCCAGGTAAAGTAAGTGTAGGATTGTGCGAAGCCCACTTTCGCCAGGCGCTTCATCATCTTCGGGCGCGTGAAGGCTTCAGCAAGAAAAATGGCCTCAGGATAAGTTCTCCGGATGTCCGCGATCATCCACTCCCAGAAAGGCAATGGCTTCGTATGCGGATTATCGACGCGGAAGATTCTGACGCCGTGGTTGATCCAGAAAAGGATAACATCGCGCAAAGCATACCAGGCCCCAGGAAGGGCATCGCGGTAGAGATGCAGATTGACGATATCTTCGTATTTTTTTGGCGGATTTTCCGCGAACTTGATGGTGCCGTCGGGACGCCAGTCGAACCATTCTGGATGCTCGCGGATCCAGGGGTGATCGGGCGAACATTGGATCGCAAAATCCAATGCGATCTCAAGGCCGTGGCGATGCGCTTCGTGCACCAGACGGTCAAAGTCGTCAAGCGTGCCGAGCGCCGGATGAATGGCTGTATGTCCACCGGCGGCAGCACCGATCGCGTACGGGCTGCCGGGATCTTCCGGTTTGGCTGTCAGGCTGTTGTTGCGGCCTTTGCGATTGGTGCTCCCGATGGGATGAATCGGCGGGAAGTACAGCACGTCGAATCCCATGTCGCGGACATAGGGCAACCTGGCGATGACATCGTCGAAATTGCCGCTGCGTCCCGCCGAGGGGCTCTGCGACCGAGGCATCAATTCATACCATGCGGAATAGAGCGCCGCCTGGCGGTCGACCATCACCCGCAGATTATGTTGGTATCGGGACAGATTGGCGGGCTCTTCCCAGCGCAGCATCATTTCATGGACTGAAGGATCAAGCAGCAGGGCCGACCGTTGGTCTGGGTCATTTTGAAAACGCGTAGCTTCGGCCAGAAGCTGCGCGAACTCATCACGGCCAGCCGCCTTAGCGCGCGTGGCAGCCTTGTCGATCAAAACCAAGCCTTCTTCGAGCTCCAACGCGATTTTTTGGCCGGCGTCACGCTTCTTGATAATGTCGTTTCGCCAGCTGCCAAAGAGATCCCGCCAGGCTTCGATCGTGTAGAGGTAATCGGCGTTTTCCGTCAGGCCGATCCGCCCAACCCAACGATCATTATCGTAGAGAGCCATGGGCGATGAAGACCAGTCGGTCGCGTCAACCGGCCGATATTTAATGCAAGCCTGCAACTTGTCATGGCCATCGGAAAAAATATCCGCCCAGATTTCCAGAACATCGCCAACCGTCCGCTTGATGGCAAATCTTCCGCCATCGATCTCCGGATAGACGTTCTCTATCGCCACGCGGTTTGCGGAGAATTCTGACGGGTCGACCTCGGCACGCTTCGACTCTCCTTGATCTGCCGCTCGAGGTTTCTTCCGGCCACGATAGATCCGTGCTTCAAGCGGTTCGAGGTTAAGCACCTCCGCAGGTGAAAAGGTGGTTTCCGTGGCGAAGGGTGTCACATCGGTAAAATCGCTGAAATATCCGCCCGTCTCATTGAAAAGCGGGCCGATCGCTACTTCATGTGATGCCTGCCGATCAGGGTTGAACAGCAGCAGGGCGCATTCTTCGGCCTCGGCGACGTGACCGCCAGAAAGCCGTAGCAATCCTACAACGGGGGCAGCGGGCGCCGTGATGCGGCGTTGATAGCCTTCGACATTCAGGGCAGGCACTGTCGCTTTCATACGGTTGACGGCCGTCACGAAGTCGCCGATATCGATGCCTGTCGTTTCCCAACTCTCGGGCCGGGTGTAGACGACATCGAGCTTCTGGCGGAAACCGTATTCATAGCCGATCGGCATCATATAGCCGGCGGAAAAGGTCGCGGCGAATACCAGGTGGAATTTGAGGACGGCTGATATCGCCGCAGGATTAGCGGCATCCACCGTGCTTGCCAGGCGCTCGGTGTCATGGCTCTCGGGGAATGCGATCGACGGTGCTATCAGGCGGAATTGATCATATTGGTCCAGCAGCCAAGGCGCGGCAAAGTCCCACCATTTCGCGCTGTTGAAGATATAGTTGAAACCGGCCCCGGCGAGCGCTGCTACCTGCTCGGTGGTGCAGCCCAGGGTCTCGGCGAAAAAGACCAGATCGGGATGGTTCCGTCGGCTTATCTCGATCAACGCCTTCCAAACCGGCGCCGGCACCTGATAGGCCGCGTCGCACCGGAAGCCGTTAAAACCGAGACCGGCATAATGCTGGATATAGGTAGACCAATAGTCTACCAAAGCAGCCCGGACGGACGGCATCTCATAATCCAGCTCAGCCAGATCTTCCCAAATTGTAACCTTTTGCGGGTCGTCAGGATCGACCGCTCGGGGACTGTAGGGTGATCCATCAGCATTTCGTCGATACCATTCCGGATGTTCGCCGAAGAGGTCGGCGTCCTTCGCCGTGTGGTTAATCACCAGATCCATCATGACGGCAATGCCGTGTCGCTTGGCCGATGCCACGAATTCCCGCAACGCAGTATCGGCCTCCTGAGGCGCTATGCCTGCCCCTGCCCAATCACTGAGCGCGTAAGGATTTTTGATCGCATAGAGGCTGCCGGAATAGCCGGGGGCATGAAACGGATTGAGATAGATCCAGTTGAATTGCATATCCGCAATACGCGGAAGGTGCTCAGTCCATTGCCGGACGGAACCGAGAAGAGATGGAAACAGATTGTAGATACGCGGGCCGGTCGACGAGATATCGCCAGCCGAGACATTGCCCGCGGCGAGTGGCGAAATTTTTGGGGCGAATGTTCTCATGCCGGATTGCTTCTTCGATCGTTCAGCCACCCGCCTTCTCCCCTGATGGAATTAACTTCGTGATGCTGAAGTAGGGTCATGCCGAGCCATTATTGAACAAGAGAAGAGTGTCCAAGGTTCCCTCGGCTGAGAGACCGGCGATGGAAAATGGACGATCTGCGGATGATAGCCGTCATGCCACTGAGGACGACCTTGCTTCGGCCTAATGCTAATCACATCAGCAAGGCTGGGTCGAATCGCATCCCCTTGCTTCGCGTTGAAGCCTCGCGTTAAGTCCATACCGAGAAGACGCGACCTTTATGGCGCGACCACTCGCCTACCTGGGCCAACAAGGGCCGCCACGTAGAGCAAGCAAGTGACGGAATTCACAAGTTTTTGAGGGGAGGTGCTTGGCCGGGCTCGTTACAAGATAGGTGTGAAATGCTTCTCCGTTTTCCGGGCCAAAATTTGCGGATCATCGAGGCAAACGTGCTATGAATATTAGCAAGATATCAGGTAGCTTTATGACCGACCGGCCGAAACGAACCGATGCATTGTTAATGGATCCGAACCGATACCGGATTCTGATCGACGCCGTGATCGATTACGCGATCTACATGCTCGATACCGAAGGCTACGTCGTCAGTTGGAATTCGGGCGCGGAGCATATCAAGGGATATGTTCCCGACGACGTCATCGGCCGTCATTTGTCGATTTTTTTTACGCCGGAAGAGCGGGCTGCGGGCGTGCCGGACCGGATGCTGCGCACCGCCGGAACCGTGGGACGATGCGAAGGTGAGGGCTGGCGCATCAAGCGCGATGGCAGCCGGTTCTGGGCGCTCTCCGTGATCGATGCCGTTCGCAACGATAATGGTGATGTCATCGGCTTTGCAAAGGTTACCAGAGATATCACCCAACGATATCTGACAGAGCAACGCTTGGCCGAGAGCGAACGGCGCTTTCGCATGATGATCGAAAGCGTGGCTGACCACGCTATTTACATGATGGATATCCAGGGACGCGTGAGCACCTGGAATGGGGGCGCCGAACGCATCCTCGGCTATGCGGAAGATGAAATTGTCGGTCGCAACTTCGCCAGTTTTTACTCTACCGAAGCGGCGAGCCTGCAGGAACCCACGGTGGCGATGGAAGCCGCGGCGCGTCTTGGAAAATTTGAATCGGAAGGGTGGCGCATCAGGAAGGACGGTTCGAAATTTTGGGCAAACACCATCCTGGACGCGATTTATGACGAGCACAACGCTCTTATCGGTTATGTGAACATTATCCGAGATATCACGGAGAAGATCGAAGCGCAGCGTACATTGGAGCTCGCCCGGGAAGAGCTATTTCAGGCGCAGAAAATGGAAGCGCTGGGCCAGCTGACAGGAGGCGTGGCGCACGATTTCAACAATCTGCTGACAATCATCCTGACCAGTGCTGAATTGGCCCAGCGCCATATCGTCGATCACGCCAGGGTCGAGCGTGTGCTCGGAAACATTTGCAAAGCCGTTCGCCACGGGGAAATGCTGACAAAGCATTTGCTGGCTTTCTCGCGCAAACAATCATTGCGGCCGGAGCTGCTACGCATCGAGGTGTGCCTGGAATCGGTCGCGAACAATTTGCTGAGTTCGCTCCGCGGCAATATTCGCATCGTAAAGGAAATCGCCAGCGACCTCTGGCCGGTGGAGGTCGATCCGAACCAGCTTCAATTGGCAATCTTGAACATCTGTCTCAACGCGCGCGACGCGATGCCAAATGGCGGCACGATCGTGCTGCGGGCGAGGAATCATCGGATTCAACAGAAGCAGAAGGACCTTAATGCCGGAAATTACGTCGAAGTCTCGATTGTCGATGACGGAATCGGCATCCCGGTTGAGATGAGAGATCGAGTTTTCGAACCGTTCTTCACAACCAAAGAAGTTGGCAAGGGCACCGGCCTTGGCCTAAGTCAGGCCTATGGCTTTGCCAAGCAATCCGGCGGCTCCATGAACTTCAGCAGCGTCGAGGGCCAGGGTACGATCATGTCGATCCTCCTCCCTGCGGCCAAAAATCTGGCGGAAGAAGAGGTTAATCAGCGCCAGAGAGTTTTAGTGGTGGAGGACAACAGCACCATCGCCGAACTAGCGGTGGAGATGCTTACAGATGCGGGATATCACGTCAATTCTTGTGGAACTGCCCAGGATGCACTGAACCTTCTCAAGCTCGAAGAGATCGACATCCTGGTTTCCGATATAGTCATTCCGGGTAGCATGAACGGCTTGGAGCTGGCTGAAGAGGTCACAAGACGCTGGCCGAATCTAAGCATTGTTCTGGCCACCGGCTATGCCGCTTCCATGACCATGGCGAAGGCCGCCAATTTCTGTCTGCTGATGAAGCCGTATGATTCCGAAGGATTGATTGCGGCCATCGAACAATCTTTGGCCGTGCGGCGCAGGGACCGGCAAGTCCGGTTATAAGGCGACAACTGATGAGTGTCGCCGTGATATGGGCCCGTTCCCAGATGGGAACGAAGGCATAACGCCGCTGTTTAGTAAGCTCCGATTGGATGCTGGCGGCGAAAGGGACATCGTGCTGCGGCGATGGGCAAGCGAGACTGGGTGGGGAGTAGAAGATGCAATCGCTTGGATATACGGACGTTTCCATTCCTCAGCACCGCTGGGAACCCGGCATCGGCGACGTCTTTAACCTGTCGAGCCACATAAGGGCGCGTCAAGCTATCGACCTAGCGCTTTCCATCAGTGGACCCGACTTCAATGTGATTTTAATCGGCGATGAGAATGTGGGCCGTATGACGGCTACGATTGATTATCTGCGCTATCGTCGGCCAATCGAACATCTGGTTCGCCAGGACTGGCTATATCTGCAGAACTTTTGGGTTGAACACGAGCCTCGCGCCTTCGGTGTCAGTCCCGGCGAAGGACGGCGTTTCGAAGAGCATCTGACGCACTACGTGAAGCGCGTCTTCACGATGTTCAAGGCGGCGCTCGAAAGCGAAATCCATCGAGTGCGTTTGGAGGAAATTTATCGCGAGGCAGAGCGCGAGCTGGACAGCAAGCGAAGGCAGCTGCGCCGCGGAAACGACCGGAACGGCGGGGGCAAGCGTGGTACACCCAAGAAGATGGAAGCGGCGCTGCGCTTAAGTCATGGAGAGGAAGACGCGGACGAGAAGACCGCGTCGCGTGGACTGTTCGAGAATCCGACGGAATTCGAAGAGGAAGCCGGCAAGATCAAAGCCTCGGCCGAATATGCCGCAACTGAACTCGACCGAAAAACGCTCGAAGTGATCATTACGAAGGAGCGGTGCTCTTTCTCCGATCAGTTTGCCCCTTACCAGGACCTTTGCAACTGGATCGACGATCTCAATACCGACATGCTGTCCAATGTGACCACCATTGCGCGTCTCGTGCGGGATGGTTCGGTGGATGTGCCGGTACGCTACCGGGCGAATCTCCTGATCGACCAGACCGATAATGACGGTGTGCCGGTCATCCTCGAGCCCAACCCGACCTATGAAAATCTGTTCGGCGCGATCGAATATCGGCGCCAGCAAGGCTCGTTCGAGACCGATTTTTCGTTGATCCGTCCGGGCTCCCTTCATCGGGCAAATGGAGGTATCCTGGTTCTGCGGGCGGAATCACTCGCCAAGGATGACAGCGTTATCGACGCATTGAAGGCTGCCTTGCGCGACGGCATGATCGCTATCGAGGAAAGGCACCGGATGGGATCGATGCCGGTGGCCGCCACGCCGCGCCCACAACCCATTCCCTTGAGCGTGAAGATCATCGTTATCAGCTCGCCGGCAACTTTCTATCAGCATTTTTCCGACGATACAGAGTTCCGGGCGCATTTCAAAATCCGGGCGGAAATCGATCCCGATATGCCTGCAAGCGTGGAAAATGCCGCGACCCTTGGGGCCATACTACAGCGCGCGATCATGCGTCACGGTATGCGGTACACGACCGACGCGGTGGATTGCCTGCTGGGCCTGTCGTCGAAGATTGCTGGCCGCCGGGATCTTCTGAGCGCACGTTTCGAATTGCTCGATGACCTGATCCGCGAGGCGCAGCGTATCGCCGGTCCCTCGAACGCGCTGTCCCGCGATGAGATATTGATAGCGTGGAACGCGCGGCGGCATCGTAACCGCCGCGCCGAGGAACGCTTTCTCGAAAGCATCGCGCGGCGGCATATAGCCATCACCACAGAGGGCACGGCGATCGGGCAGGTGAACGCACTCACGGTGCGGGAGGTTGGCGATTATGCATTCGGCCGCCCCAGCCGCGTTTCGGCGCGCGCTTCCATCGGATGGAAGGGAGTCGTCAATATCGAGCATGTGACGCAGCTTTCCGGTCGCAGCCAGCAAAAGGGTGCTCTCGTCGTCGAGGGTTACTTGCGCGGTCAGTTCGGGCGCCTGCGACCTCTCTCGTTCGATTGCTCGATTACCTTCGAGCAGAATTACGGCCGGATCGAGGGCGACAGCGCCTCGGTCGCCGAATTCGTGGCAATTATCTCGGCCGTGTGCGGGATGCCAATCCGTCAGGATTTGGCGGTGACGGGATCTTTCAACCAACTGGGCGATGTTCAGGCGGTAGGCGATGTGACTGAGAAGGTTGAAGGTTTTTACGAGGCCACCGAGGGCAATCGCCGCAAGGGTCTTCTCAGCGGCGTCATATTGCCATCAGCCAATATCGGCGATCTAGTGTTGGCGGAGGAAGTGGCCGAAGCGCTCGCGCAGGGCCGTTTCAAAATCTGGGCAATTGACCGTGTCGAGGAAGCTGTGGCGATCTTCGCCACGCTGCCGAGCGCGGATCTGTCGGACTGCGATACCCACGACCTGACCCGTCAAGCTGCCGCTATTTATGCTCGGATGGATGCCAATCTGGCACAGTTTTCCGAAACGCAGCGGCTTTACGACAGTCCTCCGTTTCAGGGCTGAACCCGCGAGGGTTCAGTAGTCGCCGATTTTCTTGAGACGCAACGGCGCGCGGTTCTGGTCCTTGCAGGCCTTTGCCAATTCGATGCGCCGCAACACCAAGGAATCGTCTGACATCAGCCGCTTCAGCTCATAGCGGGCGCGCGATACCCGGCTTTTAACGGTACCGACACAGCAATTGCAGATCTGGGCGGCCTCGTCATAGGTCAGACCTTCTGCGCCCACCAGGGTCAGGACCTCGCGCTGGTTGGGCGACAGCTGCCAGAATGCGCGCTGGAAATCGTCGAATTCAAGATTGGCTTCCTGTTGCGGATCGATCTTGCGCAGGTTCGCCTGGCTGTCGGTGAGCGAGACGACGCGACCCCGCCAGCGTTTGACTTCATTGTAAAAGTGATTCCGGAGGATCGTGAATATCCAGGCCCGGAAATTCGTGCCGGGGGTGAATTGCTCGGCCGCATCCAATGCCCGAAGAACGGCATCATGAACGAGATCATCCGCGAAATCGGCGTTATGAGTGAGTGAACGCGCAAATGCGCGAAGATGGGGTATTGCATCGACGAGGGAAGCCTTGAAATCAAAGCTCTCCACATCTGTCTTTTGCATGGTGCTGATCAATCTACGCCCTCATCGTTTTGCCTGCCGGGCCAGATGGCCAAGCGCCGCCAATGTCAGAATGACTTCCTTAGTTTCGTGATCAATCGCAATAGGTCATCAGGAAGGTCTTCCGAAACGACTTCGCCATACAACCGCTTAACCTGAGCATCGAACCACCGATCAATAACGATCGGGGCATGCTCTTCAATCGAAATGCAGTTATCCGTGCCAGTGTCGTCGACCTTCGAGCAACTCTCTCCGCCACCGATGTTTTGGCGTTCGTCCTTCAACATGCTCGGTTTCTTCTCTGATTGCACAACGAATACCGTGAAAGCTGGGAGTAAACGGAGCCCTCAAGCTCAATGCCCGATGCATTAGCCTCACACGCCTAATATGTGCGCATACTTAAAGAATTTGGGGAAGAATGCGTGAATTCACGAAAATGTGTGGCTCGCGGCGGTTAAGGCGAGTCTAGTCTCTGGAAGAATAGCTGTTTCTGGACAGGAGTAGGGAATGAAATCCGGTCACGACCTTTCCGAGACTATCGTGGCTAATGTCAGATATTTGCGCCGCTATGCGAGGGCATTGCTCGGTTCGCAAAAATCCGGCGACATGTATGTGCGCCTGTGTCTGGAAACTATTTTGAATCAACCGTCTGTCATCTCCGCCGATGACGATGTCCACGTGCAGCTCTTTAAGCTGTTTCACGATGTCTGGCGGATGACGCCTGGCGCAACGAGCGACGCGCCGGCCGGCACGGAAGTGTCCCCGGACCATTCCATCCAGGCGCGCTTGGATGCGCTTCCGCCAACCGAAAGGCAGGTTCTCCTCCTCACGGTCCTGGAGAAGTTCTCGACGTCCGATGTTGCGGCCATTCTGGGTATCTCCGAGACAGAAGTGGTCGATCTTCTGCGGGATGCTTGGGATACCGTTAAGAAGCAGCTATCGACCTCGATCCTGGTAATCGAGGATGAACCAGTGATTGCTTTCGATATTTGCAGCCTCGTCACCGAAATGGGACATAAGATCGCCGGCACGACGTCAAATCAGGCCGAAGCGATTGCCTTGGCGGCGGCCCGCAAGCCGGGCCTCATTCTGGCCGACATCAATCTTGGTGCCGGTGGATCGGGTCTCACGGCGGTGACGGAAATACTGGCGTCATCAGATGTGCCGGTCATCTTCATCACCGCTTATCCCGAGCTGCTGCTGACCGGGGATCGCCCCGAACCAACCTATCTTGTGACGAAGCCCTTCGAGCCGGATACGCTGCGCGTCACGATAACCCAGGCGCTCTCCAACCGAAGCTCCAACCAATCGGGTAACGGCCCGGACCGGCAGGCGGCCGGCTGATATTCATGCCGGTCGCGCGATGTCGCGGCCGAGGGTGAACCCAATTGAATCGAAGTTATTGACCCGGGGAACATGCGGCAACAGCTCTTCGATTCATTACGTTATCGTCTAGTTCTGATTTTTGCGCTTGCCGTTCTCATCCCAAGTCTATTCGGGATCATCGTCGCCTCCCGGCATTATGCGAACCTGATGGAAGCGGGGCGCGCCTCCATCGCACGATATGGCGCGCTCGTTGCTGAAGACCAGCGGCACATCCTGCAGCGAAACGAGCAACTGGTCCGGGGTCTGGCCAGGGACCCTGCGATCCTAGCCGCCGCGGCCGGACAGGACAGCACACAATGCGCGGCCTTGCTTGCCGCCGCCCTGAAACCCTATCCGAGCTTCAGCGGGGCTGTCCTCGCTAATCTGGATGGCGAGCCGATCTGTTACCCGGCCGGCCAAAAAGGTGCCTTGAATGTCGCGCAGTCCGGCTGGTTCAAGCGGGTCGTCAGCACCGGCAACTTCGTATTAAGTGGTTCCCTAATTGGCCGGATATCAAACCAACCGGTCTTTGTCCTGGCGGCACCCGTCTTGACGTCCGATGGGCACTTGCTTGGGGTCCTTGCTCTGGACCTGCGTATCGATTGGCTCACGGAGCTATATTCCGGCACGCCTCTTCCCGAGAGCTCCAGCCTTTACATACTGGATGATACGGGGAAGGCGGTGGTCGAGCTGACATCGCCTGGCGCGCAGACGCAGCAAGCCTTCCCCGCATCAGCGGAAAAGCACATCATTCGCGACGGAATGCAGCACGAATTCGGTGCAACGGGGCGGGATGGGGTGGACCGGTTCTATACACTGATTCCGGTCACAGGTTATCCGCTCTACGTGCTGCTGGGCATGCCGCTGGCAGATTTGCAGCAATCACCCAGGAATAGCCTGTTTTCTCAAATTCTGGTTCTATGCCTTATCTCTGCCACGGGCATCGGTGTCGCACTTGTGGGGACGCGACTTCTGATCACCCAATGGACCGAACGGCTAACCCAGGTGGCCTATGAAATCAGCCAGGGCAATCTGGCGCCGGAAATCCGACTTACGAATGCGCCGCGCGAACTGAGAAACCTGGGCGAAACATTGGGGGGAATGGCGCAAAAGATTCACGACCGGGATGCGGCTCTGAATGAAATGGTCGATCAGCGCCAACGAATGCTGCGCGAGCTGCACCATCGTATCAAAAACAATCTTCAAATCGTCATCAGTTTCCTCAGCCTCTATTCACGGCTGCCGATGAGCGACCAGGAGCATGTCGGCATTTCGGATCTTCAGTTAAGAGTCAGTGCTTTGGCCCTCGCCCAGCGGCACCTCTATGAGAAAGAAGATATGAAGTCGGTGGCGTTGCAACCTTTCGTCGATGCCCTCTGCAATTTGCTGGGGGGGCATCTGCGAAAGCGGGGCGATATTCAACTTCGCGCGGAAATTGCGAAACAAAACCTGAATATAGATAAAGTCGTTCCTTTAGCGCTCGTGATCACGGAGATCGTTTGCAGCGGCGTCAAATCATTTTCAGAACAGTCTGCGGTCGCGATCCGCTTGAATTTGACATCAACGGATAACGAGAAGGCTACGCTGGTGATCTCGTTTTCAGGCGTCGCTCTTACACCGCGCTCTGACTACCTCGAGAAATCGAGTCTCGGTGCTTCGCTCGTCCGCGCTTTGGCCAAGCAACTGGGAGGCGATATTGAGAGCACGGAAAGCAATCCCGGCGCGGCAACCATACGCTTCTTCTTGCATGAGGAACCGGCCAATCCCGCCGACATCCGCAAGGAAGCATAAGCAGAATGGGCGCCCACTGTGACAAAGGTCATGGTAAGAAAAACACCAGGCAGCATCCGGCAAGCTTCGCTTCGCTGTGCAGAGAGGGTGCCGATTAATTAAATTGAGTTGAAGCCTTGCAGTTCTGCCGCTTAACTATATGACGGTTCGTTGCGTTCACTGCAAAGACCAAAGGCAGAAACGCCTGCGTTAGACGTCTGAGGGCGGATCTCTTGGGATGCCAGCGCCATGACGATGCATCCCGCTAAAGGCCAACAGGAGCCGCTGGGACAGCCGATACTGCTGAAGTGCTATGAGGGGGCAGATGCAAGGGCACACCATTTTGCTGGTTGAAGACGACGCAATTGTTCGTTTGATTGCATCGGAAGCATTGCAGGATTTGGGGTGGAAGGTTGACGAGGCCGGCAATTCGTCTGATGCGGCGAGCAAGTTTCGCGCACATGCTGATGATATAAAGGCAGCCATCATCGATATCGGTTTACCGGACCGGAAAGGAGACGATTTGGCGCGGGAACTCCGCCGGCTGAATGAGCAGCTGCCGATCGCGCTCGTGACCGGTTACGGTAAGGAAAGTGTGGAAGAAAACTTCAAAGACGATCCTCTCGTCGCCTATCTTGGAAAACCGTACGATCTGGACGAGCTGGAAGCTGTGCTGGAGAAGTTCGGTCTAAAATGTACATGCGATCAGTAACCGCTTCGTCAGAGGCGTGACGCTGCGTCCTCCGCACTGGGGGGCCAGCCTCAAGTGATTTGGAAAAATGACCATGGGATTTCTCGATGCCGCAGGCTTTGAGGCTGTAGCTAGGGCAGGCGCGGAATTTCTTGCCCTGCTGCCGTCTTTGCAATCTTCTCGGCGGTCTCCGACAATATCACCGGCTCGGGCACAACTGCCTGTGCGCGGTTGCTGGGGATGCTTAGGAGATGAATCAGCGCTGCCGGCCAAGCAAAGGCACCGTAAATCAACCAGGTTTCGACAGGTTGCCGTCGCCAATAGGCAATGCCGGCGACGAACAATCCCATCGCCACATTCAGTGAGGCCGCCAGAGCGCTGGCAAAATAGGGAATCTGCAAGATGAAAAGGAAAAAAAGGCATTCAATGATGAATGCCCCGATCGAAAGCGTTGTCAGCCCCAGCCAGAACATCGTGGTGCCTATCGCGTTAAAGAAGACGGGCATCAACACGACGGTCATCGAATGGTTCCATACCCGTAAAAATTAAGATCGCGTATAAAATGCATAAAATCTCATGCGCACCGGAACAGTATCGTCTTCCTTTGGTTACTGCGCAGCTATCCCGTCAGGAGAAGAGCTGTCATGCTGGCTACCGCGTCATCGCATCACCAAGTCCGGTCATTTTCGCGCAAAAAGGACGAGGAAAAAGAGACAGGCGTGACGGCTTTAACAGACGAGGTTTTGGCGGATGAGATCCGGCAACTATCAGACCAAGCCGCGCAAGGCCGTATCCTTTATGTGACCTCGGAAATTGAGGATTATGTGAAGACAGGCGGGCTGGGTGAGGTATCTGCCGCCTTGCCGCGGACGTTGCTGAAATTATGCGACATCCGCGTTCTTCTTCCGGGTTATCGCGAAGTCCTGGCGCGCCATCCGGCGATGGAGATCTTGGCGCATCTGCCTGCTGCGGCCGGCTTGCCCGCCTGCTCGATCGGCCGGGTGCAAGCACCCGATGGTCTCATCCTTTATATCGTCCGGTGCGATGAGCTCTATACACGCGATGGTACGCCTTACCAAGATTCCGAAGGCCGGGATTGGCAAGACAACGACATCCGCTTCGCCCGGCTCAGTCTGGCTGCGGCGGAGATTGGCGGCGGCCTTTCGGGGTTGGAGTGGACCCCGAACTTCGTCCATCTGAATGATTGGCCTTCTGCGCTGACATCGGGATATCTGAATTGGCGCGGCATCAACATCCCGACGATGCTGACAATCCACAATCTCGCTTATCAAGGCCTTTTCGATTACCAGCGATTGCGGACGTTGGATATTCCTCAGGAGGCCTTTCAGGTGGAGGGTGTGGAATTCTACGGCCGCCTCTCTTTCCTCAAAGCTGGTATCTTCTATGCCTCGCATATCACCACAGTCAGTTCGACCTATGCGGAGGAAATCACCTCGCCTGAATTCGGCTGCGGTCTCGACGGCTTGCTGCGCAAGAGAGCACAGGAGGGGCGGCTTAGCGGCATATTGAACGGTATCGACGAGAGCTGGGAACCGAAACAGCGAGCTGGCAAGCCGCTACGTGTAGGCGATTGGGCGTCCAAGAGACGGACTGCATCGCGGGTCCGCCAATCCTTCGGCCTAGCGGTATCAGAGGGGCCGCTTTTCGCCATCGTTTCGCGGCTGGTTCACCAAAAAGGCGTCGATCTTGTGCTGGAAGCCGCAGATCGACTGGTTGAGCAGGGCGGCCAACTGGTGGTAACGGGGCGTGGGGAGCCGCAATTCGAAGCAGCTCTAAAAGAATTGGCCACACGGCATCCCAAACATGTCGGTGTGAAGATCGGCTTCCAACAGCACGAAGCGACCAGGATGTTTGCGGGCAGCGATTTCCTCCTCATGCCGTCTCGCTTCGAGCCATGCGGCCTTAGCCAGATGTACGCTCAACGGTTTGGCTCCCTGCCCATTGCACATAAGACCGGCGGGCTGGCGGATACGATTGAAGATGGCCAAACCGGTTTTTTGTTCGCCGGGCCGACGCTGCCATCGTTCTTCGAGGCGATCAAACGCGGTCTGGATACCTTCGCCTCGAGCCGCCGGCTCAACAAGATGCGCCGCCAAGCGATGACGCGTTCCTTCAGCTGGCAGCAATCAGCCCTGCGCTATCAAGAGATTTACAACATGGAAGGCTGCGGTTGAGCGTTTGCACCGCCATCAAGGCGTCCTCGATCAGGGGTATCTTTTATCCGAACCTTTAGTATCCTTCGACCGACCCGATTCCCGGGCAGGAAAAAGAGATGCCGGTCCGGCTCTTCACAGTCGCGGAAATCGATCGCAATCTGCCGCTTTGGCGGCACGCCTTCCCATCCCTAGCTCATGGGCTGGCGCAATCGGAGAAACTGCCGGCGGCGCTGCGCCAGACCGGCCTGGCGCTTTGGCGAAAGAGCCGGCTGAGCGAGGCTTTGTCACTGCTGACCGCGGCCGTTTCGCTGGAGCCGGACAACCCACTGATCTGGGGCGAGCTCGGGGGCGTCTTTCAGGCATCGGGCCGATCGGCGGAGGCTGAAGATTGTATCCGCGCCTCGTTGGATCTGGATCATGAGCAGCCCCAGGCGTGGTTGCTCCTGGCTACTCTCAGCAGCGAGACCCAGCGGCATGATCTGGCGGAAGAGGCCTTTCTGAAGGCCCTCTCGCTGGCGCCGCATCTCGTGGAAGCATCGTTGGGTCTTGGTATCTTATACTTCGGGCAACGTCGTTTCGATGAAGCTGCCGCGCAGCTGCGGGTTGCGGCGGTGACGGGCGACATGCCATCGGCGCAAGCGCTGCTGGGCCAGGCGCTTTTCCTGACGGGCGATTTCGCTGGCGCCGGGGCTGCGCTCGCGGAAGCAATGCGCCTCATGCCGGATCAACCGCTGCTCCGGCAAAAATTGGCAATGGCGCGGTTCCTGGAGGCTGTGGCGGATACCTCTGTGGATGAAGCGATGACCGTGTATGACGGTACCGCCGGTGCGGACGGAGAAATTCCCGCCGCCATTACCGAAAAAGCATTTCATCTGTTGAGCGGCTTTGGCCAGCATGAGGCCGCTATCCGCGTCGCGCAATTCCGCTTGGCGAACCAGCCAAACGATCCGATGCAGCGTTATCTTCTGGCCGCAGTCAAAGGCGAAAGGATGCCCCAGGCGCCAGCCGACTATCTGCGGGCTTATTTCGATCGCTTCGCCGGCAATTTCGACAAGCAGCTTGTCGAGGTCCTGGGCTACAACGTTCCGGCGGCCTTGCACGCACTGATCGCTCCGGCTAATCGCCGCTTTCGACACATACTCGATATCGGCTGTGGAACCGGATTGTCGGCACCACTTTTTGTGCCGCTCGGCGATCGGTTGACTGGCGTCGATATCTCGCCGGGTATGCTGGAAAGAGCAGCGGAACGTCGGCTTTATGACGATCTCGTCGAGGCGGATGTTGTCGCTTATCTCGCGGCGGCGCCAAATGTCTTCGATCTGATCCTGGCCGCGGATTTGCTGATATATATCGGCGATATCGAGGCGCTGATGGCGAGAGTAGCCTCAGCCTTGGAATCTGGCGGTCTTTTTGCTTTCAGTATCGAAACGACCGATGAGGAGGATTATCGCCTGCTGCCCTCCGGCCGTTTCGCGCACCATCCGATGTATATCGATCGTGTGGCCGCCGGCGATTTTGTTCCCTGTCATGTGCAGCCGACCAGCATTCGGCTCGAAGCCAATAGACCAGTACCCGGCATGCTGTTCGTGTTGCAGCGTCGTTGACGCTCGCCAGGGCGCGGCGGTGGCGGGCTCGGCGAGCCGCGATGGCGAAGCCGGAGCAGGGCAGCGCCTGCCGCGAAAACCCAAATGCTGGTGATGACAACCGCGGGGAGGATTGCTGCAAGACAGGAAGCCAAGCAACAGATCAGCGCGCTCAGGAAATGTAAAATGGCGAAGGCATAACCATGGGTCGGCAGGAGCGAAAAGCGATTGAAAGCGATGGCTGTGACCAGCACGACGATGCTGATGGCAAAGAGTGTGCTGGCGTCCTGGTTGCTGGGCATGACGAGCCTCCAGCTTTAGCCGGGTCGTCCCGACGGATACCACGAGGCAAGGTCGTCCTTGCATCTCCAATCATTCTCTCTCGATTGCGAGATGTCAAATGCCCGGTTCGCTCTGTCGCCGACGTTCAACGGGCTCGATTTCAATATCTGGCGATGATGGTATACAGTGTCCTGACGGAAACGACCGAAGGATTTTATTTTGGCCGGCGATATCAAGCCCCTCATGGACCTGCGCATACGTGAAACACCGAAGACTTTGCGCGAGCTCGCACTGGATCGCATGCGTTCGGCCATCATGGAAATGCGGTTTCAACCCGGTGAACGACTGACCGAGCGTGACCTTTGCGCGCAGCTCGGTGTCAGTCGTTCTGTCGTGCGGGAAGTGATCCGGCATTTGGAAACCGAAGGCCTCATTCAAAATGTACCTTTTCAGGGGCCGGTGATCGCCCGCCTGGACCCGGATCAAGTTGCGGAAATTTATGACATCCGGTCAATGCTGGAATCGGCGGCGGCCCGGGCCGCCGCCGAACGGGCCACGGAGGCGCAGAAGGAAGAGCTGCAAAAAGCGCTGTTGCAGATCGATGCAGCCTATGAGCGGGAGGATTTCCGTGGGGCGCTGAATGCGACGACGCATTTCTACGAGATCATGTTCGAAAGCGGCGGCAAGGCGGTGGGATGGGAGATGGTCCAGCGTCTCAACGGGCGGATCAGTCGCTTACGCGCCATGACCGTGTCCTCGCCGGGGCGGAAGGTGGCCGGTATGATGCAATTGCGTAAAATTTGCGAGGCTATCCGCAAGGGTGACAGCGAGGCGGCAGCCGACGCTTGCCGCGACCACCTGAGGAACGCCGCAGAAATCGCGCAGGCGGTGCTGCGGGCGCAGCAGGAGGCGGCTCAAGATTCTGCTGTTGACCCAGGCTGATCGCTCTCCTTCCGCCGGGCGTCACGGCATGATCGACTTCACGGCTTGCTCATGATCGGATTGCGGATAGCTCGGCATCCAGGACAGATGCCCTGCAGGGGGAGGGATATGTCATGCCGCAGTCGGATTCCGTGCTGGC
Source organism: Dongia soli (assembly GCF_034044715.1). Lineage (NCBI taxonomy): Bacteria > Pseudomonadati > Pseudomonadota > Alphaproteobacteria > Rhodospirillales > Dongiaceae > Dongia > Dongia soli. Next base: position 455,267 of record NZ_JAXCLW010000001.1, on the reverse strand, counting down.
AACGGCCTATCGGTATTTTCTGTTCGTGGCCGAGGCTGGTTCCGTTCGCGCCGCCGCGCGTAATCTCAATGTCGCGGCTTCGGCGGTCAGCCGCCAACTGCTTCTGCTCGAAGCGCAGCTCGGCATCGAATTGTTCGAACGGCATGGCCGCAGCTTGACGCTGTCTGCCGCAGGGACAGTGCTGCTCAAAACGCTGAAGGTTTTGCAGACCGGTCATGAGGAAGCACTGGCCGTGCTCAGCGGCTTCCAGGAACTGAAGCGCGGGCGGATTCGCCTGGCCACGGTGGAAAGTATCGCCGTCACGATTCTGCCGGATCTCGTAACGGCTTTCAACCGCACCTATCCAGGCATCCAGATATCGATCACCGTCGCTGGATCCGACGCCGTCATTGAACTTGTCCGCGATCACGATGCCGATCTGGGCTTTGCTTTCAATCCGACGCGGCTTGAAGGGCTTGCGGTCGATTTCGAACAGGGTTTCCCCCTGGGTGCAACCATGGCGCCCAGCCACCCGCTGGCCGACAAAGCCAAGCTGACGCTGTCCGACTGCCTACGATTCCCGGTCGCCTGGCCGGCCCATGGCCTCAGCTTGCGGGCAATCCTTGATGAGGCCTTGACGGGTGCGAAAGCGGCCCATCGACCGCCGGAAGCAGCCTTCGAATGCAACTCGCTGCGCCTTATGGCTTCGCTGGCGCGAAGCGGCGGCTGTATCGCCTTTCAGACGCGGATCGGAATCGAACAGGACATTCACGCCGGTAGCCTTCTGTTCCGTCCGCTGGCCGACCGGGGCCTGCCGCCCGACCGATTGATGCTGGTCCCCCGGCCGAGACTGGCGAAGGGGACAGCTGCCAGCGTTTTTGCCGGGCTTGCTAGGCAATATCTTCAGAAAATGAACCGGCGAGGCTCGCTGTCCTGAATATTCGCACACATTGTCATCAAGACTATTCTTTTTCGAACAGCGATCTCATGGTTAAATAGACCTGATCGAAGGGCCCAGGCCGATAAGGGCAGTCAAGACAGGACGAAGAAACCGAGCAACTGAATGTCCGGCTTGAAGGTCCGGACGGGAGGAAAAGTGAGCCGCCTGACGACGCATGTCCTCAACGTGGCGACCGGGAGGCCAGCCGAGGGTCTCTCGATCGAGCTATGGGTGTTGCGTGAGACGTTCGATCTTATCAAACGCGTGACGACCAATGCCGACGGTCGGGTCGATGAGGCCTTGCTCGATGGTGATGCTTTCAAGATGGGTGTCTACGAGCTGCGGTTCTTTGCGGGCGAATATCTGCGCAAAGCAGGGACCGCATTGGCCGACCCGGCGTTCCTGGACGTCATTCCGGTTCGTTTCGGCATCGCCGATCCGGAGCAGCATTATCACGTGCCGTTGCTGCTCTCACCCTATGGCTATTCCACCTATCGCGGCAGCTGAGCCATGACCCGCAATACGATTCGCTTCATCCGGCGTGGCAAAGTGGTCGAAGTAACAGCATTTCCGCCGAGCCGCACCTTGCTCGACTATCTCCGTCTGGACGAAAAATCCCGTGGTACAAAGGAGGGCTGCAACGAAGGCGATTGCGGCGCCTGCACCGTGGTCCTCGGACGCTTGCGTGGCGGCCGGGTGTTTTATGAGCCGGTCAATGCCTGCATCCAGCTTTTGGGGCAGATCGACGGTACGGAATTGATTTCCGTCGAGGACCTCGCCGCCGGCGGTAGTCTGCATCCTGTGCAGCAGGCGCTGGTGGATCATCATGGCTCGCAATGCGGTTTCTGCACGCCGGGAATCGCGATGTCCTTGTTCGCGCTCTACCATCATGGCGAGGCCGCCACGCGGCAGGATATCGTCGATCAACTGGCCGGCAATCTCTGCCGCTGCACCGGATATCGCCCAATCATCGATGCAGCACAGCAAGTTTGCGATGGGAAGGCCTCGGATCGTTGGAGCAAGGAAAGTGACGCGGTCCGGACTCGCTTGGCAGCGCTGCAGGACGATACCGATATTGTTATCGGCGATGCGGATAGCTTCTTCGCGGCACCGGCGAGCGGCGATTCAGTGGCGGCGATGGCGGCCCGGCATCCGGATGCGACGATCCTCGCCGGCGCGACGGATGTCGCTCTTTGGATCACCAAGCAGATGCGTATCCTGCCGAAGATCATTCATCTCGGACGCGTCGCCGCATTGCATCGTCTGGAGAATCATCCCGACCGGCTGTCGCTTGGCGCCGCCGTCACCTATGCCGAAGCGGAAGCCGCGCTTTCGGCAATTGATCCCGATATCGCCGAATTGTTGCGTCGCCTGGGGTCGAAACAGGTGCGTGTATCGGGTACAATTGGCGGCAACATAGCCAATGGCTCGCCGATCGGCGATATGCCGCCCATTCTCATTGCCCTCGGGGCCAGCCTGACGCTTCGATACGATGCGGCATGGCGCATGCTGCCGCTGGAGGATTTTTTTGTCGCCTATGGCAAGCAGGACCGCCAACCGGGCGAACTGGTTTGGCGGATTGATGTGCCGAAGCTCCAAGCAAACGAAGCCTTCCGCTGTTACAAGATTTCCAAACGCTTCGACCAGGACATTTCGGCTGTGATGGGAGCGTTCAAAATTGCAGTGGAAAACAACTGCATCGCCAATGCCCGGATCGCGTTCGGCGGCATGGCGGCAACGCCGAAACGGGCCCTGGCAACCGAGCGCGCTTTGGTTGGCCTGAAACTCACGGAACCCGATTCCTGGAGCGGCGCTATCGCTGCCCTCGGCACAGACTATCAGCCGATCGGCGACATGCGGGCTTCCGCGGATTATCGTCGCGCGGTTGCTCACGGCCTGTTGCAAAAGGCGCTGAGCGAAATTGCCGGGGAGCTGACCGAAAGGACGCGGGTCCTTGGGCAGCGCGAGAGACAAGTGGTGGCATGAGATGACAAGCCGGCCGAGTCCGCATCAGACCGCCAGGATAGAAACCGAGACCGTCGGCTTGTCCTTGGCGCATGACAGCGCAATGCTGCATGTTCAGGGCTCAGCTGTCTATATCGACGATATCCGGGAACCGGAGGGCACGTTGCATGTGGCGCCGGGCTATGCCCCGGATGCCGCTTGCGGGCGCATTCTGTCCTTGTCGCTCGATGCGGTCCGTGCCGTGCCGGGCGTGCTGGCGGTGCTCACCGCCCGTGATATTCCCGGCGTCAATGACTGCAGCCCGTCCATTGGCGATGACCCGGTCCTGGCCGACGATCGCATTGCCTTTCACGGCCAGGTCGTTTTCGCGGTCGTCGCGGAAACCCGCGAGGTTGCGCGTCAGGCGGCGCGTCTCGGCAAGGTCGAGATTGCGGCCGAAACGCCGGCGGTCACGGTAGAAGATGCCCTGGCACGGCGGACGATAGATGTGCTGCCGGACTATGCCTTCAAGCGCGGTAATGTCACGAAGGCGTTGCGCGCATCCCAGACGCGGATCGAGGACAGCTTCCATATCGGCGGACAGGAGCATTTCTATCTTGAAGGTCAGGCCGCTCTCGCGGTGCCGGATGAGCGCGGCGGCGTGACGGTCTATTCCTCGACTCAGCACCCCACGGAAGTGCAGCATTGTCTCGCGAAGATGCTGGCGGTGCCTGATGCGGCGGTCACCTGCGAGTGCCGCCGCATGGGCGGGGGATTTGGCGGCAAGGAAAGCCAAGCGGCGCAATGGGCGGCTTTGGCTGCGCTCGCCGCCCGGATAACCGGCCGGCCGGCCAAATGTCGTCTTGATCGCGATGACGATATGGTCATGACGGGCAAGCGCCATGACTTTCGTGTCGATTACGCAGCAGGTTGCGATGAAACCGGCCGTCTGGCGGCCGTTGACGTGACCTTTCTGTCGCGCTGCGGTTACTCCGCGGATCTGTCTCAAGGTGTGAACGACCGTACCATGTTCCACGCCGACAATGCTTATTTCTATCCGCAGCTTCATATTCAATCGCGGCGCCTGCGGACTAATACGGTTTCCAATACCGCTTTCCGTGGCTTCGGCGGTCCGCAGGGTATGCTGTTTGCAGAGCGGATGATGGAGGCAATCGCCGTTCGCCTGAACCTCGACCCGCTCGATGTGCGCAAGCGCAATCTCTATGAAACCGGCCGCGACGTCACGCCCTACGGTATGAAGGTAACGGATAATATTGCATTGGCGATGATTGAGGAGCTGGAGGCGTCATCGGACTACCGGCGTCGCCGTGACCAGATCGCGCGTTTCAATGCCGGCAGCCGCTTCATCAAGAAAGGCATCGCCCTGACGCCGGTGAAATTCGGGATTTCCTTCACCCTGACGCAGATGAACCAGGCCGGCGCCTTGGTGCATGTATATACCGATGGCTCGGTGCATCTCAATCACGGTGGCACCGAGATGGGGCAGGGACTTTATGTCAAGGTGGCGCAGGTCGTCGCCGAGGAATTCGGTATCGATATTGATATGGTGCGCATCACCGCCACCACCACCGGCAAGGTCCCCAATACCTCCCCTACGGCCGCCTCTTCCGGCTCCGATCTCAACGGCATGGCGGCGCGCAATGCCGGCATGGTGATCAAGAACAGGCTCATCGAATTCGCCGTCAAGGAATGGAAGGTGGCGAGATCGGCAATCCGCTTTGAGCGTGGTCAGGTGATCATCGGCAATCATGCGATTGCTTTCGGCGATCTGGCAAAGAAGGCGCATCAGGCGCGCATATCTTTGTCCTCCACCGGCTTCTATGCCACGCCCGACCTCGTCTGGGACCGGGATAAGGCCAAGGGCCGACCTTTCTATTATTTCGCCTATGGTGCCGCCTGTTCCGAAGTCACCATCGATACGCTGACCGGCGAGATGACGGTCGATCGAGTGGATATTCTTCATGATGTCGGCCGCTCGCTTAACCCAGCCATCGATATCGGCCAGATCGAAGGCGGTTTTATTCAGGGCATGGGCTGGCTGACCATGGAAGAACTTGTCTTTGACGACAGGGGGCGGCTGCGGACACATGCCCCATCGACCTACAAGATTCCCTGTGCCTCGGACGTCCCGGCCGATTTCCGCGTCAAGCTGTTCGAAAGCGCCGGCAATCCGGCAGACACGATCTATCGGTCCAAGGCCGTCGGTGAACCGCCCCTCATGCTGGCGATCTCCGTGTGGTGTGCGGTGCTGAATGCCGTGGGGAGCATTCGGCCGGGCAAGATGCCGCCGCTGGAAGCCCCGGCGACGCCCGAAGCGATCCTGACCGCAGTCAAGGCAATGCAGACATGATGCTCTGGTCGACTATCCTGCGGGCAATCGAGACTGAGGGCCGTTGTGCCCTGGTGTCGGTCGTGAAGGTCGACGGCTCGTCGCCGCGCGAGGTCGGTGCGCGGATGATTGTTCGGCAGGATGACATCGCAGGTACGATCGGCGGCGGATCACTGGAATGGCAGGCGATGATCGCGGCCCGTGAGCTGTTGCCGGCCGGAGCTGCACATCGCCAGACGACGCATGCCTTGGGGCCGGATCTCGGTCAATGTTGTGGTGGCCGGGTCGAGCTGGTGACGGAGGTCTTCGATGCCAGCTCTTTGTCAACCGTCCGGGAATTTGCCGAGCGGGAACGCAAGGGAACCTTTACCGCCACCGGCCGGATCGGGAATGCCGATTTCATCGAAACCTTCGGGCGAAAGGCGCGGCCTTTGTTGCTCTTCGGCGCCGGCCATGTCGGCCGCGCCCTCATTTCCGCCCTGGCGCCGCTGCCATTCGAAATCGCCTGGATCGATTCCCGGACCGATATCTTCCCGGCGGAGATGCCGTCAAATGTCATGCCGCTCCGGCGTGGCGATCCGGTTGGCGCGCTCGCCGGCGCAGAATTCGGCAGCTTCGTCCTGGTGATGACCCATAGCCATGCGCTGGATTTCGAGATCGTTGAATCCGCCTTGCGCGACCGCCGCTTCGCTTATATTGGCCTCATCGGCAGCGCCACCAAACGGGCTCGCTTCATTAGCCGCTTGCGCGCAGCGAAGGTGCCCGATGACCGGATCGATGCCTTGATCTGCCCGATTGGCCTGCCCGGTCTGCAATCCAAGGAACCTGCCGTGATCGCCGCCGCGACGGCAGCGCAATTGCTCCTCGCCGATGAAGCGCTGCATCCGGTCATGCCGCGCAGCAAGACGGCCGTGCTGCGCGATGCCTGCTGCGGCGGAGACGGATCACCCTTCTGTGCGCCCTGCGCCGAAAGCGCAAACGCAATGATCAGGCCGGCAACGAGGGGAGCCAAAGCCGTCCGATGAGCCCGTTTTTTGCCGACTGGCTGAACCTGCTGATCCGGTGGGGCCATCTGATTGCCGGCATCGCCTGGATCGGGACGTCCTTCTATTTCGTCGCCCTCGATTTTTCCCTGAAACGACGCCAGGCTTTGCCGCAAGGCGTGGCGGGCGAAGCCTGGGAAGTGCATGGTGGCGGCTTCTATCAGGTTCAGAAATACACGGTGGCGCCGGCGCAACTGCCCGATGACCTGATCTGGTTCAAGTGGGAAGCCTATCTCACCTGGGTTACCGGCTTTCTACTGCTAATCGTCCAGTATTATCTGAATGCGACCGCCTATCTGATCGATCCGGGGGTTTTGCCGCTGGCGCCTTGGCAGGCGGTTTTGATCTCGGTGGCCGGCCTTGCCGCCGGATGGATGGTCTATGATCTTCTCTGCCGGTCTCCTTTGGGACAGCGCACGGCGCTGTTGGCAGTTCTGGTTTTCTGCCTGATCCTGGCCGCAGCTTACGGCTTCACCCATGTCTTTTCCGGTCGCGGCGCCCTTATTCATGTCGGTGCTTTCATCGGCACGATGATGGCAGCCAATGTCTTCATGGTCATCATTCCGAATCAGCGCAAGATCGTCGCATCCCTGCTTAAAGGCGAAGCGCCGGATCCTCGCCTCGGCGCGATCGGCAAGCAGCGATCCCTGCATAACACCTATCTAACCTTGCCGGTCCTGCTGATGATGATCTCGAATCATTATCCGATGATTACCAATCATCCGCAGGCCTGGATCATTGTCGGCCTGATCGTGATCGGCGGGGGCGCGTTGCGGCATTTCCTCGTGCGCCATGAAGTCGGCGATCCGCTGCGCCAACTGGCCTGGACCTTTCCCATCATCTTCCTCGCACTCTTCGCCGCGTTGATTCTGACGGCGCCCCAGGTCAGGCGGATTGCAGCGCATATCTCCGATCAGGATGCCCTGTCGATTACGCAAACGCGTTGCATCATGTGTCATTCATCGAAGCCGACGCAGCAAGGTTTCGCCGAAGCGCCGAAGGGGGTGAAGCTGGAGACTGTGGCCGAGCTGAAACGTTACGCGCCCCTGATCGATTTGCAAGCCGTCAAAAGCACCGCCATGCCCTTGGGCAATATTAGCGGGATGACGGCCGAAGAACGCAGCAGGCTCGGTCAATGGATCGCACAGCAATAGCGGCCTTGCCATGAAAACAATCGCCGACATCAATCGCATGACAGTAGAGGAATTCGTCGCCGCTTTCGGGGATGTAGCGGAACATTGCCCGTGGGTGGCGCGCAGCGCCGCAGAGGCACGTCCATTTGCCTCGCGGGATGCCATGATCGCCGCCTTTGAAGCTGCGTTGCACAGCTCGGATGAGGCGTCTCAGCTCGCCTTGATTCGTGCTCATCCCGATCTCGCGACGCGTGCCGAACTGACCACGGATTCCAGTCGCGAGCAGGCAGGTGCCGGTCTGGACAGCCTGACGCCGGAGGAATTTTCCCGCTTCACTGACTGCAATAAGGCGCATTGGGAGAAATACGGATTTCCCTTCATCTTCGCCGTGAAGGGGGCAAGCAAGCACGACATTCTGGCGGCCTTCGAAGCACGAAACGGCAATACGACGAGGGAGGAACGCGCTGTCACCCTGGACCAGATCTGCCGCATCTTCCGCTTCCGGATCGAAGATCGGGTGACGCTGTGATGCATGTCATCCGGGGACAACTCGTTAATTTCACCGATTCGACCGGCCAATATTGGCATGAGGAGCGGGGCGCGCTCGTCGCAGGTTCGGATGGTCGCATCCTTTGGCTTGGCCCATTCGACCTGATGCCGCGCTCTTATGAAAGCGCGGCGGTAAGCGATTACGGTGAGTGCCTGATTTTGCCTGGCTTCATCGATGCACATGTTCATTTTCCCCAGTATCGCCTTCTGGCTGCGCCCGGAAAGGATCTGCTGGACTGGCTTCGCCGCTTCACTTTTCCGGAAGAGGCGCGTTACAGCGACCCGGCCTATGGCGCAGCGACTGCCAGCGTGTTCATCGATCGGTTGTTCCAGCACGGCACCACCGCGGCTTCGGCATATTGCTCGGTGCATAAGGTCTGCGCCGACGCCCTCTTCGCCGAAGCAGAGCGCCGTAACATGTCGCTCGTGACCGGCAAGACCTTGATGGATCGCTTGGCGCCGGACGAGCTTTGCGACAATGCCGAAAGCGACATGCGCGAGACGGTCGAACTCTATAAGCAATGGCATGGTCGCAGCCGTCTGCGTTATGCGGTGACGCCGCGCTTCGCAATTACCTCGAGCGAAGGTCAGCTTCAGCGATGCGGCGAGCTGATGGCGGATCTGCCGGACGCCTTGCTTCAGACTCATCTGTCAGAAAGTCCCGCTGAGCTTGCCGCAGTGCGGGCGCTCTTTCCCAACGATCTGGATTATACCGCTATCTATGACCGCTTCGGACTTGTCACCGATCGCAGCTTGTTTGCCCACGGCGTCCATTTGTCGGAGCGGGAATGCCAGCGGCTGCATGAAGCTGAAGCGAGCGTCATTCACTGTCCGACGTCCAACAACTTCCTCGGCTCCGGTCTGATGCGCTTTGCACAATTGCGGGAACAAGCGCGCCCCGTTGCCTATGGCATCGCGACGGATGTCGGTGGTGGCACCAGCTATTCCATGTTGCAGACACTGGGCGAGGCTTACAAGGTCCAGATGTTGTCCGGTTATCGGCCGACGGCAATAGAGCTCTTCCATCTGGCGACGCGCGGCAATGCAGAAAGGTTGAAACTCGGCCATGAGATCGGCGCCCTGGAGAGGGGGAAATGGGCTGACCTCGTGGTGCTCGACCTGCGTGCCACGCCGGTTCTGGCCGATCGCGCCGATCTATCTCAATCGCTTGAGGATATGCTCTTCGCGCTCGCTTTGCTCGGCGATGATCGTGCCGTGCGGGCGACCTATGTTGCAGGGAACAAGGTTCATGAACGTCTATCCGCGTGACCTCAAGGGCTATGGCCGTGTGACGCCAAATCCGAATTGGCCGGGCGAGGCTCATGCCGCGGTCCAGTTCGTGCTTAATTATGAAGAGGGTGGCGAAAACAACATCCTCCACGGCGATGCGGCATCGGAGGCTTTCCTGTCGGAAATCGTCGGCGCCCAGGCCTGGCCGGGCCAGCGTCACTGGAACATGGAATCGATTTATGAATATGGCGCCCGCGCCGGCTTTTGGCGGCTTTGGCGTCTCTTCACCTCGCGGCGCGTGCCGGTCACCGTCTATGGCGTTGCCAGCGCCTTGCAGCGCTCGCCTGAGCAAGTGGCGGCAATGAAGGAGGCGGATTGGGAAATCGCCTCGCACGGGCTCAAATGGATCGAACACAAGGACATGCCACCCGATGTCGAGCGCGAGCAGATCCGCGAGGCAATCCGCCTACATCACCAGGTAACGGGGGAGCGACCGCTCGGCTGGTACACCGGTCGCTGCTCGATGAATACGACGCGGCTGGTGATGGAAGAGGGAGGGTTTCTTTATTCATCGGATTCCTATGCCGACGATTTGCCCTACTGGATCGACAGCGCCACGGGCGGCAAGCATCTCATCATTCCCTATACGCTTGATGCCAATGATATGCGATTTGCCACCCCTCAAGGCTTCAATGCGGGCGATCAGTTCTATGCCTATCTCAAGGACAGCTTTGATTGCCTTTATCAAGAGGGCAGAGCCGGGGCGCCGAAGATGATGTCAGTGGGGCTCCATTGCCGCCTGATCGGGCGGCCGGGGCGGGTGCAAGCGCTGGCGCGGTTCATCGACTATGTGCAGGGACATGAGCACGTCTGGCTGCCGCGCCGCATCGACATCGCACGGCACTGGCATGCGCATTTCAAGCCCTGATCGGGCGGTTATGCCAGCCGGCCGAAAATCCGCAGCCGCGACACGCCGCCATCGGGATAGATGTTCAATTTGACATGGCTGACCGGCCCGAGACCGGCGATCGTTTCACCGCTGAACGCATGGATCTGATCCGCCTGCAGCTTCTGCCTGGCCAGTAATTCCGGCCAGAACATGGCTTCGGTCACGACGGATCTTTCGGTCGCCGAGGCGACGAGTGCCGCCTGCAGCGAACAGGCATCGGGATAATTGCCCTTGTAATGGCAGGTATCGACCTCGATCCGCTCGACGATGCCCGGCGCACCCAGCTTGATGATGATCCAATCATTGCCGGGCTCGCGGCGGCGACGGGTTTCCCAGCCGTCGCCCATATTGACGCCGCGTCCGCTCGTCAACAGCGTCCAGACCGAACCGTAATGGGCATCGTTATAGGCGATGATGCGGCCGCCATTATTGGCGAGCGACAATTCATGTGTCGTATTGCGATCCTTGCCTTCCCAGGCTGGCACCGGCTCGCCATAGACCCGCAGCCGGGCGACGCCGCCATCGGGATAGATGTTGAGCTTGAGATGTGTCCAAGCCCATTCATTGCTGATGGCATGGAAATGATGCGCTGAGGGGCCAAGCGACACCGGTGCGAGGATCGGTGTCCAGATGGTCTTGTCGTCTGGATCCTCGGCGCTGACGCAGGCATCGATCGATGCCGCCGGCGGATAATTGCCGGTGAAATGGCTGGTATCGATGTCGACCCCGCGAATGACGCCTTTGGTACCGAGCTTAACGATGCAATAGTCATGGCCGCCATTGCGTCGCCGCCGCGATTCCCAGCCGTCCATCCATTTGCCGTGATCGTCATATTTATCGGCCTGGAAGACGGCGGACGTGTCTTGCAGCATACGGGACTTATCGGCGAAGAAATCATCGGTGGCATAAAGCGTCGTCGCGCCCAGCCGTGCGGAGGCGAGATTGATGGCATTGATGGCAAAGGCCGGCAAATCGCTCGTCGTCGCTACCATGATCCAACCACCGTCATTTGACCTCATCGAGTGAAGGTAGCAGGGGCCGGTACTTTGTCAAATCGGTGCGGCGCTGCCGATGAGGCAAAGCGCTAAGGGTGTGCGTGACCTTGTGGCGGCGGAACGACTATGCTTTGTTCTTTGCGGAATGCCGCCCGACGGGCGTCTCAAACAAGGACTGTGGAGGATGGAATGGCGAACAAGGAAGAACTGGTGACGATCCCGGCGCGCAAGGGCAAGGCGGCGCGGGTGGCGAAGGGCGGGCGCGTCAAGGTGATCAATACCCATGGCAAACAGGTAATCGATACCTGGGCTTTTAACGCGGCCGATGTGCGAGAATTCATGTCGATGGAGCATAGCCGCGCGCATCTGCTGAAGGTGATCCCCGCCGTCGGCGATGCCATGTTGACCAATCATCGCCGTCCCATCCTGACCATCGTCGAAGATACGACGCCGGGCATCCACGATACGCTGATCGCGGCTTGCGACAGCCACCGCTACAAGATGCTGGGCGTGCATGGCTATCATGAGAGCTGCACGGAAAATCTCGCCTTGGCAATGCGGGAGATTGGCGTGGAAGCACCCGAGACGCCGAGCCCGCTCAATCTCTTTATGAATATCCCCGTGGCGGCTGATGGCTCCCTTTCCTTCCAGGCGCCCGTCAGCAGCGCCGGCCAGTATGTCACCCTGCGCGCCGAGATGGATCTCATCATTGTCTTCTCCGCCTGCCCGCAGGATATCATCCCGGTCAACGACATGATGCCGACCGAGGCGCATTTCGCTATCCTCTGAGGCCGACACGGCAAGTAAAAGGCCCGGCAGATTGCCGGGCCTTTTGTTGCATGTGCTGGAGAGTCCGGCCTGCGATATGCGGCGGCACAGATTGGTTCGCTGGGCTTGGAGGCGGCTACCCCGGCTCTTGTGCCGGCGATCTTGCGGCCGCCATGACGGTTCATCTCCGTCACTCCATTCCTTTTCATTTTCTTGCCTTTCGTGACCATTGCCTGCCGCTCGAGGGCTTGATATATCACCGGTATATATCAACATCGCAGGTGAAGGCGTTAATGAGAGAAGGAGGATTCGGAACCGCATGACTCGCTCGAAAGGCGTACCGCAAGCCAAGATGCGCGCAATAGCGGCTGAGGCCGATGACGAGGGCATGACCTATCGTCAGGCAAGCCAGGTCGATCGTGCCTATCAGCGGCTTGAAGAACTTATCGTCACCTTAGAAATCGCGCCGGGCAGCATTTTGACTGAACAGATGCTGACGCAAATGCTGAATATCGGCCGCACACCGATCCGCGAGGCCTTGCAGCGTCTCGCATTGGAAGGCTTGGTGGTGATCCTGCCCCGCCGCGGCATCCTGGTCTCCGCTATCGATATGCGGAGCCAGCTTGAACTGTTGCGGCTGCGGCGCGAGGTCGAGCGGTTGATGGCGCGATACGCCGCCTTGCGCTGCACGGCATCGGAACGCCAGCATTTCTATAAACTTGCCGAGCAGATGAAACAGGCGGCGCGCGATAATGACGACGTCGATTTCATGCGGCTCGATCAGGAGCTCAATCTGCTGGTTGCAAGGGCTTGCCGCAATGAATATGCGCAGAAGGCGATCCGGCTGATGTCAGGTCTCTCACGGCGCTTCTGGTATCAGCATTATAAACAAGCATTGGACCTGCCGCGTTGCGCCGGGCTGCACGCCGGCTTGGCAGAAGCCATAGCCGGCGGTGATGGCGACGCCGCCGCTGCCAAATCCGATGCCCTGGTCGACTACATCCAGGAATTCACCCGCGCCACATTGGAAGAAGATAACCCCTGACAAAGGGTCTCGGTTGCCAAGCAGCGGCGACATGGCAACAGGTCGTGTTGATATGGCCAATTGCTGGTCATGGAAGGGTGTGAGCCGGCGACACAGTAATTCTCGACCACGCCGACATTACAGGGACAAGGCGGTCGGTCCCTACCGGCAGCTATTGGCCCGCCTTCATCTCCAGTGGTTCTACCGCGCCAAGCAAGCTGCCATGCAGCGAGCCGTCCTTATTGCTCCAGATCACCGCCGATTTGTCGATCGAGACCTGATAACAGTTTTGCTTGCCGGCCAGCATCTTCGACCAGGTGACGCAGACATCGCCCTCTTTATCCAGCATCCAGGTGCCGTGATCAGTGACGCCATTGGCATCCTGGTAAGTCGCCATGCCGCCCGGCAGGAAATAGGTGTTGAAGCGGACGCCATCGGCGTTTGTGCCGCTCAGCGTGTTGCGTTGGACGACGTTGATGAAATTATAGCCGCGCAACGGTTCGGCTTGCGCCGTGGCCGGCAGGATCAATGCTGCTAGTCCAAGCATCAGGATAGTCTTCTTCATCGAAGTCTCCCTCCTCTGGCCATGGAGTGACGCATCCTTTGCATCAAAGCATGCATTGCCGGAATCCTCCACAGGTAAAAGTGTTATTGTGTGGAATTAAGTGCTCAGATATTGCCTTCGCAGATGCCGGCGGAAAAATGCGGGATTTAATGCCTGGTCAGAGGCGTCGCGGAGCATCTCAGCCATGGGCCGGCTGGCGCCTTCACTGTGAATATGCTGGGTCAACCAGGATCGCAGGCCGGTAAAATCACCGACGGCAATGGCCTGTTCCAGATCAGGTAAAGCGCGCGACGCCGCGTCGAAAAGCTGTGCCGCGATCATCGCGCCGACCGCATAACAGGGGAAGTAACCCCAATAGACCGTGTACCAATGGATGTCCTGCAGACACCCTTCGCCGTCATGGCGGACCTCCACGCCAAGCAGGTCCCTGATACCGTCATTCCAGGCGCCAGGGAGATCGGCAACGGTGAGCTGGCCATCGATCAGGGCGCGCTCCAGCCGGTAGCGCAGAATGACATGCAAGGGATAGGTAACTTCGTCCGCTTCGAAGCGACGCGCGGAAGGGTTGATCCTTGTCAGCAGGCGATGGATATTCGCCGGCTCGAAAGCTGCTTCGTGGCCGGGAAATGTCTGGTTTGCGAGCGGCGATAGATAGCGGCAGAAAGCCGGATGCCGATAAAGCTGATTCTCGATCAGCAGGGATTGGCTTTCATGCAGGCTCATGCCGCGCGACCGGCCGACCGGTTGCAAGCGCCAGGCATGAGGCAGGTTCTGCTCATACAGCGCATGGCCGGTCTCATGCAGAATTCCCGGCAGAGACGTCAGCAGGAAGTCGTCATCCTGATAGCCGGTCGTGATGCGCACATCCGACGGTGTTTCCGTGCTGAAAGGATGCAGGCTGGTATCAAGACGGCCGTGACGAAAATCGAAGCCGAGACCGGCCATGATCCGTTCGCCCAGCGCCTTTTGCCGGTCCCGATCGAACGGTCCCGCGGTCGTAATCGCCGGTGCTTGATGGGCCTGATGTTCTTTGACTTCGGCAATGAAGTCGGGGGCGAAAGCCGCGTAATCGTCGAACAGGTGGTCGATCTCGGCGATCCGCGCCCCAGGCTCCCATTGATCCATCAGCGCCTCGAAAGGCAGACAGCCGAATTCCTCCGCCTTGGCTTGAGCGGCAAGACGATTGAGATGCACGACCTCGGCGAATACCGGGCGCAGGTCCGTGAAGCTGCCGCTGACTTTCACCCGATGCCAAGCATCGGTGCAAGCCGAACTGGCTTTGGACAAGGCCGCCACCAAATCGGCGTCCAGCGCCGTTGCATGAATCTGTAGCCGGCGCATCTCCGCCAGATTGGCGTTTTCCCAGTTATCCAGTCCGGTCCGATCGGCTTCGGCCGCGGTCAGCAGGTCATCGATTTCCGGCGCAGCGAGGAGTCCGTGGCCGGCCAGTTCGAGCGCGGCGTTCTGCTCGCTGCGTGCCGAGGCTCCACCGGCCGGCATCATCACTTCGCTATCCCATTGCAGGAGAAAGGCCGCCTCCCGCAGGGCCGACCAACGGCGAAAACGGCCGGCTAGCCGGCGATAGGCAGTAACGGACATGGCGCCGAAATCATCTGACATTGCACAGTTGACTATCTATCGCGGTTATCCGAAGGGCTTGCAATCCTTCGACCTAACTATCTGCGCCAAAATGCAAATATCCCGGGTGGCGGCATAGCGATAGGAAAGCTAGCCATAACTCCATAACAGAGTAGCCATTACATTTTTTTCGCTTCCAATCGACGGACGAAGTCACCAATGTCCCGGACCATTGAAATTCGAGTGTCACACATGGCCAGTTTTTGGGTGTAATGCCTGACAGGCGGGCCGCTATCTGGGGGACTTTCATGAAGACTTTGAATTTGAAGCGACGCCATTTCCTGGCGGGCAGCGCTGCCACCATTGGTCTTGGCATGGTCGGTTTGCCGACCGCCTGGGCCGAAGGCAAGACGCTGAAAATCCGCAATTATGCGGATATCCAGAATCTCGATCCGGCCTTCAACACCGCGCAAGCCGATGCCGTTATCACGGACAGCCTGTTGCTGGGCCTCGTCCGCATGAAGACCGGCACGGAATGGGGCTGGGAGAAGGAAGCGGCTGAGGAAATCGAGCAGGTCGATCCGACCCATGTCCGCTTCAAGCTCAAGTCCGGCCTGAAATGGTCGAACGGCTATGGCACCCTGACTGCCGAAGATGTCAAATACAGCTTCGAACGGGTCGCCAATCCGAAAGTGCAGTCTCCCTATATCGACGACTGGGCGACGCTGGATCATGTGGAAGTGCATGATGAATTGAGCGGCACCATTGTGCTCAAGGAGCCCTTCGCTCCGCTCTGGACGACGACATTGCCGGGCTGGGCGGGCAAGATCGTCAGCAAGGCGGCGATGGAAAAGTTGCCCGACCAGAAATTCACCACAACCATGCCGGCCGTCTCCGGTCCCTATATGATCAAGGAATGGGTGCCGAAGCAGCGCCTTACGCTGGTCCGCAACCCTGACTATACCGGCGGCGAAACGGCCTATTACGATCAGATCGAGGTCTATCCGATCGAAGACGAAAAGGCGGCGGAAATCGCCTTCGAATCCCGCGATCTAGATTTTACCGATATCAGCCTCAGCTCGCTCAAGACCTATAAGGACAAGGGCATGCAGGATGCGACGATCACCGAGCATCCGGCTCTGTCCTATGTCTGGTTCGGCCAGAATCAGGAAAACCCGGCGCTGAAGGATCCGAAGATCCGTGAAGCCATCCAGAAGGCGATCGATGTCAATACGGTATTGGATGCCGCCTATTTCGGGGCCGCGACCCGGGCGACCGGCATCATCGCGCCCGGCCTGGTCGGCCATCGCGAAGCCAATCTGACCAATTTCGATCCCGATGCGGCGCGCGAAGAACTGAAGGCCGCGGGCGCCGAAGGCTTGAAGCTGAAGCTCTCCTTCCTGAACAAAGCGGAATGGGTTGCCGCGGCCCAGGTCATCCAGGCCAATCTCGCCGATGTCGGCGTCGACGTGACCCTGGAACCGTTGGATTCCGGTACTTTCTGGACCATCGGCGATGAGAAGTCCGGCAATTCCTGGAAGGATCTGCAATTGCTGCTCGGCCGCTTCTCGATGAATCCGGATCCGGCCTGGGCGACCGCCTGGTTCACCTGCAAGCAGGTCGGTGTCTGGGATTGGGAGCGTTTCTGCAGCAAGGAATACGACCAGTTGCATGAATCCGGCCTGCGCGAACTCGATCCTGCCAAGCGGGGCGAGATGTATGTGAAGATGCAGGACATCATGGAAAAGTCGGGCAGCTATCTGTTCCTGACTCATGAAGCGACTGCGGCGATCTATCGTAACTCCGTCGCCCCGGCGCTGAAGCCGGATGGCACAGCGGTCCTTTGGCGCTTCGGGGCTGCTGCCTAAGCGTCTATTATCGGCAGACCGGTAATGGCGGTAGGGTATCGGCCCTGCCGCCATTGCCGCTTAAAGAATTGAGGCTCGGTGATGTGGCTTTACGCCCTGCAACGCTTTGGTATGGCGCTTCTGGTCTGCGTGCTGTCGGTCACGGTACTGTTCTGCATCGCCTATGTGATTCCCGGTGACCCCACCGCGATCGCGCTCGGCCCACGCGCGACGCCGGAAATGCGCGAGGCCCTGCGGATCCGCATGGGACTGGGCCAGCCTATCTATATGCAGCTTTATCACTTCTTCAGCAGCCTGCTGCGCGGCGATCTCGGTGTCGATGTCTGGAGCAATCGCCCGGTCATCGATATCGTCAAGGAAACCCTGCCGAAGACCATGATCTTGGCAGTGACCGGGCTTGGTTGGGCGGCCCTGATCGGCATACCGCTCGGCTGTTATTCGGCGGTACGCCGGAACAAGCTGGATGACCGCATCATCGGCATTTTCTCCATCGCGATGATTTCGACGCCGTCCTTTCTCACGGCCATCTATGCCCTTCTGGTTTTTGCCGTCACCTTGAACTGGCTGCCGGCGATCGGTGCCGGCGAACCCGGGAATTTCGGCGATCAGGTCGTGCATCTCATCCTGCCGGCTTTCGCCATCGGCTTTGCCTGGGTCGGCTATCTCTCGCGGCTGGTGCGCGCCACCATGCTGGAAGTGCTCAACGAGACCCATATCCGTTTCTCCCGCGCCTTCGGCCTGCCGGAATGGAAGATCACGCTGAAATATGCGTTGAAGATCGCCGTCCTGCCGACCATCACCTTGCTCGGCATGGCCTATGGCGGGCTGCTCTCCAGCGCCGTCTTTGCGGAAATCATCTTCAACCGTCCCGGCGTCGGCCAATCGGCCCTGGCGGCGGTAAATACCCGGAACTATCCGGTCATGATGGGCCTCACGCTGTCGACGATCTTCATTTTCACCATGTGTACGCTGATCGCCGATCTGCTGGTCGCCGCGTTGGATCCGAAGATCCGAAAGGGATTGTGATCATGGCAGTGGAACAATCGCAATCCGCGCGCCCGCGGCTAAGCATGCGCATTCCGGAATTCTTCAAGGATCCGGTCACCGTCTTCGCTTGCTGTATCGTCTTTGCCTTCTTTTTCCTGGGCTTCTTCGGCGAATACCTGGCGCCTTATAAGATTACCATGCTCGATATGGCCCATCGTTTCGCCAGCCCCAGCGCGGCGCATTGGTTTGGCACCGACAATCTGGGCCGCGATACCTTCTCGCGCGTGCTCGCCGGCACCCGTGTGGCGCTGACGGTCTCCATCCTGGCCATCGGCGCTTCCGTCTCCTGCGGCATCGTGCTCGGCCTGCTCGCAGGCTACGGACCGCGCTGGCTCGACAATCTGCTGATGCTGCTGCTGGATAGCATCTATTCCTTCCCTTATATCATGCTGGCTTTGGCGGCGATCACGCTGTTCGGCTCGAGTCAGTTTATCGTTGTTCTGGTGGTGGCCATCACCACCATGCCGACCTATGCCCGCCTGATCCGCACGTCGACTTTATCGGTGCGCAATCACGAATACATCCTGGCGGCACGGTCGATGAATATCGGGCATCTGCAGATCGTGCTGCGCCATATCTTGCCGAATGTGATCGGGCCGGTCTTCATCCTGGTCAGCATGGATATTCCCGTGGTCATCACCGTCGAGGCGGCGCTGAGCTTCCTTGGCCTTGGTGTGCCGCCGCCGGCGCCGAGCTGGGGCCGAATGCTGAATGACGGCTATACCCTGATCCGCCAGACGCCCTGGCTGGTCATTGCCGGCGGTATCCCGCTGATGCTGACGACGCTCGGTTTTACCCTCCTCGGCGAGAAACTGCGCGATGTGTTGGATCCCAAATTGCAGGTGCGTCGGGCATGAGTGGCAAAATGGAGATGGCAAAAAACGCGCCGG
This sequence comes from Dongia soli, assembly GCF_034044715.1. NCBI lineage: Bacteria > Pseudomonadati > Pseudomonadota > Alphaproteobacteria > Rhodospirillales > Dongiaceae > Dongia > Dongia soli. Next base: position 436,415 of record NZ_JAXCLW010000001.1, on the reverse strand, counting down.
TACTGGAGATTAGAAATCTTTCCGTCGGTTTCAACGGCGCGCGTGGTCAAGCCATTGCGGTGAACGATGTCAGCCTCACCGTGCCGGCCGGCAAGGTGGTCGGCATTGTGGGTGAAAGCGGCTCCGGCAAGACGACCCTGATCTCCGCCGCTTTGGGCCTGATCAGCCGGCAGACAGCGGAAATCACCGGCGAAGTGAAATTCGAGGGCCGCGACATCCTGAATATGAGCGAGCGGGAGCTGCGGGCCATTCGCGGGACCGATATCGCCATGATCTTCCAGGATCCGATGACGGCGCTCAATCCGTCGATGTCGATCGGCACGCTGATGACCGATATTCAGTATCGCGACCAGGGCGTCAGCATGGCGGAGAAGCGGCGCAAGGCGGTCGAGATGCTGCGCCGCGTCGGCATTCCCGATCCGGAATCGCGCCTGACGCAATATCCCCATGAATTCAGCGGCGGCATGCGCCAGCGCATCTGCATTGCCATGGCGCTGCTGGGGCAGCCGCGCCTGCTGATCGCCGACGAACCGACGACGGCGCTCGACGTCACCATGGAAGCGCAGATCATCCACCTTCTGCGCAAGCTGCAGCAGGATTTCCACACGTCCATCGTCTTCGTGTCGCATAACCTCGGCATCATTGCCGAGATCTGCGATTACGTCGCCGTGCTCTATTCCGGCTGCCTAGTGGAACAGGGCGAGGTTGATCACATCTTCCATAACCCGCAGCACCCCTATACCAAGGCGCTGCTGGCCTGCGATCCGGCCTTGCTGCCGGAACATGTGACGGATTTTCCCGCCATCCCGGGCGAAGTGCCGGGACCGTTCGACCGTCCGGCCGGCTGTATTTTCCAAGCCCGCTGCAATCTCGCGGCGGATATCTGCCGTCAGGTATCGCCGCCTTTGCGGCCGGTCGAAGCCGATCATGCTGCGGCCTGCCATATGGCGAAAGGGGTCTGACATGTTGGACGTCAAGGATCTCCGCGTCCGTTTCCGCACCATGGGCAGCCTGCGAGCTTTGGTGAAGGGAAAGAAGGATCCTTTCATCGATGCGGTGTTGAATGTCTCGCTGTCGATTGCGCCGGGAACGACCCTGGGCTTGGTCGGCGAAAGCGGCTCGGGCAAATCGACCTTGGGCCGTGCCATCATGGGGCTCACCAAGACGGCCAGTGGCACGGTCACCTTTGACGGCCGAACCCTGATCGCCCCCGGCCTCGATCGGTCGCAGGAAATCCGCGCCCATTCGGCGATGATGTTCCAGGATCCGATCTCCAGCCTCAGCCCGCGCCTCCGGGTGCGCTCGCTGATCGCCGAAGCGCTCAAGATCCGCAACTGGCCAGCCGGCAAGATCGACGCAGAGGTCGATCGTCTGCTCTCGACCGTGGGCCTGCCGGCGTCGTTGCGCAGCCGTTATCCGCACCAGCTCTCCGGCGGACAGGCGCGCCGTGTCGGTGTGGCACGGGCGCTGGCTTTGCAGCCGAAACTCATCATCGCGGACGAACCGACCGCCGGACTCGACGTTTCTGTGCAGGGCGAATTGCTGAACCTGCTGCATCGGGTGCAGCAAGACACAGGCTGCGCGCTGCTGTTCATCACCCATAATCTCTCTGTGGCGCAGCATTTCTGCGATCAGCTGGCAATCATGTATCTTGGCCGCATCGTTGAAATCGGTTCGGCTGCGGACGTGGCCCGCCACGCACAGCATCCCTACGCCCATGGTTTGTTCTCGGCGCAGCCTTATCCCGATCCCCGGCGGCGGCGCACCGATATCCAACTGACCGGCGAAGTGCCCAGCCTGGCGCAGCGCCCCGGCGGATGCGATTTCCACACCCGCTGTCCGAAGGCCCAGCCGCGCTGTGGCCGGGAAATCCCACTGCTGGGCCAGGCCGTGCCGGGTGCCGACGTGGCCTGCTTCTACCCCGAGACGACGGCCTGCCACGCTGCGCCGCAAGATGTTATCATGGCTGTGAACGACGAAGGGAGCAGCCGCGATGACCGAAGCAGGGGCGAAGTGGAAGCATGACGGCGTGCGGGTCATGCCCGGCAATGCGCTGGACGGCAATACGGCCCAGACGCCGGGGATGGATCGCAAGGCTGCGATCAACTATGCCCGTGTCGGCGCGCAGAAACTCTGGGCCGGTACCGTTACCATTCATGCCAATGCGAAAACCGGCGCGCATCATCATGGCGCGCTGGAAAGCGTGATCTATGTCGTGCGGGGCAAGGCCCGCATGCGCTGGGGCGAGAATCTGGAATTCACCGCCGAAGCGGGGCCCCGCGATTTCATCTACGTACCGCCTTATGTGCCGCACCAGGAAATCAATGCCAGCCGCGAAGAAGTGCTGGAATGTGTGCTCGTGCGCAGTGACGGGGAAGCGGTTGTGGTGAACCTGGATATCGAGCCGGTGGAAAAGCCCGAAGAGGTCTTGTGGATTGATCCGATCCACAAGGGATGAAGATGTCGGCAGGTGAGGCGGCGCGGCCGAAGCCGCGCCGCCGAGCTCTTACTTCTTGCTCTTCGCCGGGGCCGGCGACAGATGGGATTCGATCAGCCAAATCTGCTGGTCGATGCCGCGGGAAATCTCCGTGAACAGATCGGCCGTGTCGGCATCGCCGAAACCGGCACTGTCGTCGATCGCCTTGCGGGCAGATTTGCCGAATTCTGCCAGCGCGGTCGTCAAGGCATCGATATGCGCAGCGCTGTCGGCGATGCCCAGAGGATAGGGCTTCAGGAAGGATTTTTTGGCGGCAGTCTGGACACCGCCTTCGGCCGTACCGCCCAGCGCGCCGGTCCGTTCCGCAATCATGTCATAAAAGCCCACCAGCTCGCCGGCGACTCGATCGAACAGCTCATGGATGCCGATGAAATTCTCGCCACGTACGTTCCAATGCGCCTGCTTGGTCTGCTGATGCAGGTCGATGGCAGCCGCAAGATGCTCGTTCAGCAGGGCAACCGATTTTGCCCGGACATTTTCTGACAAGGTATTCTTCGTGCGATACATAGTGGCCTTCTCCATCTTATTAGCTCGGCAAGGGAAACCCGCGACCGGTCGGCAGGGGAGGGCGATATGTTCCCTGCTCGTCGGGCTGACGTCAATCCTTCGTCGTAATGCCCGCGCGATAATCTACTGGTGCGCGACGCCTCGTCACAGATCGAGCTTCAGCCGGGCGGTCTTTGCCCGCGAACAGCAGACGGTTATACAGTTATTGGCAGATCGCTCTTCATCCGTGAGGATTTGATCGCGATGATCCGGCTCACCTTCCAGGACATTGACGATGCAGGTGCCACAAATGCCTTCCTCGCAGGCGCTGGGAATAAAAATCCCATTATCCCGCAGGACGTTGAGCAGGCTTTCATCGGCTCCCACGTTCAGGACCTTGCCGGAGCTCGCAAGCTCGACCTCGAACGCCTGATCGGGACCGGCCTCGGCAGGACGCAATTCGGGCGACGCGCTGAAGGCTTCGAAATGCACTCGGTCGCTCGGCCAATGCGCCGTCGCGGCCTTGACCGCCGCCATCAACCCGCCCGGGCCGCAGCAGTAAATCCGGCCATTGGTGCGGATTTCGCGCAAGAGCGCGGCAAGGTCTAGCCCCTTTTGGGGATCGCCGCCGTCATGCACGAACTCGACCTTTCCGGCAAACTCCGACTGCGCCAGCAAGTCGCGATAGGCGGTCATCTCGGCAGTGCGGGTGCAATAATAAAGCCGATAGGGCCGTCCCGCCCGGTTCAAGGCGCGGGCCATGGACAGCAGGGGCGTGATCCCGATGCCGCCGGCAATGAGGATATAGGTCTCGGCATCCAGCTTGAGTTGGAAATTATTACGGGGTGCATCGATTTTCAGCAGGTCGCCCTCCTTGACCTGGTCATGCATGAAATTGGATCCGCCGCGGCTGTCGAGCGATTTCAGCACGCCCAGCTCGTAGCGGTTGCCCTCTTCCGGATCGTTGCACATCGAATAGTGACGGATCACCCCGTTTGGCAGATGGACGCCGATATGGGCCCCGGCCGTGAAGGCGGGCAATATCTGACCATCCTGGCTGACCAATTCGAAACCCTTGATGCCCCCGGCTTCCTGCCAGATACGGGCGACACGAACCTTTATAATATCCATATGCGTCTTATGGTTTTATGACTGACACTGAACTTCGATATAGGACCTTGTGGACTTCCCGTCGATGCGAAAGAGCGACGGATGGACCAATCTCCGACAAGTCGGCATAATCTGGCAGCAAAATCCTACGGACAACTTGGAGAGGGCGCAGATTCATGGGTCAGGAACTCCAGATCAAGCCGGTCACGCCGAATTTAGGTGCCGAGGTTAGCGGGATCGATCTTCGCAAGGCCGATGCGGCCGCCATCGCGACGATCAACCGCGCCTTTGCCGACCATTCCGTACTCTTCATCCGGGACCAGGACTTGACGCCGGACGACCTTTTAGAGGCCACGCGTCGTTTTGGCACCGTCCTCCGCGTGCCCTATGTCAACGGCATGGAAAGTCATCCAGACATCATCGCCGTCCTCAAGGAGGCCGACGAGCGCAAGATTTCCACCTTCGGCGGGACTTGGCACAGCGACTTTTCGTTTCTGCCCCAGCCGCCGGCCGCGACCCTGCTTTATGCCATCGAATTGCCGGAACTGGGCGGCGACACGATCTGGTCGAGCCAGTATCTCGCTTATGAGACCTTGTCCGAGGGGCTGCAGCGCTTGCTCGATCCGCTGCGGGCCATTCACACCGGTTGGCCGCATGGAACGACGGGGCCATCGCCCGATGTGCCGGTCAGCCGCTCGATCAAGATGGTGCGCAATGACCCCTCGGCGGACCGCGAGACGGCCCATCCGGTGGTGCGCCGCCATCCGGTGACGGGCCGCAAGGCGCTGTTCGTCAACCCGGTCTATACCCAGCGTTTCGAGAACATGACCGTCGCGGAATCGAAGCCGCTGCTCGATTATCTCTACCAGCACAGCATACGGGCGGATTTCACCTGCCGGCTGCGTTGGCGGCCCGGCACTTTGGCGATGTGGGATAATCGCTCCACCTTGCATCTGGCGGTAAACGATTATGATGGCCACCGCCGCTTGCTCTATCGGACGACCACGATGGGTGAAGTGCCGGTCGCTGCTGGTCAAAATACTGGATCGGCCGTCGCGGCATAGCCTGCACGGTCAGGTTGGCGAAGCGGCGGGACTCAGTCTGCGCCGCTTTTTTCCGGCCCAGACGCGGTCGGCAATCAGTTTCAGGCCCATCATTGCCGATCCGGCGGCCAGTACCCACCAGCTCGGCCGGATGTGATGGGCGAAGCTGAGATTGGCGAGCAGAATGCGCTTGCCGCCAAGCCCGGTCATGAACTGGTACCAGGCGCTCTCGCCGAAAGCCGTGAGCAGCCCTGCCCATACTGCCAGGCCCAGTAAATGCCAGAGGGAGAGTGCGCGATCTCCGTTCAGCCGGTAGGCGAGGCGGTACGACATCAGCCAGATGAAGAAGCCGCTCATCAAGACCGGCTCGGTGACGTTGACTTTCGACTGCAGAAAGAAATGCACCAGCGCCGGGACCGTGATTGGATAGACGAGATAGTGCAAACGCTGCCAAGTCCGACCGCCCAGGCGGCGTAGCGCGCTGTCGGTTGATGTCGCGGCCAGCGTGCAAAGGCCGAGCAGAGCTGCAAAGCCGATTGTCAGATAGATCCGCGAGGCAATCTCACTGGCCACGAAGACCAGCCGATAATGTTGTTGCACGATGTAAAGAAACAAATGTATGGCGGCATAGCTGAAAGCCGCGACGCCCAGCATACGGCGCACCTGGATCAAGCGCGGCCACTGGCCGATCCGCCGGAAGGGTGTCACCGCAAGTGACAGCAGCAGAAAGCGCACCGCCCATAAGCCGATCTGGTGGAGGGCTTCGGTGACAGGCATCGCTCCCAGCGGCAAAGCGCCGGCCGAGGCATTGATGGCTGGCAGGGCGGGTGCGGCAGCGACTGTGCTGGATGCGGCATCGTACCGCCCCAAGGCCCAAGCGACGCCGATCCACAATCCCGGCAGCAAAATACCGCCGAAAATAGACGCTTTGAACCCGGAAAACTGCCGATTGCGATCGTACCAGGGCAACATGCACAACGCCTCTGCGAACGGACGAGAAGCCGTCCTTCGTACCTCATTCGTGCCGACGTTCCACCAGGTTACGGCCAGGCGCTTTAAGCTCCTCGCGTCCTTGTCTGCAACAGCCGGCTCCACGCGCCGAGATCGACCAGCAGCTTGCCGATCAGCTCGCGCGCCGTCGCATCCCGCAATTTGCCGGCTTCGTCGAATTTCGTCGTCGCATGGGCGATCATCACCTCCGGCCTGTTGAGCGGATGCATATCGAGGAAGACACAGATCTGGCGCAGATGATATTGCGCGCGTGCGGTTCCCAACATGCTGGGGCTGGCACCCATAATGGCGACGCCTTTACCAGCGAAAGGCTGGCTCGGCAGGCGCGACACCCAGTCGATGGCGTTCTTCAGGACACCGGGAACTGAATAATTGTATTCGGGCGTGACGAGAAGCAGCGCATCGGCCGCCTGGACTTTGGCGCCCAGCGCCTCAACCGAGGCTGGAAAGCCCTTTGCCTGGATGTCTGCATTATAAAGCGGAATATCGCCGATCGTCGCCGTCTCGATGCGTATGTCGCTTGGCGCCAGCTCGATCGCGGCTTGTAAGGTCGCCTTGTTGAATGATTTATCGCGCAGGCTGCCACATATTCCAAGCACCTTGACGGTCGTGTCACTCATCTCTGCTCTCCTTTCATTCAATCATTCTTCTCAGGTGGTAGGATCACCACAGTTGCCGTCTGGCCGGCAACTAATTTTACGCCGTCGGGTACGTGATCGATTTCGATGCGCACGGGAACACGCTGGGCTAACCTGACCCAGTTGAACGTCGGATTGACATTGGCCAACAAATTGGGGCTCGTGGTGCGCTCTCGATCGACAATGCCGCTGGCGATGCCGGAGACATGGCCTTCCAAGGGCTGGTTGATTCCCATCAATCGGATCGACGCCCGGTCGCCGACCTGGATGCGCGGCAACTTGGTCTCCTCGAAATATCCGCTGATATAGTAGGTCGAGCTGTCTGTCAGTGCCATGACGGCCGTACCGGCATTGACGTAATCGCCCCGCCGCAGCAAGAGATTGGTGATATAACCATTGGCCGGTGCGTGAACTTCCGTGCGGACCAAATTCAATTTGGCGACATCCAATGCTGCCTCCGCTTCGCGCCTATTCGCCTCGGCAACCTCGAGAGCCGATTCATATTGCTCGCGCTGAGCAACGGAAATCGACACAGTGCTCAATTTGGATACGCGATTGAGATCGCGCTGGGCCTGGGCCAGCGATGCCTTGCGGCTTTCAAGGGTCGCCTGCGCCTGGTTCAAGGCCAATTGGTAGCGGTCGCGATCGATCACGAAAAGAACATCGCCGGCCCGCACGGTCTGATTGTCGGTGACCCTGACATCGGTGACGAGGCCCGAGACGTCCGGCGCGATCTGAATGATTTCCACCCGCACGCGGCTGTCGCGGGTCCAGGGCTCCCTCATGTAATAATCCCAGAGATACCAGCCGCAGGCAACGGCTATCAACAGGATGATCAACGTCGTCAGCAGCCGCAGCAGGAGAAGGAGGCGCATCTTTATCTCCGCGACATCAGGAAGGTGATCGCGGCGAAGAAGATGACGAAGGTCGCGGCATCGAACAGGTTGCGATGCCAGATCAAGCGATAGAATCCGACCCGCTCCAGCAGCCGGCCCAGCAGCGTATTGGCCAGCAATGCCAATATGGCCCAGGCGAGGAAAGGCGTGATGAAGACGCCGCCGATATCGATCTCCTTGGTCATGCTGCCATAACTTCCTGTTTTGTCGCTAAGTCCATTGCAGGCTGCCTGCAGAAGAAAGCAGAATGGCTTTCCAGCAACTGCCGAATACCGCCCAACGCCATGACCGCCTGCATTGCCGGCGGTGTCAAGCTATCGCGGGAGATGTCGTCGATGGCAAGTCCCAGGGCCTGGCGGCTGCTATCCAACTGTGCGGATTTGCCATAGCTTCCACGGAACAATTTGGCCAGTTCGGCGCGTGCCCGCCGGATCGATTGCTTGGCGCTCGGCGGCAGGTCCGGCTCGGCGGAATTCAGCAGAAACAGATTCAGGCCAAGGCGCAAAGCAGCAAGACCACCGCGAATGGACTCGATCTGTGCATTCTCGGGGCGACGGCGCGTGACCAAGGTGTTCAGCCGGTCGAACATTTGAGCTTCGAAGGTATTGAGATCGAGGTCGCTGTCGCCAATGGCCGCATGGGCCAAGTCGCGGCGGATCGCGGCGATCAGGCGGAGAAGAATCACATCGCTGCCGGCGGAGCGGAAGATGCGCAAAAGCAGGGCGCCAGCACCGGTGCCGATGATCGTGGCGATGGCGCCATTGAGGAAGTCGTCGAAGGCGAATGTATAGTTGTTCTGGATGGTGATCGACGTGGTAAAGCCGAGCACGACGGGCAGGGCGCCGGGCGCCAAACTGGGGACGGCCAGCATCGTGCCGATCGGCAAGTAAAACATCGCCATGCTGGCGATCAGCAATGGCAGGCCGGAAATCGCCGGCAGGATGCCGAGAACAAAGATGCCGGCGATCAGGATGCCGATGAGGGTCCCTTTCAGAAATTTCACGGCAAGATCGCCCGGATTGTCGGATGCGGCGAACAACGCGCACATCACACCCGCCTGGATGACGGCGCCAGAACCGCTTGGCCAGGCGCTGAAAACCCAGAAGGTATTGCATAGGAGAATTGCGACACAGGCCCCGGCACCGCCGAGCAGTGCCATCATGTGATCGCGATGCACGGCGAGAGGGACCGGCGGTGTCGGTGCGCGGCGATGCTCCGCCACCAATTGCCTCAGATGGCGGCAATCGTCCCAGAAGCGCAGCAGATCTTTCAGCCGTGCAATCACGGTTGCCAGAAGCAGGAGATGGTGATCCTGGGTTACCGCCCGATCGGCTGGCATCGCTCGCTCGATATCGGCTCGCAATCCTTCCCGCAATGCGACATCGTCATCGCCCGCTGCTTGCCTGACATAGGCGGCAGCCCGTTCAAACAGGGAGAGGTGTGGCGTGATCAATGCCGGTTGTTCCCGGCGCAGCAGGGCGAGACGGTCCTCGATCGAGACCAGCACAGCCATTAAGCCATGCATGCGGCGTTGCAATTCAAAGATCCAGGTTTGGGTGTTGCGTAAAGCCGGCGTGTCGAAAACCGCATGCTCCCGCAGTGTATTGAGGGCCAGCGAATCGCTGAGCAACCGATGCTGGTCGGCCAATGCCGCTTCCTCGGTGCTATGTTGCAGCAGGACGTTGACGATGGATCGTTTGGCATCCTCCAGCCAACTGTCGATTCGGCGTTGCAAAGCGGTACCGGCGCTTAAGGGGAAAAACAGCTGATTGGCGACGAGGCCGCAGAGGATGCCGATAATGATTTCCTCGCATCGGGCAACGGCGATATCGAAGATCGCATCGGGCGTATCGACGGCGGGAAAGCAGATAATTGCCGCGGTATAGCCAGCCAGCATGAAGCTATAGCTCCGCGCAGTGCGGTCAAGCAGCGAGAAGTACACGCAAAGACCGAGCCACAGGGCCAGGACGAGAGACAGCAAGGCTGATGCTGATGACAGGTTGCCGAGGGCAATGACGGCAAAGGCACCGCCGACGACCGTGCCGAGAACGCGGTAGAGCGCCTTCGATTGCGTCATCCCCGCAAAAGGCTGGGCGACGATATAGGCGGTGAGCAATGCCCAGGAGGGTTTTTCGAGATCGAGCAGGAAGGAGATCGACATTGCCAGCATCGCGCCAGCAAAACTCTTCAGGGAAAAGATGATTTCTCTGAAGCCGATCGGCATGCTTCCGGAGGCCTTCCTGGGATATGTCGGTCAGGAACGGTACCCTATCACGGGTTATGGCGATAACAAAAGCGATGGCCGAAACGATGGAAGTTCGTCCCGGCCATCAACTTACGTCATTTTCTGGCTACGCTCGTAACCGGCTGGATAGGTTCACCTGGCTTACCACTTGATCTTGAAGCCGCCGGAGATGTTGTGAACCGTCTGGTCGGCACTGACGAAGGCGTCGTAGTCCGCCATCATAGCCACAGCACCGGAGATATCCGACGTGAAGCCAGCGCCGACAAGTGCACCATTTCGCGCGCTGTCGATACCCTTGACGGTGAAATCGCTGCCGGTCAGGCCGGACAGTTCCGTACTGATGCTGGATTGCGTATCGAGGAACTCATGCATCCAGCGGGCCCGCAGTTCCGGCACGAAGAACGTATGCTCGCCGGTCTGGAACTGCTGCGAGATGCGCAAGCCGAGACCACTCTTCAGGCTGTTCATGGTCGAGGCATCGGCCGCCAGATCGGCACCGCCGGCGCCATGTTCCTTGAAACTATCCTGGCGCAGCCAGGTATATTGCAGCGAGGCCAGGGGCTGCAGCGAAGCCTCGCCCAGTCTCAGGACGTAACCCGCTTCGCCGTAAGCAAGATGCGGTTGCCGCTGTAATCGGATTTCGCATGATCCGTGGTAGCGCCCAATACGATATCGCGGTCCGCCTTGTTGCGCAGATAGCTGTAATTGACGATGCCGTCCACATAGAAGGAACCGGTATCGTAGCTGCTATAGAGGCCGATGTCGTAAGAATCGATCTTGGCATCGTCGCTGCTGTCGTCGAAATTGGCGGTCGTCCGGGAATAGCCGATACTGATGCCGCCTAGCAGGTTCTCGGTCAGGTGATGATCGTAGCCGGCGGCGATGCCACCGGTCGAATAATTGTAGCCTGCGGTATTTGAATCGCCGTCCTGACTGCCGAACGTGCCATAGCCGCGCAACCAGAAATCATTGCTGATGGCCGGATGAGCATTGCCCGAAGCATCTGCCACCGAGACCGGCAGGGCAGCCAGTTCACTGTCCAAATCGCTGCCGAGATTACGGGCGGCGAGTTGCAGCCCGGTGAAGGAATTGGCCAGCGAGGCCGTCTGCGGATTGCCAGAGCGTACCGTACCGATCCGGCCGCTGATCGCTTGGCCGAACTGGCCGGCGGTTTCCATCGAGACATTGGTCAAGGACGAATGCGATTCGCCGGTCAGGCTGTCCATGGCTTTGGATAGCGAATGTGCGTCGAGACCGTTCAGTGTAGCGAGTAGCGGTGCATCGACGCCGGCATCCGATGCTTTGTCGAGAGCATCAGCAACCTCCTGCTGGTTATGGCCGCCATCCGACAGGTCATCGAAGGTCACGCCGCTGAGTTCGGCCTGGACCTCGAGGCTGTTGTTGCCGTTCGGCGTCATCGTGAATTTCAGGCGCGGCGCACTGGAGGTAACATCGGCGAAATCGCCTGTGATACCGCCATCCGCGGCGACGATGGTATAAGTACCGCCAACCTTGACGCCGCCCGCGGTGGACAGGACGAGATGGCCGTCGAGATTGGCGGCGCCGGTGGTGTGCAGAAGATCGCTGTCACCGGCCGCACTGATGCGTGCTTTATAGGTGGCGCCGCTGTCGAAAGTCACATTGCCGTCGACATCGAGCGTAGAGCCCGCTGCCGTCGTGCCGCCCTGGCCGAAGCTGCCGCCGTCCTTGACGGTCAGATCGCCAGTGAGCGGGCCGGTCGCGACGAGGGTGGCCGTATCATCGACCGTCATACCGTTGCTGTAGCTCTGCGCGCCGTTCAGTGTCCAGGTGCCGCTTTTCGCTTCGAGCACTTCGAAATTGAGCGGTGCGTCGAAGGTACCGTTTCCGCCTTCGAGGATGACGGTATCGGTATCGTCGCCACCATCGACCGAGCCGACGATGCGTGAGCCGGCGATGATCTCGAGCGTGTCGTTGCCCCCGCCCATATCGATGGCCATGCCGCTGCCGGCAGTGATGAGCCCGCCATTGATAATGGTATCATCCAGGGAACCGACCAGCGTGATGCCATCTGTGCCGGCTTCGATCGTGCCGAGATTCGTAATCTTCGTCACGCCGAAAGCAGCACCGCCGTTGCTGTCATCGACGAACACGCCGCGCTGGGCGCTGCGGATGACGGCCCCGGCGGCATTGTAAAGGTTGCCGCCGCCGAAAGCGACGCCATCGGCGATATTGATGTCGGTGGGGTTTCCGTCATGAACGCCGGTGGCCCCTTTTGCTTCAATAAGTCCGTAGTTTTTGACAGTGACGTCATTGGCACCCATCTCGCCGTCAATATCGACGCCATCGCCATCGCCGTCTTCAGCACCTGCGATGAAGTTGCCGGAAATGGTGCCGTAATTGACGACCGTGCCGTTGCCGTCGACATTCACGCCCGAACCGTTGCGGCCGATAATCGTGCCGCCCTTCTCGTTGAGCGTATTGACTTGGGCACCGGTGACGCCGGCATGTAAACCGTCAATCACGCCGCCGCTTTTATTGATGACCGTGCCGCTGAAATCCTGGAAATCGACGGCATCGCTCGACTCGTTGATGTCGCTATTCGTTGCGGTGATATGACCGTAATTGGTGACCGTGGTGCTCTGTCCCGGACGGATGCCGTCGGCATTATTGGCCTGAATGATGCCGGTTGCGGTGTTGATGATGTTGATCGTGGTTGTGCCCGTACCTGCTCCGGTGCCGGCATCATTCGCTAGCGCATTGAAGTCAACGGCTTGGCCGAATTCCGAAATGATGGTGCCACGATTCTCCAGCGTGACGGTGCCGCCATTGACGTCGAAATCGATCCGGACGGCGTCATCGTCCGAATGGATCAGCCCGGTTGTGTCGTTCAGAATCGAAACGTTTCGTGTCTTGCCAACCGCATCATCATTGGAGATGTCGATGCCGCGGACATCCTGGTCTTCATTGATGGCGAGAATTTTACCCGCATTGGTCAGGTTCAGTGTGGCGGTGTCGCCAATGGCGATGGCATCGTTGCCGTCGGAGCTGATGACGCCGCCGGCCTTATTGGTGATGCTGACCGAGCCGTTGCTCTCGAGCAACGAGCCGAAATCGATCGCCTGGCCCGCATCTCCGCCGCCATTGGAGGCAATCGTGCCGCTGTTCACCAGCGTGATCATGCCTGCGATGTCGAACTTGATTCGGATCGAATCGTCGAAGCCGATAATCGAGCCGTTATTGGTGAGATCGATCGAATAATCCGCGCCGCCGCCGCTGGAGGTATCGAAAGCGCGATCGGTCTTGGACTGGATGGTCCCGTTATTGGTGAGGGTCACTTTTCCAGATGTGCCGTCATCCCAGGTGACTGCCGTCTCGCTGTCGCTGTCCGCGTCGACGGAGAGCGTGACGCCCTTGCCGACCGTTCCTGTTTCGTCGCCGGTGATCGTCTGGCTGGTGGTGGAATCCGTGGTCAGGGAAAAATCATCCGCCAGCGCCAATGAGGGCACGGCGATAATAAAGAGAGAAAGCGCAATTCGACTCGATGTTGAGAGAAGTTCAAGCATGCCCTACCTGCTTAAATTTTAGTTAAAAAGGTGGGGGAACATACAAAGTCCTAATTGCGGATTTATGTCGGATTCAAAGTATCTCTGTGCGCCTTAAAATGTGAGGTTTAGCTGTCGAGCAGGATTTAATACCCTGAAGGCGGAGGGATATAAGCGAATATTCATATAAAGGCCTACGGCCTGCGGCTTGGCGAAGCTGTGCGCGGGCCTTTCAGGATGCGGTCGGTTCGAGAAGACGCAGGCGATAACCAACGCCGGGCTCGGTCTGCAAATAGGCCGGTTGCTGCGGGTCGTCTTCCAGCTTCTGACGCAATTGCCGGACATAGACGCGGAGATATTCGACGTCGTTGCGATGGGCCTCACCCCAGACCGCTGTCAGGAGTTGCTGGTGGGTGATGACCTTGCCGGCATGCTCCGCCAGGAAACGCAGGAGATCGTATTCCCGCCGCGATAATCGCAGTTCATTGCCGCGCAATTTGACGCTGCGCTGGAGGAAGTCGATGCTCAGATCGCCGTTCTGAAAAACCGGTCCATGGCCCTGTTCCTGGAGACGGTGGCGCAAGGCCGCACGGATACGGGCCAGCATCTCCTCAACCCCGAAGGGCTTCGTTACATAATCGTCGGCACCGTTATCCAGTGCCACGACCTTGCCGGATTCGTCGTTGCGGACCGAGAGAACGATGATCGGCACGGAAGAGGTGGCGCGCAACTGCCGGATCACATCCAATCCATCGAGATCCGGAAGGCCAAGATCGAGGATCACCAGATCAGGTTTCATCTGGCGGTTCAGGGTCAATGCGTCGGCCCCCGTCTCCGCCTGTTCCACCGCGAAACCCGCCGCGATGAGCGAACTGCGGAGGAAACGGCGAATGGCCGGTTCGTCATCGACGATCAGAATACGTGTCTCGTTGCTCATCTGTCAGTTGGTCGATTTCGCTGCGTGATACGGTTAATTTGCCGGGGAAAGCGATGATGATACAAGCACCGCTCCGGTCCGGTCGATTCTCGGCGAATATCTGCCCGCCCATCGCCTCGACGAAACCGCGGCAGATCGCCAGGCCGAGGCCGGTTCCCGCCCGCCGGCGATCGCCCCCATGAACGCGAAAGAACTTATCGAAAATGCGCTCAAGATCCTGGGGCGGGATGCCTGGACCTTCATCCATGACCTGGATGCGCAGATTGTCGTCGCTCAGCTGCGCCCTTATGGTGATGGCGGTACCATGCGGCGCGTATTTCGCGGCGTTATCCAGCAGGTTGAACAAGACCTGGCCGAACAGGATGGAATCCAGGCGTAGCAGCGGCAAATCCGGCGCGATCTCGAGAACCAGGCGATGATGCGTCAATAGGCGTGACGCAGCCCTGGTCGCCGCAAAGATCGTGTCTTCCGGATCGACCGGCCCGTCCTTGGGCCGGAGCGAGCCGGATTCCAGTTTCGTCATATCGAGAATATTGCCGACGAAGCGATTGAGCCGTTCCGCTTCCTCCTGGATGGTCAACAGCAATTCGTCCCGGGTTTCGCCATCAAAGCTTTTGCCGAAGGAACGCAGGCTGGTAACCGACCCGATGATCGAGGAGAGGGGCGTGCGTAGATCGTGCGAGATCGAGGTGAGCAGCGCCGACCGCAGGCGTTCCGTCTCGGCGATCACCCGTGCCTGATCGATATCGGTCGCCAGATTGATGCGCTCGATGGCAATGGCGGCCTGATCGCTGATTGCATCCAGGAGCCGCCGTTCATCGGGCGTCAGCAGTGGACCAGCCTGTTCCCGGTCGATACCCATGACGCCGACCAGCCCACGTTCGGTCCGCAAGGGGAGGAACAGGCGGCGCGCGCCAGGCAGGGTTTCGGCATCGCGTCCGGCTGGCTTGCCCTGTGTCCAGGCCCAGGTGGCGGCCGCCAGATCGGCCTCGTTCAATTCATCCTCCGGCGGATATCCCGCGCGGACCTGCAGGACGCCTTCCTCCGGCAGGAGCAGGATGACATGCAGCTTCAACATCGACGCGATCTGGTGGGCCGTTGCCCAGAGCAAATCATCCATCTCGCCGATCGCCGCGATCTTGCGGCTGAAACCATATAGCGCCGCTGTTGAAGCAGCCCGTTGGCGCGAGGCTTTCACTTCCAACCGCACCCGGGCTGCGAGTTGGCTGATCAGCACGGCAACGATCAGGAAGAAGATGAGGGCGACAATATTCGACGGATCGGAAACCGTCAGCGTGAAGAGCGGGCGGAGGAAGAAAAAATTATAGGCAAGCGTGCTGAGCAGCGAGGCAAACAGCGAGGGCCACAGGCCATAGCGGATGGCGCTGAACAACACGGCTGCCAGGAAGACCATCGAGATATTCGGCAGGCTGATACGTTCATTGATCGGAAAACCGATCGCGACCACCAATGCCACCATCGCCGTGCTGACGAGATAGGGCGTGAAACTGACCACCGATGTAGCGGGTGCGACATTGGTCGCTCGACCACCCTCCGCCTTTTCAATGGTGCGATCCATCGCGCTCTCGCCGGTGACGACGTGAACGCCGATATTGCCGGAACGACGCACCAGGTCATGTACCACGGAACCATGCAGCATTTCGAACCAGCGCGAGCGCCGGGACTTGCCGATGATGATCTGGGTGACATTGTTTTGTCGCGCATAATCGATGAGGTCGCTGGCGATGTGCCGTCCAGGAATGGTGACAGCGCTGCCGCCAAGATGTTCGGCCAGCCGCAGTGCGCTTGCGATACGATCACGATCCGCTTCGGATAGCGATTGATGACGTGTCGTTTCAATATAGATCGCTTCCCATTTCGCCTGCATGCGATCGGCTGCGCGCCGTGCGTGGCGGACCAGGCTGAGCGAGCTCGGGTGCTCATTGATGCACACGACGATTCGCTCACCGGCTGCCCAGGGACCATGAATGGCATGGGCCTGCATATAGGACAGCATCTGCTCATCGACGCGCTGGGCCGTGCGACGAAGCGCCATCTCGCGTAAGGCGGTAAGATTGCCCTCGGAGAAGTAATGGGTGAGGGCTCGATCAGCGACATGGCGCGTATAGATCTTGCCCTCGTGCAGCCGCTGGATCAGGTCCTTCGGTGTGAGGTCGATGACCTCGACTTCATCTGCCTGGTCGATGACGTGATCCGGCAGTGTTTCGCGTACGCGGACATGAGTGATCTGGGCGACGACGTCGTTCAGGCTTTCCAGATGCTGAATGTTGAGCGTCGTATAGACGTCGATGCCAGCCGACAGGATTTCTTCAACATCCTGATACCTTTTGGCGTGGCGGCTGCCTGGAACGTTGGTATGGGCGAGCTCATCGACCAAGACCAATTTAGGTTTGCGGGCGAGAATGGCATCGAGGTCCATCTCGCTTAAGGTGCGGTCGCGATAGGGAATTGCCTTGCGCGGCAGGATTTCCAGGCCCTCAAGCAAGGCCTGGGTTTCCACCCGTCCATGCGTCTCGACAAGGCCGACGATGACATCGACGCCTTCACGCTGTTTTGCCTTGCCGGCCAACAGCATTTCATAGGTCTTGCCAACGCCCGGGGCGGCTCCAAGAAAAATCTTGAGCCGCCCCTGATGTCGTTCGGTGCTGGTGGCAAGAAGCGCGTCCGCCGAGGGGCGTCTCTCGGTCTCTTTATGAACCGGATCTGACATCAGAGACGGCTTTCATCTTGTATCGTCTTTACTTCGTCAGTAGCGCGTCTAACGCCAGATTGAGGGATAGCACGTTCACGCGTTTCTCGCCAAGGAAACCAAGTTGACGCCCTCGGACCTGGCTTTCCACCAGGTTCCGCACTTGCTCGGCCGGCAGCCCGCGAGCCTGTGCAACACGGTCGATCTGGTATTCGGCCGCCTCCGGTGTGATGTCGGGATCGAGGCCACTGCCGGAGGTTGTAACGAGATCGATCGGCACCGTTTTGTTGTTGGCCTTCCGCAGTTCGGCGACGCTGTTGCCGATACGATCGATCAGAGCCTTGGATGTCGGACCCAGATTGGAACCGCTGGAGGCTGACGCGTCATAGCCTTGGCCGGCCGCCGAGGGGCGGCCATGGAAGTAGCGTTCGCCGGCGAATGTCTGGCCGATCAGGCTGGACCCGATCACCTTGCCGTTTTTCTCGATCAGGCTGCCATTTGCCTGATCCGAAAAGGCGACCTGTGCGATGCCGGTCACCGCCCAGGGGTAGGCGATGCCCAACAAGGCAGTCATCACCACCAGCATCAGAATGGCGGGGCGTAATTGCGATAACATAACCGGTCTCCTTAGACCTAAAGCAGGTTAGACCAAATGCAGGGCCGAAACGACGATGTCGATGGCCTTGATGCCGATGAACGGAACGATGATGCCGCCGATGCCGTAGACCAGGATATTACGGCGCAACAAAGCGGCAGCACCGCGCGGGGCATAATGCACGCCGCGCAACGAAAGCGGGATCAGCGCAACGATGATCAAGGCGTTGAAGATGATCGCCGACAGGATGGCACTTTCCGACGAACGCAATCCCATGATGTTGAGCAGGCCTAGCTGCGGCAGGAAGGCCGCGAACATTGCCGGGATGATGGCGAAATACTTCGCCACGTCATTCGCGATCGAGAACGTGGTCAAGGCACCGCGTGTCATCAGCAATTGCTTGCCGATCATGACGATCTCAATCAGCTTGGTCGGGTTGCTGTCGAGATCCACCATGTTGCCGGCCTCGCGGGCGGCCTGCGTACCGGTCTGCATGGCGACGCCGACATCGGCCTGGGCCAAAGCCGGGGCGTCATTGGTACCGTCGCCGCACATGGCCACCAGTTTGCCCTTGGCCTGCTCGTCGCGGATTAACTTCAATTTGGTTTCCGGCGTGGCTTGGGCAAGGAAGTCGTCGACGCCCGCTTCCGCGGCAATCGCGGCGGCGGTCAGGGCATTGTCGCCGGTGATCATCACCGTGCGGATGCCCATGCGGCGCAGCTCGTTGAAGCGTTCGCGGATGCCGCCCTTGACCACGTCCTTCAGATGGACGACGCCCAGGATACGGTCATCCTTGGCGACGGCGAGGGGCGTACCGCCGGATTTCGCAATGGTCTCGACGATATTGGTCAGTTCCGCCTGCGGCGTGTACTGGCCGGGTTTCAGCTGGCGGACATAGTCGATTACCGAATCCACCGCACCCTTGCGGATGCTCGAGCCGTCGATATTGATGCCGCTCATCCGGGTCTGTGCCGTGAAGGGCACGAACTCGGCGTGAATCGGCGCCATGTCGCGGCCGCGCAGGCCATATTTTTCCTTGGCCAGGACCACGATCGAACGCCCTTCCGGGGTTTCGTCCGACAGCGAGGAAAGTTGCGCCGCGTCGGCCAGTTCCTGCTCGCTGACGCCGGGCAGGGGGATCAGCGCGGACGCAACACGGTTGCCCAGCGTGATGGTGCCGGTCTTGTCGAGCAACAGCGTGTCGACGTCGCCCGCCGCTTCGACCGCACGGCCCGAGGTGGCGAGCACGTTGAACTTCACCAGCCGGTCCATCCCGGCAATACCGATCGCCGATAGCAGCGCGCCGATCGTCGTTGGAATCAGGGTGACGAAGAGCGCGATCAGCACAATGATCGAGATACTGCCGCCGGCATAAGCGGCGAAGCTCGGGATGCTGGCCGTCGCCAGGATGAAGATCAAGGTCATGCCGGCAAGCAGGATGTTAAGCGCGATCTCGTTCGGCGTCTTCTGCCGCTTGGCGCCTTCGACCAGCTTGATCATGCGATCGAGGAAGGTCGAGCCTTGTGCCGCCGTGATCTTCATCTTGATCCAGTCGGAGAGCACGCGGGTGCCGCCGGTGACGGCCGAACGATCGCCGCCGCTCTCGCGGATCACCGGCGCGGATTCGCCGGTGATCGCCGATTCGTCCACCGAAGCAATGCCTTCGATCACCTCGCCGTCGCCGGGAATGAGATCGCCGGCTTCCACCAGGACGATATCGCCCGGACCAAGAGCCAGCGCTGAGACGGTCTCATAGCTGGTATCCCCCACTTGGCGCAATTTCTTCGCCATCGCCTTGCTGCGGGTCTTGCGCAAGGCATCCGCCTGGGCTTTGCCGCGGCCTTCGGCCACCGCTTCGGCGAAGTTGCCGAACAGCACAGTCAGCCACAGCCAGAAAACGATCTGGGCGGAGAACATTACGGATTTGCCGGCCGCCAGGTCGCGCAGGACCAGGATAGTGGCGCCCACGGCCACCACCTCCACCGCGAACATCACCGGGTTATGCACCATTTTACGCGGATCCAGCTTCACGAAGGAATCGCGGACCGCCGCTTTCAAGATCTCGCTATCAAGGATCGAGATCTGTTTCGCTTTCTGCGTCATAATTTACTCCAGAGATTTCCTGTCAGCCTGGCTCAGAACAATTGTCCGTTCAGCATCATCAGATGCTCGACCACCGGACCCAGAGCCAAGGCCGGGAAGTATGTCAAACCGACGACGATGACGATCACGCCCAGCAGCAACGCGATGAAGAGTAGACCGTGTGTGGGGAAGGTGCCGGCGCTGGGCGGGGTGAGCCGCTTCGCTGCCAGCGATCCGGCGATCGCCATGGCCGGGATGATGATGAAGAACCGGCCGACAAACATCGTGATGGCGCCTGTCGTATTGTAGAAAGGCGTGTTGCCGGTGATGCCGCCGAACGCGCTGCCGTTATTCGCCGCGCTGGAGGTGAAGAGATAGAAGATTTCTGAAAAGCCGTGCGGACCGGCATTCAGAATACTCTTCAAGGCGGAGGGCAGGATGGTCGCAGTGGCGGTGAAGCCAAGCACGACCAGCGGCACGCAGAGCAGTGCCAGCATCGCCATCTTGACTTCACGCGCTTCGATCTTCTTGCCGACATATTCCGGCGTGCGGCCCACCATCAGGCCAGCGATGAAGACGGCGATGATGGCAAAGATCAGCATGCCGTAAAGACCGGCGCCGACACCGCCGATGATCACCTCGCCGAGCAGCATGTTAATCAGCGGCACCATGCCGCCCAAAGCGGTGAAGCTGTCATGCATGGCATTGACCGCACCGCAGGAAGCTGCCGTAGTCACTGTGGCAAAGAGCGCCGAATTGGCGGTGCCGAAGCGGACTTCCTTGCCTTCCATATTGCCGCCGGCCTGCAGGCTGCCCGCGAGCTGATCGACCGGCAGGCTGCTATAAGCAGGGTTGCCCTGGGCTTCCGCCCAGTAGCAGAACAAAGCACCGACAACGAACAGAACCCCCATGACGGCAAAGATCGCCCAGCCCTGCCGCTGGTTGCCGACCATGCGGCCGAAGACATTGGTCAAGCCCGCGCCGATGGCGAAAATCAGGACCATCTGCAATAGGTTCGACAGAGCCGTCGGATTCTCGTAAGGATGCGCGGCATTGGCGTTGAAGAAACCGCCGCCATTGGTTCCGAACACCTTGATCGCGACTTGCGAGGCAACCGGCCCCTGGGCGATCGTCTGCTGGGCACCCTCAATGGTGGTGGCCTGGACGTAGTCGCTCATGTTCTGCGGCATGCCTTGCCAAACCAGGAACAACGCTGCGACGAAGCAGACCGGCAGCATGATATAGAGTGTGCAACGCGTCAGATCGACCCAGAAGTTGCCGACTGCCTGCGCCTGCTTGCGGGCGAAGCCGCGAATGAGGGCCACGGCCAAGGCCACGCCGGTGGCGCCGGAAACGAAGTTGTGCACCGTCAGGCCCGCCATCTGGCTGAAATAGCTGAGCGTGCTTTCGCCGCCGTAATTCTGCCAGTTGGTATTGGTCGTGAAGCTGATCGCCGTGTTGAAGGCGAGATCAGGTGCCATGCCGGCGAAGCCGCGAGGATTCCACGGCAGATAGGCCTGCAGCCGCAGGATCGCATAAAGCGAGGCGAAACAGGCCAGGTTGAAGAGCATCATGGCGACGCCATAGACCAGCCAATGCTGATCCTCTTTTTCGCGTACGCCACAGATCCGATAGATGAGCTTCTCCAGCGGCACAAGGACCGGTGAGAGGAAGGTGCGCTGTCCGTCGAAGACCTTGGTCATGTAACCGCCCAGCGGTTTGACCAGCGCAACGATCAGAACGCAGAAAACTGCGATCTGCAAAAGACCATTGATTGTCATGATAGATGTGCCTTCGCTTCAGAGCTTTTCCGGCCAGAGCATGGCAATGCCCATGTACACGATCAGGCCGACGGTGATGATGGCGCCGATGGCGATATCAAGTGTTGACATGGCTGCCTCCTCACACCCGCGCACAGGCGAAAAGATAGATGATGCCAAGCACAAAGAGGCCGATACCGGCCCCCAGGAAAATCACGTCCAACATGTTAACCCCGAATTCATAGCGCCGACCTGGTCGGCTTTAGCGACAACGCAATCGGTTGCGACTGACGCGTATGAAAGGGTCGTTAAGGGAGCATAAGAAAGCGAGAGGGTTCGATATAAAGGGACGTAAAGACGGTATAAAGAAATGCGGAGCGTTCCTGCTAAGGCATTGCAGGACAACAGAAGAGCCACCCGTCCGCAAAGCCGCCATGCGGATTCAGATAAGCGAATTTGATCGCTAAATCAGTTGCCGTAAGTGGCGAAGGGCATCCCCAGTTCGTCTTGCAGGACGGAAACCCCTAACCCGGCCTCGTCACCAATGGAGATTTTACCATCGCGCGTTTGAGGAATGCCGGTGCCGTTGGGGCGGGTTACCCAGTTATGAAAATCGACCGTATGCAGTCGCTGTCCCGCCGGCGTGGAAAGCGATAGGTGAATCATCGCGGCGGTGTCGATCTCGGCGCCACCGGTGTCTTCGACCGTGACGGCCAGGCCCAGCTCCACCGCCACATCCCGGATGCGGGCGGCGCGGGTGACGCCACCAACCCGGGCGATCTTGATGGTGATGCCGTCGACAACGCGATCATGATGCGCCTGGAGCAGCGCCAGCAAGCAATCGATCGATTCGTCGAGGATCAAGGGGCGGTCGCAATCCGGTCGCAGCGCACGGCAGGCATCATAGGTGGCGCAGGGCTGCTCCAGGTAATAATCGAGATCTCGCGTAGCCCGCAAGAAGCGGCGCGCCTGATGGGTTGACCAACCGCCATTGGCATCGGCGAACAGGGTGACATCGCCGCCCACGGCGGCGCGCACGGCCGCCATGCGCTCGATATCCTCATCCGGGTCGAGCCCGACCTTGACTTGCAGCCGGCGATAGCCTTCCGCCAGATATTTCCGCGCACGTTCGGCCATCCACTCGGGTGCGGCCTGAGGGATCGAGCGATAGAGATCGACGCTCTCGCCGAACCGCCCGCCCAGCATCTCGGCCAGCGGTTGTCCCGCGCTCTTCGCAAATGCATCCCAACAGGCCATGTCGATGGCGGATTTGGCGTAGGGATGCCCCTTGAGATGCAGGTCCATGCGCCGGTTTATCGCTGTGACCTGCCGTGGATCCTGCCCGATCAGCAGCGGTGCGATTTCGATAAAGCCGGCCCGTGCGGCAGCGGAAAAGGACGGATCGTAGAAGGCGCCCAGCGGCGCCATTTCGCCCCAGCCGGTAACGCCGCTATCGGTGTCGAGCCGGACAACCAGAGAATCGAAGCCTTCAGCGCTGCGGCCCCCGGAACAGGTATAGGTGCCGTCCCGGAAGGGCTGGTCGAGGCGGTAGGCTGACAGGCGACGGATACGCATCCCGAATTCCAAGTTAAGTGAGCGGTCGTCCACCCTAACATTGCTGCCCGGCCACGCGATAGGGGCCTATCTCAAACCTCGGCCCATTGTCGCAGCAGGTTATGATAGCAGCCGGTCAGCATGATGATGGACGGATGATCCGGGTGATCGCGGGTCAGCTGGCCGATCGACATATCGAGGTCGAACAGCAAGGCGCGTTGGCCGGTATCGCGAATCATGCTCTGCACCCAGAAGAAAGAGGCGAGGCGCGATCCCCGCGTCACCGGCATGACATGGTGCAGGCTGCTGGAAGGATAGACGATCATATCTCCCGCAGCGAGTTTGACGGCATGGCTGCCATAAGTGTCCTCGACCACCAATTCGCCGCCGTCGTAACTGTCGGGTTCGGAGAGGAACAAGGTTGCCGATACGTCGGTCCGCAGCCGCTGACGCAGCAGATTGCTGCTGCGGATCGCGTTGTCGACATGGGAATCGAATTTCATGGCGCTGTCATAGCGGTTGAACAGCGGTGGAAAAATCTGCTGCGGCAGGACCGCCGAAATGAAGAGCGGATTGCGTTCCAATGCCTGCAGGACGAGATCGCTCAGTTCCCGGGCTGCCGGGCTCTCTTCCGGCAATTGCAGATTCTGTTTTGCCTTGGCCGATTGATGTCCGGCGGTGACCTTCCCGTCCACCCAGTCGGCGGCATCGAAAACCCGCCGGCAATGGGCGACCTGCTCCGGCGTCAGCACCTGGGGAATCTGGACCATCATGGCGCGGTTCTCCTTTAAAAGGGGCCGCCCGGCTGCAAGCGCAACCGGGCGGGACTGAATGCCGGCAATCGGGCGGGAACAGTCGGTATCAGAAGCGGAGATGCGCCGTCAAACTGGCCGATCGACCCGCCGCCGGCACGGCCCGGGAACCGGCAGATTCGGCATAATAGAGCTCGTTGGTGAGGTTATAGACGTTCAACTGCACGCCCATATTCTCGTTCCAGTCATAGCTCGCCATGGCGTCGAACCGCCAGAAGGACGGCACTTTGTTGGTATTGTCCGCATTGGTGTAAACGCCGCTCTGGAACGTTGCGCCGCCACCGACAGTCAGGCCATCGATGATCTGATAGCTGGTCCAGAGCGAGAAGCTGTGCTCTGGCGTATTCGTCAGTTCGTTGCCCAGCTGGTCTTCATCGCTGGTCTTGCGGATCTTGGATTTCATGAAGGTGTAGTTGGCGAAGATCTGCCAATCCTCGGCGATGCGGCCGGTAATGCCGGCGGCGACGCCCTGGACCCGCTGCTTACCGTCGAGCACCTGCGGGCTGGTGGCGACATCCGGATCTTCCGCGACGCGAGCATTGGTCTTGTCGACCCGGAAGACCGAGGCATTCAAGCCAAGCCGGGCATCGAACAGATCGATCTTGCCGCCGATTTCGTAAACATTGTTTTTTTCCGGATCGAGATCGACCGTCCCGTCGCTCAGCGTGCCGAATTCCGACGAGGGATTGGCCGACGTGCCATACATCGCATAGACGCTGGAATTTTCCGACGGATGCAACACCAGGCCGCCGCGATAGCTGTAGATATTATCGGTCTGGCTGAGCGTCACACGCTCGCCCGTGCCGTGGTTGACACTGTGGAAATCCGTGCTGTACCGGTCCCAGCGGAAGCCGCCAAGAACTTCCACATACTCGCCGATCTTGACCTGATCGGAGATATAGAGGGCGACATCGGTCAACTTGGTGTCGTTGGCGGTTTTCGGCGCCTTGGTCGTGTCGAAGTCGTCGTTATGGCTAGGATCGGCGAGATTGGTATTCGGTGTTCCATTGATGTTGTGACGCCCCTGATCGCGATCTTCCCGGGACGCTTCCAATCCGGCGACCAGCGAGTGGCTTAGGAAGCCGGTATCGAAATTTGCCTGCAGATTGGTTTGATTGACCAAGCTCCAATAATCCGTCTCTGTTTGGAAACGCCGGCGCTGAACCTGGATGTCGTCGAGCGGCGTGCCCTTCGCTGGCGTACCAACGACGGAAGGCGGTGTCGGCCGGGAAAAGCGATCGACGCTGCTATATCGCAATGTGTTGGCCAGCTTGATCTCATCGGTGAGTTCATGCTCGATCCGCGCCGTCCCGACATGGGCGGCGACCCGGGTGGTATCGGAATCCTCGATGCCATAGAAATTGCTCCGTTTGACCGGCGCCGGCTTGCCCCACAGGAAGGGAACGCCGTAATCCGGGATGCTATCCTCGCCCTGATAAAGATAATCCAGGGTAATGGTCGTCTTCTCCGATGGAGCGATGCGGATCGATGGCGCAACACCCCAGCGGTTATCCTGCACCACATCGCGGTCGGGCACTTCCGAATACTGGCCCATGGCGTTCAGCCGGACCTGGAACTTCTCTGAGAATTCGTGATTGACGTCCAAGGTCAGCCGGCCCAGCGGGGTGGTGCCACCGGTCAGCGTGGTGTCGATGAAGGACCCTTCCTTCGCTTCTTTTGTCACCATGTTGATGGCGCCGCCGGTCGAGCCACGGCCGAACAGAATCGACGACGGTCCCATATAGACCTCGGTCGCTTCCGTATTGAACATGTCACGCGTATACCAACCATTGTCACGGACGCCGTCTCGAAAGATGTCGTTGCGCGCCGAAAAGCCGCGAATATTGATGGCATCGCCCTGGGTGCCGCCTTCACCTGCCTGGAAGGTGATGCCGGAGACGTTGCGCAGCGAATCCTTAAGTGTGGTGACGTTCTGTTCCTTCACGATCTCCTGTGGGATGACCACGATGGTTTGTGGCGTATCCAGCAGATCGGTTGGCAACCGGTCCAGCTTCGGACTGGTCGTCTTGTAATCGGTCGATTCCTCCTTGTTCTGGTCGGCATCGACCTGAACGGACGGTAGATTGATCTGGTTGTTGTTGGTCGCGGCCGGTGCGCTCTGCGCCGCAGCGCCGGTTGCGACCAGGACCGATGCAAGGCTGCCCGCCACCGGTGCCATGCCGCTGCGCATCAGACCGCGGATCCCACCCAGATTATCGGTTGAAGCAGAAACGCCCTTACCGGTTTTACTCAGTATCCCCATTTGCCCTCTCCAATACGTGATGAGACGGGCGTCTTTTCCCTGGTGGCAAAATCCCCTATGCGCCGACGGCGCGACAACTCCCTCCTCAAGCCAAGACGTCCTGAAAACGGTCACCCCCGTGTGCCGATTTCTGGCCGCCACTCAGTCCATGATTGCGACGGCTGCTTTGTTCTGTTGGTTTTCAGCCTTCTTGCGGTTGCGGCGTTTCAGCAGCCACATGGTGATGCCTGTGACGCTGAAAAGCAGTGGCAGCAGGCCGCTGAAAAAAACCAGGATGCGCCAGATCCAGCCAAGGCCCGCGCTTTCATGCAGGGGCCGCTGCCAAGCGAGAATGCTTTCGCCGAGGCTGTAATCAGCTGGGCTGCGATTGACGAAAATCTTTTGTGACCACGGATCGATATAGAGCGTTGCCAAGGGCGTTCCATCGACTTGATCCGGTTGAGCCAGCATCAGGCGATAGGGCTGATCCTTCCGCTGC
The DNA here is from genome assembly GCF_034044715.1 of Dongia soli. Classification (NCBI taxonomy): domain Bacteria; kingdom Pseudomonadati; phylum Pseudomonadota; class Alphaproteobacteria; order Rhodospirillales; family Dongiaceae; genus Dongia; species Dongia soli. The sequence goes on along the minus strand of NZ_JAXCLW010000001.1, from coordinate 409,774 downwards.
GGCAGGGCGATATTGCGAAGCACGGCTGACGGCGCGTTCTGCCGTGCCAGGTCGATGACCTGGTCGATATCGAGAGGCACCTCCCCTGCGATCGGCGAGGCCTTAAGCTGCATATCCTGGCTGCGCAGATCGCGGGCCGGGAAAATGCTACCGATGCCGGCTGTGATGGCTTGTGGGAAGGCGAGGTAGACACCGCTGAAGCTCACCACCATGAAGACAGCCAATCCCCAGATCCCGATGGCGCCGTGCAGATCGCGGTTGAATCGCAAGGGGCGGGTGCCCCATTTGACCATGAAAGCTTGCCGCCAACGTCCGTTGCGCGGCCACCAGATAACGGTCCCGCTTGCTCCCAATACCAGCATGACGACACCTAGCCACCCGACGATGGTCCGACCGTCCCGGCCGGCGATCAGCAGATTGGCGTGCAGCCGATGCACGATCTGCATGATGCCGTCACCGGATTGGCGAATATCCAGCACGCCCAGCGTGATTGGATCGAGGAGGATCTGCCCGCCACTGCCGGGTCCGCCGCCGGCACGCGGTGCCGACATGCGAATAATGGCCGGTTCGCCCAATTCCTGGGGCAGGGTAATAGCAACTACTTTTCTGCCCTCCATCGCCGAATTGGCAAGGGCTTTTTCGGCGACAGCGATCATGGTGCCGATCGGCTGCATCTCGCCGCCCGTCGCAGCATGTGGGATCGGGTTCGTCAGCGCGTCGATCTCTTCCTGAAAGACCAGGATGCTACCGGTCAGGCCGATCAACACAAGCGGCAGGCAGAGGATCAATCCACTCCAAAGGTGGATCTGGCCTAAGAGGCGGCGTGCGGAAAAGCTGGAGGCAGAAGATGTCTCTCGTTTGGCCATACTGTAACCCGTTACGAGGAGAGCGACCCGGCTCGTGCCGAATGGCTGCGTCCCGGCCGAGCGATACTGAACAGCGCATCTCTCGTCGCGACAACCCAACCGCCGGCATCAAGCGCAACCGGCAATCGAGCGGTGTCTAGCGGTAATGCGAATGATTATCAATTGCATTAATGTAAGGATTTTGTAAAGACAGCATTCCCGAACTAACAAGCTATTTTGAGATTGCGAATTGTTCTCATTTGCGATATCCAGCCCGGAACGCGATCGACCGGCCTGCCCGGTAGCCGGTCCGCGAGATCGCTTGGGGAACTGGCAGGGACAAATCCGGCGGTTCGGTCCGGCCGCTATATGCGCCGCCGCTGATCGCGGCAACCTGATCAAGGATGAAGGCAGTCACGATGATGAAAGCGGCGATGATCTCGATCGTCTTATTGGCGGCGGCCCTGTTCATACCAGCCACCGGCTGGGCAAAGGACCAGTCGTGGCAGCCGGCCGCCTCGGCAACGGCGAGCGAGAGCGCTACCCCGTCTCTGATGCCGGGACCGGACAAAGCGGCGACAGCACCAGCTGCCACGCCCGAGCCCATCGAAAACACCGTCCAATCTCGGCCCTGGACTTTATCTGAACCGTCTTCGCAGGATGCGGCTTCGCCCCAAGCATCTGAAGATGCGACGGACGATGAGCCTCTGGCGACGGCTTTGCTGCCCCATGACCTCTCGCCCTGGGGCATGTTCATGAATGCCGATATCGTGGTGAAAGCGGTCATGCTCGGTCTTGCTTTTGCCTCGGTCATCACTTGGACGGTTTTCCTGGCAAAGGCGGTCGAACTCTGGATCACGCGCGGCCGTACACTTGCAGCGCTGGGCCGACTGTCAGAGGCGCGCTCTCTTGGCGCTGCGGCCGAAGAATTGAGCCGCCTGCGTGGACCGGGCGTAACGCTCTTCAATGCGGTTCAGGCGGAGTTCCGCCTCGCGGGTGACGCATCGCCTGACGGATTGAAGGAACGCGTCGCATCTCGGCTGGAACGAGGTGAGGCTGCGACCGCGCGGTCGATGTGGCGTGGGACCGGCATCCTCGCCACGATCGGCTCGACAGCGCCTTTCGTCGGTCTGTTCGGCACGGTCTGGGGCATCATGAACAGCTTCATCGGCATTTCCAAGGCGCAGACCACCAATCTCGCCGTCGTCGCGCCCGGCATCGCCGAGGCATTGCTGGCGACCGCGATCGGTCTGGTGGCTGCGATCCCCGCTGTTGTCATCTACAATCTCTTCGCCCGGACCATCACCGCCAACCGGGCTTCGGTGGGGGATATGTCGGCAGCCATCCTGCGCCTGGTATCGCGGGAGCTGGATCGCAATGCCGCGCCTTATGCGAAGGCGGCGGAGTGAGGCATGGCTGTCCGTCTCGATCACGGTGACAGCGATCTCGCGGAAAACAGCGATATCAACGTAACACCTTTCATCGACGTCATTCTGGTTCTGCTGATCATCTTTATGGTCGCGGCGCCGCTGGCCACGGTAGACGTCCCGGTAGATTTGCCAGGCACTTCGGCAAAACCGCAGCCACGGCCCAGCAAGCCGCTCTTCCTCAGCGTGAAAGCGGATCTCTCCCTGGCGCTCGGCAACGATCCCGTGAAGCGCGACAATCTCGCTTCGTTTCTGGACGGCGCCACTAAAGGCGATAAGGAGCAACGCATTTTTCTCCGCGCCGACAAGACGGTCAGCTACGGCGACCTGATGTCGGTGATGAATGCCTTGCGTGATGCCGGCTATCTCAAGGTGGCGTTGGTCGGCCTAGAGAAGGCGACGCAATGACTGGACCAAAGGCGGCTGCTATGTCCATGGGGCCGCAGGAGCGGGGGCATGATAGGGGCAGAGAGCTCCTGCGCTGGGGCGCTTGCCTGATCGCAGTACTCGCGGTTCATGCCGCCGGGGCAGCGACGATACTCGATTGGAGCAAGCCGGCACCGCCGATGGCAGCGCCGCCGCCCGCCATCATGATCGACCTTGGCGACGCACAACCAGCACCTCCGCCGCCTCCGCCGCAACAGGTCGCGATCGAGCCCCCGCGTCCAACGCCGGCGATCGAGCCACCTACGCCGCCGCAGCCCGAGAGTCCAAAGGTCGAAGTCCCCAAGGTGGAATCCGAAGTTGCCTTGGATCAGGTGAAGCCGAAGCCGCCCGAGGCGCAGAAGAAAAAGAAGAAGAAAAGGGAAAAACCGAAACCGGCTGAGGCGCCACCGCCGCCGGTCCCGGTCAAACCGGTCGAGGACAGCAAGGAAACCGCGCAGGTGCCGATAAAGCCGGCCGAACAGGCGCAGGCCCAGAGCGAGGCCGCAGAGGCGGCCAAGAAAGAGGCTGAAATGGCCAGCTTGGCGGCAGCCATGGAAGCGCAGAAGAATTGGGAATCGCAGGTATCGGCGCATCTGATCAGCTTCAAGCGAAGCCCGCGCATGCGCCACCATCGGCCGATGACGGCCTATATTGATGTCGCGATCGACCGCCAGGGGCAGATTCTCAGCCGCGCGGTTGCGCAGAGTTCGGGCGATCACCGGCTCGATGATGCTGCCTTGGCCCTGGTGGACCGCGCCAATCCCTTGCCGCCGCCGCCGGCCGAATATGATGAGACGCGGCTGCATGCGATCAAGCTGCCGATCGTATTCATGCCGAAGTAGTTTCGGATCGGCCTACGCTCTGTACCTCACTCTGCGGTTGGCTTTTGCCGTCGCAACTGCTTGACCGTCGATTGCCGGGCCTTGCTCTCCAGCCGCCGCTGTTTAGCCGCCTTGCTCGGCTTGGTGGCCCGGCGCGGCGTTGGCGCGACGGCTGCGGCACGGATCAACTCGCTGAGACGGTCAATGGCATCCTGCCGATTGCGTTCCTGGGTGCGGAAACGCTGCGCCGTGATGACCAATATGCCGTCTTGGGTCATGCGCCGACCGGCCAGCCGCATCAAGCGAGTCCGCACATCCTCGCGCAAAGCCGGCGAATGGCGGACGTCGAAACGCAATTGTACGGCTGTCGACAGTTTGTTGACATTCTGGCCGCCCGGTCCTGAGGCCCGGATAAACCGCGTCTCGATTTCCGCCTCATCGAGGGCGATGCTATGGGTGATTCTGATCATGGCGCAATGTAACCAAATAAATTGGCCCGAATATAGCCAGCTACGGCACGCCGATAAAGAGCATAAAATCCAGCGTCCACAACTAAAAGCCTAGACAGGTGAGCGGTGAAATTTCCGCTTGCCAAGGGAAAGGTTATCTCTATTAATTTGATAGAGTATATAGTGATTGGGAGGCGGAGATGGCAGGGCCGTTGCGCAGATTACCGTCCTTGAACGCTTTGCGCGCTTTTTGGGCCTCGGCGCGCCATGGCAGCTTCGCGGCAGCAGCAGGGGAGCTGCATGTCACGGCGTCTGCAGTCAGCCTGCAAGTGCGCCAGCTCGAAGAGGAGCTTGGGGTGAAGCTCTTTCAGCGCACGCCGAAAGGACTTGTCCTCAGCCCGCAGGGGGCCGAGATTTTGCCGGGGGTCAGCGACGCATTTGCGCAATTGCAGGCCACGCTGCTGAAAGGGGATTGGACTGACGATACGCGGACGCTCAGCGTTTCCGTGGCCCCGTCCTTCGCGACGAAATGGCTCTTGCCGCGCCTCGATCGGTTTGTCGGTCAGCATCCGGATATCGATGTCCGCGTCCTTGCGACGATGGAACTGACCGATTTCGCGGCCGAGCCGATCGATCTTGCGATCCGCTACGGCCATGGCCGTTATCCCGGCCTGCAAGCCGATCTGCTGATGCGTGAAAGTGTGTTTCCGGTGTGCAGTCCTAAGCTGCTCGAAGGCCGGGACGCAGCGGATCTGCCGGCCTTGTTGCGGGCCGCGACGTTGCTGCATGACGACAGTCCCGATCAGGATCCCACTTGCCCTGACTGGAAAAGCTGGTTGAAAGCCTCAGGTATCAGCGAAGTCGACTGGCAACGCGGGCCGCGCTTCAATCAATCGAATTTCGTCCTGGAAGGGGCAGCCAATGGCCTTGGGGTTGCTTTAGCCAAAGCGTCATTGGTGCAGTATGACATCGCCGACGGTCGTTTGGTGCAGCTGGGCGACAGAGCGACGCCGATCGAGCTCGCTTATTTCCTGGTCTATCCGCCAGAGCGGGCCGCCAATGCGACCACCGCGATCTTTCGCGACTGGCTCATGGCGGAAATCGCACCCGGCGAAACGGCCGTTACAAGCCGGATAAAACATCGTCGCAAAAGCGATGCCGCTTGACGTCGCCGCGCTGCTGGCAATGATCGCCTGGAAAGTCGTTCAGCGAGTGATGAAATGCGCAGCGCCAATCCTGTTTATGCCGGCCTCGGCACCACCGTTTTCGAAACCATGTCGCGCCTGGCGCGGCAGCATCAGGCAGTCAATCTAGGCCAGGGCTTCCCTGACGATCGCGGCCCGGCGGCAGTACTGGAACGGGCCGCCAAGGCCCTATTGGAAGGATCGAATCAATATCCGCCGATGCTCGGCCTCCCGGAACTGCGTCAGGCCGTCGCCGCCCATGCCCAGCGCTTTTATGGCGTTGCCGTCGACTGGGAAAGCGAGACCATGGTGACCTCTGGTGCGACCGAGGCGCTGGCCGCAACCATCTTCAGCTTGGTGGAGCCGGGCGACGAGGTCGTTTTGATCGAACCTTTCTACGATGCCTATCTGCCGCTGGTGCAGCGCGCCGGGGCGATACCGCGTTTCGTCTCGCTGACACCGCCGCATTGGCGGCTGGAGCGTGCCGATCTCGTGGCGGCCGTGTCGCCGCGAACCAAAGCGATCATCGTCAACAATCCGATGAATCCCACGGGCCGCGTCTTCGATGTCGACGAGATGGCGCTCATCGCCGAAATCGCCGAAGGCGCTGATGCCTTCGTCATCGCCGATGAAGTCTATGAGCATATCGTCTTCGACGGTATGCACCATCGCAGCCTGCTGGCGCAGCCGGGTCTGCGCGACCGGGTGATCAAGCTGGGCTCTGCCGGCAAGACCTTTTCCCTGACCGGTTGGAAGGTCGGCTATGTCACCGCCGTACCGCACGTGCTCGGCGTCATCGCCAAGGCGCATCAGTTCCTGACCTTCACGACGCCGCCCAATCTGCAGATGGCGGTGGCCTATGGCCTGACGCAATCGGATGACTATTTCCGTGATCTTGCGGCAGACATGCAACGCCGCCGAGATCGCTTCATCGCCGGCTTGCAGCATCTCGGCCTCGACGTTCTGCTCTGCCAAGGTACCTATTTCGCCAATATCGATATCGCCAAACTGGGTCAAGCGACAGCGGGGCAGGCGGATGATGTAGCCTTCTGCCGCGACCTCGTCGAACGCCAGGGGGTCGCCGCCATTCCGCTTTCCGCCTTCTACAGTGCCCGCCCGGTGCGTTCCGTCATTCGTTTCTGCTTTGCCAAACAGGACCAAGTGCTCGACGCCGCTTTGGAGCGCCTTGCCGGATTGGCATAAAAATGGGCAGCGCCCAAAATCCCTGGAATGTGGCGCTGCCCGAGTTTAGGGCGATGGTTCTGGGAGGGGGGAGGACATCGCCCGGTGGTTAGACGACGTTGCTACCGCTCGTTGGCCGGCACCGGATGATCGACGAAGTGGCCGACCCGGTTGATCGCGGCCATTGCCTTCTGAAAGCCGTAGAATTTACTGCCGTCGAGCAGACGGAAACGCGGATCCAAGGCAGTGAAACGGTAATTCTTGACGCTGGATTTGCTGGCCTTTTCTTCCGTCAGAACGCCGACGACAGTTTCGTTATGATGAAGAGGGGTCTGGTGGACACGGCTTTGCATGATGTTCTCCGATGGAGCCATGACAGGAACTGAGCGATTGGGAGGGCCGACCACCCGACTGTCTCGGGCGGTCAGATATCGCTACATCGACGGCATACCGTCGAAGGCCGCCGCATGAAGTGAGTCTTGCACATGGCACGATCCCTGTCTGTGATGACGCTCATGTTTGCATCATCGCTATAGCCATAGATCGCTACCTGACCCTTTCGATCAACTGAGATTATCTGTCGTCCGAAGCAAGCATTGCTCGCGCTCTGCAGGCTAGCTGTCGGAGAGCATTTGCGCCACCAGAGCGCCGATGGCCAAGGACGCGGTGAGGCCGGGACTTTCGATGCCGAAGAGTTGTACCAGGCCCGGCTGTCCGTGCACTATCGGACCGTCAATGCGAAAATCAGCATCGCCTTCGCCGGGACCGACCAATTTGGGCCGGATACCGGTATAAGCCGGTTCCAAGGCACCGTCCGGCAGGTCCGGCCAATAACGCCGTATGGCGGGGTAGAAACGATCGGCCCGCGTCGGGTCGATGCGGTAATCCAGATTGCCCACCCATTCGACATCCGGGCCGAAGCGGGCACGCCCACCAAGATCGATGGTCAGGTGGATGCCCAGGCCGCCCGGCTCGGGCACCGGATAGATCAGTCGTTGAAACGGTGAACGTCCCTGCAAGGTGAAGTAATTCCCCTTGGCGAGAGCCTGGTTCGGGATGAGATGTTCCGGATAGCCGCGCAGCCGCCTTGCCAAATCCCAGGCGCCATGCCCCGCCGCATTGACCAAATATTTTGTCTTCAATTGCATGGGCATATCGCCGCCGGTTTCCAGGCGGTAGCCGTCGGCGACAATCTCGCCGCGCAGAACCGGCGTGCGGAAGGCGAAGGTGGCGCCGGCATTTTCAGCGTCACCCTGCAAGGCGAGCATGAAGGCATGGCTGTCGATGATGCCGGTGGACGGGGACAACAGGCCGCCACTGGCTTTCAGTGCAGGTTCCATTTTGCCGATTTCAGCGGCGTCCAGAAATCGCAGATTGTCGACGCCATTGGCGGCGGCGCGGGCGGCGATGGCATCGAGCTGGCCGAGCTGTGCCGGATGGCTGGCGACGATCAGCTTGCCCAGCCGTGCATGTGGCACGGCGCGGCTCGCGCAGAAGTCATAGAGCGCATCCCGTCCGGCCAGGCAAAGGCGGGCTTTCAGGCTGCCCTTGGCATAATAAATGCCGGCATGGATGACTTCACTGTTGCGCGACGATGTCTCGCTGCCGATGATCGGCGCTGCTTCCAGGCCAAGAACTTCCCGCCCCTGACATGCCAAGCCTCGGGCGATAGCAAGGCCGACCACCCCGGCCCCAACTACCACACATTCGACTTCATCCATTGTTCGCCCCGATACTGTCTGGCCGGGATAGTGTTCAGCAGTTCGTCACGCCCCCGTCGCACTCGGCCGCCTGCGACGGCGCAGATCCTGGACCGAAACGGCACCGGTCAGCAAGACCGCCATGCCATAAGTGGCAAGACCGATCAGGATCAGCACCGCCAAGGCGCCGATCCGGTTGATTTCGCTACCGTTCAGATAAGGCTGGCCCAGACGGATTGCGCCCCATAACACGGCCCCCATCAGCGCCGCGCTCAGGATCAGGCGGGGCGCTACGCGTTTGATCCTGGTATCAAGGCTCAGCAAGCCGCGCCGATGCAGACGCATATAAAGCATGGCGGCATTGATCCAGGCAGCGCCCGCGGTCCCGGCGGCGATACCGATATAACCGATGAAGTGAAACAGGCTGATGGCAATCACGATATCCGCGCCGACCGCGATCATGGCAAAGCGGAAGGGCGTCATCGTGTCTTCGCGGGCGAGAAAGCCCGGCGTCAATGCCTTGTTCAGCACATAGGCCGGCAAGCCGGCTGCCACGACTGACAAGGCGGCGGCCACCGCAAAAGTATCCTGGGAAGCGAAGGCACCGCGCTGGTAGACCGCGGCGATGACCGGATGGCTGGCGATGATCAATGCGACGGCCGCCGGGAGAGAGAGCGAAAGGCCAAGCTCGATCGCGCGGTTCTGAATGCGATTGGCATCCACGGGCTGACCGCTGCGCAGGGCGCGGGTCAGCGACGGCAACAGCACGACCCCGATCGCTGATCCGATCAGAGCCAAGGGCAGTTGATACAGGCGGTCGGCGTAATAGAGATAGGAGACGGCGCCGGCTTGCAACGTCGCCAGGATGGTGGCGATCGCCATGTTGATCTGATTGAGGCCGCCGCCGATCAGGCCGGGAACCATCAGCTTCATCAACCGGCGCACATCGGGGCCGAGCCGCGGCCGGCGAAGGCCAAGCCGCATCCCGGCCCGATGGCACGCCCATGCCAGCCAGACGAACTGCAGGACGCCGGCCAAGGTCACTGCCCAAGCCAGAATGATGCCGGCCTGCTCGTCACTATCTGTGGGAATCAGCAAGGTGCCGATCAGGGTCAGATTCAGCATGATCGGGGCGGCTGCGGCGGCGGTGAATTTATGCAACGAATTGAGGATCCCGCCTTGCAGGGCGCAAAGCGACATGAAGAGCAGATAGGGAAAGGTGATCGAGGTCAGCAGGACCGCGAGGCGGAATTTCTCGGGAAAGACATGAAAGCCCGGCGCAAAGACTCGCATCAGCCAGGGCATGGTCAGTTCCGCACCGATCGTTACCAGCAACAGAATGATCAGCAGGACCGAGAGGACCCGTTCAGCAAAGACTTTCGCTTCGCTTTTCCCCTGTTCCTCGATCCGCCGGGCAAACATCGGCACGAAGGCCGAATTGAAAGCGCCTTCCGCGAACATCTGGCGGAACAGGTTGGGTAGCCGCATGGCGACGAAGAACGCTTCCGCCACCGGACCGGTACCCAATTGATGGGCGATCATCATTTCACGCAGAAAACCCAGCGCGCGGCTGGTAAGGGTCAGGCCGCCGACGGTCGCGACAGATTTCAGGCTGAACATAGTACCCAGAGGCTGTTATCGATTACCCAAACAGAATAACATAACCATATCAAAGTCCAGGCTGCCTCAGGGCGAATCACCGGCTCCGTCAGTTCCTGGCAAGCTTTGGCGATCATAGAAGCGCTCGAAATTCGGCGAAATTGAGACTGGATTCGACCGGCGTCGGAATACTCCACGCGCTGGATATTCAGAGGCGACAAGAGGTTCAAGGATGACCGCTCTCGTAACAGGTGCAGCCGGCTTCGTCGGCTCCGCCGTGGTGCGTCAATTACTGGCGCGCGGCGAAACCGTGCGGGTCTTCATCCGGCCCAGCAGCGACCGGCGCAATCTCGAGGGTCTCAGACTGGATGTCGTGACGGGCGACCTGACCGACCGGCAGTCGGTCGAACGGGCGGTCCAGGGCTGCGACTCGGTCTTCCATATCGCTGCGGATTACCGCCTGTGGGTACCGAAACCCGCTGCAATGTTCGCGGCCAATGTTGAAGGCACCCGGCATATCATGCAGGCCGCCGCCGCGGCGGGGGTCCGGCGAATCGTCTATACCAGCAGCGTTGCCACGCTGGGACTCCCGGCTGATGAACTGCAGCCCGCCGATGAGGATACGCCGGCGACTGCCGACGACATGATCGGCCCTTACAAGCAATCGAAATATGCCGCCGAGGCCGTAGTGAAGCGCCTCATCGAGGACCAGGGCCTGCCGGTGGTGATCGTGCATCCCTCGACGCCGATCGGTCCGCGCGACAGCAAGCCGACGCCGACCGGCAAGATCGTGGTGGATGCCGCCCGCGGCCGCATGCCGGCTTTTGTCGATACCGGGCTCAATGTCGTGCATGTCGATGATGTTGCCGCCGGCCATCTATTGGCGATGGATCGGGGCAGGATCGGCGAGCGATACATTCTCGGCAGCGAAAACCTCACCCTGGCGCAGATTCTGGCGATCGTCGCCAAATTGACCCATCGGCCGGCCCCCCGCTTCCAGATCCCGCATGACGTGGTCATGCCAATCGCCGGGCTGGCCGAAGTCTGGGCGCGGGTCACCGGGGGCGAGCCCTTCGCCACCCGCGACGGGGTGCGGCTTGCGCGCAAGAAAATGTATTTCAGCAGCGACCGGGCTATGAGCCGGCTCGGCTATAAACCGCGGCCGGCCGAGGCGGCCCTTGCCGACGCTGTCGACTGGTTCAGCCGGAACGGTTATCTCCATTGAGGATCATTCCTCTGGAGTCGCTACATCATGAATCTGCGTACCGCCATCGGCTTGATGGTTGGTTTGGGTGTCATCGTCGCTATCGTGGCCAAACAGGATCTTACTGCCATCTGGGCGGCCGCGGCCCAGGCGGGCTGGGCGCTTATTCCCGCGTTGGGCTGGCGCGCCGCGTCGATCATTCTCGCCGCCAATGCCTGGCGCAGCCTGTTCGTGGCGCCCTTCCTGCCGCCGCATCGGCGGACCGCGCTGGCCCGCTGGATCGGTGAAGCGGTCAATACCCTGCTGCCGGTCGCTCAAGTGGGCGGTGACGTCATCCGTGGCCGCTTGCTGCGACACCACCTCGCCATCAGGGATCACGCACGGAAGGCACAAAGCAGCCGCGGCTCGCACGGTCATGGGATCCCTGGCGGCGTGTCGGTTGCCGCCACCGTCGTCGCCGATCTCACCCTCAATTTGGTGGCGCAACTCATTTTTGCCCTGCCGGGTCTCTGGCAATTATGGCGCAGCAACGATCTGACCGGCTGGCGTGCCCTCGGCTGTCTTGGGATCGCGGCCTTGCCGCTGGGGCTCCTGCTGCTGGCGCAATCACCGGGCGTGATCCGGGTGACGACCGGTCTCGCGCGACGGCTGGGCCTGATCAAGGAAGGCAAGACCAGTGGCCATCCCGGCCTCGGCTTCGAACAGGCGGTCTGGCATCTTTATGGCCGCCACCGGATCGTGGCGGTGGCGCTGGGCTGGCATCTGCTGGCCTGGACCTGCCGCGCCGGCGAAGTCTGGTTCCTCTTGCGCCTGCTCGGCCATCCGGTCGGCCTGCTCGATGCCGCGGCCATCGAAGGATTGCTCGGCGCCGTCCGAGCGGCCGCCTTCCTTTTGCCGGCCGGATTGGGCGTCCAGGAAGGCGCGTTGATCCTGCTTTGCGGCTGGGTCGGTGTGCCGCCCAGCTCCGCCCTGGCGCTGGCCCTGATCAAGCGGGCACGTGAATTGGCGGTTGGCTTGCCGGGGCTGCTGGCCTGGCTTGCCGCCGAGCAGGAGGTCCGGCGAGATACCCGCCGGATGAGCAGCGTCGCGGTCAAGGCCGACAAGGCACTTTGACTTCAGCCATGTGCGGCCTTGCATGTCTGCGAGCCGCTACGCGGCCATGCTTTCGTCGTGCGGCGTGATGTCGCGGACAGCATGGTCCCGGTACGCCATTTGCGCCGCCCGCTGCCAAGCGGGGAGAAGGTCGCTGCGCAATACCTCGATCCAGCTCGGCCAACTGGCGTCGATCCAGGCGCGGGCGGCCCTGCCGACCGAGTGTCGCCGTGCCGGCTCTTGCAGCAATGGCTCCGCGATTGACACCCAATCCGCCGGATTTTGGCTTGCCAGGACAAAGCCATCGGTGCCCGGCCGACTGATGAATTGCGCGCCGCCATGACTGGCGGCGACCAGTACCGGCAAGCCGCTGGCTTTCGCTTCCAGGACCACGTTCGGCGATACTTCCGTGGTCGAAGGGAAGAGGAAAAGATCAGCACTGGCATAGAGCCAGGCGAGGGTCTCCTGTGAGACATGGCCGGGCAGGCAGACCCGCTCGCCCAGCAGAGCGGCGATCCTGCCGCTATCCTCGCCATCGCCGACGACGAGAAGCTGGATATCTTCCCCTGCCTGGACGAGCTGCCGCGCCGTTTCGGCCACCACCATCGCGCTTTTGCTGGCATCCACACGCCCGGCGAACATCAGGACCGGCCGGCCCGCGGGGATGCCATAGAGCTGCTGCAATCTCGCCCGGTCCCGGTGGCGCGGCGCGAAACGCTCCCGATCGATACCGCGCCGCAGAAGAGCCAGACGGTTCGGTTCCAGGCTCGCCAGGAGACGCTGATAGTCTTCTGGCTTGGAGGCCAGAACCTGATGACAGCGGTGCAAGCGTTCGTCGATCGCCCGCGACAGGCGCGCGGCGATGTAGTCTTGCAGATGCAGCCGGTCGCTCAGCATGCCGCCGAGGCGCATCCCAGCCATCCGGCGGAAGATGGCGCTGGCATAGATCCGGGTGAATTGCGGGATATCCGTGTGGATCGAGGCCGTGAGACCGCTGCCGTGGCGCCGCGCATAGGACATGGCGCTGCGGCCGAAGCTGAAGAAATCGGTCGCATGGACCACATCGCTGTCGGCCAGGGCCGCCGCGACCGCCGGGTGAAACGGCGCGAGATCCGTATGCCCGGCACCTTGGTCCAGAAATCGCAGCCGCCGGGTGCTGAAGACCGCCGGATGCTCACTCAGGCGGACATGCCGGGCCAGATGCTCGACGCGGCTGGTCTTGCCAAGGAAATGCACCGTCAGATCCAGCTCTTCGGGCAGATGGATGGCAGCCTCGGCAAAGCGCTCCCAGCATTTAACATGGCCACCGGCCGTGTCACCGCGCTCCAATGTCACGAGAACAGCGACCCGCAAGGCGGAATTGCGGACCGCGCGATCGCATTTAGTCAAGTTGGCTCCTGAGGACGGACAAGGATGTGAGTACGGACAAGGATGGGCCGGCGGGCCGAAGTGAGGGCAGCTCGCGCTCGCAGCCGGGTGGCTTAACTCCGCCGGCTTACGGCAGACTGACTATTGTACGCTTCGTAGCGCGCGGCCGGCGCATGACCGGGCTTTTTGCCGCAGGTTGCTGTCCGGACAACACCACGCGAGCGGGCGAGCCCGCCGGATATCATCCATCCTGCTTCGCCTTACCTAAAGCCGCATGCCCGGTAACCTCCGACCCGGCATTGGCGGGCAGGCGGAGATAGACCAAGGCGGAAAAGGCAGCGATCAAGCCGACCGTCAGGAAGGGTATCAGGAAGCTGTCGGCGCGAATCTGGCCGCCGCTGCGCGCCGCCAGGGTAAGATGAAGCGACAAAGCGCCGATCCCCACGCCAAAACTAAGGGAAAGCTGCTGGGCGATGGCGGAAAAGCTGGTGGCTTGGCTTAACCGGTCGCGCGGCACTTCGGCTACGGTCAGCGAATTGATGCTGGTGAATTGCAACGAACGGAAGAAACCGCCAATCAGCAGCACCGTCAAGATCAGCAGACCCGGTGTTTCCGGCCTGAACAGGCCGTTGACCAGGATAAAGGCGGCACTGATCAGGGCATTGGCGACCAGGACTTGACGGAAGCCAAAGCGGCGCAGGATGCGTCCGGCCGTCAGCTTCATCAGCATGGCGCCCGCTGCCGAGGCGAAAGTCAGGCTGCCCGAGGTGAAGGCGCTGAGGCCGAAGCCCAGCTGCAGCATCATCGGCAGCAGGAAGGGTGTCGCCCCCACGGCGCAACGAAATAGAAAACCGCCGATCACGCCGGCCCGGAATGTGCCGATCTGCAACAGCGACAAATCGATCACCGGATACAGGCGGCGTCTTGCATGCAGGACGTATAGCAGCAGGGACGCCGCGCCGCCGATCAGCAGGGCATTGACGATACTTTGCGAGATGAGACCGCGCCCGATCGCCTCAAAGCCGAAGATCAGGCCGGTAAATCCGAGGCCGGTCAGGCAAAAGCCACGGAAATCGAAGGGTCGCACCGTGCTGTCCCGGACATCCTCGATGAACAAAGTGGCGAGGACCAGGCCCAGCAGGCCGATCGGGATGTTGATCCAGAAAATCCAATGCCAGGACACATAGGTGACCAGGAAGCCGCCCAGGGGCGGTCCGATGACCGGGCCGATCAGTGCGGGAAAGGTGAGATAGGCCATGGCCCGGACCAGTTCATGGCGCTCGACCGACCGCATCAGGACCAGCCGTCCGACCGGCACCATCATGGCGCCGCCAAGGCCCTGGAAAAGCCGCGCCAAGACAAAGCCCGTCAGCGATTGCCCAAGGCCGCAGAGCACCGATCCGGCCATGAAAATCACGATCGCCAGTCGGAAAATGAGGCGGGCGCCGAACCGGTCGGCCAGCCAACCGCTGATCGGAATGAAGACGGCCAGGCTGAACAAGTAGGAGGTAATCGCCAGATTCAGATGTAAGGGGCTGGTATTCAGCGCCTGGGCGATCGTCGGCAGAGCAGTGGCCAGGACGGTGGAATCCAGATTTTCCATAAAAAGCGTTGTGGCGATGATCAAGGGAACCAGCATCTGGCGCGAAGGTTTAATCGTCATGTTTTGTTAAACTTTTGAAAGACATCCTATTGTTAAAGGCAGAGCCGGGGGAGAAGTGCCGATATGATCTGCAAGTCATGCGATTTTGACAGCGGACGCGCAATTGCCAAGAAATCCCTGTTCATGGGGCATTTCCGCGTCGGCCGGATGCCGTCAACGCTCGAATTGATTTGCGTCCAAATCACCCCATAATAGAATATGGGAATATAGGCACCGACTGTCGAGGCCCTGATCATGAATCTGGCTTTGCGTGTTGCCGCCATCTATGCCGCCACTTCGGCCGTCTGGGTTCTGTTTTCCGACAGGCTGGTCGATCGCCTGCCTCCCGGTTTGATTTCCCAAGTCCAAACTTTCAAAGGCGTCGGCTTTGTCCTGATCAGTGCTGCGCTGATCTTTTATCTGATCGCCCGTCATGACCGTCATCGGCGGTTGCTTGATCTTGCTTTGGAAGCGCATCCTTCCGGTATTCTCATCGCCGACATGCAGCTGCGTGTCACCTATGCCAATTCCAGCATTACCGCGATCAGCGGCTATCGTCGCTCGGAACTGATCGGACGCAATCCACGGGTGCTGGGCTCCGACCTGACCCCGCCGGCGGTATTTGCGGCGATGCATCGCGCACTCGACCGGGGTGAAAGCTGGTCGGGCGAGTTCCTGAACCGGCGCAAATCGGGCGAGCTCTATTGGGCGGCTACCACGATCACGCCGCTGACCAACGGCGGGGGCCGGGTCATCAGCTATGTCGGTGCGATGACCGACGTCACCAGCGAAAAGCGCACGCAATCGGCGATGCTGGAAGCGAAGAATTTAGCCGAAGAAGCCAACCGCACGAAAAGCGACTTCCTCGCCAATATGAGCCATGAATTACGGACGCCGCTGAATGCCATCGTCGGCTTCACCGATCTCTTGCGACGCGGCTATGCCGGGGTGCTGACGCCAAGCCAGCAGGAATATATCGATAATATCGGCAAAAGCAGCGAGCATCTTCTCGGCGTCATCAATTCCGTTCTCGATCTCTCCAAGGTCGAACTCGGTCATTTCCGCGTGGAGCTCAGCGAACTGGAATTGAACCAGCTCGTCGGTGAATCCCTGAATATGTTGGACAGCATTGCCCTCAAGAAGGATGTTGCCATCCGCTTCCAACCAGCTCAGGAGCGCATCACAGTAATATCTGACCGTCAGGCGGTGCGGCAAATCATCGCCAATATCGTCGGCAATGCCATCAAGTTCAGTCCCCGCGGCAGCCATATCGACGTGATGACTGATCAACGGGCGGAAGAATTCATCATCAGCGTGGCTGACCAAGGGCCCGGTATGTCCAGCGAGCAGATGTCGCGCATCTTCGAACCCTTCCAGTCGCGCGCGGCCCATAACGCCAATCAGACCGAAGGAACCGGCCTCGGTCTATCCATCTGCCGCAAGCTGGTTGATGCGCTGAACGGCCATATCCGATTTTCCAGCCGTGAAGGTGAGGGAACCTCGGTGGTGGTCACGCTGCCCGCCAACCGGCAGCTTGCTCGCATTGCTTCCCCCGCCTCGTCATCCGCCAGCCCAAACCGAGCCACCGGTATCTGAGCTCACGCAGCCATCGAGCATTCAGCTTTTCCATTCCACGACCAACATCAGGCAGCCGGTCTCGGTACGAGTATTGTGATAGCTTCCCGGCGCGAAGCTCACGAAGTCGCCGGCTTTCAGGATGCGGCCATCGCTCTCTATCGCTTCACCGTCGATCACAAAAAATTCCTCATAGCCCGGATGCGTATGCGGCGTGGTGACGGCGCCCGGCAGCATCTTGAAATAATAGCTGCCGGTCGCGGTCTTGCGGTCATAGGTAACCGGCAGCCATTGGATCAATCGCAACTGATCCGGACCTTCGAGATCATAGGGGATGAAGTCCGCTTC
Source organism: Dongia soli (assembly GCF_034044715.1). Lineage (NCBI taxonomy): Bacteria > Pseudomonadati > Pseudomonadota > Alphaproteobacteria > Rhodospirillales > Dongiaceae > Dongia > Dongia soli. The sequence goes on along the minus strand of NZ_JAXCLW010000001.1, from coordinate 392,912 downwards.
ATTGGTCTTGATCACGATCGGCTGCATGTTCGGCTCTCCCAGGCGGATTTTGCCGCAGTCTAGAAACAGCCGGCGCGCGGAGGCAAGGGCAATTCAACCGCGGCGATCAATGCGCTTCGCCGGTCACGACACCTTTCGGCAGGCGCAGCAGCGGCACCAGTAGAATGGCCGCCAGGAAAATCGCCGCCATGATCAGAGAGACATCGGCGAAGCTCAGCACCTGTGCCTCGCGTGACACCAGACCGGCAAGCTGCTTCAGTGCGCCCTGGTCGGCGGCCATCCCCATGCGTTCGCTCAAGGCCTGCGAGGTGCGGTCGAGATAGCCGGTCACATTGGGATTGGCGGCGGTCATCCGATCGATCAGACGCGACCAATGCAAATTGAGGCGGTCGTTCAGCAGGAAGTTGATGCCGGCGAGGCCGATCGCGCCGCCAAGATTGCGCATGAGGTTATAGAGACCGCTGGCATTTTTGAGCCGGGCCGGCGGCAAGGTCCCGAGGGCCGCCATGTTGACCGGCATGAACAGGAACATCAGGGCGAATCCGCGGACCGCCTGGGGGATGAAGAATTCCCAATAACCCCAATCGGCCGTCAGGAAATGCTGCAGGTAGACGCCGCCGCCGAACATGGCAAGACCGAAACACAGCACCATCCGCGGATCGAAGATGCGTGACAGCCTGCCAGCGACCGGTGCCGACATGAATTGGAAGACGCCGGCCACAAACATGATCACGCCGATCTGCATCGGCTTGTAGTCACGCACCCGCGACAGGAAAAGGGGGATCAGATAGACCGACCCGTAGAGACCGATGCCGATTACGAAACTGAAGATGCAGCCGAGCAGGAAGTTACGGTCGGCGAAGGCGCGCAGATCGACGATCGGTTCTTTCGCCGTCAGGGTGCGCCAGACGAAAAGCAGGCTGGCGACAATCGAGACGGCGACACAAAGCCGGATCGAATCATCGCCCAGCCAGTCGAGGCGCGTGCCTTCCTCCAGAACATATTCCATGCAGCCGAGGAACATCGCCATCAGGACCAGACCGGGCAGGTCCATCACCTTCAGGAGCCTCCAGTTCGGCTTGTCGAAATCGACCAGCAGCCAGACCGCGCTGGTCACCAGCACGCCGGGCACCACATTGATCAGGAACAGCCAATGCCAGGAGATCGCATCGGTAATCCAACCGCCCAATGTCGGACCCAGGGTTGGCGCCATTGTGGCGACCAGGCCGGTCAAGACCGACAGACTGCCGCGGCGGTTGGGCGGGAAAACCGAGAAAGTGGTGGCGAAGACGGTCGGGATCATCGCGCCGCCCAGAAAACCCTGGATGGCGCGAAAGATGATCATCGAATTGATGTCCCAGGCCATGGCGCACAGCGCGCTGCTGAAGGTGAAGCCGAAGGCCGAAAGGGTGAAAATGTACCGCGTCGAGAAGGTGCGCGAGAGATAGCCGGAGAGGGGGATCATCACCACTTCGGCAATCAGATAAGAGGTCTGGACCCAGCTCACCTCATCGGCGCTGGCGGCGAGGCCGGCCTGGATTTCGTTCAGCGAGCTGGAGACGATCTGTACGTCCAGGATCGCCATGAACATGCCGACCACCATGACGAAGAAGCCGATCCAGTCGCGCGCCGTCAATGGGCGCGGCGCCGGATCCGCCGCCGGGCGCGTCACTTCGGGAACAGCCTGGTCAGCCGTGGCGGTTGCCGTATCGTTCATGATGTGTCCGGCTACTATGCAGGGACCTAGTCGTTGCTGGCGCTGGCTTCGATCGGGCTGGCCTGGGCAGCACCGAACAGGCTGCCCTCGCTATCCTGGCCGATCAGCGTCTTATCGCCGCCTTTACCCGGCTCGCCCTGGCCCGGCTCCGGCGTGCCGGAGGTATCGACATTTGCTTCAACCGACAGGCCGGGCCGCAGCAGGCCATGCAACGGATTCTCTGCGGGCACCTTGATGCGGACGGGGACGCGCTGGACGATCTTCGTGAAATTGCCGGTGGCGTTTTCGGGCGGTAGCAGGCTGAACAATGCGCCGCTTGCCGGCGCGAAGCTCTCTACTTCCCCGATCAGCGGTGTCGACGGATAGGCGTCCACATCGATCTCGACCTTCTGGCCGGGGCGCATGCGGGTCAGCTGCGTCTCCTTGAAATTGGCGACGATATAAACCTCATTCGGCACCAGGGAGAGCAATTGCGTGCCGGACCGGACATAATGCCCCACCCGCACGCCACGATTGCCGACCACGCCATCGATCGGCGCCGTGATCACGGTCTTTTCGAGTTCATTGGCCGCCAATTTGGCCGTCGCCTCGGCTTCATGCAACTTGGTCTCGGCTTCCTTGCGCTGTGCCTTGATGACGATCAGCTGGGCCTCTTCGGCATTGATCGCGGCTCCACTGCGAATAACGTCGGCCTTGCCCTTCACCAAAGTGGCGTTGGCATCGTCATATTCCTGGCGCGAGATCACCTTGTCGGTGACCAGCTTGGCATAGCGGTCGAATTGCTGCTGAGCCCGCTTCGCCTCGGCATTGGCGGCCTCCAGCTGGGCCTTGGCCTGATCGACCCGGCTCTGCTGATAATTGATCTGGCTGTCGATCGTATCGATATCGGCCTTCGCCGTGGCAGCGGCGGCATTCGCTTTGTCCAGGCGGGCGCGGAAATCGCGGTCGTCGATCCGGACCAGGACATCGCCGGCCTTCACTGCCTGATTGTCGCCCACCAGGACCGCAGCCACATAGCCATCGATTTGCGGGGCGATTGCCGAAATGTCGGCCTCGACATAGGCATTGTCGGTATTCTGGATGAACCGGCCCTTGGTCCACCACCAATAGCCGCCGACCCCGGTACCGATTACGGCGGCAGGAATGATCAGGCTGATGGCAAGCTTCTTAATCTTTGGCATGGTCGTTGACCCGCTTCTTGAGTTACCTATCAGAGTGCAGTGGAATGGTGCGGCTGGCTGGGCGAAACTAAACCGTCCAGTTCAGTTGCTCTTGACATGCGCTTACAGGCGTCTAATGTCAAGACAGAACTGAACCGTTCAGTTTAATTCGCGCGGAGAAGCGTTTTGGCCGAGATCGCAACAAAGCTACCGGCAACCGGTTTTCCGGCTGCCGACCAGAGTCATGGAAAATATACCCAAGAGCCGCCTGTCAATGCGAAGGCCATGGCGATTATGACCGCTGCCAAGGAGTTGTTCCTGGAACACGGCTTCGGCGCGGTGAGCATGGATCAGGTTGCCCGTCAGGCAGGCGTGTCCAAGGCCACGGTCTATGCTCATTTCGTCAGCAAGGAAAAGCTCTTCGCGGAGATGGTGTTTCGTGCCTGTATCGCGAAATCCCATGCGGTCTTGCCGGTCCTTCAGGCCGATAGCAACATCGAAGGCGTGCTGCAAGAGATCGCCCATATCGTGGTCGATCATTTGCTCTCGCCCGAACCGCTCGCGGTCTATCGCATCATCATGGCAGAGGGCCCGCGCTTCCCGGAATTGCCGCGCGCCTTTTTTGGCAATGGTCCGCTACCGATGATCCGGAAGCTGACCGACTTCTTCGATGAAGCCAATCGTCTTGGCCTGCTGAATGTGCCCGATACGCGCCTGGCGGCCGAACAGATGGTCTGGCTGGTGCGTGGTCCGCTGGGCGTGCGCCGCTTGTTCACCACCGACGTGCCCTGTGATTTTCCAGATGAGGAAGACGTAATCAAAGGCGCTGCGCGCATGATCCACAGGACGTATTGTCCGCAGCCGACCTAATCAAATGCCGGCTCGTTTTCCAGCATCGCCCGTTCAGCTGTACTGACGGGCTCACAGGTCACATCGGGACCGGCATGCGGCCGCCGGCCGAAACGTGATCTGATATAACGGGCGGCGATCAGGGAGAGACGGGCGTTTCCCTCTGCGGCTGCTTCCCGCAGCAGCAGCGTAGCGCAAATGAGATCTGCCATCAGCTCGGTCATCGCGCCGATATGGCAAGGCCCGCTGGCGGGGACCGATCGCAGATGCTCCAGCGTTTGGTGATATGACCGCAGCGCCTGTTGTAGAGGCGGCACTGATGCGGCCATCTCGCCTCCGATTGATATCAGCATTGCCGAGACCTGACGTTCAAAAAGCCCGCCGGCATTGCTCTTGCCCAGGATCAGCCGCAGCACTTCAAGAGCCTGTATATTCGCTGGCCCTTCCCAAACCGGCAGCACCAGTGCGTCGCGCAGCAAGCGGGCTGTCGGATATTCCTCGGTATAGCCGTTGCCGCCCAGGATCTCGACAGCGCGACTGGCGCTGCGGACCGCATCTTCAGCGGTGCGGTATTTCGCCAGGGCGGTCAGCAACCGCAGCCAGACCTGCTGTCCAGCATCCTGCTGCGCCAGATCGAAGCTCTGTGCAGTCGCCAGTGCAAGCACCAGCGAGGCCATCCAATCGGCTTGGAGGTCCAGCAGTTGCATCTCGATGGCCGGATACGCGACGAGCGGCGCACCGAAAGCTTGGCGTTGCCGGGCATGGCCAAGCGCTTCAACGAATGCACGGCGCTGCACGCCGACGGCCGCCATGGCATTGTGAATACGGCTATAGCCCAAAGCCTCCATCATGATCCGCAGCCCCCGCTTCGGCGGTGCGACCTCGAAGCCGATGGCGCCTTGCAACTCGATCTCGCCTGTGGCGAGACCGCGCGTACCGAGTTTGTCCTTTAACCGCCGGACCCGGTATCGATTGAGGCTGCCGTCGTCCAATCTGCGCGGGACGAGATAGAGACCCAACCCGTCACTGCCGCCCGGCGCACCGGCCGGTCGGGCTGTTGCGAGCGCTAGATCGCTTGCCGCGTTGCTGCAAAACCATTTCAGGCCACGCAGCGCGAAACTGCCGTCGTTACGCGGCTCGGCAACCGTCGCATTGGCGCCGACATCGCTGCCGCCCTGGCGCTCGGTTGCCCAAGTTCCGCCGGTTGCGGCCGCGCCATCCATGCGGATGAGATCCGGCAAGTAGTGCGACTTGATCTCTTGCGGCGCGAAGCGATCCAGCACATAAGCCACGGCGCCGGTCAAGGTCACGGGGCAATGGATCGAGATATCCGCCTGCGCCAGCAGATAGCCCATGACAAAGCCCGGCAGAAACGCTGTGGGTTCCGACAAGGCGGCCGGCGCCGCGCTATAGGCCAGCCCGATCATGCCATGCCGGTAGGCATCCCGGTGTATCTCCGCATAGGCTGGATTATGCAGAACCTCGGTCATGAGCATGCCGTCAGCCTGCGGGTCCGACAGGACCGGCTTGCTGGTCAAGATCGGCGGCGCGAAGCGATCGGTATAAGCGGCGGCCTGATCAACATTATTGGCGACCCAGTCGCCGAATGCCGTCAGCCGCGGCGTATGCCGCTGCACGACCTCGCTCGCATGTCGCCGAAGCCAATACTGCAGCGAAGAATCGCCCTGATAGAAATTTCGCCGCCGGCCGGCGGCTGGGGATTGATCGTTCATGCGGCACTCCCGGCACGACCCATCGGCCGGCAGCTTAGCATGTCGAATGTCGGTTCCCCAACCTCAGGATATTTGCGGCGCAGGGATGCGTTGGAAACGCTGTCCGACCCCTTCGATCAGTGTCGCGAGGATGATCAGGCTGGATCCCAAGGCCTGGCGAGCACCGAAAGGCTCGTCGCTGAAAAGAGCGGAGGAGGCAGTGCCGATGACGATTTCCAGCGGAAACAACATGCCGACGAAACCGGGCGATAAGGTCCGCGCACCCCAGATCGCCACCAGATTGGAGGGAATGAAGATGATGAGGGCAATTGCCAGGACCCAGGGCGTGGCGAAGGCTAGAACCTCACCGCTCGGCATGGCACCGGCGACATCGCGCGGCAAGAGCAACAGAGCGATGAAGGAAATGATCAGGCCGCCGAGAAACATCGCAAAGCATTGCGTCATGGCGCGGCTTTCACGCTGCCGTGCCAGCAGGGTCGTGCCATAAGCCCAGCAAATGCCGCCAATCAGCGCCAGCCAGTCGCCCATATTGCTGGGCAGAGGCAGATGGCTGCCCAGGCCAAGGATAGCGGCCAAACCACCGAGACAGCTCGCGAGGGCGAGAATCCGGTAGATATTCAGCCGCTCGCCCAGCATCCAAAGGCCGAACAACGTGCCCCAGACCGGCGTCATGTAAAACAACGCCAACGTCTTCAAGATGTCGGTTAGCAGCAGGCTGATGAAATAAAACGCATAGCCGCCGCCTAGGCACAGCCCGATGAGGATGATCGGCCCTGTCAGGCGAAAACTGCCGCGATTCGGCATGTGTCGATGCCACAGGATCGGCACGAAGATCAGGCAAGAGAAGAGATGGATGCCGAAGGTGACCCAAGCGCCTTCCAGACCGTGCGATTCAAGGAAGCGCAACGGAATCCAGAAGACACCCCAGACCAGCCCAGCGGCAGCAACGGCGATGGCTGGCAGAATTTGCTGATTGCCTTGCATTCGGCACAGCCTCTTTATTCTCCCCACCACCCGTTGCTACAGGCCGTTGCTCGCCGTGGCAATCCACTCTCTGCTAAAGTCCTCCTATAGGCGTTCTAAATCGACCGGAGCGAGGCTTCGTTATTGTGCGGTATAGCCGCCATCCACCACCATCTCCGAGCCGGTCATGAAACTGGATTCGTCAGAGGCCAGGAAGAGCACCGCATTGGCGATATCGATCGGCTTGCCGAAATGGCCAAGCGGATGCAGCTTGGCCTTGCGATCCCATTCGCCCTGGTAATCGCCGAGATCCCTGAGATATTTTTCATGCTGCGGCGTATGGATATAGCCGGGATGGATCGAGTTGATACGGATCTTGTAGCCGGCCTGGGCGCAATGCAAGGCAGCTGCCTTGGTCAGCAGGCGGACACCGCCTTTGCTCGCGCAATAGGCCGCCAGCGGCGATTCGCCGATGATGCCATCGATCGATGAGAGGTTAATGATACTGCCGCCGCGGGTCTCTTTCATCAGCTTGACGCCAGCTTTGGTGCCGAGAAACACGCCGTCAAGGTTGATCTTCATGGTCCAGCGCCAATCTTCCAAGGTGGTGTCTTCGATATTGGCCGCGACGCAGATGCCGGCATTGTTGACCAGGATGTCGAGCCGGCCGTAAAGCCGTTTTACTTCGGCAATTGTCGCATCCCATTGATCGGGCTCGCCCACATCATGGCGATAAAAATTTGCGGTTCCGCCGTTTTCCGTGATGCGTTTGACGACGGCGCGGCCTTGTTCCTCATTGATATCGCTGACCATCACCTTGGCGCCTTCGCGCGCCAACAGCTCGGCCGTTGCCTGGCCCAGCCCCATCGCCGCTCCGGTGACCAGTGCTACCTTGCCGTCGACGCGCCCCATGACTTCCTCCCTGTGATATTTTCCTTCCCGCGATGGAACACCGAAGACGCGATCATCCGTTTGATGCATTGCGCCAGCGCACGGCGTATTTCGTCAAATCGCTGCCGCGTGCATGATCTTATTATCGAAAGCTGCAGAGAGCGCGGCGCTAAGCCGCCGGAACAGGGGAGCGATATGCGTTTTGCCGGCAAGCGTGTTTTGGTGACGGGAGGCGCCCGGGGGATCGGCGCCGCAACGGCTGCGGCCTTCCTGCGCGAAGGCGCCGTGGTCGCCATCGGCGCTCGCACCCAGCAATCCTTCGATGCCTTTGCCGCTGAACATCGGGGTGCCAGGATCATGCCGGCGCTCGGCGAGATTGGTACACAGAAGCAAGCGGCGACTGTCGTTGCCCAGGCCGTCACGGCATTTGGCGGCTTGGATGTCCTCGTCAATTCGGCTGGCTATTTCGCCGAAGTGAAGGTCGAGGATGTTGATCAAGCGCATTGGAACCAAACCATGGATACCAATGTCGCCGGCACGTTTTTCTGCTCGCAGGCGGCTTTGCCGGCACTGAAGGCAAGCCATGGCAATATCGTCAATGTCGCTTCGGATGCCGGTATCATCGGTTATCCGCTTGGTGCCGTCTATTCCGCCTCCAAGGCTGCCGTGGTCAACATGACGCGTGCCATGGTGCTGGAGCTGGCGCAGCAAATTCGCATCAACTGCGTCTGTCCCGGCAATGTCGATACCGACATGATCCGGCAGGCGGCCGAGGCGACCGGAGATCCAGCAACCTACCTTAAAGCGGCCCATGAGCGCTCGCCGATGAAGCGCATGGCGCGGCCGAGTGAAGTGGCCGACGCCATCCTCTATCTCGCTTCGACCGACGCCGGCTTCGTCAATGGCGCTATCTTGTCGATCGACGGCGGCGGGGTCTGCGGTTTCTGATCCTGTCCATATGTCAAGGCTGACCGGTTGGTCAGGGCCATCCGAGCCGGCCAAATTCAAAGTGCACCAACACCGCCACAGGAGCCGGCGCTGTGATCGATGGAATGCCGAAAAGCGTGCGCCAACTTGATGCATTCGGACATGGCTTGGCGAATCTCATCAAACGGCACCTCAGCCTCATGCCATAGATAAACGGTCAGCGGACCACTCTATTTATGCCGGACAATCAGAAGCCGGTGCGCCAGCCGCCTTCCCTCCTCGCCAGCCGTGAGGGAGGACGACCGCGGGGCGATGATGAACACGTTTCTGGGAGAAAATAATGATGATACCGGGCAAATTTTTGCAGTTTACCGCCGCCGCCGTGATCGCTTCGGCTCTGTCCACCTCAGCAATGGCGGCTGATCTCGGTGCCAAGAATGAACCGATCAAGCTCGCCATGCTCGAATGGACCGGCCAGCATGTCAGCAGCTATATCGCTGGGGCCATCCTGCAGAAGATGGGCTACAAGGTTGATTACGTGACGGCCGGTAATTTCCCGCAGTTTTCCGGTCTTGCCGATGGCACTCTCAGCGCCTCGGTCGAAATCTGGATGAACAATGTCGGGGACATTTTCCCGAAGACCCTCGAAGCGAAGCAGATCGAAGATCTCGGCCCGCTCGGCCTGGAAACCAGGGAAGGGTGGATCTATCCGAGATACATGACCGATGTCTGCCCAGGCCTGCCGGATTGGAAGGCGCTGGAACAGCCGAACTGCGTCCAGGCCCTGGCAACGCCGGAAACCTTCCCGAACGGTCGCCTGCTGGATTATCCCGCAGATTGGGGCTCGCGCGGCGCGGCGATCGTGGCGAACAACAAGCTTCCCTTGACGGCGATTCCGGCGGGTTCCGAAGGCGCATTGGTGGCAGAGCTTGAATCCGCCCTCGCTGCAAAGAAGCCGATCCTGATGATGTTCTGGGGACCGCATAGCGCGCTCGCGGATGCCGATGTCGATTGGGTGAAGCTGCCGCCTTGCTCCGGCGACAAATCCCAATGCATCACGCCACCCGACGTCGATAAAATTGTCTGGTCCGGCTTCGGCAAGAAATGGCCGGCTGCCTATGAGTTCCTGAAGCACTTTCAGATGAATGCCCATGAGCAGGAGCTCATGATGGCGCGGATCGAGAAGAAGGGCGAGAAGATTGAGGCGGTGACGGCCGAATGGGTCGAAAAGAACCAACCCATATGGCAGCTCTGGGTCGATGCGGCCCAAGCCTCCGGCAGCTAAGGCGACCTCGATCCCACCCACATGTTCATCCCGGGCGCTTCGTCGATGACTGCCGAAGCGCCCGGCAGATCCGGAGACACAATGAACCCTGGGACTGACGACCGGCCCGTCAAGCTCTCCTGCCGGAACTTATGGAAGATCTTCGGTCCCGATCCGCGCGGTATTCTAACCGCCCTCGATGGCTCGCTCGGCGATCGGACGGTATTGAACCATCGCCTGCATCAAAGCGGTCATCTCGCCGCTGCGATTGACGTCAATTTCGATATCCGCCTCGGCGAAATCTTTGTCATCATGGGACTGTCCGGTTCGGGCAAATCTACGCTCGTTCGTTGCCTGTCGCGCCTGATCGAACCCACCATGGGCGAGATCCTGCTGGATGGCGAGGATCTCCTCACCGTCAGCAAAGCGCGACTGATCGAGCTGCGCCGCCGCGCCATGGGCATGGTGTTCCAGAATTTCGGCCTGCTGCCGCATTTGACGGTGCGTGACAATGTCGCCTTTCCTTTGCGCATCCAGGGAATGAGCGAAACAGAGCGACTGTCCCGGGCGAAGGACATGATCGATCTCGTCGGATTGGGCGGCAAGGAGACAGCCTTTCCGCATCAACTGTCCGGTGGCCAGCAGCAACGTGTCGGCATCGCCCGCTCGCTCGCGGTGGGACCTGAACTATGGTTCCTGGACGAGCCGTTCTCAGCTTTGGACCCGCTAATCCGCCGCCAGATGCAGGACGAGTTCTTGCGCCTGCAACGCATGCTGCAGAAAACCATTATCTTTATTACGCATGATATCGCCGAGGCGTTCCGCCTTGCCGATCGCATCGCCATCATGCGTGACGGCGAAGTCATCCAGCTCGGACGGCCTGCCGAAATTGCCCTAAAGCCGGCAAACGATTATGTCGCCGACTTTACCGAGGAGATTTCGCTAACTCGCGTGATATCGGTTGCGGATGTGATGAGGCCCGCGGGCAGCGAAACCGCCAGCCTGCCGGCAAAACCGGTTTCATCGCGGCTCATGCTGGAGGAACTGGTGCCGCAACTGGCGGCCGGGGTCTCGGCCTTTCCGGTCGTTGATGATGGCGAGCGTCTTTTGGGTCATGTCGCCGCCGCCGACATCGTCGATATTCTGGAACGCGACCGGCTGCGCAGGCGCCGCGCATGATTGTCAGCGATCTTGCCTTGTCGCCGGCAACCTCGCGATCCTGGCGCCACGGGCTGCGGTTTTCGCTGCTGGCTTTCGCCTTCGTCGCGGTGTGCCTGCTGCTCCGCAGCCATCTGCCCTGGATAACTCTCTATCCGCCGACCTGGGTCCTTCCGATTGCCGCCTGGGTCAATCATGTCAGTGATTGGCTTTCCGCCATCCTGCAGCCGATCTGCCGGTCGTTCGCCTGGATGCTTGGCGGCCCGATGGCCTGGCTGCGCGGCTTCCTCGTCTGGCTGCCCTGGCCGGCGGTTGCACTGGCGACGACGCTTGTCGCCTATAAAGCCCAGGGCTGGCGATTGGCGCTGTTCGCCATCGCGGTTGTCGCTTATCTATTGCTGACCGGCTATTGGCCGGCAACAATGAACACGATGGCGCTGGTCGTCCTGGCGGTGCCGATCTCGGTCCTCGCCGGTTTCGGCCTGGGCGTGCTGGCTTTCGCTTTTCCGCGAGCCCGTGCAGTAATCGAAGCCGCGCTCGACTTGATGCAGACCGTGCCGGCTTTTGCCTATCTCATTCCGCTCCTTATTCTCTTCGGCTTCGGTCCGGTCGTCGGCTTGATCGCCAGCATTGTCTTCGCCGTGCCGCCGATGGTGCGCAACACGTTGCTCGGCCTCAACCAGGTCCCGCCGGTCATCAAGGAAGCGGGGCTGATGTCGGGTTGCACCGCTTGGCAGGGCTTCTGGCATACCGACGTGCCGACGGCGAAGCCGCAATTGCTCATGGGCGTCAATCAGACGACCATGGCGGCGTTCAGCATGGTGATCATTGCCTCATTGGCAGGCGGCTCGGCCGATATCGGATGGGAGGTCCTCAGCGCAGTGCGTCAGGCGGATTTTGGGCGCAGCCTTTTATCTGGCCTCGTCATCGCCCTGGTTGCCGTCTTGATCGACCGGATCACCCTCGGTTTTGCGAAAACCGGCGAGATATCAATGAGCCAGGCCGGCAAGCCGTCAGGCCGGCTCCTCTTGGTCATCCTATTCGCTGTTATGTTCAGCGGTATTGCGTTGCGGATGATGGTAGGCAATGCCGATTGGCTGTCCGGCTCTCTCCAGTTCATCAACATGAAGGCCCTGGATGATGGGATTCTCGCCTTGGTGCGTGATCATTCCGGTGCGATCGACAGGATCCGGAACGGCATCATTTCGTTTCTGATGCTGCCGGTCCGCGTCGGTCTGGAAAAAGCAGTGACACCCTTCACCTGGGGCGTGACGCTGACGCCGACAGGCATCGCGTTCTATGTTCTGCTGGTGGCCGTTGTCTCCTTGTTTGCTGGCCTGAAATGGAGCCGGCAAGCAGGTCTCACGGCGATCTGGATCGGTATTTTTCTCTATTTCGGCCTTACCACTTTCCCCTGGCCGGCTTTCATGCTGGTTGTGAGCCTGCTGGTTTGGCGCGTAGCGGACGGCCGGATAGCGCTGGCCGCCTTGGCCGCGATGGCTTTTGCCTTGCTGTCTGGCCTCTGGCTGCAGACGATGATGTCGATCTATCTCTGCGCCTTGGCGGTTTTGCTTTGCCTGTTGTTCGGTGGGGCGCTCGGTCTCTGGGCAGCGCAAAGCGACCGGGTCTCGGCCTTCATCCGGCCGATCAATGACGCGCTGCAGACCATGCCGCAATTCGTCTTCCTGATTCCGGCCTTGATGTTCTTCAAGGTCGGCGAATTGACCGCGCTGATCGCCGTCATGCTCTACGCCATTGTGCCGCCGATCCGCTATGTCGAGCATGGCTTGCGGCATGTGCCGTCCCATGTGGTGGAAGCGGCGGTGCAATCGGGTTGTACAGCGTCACAGCTGCTATGGCTGGCGAAGCTGCCGATGGCTCTACCGACGATAATGCTCGGCGTCAACCAAACCATCATGGCCGCACTTTCGATGCTGGCGATTTCCGCTTTGGTGGGAACCCGGGATCTTGGCCAGCAAGTGTATATCGCTTTGGGTAAGGCCGATGCCGGCATGGGCCTGACCGCCGGCCTGATGATCGCCCTGATCGCTATGGTCTCCGATCGCGCAATCCGCACCTGGTGTCTCAAGCGCCAAGCGCCCGCGTTGCGTGCTGGCTAAGCGGCGGCTGTTAGCGAAGGGTGGGCGATTGCAGGCTGGGCTGACTCTTGCCGGCAAGGTTGGTGACGCCCTTGCGACGGAAGACCGGCGCATTCGTCGTTTGACGACGGTCCGCGCTGGGCGAGCAGCCGAAGACACTGCGATAAACGCGCGAGAAATTTTCCAGCGATGTGAAGCCACACCCCATGGCAACCTCGGTTACCGGCAGATCCGTCTGTTGCAGCAACTGATGTGCCTTGGCTAGACGGATGCGGGTATATTCCCGCGTCAGCGTGGTGCCCAAGTGATGCTGAAAATGCCGCTGCAACTGCCGCTGCGACAAGCCCACCATGGCCGCGATCTCGCCGCAGGATAACGGCTCTTCAATTGCATCCCGCATGATCGCGACGGCGCGCCGGATCGCCTGGCCACCGCTTTCGGCCTTGTTGCCGTCGCTGCGGAGACCATCATCCCGCGCCTCGCTGGAACCTTGCTCTTGTGCGCCGGAGCGCTGGCGGCCCATCAGCATATGCTGGCCGATCTCCTCGGCAAGGTCGGCTTCGCCATGCAGGCTCATCCATTGCAGCATCATGTCCAGAATGGCGGTCGCCCCCGCACAGGTCAGGCGGCCGCGATCGATTTTGTAGAGAATGGGCTTCGCTTTCGTATTTGGATAGCGCTCCTGGAAGCCTTCCAGATTATCCCAATGAGCGGCCACCTCGTAGTCGTCCAACAGACCGGCGGCGGCGAGGATTTCGCTGCCCGTCTCGATGCCGCCGATCTCGACGCCAAAGCGCGCCATGCGCCGCAACCAGTTGGTCACCCGCTGATCCTTGGCATGCTGTTTCGGGTTGAAGCTCGCCAGCACGAAGATGGTCTGGAACGTGTTTTCCGCCGGCAGGCTGCCATCGACCGGTACCTGCATATTATTGCTGGCCCGAACCGGTGCTCCGTCCGCCGAGAGAATCGCCCATTCGAAGACCTGCTGTTGCGCCAGCCAATTGCCGACAAACAAGGTTTCCACGACCAAAGCGAGACCAAGATTGGAAAAATCCGGGCAGAGCAGAAAGGCGACTTTTCGCGGCATAGGACAACCCCTCACTTGAACCGCCCCGGTTCGGCGGCCTCCTTATCACGCTTCATTGCATCGCCGATGACAAGCCGGAACCTGACAAAAAGCGACGGCAATGGACGTTTTTTGTTAGATGGCAATTTTTAAACCACTGGCGGTTCCGCTGCGCAGCTTGGAATGCATCCGGCAAATTACGACATGGCACCGACGCCCGGCATCAAGTCGCGATCCGGCGGCGACAGCAGATTTCGCCTGGACAGATGTGCGGCATGACACGCGCTCAAAAAGGGCTGCAGTAATTGGGAGAACGACAATGTTGGCGAAGAAGACAACTTGGGAAATCGGCGATCCGCAAACCGCATTCACCTTGCCGGCGAAGTTCTTTTACGACCCAGAGATCTTCGATGAAGAGAAGCGGAACGTCTTTTTCAAGAGCTGGCACTGTGTCTGCCATGAAAGCGACGTGCCGGAGGCGGGCTCCTTCATCACCGAGAATATCTTTGAGCAGAGCGTCATTGTCGTGCGCGGCCGCGACAATGAAGTCCGCGCTTTCCACAATGTCTGCCAGCATCGCGGCAACCGTTTGATCACTGAACGTCGTGGCAAGGTCAATGTCGTCTTCCGCTGCGGTTATCATTCCTGGAGCTACGGGCTTGATGGCGCCTTGCGGGCCGCGCCGCGCAGCGAATGCTTGCAGGGCTTCGATAAAGGCGGCCACGGCTTGAAGTCGGTCCGGATGGAAATCTTCGCCGGCTTTGTCTTCATCAACTTCGACAACAACGCGCAATCAGTGGCCGAAATGTGCCCCGGTGCGGAAGCGGAGATCCGCCGCTTCATTCCCGATCTCGACAATATGCGCCTGATCGAGGAAGTCGATGTGTCGGTCAACGCGAACTGGAAAGTCATTCAGGAGAATTCGATCGAAGCCTACCACTTCGATCTGTCCGGCCCGGTGCACAAGCATCTCACCAGCCTGATCGACTACAAATCCTATACGCTGAAGGAATACGGCAATTGGTGGACCTATATGGCGCCGCCGAAAGCCGGGGTGACGGCGGCCTATGGCAAGGCGATCAACGGCGCCAGCTATCAAACCGACTGGTTCTTCAATATCGGGCTCTTCCCGAATACGACTTTTTATTGCTTCCCCTTCACCGACATGCTGGGGACCTTCATCATGATCCCGACCGGACCTGAAACTTCGCTCCTGCGTTTTGGCTATTACGGACCGAATGGCCAGATCCCGGAGCTGACCAAGGCCGGTATCCATTGGATGAATACTGAGCTCGGGCCGGAAGATATCGCGCTGAATCTGACGACCCAGAAGGGGTTGCATTCTTTCGGTTATGATCAGGGCCGTTATCTGGTCGATGCCGAGCGCAGCAACCAGAGCGAACATCTGGTGCATCATTTCCACAAGCTCTATTACCAGGCGCTGCGGCCCTGATAGCCCATCCCCGAGGTTGTTGCCGATTTAGCAAATTGTGATTTGAGCTCAGGGAGTAAGGCATGTCTGGTCCCGGCATTGGGAAAGACGCGAAGTTCGATTACGTCATTGTGGGTGCCGGATCGGCCGGCTGCGTTCTCGCAGCCCGCCTGACCGAAGATGCCGATCGCCGCGTATTGCTGTTGGAAGCGGGGCCGGCGGATAAAGGCTGGGAGATACACATGCCCTCGGGCATGGGCCGCCTGCTGTCCTCGACCAAGTATAATTGGGCCTATGTCTCGGACCCGGAACCCTATCTCGACAATCGCCGGCTGTCGCATCCGCGCGGACGTGTGCTTGGCGGGTCGTCCTCGATCAACGGCATGATGTATGTGCGCGGCCATGCCCGCGACTATGACCACTGGGCGCAATCCGGCTGCCGCGGCTGGAGCTATGCCGATATCCTGCCTTATTTCCGGCGCGCCGAAAGTCATATGAAGGGCGGCGATGAATATCACGGCAAGGACGGCCCGCTGCGCGTCTCTTCGCCGGATATCAGTGGCTCGCCGCTGGCCAATGCTTTCATCCAGGCGGGGCTCGAGGCCGGCTATCCCTATACGCCCGATGCCAACGGGCGGCAGCAGGAAGGTTTCGGGCCGATGGACCGCACCACCAGCAACGGCAAACGCTGGAGCACCGCACGGGGCTATCTCGCCCAGGCGCAAACACGCCCCAACCTCACGATCCGGTCGGGCGCCCTGACGTTGTCGGTGCTGCTGGAGGGGCGGCGTGCGGTTGGCGTCGAATATGCGCGCGAGGGAAAGACCGCAAAGGCTTATGCGGAGCGCGAAGTCATCCTTTGCGGCGGCGCCATCAATTCACCCCAATTGCTGCATCTCTCCGGCATCGGCCCGGCAGATCGTCTGAGATCTGCCGGCATCCAGGTGCGCCATGATCTGCCGGGCGTCGGTGAAAACCTCAATGACCACCCGGATGTTGTGATCCAGCACTGGTGCAAGGAACCGATCACGCTTTACAGCGTCACCAGGGGGCCGCGCAAGATAATGACAGGACTGCAGTGGTTTCTGTCGCAAAAGGGCGCAGCGGCCACGAATCATTTCGAGGCGGGCGCCTTCATTCGCAGCCGCGCCGGAATCGAGCATCCCGACCTGCAACTCACCTTCATGCCTTTGGCCGTCAAGCCGGGCACGGTGGATAGCGTCCCGGGCCATGCTTTCCAAGTGCATCTCGATCTGATGCGGGCTCATAGTCGCGGCTACGTCCGGGCGCGATCAGCTAACCCCAAAGAACCGCCGGCCATTCTCTTCAATTACATGAAAGATCCGCGCGACGTCGCTGATATGCGCCAGGGCGTCAGGCTGGTGCGTGAGATTCTGTCGCAGCAGGCTCTCACGCCTTATCGTGGCGACGAGATATTTCCGGGAATCGACGTGACATCCGATGATGCAATCGATGGCTGGGTGAAGCGGGCGGTGGAAACCTGCTATCATCCGGTCGGCACCTGCAAGATGGGCGGCGATACGGATCGCAGCGCCGTTGTCGACAGCGAATTGCGCGTGCATGGACTTCAGTCCCTGCGCGTGGTCGATGCCTCGATCATGCCCTCGATCGTCAGCGGCAATACCAATGCACCGACCATCATGATCGCCGAAAAGGCCAGCGACATGATCCGCAAGCGCAAGCCGCTGCCCCCGCAACCGTCGCCGGTCTGGATCAATCCGGCTTGGGAAACCGCCCAACGTTGATGCGCCAAGGCGCAGGAGGAAGTTATGAGCTTGGCCGTCATTGCCGATAACAATACCTCGGATGCCGATTTGGAAAGCCGGGGACGGATCGACCTCGCAGCGGCTTTCCGCTGGTTCGCCCGGCTGAACATGCATGAATCGGTTGCCAATCACCTGAGTTTCGCGGTCTCGCCTGCGGGCGACAGGTTTCTCATGAATCCGCGGAGCAAGCATTTCGCTCGGATGAAGGCCAGCGATCTATTGCTCCTTGCCACAAATGACAAAGATGCCCTGTCGCGGCCGGATGCGCCGGATCCGACAGCCTGGTACATTCACGGCCGCTTGCACGCCAAGCTGCCGCAGGCCCGGTGCGTCATGCATCTGCATTCGAAATATGCAACGGCCTTGGCCTGTCTCGAAGACAATAGGCTCTATCCGATCGACCAGAACACCATGCGCTTCTATGACGACATTGCCTATGATAATGCCTTCGGGGGCATGGCCCTGTCGGATGACGAGGGCGATCGGCTCGCTTCCGTCATCGGTACGAAATCGGTTCTGGTCATGGGCAATCACGGCGTGCTCGTCGTCGGCAAGACCGTGGCTCAGGCCTTTGATGCGCTCTATTATTTCGAGCGCGCGGCTGAAACCCTGCTGACCTGCTATGCTACCGGAAAGAAGCTGCAGATCGTCTCGGAAAATGTCGCGATTCTCACAGCGCGCCAATGGAGCGACTACACGCAGCTATCGGAAGATCATCTGCGTGAGGTCAAAGCCATTCTTGATGTCGAGGAGCCGGAATACAGATCCTGACGCCGCCTCAGCGCTTCAGCATCTGCTCGGCTATTTCCAGGTCGCGCTGAAACAGCTCAGTCCAGGATTTGGCAAAGCCGTCGTCCTCACAGACTTCCAGGAACTGCTGCAGCAGCGCTTTTTCGCCCTGGAAAGCATTCTCGAACTCCTCGTCGCTTTTTGCGGCAAGTTCGGCATTGAGCTTCTGCAGTTTCTTGAACGACCCTGCCCAGTCACTGGCAATGAAAGCCGCCAAGGACGCGTCCTTCGACAATGAGGCGGCATAGCTGTCCGTGGCCTGCAGCAAGGAGGCCAGCAATTTGCTCTCTTCCAGAAGCGCTTGTCTTCCCGATTCATAGCTCATGATCGTCTCCTCTGATGGAACGGATCAGCCTCGCACGTGATTGAGTCGCATCGCCAGACAGGATAAAGCCGCGCCGGATTTCATGAATTCCGACAGGTTGAAGATGCGCAGCTCCAATCCATGCTGCACGCTGATTTCCTCCAACCGCGCTATCTTTGCTTTCTCGCTTTCGTAGTAATCATGGGTCCGGCTGATTTCCGAAATCGGTGAATCACACAGTAGATATTGACCGATGATCAGGCTGTTGGTCAGACCCGATCGGACATTCTCGACCGACGCCTCCACCACATTGCATTCCCGCTCAATGGCACGCAGCGTCACTTCGTTCGTCCGATCCCGACACAGTATCACATTTTCCGCGTCGATGACGAAGAGGCAGCAATCTAGGTGATATAAATATTCATCGGCGATCCGATACGGGATTATTTTCATGCCGAAGGACTGGCTGAACCAAGCCAGAGCGTTCAGCGATGTGCGCAGCCCATGTGCGCCGATATAAATGTCGTCCCGCAGATATTTGAGATCGGCTTCGCCTTCGAAATAGAGTGCTTCTCCGTCGGCCCCCCTCTCCGGCGGAAGATGCACATGAAAATGCATCAGATTGAAAAAGTCGATGCCGACCGGCGCCTCGGCGAGACGCGGGGTTGAGCGAAACCGTGAAACGACGACAGTCTCATCTCTCAGATGCGGCAATACAATGCCAAGATTCGCGACATAAGCCTGATCCTGCAGTTTCGGTGTGCTGGGCAGGAGATAAACGACAGCGCGCTGGGCGAGGAAATGATAGAGCTCGGTAAATTGATGCAGTGCCTTCCTGTGATCAATCAGGCGTTCAGCATCGCTCATTTGCTGCATCAGGATATTATTCGGCTCGTCGGTCGCGAGCGATAGTGGCAGATTCATCAGCAGGGCAGGGCGATCAAGCGTTTTTAAACGCGGCGCGACGGTCCGCGGCATCATTGCGGCAATCCCACGCGGGAGAAAGCGGCGATCCAACGATCGATCTGCTGCGGCGTTTTATAAGGCAGCGTCTCTTCGACATATTTGCGGTGGGCGGCCATGGAGAAGCCCGGATCCAGCTTCAGAATTTCTTTGGCTATTCTTTGCGCATCGGCCATGCGATTGACTTTGGGATCTGCATAACAGGCGGCAAGGATGCGCAGCAGCCAGAGTTGTTCCTCCGATGGCTGTGCGTCGATGATTTTCTCCAGTGTCTCGATGCATTCCTGCGGCCTGCCCGCTTCCTGATATGCCCAGCCGAGATACTCGACATACCATTGATCGAAGAACGGGTTGCGCCTCATGGCCTCCTTGATCTGTGTGATGGCCTGTTCCGGACGGCCAATATAGATCAGCAGGCTTGCCATCTCGGCCAGTAGCTCGGCATCGTTGGGATTCATGTCGCGCGCCCGGTTATAGGCCGCTTCCGCCTGCTCGTGCTGCCAGCTATAAAGATAGGCCCAGCCAAGCACCCAATAGCTGCGGTAATCCTTCGGACCTAGTTGAACTGCCTTCTTGGCGAGGCCCAAAGCCTGATCGACGGCATTCTTGTAATCCTCGGTCCAGTCGTATTCGTAATCAAGTGCATAGGTCCAGGCGAGGCCCGCATAAGCGCGCGCATAGCCGGGATCGGCGTTGCGGGCGATTTCGAAAAGGCGCCGCGCCTCACGATTTCCCTCCGGCGTGAATTTGTACCATTCGTGCCAGCCCTGCATCAGGTAATCGTAAGCGATGAAGGTCTGGGGCGGCTTGTCGGAGACGCGCTTCAGTTCCGCCGCCGCCAACATACCCGTCGTGCCGGTCAGGGTGCCGGCGATGGAGGCGGCAACGTCATCCTGGATCTGGAATATCTTATCGACATTGCGATCGTAGCGTTCGGCCCAGATATGTTCGCCGGTCTCGGTATCGATCAACTGTGCGGTAACGCGCAGCGAATTTCCGGCCTTCTGGACGCTGCCCTCGACCACATAACTGGCGCCGAGTTCATCGCGGATCCGCTGCACTTTGACCGGCTTATCCGTGTAGATCGAGGATGAGTTGCGGGCGATGACATAGAGATCGGGGAATTTTGCGAGATTCGTGATGAGGTCTTCGGTGATGCCTTCAGCAAGATAAACTTGCCCCGAATCGCCGCTCAAGTTGTCGAAAGGCAGGATCGCGATTGAGGCCTTGTCTGGCGGCTGCAGGATCGGATTGCGATGCCAGGGCTGCCACCAGGCAATGGCGAGCGCTATTCCGGCGAGGACGACTATAAGCGCCGCCAATGCTCTTGGCCGCCGCCATTGCGGTATCGGGCGGCGGTGGACTGCCGGTCTGGTGCCGGGACCCGGGCGCATGCGATAGACTTTGATCGGCTCGGAGACATTCTTGACGTGGCGCTGGCCGATATAATCAAGATCGAGGTTTACCTGGTTATGAATGTGGTCGACCACCACGGCGGAAACGAAAATGGTGCCGGGATCGGCTAACGCTTGCAGGCGCGCCGCGACATTGACCCCCATGCCATAGACATCCTGTTCGGCAAAAATGACGTCACCGACATTCACGCCGATGCGGAATATGATCGGCCGTTCCGACGACGCGCTGGCATTCCATTCCTGCAAGCTGCGCTGGATTTCGAAGACGCATTTGACCGCATCGACCGCGCTCGCGAACTCGATCAGGGCCCCATCACCCGTGAACTTGAAAATATGCCCGCGATAGGCGGCGACCAGCGGCTCGACGATCTCCCGCATGCAGGCACTGAGGGCGACATGCGTCGCCGCTTCGTCGGCTTCCATCAATCTCGTATAGTCGACCACGTCCAGCGAGGCGATCGCTGCAAGGCGCCGCTCGGTTTTCATGATACCGCCGCCTGCAATTTTCGGGTCTTCCATGAGAGTCGTGCCTGGGCTCTTTTATGGAACGCGCCCAACGTCAAACTATAACCCGTTTCAATGAGGTAGGCGACCCTGCTGCAGGGCTGGGCGCATATCGGATTATGCACCTGTCCTGTGATTAAGGTCATGTGGGTGGCGTGCGGCCAAGCGAGCGATTGCGGTCCGCCAGCTAGGACTTGACACCAATAAGGGCAGCTCCGCTAAGGTCATGGCCGAACAGCGAGGAAGCTCCCATGGCGAAAGCGAGCAAAGCGAAGATCTATGTCGGGATTGGCGGCTGGGTCTACGAGCCCTGGCGCGGTCCCTTCTACCCCGACGGTCTGGCGCAGAAGCGTGAATTGGAATATGCCAGCCGGCAGGTGACCTCCATTGAGATCAATGGCACCTATTACGGCGCGCAGAAGCCCGAGAGCTTCGCCAAATGGCATGACGAGACGCCGGACGACTTCGTCTTCTCATTGAAAGGTTCGCGCTACATCACCAACCGCCGCGTGCTGGCGGAGGCCGAAGAATCCATCGAGCGCTTCTTTACCGGCGGCGTCATGCAGTTAAAGGACAAGCTCGGTGTGGTGAACTGGCAGTTCATGCCGACCAAGAAATTCGATCCCAAGGATTTCGAAGCTTTCCTCAAGCTTTTGCCAAAATCCGTCGAGGGGCGCGACATTCGCCATGCCGTCGAGGTGCGCCATGACAGTTTCAAGGTGCCGGATTTCATTTCTCTGGTGCGGGAATACGGTGTCGCGATCGTCATATCGGGTGATTCCCGGTATCCGCAGCTTGCTGATCTGACCGCACCCTTCGTCTATGTGCGGATCATGGGCACGACAGAAAAGGCGCCAGCCGGTTATAGCCCGGCTGCGCTCGACCGCTGGGCGGAGCGGGCGCGAATCTGGGCGGCCGGAGAAATGCCGGACGGGCTCGAGGCTGTAGACGGTAGCAAGGCACGTAAAATGCCCCGCGATGTCTATCTCTATGTGATCAGCGGTTTCAAGGAACGCAATCCGGCCGCGGCGAAGGCGTTGATCGAACGCTTAGGATAAGCACACGTGTGCAAGCGACCCGCATCAATAATCACGCGTTCTCACTCATTTGGATGAGGCGATTCCCCGTCAAGCTGTGCATCTTGGCTTGAATTGGAAATGCGCAAGGTGCGCGGCCAAGCGAAGCGGTCCTCGCAAGCTGTGGGCGGCGGCGTCAGGTGCTGGACGCGGCTGTCTGCTTATGGCCCGCCATGTAACAGCTAGAGGCGGTGGCAATGTCATCTGTGCTCTCTAAAGTTTATCACGAAATCGGCGCGGGCGGTTTTGCGCATAACGACCAGATCATGTTGTTCTTCCTGCGCGTTCATGCGCTCCTCACGCCCGATATGACGGTGATGGATTTTGGTGCCGGGCGCGGGCGGGTATCAGAGGCTTCGTCCGGTTTTTGCCGGGACTTCAAGATCCTCAAGGGAAAATGCGACAAGGTCATTGGCGTGGATATCGATCCGGCCGTGTTGGAAAATCAAACGGTCAATGAAGCCTGTGTGATAGATGCCGATGGACACATACCGCTGCCCGATCAAGCGGTAGACCTTGTCTTCTCCTGCGCAACTTTTGAGCACATCGAATATCCAGCAAAAACCGCTCAAGAGTTAAGCCGCGTCCTCAGGCCCGGCGGCTGGATCTGTGCCTGGACGCCGGCCAAATGGGGCTATGTGGCGGTCGGCGCCCGATTGGTGCCAAATGCCATGCATCATCATGCCGTCCGGATGCTGTCAAGTGGCGGCCGCCGTAGCGCCGACGTTTTTCCCACCTTTTACCGGCTGAATACGATCGGCGCCGTCCGGCGTCATTTCGTGCCGCTTGGCTTCACGGATTACAGCTACTATCTCGGCGGGTCCCCGTCATATTTCGCCAATCAAGCCGCATTAGCGCGCTTCTGGGCCGGCTACAATTCGCTCATGCCGCCACCGTTGAAAAAGAACCTGCACGTTTTTCTGCAGAAGAACCCCTAGCGATCAGCTCGCCTTCACGCTCTGGATAATGTCGAACCCTTCGAAGTGCGGATGACCGAGATAGAGAGACTTGTTATCGCCGGCATTGCGATGGGCCTGCCGAAAGGCTTCCGATTTCGTCCAGGCGTCGAAATCCGTACGCGACCGCCAGAGCGAATGGGAAGAAAAGAGCGTGTGATCATCGAAGGTTTCGCCGCGCAGCAGGTGGAATTCGACGAAGCCAGGCACATCTTCAAGATAGGTATCCCGGGAAAGCCAGACATTCTCGAAGTCCTTTTCTCTACCCCGAACGACCTGAAATCGGTTCATAGCGATAAACATACCCGTCTCCATTCAAATGAAGCCCGACAGTTGTCGAGGCCGCGATGGTGCCGGGAAAATATGCAGTCTGGCCTATGTGGCTGCAAGCCTCTCTTGGTTCCGGAAAACAGGGAATACCCGGCGGGATCCGAGACTGACCCTGTATGGAAGGCTAGAACTTGTATGCTGTAGAGAACATGACAAAGTCGACATCCTTGCCGCCGGCCGATTTGAGTGCGCTGCCTGCATCGAAATGAACATAGCTGGCCTTGACCTCAATGTGTCGATCGAATTGCCAGTCGACGTCCAACGCCACCTGGTTGCCCGTATAATGGCCGCCATGTCCCGCAGTGCCATCCACGGCACTGTTCGGTTCAATATAGATGGCATCGTTGGTTGTTGTGCGCCACAACGCATCCCAGCTGAGCGAGACGCTTACATTGTCGAAAGGCTGTATCGTAACGCTCGGCTGCACATCGAAGAAATTGCTCGGCGCGATGAGAGACGCCTCGCTGAAATAGCCAAGTCTGGGGAATAGCGGGTTAAAGGTCCCCAGTTTATGATCCTTTGCATCGGTGTCGCCGCTGGCGATATTGGCCTTCACTCCCAAACGGGGCTGCCATCGTACATTCTCGAATGTATAGCCGGTATCGGACGCCGCGGTCCACGCGCGGATATCCTCATTGTGGAAGCTGCCGAACTGACCCACGAACTCCCAGTTCCAATCGAAACCGGAGGTCTCACCGAAGATGCGGGTGCCCAAGGAATGCCGCGTCTCGTCACCCGGAATGTCACCGAAGCTCGCCTGGTTATTGTGGAATCCCAGATAATAGAGATCAAGGTTCAGACCGGGTATCGCTGGAACAGGAATTGTATTGTAGGTTCCCCAAAGCGCCTGATGGCTGTTGGTGTCATCGTCGAAGATATCCTCCCGCAGATTTACCGGTCGTACCGCGAGAGCGCTGAGTTTAACCCCGCCGATATTGTCGTCTAAGCGAAAGCCATCGAAACTCCGCCGCACATTTGGTGGTTCTCGGACGGAGACGAGGCGTTGCGTACCATAGAGAATTTCCTGCCGGCCAAATCGCAGGGTTGGATCAATATCACTGTCCTCCGCAATCGGAAGCTTTGCATCCAGGAATCCCTGTTGGAGATCAAGATGGTTGGCGTCTGTCGGTCCGAGAGGGCTGTCCTTCCACGCCTCCAGCGCACTTCCGAACTGGACAAAGCCTCGAAGAAACTCGCCCAGATGAAGATCAGCGTGCAGCAACAGGCGGTGAAAGAGGTAGGCGTCGCTGTGTTCTCCGTCCAAGGAAAAGTCCGGTGCGGAATAATATTCGAACCGCTCGCGCAACTCGCCGCCCAGGGTCAGATAAAAGTCGTGTGAATCCGACAGCGGGATGTACTTAATCGGGTCCCAGAAGTCGGTATGACGCGATTCATCCTGGAGATAGCGATAATCCTCCTCGAAACGCAGCGTTTTGTAAGCCGGCGGCTCAAAGCCATCTGCATTTGCCATAACGGGCAATAGACTTGCGGCGATACCAACGAAAACGAATGAAGGAAGCGAATTCTTAGTCATCAAATTGCGTGCATTTCTCGCTCTAGCTCGTCGCGATGGAAGAGCTTGCGGCAATTGAAAAGATAAGCGTGGGGTTTAGCTAAGCATACTTGGAGAGATAACCGTCCTGTCCTCATCTTTGCAAAGTCGGCAGGGGTTGTCTTGATTGAAGATGAGATTGCTTGACGAAAAATGCGATCTCAAGATCGGGCCACGGAATGAAATGCCGGGCGCCGATGTTCGGTGCTCCACCTAATGCCGCCTGAAGGAGGAACAGCAGGGGTAGGTGGCTCAAACCTTGTTCTGCCGCCGCCAAGCTGCAGGACTGATTCCCTCGGCCTTAGTAAAGGTCCGGGTGAAATGGCTCTGTTCCGTGAAGCCGCAACTGCTGGCGATTTCGGAGATCGTCTCCTCGGTATGGGCGAGCTTACTTTTCGCGAGATTGATCCGTTCTCGGATAATCCATTGGTGGGGCGAGAGGCCTGTCGATGCGAGGAATGCTCTGGAAAAATGTCCTTTAGAAAGGCCGACCAGATCGGCCAGTTCGTCAACGCTCCGATCTCGCTTCAGATCGCTACAAACGAAAGCGAGAACTTTGCGAATTTGCCAGGGCGCCAGACCCGAGATCGATGATTTATTCGGTTTATCCTTTTGTATTTCGTCTTGTATTTCGTCCTCAGCATCGGCGCGCGCTGAAGGAAAGGCGGAAGAGACGACGACGGAAGGTAGATTATTTGCACGATCGTCATATTTCTCGGTCTGGCTCGAGGCGTAATGATTGATGATATGCTCGACGATGATCACCCGAAGGGCTTTCAGGAAGGCTGGGTCGAACGTAACGCCGCGTGAAATCAATGAGATAATATTTTCGCCGAACGAATATAAAAAACTGTCCCGTACGACATGCATCTCACCCGCGCGTACGACGGCATTTAAAAAGCGCTTGGCATCAGCAAACTGTTCGTCCATGCCAATGTGAAGATTGACGAACTGCGCCGATTTGCGCCAAGTGACGGAATGGGGCTGCTGAAAAGGGACGATTATAGCGTCACCGCGATGCGCCAATGCGCCCGACCAGCAGCCATTCGATCGCTGCCAGGTGATCTCGACAGAGGTCTCCGATATGGGAATGGAGATCTGAATGTTGTTATGCGAATGTTCGCGAACTTCATAAGCTTCGCGAACAGATACCTTCACCCCGAAACGACTCTCTTCATCATAAATAAAATCCGAGAAGCCGCTACCGAGGGGTTTATCCTTTAGCGGAGTGGTAATCATGCTATGTTCCCTCGCGCTGTCCGGTGGGTCTTGGCCCTGTCCGGTCGCGATCGCTAAAGCTAAATATCCCTGGCCGTTACCGCCAAAGGTTGCGCCTCATTCATAACCAGCGCGGCTGCATATGATAATGCTTATCTCGGCTCGGCTTTGTCTAAAAATGATTTTGATTTGCTAATACTGACATTTTCTCGGCCGGTCATCATTCGTTGCCTTGCCGCCCCGATTCCATCTCTTCATGCTGCTGCTCTCGGCTCCGTCCTTCAGCCCTGTCCTCACGGCATTGATGCCGGAACGGGCCGGTGCTAGGTCCAAAGTCGGATCGAGACCCTCCGCGCGCCCTTCCCATGCGCTCATCTCAATGGAGTGAAATCAATGCCCATCGTCGCCAAACCTACGCCCGGCCCTGAGCTTCTGTCGCCCAAGGACCACCTTCTGATCATGATCGACTTCCAATCTCAGATGGCCTTCGCAACCCATTCAATCGATGCCGTCACATTGCGAAACAATGCGGCGCTGGTCGCCCATGCCGCGGCAGGATTTGGAGTGTCGACCATTTTAACGACAGTCGCCGAGAAGAGTTTCTCGGGCCCGATGTTCAGCGAGATAACGGATCCGTTCAAGGAACAAGCGCTTTTGGATCGTACATCCATGAACACCTGGGAAGATGAAGCGGTCATCAAGCGGGTGAATGAACACGGCAAGACGAGGATCGTCCTGGCGGGCCTATGGACCGGCGTCTGTATTGTCGGCCCGGCGCTCTCGGCGATCGCCCAGGGATTCGAAGTATATGTCATTGCCGACGCATGCGGCGATGTATCTACGGAAGCCCACAACAGGGCCATGGACCGGATGGTCCAAGCCGGCGCACGGCCGATGACGTCGCTGCAATATTTGCTTGAGCTCCAGCGTGATTGGGCTCGTGCGGAGACCTATGACCTCACCACGGGCATCGCCAAGCAGTTCGGCGGCGCTTATGGCCTTGGCGTGATCTACGCAAAGACCATGTTCGGTGCGCACGAAGGTTAACTCGGGAGGCGCCGGTCGCGAGGATCGGCGCCTTCATGACGTTAACGGGCAACGGAGGTGCGTATGAAGATGTACTTGGCGTCTCTCGCTGCAGGCGTCCTGGTCGGGATCATATACAGTGTCATCAATGTGCGTTCGCCAGCACCACCGGTTGTCGCACTCATTGGTCTTCTTGGAATCTTGGCTGGTGAGCAAATACCGCCCCTTGTGAAGTGCCTTCTTTCGCGTGAACTGACGGTCCAGTCATGGTTCGGGCATGTTGGGCCACATATGTTCGGCGACCTGCCGAAGGGGCCGAAGATAGAAATGACGACTTCCGATCCTGCGTCTTCAAAGGGCGATGACGCGAAGTCCTGATCTCGGCGGCTAGCCACCGTCCCTTCCCTCATTTTGGAGACACAGTTATGTCGCGTGAGATGGACCCGGAAATCATCTTCTATCACGGCCAAGTGACGACACTTGATCCCGCCAATCCCTCGGCCAATGCGGTCGCAATCAGCAATGGCCGTTTCACGCATGTAGGCCCCAATGACGACGTCATTCGCCTCGCCGGGCCGAAAACCAAACTGATCGATCTCGAAGGGCGGCGCGTACTGCCGGGCCTGATCGATAACCACTTGCATATCATCCGTGGCGGCTTGAACTACAATATGGAGTTGCGGTGGGACGGCGTACGTACCTTGTCCGACGCCATGGACATGCTCAAGAAGCAGGTGGCGGTGACGCCGCCGCCCCAATGGGTGCGCGTCGTCGGCGGATTTACGGAGCTCCAATTTGCCGAGAAGCGGCTGCCTACAATTGACGAACTGAACGCCGCCGCGCCGGATACACCGGTCTTTTTACTGCATCTTTATGACCGGGCCATCCTGAACGCCGCCGCTTTGCGGGTGGTCGGTTATACAAAGGACACGCCAAATCCGCCGGGTGGCGAGATCGTCAGAGACTCCTCAGGCAATCCGACAGGTCTGCTGCTGGCGCGGCCGAATGCAGGGATTTTGTATGCGACCTTGGCCAAGGGCCCGAAACTTCCCTTTGACTACCAGCTGAACTCGACCCGCCATTTCATGCGTGAGCTAAATCGTTTGGGCGTGACCGGCGCCATCGACGCCGGTGGCGGCTTCCAGAATTACCCGGATGATTACGCCGTCATCCAAAAACTCGCCGCGGAAGACCAGCTGACAATCAGACTGGCCTACAACCTGTTCACGCAGAAGCCTAAAGCAGAAAAGGCCGATTTCCTCAACTGGACAAAAACGTCGCAATACAAGCAGGGCGACGACTATTTTCGTCATAACGGCGCAGGCGAGATGCTCGTGTTCTCGGCTGCGGATTTCGAAGACTTTCGGGAGCCGCGACCGGAAATGCCCCCGGAGATGGAAGGGGATCTGGAAGAGGTGGTGCGCATCCTCGCAGAGAACCGCTGGCCATGGCGGATGCATGCCACTTACGACGAGACGATATCGCGCGCGCTCGATGTTTTCGAAAAGGTGAATCGCGACATTCCGTTAACCGGACTCAACTGGTTCTTTGACCATGCGGAAACCATTTCGGATCGCTCAATAGACCGCGTCGCGGCTTTAGGCGGTGGAATAGCTGTGCAGCATCGCATGGCCTATCAAGGCGACTACTTTGTCGAGCGCTATGGCAACGCAGCGGCAGAAATGACGCCGCCGGTCGCCAAAATTCTACAGCGGGGCGTAAAAACATCCGCCGGCACCGATGCGACCCGCGTCGCTTCTTATAATCCTTGGGTGGCGCTTGCATGGCTCATTACGGGCAAGACCGTGAGTGGGCTTACCATCTACCCGCGACGGAATTGCCTGGACCGGGAAACGGCTCTCCGAATGTGGACCGAGAAGGTGACTTGGTTTTCCAATGAGGAGGGAAAGAAGGGGCGCATTGAAGCGGGCCAACTCGCCGATTTGATGGTGCCCGACCGGGATCTGTTCAATTGCCCTGAGAGTGAAATAGCCGACATCACATCTCTTCTCACCGTTGTTGGCGGCAGGGTGGTCTATGGCGCCGGCGACTTTTCCTCCCTTGATGAGACCGACGTGCCGCCGCCGATGCCGGACTGGTCGCCGGTTCGCCAATTCGGCGGCTATGGGGCTTGGGGCGGCGCCTCGTCGCCCGATCAAAAGCTCAAGCGCCAGGCCTCCGTCGCCTGTGGTTGCCACAATAGCTGCGGCATTCATGGACATGACCATGTCCGCGCCTGGTCGGACCGCATACCGGCTGCAGACTTAAAGTCATTTTGGGGAGCTCTCGGTTGCGCTTGCTGGGCCATATAAGCGAGGAGAAACCAGGTCTGCAGCGGCTTGCGACATCGCCGGCCGTTTATTGGATTGCTCTTCTTGCGCTCTGCGGCGCCTATCTGCAGGGTGGCATCACGAAGGCACTCGACTTTCAGGCCGCCGTTGCGGAGATGGCGCATTTCGGGCTGGAACCCGCCCAGCCGTTTGCGCTCGCCGTCATCGTTCTAGAACTGGGTGCGTCATTCCTCATCCTAGCCGGCTTCTATCGCTGGATCGGTGCTTTGGCTCTGGCCGGGTTCACCGCTATGGCAGCTTTTCTGGCAAATGCATTTTGGCTGGCGGATGAGACGGACCGCCTGCGCCTGATGAATGCCTTCATGGAGCATTTTGGCTTGGCCGGCGGATTCATCCTCGTCGCTTGGCACGACATCAAGCAGGGCATCGCCAGGACGCGATCTTGAGCGCTCTTCATGCCGCCATCGTGCTGGCCCGATCAGCAGAAACGTAGCTTTGTTAAGGAAAGGATGGTCGTGTTCGATCAACGTCATGGGCCCTTGCCGCTATACTTACTTGCCTTGACGATATTGACCGGGCTGGTCGATGCAGCCAGCTATTTGGGTCTGGGGCACGTATTCGTGGCCAACATGACCGGCAATGTTGTCTTCCTTGGCTTCGCGGCGGCGCGAATAACGGGTTTTTCAGTCACTGCCTCGCTGGTCGCCATAGCGGCCTTCATGGCCGGCGCGCTTTGCGGGGGTGTGATCGGCCGGGCAAAGGATGGACATCGTGGGCGCATCCTGTGGATAGCGATAGGCATGGAGACGTGTCTAGCGGGGGCGGCACTTGTCATGATCCTCGAACGGGAGCGAATGGCGGCGGACCTATCCATACTGCTTATAATCGTCACGCTTTCGATTGCGATGGGGTTGCAGAACAGCATCGTACGGCGCCTCGCAGTGCCTGACCTTACGACAACCGTCCTGACACTGACGATCACGGGTTTGGCAGCCGATCGTGGCGCAGCAACCGGGGCAGTGACACGCCGATTCAGTTCCGTGATTTGCATGTTCGCCGGCGCTGCGGCCGGCGGTACGCTGATGCTGGTCCTGGATCTGAAGGCAACATTGATTGCGGCGTTTGTTTTGCTACTCGGCGTGTTTGTCACTGCCTTCGGGATACGGAATTCCACCGCAGCCTGGACCAAGATTCCGTGACGTGACCAGCGTGTAAAGTCTCCTCGACTTGTCGATCGATCGGCAGGCCGCGGGAGCCTTCCCGCAAGTGCATATTTTTGAAGGGACATGAGATGATGCAACATGTAAGCAAGCGCGCTGTCGTAAATGGCGTAAACCTGCACTACATCGTGGCCGGTCAAGGCCCCATTGTACTTGGTATGCATGGCTGGCCGCAGAATCACCGCGAATTCTTGCCTGTGATCGAGAGGCTCGCCGATCGCTATCGATTCATCGTTCCCGACATTCGTGGATATGCAGATAGCGACAAACCTTTCTCAGGTTATGAGCCGAAGACCGTTGCCCAGGACATGCTCGATCTTCTGGCGGTCGAAGGTGTCGAGCGATTCCATATTCTCAGTCACGACCTCGGCGGACCGCATTCGGTTGCGCTGGCTTATATGGCGGGCGACCGGCCGTTTTCCCTGGCGACGATCGAAACCCCGTTCTTCGGGCTGGATTTCCCCGGCTATGTTGATCCCCGCGTGCCGTATTGGCATCTGACCATGCATATGAACATGGATATTACTACCTTCCTGGTCGAAGGGCGCGAGGATCGCTATCTGCGGCACTTCTTCCGCGACTTCGCCTATAATCCCGAGGCGATACCGGAGGAAGAAATCCAGCGCTATGTTACCCAGATGCGCCAGCCAGGCAATCTGCGCGCCAGCCTCAATCACTATGGCTATATTCCGCAGATGGCGGAGCAAACGGCCGAGTTGGCAAAGAAGAAGCTCAAGGTGCCAATGCTGGCTTGGGCCGGTATCCGCTCGTTTGGAACACATTGCATCGACAGCGCGAAAGCGATCTCCGCCAGCGCGGAAGGCGGCGTGATCGAAGAATGTGGGCACTGGGTCTTCGAAGAAAAGCCCGACTTCATTTGCGAGCAACTGGCACGCTTCTGGCAAAAGTACGGCGAAACTAAATGATCCCCGGCCAGACATCGAACGTCACTAAATTTCAAGGTGTGCGCCGTCGCAGCCTTCCGTGCTGCCGCTGAGCGGCAGGGCGTCACGAAGGTTGCGACGGCTGTAATCCGGCGATCGCTTTCCTTTTTTTACAAGCGATTTAGTCCTTGGTATCGATGACGAGCTTCGTGTCATTGGTATCGACTACGAAAACCGCCAGCAAGCTCGCCGGTTCGGTGTCGCTGGCATTGGCGCTGACGCCATGACGGTCGCCCGGCATTTCGAAGAAGTTTTCACCTGCATGGTAGACTTTGACCGAGCCATCGTTGATCTGGCTGCGAATTGAGCCTGTCAGGACCGTCGCATAGATGAAGGCGGAGCGTGGATGGGTGTGTGCGTGAGATGAGCCGCCGGGGCCGTATTCAACCAACACCCCCTTCATGCTTTTTCCCGGTACATTCGGAAGTACATGGTCGAAGACCACGGTGACTTTGGCTTTTGTTCCAGAGTCCTGCGCGAAAGCCGCGCTCCAGCCAAGAGTGGCGAAAATGATGACCCAGAGAAGCCTGACGAGCATTTTTAAGCTCCTTGTTTGTGTTGCCCCCCTCTTTGGGAGAAGGCGCAATGACCTCATGGCCGCCTTTAGCGAGAATCGCACAACCTCGGTACCGATGAGGCCGGTACCTCCAATGACGACGATTTTCATCTTCGTTCCTCACATGCAAAGAAGATGGAGTGACGTTCAGCCGAGGTACCCTTCAATCGACGCCGGCTAAGATGGCTTTTGACGCGTCCGAATAGTCCTGGGTTCTATCCCAATATAGCTCAAATCGCGTCGCTTGAGTTGCCAAATTGGTCTCGGGCGTCGATTGGGTTACAGGTGGCTTTGTTCAAAGTGATTGTTTAATAATCGGAACACGAACCCGCCCTATGAAAGCCGTCGGTGGGAATCCACCTTGAAGACGACATCCTGGATAGTGGTGCTCTATTCGATCAATATTTCCACGATAGGAGTAAGCATTGGCACAAGATCTGTTCGAGAAAGGTCTCATAAAGCGCAAAGAGACACTGGGCGTCGACTATGTTGAGAAGAATCTCGCCCGTGCGGACGACTTCACGAGACCGTTCCAGGAAGCCATGACGGCATGGTGCTGGGGATTCGGTTGGGGGGACGAGGCGATCGACGCCAAGACAAGATCACTCATGAATCTGGCGATGATCGGCGCCTTGGGAAAGATGCATGAATGGGAAACGCATTGCCGGGGAGCAATCAATAACGGCGTCACGAAAGACCAGATTCGCGCCGCGATCCACGTAATAGGCATCTATTGCGGCGTTCCTCAAGCACTCGAATGTTTTCGTGTCGCCAGAGCGGTGCTTGAAGAAAAGGGAATGCTTTAGAAAAAGCGTCCGATGGAGATCGATCTGATCGTCGCTGCCGCAGGCATAGCTTCCTCGCTACATACATCGCCAATGAAAAATTACGATGGCCTTGGTGACTCGGATGTGGACTTTGAAGATAAAAGAGACCGCAACTCAAGAGCTGCCGCCTTCTTGCATCGAATAGCTAGGACTGGAGTTGGGCCTGTGTTCAACATTACCGGCGACCGCCTTGCTCACCGCCTATATCCACTCTAGCCGGTCAGCTGCTGAAGACGAACCGCGTTCCCGTATAAGATCGCAACAGCTTGTCTGGCATCTCTGCTTTGGCCATCTCGTAAAACGCTTCCCCCGTGCAATGCAGTGGAATGATATAATCTATGTCTAGTCCTTTGAGTGTCATGATCGTCTCCCGGACATAGTCTTGCTTGTAGGGGGCAAGATGGAAGCCGCCGATCACGGCATGCACTTTCTGAACGCCTGATGCCGTTTGCGCCTGTTTCACCGCATTGCAGACGCCGCGGTGACTGCAGGAAGTTAGCACGACCAGCCCGCGTCCTTTCACATTGAAGGCGGTCGCAATTTCGTGCCGGAACTGATCCGGGACGGTCGTCTTGGTCCGTTCGTCCTCGGGGAGTTGGTCGGCATAGCAGCCGACGCCATGATCCAGGCCGATTTTCATGGCCGTCGGTGACAGAAGTTTTTCGAAGCTGGTGAGCGCGATCTCGCCGGTCGTGAAGCCGTGATCTGCGACGAGTGAAGGTCCCTCTGCATAGGTCACTGTCAGATCCGCTTCCTCTAAGGCCTTACGGTCCAGCGCTCCGAAATTGCCTTTCACGGGCGGGGCCGTCCATTCACGGGAACAGAAGCATTCTTCGCCACCGATATAGAGCGGCAACTTGGGTTTCAGCTTGCCATGGTAGTGTCGAAGAAAGCCGACCAAACCGCCGAAATGATCATAGTGGCCATGGCTCAGCACGAGCGCGTCGAGACTGGCGGGATCGATGCCGACCAGATCTGTATTATTGACGAGGGCTTCCGGCGTGAAGCCGAAATCGACGAGAATGTTCCGTGTTTCAGTGTTCTGCTGCGTTTCGACATGCATCGATAGGCCGAACTCGCTGATCAGGGTGCGGTCCGGCGGTTTGTCGCTGCTGATGCCCCAGCCGAAATGCTGGATATCGATGCCCTGGGCCTTCGGACTGGGCGCTACAGCGAACTGGTAGCTGTCGGTCACGATGCGGACCGCCAGCTTATCGATTTCCGGGACAGATCCAGAGATCGATGCCGCTCGCGCTGCTGTCGCGCGGCTCAGAAGGGTTGTCAGGATGGCGCTGAACACGACGGCGCCGCCACCACACAGGACGTGGCGCCTGTCGAGCGGAATTTTATCATGGTCGTGATCAGCAGGCATGGCATCTACCTCCCTCGTATCACTTCTACTAACGAGAGGCGGGGCAGGTGGGGCGCTTCCAGGCCAAACATGCAAATACTGGCATCTGTGATCCGCCTCGAAGAACAAATTAACCATACCACGCGCGGCTTCTGGCCAGCAACCCAATCCCGCTGGAGGTCAACACCGAAATCACGCGTGTTAGCCGGCTAAAGCGGCCAGACGCTGTCACCAAACGGCAAAAGCTTCTGGGTAACTGTTTCAGAAACAGGAGGGTGACCTATGGCCAACCAATACCGAACCGATAGCCGCAGCTGGCTGGAAATCGAGCTCGAGGACGATTTGGACGACGAACTCGAACAGGCGATCGACGATGCTCGAGTTCCACCCGAGCTACGCGCTCTGCTCGAGAAGCATCAGAAAAGCACCCTTGATCGCCACGTTTATTTCAAAGAGCTGCTGCGTCTTCAGGGCGAACTTGTGAAGCTGCAGGACTGGGTCCGCTACAAGGGCCTCAAGATGGTGGTTTTGTTCGAGGGTCGGGACAGCGCCAGCAAAGGCGGCGCCATCAAACGCGTAACCCAGCGGATCAATCCGCGCAGTTGTCGCGTGGTGGCGCTGCCCGCCCCCTCCAATCGCGAGAAGACCCAATGGTACTTCCAGCGTTATGTGCCGCATTTGCCGGCCGCCGGCGAGATCGTGCTCTTCGACCGCAGCTTGTACATCGCGCCGGCGTTGAACGCGTCATGGGCTTTGCCGATGAAAGCCAGGTGGAAGCCTTCTTTCGCGACGTGCCGGAGTTCGAGCGCATGCTGGTGCGCTCCGGCATCATCCTCGTGAAGTACTGGTTCTCCATCACCGACGAGGAACAGCAACTGCGCTTCCTCATGCGCATTCACGACCCCATCAAGCAGTGGGAGCTCTCGCCCATGGACCTGCAATCCCGCGTGCGATGGGAGCAATATACCAAGGCAAAAGAAGAGATGTTCGAGCGCCCCAGCATTCCCCGAGTCGCCCTGGCACATCGTTGAGGGCAATGACAAGAAGCGGGCGCGCCTCAACCTCATTTCGCACCTGCTCTCGGTGGTCCCTTATGAGGAAGTGCCGCACGAGTCGGTGATGCTGCCAGACCGTGTCTTCAATCCGAATTATGAGCGCCGCACCCTGCCGGCTGAGCTGTATGTGCCCGAGCGCTATTGAGATAAAGGCGCCGGGCGCGATAACACGCCCGGCGCCGTCTTAGTTATTCCTTTAGCAACAAGAGAAATTTAGACGTCCAGATTCGCCACGTTCAGCGCGTTCTGTTGGATGAAATCGCGGCGCGGTTCGACGACGTCGCCCATCAGGGTCGAGAAGATCTCCTCGGCCTCGTCGGCATGGCTGATCTTGACCTGAAGCAGGCTGCGGACTTCCGGATCCAGGGTGGTTTCCCAAAGCTGTTCGGGGTTCATCTCGCCAAGGCCTTTATAGCGCTGGATGGTCAGACCCTTGCGACCGATCTCCATGACTGCCTCGGCAAGACCGATCGGGCCGTGCACCGCGATCTCCTTGTCCCGGGTCAGCAGCGTCGCGGCGCCGTCATAGGTTTCCATCAGCTCGGTTTTCATGCCATCCAGGCGATGGCATTCGGCGCTGCGAATCAAAGCGGCGTCGATCACATGCGAGGAGGTGACGCCACGCAGCCGGCGCTGGAAGGCGAGCCCGCCATCCTGGTCCGCAAGACCGGTCCAGCCGCGTTCATGGGCCGCCGAAAGTCCATCCAGTCTCTTGGCAATGGCGGCTGCGATATTTGGATCGCTGGCCGCTTGCGGATTGAGCGCGCCGGCGATGGCGGCCTGTTCGACCACATCGGCAGAGCCTACCTTGCGGATCACCGGCTGCATCAGGCTGCGGGCCTGGGCGGCGAGATCGACCAGGCGGCGGAGATCGGCGCTGGCGATCTGGTTGCCATTGGCAAGCCGCAACACGGCATCTTCCAGGCCATTGCCGATGAGATAATCCTCCATCGCCCGGTCGTCCTTCAGGTAACGCTCGGATTTGCCACGGGCGGCGCGGTAGAGTGGCGGCTGAGCAATGTAGAGATAACCGTTCTCGATCAGCGCCGGCATCTGCCGGTAGAAGAAGGTCAGCAGCAGCGTCCGGATATGCGAACCGTCGACATCGGCGTCGGTCATGATGATGATCTTGTGGTAGCGCGTCTTGGCGACGTCGAATTCCTCAGCGCCGATCCCGGTGCCGAGTGCGGCGATCAGCGTGCCGATTTCCGCCGAAGAAAGCATCTTGTCGAAACGGGCGCGTTCGACATTCAGGATCTTGCCGCGCAGTGGCAGGATCGCCTGATTCTTGCGATTGCGGCCCTGTTTGGCCGAGCCGCCGGCGCTATCGCCCTCGACGATGAAGAGTTCGGAGAGCGCCGGATCCCGTTCCTGGCAATCCGCCAGCTTGCCGGGCAGCGAGGATATATCCAGCGCGCCCTTGCGCCGGGTCAGCTCGCGCGCCTTGCGGGCGGCTTCACGGGCGGCCGCGGCCTCCACCACCTTGCCGACGATTTTCTTGGCTTCGGCGGGATGTTCTTCAAACCACTGGCTCAGCCGCTCGTTGACGATATTCTCGACCACTGGGCGCACTTCCGAGGACACCAGTTTGTCCTTGGTCTGCGAAGAGAATTTCGGGTCCGGCACCTTGACCGAGAGGACGCAGGTCAGGCCTTCGCGGGCATCGTCGCCGCTTAGCGTTACCTTTTCCTTCTTGGCGATGCCGCTATCCTCCGCATATTTGTTGATCTGGCGCGTCAGGGCACCACGGAAGCCGGCGAGATGGGTGCCGCCATCCCGTTGCGGGATGTTGTTGGTGAAGCACAGCATCGTCTCGTGATAGGAATCGGTCCATTCGAGCGACGCCTCGACCGTAATGCCATCCTTTTCGCCCAGCATGACGACCGGCTGATGCAGCGAGTTCTTGGCGCGGTCGAGATAGCGCACGAAGGCCTCGATGCCGCCCTCGTAATGCAACTCCACCTGTTTCGGCTCGACGCCGCGCGCATCCGTCAGGATCAGGCGCACGCCGGAATTCAGGAAGGCCAGCTCGCGCAGGCGGTGTTCCAGCGTGGCATAATCGAATTCGGTCTTGGTGAAGGTCGCGCACGAGGGCAGGAAGGTCACCTCGGTGCCGCGCTTCGGCTTGCCATCGACGATCGGTGCGTCGCCGACAACCGCCAGGGGCGCCTCGGCTTCGCCATGGCGGAAGCGCATGTAATGCTGCTTGCCGTCGCGCCAGATATTGAGGTCGAGGAACTCGCTGAGCGCATTGACGACCGAAACGCCGACGCCGTGCAAGCCGCCGGAGACTTTATAGGAGTTCTGGTCGAACTTACCGCCCGCATGGAGCTGGGTCATGATGACCTCGGCGGCGGAAACGCCTTCTTCCTTGTGGATGTCGACGGGAATCCCGCGGCCATTGTCACGCACCGTGACGGAGCCATCGCCGTTCAGCACGACATCAATGCGATCGCACCAGCCGGCGAGGCTTTCGTCGATGGCATTGTCGACCACTTCATAGACCATGTGATGCAGGCCCGATCCGTCATCGGTATCGCCGATATACATGCCCGGCCGCTTGCGCACCGCATCGAGGCCCTTCAAGACCTTGATCGAATCCGCGCCATATTCCGTGCCGTTACCGTTGGTCTCGTTCTCAGCCATGTCACCCACTCGATTCACAACTTCGTCCTTCAAACTAGGCTCGAAGGCACCGATTAAAACCACTCAATCCTGACCGGACGCCGCCGGTCGAAATGCACCAGTCGAAAGCTTAAAGTCGCTCCAACTGCAATCGTCCGTCGCTGACCGCGAAGCCTTGCGCGGCATCACCCAAAGGCTTGAACCAGTCCCGCTCCGTGCCGGTCAGCCATGCCTGTGTGCCCAGTGCCAAAACTTCCTCGAACAATGCCGCGCGGCGGCTGGCATCGAGATGCGCCATCGCCTCATCCAGCAGCAGGATCGGCGCCTCGCCGCGCAAATGCCGGGTCAAGCGCGCCTGGGCGAGGATGATCGACAACAGCAGGGCCTTCTGCTCGCCGCTCGAGCAATCGCCCGCCCGCAGCGGCAGATCGCCCAGCCGCCGGCCCAGATAGGTAACGGCAAGATCGCTGCGATGGGTGCCCCAGCGCGTCGTGCCACTGGCCGTATCTTCTGCGCGGGCGGCCCGTAGACAATCCCGCAGGCGGTCTTCGGCGGTCAAAGCCGGCATGTCCTGCAGCCAGCTCTCGACAGCGCCTTCGATGGCGAGCGAGGCCAGCGGAAAGGCGGTATGCGGCGCGCCGGCCGCCATGAAATCGTTCAGCCGCAGCACCGTTTCGTTGCGCGCGGCGGCGATGGCAACAGCGAGGCCGGCAATCTCTGCTTCCAAGCCATCCAGCCAGGCGGCAAGGTCGGCGCCGCCGGTTGCGACTTCGCCCCGCAGCAGCTTGGCGCGTTCCCGAAGCGTGGTTTCATAGCTACCGATGCGGCTTGCCTGATCGGCATCGATACTGGCTACCAGCCGGTCCAGGAAGCGGCGGCGCGATCCGGTGGCATCGCTCAGCAGCCGGTCCATCTGCGGCGTGAGCCAAAGGACCGACAGCACCTCGGCAAAGCTCGCCTGGCTGCGCACCGGTGCACCGTTCAGCCGATGTAAGCGGCGATCCCGCCCGGTCTGGGCGGGACCCAGTGGATCGCGTCCGGTTCCAAGCAAATGTTCGCCGCGCGGCAGGGTAATCCGGGCATGAACGGCCCAGGCCATGTCGCTCTGATTGCTACCGCCATGGTTGCCGCCGCGGAAATCGACTTCCGCCAGCTTCGCCTGGCGCAAACCGCTGCCGGGAGCAAAAAAAGAAATCGCCTCCAGCAGATTGGTTTTGCCAGCACCGTTATCGCCCCACAACACCACTGGCCGCGGATCGAGATCCAGCGACAATTGGCGATAGTTGCGAAAGGCGGTCAGGCTGAGATGGATGAAGCCTGTTGCTGCTCTCGTCACTGCACCGCTGTCCGTTGCCGCATCTGTTCCAGCGGCGATGACGGGCATGCGATCCTGGACTGGTCCCGGCAACGCCTCACACCCGCATCGGCATCAGGACATAGAGCGCCATCGCATCGGCCAGATCGCGCACCAGGGTCGGTGCGACGGAATCCGCCAGGACCAATTGCAGCCCATCGCCGTCGATCTGATCGGCGACATCCAATAGATATTTCGAGTTGAAGCCGATATCCAGGGGCGCGCCGTCATATTTCACTTCCAGCTCTTCCATGGCGGTGCCGTTTTCGGCGCTGGTGGCGGAAAGCGTGGCGACGCTGGGCCGCAGGCTCAGCTTCACAGCGCGAGACTTTTCGCTGGAAATCGTCGAAACACGATCGACCGCGTCGCGGAAGCTGCGGCGGTCGACTTCCAAGATCTTGTCGTTGCCGGTCGGGATGACCCGCTGATAATCCGGGAAGCTGCCATCGATCAGCTTCGAGGTGAGTACGATATCATCGAAGGCGAAGCGAATGCGCGAATCCGACAGCGAAACCTCGACCATGCCGTCGACTTCCTCGATCAGCTTGCGGATCTCGTTCACCATCTTGCGCGGCACGATGACGCCGGGGATGTTCTCGGCCCCTTCCGGCAGCGGCATCTCGACCCGCGCCAGACGGTGACCGTCGGTCGCCACCGCGCGCAGGGCCATCTGCTTGCCCGCCGAGAAGGCATGAAGATAGATGCCGTTCAGGTAATAGCGGGTTTCCTCGGTGGAAATCGCGAATTTCGTCCGATCGATCAGGCCGCGCAGATCAACCGCGGAAAGCGGGAAGCGATGCGGCAGGTCACTCGCGGCCGTGGCCGGGAAATCTTCCTTCGGCAGGGTCGCCAGGGTGAAGCGGGAGCGGCCGGCCTTCAAGGCCACCTGCGCTCCGTCGGTGCCCAGTTCCATCTGCACTTCAGCGCCGTCGGGCAGCTTGCGGACGATGTCGTACATCGTATGGGCCGGCACCGTGGCGGCGCCCGGGCTGACCACGCTGGCGGCGGTCTGTTCGACGATGGCCAAATCCATGTCAGTTGCCGTCAAGCTGAGGCGATCGCCTTTGGCTTCGACCAGCACGTTCGACAGGATGGGAATGGTATTGCGCCGCTCCACGACGCTTTGCACATGGGCAAGGGAACGCAGCAACGCAGTCCGTTCGATGGTCAGTTTCATGGCCACACACGCTCATCCGATTGGCCGTTCCGAAGGTTGCCGACAGCTTCCGGCCGCCGATCCCCCTGGACGGTCTTTTTCCTATATCCACCTTGCCGGAAGTACCGGGAAACCGCCGAAAGGGCGCGAAAATCGGGCGAATCAGGCCCCCGTTACAGCAAGTGCGGGATTATAGCAGCCGGAAGCAGATGCGACAGCTTTTTTCCCATATCTGAACTCGAACTCGCTGCGCAAAAGATGAAAATGGCGGAGGTTTTGCGCGAAAGGCGTTTTTACACCGCCAACCAAGCGTGCCGCATACCCGTAATCGTGGTCACAACCCCGTTGAGGCCCAATTTTGCCCTAAAATTGCCTAACTTGGCTGGTCATTACGACCGCAGATTAGCTTCGCTAAGTGGATAGACCAAGAATGACGGAATTGCGGTGGCGTCGCCGACCGGCGGCGGCAACAGGCGCCCGACTCTCCATCGGCCTCTTGACGACAGTCTTTCAGACCGCCGGTCTTTCGCCGGCAAGCCGCCTTTCTCGATCACTGCTCGCCGGACTGTTTTCGTGGGGTATTCTTTCCGTCGCACCGGTGCCGGCCTTGGCGCAGCAAGCGGCGACCCAGTCGGCTCCCGAGGCGCCAGTGTCCCAGCGGCCGGTCCCCCACAGGCCCGTCCTCCAGAGGCCCGTTCTTCAGAAATCTACCCAGGCGGCCAAATCTTCCCGCGCGGTGGAAATTACCGTGCGCCAAGGCGATACCTTGACGCATATCCTCGCCCGCCAGGGCATTGCGGCGACCGAACGCCAGGCGGTGCTGGAAGCCTTGGGCGATCTGTTCGATCCGGCGGGTTTGAAGGCCGGCGACAAAATCCGCCTGGCCCTGGACCGGCAGAACCACCGCAAGATCGTGCGAACCATCGCCCTGGCGACCGGCAAGACGGACGACCTGACCGTGGATGTCGAACCGGGGCAGGGCGCTCAGGCAACATCGCTCGAGCAGCCCGCCGCTTCTCGGACCGCCTTGCCCTCGTCGAATGCGAATGTGGAGCAGGAGATCGAGGAAAACCCCGAGTTCGATTCAAGCAATCAGCCCGGCGCTCAAATGGACGACCAGGCCGCACCTTCAGCCGGCCAATTCGTGGTCCGGCGGGTGGCTGGCATTGCCGGGCGCGACTTTCGCAGGGCGCTGGCCGCGACGCGATTGCCGGCGCCGCTCGTCAAGGAGGTGCTCCTGGCTTTCAAATATGACGCCGGTGCGCCGCGCGTGCCGCCGCAAAACGCCGGCTTTTCGGTGATTTATGAAGGGGTGCTCCAGGACGGGAAGTTCCAGGAGCCACAGCTTCGCTATGCCACGATGAATGACGGCCGGAAGACCCACCGGGTCTATCGCTACCAGACCGACGACGCGACGACCGCCTTCATTCACGCCAATGGCCAGGGGATCGCCTTCGTCGATCTCGATAAGCCGCTGCGTATCGATGCCAAGATCACCTCGCCCTATGGCTGGCGCATTCATCCGGTCTTTGGCGACCGCCGCTTCCATGAAGGGGTGGACTTCGGCGCCCCGAAGGGAACGCCGGTCGTGGCCACGGCGGATGGAAGGGTCGATGATATCGGCTGGCGTGGCAATTACGGCGAATATGTCCGCCTCGAGCACGACAGCAGCCTGGCGACCGCTTATGCTCATCTCGCCGGCTTCGCACGCGGCCTACGCAAGGGCAGCACGGTCAAGCGCGGCCAGGTGATCGGCTATGTCGGCCGTACCGGCGTTGCCACCGGCCCGCATCTCTATTACGAGGTCATTGTCGCCGGCAAACGCGTCGACCCGCTGAAAGCGCCGCCGGTCGTGTCGGTCAGCCTCACCGGGACACAGCTCGCCGAGTTCCAGAAATTCGTCGAACGGGCGCCGGAAGAATAATCGCGGCAGAATTACTGCCTGGCGGCTGGAGGGGGTCATCCCTCCAGCATGCGCTTCAGCAGATCGACATCCTCGGCAAAGCTGGAATCGCCGGCACAGAGCTCTTCCACTTTCTTCACCGCATGCATCACCGTCGTGTGGTCGCGGCCGCCGAATTTGCGGCCGATCTCAGGCAGTGACCGGGTGGTCAGCTGCTTTGCCAGATACATGGCGATCTGGCGCGGCCGGGCAACAGTGCGGGCGCGGCGCGGCGACTGCATATCGGCCAGCTTGATATTGAAGTGTTCGGCGACCCGGCGCTGGATTTCTTCAATGCTCACGCGCCGGTCATTGGCCCGCAGCAGATCCTTCAGCAGTTCCTGTGCCGATTCCAGCGTCACCGGCCGGCCGACCAGCGTCGCATGGGCGGTGATGCGGGTCAGGGCACCTTCCAACTCGCGCACATTAGAAGCGATGCGATGGGCTAGGAATTCCAGCACTTTCACCGGAATCTCGACACCGCTCTGCTCGGCCCGCGATTGCAGGATGCCGAGGCGCAGTTCATAGGTCGTTGGATGGATATCGGCAACCAAGCCCCAGCCAAGGCGTGAGCGCATACGCTCTTCGAGGCCCTCCAGATCCGATGGCGATTTATCGGCCGACAGGATCACCTGCCGGTTCTGATCGGCAAGAGCATTGAAGGTGTGAAAGAACTCTTCCTGGGTCGATTCCTTGCCGATGATGAACTGCACGTCATCCACCATCAGCACATCGACGCTGCGGAACTGCTCCTTGAAGGCCATGGTGCTCTTGTTCCGCAAGGCGCGGATGAACTGATACATGAACTTCTCGGCGGAAAGATAAATCACCCGCTTATGCGGCTTGCGCCGGCGGATATGCCAGGCGATCGCATGCATCAGATGGGTCTTGCCAAGTCCGACACCGCCATAGAGGAATAACGGATTGAAAGGAACCGTCTCAGCTTCTGCCACCCGATAGGCAGCGGCATGGGCAAGCTCGTTCGATTTCCCGACCACGAAATTGTCGAAGGTCAGGCGCGGGTCCAACGGCGCGCTGACATCGTCGAATCCGTCGATCTCGTCCCGCAGCATCACTTGGGGCGTCGCCAGAGCAGTATTGCCAGCGAAGGCAGGCGCTGCGCCACTGGCGATGCTGACCACGCGGCCGAGATTGGATGCGGCTCCGCTCGCCACGGCGAGCGAGGCAACAGCCATGGTCGGCGCTGGTTGACCCGCATCCTCAGCCTCCACCAGTGCATCCTCGCCGCCGGCTTCTTCCGGCGAGCTGGTCTTGCAGGCGCTATCGACGATCACCTCGACCGAGCGTATCTCCGGATTTTCCGTCGACCACAGCGCCTTGATACGGTCGCCATAATGGGTGGTGACCCAATCACGCATGAAACGCGATGGTACCGCG
The DNA here is from genome assembly GCF_034044715.1 of Dongia soli. Lineage (NCBI taxonomy): Bacteria > Pseudomonadati > Pseudomonadota > Alphaproteobacteria > Rhodospirillales > Dongiaceae > Dongia > Dongia soli. The sequence goes on along the minus strand of NZ_JAXCLW010000001.1, from coordinate 349,014 downwards.
ACCCGCAAATCGCCGCCGCGCCGGCCTGCCAAGGTCAAGGGCTTCAGCCAGCTGCGAAAGGTTGCTTCGCCGTATTCTGCGCGCAAGCGTCCACGAATGCGTGCCCATTGCGCGTTGAGCAGGGCATCGCTGTTCAGTTCCGACATCACTTTTCCCCGTAACGCTGCACCGATCAGGCCTGTCTATCCGCCCCCAACTGGACCTGATCGTGCCGTGTAACTGTGTAACCTAGTCTCTTAACTCGGGCCGCTTCCCGTCACGGCCTTCATCCGAGCCGACGCCCAGCGCCGGCCCCACCCTGATCAGCACCGGCTTCCCTAAGCCGGCCTCCCATTGATCCCCGCTAATCCTGAATCCAGGGAAGGCCCGCGACCTTCCATCCCCCTGTTGAACCCCGATGTCCTGCAGCATCGCGATCGCCCTCAAACCCGCCGGCGATGTTGAAGCACTGCGTATACCCCGCCGCCGTCATCGCCATGGCAGCCGCTTTGGAGCGGGCGCCGCTCCGACACAGAAACAGCAGCGGCGCGTCTTGCGGCATCTCGCCCAATTGCTCGGTCAGGCGAGAGGCGAAATCCGGATCCACCGCCATTTGCGGATAATGCTGCCAGCTATGCAGCAACACGACCTTGTCGATCGGCTGCAAGTCGGGGCGGCCTACAAAGGTCCATTCCGGCGCCGTGCGAACATCGACAAGCCGCGCCGCAGGGTTGCTGCTCAACAGCTCCCAGGCCTGGCTGGCTGTCACATCTCCGGCATATGCCATTTCTTCGCCTCACCCATTCTACTGGCGCGCCTAAAAGCGGCCTCTATTCACATCTGCTGGTCGCTATTGTTGCCTTAAATGCAACTTCATCCGTCAAACGCGGATCATAGGAAACCAGCAATTCGCTTATTAAAGATTGATCACAAAGCCTCGGCCCGAACGATTGTTCCAGGCATCAGGGCGACGAGGGCGCGATAGTCCCGAACCGCCCAATGGCGGCGTGGCACTACGCGCCCGGACTAGCGCGGATTGCAGTTTTTGGTAGAGGAAGGGAGGGCGCCATGGGGAATGCCAGGGCAATGAATAGCAGTGCGAGTCCGGAAATGATTGGCTTGTTGCATTTTTATCACTGCCCTTCTCGGACTTGGCGCCCCAACGCCTAGCGGCCTGTCGTGGCAATTACCCCACGATCTTGTTGTCAGCCGCAGCGCTTCGGGACCAAGTTCTTAATGTCCTGAAATTGTTGATGTTTTTATTGACCACGGATGTGTGATCAACGCTGCCTCACCCTTCGTATTCTTGGGGATAACTCTACGTTGCGCGGCTGCGGAAGGCAATATGATCGAATCGAGAACGCCAAAAAAGCGGAGTTCCATGACCGTTTTGTGTGAAAAAAGCCACAGTTATACATAGGCGCATGTGAGTTCGCCTTGGGTTGCGCTGCAACGCAAAGTGGCGAATATGGTTTACGAAGCAGGAAAAAACAATCGCTGCGGCCGTTAAGCCGCAGCGATTGTTTAAGCGGTAGGGACGGTTATATGAAGCGTCTGAAGTTAGCTCAGAGCGCTTTCACGCGCTTCGCCAAACGCGACACCTTGCGGGCCACCGTATTGCGATGCAGCAAACCCTTGCTGACGCCGCGGTGCATTTCCGGCTGGGCCGCCCTCAACGCGGCTTCCGCCGCCGTTTTGTCGCCGCTGGCGATTGCCAGTTCGACCTTCTTCACTTCCGTCTTGATCCGGCTGGTGCGGGCGCGGTTCCGGGCGGTGCGCGTCTCGGTCTGGCGAATGCGCTTCTCAGCCGATTTATGATGGGCCATGTTTTTGATCCGTCGAATTCGGTTATATAAGGGCGGTCAATTTTTCAGGGGCGGCTTATACAGGCCGCGAAGCCAAGCGTCAACCACCAGTGGCCCGCGGCAAGCCATGTCTCGGGCGGCATGGCTCGTTTTCGCCGATAGCGGTGGACATCGGCGCCTTGCCGGCTACATATAACCGAACCGAGGCCGGGCTGTCTTATCGAAGAGCTCGGCTTGCGAGCGAAAGCGGTGCCGATGGCACCGGAGAGACTGGATTTATCATGTCAGCCGCGCAACCTCAGTCCAGGCTAATAGCTGCCGATCCGGTCGCCGGATTGGTTAATGGCAGTTTGGCTACTGTTAGTGCGGGTGCGAAACTGCCCTTCAGCAAGATGCACGGGCTGGGCAACGATTTCGTGGTGCTAGATGCCCGCAAACACCCTCTGGTGCTCTGCGAGCATCAATTCCGGGCGATCGCCGATCGGCGCCGTGGGATTGGCTGCGACCAGGTGATTGTCCTGGAATCCGCGCGTCATCCGGATGCGGATCTTTTCATGCGCATTCGCAATCCCGACGGTAGCGAGGCCTCGGCTTGTGGGAATGCCACGCGCTGCATTGCCGCCAGGGTCATGGGTGAAACCGGCCGCGCCCATGCCGTCATCGAAACCGTTGCCGGTCTGCTGATGGCGGAACGAGAGCCGGGCGGTGAAGAAATTTCGGTCGATATGGGTGAGGCTCGCCTCGACTCGAGCGATATACCGCTGGCCGAAGCCTGCAATACGCTGCATCTGCCAATTGCACTCGGGCCTCTTCAAGACGGGGTCGCCGTCAGCATGGGCAACCCACATGCCGTTTTCTTTGTGCCCGATGTGATGACGATCGACCTGCCATCGCTCGGACCGCAGCTTGAACATCACTCTCTGTTCCCCGCGCGCGCCAATATTGAAGTGGTGCAGGTGATCGACCGCCGGCGGCTGCGCATGCGCGTCTGGGAACGCGGCGCCGGTATCACCCAGGCTTGCGGCAGCGGTGCCTGCGCTGTGCTGGTGGCCGCTGTGCGCCGGAACCTGACCGACCGCACGGCCGATGTCGTGCTGGATGGCGGCCGGCTCATTATCGACTGGCTCGATAATGGCCATGTGCGCATGACCGGTGCCTGGGCGCAAAGCTTCAGCGGTGAGATCGATCTGGCCAGGCTCTCGGATCGGGAGGGCGATCATGTCTGATGCTGCCGATGTCGCGGATATGACGGGGCCGCAGCAAACGGGGCAGCCGGGCGAGACGCAGCTGCTAACTTTCGGCTGCCGGCTGAACGCCTTCGAGACTGAGGTGATGCGCGGACATGCCAGCGCCGCCGGTCTGACCGATGCAATCATCGTCAATACCTGTGCAGTCACCGCCGAAGCGGAACGCCAGGCGCGTCAGGCGATCCGCAAGGCGCGCCGCGCCAATCCGGCTGCCCGCATCATCGTGACCGGTTGCGCCGCGCAGATCGCGCCGGCGAAATTCGCCGCCATGACCGAAGTCGACCATGTGATCGGCAATGAGGAGAAGCTGAAGGCGGAAACCTTCGCGGCGCTGAGCGGTCACGCACTTGAAGCGCCGGCCCGGGTCGCGGTTGCCGACATCATGGGCGTCAAGGAAACCGCCGGTCACCTGATCGCCGGCTTTGCCGAGCGCTGCCGCGCCTTCGTCGAGATCCAACAGGGTTGCGATCATCGTTGCACCTTCTGCATCATTCCTTTCGGCCGCGGCAATAACCGGTCGGTACCGGTTGGCGAGATCGTGACCCAGGTCCGCAACCTGGTTGCCGGGGGCGTGCGCGAGATCGTCTTGACCGGCGTCGATATAACTGGTTATGGCGCCGACCTTCCGGGCAAGCCGACCCTCGGCCAGTTGGTGCGGCGGCTGCTCAACCTGGTGCCGGATCTGCCGCGCCTGCGTCTTTCTTCGATCGATGTGGTGGAGATTGACGAGACACTGATGGATCTGATCGGTGATGAGGAGCGGCTGATGCCGCACCTTCATCTCTCGCTGCAAGCGGGCGACGATATGATCTTGAAGCGGATGAAGCGGCGCCACAGCCGTGCCGACGCCGTTCGCTTCTGCACGGAGGCCCGCCGACGGCGTCCGGATCTGGTCTTCGGCGCCGATCTCATCGCGGGCTTCCCGACCGAGACCGAGGAGATGTTCGCCAACAGCCTGGCCTTGGTCGAAGATTGCGGCCTTACTTTCTTGCACGTCTTTCCTTATTCGGCGCGAAGCGGGACGCCGGCCGCACGTATGCCGCAACTGCGGGGCGATATTCGCCGCGAGCGGGCGGCGCGGCTGCGAGCGGCCGGACAAGCGGCGCAGCAGCGCTATTTTGCCGGCCAGCTGGGCCGGACGGCGCAGGTGCTGGTGGAAAAGATCGAGGGTGATGGCAGCGCCTTCGGCCACAGCGATCATTTCGCGCCGGTCCGTCTCGCGCCGGTCTGTTCCACGATAGCGCCACAAGCTTTCATCGCGGGCGGCATTCTTGACGTTCGCTTCACCGCGCATGCCGACACTCACCTGATCGCCGAACCGGCGATCGCGGCAGCCGCTTAACCGATATCCGACAAGTTGATGGTATGACCGATACAAACGGCGAAACTGAAAAGCGCGGCTGGTTTTCACGCTTGAAGGCGGGCTTGAGCCGTACCTCGAACCGGGTCACCAGCAGCATCAGCGGCATCTTCACCAAGCGGAAGCTCGATCAGGAACTGCTGGATGAGCTGGAGGAAGCCTTGATCGCGGCCGATCTCGGTCCAGCCACGGCCGCGCGCCTCGTCAAGGTCCTGGGCAAGGACCGTTTTGATAAAGAGATCACCGAACAGGAAGTGCGGGAAATCTTCGCGGCGGAGATCGCCAATATCCTCCGACCCGTCGCACAGCCCTTTGCTTTGAAGTCGCTGAAGCCGCAGGTCGTCCTGGTCGTCGGGGTCAATGGCAGCGGCAAGACCACCACCATCGGCAAGCTGGCGAAGCAGTTCCAGGCTCAGGGCAAGAAGGTCATGCTGGCGGCCGGCGATACTTTCCGGGCGGCGGCGGTCGAGCAATTGAAGATCTGGGGCGAACGCAGCAACGTCCCGGTCGTGGCTCGGGAGACGGGCGGCGATGCTGCGGGCCTCGCTTACGACGCGCTGGCCCGGGCGAAGGCGGAGAATATCGATATCCTCCTGATCGATACGGCAGGCCGCCTGCAGAATAAGGCCGGGCTGATGGAGGAACTCGCTAAGATCATTCGTGTCATCAAGAAGCTCGATCCCGATGTGCCGCATGACACCTTGCTGGTGCTCGACGCCACGACCGGCCAGAACGCTCATTCCCAGGTCGAGATCTTCAAGGAAATGTGCCAGGTCACTGGCCTGGTCGTGACCAAGCTCGACGGATCGGCCAAAGGCGGCGTGCTCATCGCGTTGGCGGAGAAATTCAAGCTGCCGGTGGTCGCGGTCGGGGTCGGCGAGGGCGTTGACGATCTCCGCCCGTTCGAAGCCGAGGTTTTCGGCCGCTCGTTGATGGGTCTCTGAAGCGCGATTGCGGCAGTCAGCCGTTGGCGGCGCGCCGCAGGATGAGTTCAGACGCTTTTTCCGCCACCATGATCGTGGGCGCATTGGTATTGCCCGAGGTGACTGCGGGAAAAACCGAAGCATCGACCACACGCAACCGGTCGATACCAAAAACCAGCAGATTGGCGTCGACACCAGCCTCGCCCGGTAGACGCCCCATGCGACAAGTCGAGGTCGGGTGGTAACAGGTGCTGGCCCGGTTGCGGAAATCTTCCAGGATTTCCTCATCCGACAGGCCGGCGAGAGCCGGCGGCAAGGGCTCCTCGATAAGAGACTGGAACGCTCGCGTCGCCTCGATCCGTTGGATGAGCCGCCCACCGGCAATAGCTTTTGCCGCATCTTCGTTCGTCGCCAGATAATTGGGATGAATCAGCGGCGGCGATTCCGGGGCGGAATTCCGCAGGTCGATCCGACCTCGGCTGGTCGGGCGGCAGGGCTGGAAGCAAAGAATGAAGCCGGGAAAGGGATCTATCTCATAACGCCGCGCCCCGCCGCGGCCGACGGGCGAATAGGTGATCGGGTTGAAGTAAAGCTGCAGGTCGGGCCTTGCCGCTTGAGGCTGCGACCGCACGAAGCCGCCGCATTGATTGACGCTGAGGCTCAGCGGCCCGCGCCGCGTGGCGACATAACGAAGGCCGGCACGCAGCCTGCCAAATAGAGGCCGCAGCTCGTTGTTCAAGGTTCTCTGCCGCGACTTGTAGGAATAAGTCATCGCGAGATGATCCTGCAAATTGCCGCCGATCGCGGCATTTTCCGTGATGATATCGATGCCATGGCGGCGCAGCACCTCGGCGGGACCGATGCCGGAAAGTTGCAGCAGCTGTGGTGTATTGACGGCGCCGCCGCTGACGATGACCTCGGCCCGTGCCATCGCCCGGTGGGTCTGCCCGTCGCGGCGGTATTCGATGCCGACAGCGCGCCTGCTGTCGATCAGGATCCGTGTCACCAGGGCGTCGGTTTCGACTTTCAGATTGGGGCGGCGCATTGCCGGGCGCAGGAAAGCATCGGCCGCTGAACAACGCCGGCCATTCCGGACATTGATTTGATAGAGGCCGACACCCTCGGGTGCGGGGCCATTCATATCGTCGGTTCGCGGCAGCGCTATTTCCTTGGCGGCATCGAAGAAATATTGCTTCAGCGGATGCGCCTGATCGGTTATCTCGGAAACCGCTAGCGGTCCCTCGCCTGTCCGCCGTCCCTGCCGATCGGTGAAATGGGTGGAGCGATTGAAATAGGGCTCGACATCGGCCCAACCCCAGCCGGCATTTCCCATATCGCGCCAATCGTCGAAATCTTCCGGCAGGCCCCGCAGATAAACCGAGGCATTGATCGAGCTGGAACCGCCCAGCACGCGCCCACGCGGCCAATAGATCTTGCGATCGTTCAAGCCGGAAACCGATTCGGTTTCGTAGGCCCAGTTGACCCGACGATCGAAAAAGGTCTTGCCATAGCCGATCGGTACCTGGATCCAGAGCCGTCGGTCGGATCCGCCGGCCTCCACCACCAGGACGTTGTAACGGCCGTCCGCAGTCAGGCGGTTGGCCAAGACACAGCCGGCCGATCCGGCCCCGATGATGATAAAGTCGAAGCTCGTCATTCAGGTAACTCGGTCACAGGGAAGGGTTTCGACGCCACGGCGCGCCAATGATCGGTGAAGAAACAAGGGGATCGGAACGGAGGCATGCTTATCCGCGACCTGAATTGGAACCCCTCGGACATACGTCCGGACCTGCGCATGCTCGGCTCCTGCGCGGGCGCAACTGTGGCGCGCATCTATGCGACCATAGAGAGTTTCTATTTTTATGACAATTGGGTGGCGTGGCAATCTCTCGACAGAGATGTGGCCGCAGGCCCGTCACCTTTGCCGAGTTAAACGATGTCCGGGCCCCTCACCGTGCCGATCCGTCTCCTTGCCTCGTCCTCGGTCGGGGGAGGGCGGCCATGACGCTTTCTCTCGGGATGATCCTGATGATCCTGGCGGCGGCGCTCATGCACGCCAGTTGGAACGTCATGGTGAAAACCAGCGGCGACAAGCTGCTCAATACCGGCCTGATCATGGTGGGCCTGGGGTTTTGCGGTCTTTTTGCCTTGCCTTTTGTCGGCATCCCCGACGCCGCGAGCTGGCCCTTCCTGGCGGGCTCCTTGCTGACCCATCTCGTCTATTACATCGGTCTGTCGGGTGGATATCGGCATGGCGACCTCAGCCAGGTCTACCCGATTGCCCGGGGCTCCTCGCCGCTCCTGGTAGCGATTGCCGCTTGGCTCATCATCGGCGAGACGCTGACACCGCTGCAGATGGGTGGCGTTGCCGCCACGTCGCTCGGGATTATCAGCCTGACCTTCGACAAGCCGATCGACCGGGCGCACAGCTGGCGGCCGGTTCTGTTCGGTCTGCTGACCGGGCTCAGCATCATGAGTTACACGCTGTTCGATGGGCAGGGTGTCCGGCTGGCGGGCGACCGGCTCGGCTATATCATCTGGCTCTTCGTTTTGGATGCGCCGATGGTGACGCTCTATTGCCTGTGGCGGCGGCCGGCGGCACTCAGTTATTTCCGCGCGAAATGGAAATTCGGCCTGGTCGGCGGATTGCTGTCGGGCGGCGGCTACGGCATCTCGATCTATGCTATGTCCTTGGGCGGGCTGGCCAATGTATCGGCCTTGCGCGAAACCAGCGTTATTTTCGCCGCGTTGATGAGCACGTTCCTATTGAAGGAGCGCTTCCGCCATCGCCGCTATGCGTTGGTAGCGCTGGTCGCCGCGGGCGCCATCTTGCTGCACTGATCAGCCAAGCCGCCCGCGGGACAGGGCGTTCGAGATCTGTGGCGTCAGCTATGCAGGCGGCGCGGTTCCTTCAGCAGGTATTTGCCGCTGGCGACCAGGCCGGGCATCGACAGCGATTTGCGCGAACCGGGTTCATTGACGTTCTGCAGCACCACATGGGGTGTTGCATGCTGATCGGCGTAGCTGTGAATGACCCGCCATTCCGGGAAACGATTGCGCGGGAGGAAACCCGAGCTTTCAACCAAAACTGTGCCGATTTCAAAGGCAGCTTCGTCGCCGTTGATGGCACATGGGTCGGCGGGCTTCCGCCCGAATGGCAATGACAGCAGTTTCACGAGACACACTCCCCAAAGCCGCGTTTGGAAGGCATCGTGGGTTTCTGGGCCCATCGCCGGGATCGAAAGCTGTCTGGCGAACCTGGCCGATACACCGCTGGTTCCAAATGCGGGTTACAACGGAGTGTGATCTTTACAAAGAGTTATTAAAAAATAGTTGTGATTATATAGCAATTTAGGGAATGCCGTTAAGGCGGGCAGACAAGTCCATGCGCTAACTGGCGCAGTCGCTTTTGCCCGCTTATCCGGCAAAAGCGACTGGCAGGGAAAGTTAGCTATCGAAGCGGATTGAGGTGATGTGATCGCCCTTCTTGATCGAGTGCATGACATCGAGACCTTCGATCACCCGGCCAAAAACGGTGTGAACGCCGTCCAGATGCGGCTGTGGTTCCAAAACCAGGAAGAACTGCGAGCCGCCGGTGTCGCGACCGGCATGGGCCATGCTGAGCGAGCCTTCCAGATGCTTATGCGGGTTGCCCTCGGTCTCGCAGGCGATCCGCCAGCCCGGACCGCCAGTACCGACGCCTTCCGGGCAGCCGCCCTGTGCGACGAAACCGGGGATAACGCGATGGAAGGTCAGGTCATCGTAAAAACCGTCTTTAGCCAGGGCGGCGAAATTGGCCACGGTATTGGGTGCCGCATCGGGATAAAGCTCGATCACCATATCGCCGCGATCGGTCGACATGACGCAGCGCGTCAATTTCTTTAGTTCGGCCGGATCGATCTCATGCACCTTCAACGCACCGCGTCCCATTTTTCTCTCCTCATTAGCTTTGCCGAGACCGGACGTTGATCCGACCTCTTATGGCCGCTTCTGCGGCCGATAATGTAACCGGGCGACGAAACTATGCGATCGGTGCCGGTTTTGTCGACTCCCGATCAGTGTCACTTCCGTGATCGCGCCTGGATCATTTTCGACTCATCATACGCGCCAACAAGTCGATATCTCGATGCGAAATATCCAGGTAACGGGCGGTTTGTCTTTTTGCTGGCTTCGCAGTTCGGGATTCGACCCGCCCTGGGAGAGGTAAAACTGAGCCGAGCGTCCCGCCGAAGCGGGCGTCTCAGGGGTTCAAAGTCTTGCCTTCCTGACCAGCTCGCGAAATTCCGCCACCACATCCTGATAAATACCCCGTTTGAAGGGGACGATCAGGTCCGGCACCGTGTCGAACTCGGCCCAGCGCCAGGCGGAGAATTCGGGCGTCTCGGTTTTGATATTGATCTCGCTGTCCTTGCCGTCGAACCGGAATGCGAACCATTTCTGCCGCTGGCCGCGAAACCGGCCTTTCCAAATTTTCGGCACCAGATCGATCGGCAGGTCGTAATGCAGCCACCCCCGGCTTTCCGCGAGCAGGGTTGCCTTGTTGGTGCCGATTTCCTCCAGCATTTCGCGCCGAGCGGCAGTCAGCGGCTCTTCGCCGTCATCGATGCCGCCTTGGGGCATTTGCCAGGCCGGCCCGGGATTGTCGAGGCGCTGGGCGATAAAAACCTCGCCATGGGCATTGAACAGGACGATGCCGACACAGGGGCGGTAGGGCAGCTTGGCGATCGCTTCGGGCGTGAATTCCTTACTCATTCCCATCTTCCATAGCCGGGTGCTTGCCGTTGCCATCGCAGCGTGGGCTTGCTGCTGCTGGCTTACGCAAAATCGGCCGGCCAGCATCGCTGGCCGGCCGAGCAATACAGATATTTATGCCGTCAGTTCGACGAGCTCTGATTGCTGACGAGAGCGAGACCGCGCAGCAAATCAAGCGCCCGACCCAACTGGTAATCCAGCTCGGGCTGGGTGATCCGCTCCTTTTCCGAACCGATCACGGGCTTTTCCTTGCTCTGGTCCTTTTGCGAGGTCTTGGAGTCAGACTTGCCCGGGGTCTTGCTTTCCGGCTGCGCCGCGTTGTTTTCCGGCTTGTTCGGGACCGCATCCTCGCCGCTATCCGGCGCGGTGCCGCCCTTATTGGTAAGAGCACCCTTCAGGTCCGCTTCATGGCGGCTGTTATCCTCGGAGATCTGCTCGATCTTGGCCTGTTCGACGACGATATCCGGATCAATGCCCTTCGCCTGGATCGATCGGCCAGAGGGCGTGTAATAGCGCGCCGTGGTCAGGCGGATGGCGCCATGATTGGGGATGGGGATGACCGACTGCACCGATCCTTTGCCGAAAGATCTGGTGCCGAGAAGGATCGCCCGGTGATGATCCTGCAGCGCCCCGGAAACGATCTCGGAGGCCGATGCCGAACCGCCATTGATCAGCACGACGATCGGCTTGCCGTCGGTCAGATCGCCGGCTTCAGCGTTCCAGCGCTGGGCCTCGTCCGGATTGCGGCCGCGGGTCGACACGATTTCACCCTTTCCGAGGAAATCGTCAGAAACCGCGATCGCTTGATCCAGCAGACCGCCCGGATTGTTGCGCAGATCGAGCACCAGTCCCGCCAGTTTGCCCTTAGAGGCATCCTTCAATTTGGCGATGGCGTCGCGCAGGCCTGAATCGGTTTTCTCGCTGAAGCTGGAAATCCGCACGTAGCCGATATTGCCCTCTTCCAATTCCCAGCGAACCGATTTCACGGTGATGACGGCGCGCTTCAACGTGACCTCGAAGGGATCCTTGTTGCCGCGGACAATCATCAATTTGATGCTGGAGCCGATCTCGCCGCGCATCTTTTCGACCGCATCATTTAGGCTCATGCCCATGACCGGGTCGCCATCGATGCCGGAGATCAGATCACCGGCCTGGATACCGGCTTCCGCCGCCGGCGTGCCATCCATCGGCGAGACCACTTTGACCAACCCGTCCTGCATCGTCACTTCGATGCCGAGGCCGCCGAATTCGCCTTTGGTCTGCACCTGCATATCAGCGAAATCCTTGGCATTCAGATAGCTGGAATGGGGGTCCAGCGAACTCAACATGCCGTTGACGGCGGATTCGATCAGCTTGTCGTCGCTGACCGGTTCGACATAGCCGGTCCGTACCTTTTCGAAGACTTCGCCGAACAGGTTCAATTGTTCGTAGGTGTCGCTTTGCTTGCTGTCGGCGCTGACCAGATGCGGTCGGAGCGCGAAGGTGCCTAAGGCAATGCCGACGGACAGGGCGGTGGCGGCAAGGAGAGTCGATCGGAACATGCGTTTACTGACCTTCGCTGTTGTCTACACGGGTTAGGGTGCCGAACCAGGGCGCCGGATCGACCGGCTGCCCCTTATGGCGCAATTCAACATATAGTTTCGGATGGTCCTGGACGGACGTCCCTGGAGCATCGCCGGATGTTCCCTGGTCGGTCGCCGCAATGCCGGACGATCCCATGACACCCACCGGTTCGCCGGCAAGCAGCCATTGTCCGACAACTGCATCGACCCGACCTAATCCAGCAAGCACCGTATGATATCCGCCCCGGTGTTCAATGATCAATATTTGCCCGTAGGAGCGGAACGGCCCTTCGAACACAACTTTGCCATCGAAGGGGGCTATCACCTGGGCATTGGCGCGGGTGGCGAGCACAATGCCCTTGGTTTCGCCGAATTCCGTTACGGCGGCGCCGAAACTGGCTGCCAGGCTGCCCCGGACAGGTAACATGACGCCCTTACCGTTAGGGGGGAACGGCCGTGCTGACCTGGCCGATTTGATGTTGGCCTCCTTGCCCGCCGCAGTCAGTCCCGGCGTGCCCGCCGATTGCTCGCTTTCCGTCATATCGCCCGCCGGTGCCGCCGAGGATGGCACAGTTGAGGATGGCACGGGGATATTGTCATTTCGATTACCGGGCCGGCGGGCCGCCTTCTTGGCAGCTTCCTGTCGGGCAGCCTCGGCCTGGGCCGCTTCCTGCCGCGCCTTCTCGGCTTTGGCTGCTTCCTCCTGCTTGGCCCGTTCCAGCCGGTCCAAGAGATCTTTCAAGCTTTCGGCCTGGTCGGCCAGCAATTTCAGCCGGTCCTGGGCAGCGGCGCTTTCCGCCAGCGTTGATTTTTGCAGCCGGGATTTCTGCTCCACCATGGCGGCCAAGCGCTGGTTCTCTCCCGCCAGCTGGCCGAGGGTCTGGCCAAGCCGATCGCGGCGGTCGATGATCTGGTCATGAAGATCGTGCAGGTCGGCCAATTCGTCTTTCAGGGCCGCCGCGCGGCTGTCGAGCTGTGGTACCACCAGACCAAGTAGCCGCGCGGCCCGCGCCTGATCGATCGCCGACCGGTCGGCGAACAGGGCAGCCTGGGCCGGCTGCGCGGACAAGCGTTCGAGGGCGACCAGCGTCGTCGTCATCTGCGCCTGCTGCTTGGTCAGCGCCGCATCCTTGTCGCGTTCTTCCATGGTCAAGGTTTGCAAGGTCGCTTCCAATTCGGAGGCCTGCTCCTCAGCATTTTGCACCGCTTCCGCAGATTTGATCATCGCCGCCTGCAACTGGCTAATCTCGTTACCGAGGCTTGCAGCTTTTTCCTGCAATTCCTTGGCGTGCTCTTCGCCGTGCTGCATCTTCTGCTGCAAAGCTTGCAGATCGTCGGCCGATTGCGCCCATCCAGGGCACGGCAAAATACCGGCCATGCCGCATAGCAACGCTGCGCTCAGCCAGCGGCGGCGCATGATTGCTTACGCCGTGGCCTTCGCCGGATGACTCGCAGCGGCTTTGGCCGCCCCGCCGATCAAGGAATGGCCGGTCATCTCCGAGGGTTTCGGCAGGTTCAGCAATTGCAGCACGGTCGGGGCAACATCGGCGAGCTGTCCGTCCGCCAGTTTAACGTCCTGTCCCACAGCACCCGCCAGCACGAAAGGCACCCGGTTCAGCGTATGGGCGGTATGGGCCTCGCCGGTTTCCGAATCGCGCATCATCTCGGCATTGCCGTGATCGGCAGTAATGACGAGGGCGCCGCCCTTGGCTTCCACTGCCCGGCGCAAGCGGCCGAGGCAACGATCCACCGCCTCCACCGCCTTGATCGCCGCCTGCAGATTGCCGCTATGGCCCACCATATCGGTATTGGCGTAATTGACGACGATCATGTCGAAGCGTTCCGCCTCGATCGCTGCCACCAGCCTGTCGGTAACCTCATCTGCCGACATTTCCGGTTTCAGATCATAGGTCGCGACCTTCGGCGATGGCACCAGGATGCGTTCCTCGCCGGGGAACAGCGTTTCCTCGCCGCCATTGAAGAAAAAGGTGACATGGGCGTATTTCTCCGTCTCGGCGATGCGCAGCTGCTTCAGCCCCGCTCGTGAGACAACCTCGCCCAAAGTGTGGCGGAGTTCCGCGGGTGGGAACAGGCAGGGCATCAGCTTGGCGAGAGCGCTGGAATATTCCACCATGCCGAGGACCGCCCCGAACTTGACGATGCGTTTGCGCGGGAAGCCGTCGAAAGCCGGGTCAAGCAACACGGTCAAAATCTGGCGGGCGCGATCGGCGCGGAAATTCGCCATCAGCAGACCGTCGCCATCCTGCATGCCGGCAAAACCTTGGATTACCGTCGGCTTGATGAATTCGTCGGTCTCGCCGCGATCATAGGCTGCGGCGACCGCCGCCTTTGCATCGGCTGCGGTGAAACCGGCTTCGCCCAGGAAGGAAGCGTAGGCCAGTTCAACCCGGTCCCAGCGCTTGTCGCGGTCCATCGCAAAGTAACGGCCGCCCACCGTAGCAAAGCGCACGTTCTTGCATCCGCCCAGTGCGGTAGTGACATCGGCGACGTACTCGGCTGCGGAGGAGGGGGGTGTATCGCGCCCGTCCAAGAAACCGTGCAGCCAGACAGCTATGCCTGCCGCATCGAGGATCTTGGCCAAGGCGATCATATGCGATTGATGTGAATGCACCCCGCCCGGTGAAAGCAAACCCATCAGGTGACAAGCGCGGCCGCTCGCCTTCAGCTTGGCGATGAAAGTCGTCAGTTCCGGATTGGCGGCCAGCTCACCGCTGGCGATCGCCCGGTCGATCCGGGGGAGGTCTTGCATCACCACCCGGCCGGCGCCCAGATTCATATGCCCGACCTCGGAATTCCCCATTTGCCCGCTGGGTAGGCCGACATGCAGTTCCGACGCGTCGACCAGACTATGCGGGCAATCCTGCATCAGAGCGTGCCAGTTCGGTGTCTTCGCCTGGTCAACCGCATTATCCGCCAGCTCTTCGCGGTGCCCCCAACCGTCGAGAATGCAGAGAACGACCGGTTTCGGACGCTGGTTCGAAGAATTGGTTCCGCTCATGATCTGATCTGGTCTCTTGGATTTGGCTGTTTCGTTGGTTGTTGGCGGGTTTGCGGCGCCTAAGCTTACCGCGCAATATGTCAGGATTGTGGCTCTGTGGTCGGGCTTTAAGCCTCGATCCCAGAATAATCGTTAACGTCGGTAGCAGGCTACCCCATTTCAATCCCGATGATAAGGATGACCGGCCAGGATTTGCTGTGCGCGGTAGAGTTGTTCCGAGAGAAGGACGCGCACAAGTTGATGCGGCCATGTCATGGCGCCGAGCGACAGCAGGAGGTCGGCCTTTTCCCGCACCGCCGGATCATGGCCGTCGGCGCCACCGATCAGAAAGGCGATTTCCGCCGCGCCTTCATCCCGCCAAGCGCGGATCCGGGCTGCGAAGTCGCGGCTGCCCAACGATTTGCCGCGCTCATCCAGCACCACAACCACCTGCCGCCCGCCCTTATGGCCGGCCGCCAGGGCCGTCAGCAGCAATTCGCCCTCGCGTTTCTTCAAGGCCGCTGGCGGTAAAGGCCGCTTTTCCTCGACCTCTTGCACTGTCAGCGGCCAGGTCAGGCGCTGGCGATACTCCTCCACCAACATCGCTTCCGCCTTCGCCTTACCGCCGGCTTTCCCCACCGCCAGGATGCGCAGCTTCATGACAGCCTCGTTGCCAGTGAACGCATTGCCCGCAAAAAGCGGATCGGGCAGGTTGCCGTTTCAAAGCGTGAGGAGATCCGCATGACCGTGCACCGACCCGAAGCAAAGCGTAAAGCACTGCGCGACCTGATCGCCAATCCGCGGTGGCGGGTCAAGCTCTATATCGTCGCTGCGCTTTTCTCTTTGGCCGCCTGTGCCGCGCCAAGTCCGGTCGGCATGCCCGATCCTGCTGTTGTTCGCGCCAATCTCCTGAGCCTGGCGGACCAGGAATGGCGCGCCTTCGGGGAACAGGTCATCTATATCGATAACGGTCGCGAACGCATCGATCCGGTCGGCGCGTGGGAGGATGAACGCCGTGGGGCACCGCTGGTCGCGAAATACTGGGAGGCCGTCGGCGAGGACTATAGCGGCTATGATTGTGACAAGCCTTGGTCGGCGGCTTTCATCTCTTGGCTGATGCAGTCGGCCGGCGTGCCGGCGGAGATCTTTCCGCCCAGCGGTCTTCATGCCGATTACCTGCGCGCCGCGATTGCCCATTCGACCCAGGCAAATGCGCTTTTTATTCCTCATGATCCGACAGATTATCCGCCAAAGCCCGGCGACCTTATCTGCGCCAGCCGCGCCGGCACGAGGATCATCAGCTATCTGGACGTGCCGGCAGATGCCCTGCTGCATTGCGATCTGGTGGTGGAAACAGGGGCGGGGCGTCTGGTTTCGATCGGCGGCAATGTGCGGAATTCGGTTTCCAAGACTGTCCGCCCGATCGGCCCGGACGGCAGGCTGGCCGGTGCCGGGGATCGTCCCTGGTTCTTGGTGCTGGCACTGCGCAGCGCGCCCTCGCCAGTTGCCGTCAGCCGGCTAGCTGCGGTGGGGGCTGGGGTTAGGGCTGGGGCTGAATAGCCCGCTATCATCGGCAGCACCCCGCCGTTTCTCAAGTTCTTCGCTGTAACGGCGCAGCGCGTATTTCTCTGTTACATAGCCGATGATGCGCTTATCGTTGGCGTCATTCACCACGGGCAGAGTTTCGACCGCGGCAGTTTGGAAAAGCTGCAAGGCGGTGCGCAGGTTTTCCGCCGGCAGCAAAAAAGCCGGTTCGGCATGTACCAGATCGCGCACCGTCGCCTTGTTGGGGTCGGCAATGGTGTCGGGTGAATGGGCCTCGGCCACGTCGACCACCCCGACCAGACGGTTTTCGCCGTCCACCGCGAAGACCTGTCGCGTACTGCCCAGCAGGAAGGCTTGGCGCAACGTGCTGAGCGGGCTATCGGCGCGGATGATTTTCTGGTCGCGTCGCATCAGCCGGCCGATTTTCAACTCGTTGATCCAGCCGATATCCTCAGCGCTGCGGATCTTCATGCCGCGCAAATGGAAGCGCCAGGTGGCGAAGGAATAGCCGAACCATTGACGCACTGCGGCGGCGGCGACCACCACACCCACCATGACACCGATTGAGACCGAGAAATCGCCGGTCGTCTCGAGCACCAGCAGGATCATGGTGACGGGAGCGCCCACGATGGCTGCGGCCACGGAACCCATGGCCACCAGCGTATAGGCCTGCTGATCGGTCGCTATCCAGGGGAGCGCCCAGTGCATCAACATGGCAACCGCGCTGCCAAACAGGCTGCCAAGGAAAAGAGACGAGGAAAACAGGCCGCCGCGAAAGCCGGCGCCGATGGAAATCGCCGAGGCCAGGATTTTCGCAGCAACGAGGCCGATCAGGATCGGCAGGGCATAGCCTTCCTGGAGATTGTGGAGGATCGCGCCGTGGCCGCTGCCCAGGACCGGCGGGAAACCCATGGCGATTCCGCCGACGATCAGACCGCCGAGCATCGGCCGCAGCCAGACCGGCGTGCGCCATTGCTTGAACCAAGCCTCGGTACTGGTAACGCCCTTCATCACCAGGACCCCGAGCCCAGCACTGGCCAGTCCCAGCAGGGCGAAGGCGTAATAATCATGGGTCTGGAGTTGCAGCGCACCCTGGACGACGAAGACCGGTTCCGTCCCGAACAGCCAGCGGGCGGTGAAGCCGCCCATCAGGGCTGCGATGGCAATGGGCGCCAAGGTCGCCAGCGTATAACTGCCGATCACCAGCTCGAAAGCATAGAAGGCGCCCGCCAAAGGCGCGTTGAAGGCGGCCGCGATGGCCCCAGCTGAGCCACAGCCGACCAGCGTCCGCACATCTTCGCGGCGCAGTTTCAAACTAATGCCAAGACGCGATCCCAGGGCCGAGCTCAACTGCGTATAGGCCGCTTCCAGCCCGACTGAGGCGCCGAAGCCACCCGACAATACCGTGAGCAGCACCAAGCCCAGACTGTCGCGGAACGACATGCGGCCGCCGTAAAGCGCATTGGCCTCGATTGCGTCGACCACGTCGCGCGGGCGAAATTTCTTGAGTACCCAGGCGGTCACGCCGACGGCCAAGCCGCCGATCACCGGCAAGAGGAGAATGCGCCAGGGATCAAGTCCGACGGCATTGCTGAGACGTAGATCGGCCGGCACATTGAAAAGCAACTTATGCAAAAGCCCGACGCCCAGATTGAGCAGGGCTACCACCAGACCTGCGGCGATGCCGATCCCGCCGGCCATGACAAACCGGACCCCGCCGCTCTCGCGCGCTTCCGAACGCGAAAACGAGCGCAGCAGCAAATGCCGCCGAACGGCGATCTGTCGGCCCAAAGAAGAAAGGATGGATTTGGATTTGATCGGACGAAACTTCATGATCGGCGGACAAGACTCACACGCCACCGAAGGTAGCATGACAACTTAAACCCGGCCAGCATCGCGCAATTTTTTACTCTACACAGTTTCGTTGGCGTCTTGTTTCGGTGCACTGCCGTCACGGCAATATGGAAATCGATCCGGATCCCGGGCCATTACTAATCGATTGTTGCCAAGCCCATTGCGCGTCACACTGACAGGCAAAGCTGCTTGCGTCGCACCAAGTGAAGACGGTGCCACCCCTGGTTGCATCCTGCCGTCGCCGGCTTAGGTAAGGAAGCCCATATTCCCGGCCTTTCCTTACGCCGCTGTCAGAATCTGCGAAAGTTGGACTGTCAGCTACTTGCAATCGCGGCTTGTGCCGTAGTTCAGTATCCTTGCAGGAAGCGGGCAGCAAGCCCGCACATACGGGAGGAAACAATGGCACAGGCAAAAGCTCCCTCGGGGAGTAAAAGTTCGCGCCGCAAGTTTCTGAGCGGGGCGGCCTTGGCGGCTGCGGCGTCCGTCGCCACGCCCAGCATTGTCAAGGCGCAGGGTCCGATCAACATGCGCTGGCAAAGCACATGGCCGTCCAAGGATATCTTCCACGAATTTGCGCTCGATTACGCTAAAAAGGTCAACGACATGACCGGCGGCGATCTGAAGATCGAGGTGCTGCCGGCCGGCGCGGTGGTACCGGCCTTCGGTCTGCTCGATGCGGTATCCGAAGGCACGCTCGATGGAGGCCATGGCGTGCTGGTCTATCACTACGGCAAGCAGACCGCCCTGGCGCTCTGGGGTTCCGGCCCCGGCTTCGCGATGGACGCCAACATGCTGCTCGCCTGGCATAAATATGGCGGCGGCAAGGAATTGCTTGCCAAGCTCTATGCCTCGATCGGCGCCAACGTGGTCTCCTTTCCCTATGGGCCGATGCCATCCCAGCCGCTCGGCTGGTTTAAGAAACCGATCACGAAGGTGGACGATCTGAAAGGGCTGAAATTCCGCACCGTGGGCATTTCCATCGACGTCTTCACCGGCCTCGGCGCGGCGGTCACCGCCTTGCCGGGCGGCGAGATCGTCGCCGCGATGGATCGCGGCCTGATCGACGCGGCCGAGTTCAACAATGCCTCTTCCGACCGGGTACTCGGTTTTCCCGATGTTTCGAAGACCTGCATGCTGCAGAGCTATCACCAGAATGCCGAGCAGTTCGAGATCCTGTTCAACAAGGCGAAATTCGACACCTTGCCGGATCAAATGAAGGCCATCATCGCCAATGCCGTCGAGGCGGCCTCGCAGGATATGGCCTGGAAGGCGATCGACCGCTATTCGAAGGATTATGGGGAGATGCGCTCCAAGGACGGCGTCAAATTCTATAAGACGCCGGATGAAATCTTGAAGAAGCAGCTCGAAGTCTATGACGAGGTGGTGAAGAAGAAGGCGGCGGAAAATCCGCTCTTCAAAGAAATCCTGGAATCGCAGATTGCCTTCGCGCAGCGGGCGACGCAATGGGAGCACGACACCACCACCAACCGTCGCATGGCTTTCGATCATTATTTCGGCGCCGAGGGCGCGGCGAAAAAGATCTGAGCAATAGCCGCATCGGCGGGCAGCGGGCGGGCCTTGGCCGGCCGCTGTCCCGTCGCTGGTGCCTGTCGTGTTTCTCTTGCGGTCGGCTGGTGCGTATGAAGCTTCAGCGGTTTCTTTTGGCGGTCGATGATATCAGCATCTGGGTCGGCAAGGCAGCGGCTTGGCTCATCATCGGCTTGATGACGCTGGTCTGTGCCGAGGTCTTCAAACGTTATATCCTCAATATGCCGACCGCCTGGATCTTCGATGCCAGCAACATGTTCTACGGCACGCTCTTCATGTTGGCCGGCGCCTATGCTTTGGCGCAGAACGCCCATGTGCGCGGCGACTTCCTCTACAGCTCGATGCGCCCGCGCTGGCAGGCGGCGCTCGATCTCATCCTCTATATCGTCTTTTTCCTGCCCGGCATCGCCGCCTTGCTCTATGCCGGCTATGACTATGCCGCCTTGTCCTGGCACATCGGCGAGCATTCCACCACGACGGCGGAAGGCCCGCCGGTCTATCACTTCAAGACCGTCATTCCGATCGCCGGCGCGCTGGTGATGTTGCAGGGACTGGCGGAGATCATACGCTGCCTCGTCTGCCTGAAAACCGGCCAATGGCCCGCCCGGCGTAAAGACGTGGCAGAGATCGACGTGGTCGAGCAACAGCTTGCTCATAGCGAATATGTCGATGCCGAAACGCGCAAGGCCGCGATCAAGAAGGCGCAGCAGATCGATGAAGCGGCACGGCAGCGGGGGATGGGGGGAGATTTGCAGACATGAGCGATCCGGCGCTCGGCTTGACCATGCTTGGCCTTATCGTGGTTGTCATCATCATGGGCTTCCCCACGGCCTTCACCTTGATGGGCCTTGGCATGTTCTTCGGCTTCTATGCTTTCTATGATCCGACCGAACACTGGCTGGATAATCGCGTGTTCGACCTGATGGTCCAGCGCACTTACGGGGCGATGACCAATGATGTCCTCATCTCCATCCCCCTTTTCGTGCTGATGGGCTATGTGATGGAGCGTGGGGCGCTGGTCGATAAGATGTTCTACAGCATCCAGCTTGCCTTCAGCCGCACACCGGCCCCGCTTGCCGTTGCGACATTGATCGTCTGCACCTTCTGGGGCATTGCCAGCGGCCTGGTCGGTGCCGTCGTGGTCCTGATGGGGGTGATCGCCTTCAATCCCATGCTGCGGGCCGGCTATGACGTGAAGCTTGCCTCCGGCGTGATCACTGCTGGCGGCACGCTCGGCATCCTCATTCCGCCTTCGGTGATGATCATCGTCTATGCTGCCGTGGCCGGGCAGTCGGTGGTCAAGCTCTATGCCGCCGCCATGTTTCCCGGCTTTTTCCTGGCGCTACTCTATCTGGTCTATATTCTCGGCTGGGCGATACTCAATCCGAAGATCGCCCCGCCTTTGCCGCCGGAACAGACCCGCGTCCCGGTGCCGGACTGGATGGATAAGTTCCAGAACCTCTATTCGCGCAATATGCTGGGCGGATTGACCGCCGCTCTCTTCCGGCCGTCGCCCGCCCTGGCGCTGGAAGCCGAAGGCGGCCGGCTCACTTATCTCGCGCTGCTACGGAACTTCGGTGCCGCCCTCGTTCCTTTCGCTTTCACCGCCGCGATCTTCGCCCTTATCTGGTGGTATGCGGTGATTCACCCCCAAGCCGGAACAGCGAATGCGGCGCCGGAAGGCCTTGAGGAACTAGGCGGGCCGTCCGCGGATGCCGCGGCACCGGTCGTCGTCGGACCGACGACAGCCTTCTACATCGCCTTTGCCGTCATCGCCGTGCTCGCAGCCCTGGTGCTCTTTCGCTACTACCGCAACATGACGGCGGAAAGGCTGCAGCTCATTAAACTGCTGACAGCCTCGGTCATGCCGCTCGGCATCCTCACTATCGTGGTCCTGGCGGTCATCCTTTTCGGTATCACCACCGCAACAGAATCGGCCGCCGTCGGCGCCGCCGGCGCTTTCCTGCTGGCCTTGCAGGCCCGCACCTTGAACTGGCAGCGCACCAAGGAGGCGGTCTTCCTCACCGCCAAGACCACGGCGATGGTCTGCTGGCTCTTCATCGGTTCAGCTTTGTTCTCCGCTGTCTTCGCCATTCTCGGGGGCCAGGGGCTGCTGGAACAATGGGTGCTGTCGCTGGATATCACCCCGGTGCAGTTCATGATTCTCTCGCAGGCGATCATCTTCCTGCTCGGCTGGCCGCTCGAATGGACCGAGATCATCATCATCTTCGTGCCGATTTTCCTGCCGTTGCTGCAGCATTTCAACATCGATCCGGTGCTTTGGGGGGTCCTCGTCTTCGTCAATCTACAGGCGGCTTTCCTCTCGCCGCCAGTTGCCATGTCGGCCTTCTATTTGAAAGGAGTCTCGCCTTCGCATGTCACCATCAACCAGATCTTCGCCGGCATGATGCCCTATATGCTGATCGTCATCCTCTGCATGGTCATCATGTATATCTGGCCGGCGATCACCCTCTGGCTGCCGGAGTATTTGTATGGATGATTGGCTCGACGATCGCGCCTCAGCGCTACGATCCGGCCGGATTGGCGGCGCTGGGATAGGATGTCGTACGAGATTTCGCATTCTTTTGGGGGGTGCTTTTGTCTGTGATACTCGAGACGATTCTGATTCCATTCATGCGCCGCATCTCCCTTATCCTGTGCGTACTCGGGATGATCGTTGGATATCATTTCTGGGGACCCATCGGCGTTTTCGCCGCTCTTGCTCTATTTATCTTTTGTCACGTTCTGGCGGCGCGGTGGCAATTGGATGC
The DNA here is from genome assembly GCF_034044715.1 of Dongia soli. Lineage (NCBI taxonomy): Bacteria > Pseudomonadati > Pseudomonadota > Alphaproteobacteria > Rhodospirillales > Dongiaceae > Dongia > Dongia soli. The sequence goes on along the minus strand of NZ_JAXCLW010000001.1, from coordinate 326,670 downwards.
TGAGGAACTGGAATATCTGCGGGAAAGACGATCAAGGGAGGATTTGGAACCGTGATAGTGCGGGCGATATGTTCGTGGCAGCCAGTGACGCTTCACGTTTTGCTTGGCGCTTTTGCCAGTGGCGACCTCTGACGCCCAAGCCAACCCTTCGCCGAGAGGGGTTGGCTCGGAGACTTCCACAGGGAGCTTGCGATCATCAACTCTGTAAGATCGCGCCCCGTTGCACGGCCTTGCTAGCGCGTCGTCGCAGCAGACTCCGGGCGGAATCCGCCATGACCAGCAAGCCGCCTGCAAGTATGACCACATCCTTCAGGACCAGCCGGCCGGCGCCGGAGAGATAGGGAAAGCCATGTTCTGCGTCGCCGAGCGCCGGCACCCAGGCTTCCGGCGTTGTCGCCAGGAAGGACAAGGTCACGAAAGGCGTCAGGAAGGCGAGCACGGCACCGAGGAAGCCGAGCGATACCGAAATGGGGTCAAGCAGAACCAGCATGCCGATGGTCAGTTCGACGGTACCCAGGCCAGCCGAGAAGCGATAAGTGTTGTTCTCTGTTTGCCAGGCCCGTTCCGCCGGAACCAATTGGCCTTCATGGGTCAGATGGCTCTTATACTGATCGGGATGGGCATAGAAGAATGACATGACCGGGCTGTTTGCCACGAAAGGCGTGATGCTATCCGCCTCATAGGGGACGAATTTCAAAGCGCCGATCCACAGGAAGACAATGGCGATGGCAAGGCGCATCAGATTGATGCCGATGCGGTCAGCCTGTGCGACGCGCGTCAGCACGGCATTCACGGTTAAATCGAGATATGTCATGACCAACTCCATGGGCTGGTGGGGAGGACCGGGATTATTCGGCCGTAACCTCGGCAAAGGCATCCAAGGTGCGCGCCGAATAGACCATGGCGGCGCCGGCATTGACGGCGATCGCGACACCCAGCGCTTCGGCGATCTCCTCGCGGCTGGCGCCGGCATCCGCAGCGGCTTTCGTATGGACGGTGATACAGCCGTCACAGCGAACAGTGACCGCGACAGCCAGCGAGATCAGTTCCCGGGTCTTCTCGCCCAGGAGATCGGCCTTCTTGCCGGCGCCGCTCAGGGTCTGATAGCCCTTGACGGTGTCCGGGCTCAGCTTGCCGATCTCGCCGATCCGGCCGAAAAGTTGCTGGCGATAGGCGTTCCAGTCATGCATCGACATTTCTGCTCTCCTGATATGGCGTCCCGGATTGGGATGCCGGTTCACAGAAGATAGATCCGATGGTAAGCAAGGTGGATGCTCGCGCGGTGCAAGCTGATGACCGGGCGGCTCAATCTTCGCAGGATGGCAGCCGTCATGAACAAGCGGGGCATGATTGAAAGCCGATCCGAGCCGGATGATGCGCTGAGCGGTCTGGCGCCGCTTTTGCGCGTGCGGCCGGAACTGGAAAGCCTTTGCCTGTTCGGCGCATATTGGGCTGCGCCGCATGGCCCAGCCGCGACGGGATGGGCGCCATTTCACCTGGTGATCCGCGGCACGTGCCGCCTTGAAGTGGCGGGGTTGCCGGCGGTCGTCCTGCAGGCGGGGGATATCGCCATTCTGCCGCATGGCGATGCCCATACGACGCGCAACGGCAATGAAACGCGCGGTCCGGCAAAACCGGCCGATCTCCAGAGCCATCATAATGGCGCGATCCTGGTCAAGACGACGGCGGGGGTGGAGACCGAAACCGAGCTGATCTGTGGTCGCCTGCGTTTCGAGCAACCGCATGAACATCTCATCCTCGCGACCTTGCCGCCGGTGATCGTGGTCCCGGCGGAGAAGGAAGCATCGGCAGGGTTCCATCACCTGATGCTGACGATCCGGGAAGAATTGGAGGTGGCCCGACCTGGCGCTCCCGCCATCGCAAGCGATCTCGCCAGCGCTTTGCTGGTCATGGCCTTGCGGGCGCATTTCGAGCGCGAACCGGCTGACCAGGGGCTTTTCGCCTTGCTGGGACAGCGCCAATCAGCCCGTGCCGTCGCTGCCATGCTGGGGGCGCTCGACCGCGACTGGACGCTGGATGATCTCGCGCAGCAAGCCGGCACGTCCCGGGCAACGCTCGTCAGGTTGTTTCAGAAATCGGCTGGTCTTGCGCCCCTGGCCTTCTTGACTGAATTACGTCTCGGCCTTGCGCGGCGGAAACTCCTGGCGGGCAATGACACCCTGGCGCAGATCGCCGCGGAGATCGGCTATCAGTCGGAAAGTGCCTTCAGCCGCGCTTTCCAACGCCGTTACGGTCAGCGTCCCGGTGAGATGCGGCGCGGCTGACTAGGATGCAACCACAGCTGCTTTCTTCATCGGATTGGCGGTCTCGGCCAGTTTTCTAATGTCGAAATTCGGCTCGGGCGGGCGGCCGTTGCGAGAGGTCTCGGCGAGTTCGCTGATTTCCTGCAGCTTGTTTTCGATGCTTTCCCGCATCTCCTTGTCGATCGCCATCGCCTTTTGCAAAAATTCCTTGGCCTGTTCCTGATCCAGCAGGCCGGCCTTCATCGCCGCCATCAGATTGGCCTTCACCTTATCGGCATTCATCAGGTCGACCAGGGTCAGGCCATAACCGTTGGGCACGCGGGTCAGGATCGCATAGACGTCGTTGGAGGGCAGACCGAACAAGCAGATGCCCAAGGCCCTGAGGTCGTTCTCCAGCATCGCGGCATGGAAGATGGTGTTGTTCTCCCTGTCCCGCTGTAGCAGCAGCGAGAGCAGGGGATTGGTCGGGGCCGGCGAGGTCTGATCCACCGGAATGTCCTGGCGCACCAATTCGCCGCGGACCGACTTCTTGATATGCATGTCGTCATGCAGCAGCAGCGAGACCATCTTGCGCATATGGCCGTATTTCTTGGCATAGAGCGCCTTCAGCAATACGCCCTGCAGCGATTTGTCCCGCCGTAACAGGCGGCGGCAGAGCAGCACCTGACGATAGGCTTTCTTGGTGACGACATCGGGTGCCGCCATCGCCGTCACCGTTTCGTCGACATTCTGCTGCAACAGGTTCAGCAGGTCTTCGAACATGCCGTCATTGGTGATGGAAATCAGTTTCAGGAAAGCAGTGCTGCCATCCTGCACATTTTTGTATTCGAAGAACAGGCGGCAGGTGGTTTCGCGCTGGGATTTGGTGGCCTGCGGCATCACCGCCTGTTTCAGCACATGCTGGCTCAGCAGGCCGCGATTGTCCGCGAGATCGCCGGCGAAGATCATGCTCATGAAATGGGCCCGGATCTTGTCTTCCTTGGCGCGCTCGGCGATCGCCCGGTCGATATGTTCGATGGAGAGATGCTTGGTCTGGATCAGGGCATTGATCGACTGCCATTTCGGTGTCGGCACCAGGATCTTGCCCAGCGGGCTGATGCCCTGCTTGTTGGCGCGGGAGAAGTCGACGTCCAGCGCCAGCAGGGTATGGGCGATTTTCATCGTCTCGCGGCCTTCATTGCCGCGCAGGGTATCGGCCAGGTAGTGCCAGATGCCGTTCTGTTCGCTATCCTCGTGGTTAAGGAAGGTGAAGACGCGTTTGCCCTGCTGCTTCTGCTCCCAATAGGATTTCGCGACTTCGAGGACAACCAGAGCTTCCAGAACGTCGTTCTCGCTCAGCTTGAACTGCAGGTAGTTTTCGCCTTTGGTGCCGAGCGCGTGATAGAGCTTGTCGCTGTTATCCTCGAATTTGATCCAATTGAGGAAAAACGATCCGAACTTCCCCATCGTCTTCCCGAATCGGGCGCGAATATCGGCATCGATCGTGGCGATGGTTGGTTTTGGTTGCGTGCTCACCTATCTGTCCCTCGGAATACCGGCTTAGCTAATGCCGGGATCGCTATGGCGCCCAGTCGCTACAACCTCGGATCACAAGAATCGAGGCCACGCCCCTCGGCCGGTACGGTCCTTAGGACCGCAAACTATGTCAATCAAGGTTAATGAATCGTTGTTGTGCCGATGAGCCTCCCGGCGGGAACCTTCGCGTTCTGTTCCGCTTGACCCGACTGGGCTGCTTCCCGGCTTCATCGTGCAAAAGGCGGCAGAATTGACTATGGGCGCTTTGCCGCTGGTGGCGATCATCACCGGCATCCTTTTCCTGGTGAATCTGGTGGTTTTCTTCGCCATCACCCGGCCGCGCCAGGGACCGATCACCAATCCCAAGCGCGGACCATAGGCGGCTCAAGCTGGCTTTTGATGCGGAGCCCCGATGCCACTCTCGGTGAACAGTGGTCCGGCTGTCGGGGCTGATACCGGCACTGGCACCCCCGGTATCGGACAGCCTATAGTCGGATCGATCTATTGAGAGCTCCGAGAGACCGCCGGTGTACGTTCCGACTGCTTTCCAAGAATCCGATCCCGCCGTCCTGCGCCAAATCATCCGGGAGGCGCGCCTGTGCAACTTCGTCACGGCGACGCAGGAAGGGCTGGTAGCAACGCCCTTGCCGCTTTTCCTCAATGCGGATGAAGGCGAGCATGGCGTCCTTTACGGCCATTTGGCCAAGGCTAATCCGCAGTGGAAGATGACGTCGATCGGCGATGCCCTGGCGATCTTCGTGGGTGGCCATGCTTACATCACCCCCTCCTGGTATGCCTCCAAGGCCAAGGATGAGAAGGTCGTGCCGACCTGGAATTACGAAGCCGTCCATGCTTACGGCCCGGCGGAGTTTTTCGAGGATGCGGATCGGCTGCTTGACGTGGTGACCCGCCTCACCAACCTGCATGAATCGGAACGCGCGAAGCCCTGGGCGGTCTCCGATGCGCCCGCAGACTATATTAAAGCGCAGTTGCGTGGGATCGTCGGAATCCGGATGCCGATCACCCGGCTTCAAGGCAAGCGGAAGATGAGCCAGAACCGCAACGCGGAAGACCGCGCCGGCGTGGCAAGAGGTCTCGCCGAAAGCGACCGCATGATGGACCGCTATGTCGGCGGTCTTATCCCCCTCGAAGATCGCTAGACCCTATGACCACCTCGTTTAGACCGGTGATCGCGCCGGAAGTCTCTGAATTGCGACCCGATTTCCGCCTGCTGAGCGTCGTTGCGCGAAATCTCGTCAACCGGGACGAGGATGGCGATGCCGCGGCTTTCCTCACGGATGCCTGCTCCCGCCTCGACGAAGCCCCATGGGCCGCAAGTCATCTGGCGGCCTGGCAGGAAACGTACAAAGCTTTCGGTGCAAAGCCGCAGCGCACGCCATGCTCGGCCGAGGCCTTGCGGAAACGCGTCGCAAAAGAGGGCCGCCTGCCACCCGCCAATGCGGTGGTCGATATCTATAACGCTGTCAGCCTGCGTTTCGCCGTGCCGGTGGGCGGGGAAAACCTGGCCGCCTATGTGGGCGCGCCTCGCCTCGCGCGGGCAACGGGCGTCGAACCGTTCGACACCGCAAAGGATGGTATCCCCGTTCAGGAACTGGTCGATGCGGGCGAGGTGATCTGGAAAGACGATCTTGGCGCGACCTGCCGCCGCTGGAACTGGCGGCAGGGGCGGCGCACGCGGATCGACGTGGATAGCCGCGATATCTGGTTCGTGCTCGAAGCGCTTGGACCGATGCCGGATACGGCGCTGGAAGAAGCAGGCGAGGTCCTCGTTCGAGAGCTGAAGCGCCTGTCGCCGGGTGCAACTTTCGAGACGGAGACGATCCGCGCGGTAGCGGGCTGACGCGCTTAACGCGCCTCAGCCCTATTGTCGGCGATACCGGTCCTCGGCCATCATCGGCACGGAAATCCGCCGGGCCCCGATTTGCTCAGGCCGCTAAATCCACCCTTGTTGCTTCATGCGGGGCTTCATCAGGTCCACAATGGCAGTCGCCGTATCTCTAGCGCCTCTCTCGATGTCTTGATTCATTTCGGTGACCACGCCCACCCCTGTGCTCACCGCGGCCGCCGTTGCGACACCGGAGAGGGCTGCGCCAATTGGCAAGGTTGCAGCGATGCCCGGTTTTTTTGAACTTTCGGCGCTCACCTCCACCGCACTTAACAGGATCTTACCGCCCGGCGTGATACGATAGGCCTGCGCCAAAACTTTCAATTCCGTTCCGCCGACACCAAAGCCGATGATCATGCGTCCCAGGCGGTTGCCTTCGTCAATGGTCAGGAATTGGCCCATGATGGCATAGCCATTTTCCATCTTGGGCGGTGGACCGGACCATCGTTGGGCCGGCAACCCCAGATCTTTCAATTGGGTAACCAGCTCCTGAGCCAACACACCGGCGATCTGATGTGCAAGCGCCAGATTCTCAGGAGTCGAATGAGGATTGTCGATAGCGACGGACAATGTATCGACCGCGGCGTTGTCAGCTGGAATTTCGCTTGTTGTGACCGCAAAGTCATAGACCAGGATCCGTTGCGGATATGGCAGCTTCGTATCCGTCGCTGCCTTCTGCACGTAATCCGTCGAGGTTGAGCCGCAGGCGCTGCATAGAAATGCGAGCGCCACAATAGCCATTCTGATATGAGTCATCTTCTTCCTCATTCATAAATTTCGGAAAAGCACAACTCTTACTGCATTCGGATACACACGCAGCGACGGTTGATCCGGTGCAATGTGCGAAGGCTGAAACACTTCAAAATCGCACGCTTCGGCGGCTTCGTTTTACTGTAACGCTGGCTTGGCGCCGCTCTCCAGTGCCAATCTAATTAGCGGCGTCACCTGCGGCCGGCGGCCGTGAATTTGGTCGACACGGTAACCGGCTCCGCATTGCCTCTAGAGCTAAAGGCTACATTTTTCGCAGAGAAATCCTACGCCCGTTCGACGACAGCTTGCAATGATCGGTCAATTTTTTGCTGCTGCCGAGGGTTCCGGTTACAGCAAACGATGCGCGCGAGCGCTTCGGGGTGACGCGCTAGCTGGGATGCGCTTACACTTAATGCGCCTCGGCCCAGTTATTGCCGACACCGGTTTCAGCAATCAGCGGCACGGAGATTTCGCGCGCCGGCTTGGGTGCGTCTTCCATCACCTGTTTGACCAAAGCGGCGGTTGCCTCGACCTCGGCTTCCGGCACCTCAAACAGCAATTCGTCATGCACCTGCAGCAGCATGCGGGCCTTGAGGCCGGCTCTGTCCAGGGCGTCGGGCAGGCGGGCCATCGCGCGCTTGATGATATCGGCGGCGGTACCCTGCAGCGGCGCATTGATCGCCGCCCGTTCCATGAAGGCGCGCCGCGCCGGATTCTTGTCGGCGATGCCGGGCATATAGCAGCGCCGGCCGAACAGAGTCGTCACATAGCCATGCTTGCGGGCGAAATCCTTGGTCCGCTCCATATATTCGCGGATGCCGGGATAGCGCTTGAAATAGGCCTCGATATAGGCCTTGGCCTCGCCTTGCGGAATGCCCAGCTGTTGCGACAGGCCGAAGGCCGAGATCCCATAGATGATGCCGAAATTGATCGCCTTGGCGCGACGCCGCACCATCGGGTCCATGCCCTCGATCGGAATGCCGAAGACCTGTGACGCGGTGAGGGCGTGGATGTCCTCGCCCTTGCGGAAGGCTTCCTGCAGCGCCGGAATGTCGGCCATCTCCGCCGCCAGGCGCAGTTCGATCTGCGAATAGTCGACCGAAAGCAGCTTCATGCCCTTTTCGGCGATGAAGGCGCGGCGAATTTTGCGGCCTTCCTCGGTGCGGATCGGGATGTTCTGCAGATTGGGCTCGCTGGAGGAGAGTCGGCCGGTCGTGGTCGCTGCCAGGGCGAAAGAGGTATGCACCCGGCCGGTCTTTGGATTGATCTCGTTCTGCAAGGCATCGGTATAGGTGCTCTTCAGCTTGGAGAGCTGCCGCCAATCCAGCACCTTTTTGGGTACCGGATGGCCGCTGGTCGTCGCCAATTCCTCCAGCACATCTGCGCCAGTTGCATAGGCGCCGGTCTTGCCCTTCTTGCCGCCCGGCAGCTTCAGATGATCGAACAACACCTCGCCCAACTGCTTCGGCGAACCGATATTGAAGTCGATCCCCGCCAGTTCACGGATTTCCCGTTCCAACTCCGCCATGCGGCCAGCGAAATCAGCGGAAAGCCGCTGCAATTCCGGTGCATCGATCTTCACGCCGACGCATTCCATCTGGGCGATCGCCGGGATCAGCGGCCGCTCGATGCTCTCATAAACCGTCAGGAGATGTTCCTGCAGCAATCTCGGCTTCAGCAGCCGGTGCAGCCGCAAGGTGACATCGGCATCTTCGGCGGCATAGGCCAGCGCCTTGTCGAGCGGCACCTTGTCGAAGGTGATCTGCGCCTTGCCGGTGCCTGTGACCTCGCTATAGGCGATCGGCTTATGGCCGAGATGCAGCTCGGACAGCTCATCCATCCCATGGCCATGGGCGCCGCCCTCCAGCACATAGGAGATCAGCATCGTATCGTCGACCGGGGCGACCTTGATGCCCTGGGTGGAGAAGATGCAAAGATCGTATTTGATGTTCTGGCCGATCTTCAGCACCGCCGGATCTTCCAGCAGCGGCTTCAGTGTCTTGAGCGCCACATCCATCGGGATCTGCTGCGGCTTCTCGCCGGCATCCAGCAGATCGCCGCCGCTGCCATGGCCGAGCGGGATATAGCAGGCGCGGCCCGGCTCCAGCGCCATGGAAATGCCGACCAGATCGGCGCGCTGCGTCTGCAGCGAGGTGGTTTCGGTATCGACGACGACCTGGCCGGCCTGCATGGCCGCCTCGACCCAGAGCTGCAGGCTCTCGATGTCCTGGACGAGCTGGTAATTGGCCGGATCGAAGGGAACGCTGACGGCATCGACCGCCGCCGGCGCGGCAAAGGTCGTCGCCGCCGTGACGGCGGCTGGATTGGTCGTCACGAGATTGGGGCTGGTGACGACATCCGGCGCCTTGCCCGGTGCGGCTTCGAGGTTTTGCGCTGCCAGGCTCTTGCCATGGCGGCTCTGCACGCGATTGATGGTGGTGCGGAACTCGTTGGTTTTCAGAAAATCCAGCAGAACCGTTAGATCCAGCTTGCGCCGAACGAAGTCCGCCAGCGGCACGTCGACCGGCACGTCGCGTTTCAGGCAAACGAGATCGCGGCTGATCCGGGCCTTGTCGGCATTCTGAATGAGATTGTCGCGCCGCTTCGGCTGCTTGATCTCGCCGGCTTTGGCGAGCAGCGTATCGAGATCGCCATAGGTATTGATCAGTTCGGCGGCGGTCTTGACGCCGATGCCCGGCACGCCCGGCACGTTGTCGATGGAATCGCCGGCCAGCGCCTGGACATCCACCACCTTGTCCGGCGTTACACCGAATTTCTCCATCACTTCGGCAGCACCGATCGGGCGATTCTTCATCGGATCGAACATCCGCACCTTGTCATTGACAAGCTGCATCAGGTCTTTGTCCGAAGAGACGATGGTGACATCCGCCCCGGCCGCCACGGCCTGTTCTGCATAGGTGGCGATCAGATCATCGGCTTCGAAGCCTTCCATCTGGATCGCCGGTACATTGAAGGCCCGGGTCGCTTCGTGAATCAGGCCGAATTGCGGGATCAGCTCCGGCGGCGGTTCCGGCCGGTGGCCCTTGTAATCGGCATAGATCTCATTGCGGAAATTGCGCCGCGCGGCGTCGAAGATGACAGCGATGTGGTCGGCATCGGTCTCATCCAGCAGCTTCATCAGCATATTGGTGAATCCGAGCACGGCGCCGACCGGTGTTCCATCCGGCCGGGTCAGCGGCGGCAAGGCATGGAAGGCGCGGAAAATATAGCCCGACCCGTCCACCAGATAGACATGCTGCGGCTTTTCGCCCGGCGCAATGGCGGGGGCGGCTTGCGGTATCGAGGTCGGCAGGGCTTGTCCGCTCACGGGTTGACCATTCGCTGGCTGTGCGCTCAATGAGCGTCAGCCATCTGCGCGCCCTGTTTCAGCACATAATGCCGGCCACAATAGGGGCAATCGATCTCGCCTTCCTTGCTGAGGGTCAGAAAGACCCGCGGATGGCCCAGGGCGCCGTCGCCCCCGTCACAGGCGATGGTGGGGCTTTCGACTTCGATCACTTCAACCGGATTCATGACGTCGCCACGTCCTTTACTGCTTATGTCAATTATTTCAAGGCAATAGCCCCGCGGATGCCGGTTGCTGCCGGGCGGGCGGGGCGTCATTGACCGTTTTCGGCGCCGATGATACCTGTGTCCGCCGTCGATAATCAACCATCGGCCAAACCCGCATTTTTTAGCTCGTGATGGCGATTCCGCAATGTCCGAACTTTCCGCGCCGGCCTCCTCCAATTCCTCGGTCACGGCTTTGCCAGACCTGGCGGTATCGATTCGCGGGCTTACCAAGGTCTATGGCGCCAGCGGGGCTGCCGGGGCTAAGAAGGCGCTGGATGATGTCGATCTCGACATTCCCCGTGGCAGCCTTTTTGCCCTGCTGGGACCGAACGGCGCCGGTAAATCGACCCTGATCAATATCCTCGCCCAGCTGGTGGTCAAATCCAGCGGCAATGTGAAGATCTGGGATATTGATCTCGACCGCGATCCGCGTCATGCCGCCGCCGCTATCGGCGTCGTGCCGCAGGAATTGAATGTCGATCCCTTCTTCACGCCCCAGGCCTTGCTCGATCTCCAGGCCGGCATGTATGGCGTGCCCAAGGCTGAGCGCCGGACCAAGGAATTGCTGGCGGCGCTGTCGCTCTCGGATAAAGCGAACTCCTATTCCCGCACGCTCTCGGGCGGCATGCGCCGCCGGCTGATGGTGGCGAAGGCCATGGTGCATAATCCGCCGGTCCTGGTACTGGACGAGCCGACGGCGGGCGTCGATGTCGAGCTGCGCCAGCAGCTATGGGCCTATGTGCGCGAGCTGAATGCGCGGGGCGTCACCGTGCTTCTCACCACCCATTATCTCGAAGAAGCCGAGGAGCTTTGCGACCGCATCGCCATCATCAATCATGGCAAGGTGATCGCGCATGAGACCAAGGAAGCCTTGCTCGGTCGTCTCGACAATAAGGAACTCTTGATCACGCTCGACCGCGATATTGAGCTCTCGCAACTGAGCGCCGATCTGGAGAAATTCCATACGGAAAAATTGTCATCCCGGCGCCTGCGCCTGCGCTACCGTCCCTCGCAAGTCATGGTCGATGAAATCCTCGGCGTGCTGCGGCAGGGAGGGCTTCAGATCGTCGATCTCAGCACGGTCGAAACCGATCTTGAAGACATCTTCCTGCAGCTGACCCGGCGCGGCGCCGGCGAATAAGCCCTGGACGTTCAATACTCCGTCGCGCCCGGCAGTTTGCGCCGCACCTGCATCACGGTTTCCGGGGCAATCGCCTGTGCCGCCGCGAATTCCAGCAGCAGCGGCTCCCAATTCAGCAAATAGTCGAGAACCAGGCCCAAAGCCGCCGGATCTTGCGCCAGACCGCGCAATTGCGTGATATCCAGCCCCGTCAGATTGAGGAACCGGCTCAGCCGCTCATCATCCGCCGCAAGAAAGGCCAAAGCCTGCAAGGCGAGGGTTTCGGCGTCGGGCACCTGGATTTTGGGGCGCATGGTCATTCCTTACACACTCTTGTGTCTACTCCCTTAGTCGGATCGTCCCAGTGATCGGTTGTGATGCGGCCGATACTGACATAAACTTTACAGAAGCATCCCCGTATTCCTAACGCGGCGCTTCTGCGCCGATGACAGCTAGACGGAGGAGATGATGACGGTCGCACATCTGCTGCGTGGCAAGCCTATCCGGTTGGTCACCATTCCATCCTACGAAACCCTCACCAAGGCGACGGAAATCTTGGCCCGCGAGCGGATCGGCGCCCTGATTGTAACCGCACCAGGCGGCGATCTCGCCGGCATTCTCTCTGAACGGGATATCGTCCGGGCGATTGCCAGGGACGGGACGGCAGCGGTGATGGCCAAGGTGAGCGATATCATGACGGCCGATGTCGTCTGCTGCTCGCCCGACGACACGGTCGATGCCGTCATGACCCTGATGACGGCCAAACGCTTCCGCCACGTCCCCGTCAAGGAAAACGGCAAGCTGGTCGGCATGATCTCGATCGGTGACGTGGTGAAGGCCAAGGTCGAGGATGCGGAGCGGGAAAGCGCGGATCTGCGCGCCTATATCGCCGGCACATAGTGCGCGCCACGCCTGTCCGGCGCCGATTGCCGCCCCGTGATCGCGCGCCGACAGGCGTGTTAACCAGTTGGCATTAGGCGATAATTCCATTTTATCTGGCTCTCTCCGCCGCCATCCCTCTAGGCTTGATGTCGCCCCCTGCCTCCTGTATGTTGCGCGCCACGCAATCGCGTTGCACCCGTAGCTCAGCTGGATAGAGCGTTGCCCTCCGAAGGCAAAGGTCGTACGTTCGAATCGTATCGGGTGCGCCAAAATTCCCGTTGAATATCAATGTATTGAGTATCGCCGCTTCAGAGAGGGCGGCGAATAAAGTGTCCAAGTGGGGAAGACGGAGTACCCGCACCAGACGAAAACCTTTGCCACAAGGAAGGGAGGCTCAGGCCTGGGCCACCGACATTGAGAGCAAAATGAACCGCAGCGAGTTCGTCGATCGGTCGACTGCAGAACGATTCACATTGGGCGATCTTCTGCGCCAATACAAAAACGACGTGACCGCGCGACGCCTTGGGCTCGAGGCTAGCCGAGTAAGGCGGCTCGCGTCGATCGCTTCCTGCGAGAAGAGCCAAATCTCTGTGCTCATGCAGTCGCCAATCTGACGCCAGAATTATTTGAAGACTACCGTGACCGTCGCCTGCAACAGTTCGGCACCCGCGGGGAACCGTGTAGCCGGGGCCAGTACAAAGCTGTCGAATTTGCTCAGAAGCTTAGGAAGACGGGACAGCAAGAAAAAACGCTGCGAAGCCTAAAGCTCCACCCAAGGCAAAAAGAAGATCTCTCTCCGCACGATCAAACGGAACTGACGCTTCTGAAAACCGCGATTGAGCATACAAAAGAAAGCTGGGTTAGAAAGAAAACCCTGTAGCAACGCGAATGTTAAACGGCCCACCGTAATCGACGAACGTGATGTTTGGCTTGAGCCGGAGCAACTCGTTCGCCTGATTGAAGAATGCTATAACGGAAAAATTCGTACTCAGGGCCAATCGTGGAAATGGCCCTTGAGGTCGGCCTATCACCGCGAGCGATTGCAGTGCTTCAAGCATTGCCGAAACTTGACGGACAGTTTCGGATGCTTGCGATGACAAGGACTCGCTGAAATCAGACTTCGAATCCGCAAGGAAGCGCGCCGGTGTTGAGCATTTTCGCCTTCATGGCCTCGCCATGAACTTACGTCGAGGTTTGTGGAAGTAGGTTGGAGCGACACGGAGGTGAGGTCCCAAACGGGGCACAGAGATCCGAAATCACTGCGTCGATATGCCAATATTCGCAAGAATTTCCTCACCGCAGAGCTTCGCGAACTCGTGAGAAAAAAAAGAAATGCCAACCTTGAAGTTGACCTTTTGCAGGAAAAAATCAGACAGCTTGAACAGGAGATTGCTCAACTTCAGGGCTCGGTCTCACCGTGATGAGAGCGCTTCCAGCGTGTATTTAGCTCATCGAGCTACTCGAGGCGTTTGGCGCATCTTCTGGAAATCCGGATGACTAGCACGCAAGTCGACCTGTTACTCCCTCAACCAACCTCAATCGCGAGAGTTGGATTGAAAGATGAGTTGAGATAGCTGGGGTAATAACCCCTCGGATCGCAGAGCACACGTGTTTTTCCGATTTGATAGTCCGATGAACTGTGAGTATGTCCATGTGCCCACAGATCAGGTTGGAGTGACTCCATTAGTTTATCCAACGAGGAAGCGTAAGAGCCGGATCCCTGTTCGGAGCTGGCAGCGATATCTTCGTAATGCAAGGTGGGGATTCATCGATAATGTACGGCAGCGATCAGCCGAATGGTCCGGATATTATCCTCGATGCGGATTCTGGTAACCGTCTGGTATGGAATGGATCACGGATTTCGGAAAAATGGGATCCAGTCGCAATCTCTTTCAGATTCCGCCGCCTTCTTCGATCTAACAATGATGGTTTGCAGAAAAGACGGGTTGGGTTGGCTCCGACGACGGGTTCCTCGCAATAGACGGGAAGCAAAATGGTTTCATCGACAATCTGACGGAGCTGTTTGGTAACGAGACCACGGTGGGTCTACGATCTTGTCAGAACTTGACGCAAACAATGACGTTGTCATGACCCTCCAAGATTGAATGGTGTCGGGAGGTCTGCAGCTGTAGAGGTCACAATCTCTTTTTCCAGTGGGCGAAATATAAACCGGGCCTTAGCCCCCTATTGGAAATGATGAAGCCCCCAGTCTCGAGCCAGGAGAAGACAGCAGTTAGTGCACGCCGAAAGCTACAACAGCAGGTAATACAGATTGATTTGACAGCGATCATAAGCTGAGTACTTGATTGTGCGATCTGCAGGACATGTGGGGGATGCCATGTTTGTCCCAGCACGACGCAAGCCTAAAAACCATGCGAGACGAGCTTCGCCATTTCGATCGGGAATGATAGCAACCATGCTTGTTGCCTTCTCGACATCAATGGCATGCGCTAACGGGAAAGATTATCGCGGCGCATCGCAGCCGCCGGAATATTCTGTAAGCGAGGCTGAAAAGCTGGACAGTGCAGCGCCGGGGGACGAGCCACAGGCGGGTCGCACCGAGCGGGGAACGCCGGTCAATAAGCGGATAGAGCTGTGTTTTCCGGCGGAGATGCGGAACGTATTCAATCAAATGGACAGAGTGCCGGATGGCAATGGAAACCTCGTTCCATTCAATTACACGGATGGTAACTCCATCTCTCCCGATGCAAGGAATGCGATCCGTGGCCGCAACACATGGGTCCTGTGGGGCGAAGGGAACGAGACGTTCTGGGGTTGGGTGCAGGAACAGGGATACGGGCTCGCCGATTTCCTCATCCTGATCGACTCGCGCAACCGCGCGGCCCGTTTCGCGAATAGCGGCCTGATCAATCAGCCGGGTTTGACCGCACAGACCGATCCGGCAAAAAAAATTCTTGGCCTATATATCGACCAGGCGGACGGAAAAAATATCCAGCTCCAGAACAACCAACCTGCGGATGACATCGATATCGGAACCGGCCGCATGGCACAGCGCGTGGAACCGCCTAGCGATCCCCAGCATCCGGCCGAAGCGTTTACACCTGGCGACCAGGAACTTTACAAGAAGACGCTCGAGCAACTGCCCAACGATGGTGCCGATCCTAATGTCTATGGTTATCCCACTGGCATTGTCGGGCTCCGCCTATTCCCGAATCCCGACTTCTTCGGCAACACGCAAGCGGCCGCCGCGGCGCGCGATTATTGGAAGAAGCGGGTCATTGATCAGGGCGATGACTATTACACTGACACGTCGATCAATGCCGATCGCAATCTCATAAGACCGTTCCGTGTCAGTATGTCCTGCGGTTTCTGCCATGTCGGTCCGCACCCGCTCGCTCCCCCGATGGATAACGAGAAGCCGGATTGGATAAATCTGTCAAATACCATTGGCAATCAATACTGGACGCCTGTCAAAATCTTCAGCAATCTGAAAAAGCCGGAAAGCTTTCTCTTCCAGTTTCTGGCGAGTCAGCAATGGGGCACCGTCGACACATCGCTTGTCAGCACTGACCACATCAACAACGCAAACACGATCACGCCGATTTTCGATGTGCCTGCGCGCCTCGAACGAGCGATGCTTAACCCACCGGAACGGCAAGGTGCCGAAAACCTCAAAGTTCCCGCCATCGAAGACCCGGCGGCCGGAACCAATCCGCGTCACATGCCACGCATTCTGCTGGATGGTGCCGACAGCATCGGTATTTTTGGCGCCTTATCTCGTGTCTATCTTAATATCGGCACATACTCCGAACAATGGAAGCGCCTGCATAACACGGTAGTAGGCTTCCGCCCGCAAAGCCCGTTCTCCGTCGCTGCCGCAGTCAAGAATTCGGTATACTGGCGCACCGCTGAAAAGTATCGGATCCCCTATCTCGCCGCTTATTTCACCTATAAAAGCAAGGTGACGGGCGAGAGCGTCACGGCGCCAATGCATCTGAGCGATGCGCCCGGAGGAAAACCGATCATCGACACAGAGAGAGGCCTCTCGGCCAAGGGACGGCAGATTTTCATCGACAATTGCGCGATCTGCCATTCCAGCAAGCAGCCGGCAGGTTTCGCTCTCCATTTTTCGCGCGACTGGATAAAACGGACCGATAGTCAGGCCGGTCAGGCTGCGCTTTGGCTTCCAATGGATTACACCGATTGGGATAGCTTTCTGAAGACGCCGGCCTATCAGGGCTATGTAAAGCAAATCGCTGCCATTGCTGGCTCTCCGTCGAATGACGCAGACCCATTTCTCAAGGACAATTTCCTATCCACGGATATTCGGATTCCGATCACGTTAGTCGGCACCAATTCCGGCCGCGCGGTGGGAACCAATGGCATGCGAGGGCAGATGTGGGATAATTTCACGTCGGAGGATTACAAGTCCCTTCCTGCCGTCGGCGAGGTTCATTTTTTCAATCCCTATTCGGGGGTGGCCGTCGACGCCTGGGGCAACAACGATTCTTATGCGCCGCCGGGCGGCGGTCCGGGCTATTACCGTCCGGCATCCTTGATCAGCCTCTGGGCCACTGCACCCTATCTGCATAACAATGCACTTGGTGTCTATACGCACGACCCCTCGGTCAACGGCCGGCTCAAGGCGTTTGAGGATGGCATCGACAAAATCCTATGGAAGAAGAATCGGGTGCCGGGGGCCGAGCACGCACCCGGCGATCTCCGCTGGGATGCGGAGGCTTTTGCTGCCGGTGATCCGGGCTTCATCTACCGGACGACACAGGACAGCTGGATAGACTTTCCCGCACGTTTCATCAGAGAGCTTTTCGTCGGTGTACTGGGCGATGGCTGGACCAGCTTCTTCACGACCTATCTCTGGTATCTACTCGCGGCCATCGCGTTGATCCTCGCGATTTTCGGCCGCACACGCCATGCCGGATTGGCGATCTCGCTGATTGCCATCGCTGCCGCACTTCTTCTGCGGGTTAGCAGGATCGATACGATATATCCGTTTTTATGGATCGCTCCCGCATTCGGTGCCGTGCTCGCTTTGGTTCTTTGGTTCGTCGTCCGGCGCCGCTGGGCCGGTGTCGTTACGTTCCTTGTGCTAAGTCTGGCATTTGTCGGCGTGAGCATCACGGCTAGGACTTTCCTCGATGGCGGGTTTGGCGGTCTGAAGGTCGGTCCCATTCCGAAGGGGACGCCGGTCAATCTGATCATGAATATAAATCCCCAGGCATCGTCGACTGACTTGGCAGACGCCGTCTTCGCCATTGGCCGCGGGCTTCTGCGGATTCGCCGGGACGGGCTGAAGGACGAGGCCGCGTTGAAGGCATTCGAGGCGGAAGCCGGGCTTGCCCTTCTGAAAGTCAGCAAGTGCCCGGACTTCGTGCTCGATCGCGGCCACTGGTTCGCGGAGCATCTGTCGGACGATGAAAAGCTGCAGTTGAAGGCCTTCCTGAAGACGCTTTAACGTTATATGGAGAGCGCCATCCATGGAGCCGATGCCTCTAGAGACCGGCGCCACCGGCTTGATCGATCTCGCGGGTGACCCAGCCAGGACACCGTTCGACTATATCGTGATCGGATCCGGTGCCGGCGGTGGGCCTCTGGCCGCCCGGCTCGCCCTCAATGGCCGCAGCGTTCTACTGCTTGAGGCGGGCGGCGATGTCGCGGTTGACAGCGCCGGTGAGCCACGCGAGGTACATCAGGTGCCGGCCTTTCACGGCGCCGCGACCGAGGACCCCGAAGCGGCCTGGGAATTTTCCGTTCGTCACTATGCCGATGACTTGGCCCAGGCAAAGGACACAAAATACAGCAGCAGCCACGACCCGTCTGCGAGTGGCGGCATCGGCAAGGGCGGCATTTTCTATCCACGGGCCGCCGCGATTGGTGGATGCACGTCGCATCACGCCATGATCGTTATCCGTCCGGATGACTCGGATTGGGATCGAATCGCGGAGCTGACCGGCGACGAAACCTGGCGCTCCGAAAACATGCAGGGCTATTTCCCGAAGATCGAACGCTGCCTTTATTACGCGGTCTATAAGGGTTTTCTGGGAAAGATTCTCGGAGGTGTCCTGCGCCTCATCCAGTATGTCGCCACCTTGATCAATCCGCGCAGCCAACTCGATCCCGGCGGCCACGGCTTCAATGGCTGGCAGCCGACCAGTTTCATCGATCCTTTTGTCATCGCCGGCATAGCCCGCAGCGACCGCACATTCCTGTCGCTCTTGGCGGACGTCATTTGGTCCGCACTCGCAGCCAAAAACGGCAAATCGATGCTCCAGCGCGCATTGGCCCGGTTGCAGATCATTCAGTTTCTTGACCCGAATGCACGCTCACCCATCCTCACCAGCCGCGCGCGTCTTTCGTTGATCTCGATCGGAACCGACGGCGCACAGCGCATCGGCGTGCGGGAGTGGCTGATGCAGGTTCGCCATGCTTTTCCCGAACGACTGGTCATCAAAACACATGCCCACGCTGTGCGGTTGATCTTTACCAACGATACACAGGATTCACCGCCGCGCGCGGTTGGCGTCCGGGTTGCCCTGGGAGAGCATCTCTATCGGGCAAGCCCGAAATCGGGCGACCACGCACAGATCGAGTATGCTGCATTCTACGCTCGGCAAGAAATCATCGTGGCGGGCGGCGTCTTCAATTCGCCACAGCTTCTGATGCTGAGTGGCATCGGTCCAGCCGCGGACTTGCGCCAGCTCGGCATCAAAGGACCTTCCGATGTGGCGGGAAAGGAGATTGCCGAAATTGTCGATTTGCCCGGTGTCGGCGCCAATCTCCAGGACCGCTATGAGATCTGTATTGTCAGCGAGACAAAAAAGCCCTTTACGACCTTGAATGGCGCGACCTTCGATCCGGATGATCAGAGTGACCCGCTCCTCAAGCAATGGCAACGGGATCGGACCGGCCTGTACGCGACGAATGGCGGTGCGCTCGCCATGATGTTCTCGCAGCCGGGCAACAACCCGTCCGCCGAGCCGGATCTCTTCGTCTTCGGCGCGCCAGCGGCATTTCGGGGCTATTACTGGGGTTGGTCGAAAGAGCTGCTCTGCCCGGTAAAAGGCGACGAGGCTATACAGCGCAATCTCTGGTCCTGGATCATCCTGAAAGCCCATACGAGCAACAGCCAGGGCAAGGTCTCGCTGCGAAGCGCCGATTTCCTTGACGTACCCGACATCAATTTCAATTCGTTCTCGGGGAGTGCGGCAGGCGTAAAAAAGGATATCGATGCACTCACTTATGCCGTTGCTCATATGCGGGAGATCAATGCCAAGATCAGGGTAATGCAGAACGAGATCCAGCCTGGCCAGCAGCTATCGGATGGATCGCCTGGCCTGGTCGATTGGATCAAAAACGAAGCTTGGGGGCATCATGCCTGTGGGACCTGCCGGATCGGCGCCGATCCTTGGCGCGCCGACCTGCGGCAGCTCGAAGATCGCGGCGCCGTGCTCGACAGCCGGTTCCGGGTTCATGGCGTCCGCGGCCTGCGTGTCGTCGATGCATCGGTCTTTCCCCACATTCCGGGCTACTTCATCGTCACGCCGGTCTTTATGATCGCTGAAAAGGCGGCGGACACCATCCTTGCGGATTCCGTCACCTATCCAAGCGCGCTGGCTTTTCGCGAAGCGGAGCGTATCCATATACGTCGTGCGGTGGCCGATCCTGGCGGCGATGTTGGCGAGGCGACTCCACATCTGCCTGCGGATTGCATCGGCCTCGCATTGTCCGGCGGCGGCATCAGGAGCGCCACCTATTGTCTCGGCGTGCTCCAGGCCATGGCAAGCCGCAATTTGCTGCGTCGCGTCGACATACTCTCTACCGTGTCTGGCGGCGGCTATATTGGCGGTTTTCTCGGGCGGCTTTATACCCGCCTGACCGAAGAGGTGGCGGACAAGGCCGGGCGCGTCCAGGAGATCTTGGCCGATAACAGCACAGCCGAGCTCTGGTGGTTGCGCCAGCATGCGGACTATCTCGGCGGTGCCGGCCGATCGGATATCGAAAACAGTCTGGCGGTTTTTGCCCGCAACCTCGCATCCGTGCATCTCGCCATTGGCGCTCTCTTCGTGGCGGCTTTTGGTGCCTTGCGATGGATTGCCGATCTCTATCTGCCGGCGGCAGGACAAGGTTGGCAAGTCATGGGGATCGACCTGTCGCCGTGGTGGATAGTCACCGGTGCCATGCTGGTCTTTGTTCTAATACCGCTCGCAGGCAGCTATTGGCTGACACCTGAAGCCGGCGCGAAACGCCCATACCCGGTCTCCAGCGTTCTGCTTTGGTTGGTGCTCGTTGGGGGGATGATTGCTCTTACCGGCCTACCCGATGCGCGATCCTTTGGCTTTCTAGGGGTGGCGATACTGCTGGCGACCTGGCTCTGGCAGGAGGTCGTGCGCTGGCGCATCGACATGGACGGGCTTGACCATCGTGCCGCTGCCTTAGTGCGCAACCGCATCACCAGGCTGCTCGGCGGTGCCATTCTCCTCTTTACGACAATGCTGCTTTTCCTGGCAATCGATTCCCTGGCCCGTGCGGCGTCGGCCGGATCGCTGGGACGGTGGGTCGGGGCGGTGATGCTCTTAATCGCGCCATTCCTGCCAGCGCTACGCACCGTTGCCATCTCACTGGTGCCAGGGCGCGTCACCGCGGTCGGCGGGCCGGTCAACCGGAAAACACGAATGTTGCTGTTTGCCGCTCTCGGCTTTGCCTTTGCCGCCCTTTTCGCGTTTGCCTGCGATACCGCCGCCCAGGCCGCCTTCGATACAAGCCGTGCGCTCGGCATCTGGACTGTCATTGTGACGATATCGGGCTCGGTGGTCCTCGGGCGGGCGACGAATTTTCTTAATCTCTCATCCTTGCACGCGGCTCTGGCGCAGCGATTGATCCGCACGTTTCTCGGCGCGTCGAATGATCGGCGCGTACATCCAAGCGGTACTGATGCGCCAAAGCCCGTGCAGATCGCTGATGAAAATGATGATGAGAGTTTCGGCCGCTATCATCCCGAGGAGCATGGTGGCCCCATGCATCTCATCAATGTGTGCATCAATCAAACGGTCGACGTTCTTTCCGGCCGCGAGCTGCGCCAGAATAAGGGCGTCTCGATGTGTGTCGGCCCGGCGGGCATCAATGTTGGGCGGCGCTATCATGCGATCTGGCAGGGGAATGATCTGCCCCAGACAAGCACGGCTACGGAGCCGGTCACCGCGCTACCGACCGTTCCGGATCCCCATGCCTTTCATGTCCTTGGCCGGTCGGATGGACATCCTGCACAGGTGGAGGAGCTCAGCCTCGGCAACTGGCTGGCCATCTCGGCAGCTTCGCTGGCGACCGGTATCGGGCGATATAGCAGTCTGCCGATTTCGCTGCTATTGGGGCTTGTCAATGTGCGCCTCGGCTACTGGTGGGACAGCTGCATCAAACCCGATGAAAGACCGGGACGCTATCCGCCCAGCCTCTGGCGTCGGTTCAAGTCCTTACCATCGACGATCTTCGGCGTGCAGGCGATGCTGCTGAACGAATGGCGGGGTCATTTTGATGGTCCGTCCGCCCGCCGCTGGTACCTGAGCGATGGAGGACATTTCGACAATACCGCGCTTTATGAACTCATCCGCCGCCAGCTGCCCTTCATCATCGCCGTCGATGGCGGCGAAGACGAGAATTATCACCTGAATGATCTTGCGGTATTGACGCGACAGGTACGCCTTGATTTTGGCGCCACCCTCGATTGGTTGCGACCCGTTGCCGACGAATCGGGAAATGCCTGGAACGCGTTGCTGAATGCCGCGAGTTCCCCGATACCGACTTGGATCCGGAAGCGGTTGCAACCCGAGGCGATCGGCGCAATAGAGGATATCAAGCGCAATAGCATCCATGGCGCGGCCCTGGCCCAGATTTCCTATGACGGTCAACCCGGCAAGATCACCTGGCTTCTGCTTGTTAAGGCTAATCTCGCACCGAAGATTGCGGTCGATGTGCGCAACTATGCCGCTGTGCATCCTCTCTTCCCAAACGAATCGACGCTGGATCAGTTCTTTGACGACGATCAATGGGAAAGTTACCGCCTGCTTGGTGAACAGGCGGGATTGATGGTATTCAGCTGACACTTTATGACCAGCGTCGCGCGATAGGGATGGGTCGGAAGATAGAGTGCGCTTCAGCTTCATCCCGCTACACAACATCACTTTCGTAACGGAAGCGATCGACAGACCGAAAGATCGGAGGCACGTCCGTGGTCTTCATATTGTCCCTCGCATCGGGCTTTGGTGCAATTGACGGGCGAGTTGCGTCGAGTGGCGATATGGGCCGGCGGTTGGCCGTGGCCGATGGAAATGATCAAAGCACTGGCTTGGCCGGCTGTGGTGCTGGTGCTTGCGTTGCGCTTCCGGCCGGAGCTTCAGGCATCGATTCTCCGGTTGTTGAAGTTTGGCAAAGACGGTTTCGAATTCGCCCCAGCTCAGTCTGCAGGAGTGGGTGTGGCCGCTCGCTGGCGGAGCCGTTGTATAGTTTGAGAAATGATTGCGATGTCCTACGCCATCAAGGCTGTTGTGGTCCAGGCCGGCACATTGGAGGGGCTGATGGGAGTGGCCGTCTTTGTCATCCTTGCGAAACATAGGACGACGACTGCCTTATCTGGTTTCCCCGCCGGCGATGCCGCCTGCCATAATCCTGGAGCCTGACGCGGTAGACGACGCTCTATTGCATGATCATTTGGAAGGCCGGCAATTCGCTTGAGATTTATGAATCGTCGACATCAAGCTTTTGCCAACATCGCTCGCCGGATTGCCGAGGGAAAGCGCGCTAGTCATGTGATTGGTGGCCGGGACAGTGCCCAGAGCCGACGTACAGCCATCATTGAGGAGAGATTGATGGAAACGTGCTGCCTGATCGTGAAAAGGCGTGGTTTCATATTCGCCTACATGGATCGAATATATGCAGTCCGCTCTATGCGTGACAGTGAGCGGCGTCCACCGGTCAACCTCCTCATCCGTTAAGGCGAGATCGGGCTGCAGAAATGAGCGTTGAAGGGGCCTCAGGTCGTAGAGGCCGCCGAGCAAGAGGCAGGTTGCGACGCGATAGTCAGGATGCGCATCGCGCTGGTCCACGAGCCAGCTGGCAAGGTGCGCCCCAGCGGAATGACCGCTGACGGAGGTCGAGAACGGATCGCCGCCACGGCTACCTATTTCTCTCGCGACCCAGGCAGTCGCTCGCCTGACCTGATCGATCAGGAGTGCCATTCTCTGTGTCGGCATCAGGGCATAGTCGAGGATGACGGCGATCGCTCCGGCGGCGGTCACGGTATCGGCGATATAGGAAAAGTCGTCTTTAGAAAACATCCGCCAATAGCCACCATGGATGAATATGTGGACAGGGAGACCGGCACGTCCCTGTCGAGCCGCGGGCGGAGGATAAAAGATGTCGAGTTTTTCTGCTGGCCCGTCTCCGTAGGGAACGTCAGTTTCGGATCTCAACTTCTGACGGGTTTGGCGGCTGGATTCCCCGAAGGCATCGACGACGTCGTCAAATTCCGCGACATGGTCGCGCGTTCGGAATGGGTCTTTCGATGCTTCGCTCAGCATGCTTCATGCCTCAGAAATTCGTCGCGATGTATTTTGCTTCCATGAACTCCAGCACGCCATGGACGCCGCCTTCCCGGCCAAGTCCACTTTGTTTCGTCCCACCGAAAGGTGCTGCTGGATCAGAGACGAGACCACGATTAAGAGCAATCATGCCGGATTCGAGCCTGCCGGCAAGGTCGAATCCACGCTTGAGGTCGGTCGTATAGATATAGCCGACAAGACCATATTCGGTCTCGTTGGCCGCCGTCATCATCTTGTCAGTGTCGTGGAAGCGGAAGAGTGGCGCGACCGGCCCGAAAATTTCCTCGCGGGCAATGGCGGCGTCGGCCGGGACTTCGCTAAGTACCGTCGGCGCGTAGAAATAGCCCGGACCCGGGAGTGGATGTCCGCCCAGAAGAACTTTAGCGCCACGTTCAACCGCGTCAGTGACGAGGCGATGGATTTTGGCGACAGCCGCAGCGGTAATCATGGGTCCGCAATTAGTACCGGCATCGAAAGCTCGGCCGACGACCAGCTTCGACATCCGCTCCACAAGGCCGGCCGCGAAGGCGTCATGGATGCCGGATTGGATGTAGAACCGGTTGGCGGCGGTACAGGCTTCGCCGGCATTGCGCATCTTGGCGATCATGGCGCCATCCAGAGCGGCATCGAGATCTGCGTCGTCACAGACGATGAACGGCGCATTGCCACCCAATTCCATTGAGCAGCTGAGCACGTTGCGTGCTGCCGTTGCGAGAAGCTCGCGACCGATCATGGTGGATCCGGTGAAGGAAAGCTTGCGGGTTCGTGGATCGTTCAGCATTGCTGCGACGACCGGGCCTGGCGTGTTTGTCGTCACCACATTGACGACGCCGGCGGGGACACCGGCCTCTTCATAGAGTGCTGCCAAGGCGTAGGCCGTGAGGGGCGTTTCGCTCGCAGGTTTAAGGACGCAGGTGCAGCCCGCCGCCAGAGCCGGTGCGATCTTGCGGGTAGCCATGGCGGCCGGGAAATTCCAAGGGGTGATCAGGACGGCGATCCCGATAGGCTGGTAATCGACGAGGATCCGGTTCTGGCCTGAAGGAGCCAGTCCCAGTTCGCCGCGAACACGCACAGCCTCTTCGGCGTTCCAGCGGAAGAACTCCGCCGCATAGGCGACCTCGCCCCGGGCATCCGGCAGTGACTTCCCGTTTTCCAGGGAAATCAACTTTGCCAAAAGCTCGGCCCGCTCCGTCATCAGTTCGAAGCATCGGCGCAGTATCTCGCTCCGCTTGCGCGGTGGCGTCAGGCGCCAGCCCGTCGCTGCCCTGGCAGCAGCGTCGAGAGCCTTCATGGCATCGCCGATATCGGCATCCGGGACACTCGCGATGACATCCGCCGTTGCTGGGTCAGCGACATCGATCCATCTGTCATTCCTAGGTGATCGCCACTGGCCGTCGATATAGAAGCCGCGTGCAGCACTTAACACTAGGCGATCGAGATCGGAAGCTGCTCTCGCAGGAGCGGCTGGCGGCAAGGTCATGGTGTCAGGCTCCGGTATGGGTGTCGAGCAACTGGCGGTCGCCGGCGAAAGCCGCGCCAACGAGGCTCTTCATGGCGTCAAGATCGATACTGCGCGGATTGTTCTTGATGAGGCGCGCCACGGTGATCGCCTGTTCCGCGGCCCATCCCTGCTGGTCCGCGGGGAGGCCCAGTGTTGCGAGGTCGGCTGGGATGCCGATATCGGCGAATAGTTGTGCGACGCCATCGATCGCGAGATCGGCCAGCATTGCATCGCTTCGGCCCGCACCGTCAATGCCCATGGCCCGGGCGACCTCGGCGAAGTCTTCGATGCAGGCTGGCCGGTTGTAGGCCATGACATAGGGCAGAAGCGTGGCAACTCCCATCCCATGCGCGGTATGGGTCAATGCGCCGATCGGATATTGGATGGCATGCGCGGCGGCCGTGCCGGCGGATCCGAATGCGCAACCTGCGGCCATTGCACCCATCATGACATCTGCGCGTGCCTCGGTGTCGCTGCCATCCGCAACCGCCCGTCGCAGACTGCGCGCCAGGAGTCTAATAGCGAGGAGGGCGAAGTGATCGGTCAATGCGCTTTTCCCCACAAAGACGTGTTGCTGGGCAAGCATGGCGTCTGCCTCGCGCCGCACCGTCGTGAAGGCCTCGATGGCGTGCGTCATAGCATCTGCGCCGGCGATTGCCGTCAGTTTCGGCGGGCATGTGAGCGTCAATTCGGGATCGCAGATGGCGATATGCGGGACGAGATGCGGGCTTGAAATGCCGATCTTCATGACGCGGTCAGGATCGGACAGGACGGCTACTGGCGTGACTTCCGATCCAGTTCCCGCCGTGGTCGGCATGGCGATGACCGGTAGTGTAGGGCCCGGCACTTTGAATTCACCGTAATAGTCTTCAACCCGACCACCATGGGCAAGAATGAGTGCAGCGCATTTGGCCATATCAAGACAACTGCCACCACCGATGCCGATAACTTGGTCCGGCCTCAAGAGCTTCGCCACGTCACAGCATTCGAGCACAGTATCGCGGGGAATATCGGGCTGGACCTGATCGTAAACCAGGGCCTCGACACCGGCTTGCTCCAGCGATCGCAGGAGGTGGGCAAAGGCCGGGTCCGCTGAAAAGCGGGAATCCGTGCAGATGAGCGCACGACGGCCGAGCCCGGCTGCGACCGAGCCTAAGGCATTCCGTTGGCCAATGCCGAAGAGGATGGTTCGCGGCAGTCGCAAAAGACCGAAGAGCGGACCGGCGGTTGACAGCTTAGACACGGGTTCCACGGGTGATGCCTCCTCATCTGCGTTGGCGACGGCGATTGGCCGCCTTGGATCAACATCCTAATTCGGGATTAGAATCGGATCGTATAGGATATCGGATTGCATTGTGCGAACAATCGTGGTAGCAAAAGCCGATGTCAAGAGGGATGCGAATGGCGCGACGGGTATCGACCGGCGATGCAGCCGGCACATCTGAAGATCAGAAACGACCGACCAATTTTATGGCGGCGAGTGCTGCGGAAACGTCCGCGGGCGAAAGCGCTTTCTCGCGCCCTGGCGGACTGGCCAGCAATGTCTACGAAGTCATCCTGGGCCAGATGATGTCGCTGAAGATCTCTCCCGGCGCTCGCATCACGGTCGATGCGCTTGTGCGGGAACTGAATGTGTCGCATACGCCGATCCGCGAAGCGCTCAATCGCCTGGAGGCAGACGGGCTCGTCGTGAAGACGCATCTGATCGGCTATAGCGCGGCGCCTCAGCTGACGCGCCGCCAGTTCGACGAACTCTACGAACTCCGATTGCTGCTGGAGCCGTTCGCGGCGCGCAAGGCCGCGATCGCCATGGATGAGAAAGCCATCGGCAAATTGGCGGAAATCGCTGATCGGATGACGCAGAAAAAGGGTGATGACGATGCGCGCGCCAGGTACAACCAATTTGCCCGGCAGGACGCCGCATTTCACGACCACATCATCATCGGCAGCGGCAATGAACTGTTCCGCGAGTCGCTCGCGCGCCTTCATATCCACTTCCATATCTTTCGGCTGATGTTCCATTCGCGCGTGACAGAGGAAGCCATTGAGGAGCATGCCCGCATCATTGAGGCGCTGAAGAGTGGCGACGGCGATGCGGCCGCGCTGGCGATGACCAGGCATATCCAAAGATCCAGGGACCGGCTTCTGCCGGCCTTCAGGTGAGGCGAGGTCACGGTGGCTCAGGGCTACGCCGGGTAATTGCCTGGCCGGCATTCGGCGAAGGCGTTCACCACGATTCCGGCGTGACGGGGACGGGCGAAGCCTGCATGCGGCCCGACTGAGAAGGCCGCGGCGTTTCTTGTCCGAAGGAGGCTGCTTGCTGTCCTGTAAGCGGTGGGGAGGATTTTGTGACGGCTGTGCTGACGGCAAATGGCCTTTCCAAGGCATTCGGAACGGTCAGCGTTCTGAACGACATCTCATTCGACGTCCGTCCCGGCGAAGTCCACGCCATTATCGGCGAAAACGGTGCGGGCAAGTCGACGCTGATGCGGCTGCTGGCAGGTCATGCGCAGCCGAGCCGGGGTGGACTTGAGTTGGATGGTCAACCGGTTTCCTTTTCCGGGCCGGCGGCGGCCGAGGCTGCGGGCATCGTACTGGTACATCAGGAGATCCTTCTCGCCGAAGGATTGAGCGTTGCTGAAAACCTTTTCCTCGGCCGGGAGATGGTCCGGCGCGGCATCATCGACGATGCGGCCATGAATAGGCTTGCCGCAGGAAAGCTCGCCGAGATCGGCTGCCAGGTGTCGCCCAAGGCACTGGTTCGACAACTGGCGCTCGCGGATCGGCAACTGGTCCAAATCGCGCGGGCATTGCTGGTACCACATCGTCTTGTCATCTTCGATGAGCCGACGGCTGTGCTGACGGGTGGCGAAGTAGAACGCCTTATGGGCATCATTCGTCGATTGAAGGATCAAGGTGTTGCAATCCTCTACATCTCGCATCGCCTGAACGAAGTGGAAGAGCTGGCCGACCGCATCACGGTCCTGCGCGACGGGCAAATGATCGGCACTTTCGACGCGGCCGGCCTGACGCAAGCCGACATGGCACGCCTGATGGTCGGACGTGATTTTTCCGCGCTGTATCCGGAACCGCTGACGCCACCTTCCGTCACGACGTCGGCAGAGATCCTGGAGGTCCAGGGGGCATGCGTACCGGGTTTCGTGAACGACGTTTCCTTTACATTGCGGCAGGGTGAAATTCTCGGCTTTGCCGGCATGATCGGTGCCGGCCGAACCGAGTTGTTCGAAGGGTTGCTCGGTTTAAGAGATGGGTATGCAGCGGCCTTGCGGCTGAACGGCCGGGATCTTCGCATCAGACGGCCAGGCGATGCCATTGCCGCAGGGATCGCTTACCTGACTGAGGACCGGAAGGGCAAGGGCCTGCTGCTGCGCCTCCGCCTTGCGCCCAATCTCACCCTAACCGCCTTATCGTGGATTCACCGGCGCCTGTTTCTCGACAAGCGCCGCGAGGCGCAAGTGCTTCAATCGGCTATCGACGGTTTCGATATCCGCGTGCGGCATTCCGCGATGCTGGCAGGACAGCTGAGTGGAGGCAACCAACAGAAGCTGCTCCTGGCGAAAATTCTCATGACGGACCCCAAGCTGGTCATCATCGACGAACCGACCCGCGGCATCGATATCGGCAACAAGAGCCAGATCTACGGATTCATCCAGAAGCTGGTCAAGGCCGGCAAGGGATGCATCGTGATCTCGTCCGAGATGCAGGAACTGATCGGCATCTGCACGCGCATCATCGTCATGCGCAACGGCCGCGTCAGTGGCGAACTGAGCGGCGGCAGCATGACGGAGGCCAATGTGGCGATGCTCGCGACCGGCGCCCACGATTTGCATCAGTCGCAAAACCACAATCAGCCCGAGCCATCGCGCGGGCCGATGGTGGCGGTCACTACCGGGCCAACCCTCGACCATTCCTTCTCTGTCCAGGGAGCAATGCAACCATGACGATAATGACAGCGGCTGGTGCTGGCGGCCGCGCGCGGCTCGTGCCAAACCTGACGACGGCCGGTCCCTTCCTGGCGCTCTTCATCCTGGTTTGTCTCGGCTATCTGATGAACCATGACTTCCTGGCAATGAGCAATGTGCTCAACGTCGTCACGCGCAGCGCCTTCACGGCAATCATCGCGGTCGGAGCAACTTTCGTCATATCTACAGGCGGCCTCGATCTCTCCGTTGGCTCAATGGCTGCCTTCGTCACCGGAATCATGATCCTTTTCATGAACATGATTGCCGGCGATATCGGTCTGTGGGCGATCCCGGCGGGCATGGCGGTGGTGGTCGTGGCGGGTTCACTCTGCGGCCTGCTCAATGGCGCGATCGTTACCTTAGGGAGGATCGAGCCATTTATCGTCACGCTCGGAACCATGGGCATTTTTCGGGCGCTCATCACCTATATGGCGAATGGGGGGACGATACCTATCGATGCATCGCTCCGGGAGGCTTACCGGCCGATTTATTTCGGTGCAATCGCCGGCATACCGGTACCTATCGTCGTCTCCGCAGCGGTCGCCATCCTTGCTTCCTTCGTTCTCTACAAGACGAAGTTCGGGCGCCGCTGCTCGGCTGTTGGGGCGAACGAGGACGTTGCCCGCTATTCAGGCATTTCGGTGCCGGCCATCAGGACGGCAGCTTTCGCCATTCAAGGCTTGTGCGTCGGCATCGCCGCTATTTGCTATGTGCCGCGTTTGGGCGCAGCGACGCCCACCACGGGATCGCTTTGGGAACTGCAGGTCATCACCGCGGTGGTGATAGGCGGCACGCCGCTGCGCGGCGGAACAGGCCGCATTTGGGGAACGATCGCCGGGGCAATCATCCTCGAAGTGATCGGCAATCTGATGGTGCTCTCAGACTTCGTCAGCGAATACCTGGTCGCTGCAGTGCAAGGTGTCATCATCATCATCGCGATGCTTGTCCAGCGGCTCTCTAAATAGAGGTGAACCATTCCGCGTCAATCCGGCGCCGAAAAATATCAATAAAAACCAACAGGAGGAAAGCATGAAAGGTTCTTTTTGGCGGAAGGCTGCCGCCTTCGGCGTGACGGCACTGGGACTGGCGACAGTCCAATCCGCGGCCGGCGCCGCAGAGGATACAACGATTGCCGTCTCGATCCCGGCAGCGGATCACGGCTGGACAGCCGGCATCGTATATCATGCGCAGCAGGCTGCGAAGGAGATCGAGGCCGCATTCCCACATATCAAAGTCATCGTCAAGACATCACCATCGGCCTCGGATCAGGCCAGTGCGCTGGAAGATCTGGTCGCTTCGCGCAAAGTCGATGCCTTGGTCATTCTTCCCTACAGTTCCGAGGAACTCACTTCGCCAGTGAAGGAGGTGAAGAAGAAGGGCACGTTCATCACCGTTGTCGACCGCGGCTTGACTGATCCGACGATCGAGGATCTCTACCTCGCCGGCGACAATATCGCCGTTGGACGGACGACGGCCGACTATATGAAACAGGCACTAGGCGGGAAGGGCGACATCGTCGTGTTGCGTGGCATTCCGACGGTAATCGACGATGAACGCATCAAAGGCTTTCAGGACGCACTGCAAGGATCAAATATCAAGATCCTAGAGATGCAATATGCCCACTGGAACAGCGACGAAGGCTTCAAGGTGATGCAGGACTTCCTCGCCAAGTACAATAAGATCGACGCGGTCTGGGCCAATGATGATGACATGCTGCTGGGTGTCCTCGAGGCGGTCAAGCAGTCCGGCCGCAAGGATATCAGGCTCGCCCTGGGCGGGAACGGCATGAAGCAGATGATCGAGAAGGTGAAGGCGGGCGACGCGCTGACGCCGATCGAGGTTCCTTATCCGCCCAGCATGATCAAGACGGCTATCTATATGACAGCGGCGCAGTTCAACGGACAGGCGCCGATTCGAGGCAAGGTAAAGCTGGATGCGCCGCTGATTACCAAGGAGAATGCTGACGAATACTATTTCCCAGAGTCGCCCTTCTGACGGCTGTCATCGGCTTTTAGCTAGTTGAAAATTTGGAGGAATTGAGATGCCGGGTAAGAAAATCCTGATGCTTGTTGGCGAATTTAGCGAGGAATATGAAATCTTCGTTTTCGAACAGGCGATGCACGCGGTCGGTCATACGGTGCATGTCGTCTGTCCGGACAAGAAAGCGGGCGAGAGGATCAAGACCTCGCTGCACGATTTTGAGGGGCATCAGACCTACACGGAGAAGCTCGGCCACGACTATATTCTGAACAAGACTTTTGCCGAAGTCCGACCGGAGGAATATGACGCCGTGTACTCGGCAGGCGGTCGCGGACCGGAATATATCCGCATCGACCCACGGGTCCAGAAGATCGTGCGTCATTTCCATGAAGCGCGAAAGCCGATCTTCACCATATGCCATGGGGTCCAGGTCCTGATCGCAGTCGATGGTGTCGTTCGCGGGAAATCCCTCTCCGGCCTCAAATATTGTGAGCCGGAAGTGACATTGGCCGGCGGCAAGTATGTCGACCTCGGACCTACCGAAGCCCACGTCGACGGCAACATGGTGTCAGCCGTCGGATGGACTGCGCTCGCAGCCTTCATGCGCGAATGCTTGAAGGTGCTGGGCACCGAAATTCATCACTCCTAGAATCTGTATCGGGCTCCTGATCGAAATGACCAGGAGCCCACGCCTAGGTCACTACGACATTCGATAGCCCGCGTACTTCCGTTAGTCAGTTCTTTTGAGGACAGCTTTTCGAGTTTGGCTGCGCTGATTCTTAAATAAACTGGCACAGTTGGCACATTTTTGGCACACTGACGCGCGATATGCCGGCGATGCCGAGCGATGCGTAGCAAAGGAAAAACCAATAATCGCATATCATGAATTAACAGAATGTTCGGCGTTGCCTCCGAAGCAAAGGTGACACGTTCGGATCGTGTTGGGTGCGCCATTGTTTTCAATGCAGTAGCTTGTGACCGGCGATGATTTCAGTTGCAGCTGATGCCGGCTGATCGCACATCTGCAGGCATCTGGCTCCATTGCGCATCTGTCCACGCCCGCTCGCAACCCGATCATTACGTGGATATGTCGCACGCTAAGCCGGGTTTGCCAGTGACGTGTGGGAGGAAAGTTATGGGTAAGCGCTTCGAAATCGGCGATCATGTCACCTGGAATTCCGAAGCCGGACATGTAAGCGGGCGCATCATCAAAATTCATCGGCAGGACGTGGATTACAAGGGCCACACGCATCATGCCAGTCCGGATGAACCGCAATATGAAATCAAGAGCGATAAGACGGATCACATTGCCTTGCATAAGGGCTCGGCACTAAAGAAAATCGGACCCTGATCCGGACAGCTGCGAACGAACCCGCCCCCTCTCGGGGCCATCTTCGTCGCGACAATCTTCGCTGCGCGGGACGGTTAGAACAAACTGCCTTGGTCGGGCGGATATGTGATCGACATCCCCTCGACACGCGCGAAAGGCGTCAGTTTGTGCATCCGATAATTCATTTCCGAAAGAATCTCGACTACAGGCACGCCGCGTAGATTGAGCGCATCCGCGACAAGGGAGCGGTGGCAGCGCCACGGTACAGCCTCGGCGCACATGATAGCGGTGCGCTTTTGACGGCTCATCCGAATGAGCGTTTCAAGCGCGTCGCGGAAGGCGGCGGTCTGCATATAATCGGCGTAGCCGCGGAAGCTTTTGTTTCGCCAGCCGGCATTGGGTGAGTCCTTCTGCGCATGGCGCAAGCCGCCCAGGGCTTTCATCGGCACATAGTCAATGCGGGCTGTCGCAAGGCTGCCGGGCAGCTCCTTGCTGTTGAATTGCGGGTTGTGGCGCGACCGTGGCACCGTGCGGATGTCAATGAGCTGCTCGATGCCGTAGGTTGTCAGTAAGGCGATGAAACGCTCGATCGGCAAGGTCGAATGTCCGACGGTGAAAATTGCGTCGTCGGGCCAGTGCGCTTCTTGCGGCGGAGGATGCTCGCTCATCGAAATCCGTTCGCTCGGATATTGCTAGTGTCGCCATCACCTTCCAACAGCAGGCTATCATAGCCTGGCCTATCGTGCATGCCCGACTCATGCAATTTCAGGACACGGCAGGCTCCAGCGGTGCGGTCAGGAACAAGCTCACGCGCAGACCTCCATGCGAGACCGGTCCAACTGGCGGTGCGAAGGGCAGGCCGGTTGCGTTGGCAAGTGATGCATCGGTCGTGATCAGCCCGACACGCCAGCCGACGAAGCGCGTAAGCAGGGTTTGGCCGAGCGATTGGTAAAGCGCATAAAGCGGCTTCTTGTCGCCGATCCGGGTGCCGTAAGGCGGGTTGACGATGACGAGGCCGGGCAGTCCGTCGGGCGCCACAAGATCGCTGATGGCGTGCCGCCGGAACTCTGTCAGGGCAGTGACACCGGCCCGTTCGGCATTGGCGCGGCTCATCTCGATGGCGCCGGCATCGCGGTCGCTGCCGTAGAAGCGGATGGCTGGCGCTGCACGGTCCGGCTTGGCGGGGCTTTTCTTCTCGCGCAGGCGCTGCCAGGCTTTTTTGTCGAAGGTGGCCAGCTGCTCGAAGGCGAAATGCCGCGAGCGGCCGGGTTTCAGGCCGGCGGCGATCTCGGCCGCTTCGATGACGAAGGTGCCCGAGCCGCACATCGGATCCAGGACGGGTGCCGTGCCGTCGAAGCCGCATTGGCGCAGGAAGAGCGCCGCCAGGGTTTCCCGCATGGGTGCCTTGGCGACGGCCTCCTTATGGCCGCGCTTATGCAGCGAGTCACCAGAGGTATCGAGGCTGATGGTGCAGAGGTCGTCCTCGATGCGTGCCTTGATGCAGATATCGGCCTCGGGCGACACGGGGGCGCCGAGGGTTTCCCGGATCGCCTTTTCGATCCGCTGTGCCGCCGCACCCTGATGATAGATCCGGGAGGCCTTGCAGGAGGCCTCGACGCGGAAGGGCACATCGGGGCGGAGAAAATCGCCCCAGGCCAATTTGCGGGCTCGCTTGTCGAGCTGGGCGAGGTGAAACGCCCGGAACTCGCCGATCCGCGCCAGCACCCGGCCGGCGCCGCGCAGCTCGAGATTGGCCCGCCAGACCTCGGGCCAGCCGCCTCTGACCGTCACCCCGCCTTTGACGGCGGCCGGCTCTCGAAATCCCTTCTCCTCTGCTTCGGCGCAAAGTACGGATTCGAGCCCGGGGGAGGTCACGATAAAAATTTCGAAATCGTCAGTCCTATTCATGACCCCTACATATCGCGGGGAAGCGTGCTCAGCGAGCCATTTTTCGGCACACTTCTCGAAACCCGTGCGCTTGAAATGCAATCCCGGCGAGCGCTCGGAAGCAATCGGATGTAGCGGCCTTTTGGCTTGCATTTGGATATCGAGTCCAAATAGATTGATATCCAATCCTGCTTCTTTAGGTAGCCTATCTGACACCAAAACACGGCGGAAAACGCTGGAAAGGGTGGTTAGGCGCGGGGAGACAGCGTGTGAGCGGACGCTCGGAGCAGATTGCAGCGACCATTTGCGAAGCGATTCTCGGCCATCGGTTGAAACCCGGCGCGAAGCTGGGCGAGCGCGATCTTGCCGATATTTTCCAGGTGAGCCGGATCGTCATCCGCCAAGCGCTGATTCGCTTGGCAGAAGACGGCCTGGTGACTGTCGAGCGGAACCGGGGCGCCTTCGTTGCCAAGCCCAGTCTGGCCGAGGCCATCGAGGTCTTCGAAACCCTGACCATGGTCGAGCAGGGGGTGATTGCCCAGCTCGGCAATCGGCCGCGCATGAGCCTGCTAACGGAATTGCGGGCCAATATCGAGCGCCAGAAAGCGGCCCTCGGCCAGGGCAATGAACAATTGGCCGGCGAATTCGGCCTGGAATTCCACGATCTCCTGGTATCCCTCACCCGCAACAGGGTGCTGATCGAGCTGCATGCGCAGTTGAAAAGACGGGCGCGGCTGCTCGAATCGCTCTATCGCTGCGACTTCGATCATTGCCAGCTTTGCGACGAGCACGAACATCTGGTGGCACTGTTCGATCGCCGCCAATGGGCCAAGGCGCAGCAATTACTCGATGACCATTACCGGCTGGTGGCGCGCGGCTACCGCATCGAAGATGATGTGGTGGCGCCGCAGCCATTGCATTTGGCATTCAACCAGCCGGTTCCGGAAAAGCCAGCCGACTTATCGGCCCGCGGCAAAAAGGCGGCGATCGCCGCACGCTACCGGCCCAACGGAAAATCATCGCACCGGATCAAGGGAGAAGCCTGATGAGCAAGTTGAAATCCTTCATCGAAGAGATGCCGAAATGCGAATTGCATGTGCATATCGAAGGCACGCTTGAACCGGAAATGAAGTTGCAGCTCGCCAAGCGCAACCATATCAAGCTGCCCTATAAGAACGAAAAGGCGGTCCGGGACGCCTATGATTTTGACGATCTCCCGTCTTTCCTGGCGGTCTATTACGAGGGCATGAGCGTCCTGCTGACCGAGCAGGATTTCTTCGATGTCACCTATGCCTATCTCAAGAAGGCGCGCTCGCAGAATGTCCGTTATACGGAGATGTTCTTCGATCCGCAGGCGCATACGGCGCGCGGCGTTGCCTTCGATACGGTGATCCGCGGCATCCGCCGGGCGCAGCGCCAGGGCGAGATCGAGCTTGGCATCCACTCGCAACTCATCATGTGCTTCTTGCGCGACTGGAGCGCCGAATTCGCGATGACGACCCTGCTCCAATCCCTCCCTTATAAGGAGTGGATCATCGGTGTCGGCCTCGATTCCGATGAGAAGAACAATCCGCCGATCAAATTCACCAAGGTCTTCAAGCGTGCGCGCCAGGAAGGCTATCTTCTCACCATGCATTGCGATGTCGATCAGGACAATTCCGTCAGCCATATTTGGCAGACCCTGCGCGATATCGGCGTCGACCGCATCGATCACGGCGTCAATTCGCTGGAAGATGAGAAGCTCTGCGACGAAATCAAGCGCCGCCAGCTGGCGCTGACCGTCTGCCCGATATCCAATGCCTATGTGACGGACAGCGCGAAATCCCAGGCGATTGCCGCGATGCTGGAAGCCGGCATGCGGGTCACGGTCAATTCCGACGATCCGGCCTATTTCCCCGGCTATATGACCGAAAATCTGAAGCGCGTCTGGAAGGATGTCGATATCGGCAAGCCGGAACTCGTGCAGCTCACCGAGAATGCTTTCGAAGGCTCCTGGCTGCCGCGTCAGGCCAAGGACCGCTATCTCGCCGAGTTGAAAGCCTACGCCGGCTAAACGGCGGCACCACAAGCAGGACCGAGACGCGACCCGCCGTTCAACGGCAGGCGCTCCGCAGGGGAATTTTGTCGATGGATCTAACCCAGCGTATCAAGGCCGGCCGGGCCGAATTGAAGGCCGATCTCGTCATCAAAGGCGGCAAATTGGTCAATGTGGTCTCCGAGGAGATCTATCCTGCGGATATCGCCATCTATGGCGACCGGATCGTGGCGACCGGCAAGGTGGATAATTACATCGGTCCGAAAACCGAGATCATCGATGCCGGCGGCAAATATCTTTGCCCCGGCCTCATCGATGGCCACCTGCATGTCGAATGTTCCAAATTGTCGATTACCTCCTTCGCCAAGGCGGTCGTTCCCATCGGCACAACCTCCATCATCTCCGGGCTGGACCAGATCCTGGTTGTTGCCGGCTTGCAGGGTGCGCGCGAATTCCTCGATGAGGCCAAAGCCGGTCCGTTGAAGGTCTTCTGGGGCGCCCCATGCAAGACGCCCTATACGCTGCCGCGCTCAAATGTCGGCCATTATTTCGGCCCGGAAGAGCATCGGATCGCCCATACTTGGCCGGAATGTATCGGTATCTGGGAAACCGTCCGGGAATTCGTGCAG
Source organism: Dongia soli (assembly GCF_034044715.1). Classification (NCBI taxonomy): domain Bacteria; kingdom Pseudomonadati; phylum Pseudomonadota; class Alphaproteobacteria; order Rhodospirillales; family Dongiaceae; genus Dongia; species Dongia soli. The sequence goes on along the minus strand of NZ_JAXCLW010000001.1, from coordinate 289,745 downwards.
GAACTCGACCCCGATGCCCTGCAGGCTTTGGCGATCGCCGAAGAGAACCGCATGCCGGTCTTCGGCTGCTCGCCGATGGCGCGCGGCACCAAGCTCAATTCCTATCTCGCTGCGGGCGTGCGTCTTGATCACGAAAGCTATACCGCGGACGAGATGCTGGAGAAGCTGCGCAACGGCATGTTCGTGGTGATCCGCGAATCCTCGATCTCGCATTTCCTCCAAGAAAATCTCCGCCTGGTCACGGAAATGGGGATTTCCGCGACGCGCCGGATCAGTTTCTGCACCGATGACGTCGTGGCGGCGGATATCCTCAAGCGCGGCCATCTCGACAATATGGTGCGCATGGCGATTGCGATGGGGATCTCGCCTTTGACCGCCATCCAGATGGCAACCATCAATTCCGCCGAGGCCTATCGTATCGATCATCTGGTCGGCTGCATTGCACCCGGTCGCATCGCCGATATCCTTATCGTCGACGATCTCCGGCAATTCCGTATCGAGCGGGTCGTCACCAACGGCAAGCTGGTCGCTGCCAATGGCAAGCTGACAGCACCGCTCAATCCGCCATCGCGTGGCGCGCATCTGACCAAGACCTTCAATGTCGATCCCATTGAGCCGTCGGAAATTGCGGTCAAGGGACGTGGGAGCGGCGCACAGCAGCCGGTCCTGGCGATGGCGGTGACGCCGGAACAGATTTTCGTCCGCAAGCGCCGGGATGTCACCCTGCCGATGCAGGCTGGCCTGGTGCAGGCCGATGTCTCGCAGGACGTGCAATATATCACCGTGGTCGAACGCTATGGCCGGACCCGCAACCGCCCGACGGCATTCGTCTCGGGCTTCGGCCTCAAATCCGGCGCCCTGGCGACCTCGACCGCGCCGGATGACAACAATATCGTCTGCGTCGGCGCCAATGCCGAGGATATGGCGGTGGCGATCAACCATCTCATCGCCAATAATGGCGGTCAGGTGGTGGTCGATAAGGGCAAGGTCGTCGCCTTCCTGCCATTGCCAATCGGCGGCCTGGTTGCCGATATCGAGCCCGCCGAGATGGCGCGGATCGAAGAGGAACTGGATGATGCGGCGCGCGCGCTGGGCTGCACGTTGCCTTGGCCCTTCATGTATATGTTCGTGCTGCAGATCACCGCGATTCCGGATTACGCCATCACGGATCTCGGTCCGATCGATTGCCTCGCCCTGAAGGTCTTCGATCCGGTGGAAGCCGCCTTCTGAGTATCAAGACGATCAGCAGTGAGACGCCAAAAAGACTCGACTGGGAGGACAGGATGTTGAAACGCTTTGCGACTTATATGGCCGCCCTCGCCATCAGCGCGATGGTCGGTACAGCCTCGGCCGACTCGCCGACGAAACTGCATATCGCCGCCGTCTTATCGGCCGGCAAGGAAGCGCCCTGGGAGAAGTCCCTGATTGATTCTTTCAACCGCATCATCGCTGCGAAGCCGCACGGGTTGGAAATCTCGGTCGATTATACCGAAAATGTCTACGACAATGCCGAGGAAGTCTTCCGCACTTATGCGGATACCGGTGAATATGACATTGTCTTCGGCGACACCGCCTATGCCGATGCGATCGACAAGGTGCGCGGTGATTTCCCCGATACCATGTTCGTCATGACCGGTTCAGGCAATCGCGGCCTCGGCGGCAATGCCTATTGGATCTTCATCCACAATCACGAGCCGACCTATGCCATGGGTGTGCTGGCCGGCGAGATGACGAAAAGCAACACGATTGGCGTGATCAGCACCTTCCCCGCCGAAGACACCAACGACCAGATCAATGCCTTCATCGCCGGTGCGAAAGAAGCCAATCCAGCGGCCAAGGCGAAGATCACTTTCATCCAGTCCTGGTTCGATCCGCAGAAGTCGAATGAGGCAACCACCGCCCAGGTGGCGGCGGGTGCCGATCAGATCTTCCAGATGTCCGGGGCTTTCGAGGTCTGCCAGCAGAAGAAGGTCGACTGCTACGGCAACTATATCGACATGTCGAGCGCGGCGCCCGATGCCATCCTCGCCTCGGCGGTCGCCAAATGGGACCCGCATCTCAACTGGCTGATCGATCAGTGGTGGCAGGCGAAGACCAGCGGCGGCAAATTCAACGCGCCCACCGAACCAACCTGGTTCGGCTGGAAGGATGGGGCCGGTGATATCGTCGTCAACAAAGCGCTGGAAGCCAAGATTCCGGCTGATGCCAAGGCGGCGATGGACAAGACCGCCGAAGCAATCAAGTCCGGCAGCAAGAAGGTGCAGCTCGACCTGTCCGAGCCGAAGGCAGAATAAGCCTTTGCTGGCGTGGGAGGATATAGGCAGGGCTGGAGACGGGCGGTGAACATGCCCGTTTCCCCGGCTCACGCCGACGCCACCACACCGCGTTTGCACGTGCAGCGCCTGACGAAACGGTTCGGTGCCCTGGTTGCGAATGACGCGGTTTCCCTAACGGTCATGCCCGGCGAATTGCATTGCCTGCTGGGGGAGAATGGTGCCGGGAAATCGACTTTATCCTCCTGCCTCTATGGGCTTTACCGGCCGGATGAAGGCGATATTTATGTCGATGGCAGGGAGATGCGTTTCGCATCGCCGGCCGATGCCATCGCCGCCGGCATCGGTATGGTGCATCAGCATTTCGTGCTGGTGCCGACCTTCACGGTTCTGGAAAACATTATTGTCGGCACCGGCTCCGGTTGGCGGCTGCCGGCAGCCGAGGCGCGACGGAAGGTCGAGGCAATCTGCCAGCGCTTGTCGCTCTCGCTCGATCTCGATGCCGAGGTCGGCGACCTCTCGGTCGGGCAGCAGCAATGGGTGGAAATCGTCAAAGCGCTTTATCTTGGCGCGAGATTGCTGATCCTGGATGAGCCGACAGCGGTTCTGACACCGCAGGAATCCGCTCTGCTTTTCGCCAGCCTACGCAAAATGCTGGCAGATGGTCTCTCGGTCATTCTGATTTCGCATAAGATGAATGAGGTCCTGCAGGCTGACCGCGTGACAGTGTTGCGCCGCGGGCGTGTCGTCGGCTCTGTGCGCACGGCCGATAGCAGCCGCCATGAACTGACCACCATGATGGTGGGGCGCGCTTTGTCGATCGTCGATGCCGGGGAACGCAGCCATGGTGGCGGCACCATTCTCTCTGTGAAGAATGTCTCTTTGCGCGATGCGCGCGGTGTTTCCCTGCTGCGTGACGTCTCGCTTGATTTCCGCGCCGGCGAGATTGTGGGGCTGGCCGGTATTGCCGGTAATGGACAACGGGAATTGTTCGAGGCGATTTGCGGGCTGCGCCCAATTGATGCTGGCGAAATAACGCTCGACGGGCAACGGCTGGATAGTTGCAATCCGCATGAGATCTACCGCATGGGTGTGGGTCATGTACCGGAAGACCGTTTCAAGGACGGCCTGGTGCCAGATTTCTCCATCGCCGAAAATCTCGTTCTCGGCGATCACCGCGAAAAACCTTGGCGGCACGGCCTGACGCTGGACGTTGGCCGTCTGCGCCAGGCGGCGAATGAAGCGATCAAGAATTTCTCAATTGCGTGCAATGGCGCCGAAGCGGTTGTCCGTCGCCTGTCGGGCGGCAACGCGCAGAAAGTCATTTTGGCGCGGGAGCTGGCCCGGGCCTCGCGTGTGCTTCTGTGCAACCAGCCGACGCGTGGCCTCGATGTCGGCGTGATCGAATATGTGCATCGGCAGATTCTGGAAAAACGCGATGCGGGTGCGGCCATCCTGCTTGCCAGCGAGGAGCTGGAAGATCTGATCGCTTTTTGCGACCGCATTGCCGTCATCTTTCGCGGTGAGATCATGGCAGTGTTGCCCGGCCGGCAAGCTGATATCGCCGAAATCGGCCGTCTGATGGCCGGCGGCACGGATGCGCGGGCCGCCGACAAAGGGATGAGCAACTGATGGCAACGACCGCAATCATGGGATACCGGGTCGAGCGGCGATCCACCCGGTCACCTTTGGCCTGGGCGCTGGCGCTCATTCTGGCCGGTGCCTGTGCGCTGCTCGTCTGCGCAGGCCTCTTCATCGCCGCCGGCGCCGATCCTTGGCAGGCTTTCGCGGCCTTGCTCAAAGGCGGCCTCGGCAGCAAGCGGGCCATTGCCGAAACCATGGTCAAGGCGACACCGCTTATCCTGACCGGACTTGCTTGCACCATCGCCTTCCGTGCCCGGCTGTGGAATATCGGCGCGGAGGGGCAGGTCTTTGCCGGCGCCATGTTCGCCTATTGGTGCCAAAGTACCCTTGGCGATGCACCGGCACCTATCCAGATCGCAGCTGTCATCGTCGGCGCCTTGATCGGCGGCGCCCTGCTGGGCGGGCTCGCCGGTATCCTGAAGGCGCGCTTCCAGGTCGATGAGGTGATTTCGACGGTGATGCTGAACTACATCATCGTCTATGCCCTGTCCCTGTTGTTGCAAAATGGGCCCTGGACCGAGGCCGGCAGTTTCTTCGAACAAACGGCGATGGTGCCGGATGCGGCGCAATTACCCATCCTTCTGGCAAAAACGCGCTTGCATCTCGGCTTCCTGTTCGCTCTCATCGTTGCAGCCTTCGTTCATGTCATGCTGCTGCGCTCATCGCTGGGCTACGAGATCCGGGCCGCCGGGTCCAATCTGCGGGCGCTGGAATTCCAGGGCGTGAAGATCACACGACTGATCATTGTCGTGATGGCGATCAGCGGTGCCGTCGCCGGGCTTGCCGGTGCTTTCGAGGTCTATGGCGTGCAACATCGGCTGAAAAGCGGCACGCTCGGTGGCCTCGGCTATACCGGCATCATCATCGCGATCCTGGGACAGCTCCGGCCTATGGGTGTGGTCGCGGCCGCCTTGGTGTTCGGCGTGCTGCTCAATGGCGCGACGTTGATGCAAATCAAATCCGGCGTGCCGTCGGCGCTCATCTATGCGGTCGAGGCGATCATCCTGATGTTCTTCCTGATTGCCTGGGCCGCGAGCGAGTTCCGGCTGCGGAGGTTGCACCATGTGGGGTGACCTGCTCAATCTCGGCATCATCGTCAGTGTCCTCGCCGCCACCATCCGGATCGCGACGCCGATCCTGTTTTCCGCTCTGGGCGAAGTGACCGCAGAGCGGGCCGGGGTCTACAATATGGGGATCGAAGGCACCATGCTGATGGGCGCCTTCATCGGCTGGCTGGCGACATATGAAAGCGGCTCCTCGCTGGTCGGCCTCGTCGCCGCTTTACTCGCCGGTGCCGTGATGAGCCTGATTTTCGCCGTCATGGTGATCAGCCTGAAGATCGACCAGATCGTGACCGGTCTCGCGCTCAATCTGCTGGGATCCGGGCTCTCGACTTATTGGTTGCGTGCGGCCTTTGCGGATATGGAAAAGGTACCCGGCATCAGCGTCCTCCGCACCTCGCCAGTTCCATTGCTGTCAGATATTCGGGTCATTGGCCCGATTCTCTTCAATCAGGGCCTCCTTACCTATCTTGCCTTCCTGCTGGTGCCGGTGATCTGGCTGTTCCTCTTCCGCTCCCGCCTCGGCCTGGAGATCCGCTGCATCGGCGAAAATCCCAAGGCGCTGGATATCAAAGGCCATAGCGTCGCCGCCCGGCAATATGGGGCGGTGATTTTCGGCGGCGCCATGGCCGGGCTGGGCGGGGCCTGCCTGACGATCGCGTCCACGGCGCATTTCGTGCCAGATATGGTCAATGGCCGCGGCTGGCTGGCCTTGGTGATCGTGATTGCCGGCGGCTGGCGGCCAGGCTGGATCCTCGCGGCCGCCTTGTTCTTTTCGTTCCTCGATGCGCTGCAATTGCAGATCCAAGGGGTCGGCATCGCGATCCCCTATCAGATTCTGTTGGCGCTCCCCTATATCGCGGCGATCGTCGCGCTGATGATCCGCCGGCGGGCCAGCCGGGCGCCGGCGATGCTGGGCGTGTCCTATCGCCGGGAATGAGCTGGGCGCAATGCGGAAAAGATAAAGGCGCGCCCAAGATGATCGCGCGGGCGCGCCTTCGCCTTTTATATGTGCTTCAATTGCCGAGGCTGAGCTGTGGAAAGAGATCGCGGCCTGCTGCTTCGAGAACCGCACCCGCCCGAACCAAAGCCGCTGCCGATTCCAGGCTCGGCGCCATGTAACGGTCGTTCTCCAGGAATGCCACTTCCTTGCGCAAGGCGGCGATGACCTGCGCCAGAGGCTTGCTGGTCTGCAAAGGAGCGCGCAGATCGACGCCCTGAGCGGCAGTCAGCAATTCGACACCGACGATGACTGAGAGATTGATGTTCATATCGATCAGGCGCCGCGCCGCGTGGGCCGCCATGGAGACGTGGTCTTCCTGATTGGCGCTGGTCGGCGTGGAATCCACGCTGCAGGGAGCAGCACGCTGCTTATTTTCCGACATCAGCGCCGCGGCCGTGACCTCGGCGATCATGAAACCGGAATTGACGCCAGCAGCAGGACTCAGGAAAGCCGGCAGACCGTAATTGAGTGCGGGATCGACCAGAGTGGCGATGCGGCGTTCCGAAATCGACCCGATCTCCGCAACGGCGAGCGCGATCTGATCGGCGGCGAAGGCGACCGGCTCGGCATGGAAGTTACCGCCGGAGACGATGCTGCCGTCACTGGTCAGGACCAGGGGATTATCGGTTACGGCATTGGCCTCGATCTGCAATGTTGCGCCGACATTGCGCAGGAGGTCGAGGCAGGCACCCATCACCTGCGGCTGGCAGCGCAGGCAATAAGGGTCCTGCACGCGGGTATCGTTGATCCGGTGGGAGTCATTGATGGGAGAGCCTTGGATCAGCGAAAGCAGGGTCTTGCCCGCATCAATCTGGCCGCGATGGCCGCGCAAAGCATGAATCTCCGGCCGGAAGGGGGAGAGAGAGCCCATGGCGGCATCGACGCTAAGCGCGCCCGTCGCCAGCGCCGTACAGGCAAGATCCCATGCATCGAACAGGCCGGCCAGGGCCATGGCGGTCGAACACTGGGTGCCGTTGATCATCGCCAGGCCTTCCTTCGGGCCCAGAATGATGGGGGTGAGGCCGGCGGCGGTCAATGCTCCGCGGCTCGGCATGCGGCGGCCCTGATAGACGGCTTCGCCTTCGCCCAGCATGGTGGCCGTCATATGCGCCAAAGGAGCGAGATCGCCCGACGCACCGACCGAGCCCTGGCCCGGCACCACCGGCAGTATACCGCGCGCCAGCATGTCTTCCAGAAGGGCGATCACCGCCCAGCGCACACCGGAGGCGCCGCGACCCAACGAGATCAGCTTAAGGGCCATCATCAAGCGGACGATGGCGGCAGGCAGCGGCGCACCGACACCGCAGGAATGGGACAGGATGAGATTGCGCTGCAGCAGCTCGGTTTCCGATGGTGCGATGCGCTTATTGGCGAGCTTGCCGAAGCCGGTATTGATGCCATAGACCGGCGCGTCGCCGGTGGCCGCTTCCTGAACCAAGCGGGATGAGGCCTCGACGGCCTCTTTCGCAGCCCGATCAAGCTGCACCTTCGGTGCGTCTCGATAGATCCTGCGAAGATCCGCCAGCGTGACGGATCCTGGCTGCAAGGTGATTCCCACCATTTTCATCTCTCCGGCTGCTTTGTCGTCTTGTGCGGGCTCCCGAGGCAACGGCATGTCCGTATTCTAGCTCGCCCCCGGACGCTATCGGCAATCGGATATTTTGTACAGACAAAATGACGAGTAGAACACACGATGGCTTCGTAAATTCAGCAATAAACTACCTTTCCGACAGATAATGTGCGGTCATTAACTTAGGATCGGCTCGCTTGTGGCGTGAAGTCGGCCGGAAATTAGCCTCGCGACCAACTCAACCTAGGATCAGCTCAGCTTTGCGGCCAATCCTGGCCCGTTTCCAGGTTGAACCTGCCTTTGATGGAAAACCGGTCCCCGGGATAGACCATATGGACAAAGGTGATCGGTTTGCCGCGATGAAAGGTCTGGCGATCGACCACCAGACAGGATGTGCCGAGCCTGACGCCAAGTTTCTGCGCCAGTTCCTCGGTCGCATTGGTCGCCCGGATCGCATGATCGACTTCCGACCAGGGGATATTCAGCAAAAGCCATTTGCTGGGCGGAATATCGGCAAAGGTCTCCTGCTCGATATCGGGGAAGGTGTCGTAATTGATGTAGCGGGTCTCCAACTGCACCGGCAAGCCGTCCGCCAGATGCAGTGTTTGCAGATAAAGCAGCTTGCTGCCGGACGGCAGCGCCGACCAGCGGATGCCGTTCTTGCCATTCCTCACGATCTTCCGTTCCAGGATGCGATATTCGTAGACTTGGCTGCTTTGCTCCAGATCATCAGCCACGTCCCGGAGAGGCAAGACGAAACGCTCCTGGAACTGCCAGGAGACGACGGTGCCGGCGCGCCGGTTGCGCTCGACCAATCCGTGCTTGGCGAGTTCGGTGATGGCTTTATTCACGGTCTGGCGCGAGGTCGAGAAGATATCGGTGAGTTCCGCCTCGGAAGGCAACCTTTCGCCCTGTTTATAGCGACCCTTCAGAATCTGTTCAGTGACGGCACGACCAATCTGCTTGAACAAAGGTCCCTGGCCATCCAGCACGAATTTTGGCGGTTTCTGCATTCTATCGTCGGTCTGCCTGTGATTGCGCCGGAAGGCCATGTGAACGTTATCTGTCGCGGCACAGAATTGGCCGTTTTAGCCGATGGATCAAGCCCGGTTCATCACCGGCTGTTTCGGCTCTGCTGCAGCGCCGCGGGATTTCAGCAGATTCTGCTCGACGCTTTCCAGATGCACCCGCATGGCGGCGGCGGCGCGCTCCATGTCGCGGTCCTCGATCGCTTCCACAATGGCCGCATGTTCGGCGAAACTATGGTGATCGGCATCCGGCTTGACTTTGTTTGCCCGCAACCGGCCCCAGACAACAGCCCGGCGGACCGCATTCAACGTGTCGAGCAAGGCAAGCATCAGCGAGTTCTGGGTTGCTTCGGCGATGATGCGGTGCAGGCGATTATCCCAGGCCTCGTATTGGCGCCAGGTTTGCGCCTGCCTCATCTTGACCAGACAACCGCGCATTTCCGCAATCTGGGCCGACGTCGCCATCAGCGCGGCGACGCGTGTCACTTCCGGTTCCAGGAGCAAACGTGTGCGCATCACTTCGGTCGGATTGGTGCGCCGGGTGATCGCGGCGATATCGGCCATCGTGTCGATCGGCCGGCTGCCAACGAACGTTCCTTTGCCGACATGGCGCCAGAGCTGGCCCTCGGCTTCCAGCACGGCCAGGGCCTTGCGCAATTCGGCGCGGCTGGTGCCCAGTGTCTGGCACAACTCCCGCTCCGGCGGCAGCCGGCTGTCGAGCGGAAGTTGCGACTGCGCGAGATAGGCCCGCAACTGGGTCAGGGCGCCCCCATGCTCTAAGCCTGTTGGTTCAAAGACCGCGTGTTCCGAGGTTGATACCGTCATGTGGTTTAACCAATTCCGTGATTGGTTTGAGACTATCTATTATCCGTCAGGCCCAATCAATAGTATTTTTCCGTTTTGTCGTTGACTCTCGCCTGCAACCAAATATAACCAATTTTAAATTGGTTTGTTCAAGCCCGATAAGAAAGACTCAACCGTAGGGAGGATGGCATGTTCAAACAGGTCAGGAGCATCACGCGTCGCTGTTCCATGGTGGGCATGGCGGCAGCGATTCTCGGCGGGGTAAGTGCCGGCGGGATAACGGGGGCATCGGCCGCCGATCCGGTCCGTGTCGCCTTTGGCGATATCGCCACGGTTGAAACGCTTAATTTCCTCATTGCACTGGAGCGAGCCAAGGCGCGTGGCGTGGACGTGCAGGTCACCTTCTTCAAATCGGAAGATGTCGCCGCCCAGGCCGTGGTGGGGGGTCAGGCGGATATCGGCGTGGGAACACCCTATGCACTCCTGCAAAAGGTGAAGGCGCCGATCCGCATGTTTTTCCAGATGAGTACCCTGCGCTTCTATCCGATCGTGAATACCGAATACTATAAAAGCTGGAAGGATCTGGACGGCCAGGAAGTTGCCGTGCATTCGCGCGGTTCCGGCACCGAAGCCATCATGAAGCTGATGGCCCAGCGCAATGGCATCACCTACAGCAATATCAGTTATATACCGGGCTCCGAAGTCCGCGCCGGTGCGCTGCTTCAGGGGAATGTCAAAGCATCCATCGTGGATGCTGCCGGGCATCGCATGCTCATGGAAAAAGCGCCGGGCAAATTCACCGTTTTGCCGGTCGAAGGTGTCAATGCCACCGACGAAGCGCTTTATGCCAATACCGAGTTTCTGGCGAAGAACGCGGCTTCGATCGATATCCTGGTTGAGGAATTGCTGAAGACCTGGCGCGAGATCAACGCCAAGCCGGCCAGCATCGCCGAACTTCGAAAGCAATATAATCTTCTGGCGGATCTGCCGGCCGATCTCGAACCGGAAGTGGTGCCGTATTACGAGGAATCCGTCGCGGCAGCCACCTTCCCCAGCAATGGCGGCAGCGAGGTATCGGTGAAGGACGATTTCGCCTTCTATGCGCTGGCCGGGCAGCTCCAAGGCGATCCGGCCAGCCTACAGGTGACGGATTTCTGGACTTTCGAGCCGCTGAACCGCGCGCTCGGTAAACTCGGCCGGCAGTAGGGGCGGCCGATGGAAGCCAGGTTTGATGGAACGGCTGGAGTGTCACGAGTACCAGCGATCGCCGATGCCGAACCCGGCCATGGCGGATCGCTGCTCTGGTGGCGCCTGGCCTCGATCGCCCTGCTTTGCGGCGCCTGGGAAGTCGCCGGGCGAATCCCCATCAACCTGGCTTTTCCACCCTTTTCCGATCGTATCGCCGCCTTTTGGGAGATGCTGTCAGACGGCTCCCTGGTGAAAGCCTATTTCTCTACCCTGCAGCCATTGGTGATTGGCGTTCTCGCTTCCGCTGTTATCGGCGTTTCGGCCGGAATCGCCATGGGCCTGCGCAAGAGCGTGGAGTGGGTCGGCGCGCCGGCCTTCATTGTGCTGCAAGCAGCGCCGGTGGCGGCACTGATCCCTATGATCACCTTTGTCTATGGCATCGGGCTCACGGCAAAGACGCTGGCCGTTTGCATCCTGGCGCTGCCGGTCATTGCGCTGAACAGCTACAAGGCGGTCAGCAACGTCAATCCATCACTGGTCGCCATGTGCCGCTCTTTTCTTGGATCAGGGCCGCAGCAAATCTGGAAGATCATCATTCCCGATGCCAGCCCGGTCATCTTCGCCGGCCTGCGGCTGGGTATCTCTGCCGGTTTCGTCGGCGTCATCCTGGCGGAATTGCTGATCACACCGACCGGTGTTGGCGATCTCATCACCTATCACCGATCGGTGGCGAATTATGCGCATATGTATGCCGTCATCGCCTCAATCATCGTTTTTTCGGCCATGACGCTCGCTGTCCTCCAGCGTGTTGAAACCACCTTGTTCCGGCCGGAAAAGAGAGGGGAGTGACATGATTTCCGCACGACGCATGACGACAACAGATATGAGAGTGGTTGAGCCAGATCGGTCGGGAGAGGTCATGACGCAGGTCGATAACATCGTCGAGGTGCGGCGGATCAACAAGGTCTATCCCGGCGGGCTTCTTGCGCTGCAGGATATCGATCTCGGCTTCCCACGCGGCGCCCTGACCACGTTGCTGGGTCCCAGCGGCTGCGGCAAGACCACGTTGCTGAAGATTATCGCTGGCCTGCTGGACGCAACTTCCGGAGAGATCTGGGTCAATGGCGATGTTGTTGCAGGTCCGGGGCCGGAACGCGCTTTCGTCTTCCAGGATTTCGCCCTGATGCCTTGGGCGACCGTGTTGCGCAACGCGGCCTTCGGGTTGGAACTGCGCGGCATGCCAAAACGGCAGCGGGAGCAGATTGCGCGCGATTACATCGCCCAGGTGGGGCTGACCGGGTTCGAGAACAAATATCCGCATGAGCTTTCCGGCGGCATGCGCCAGCGAGTCGGTCTCGCCCGCGCCTTGGCGGTCAATGCCGATGTCCTGCTGCTGGACGAACCGTTCTCTGCCGTTGACGAACAGACCCGCCGCAAATTCCAGGAAGACTTGCTGCGCTTGCGCGGGATCGAAAACAAGACCTTCATCTTCGTGACGCATAGTATCGAAGAGGCGGTCTATGTCTCCGACCAGATTATCCTGTTGTCGCCACGGCCGGGCCGCGTGTCGCAGATCGTCGCGCCGAAGATCGACCGGTCCGGCACGCCCGATGAAATCCGCCGCGACCGCCAATATCTCGATACGGTCGAAGAGATCTGGCAGGGTCTGCGGCTATATGTCGATTGAGGCGGCACGATGACACTATTCGGCATTCGTATTCCGATGATGGCATCGCTCCTGCTGTGGTGCATCGCCTGGGAAATCATCGGCCGGTCGGGCGTTCTAATGCTGGTGCCGCCCTTCAGCGGCGTCCTCGCCAGTCTGGGTGACTTGCTGAATTCGGCAAAATTCTACAGCGCCACCTGGACAACGCTCAGATGTTTCGCCATGGGCATGGCCTTCGCAGTCCTCGTCGGGATATCGCTGGGAGTCTTGATGGGACGGGTGAAGGCGGCCGACAATCTGATCGGCATGTGGGTCAACGTCTTCGTCAGCGCCCCCCTTTCCGCCCTGATCCCGGTCTTGATGATCGTTTTCGGCATGGGTGAAGCAACGATCATCGTCGCCGTCTTCCTGTTCGCCGTCTGGATCATCGCGCTCGATACCCGTGCCGGCGTCAAACATGTGGCGCCCTCCTTGATCGAGATGGCCAAGTCTTTCGGGGGCAAGCGGATCGATATCTACGCCAAGATCATCCTCTGGGCAGCCTTACCGGAAATCCTGGCCGGCATCCGGCTTGGCCTGATCCGTGGTGTCAAAGGTGTGGTGATCGGGCAGTTGCTGGTCTCGATCATCGGCTATGGCGAATTGTTCGAACTCTATTCCCGGAACTTCCTGATGGAGGAGTTCTGGGCCCTGACCATTCTGCTCTTCGCGTTCGCGATGCTGTTGGCAGAGGGAATGGAGCTGCTTGAAAAACGCGTCGAGTATTATGCAGGAGCAAGGCAATGACCGTGATGAATACCCGTACCGATTACCTCTTTACGCCGCCGGCCAATCCGGTCTTGCCGATCCGTGGCTCCAGCAAGGTCTTCCCAGTGCATCGGATCTATTGCGTCGGGCGGAATTATACCGAGCATGCGATTGAGATGGGGCATGATCCAAATCGTGAAGCGCCGTTCTTCTTTCAAAAAAATCCGGATAGCCTTGTGCTGTCGGGTGGTGACTTCCCGTATCCGGACAAATCGGGTGATGTTCATCACGAACTTGAAATGGTCGTAGCTTGAAATCCGGTGGAAAGGATATTCCCGCCGAGAAGGCCCTCGACCATGTCTTTGGCTATGCCGTCGGGCTCGATATGACGCGGCGTGACCTGCAGGGCGAGGCGAAGAAGGCCGGCCGGCCTTGGGAAGTCGGCAAGGCTTTCGAATATGCAGCACCCTGTTCCGAAATCGTCCCCGCGAGCGAGATCGGCCATCCCAGCAAGGGGAAGGTCTGGCTGAAAGTCAATGACACCCTCAAGCAAGAGGGCGATCTTAATCAATTGATTTGGAAAGTGCCGGAAATGATCAGCTATCTCTCCGGCCTCTTCGTGCTGCAGGCCGGCGATCTGATCTATTCCGGGACGCCTGCCGGCGTCGGTCCAGTGAAGCGCGGTGATGCTTTGGTAGGCGGTGTCGATGGCATCGGCGAGCTTCGGGTCCGCGTCGTTTAGGGAAGTTAGCTCGCTCGTCTCAGCGCATAAAGCCGCAGATTGCTGGCTTTGGCCGCGATACGGATGGCCGGCCGTTCGACGAGCCGGTGGAAAATTGCGGCCGCTAAGCCGGAACCGATCAGCACCAGGAGGCTCGCAACGACGGCGGCGGCCCAATGTGGCCAATGACGGCTCATCGCGATATAGGCTGAGCCGCCGACCGACCACAAAAGTGGAACATGGAGAAGATAGAGCCCGAAAGAGATACGCCCGAGGAACAAGGAGGGCGGCCGCGACAGGAAATCCTGCGCGCTGCGAGACAGAATGAGGCCGCCGACGATCAGAAGCGACCGGGCGGTCCATTGGCTCAGGTGGCCGGCCGGATCGGCGATCTCGCCGAGGCGCTGCATAAAGACGGGTAAATGCAGATCCAGCACCGGGTAGACGCAAGTCGCCAGAAAGATCATGCCGAGACCGGTGATGTCGCGCAGCATTCGATAGTGCTCTTCCTGGTCATCGCGAGTTGACAGATGACGCAGATCGCTGATCGCGACGCTGATGGCGAAGAGGGCACAGAAATTCAACAACCAGGCCGGTGTCGCAATCAGCGCAGCACCTGCGAGCGCGCAGGCCGCGAGCCGGGCGAAGCCGCTGCGCACAAAGAGGCAGAGAGCGAATACCAGAATGGAGCCGAGAAACTCGACGCGTATGGTCCAGAGTACCGGATCATGCAATGGCGTGTTCGGGCCGATGAAAGCGCCTAAGATCGCCTCGTGCAATACTTCCAGCAGATCAGGCCGATAACCGGGCGGAAACAGATCTTCGATCCAGCCCGACCCGGTCAAGCGACCGGTTTCAACCGTGCGATCGCCGAGCAGCGCGAAGAGCGTGAGGACCAGGATGCCGGCGGCGATGATGGGCAGACTGAGACGTAGCCAGCGTTTCAAGATCAGGCTCGTCAGGCCGGTTACAGGATTGGTAACTTCTGTTCGCTTGAGACCCTCGCTCAGCACGATCCCCGAAAGAATAAAGAAGATGGCGACAGCGAGCGGTCCGTCTGCCAAAAAGGAGAAGGGCCCGAGGATAGGCGAGATCGCATCTTTTTGTCCCTGCAGCTCAGGGGCGAAGGTCAATTCCAGATGATGCAGGACGACGACAAGCGCTGCCCAACCGCGCAACCCATCGAAATAATGCAGGCGGCGCATAGGCAGCTCCCTCGTACCGGCTCCATGTCAGATTATTGCGGCCTGCAGAATAGCGCGACAGCTCGCCGCACCGCTTCCGACCGCTCGAGATGTGAACGCTTTTGCACAAAGGCAGTTTCACGCAGACACGTGCTCGTGAATGAGAGCGCCGGATGCAAAGACCGTTTGACGGATCTGGAATCACAGCATTGGGAGATCGTACTTTCGCCCAAGCGCCATGATCGAATCTCTAACGATCATCGCGTGCCTCGCAAAAGAGGAGGAAGCCGGCGACGTGGTACTCATGACCTGGCGCGGCATCCTGGCCCTTGGGGGTATGCCATTGCGGATGCTGGAAGCCAGATGCATGAGTACCACCGCGGGATCGATCTCGTGATCGTCCCACCTCGGCCGGCAGGCGGTCGAAACCTGCCGACAGCTCGCCGGAACCTCCGCGAGGTCAGATTGTGCTGGGCTCGTTCATTGCCCGAGATTCACCTCGCCGACCGCTGCCCCCGATATTGCCTGATGCGGAATGCTCGCCGTGCCGGAAGTCGTGGAGACATTGGCTGCGCCCGAATTGTCGCGGACGTCACCGGTCGCCGCATTGCCGGAAAAGACAGGGATAGCCAAACCGGCGAGATCGAGGTCGACGGTGGTCGCGCTCAGGCTTTGATAGGAAACCCCATCGTTTCGGCCGTTGTAGGATTCACTATACACATCGCCGAAAGCATGCGCGGTGCTGTTGACCACGGTGTTGTTATCATCCGAAAACACATTCTTCGGATTCCCCGAGGCCCCCGACGCGCCCAACACACCCAGTGCCAGTGCCGACGCTCCGATTAAAAGCTTCGTCATGGTCTCCTCCCGATTTACGAAGCCAGCACGACGCAGGCCGGCTGTACGATGAGCCGCCGTTTTTATCCTGCGGCTTCTATGGCTCAGCGACCCGAGTATGAAACCATCAATCGAAGAGATGCGTCATCACTCAAACAAATGAGGTAATAGAAATTTGCATTATCGCTTCTTACTTGAAGCATCTTCCGATTTGATCATGGCAATTTGCGGTGCGCGCGGCCGATATGGGCGATCGGGCAGGTGTTTTCGCCGCCGATCGGAAGGGAGACTATAGCTTTCGATGAAGACGTCCGGGGTTCGGGAGTGCAAGGGGATGTTAAATGCCATGACCGTCCCGGCGTGATGCTCCTGGTTCCCCTTGGGATAAAGAGGATACAGCGCTGCGTAAGCGTTGCATGGACAGGCGACGGTCCTTAGCCGGAATCGGAATCCACGGCAGATAAGAAGCCAGCAGAGCTTGCTGACTGCCGGTTTTCTGGGAGTCGGCCAGCGACAACTGCGTGCGCTAGCGTCTGAATGGCTAGGGGGCGCGAATAGCGACGAGCGCGCGAAGCAACAGATGCACCAGATCTGCTTGGCGTTCGACGCCGGTTTTTTCAAATATGTGTCTGAGGTGAGTCCGCACAGTGTTCAGGCTGACATCGAGCTGCTCGGCGATATCATCCAAATGTGTCCCGTTCGCGATTAATCCCGCGACCCGCGCTTCGGCAGCAGTCAAACGGAATAACCGGCAAAGCGCCTGATCGTCGATCTGCACCTTTTGGTCGGGGCTCAAAATGAAGAAAACCGTGTGCATCCGGTCTTGGCCTTCGGCCAAAATATCCCAGGTCAGTAAGAAGAAATGTTGTTCGCCCATATTGGGCGGCAGCGTCAAGACGTGAGGTCGCGTCCCCTTTCCGCCAGGGCGTCCTGTCTTGGCGCGTGACAAGATATAGGTCTGCATATGCCGCAGCAAGGATCTGGCTTCATTAACGGCACGCCGCGCGTTTTCGTTCATGGACAAGCATGTCGCATGTTCGTCGAAGAAAATGATCCCGAGCGGAAGGCGATCGAGCAGCGTCGCCGCAGTGTTCACGCCGGCAGAGAGACGGTCGATCAGAAGGTGGAGATGAAGGCTTCGGGCGATATGCGGCAGCAGCGGCTGGAGCTGAAGTTCATCAGCCATGGAAAAACCGGGTTCATGCCGGCAGCCAACAGCAATGTAGCGCAACGCGCCGTCATGACGACTGCAGAGCCCGATAAGGGCCTGCGTCATGCCCAGGTCGTGGAACAAGCAAGGCTGGTCGATTGACATCGCCGTGACTGAAGGCGTTTCCAGCGTCAGAAGGTGCTGAAGCGTCGCGATCGGCAAGGCAGACCGCATCGAATTCTCTTTCGATGCTACCGGCATATCGGCCTTACCATCGGCATCTGCCGCCGGCTGAGTGCTTTCGCCCGCCTGAAGGTGAAAGGCATGAAGATGGTCCGCTTCGTCGCCGGATGCGAAGGTCGCGATCGTCGCCACTTTGCCATGCAATAAAGGCGTGACATGACCGAGAAAACGCATCCAATTCTGCGGCGCGCCGGTCACATCATATAGACTGCTCAGCAAGTCCCCGCTGTCATCGCTCCCAGCGGCATGATTTTGCTGATCTTCCTGGCGTTCCGGGACCTCTATCAAATCGCGCTTGAACAGGACGCTACGCATGAGTCACCCCCATCTGTGCGCTACCGAACCGCCTGAGCATGCAAGCCATCCCTCTCGCATCCCTGTCTTGCCGCCTGTCGATGGAACTCAACGAACCCCCAATGGTAATCTTCGACCTATGGTGTAGTAACTCTAACTGGAATATAGAGGCTTGCAAATAGGAAGCCATCCCGGAAACCACGTTCGCTCCGCCCGGAAACGAAAGATGTCCCTGTCCTACAAGGATTATCGTCGGGCGTTGGTGACGGGATGATGAAAAACCGCTGAGCAGGGCCGCAAGAAATTTGCATGCGATTAAAAGTAGCTCAACAGCAGCTAAAAAATTATATCTCGTAATAAGAGCGCCGAGAATAACGACGATGGCCTGGCAATCAAAGTCAATTAAATGTGGACGCCGTCACTCTAATAGACGCTTTTAAGAATTTTCCGGCCATATCTCGACTACAGTCCGGCTGGAAAATTTTGTTATCTCACACACCCATATGACCAAGGCTCATAAGCCCGTCAGCTCCCTGGCTAGCTGACGGTTGAACCAGTGCAACCCGCTGTTCAAACGGAAAGCGCAGGTGCCGGCTCGTTCGGCGTCGAGCATGAAAAGGTTCTCGCAGAGGACCAAATACAGGGAGGGATGACATTATATTTCGATCGAGCAACGCTAAAAAGAGGATGCCGTGGACCGCGCCACCTCTTGCCGATGCTTCATATCCTAGCTCAAGGTGTGGTTCGCTCGATCAGCGTGCCCAATTCTATAAATTGCGTCTAACGCGGCTAGGACCTCGCGCGGCCTTTTGTTGCCACGCGAGGACCGTAGCGTATCAAGCGGGCTTTTATCCCAGCATGAGCTGGTTCCAGCTCTCCTCGTAATCGCGAGAGTATTTCTCGGCTTCTTCCTCATTCAGGATGAGCATGTTCTTGATATTTTCGGGGGCCATCACGAGGATTTTCTGCGTGTCTGCATCGGCTTTAGCGGCAGCATCGGCTAAAACCGGCCCGTAAGTCTTAAGTGAGAGAAGCTTGCTTTGTGGTTCAACCTCCAGAGCATAATTGATGAGTTCATGAGCCACGTCACGATAGGGCGTACCTTTTGGAATCACCCACCAATTCGCCCAGGCAATACCGTCATTATAGGTATAGCCGATAGGGGCGCCTTCGGCGGTGGCGGCAAGGACGCGTCCGCTCCAAGCGGACGACAAAGCGAGCTCTCCCGTCGACAGCAACTGCGGCGGCTGCGCGCCTGATCCCCACCAGACCGAGACGTTCGGTTTGAGTTCTTTGACTTTGGCCAAGGCCATCTCAGCCTTTTCCTTCGTCACGGGAAACACCTCGTCCCGCTTCACGCCGGCCGCGAGCATGGCTGCTTCGTAATTATAGTAGAAATATTTGTAGAGACCTCGCGGACCGGGGAAGCGTTTTACATCCCAGAAATCAGCCCAGGATTGCGGCCCGGCATCCGCTGGGAAAGCTTTGGTCGACCAGGCGAAGATGGTCGCGCCGGTGGAGGTGGCGATTCCGTGGGAGGCCACGAATTGGGACGGGAGTGTTTTGGCATTCGGAATCTTGTTCATGTCCAGGACATCCAGGAAACCGTCGCGCGCACCTTGCCAGACGGTCCGGCCGCCAACATCGACCAGATCCCATTCCACGTTGCCGGCCTGGACCATGGCCTTGATCTTGGCGGTCTCCGTCGGCGAGGTGTTGTTGATGGTTATGCCTTTCATCGCGGCAAACGGATCCATGAAGGATGACTTCTCGGATGCCGACAAAGCACCGCCCCAAGATGTAAAGGTGAAAGGCCGATCAGCTCTCGCCCATTTCGGCAGCCCGGCCAGACCGAGTGCCGCACCTGCCCCTAACCCCGCCAACAAAAAATCACGCCTCTGCATGGCTTCCTCCCATTCTTGAAATTGTCGGTTATTAGGCTATCGGCACGACGCGTAGATGCTCGTCCTGCCAGTTCACGTGAATTGTTGCACCGCGCGCGACCGTTTCTCCGGTTAGTTGGCGTAGCCATAACCGTTCGCCCGCCGGCAATTCTAGCCGGAGCGCCGTCAACTCACCGAGATAGACGACTTCCATCACCATGGCTTCAACGGGACCGGCGTCATCCAGAAACAGATGTTCCGGTCGCATTAATAGGCGGGTGGTTTCGCCTGGCGTGAGCCGCGCGGGGGCGAGCGCCGAGACATGCCGGCGCAAGGCCGGCACTTCAACCTCTGCCCGACCGGCCTCTTGCGATACGAGCCGGGCCTCCAGCAGATTTGATTCACCGATGAAGCTGGCGACAAAGCTGTTCGCGGGATTGGCGTAAAGGTCGGCAACCTTGCCTATCTGCTCAATGCGGCCGTTGCGCATGACCGCCACCCGGTCCGACAGGATCAAGGCTTCCTCCTGATCATGCGTGACATAGAGAGTGGTCCGGCGGTGTTCTTCATGCAGCCGGCGCAGTTCAAGCTGTACGTTGCGGCGAAGCTGCCGATCAAGCGCGCCCAGCGGCTCATCCATCAGCAGGACATCCGGCTCGATGACCAGGGCCCGCGCCAAAGCGACCCGCTGCTGCTGGCCCCCTGAGAGATTCTGGATCGGCCGGGCGCCATAGCCGGCAAGCTCCACCAATTGCAGGGCAGCCTCGACACGCCGGGCAATTTCCGCTGCCGGCCGGCGGCGAACGGTCAGACCATAGCCGACATTTTCGGCGACCGTCATATGCGGAAACAAGGCGTAGCTTTGAAAGACCATGCCTATATTGCGATGCCGGGCGGGGAGGCGTGTGACATCGCGTGAGCCGATCCACAGGCTGCCGCCGCTCGGCTCGGCATAACCGGCAATAAGATTGAGCAATGTGGTCTTGCCGGAACCGGAGGGGCCGAGCAGGGTCAGGAATTCGCCCGCTTCGACGGAGAGGTCGGTCGGCTGCAGGGCAACCATCTCTCCATACGACTTGGTGGCGCCATCGAAACGCAAAGCCTGGCCAATGCCACTCATACCGTTACTCCATTGCGCTTGGCGCCGATCACTCGGGCGAGGATGAATAGGATCCCGGCGAGGAGAATCATCAGCGTCGCCGCGACGGCCACGACCGGCGTGAATTCGAGGCGGATCGATTCCCAGATCTTGACCGGCAAGGTCTTCGCGCCATAGCCAGCCATGAAGACGGCAATGACGACTTCATCGAAGGAAGTGATGAAGGCGAAGACAGCGCCGCCCACCAGGCCCGGCCTGATATTGGGCAGGGTGATGGTGCGGAAGATGGTCCAGGGGGTGGCGCCGAGCCCGGCTGCCGCCTGCAGCCAGCGTGAATCGACGCCACGCAGCGAGATGCCGATATTAATGACGACGAAAGGCAAGGCGAGAGCAGCGTGGCTGAGCGCCATGCCGATCCGTGTGCCATTCAGGCCAATATCGAGTGCGGTTCGATAGATGGCGACGGCGCTGACGATGACCGGCACGATCATCGGCGCCAGGAAAAGACCTGTCATCACAGCCCGCAGCCGTTGTGGCAGGCGCTGCAATCCGATCGCGGCCGGCGTACCGGCAATCAAGGCAATCAGCGTCGCGAGCACAGCGACCTGAACGCTGACCCAGAGGGCGCTCTGCCATTCGGTATCCCGGAAAAACGCTTCATACCAGCGCCACGACCATGCGGTTGGCGGGATCGTAATGAAGCTGGCCTGATTGAACGATGTCGGAATGACCGCCAGGATCGGCAGGACCAGAAACGCAATCACGAGATTAGCGCCGGCATAAGCGATCCATCGCAGCCGGGGAGATAACTGGCTCATTTCGCAAACATGCCCTTGTCGAGCGGCAGAAGCCGCATAGCCAGTCCCATCAGGACGAGAACGATTGCCAGCAGGATGATGGAGCCAGCGGCAGCGAGCGACCAGGCGAGGCGGTCGGTGACGAAGCTGGAAATCAGCATCGACAACGTCATGGCGTTCGCCCCACCCAACAGCGCCGGGGTGATAAAGAATCCAAGACACAGCAGAAAGACGAAGGTGCCGCCGCCGAAGAGGCCGGGCAGGCTGAGTGGCAGATAAACCCGACGAAAGGTATCGAATGGCGCGGCCCCGAGGCCGTCGCTCGCCTGTAGCAGCCGCCGGTCGATGCGATTCATCGCCGAGAACAGCGGCAGGACCGCATAGGGAAGGAGCACATGCGTCATGCCGATCAGGACACCGGTTTCGTTGAACAACAAGGCGAGTGGCTGATTGGTGACGCCGAGCCCCATCAGCAAACGATTGATCGGCCCATTGCGTTCCAGCAGCAGCATCCAGGAGAAGGTGCGGACCAGGACCGATATCCAGAAGGGAAACAGCACGCCGTACAGCATCAGCATGAAACCGATGCCTTTAAGGCGCGTCAGCACATAAGCGACTGGCCAAGCGAGAACGAGCGTCAGCAGCGTGACAATGGTGGCGACCAGGAGGGTATTGATCAGCACCCGCTGATAGACATTGCTGGAGAGCAGGGTCCATAGGCTTTCGGCGCCGCCTGCCTCTCCGGTGAAGGCCAGTGACAGCAGGCGGCAAAGCGGCGCGACGAACCATAGTAGAAGAAAAGCGGTCGCCGGAAGGATCAGGAGGAGGGCGTTAAGACGGTCACCCCGCACGTCACACCCATCCGGCGTAAGTCTCGAAACCGCGCTTGCGAATCTGTCCGGCGATGACCAAACGCTGGATTTCTGATGTGCCCTCCCAGATCCGGTCGACGCGGATATCGCGGTATAGGCGTTCCACCGGGTTTTCCCGCATATATCCGCGGCCCCCCAGAATCTGCAAAGCCTTATCGATCACCCGGCCTGCCATTTCCGAACAATACAGCTTCAAGGCGCTGGCACGGGCGTGGACCAGTTTCCGGTCGAGCTTCCGGTCGATCTCCCAGGCAACGCGGTAAAGCATGGTCTTCGCGGCGAATATTTCCACCGCCATATCTGCCAGCATGAAATCGATCGCCTGGAAATCGCGGATCGGCCGGCCGAATTGGACGCGATTGGCGGCATAGTCGTTGGCGATCTCGGCGGCCCGAATGGCAGCGCCGACGGTGTGCGAGGCGATCTGCAAGCGCGCTTCCACGAACCAATCCTTGGTCAGCTCGAAGCCTTGCCCGATCTCGCCCAGCACCTTATCGGCGCCGAGTTCGACATTCTCAAAACGCAGCTCGGCGTGATCGAAGGCAAAGTTATGCATGAATTTCGGCGAGCGGAGATGCACCAAACCGGCCGCCGGCTTGTCAACCAGAAACAGGGTTGGCTTATCGGGGTCGCCATCGACATGGGCGTGCGCGATGATAAAATCCGACGCATTGTAGGATGTGACGAACCACTTTTCCCCGTTCAACACCCAGCGATCGCCCTTGCGCGTCGCGCTCATTTCAACCTGCCGAGGATCGGAGCCGGCATTTTCTTCGGTGATGGCGAAGCAGCCGCGACGCTCGCCATGGCAAGCGGGTTGGAGATAGGCGCGCTTCTGTGCTTCGGTGCCGAATTTGAGGCTAACCGGTGGCCGCCAGACGCAGCTCCACAGGCCATTGGTGACCCGTCCAAGTTGTTCCTCGATGACGGTTTGCTCCAGCATCGTCAGCCCGAGGCCGCCATCTTCCTTGCTGTGATTGATGCCGGCGAAACCCCAATCGCGCACTTGCTGGCGAACAGCGGCGCGCCGATCCATCGGCAATTCGCCATGCTCATCGACCGCCAGCTCAAGCGGAATGAGCACTTGATCGCAGAAGTCGCGGGCTTTCACAGAAAGAGCTTTTTCCTGCGGCGATAGTTCAAGATCCATTCACATCCCCTGGTCACGATTATCGAGCGACAACCGATGGCACTCGAGCAAAAGCACGCAGACTTAGGGAAAGCGCGAAAGACACCGACTGACGCGGCCGGGTGGTGCGTCTGTCGCTCCCCTGAGCATATGCTCTTATGGCTCGGTCGAAACCGGCTTTCGATGAAGTTAAAAGTTTCGGCAAAGCGTGACACGTCGCTTAATTGTCAGTTGGATATGATGCGGAGGAATGCTGCAACGCGGCACAGGGCTTTTGCGACCATATTCTGAGGGACCAAAAGATGCCAGGGCGTCGTTTTTCCCATGGGTTAGCTTCTCTTGGACTTCTTCGCGTCCAGCCGATCCAGGCCGAGCCATGACTTGATGGAATGAGATGACGCGCCCGACCAGAGGTCCTTATGCCGAATTGGTGATTTCCATCGAACGGCTTGAGCGGAACCATCTCCGGCTGCCCCGTTTTAATTAAAAACAATTGTGGAGCGTAATGTCATGAGCCGTTCAATTCTCCTTGCGAGCTTGCTGCTAGTTGCGCCCCTGCTGCCGGCGGCGGCGCTGGCCCAAACCGGTGATACGACAACACCGACAATCACACCGACCACCAGCACGCTTCAGCCAAGCGGGACGGCCGGCAGCGGGACACCGAAAACCTTTCCGCCGGTCTCCGATTGCGCCGCTTTGGAACCGGCTGCGCGTACGGCCTGTGAAAGCCGCCGCCAACGCGCGGCCAAGGAAAGCCAAAACTACAATCCGGCATTGGATGCAAGCGGTCCAGGTGGTGGAACCGCGCCTGGCGCGTCGAGCGGAGGCGTTACCGGTACACTGCCAAGTACGAGCGGCGTCGGCAATTCGATGGGAACGCGCAATACGCTGAACAACAGCTCAGTTCCAAACACCCGGGGTGTCGGGAATCCAAATGCCGTCGGGAATCCAAATGCCGGGACCCCAAATGAAAGTGGCACCGGCATCTGCACCTCACCTGGCTCCACAGCGCCGCAATCGGGCTCTTCGGGCATTGGTGGCTCCAGCATCGGCGGCTCCAGCTCGGGCTCCAGTATGGGCGGCTCGGGCGGTAGCTCCGGCAGCAGCGGCTCGAGCGGTGGCAGCTCCGGCGGCGGGGGCGGCGGAGGCGGAGGCGGCAGCTGATGGCGAGCTGAACAGTGCTTTGCTTTCGACCTTGCCTCTCGACGTATGTCGCATGTTTTCATAAGCTCTGATTGTTCCGGAGAAGGACGGCAGGCCAACCAAGCAGATACGACGATGTGACCTGATCGGGGGAGGTGCATGGGATGGAGGCGGAGCCGATACTCGCCACGCGAAATCTGACGATCGCATTCGGCGGTTTTCGCGCGGTCGATGGTGTCAGCCTGATAATCAAACAAGGCACCATTCATGCGCTGATCGGTCCCAACGGTGCAGGAAAGACCACTTGCTTCAATCTTCTGACGAAATTTCTCGCCCCAACCAGCGGTTCGATTATCTATAAGGGCCGGGATATCACGTCATTGCGGGCGGCGGATATTGCCAGGCTGGGTATCGTCCGATCTTTTCAAATTTCCGCGGTCTTTCCTCATTTGACGGTCTTGGAAAATGTCCGCATCGCGTTGCAGCGCCAGCGCGGGGCTTCCTTCGATTTTTGGCGGTCTGAGCGAGCCCTCAAGGCGTTCGACAAACCGGCAATGGTATTGCTCGAAGATGTTGGCCTGGAGGATTTTGCGGGTCTGCCGGCCGGTCAGCTGCCCTATGGCCGTAAACGGGCTCTTGAAGTTGCGACAACCCTGGCTTTGGACCCTGACATGCTGTTGCTGGACGAACCGCTCGCTGGCATGGGACATGAGGATATCCAGCGGATGGCAGCCCTCATCCGCCACGTCGCGGCAAACCGCACCATTCTGATGGTCGAACATAATCTCTCGGTCGTTGCCGCCTTATCAGACCGGATCAGCGTTCTTGCCCGCGGACGCCTACTGGCTGAAGGCGATTATGCCTCAATCTCACAGGATCCCCAGGTGATCGAAGCTTATCTCGGAACCGGCCATGGGTGATGTCGCGTCGCATTCGTTGCTGCGAGTCGAGGGGCTGGACGCCTGGTATGGTGAATCACATGTCCTCCATGGGCTCGGTTTCGAGGTGCGCGATGGTGAGGTCGTAACATTGCTGGGCCGCAACGGCGCAGGCAAGACGACGACGCTACGCGCGATCATCGGCATTCTGCGCCAGCGGGAAGGATCGATTCAATTCGCTGGTCATGAAATCATCCGGGCATCGTCGG
The DNA here is from genome assembly GCF_034044715.1 of Dongia soli. Classification (NCBI taxonomy): domain Bacteria; kingdom Pseudomonadati; phylum Pseudomonadota; class Alphaproteobacteria; order Rhodospirillales; family Dongiaceae; genus Dongia; species Dongia soli. The sequence continues at coordinate 264,262 of NZ_JAXCLW010000001.1, read as the reverse complement.
ATGCCATCGCCCGTCTCGGCATCGGCTACTGCCCCGAGGAACGGGGCATTTTCGCGAGCCTGTCGGTGCGGGAGAATCTCCTATTGCCGCCGGTCATCCGCCCAGGCGGGCTTTCGCTCGACCAAATCTTCGCGCTCTTTCCGAATTTGCGGGAGCGTGTCGATAGCCAGGGGACCAAGCTGTCAGGCGGTGAACAGCAGATGCTGGCGATCGCGCGCATCCTGCGGACCGGTGCCCGGCTGTTGCTGCTTGACGAGCCGACAGAGGGCCTGGCGCCGGTCATCATCAAGCAGATCGGGCGGACCATTCATGAGCTGAAGCGGCAAGGCTTTACCATCGTTCTGGTTGAGCAAAATTTCCGCTTCGCCGCACAACTCGCCGACCGCCATTACATTGTCGAACAGGGGCGGGTGGTGGATATGATCGAGAATGCAGTGCTGGACCGGAATATCGACAAATTACACGCATATCTGGGAGTCTGAGATCTAGCGGCCCAATAAACAGGGAGGATTGGCATGAAATTGAGTGCGATCTTGTTAGCCGGCCTTTTTGCCGGCGCATTTACGACGGGTGCTCGCGCCGAGATAGATGTCAAAATCGGCATTCTCAATGATCGCTCCGGCGTCTATGCCGATCTCTCTGGCGAAGGTTCCGTCATCGCCGCCCGCATGGCCGTTGAAGATTTCAAAGCGACAGATAAGGGGATCAGGGTGAATATCGTCTCAGCCGATCACCAGAATAAGCCCGATGTGGGGTCGAGCATTGCGCGGCAATGGTATGATCAGGAGGGTGTCGATGCCATTTTCGACGTGCCCACATCCTCGGTCGCCCTTGCGGTTTCACAAGTGACACGCGAGAAGAACAAGATCTTCATCGATTCCGGGGCAGGTGCCGCGGATCTGACCGGGAAGCAATGCTCGCCCAATACGATTCATTGGACCTATGATACCTGGGCCCTCGCCAACGGCACGGGCGGTGCCATGGTGAAGCAAGGCGGCGACACCTGGTTCTTCATCACGGCGGATTATGCCTTCGGCCATGCGCTGGAGCGCGACACGACGGCACTTGTGGAAAAGTCCGGCGGTAAGGTGCTCGGCTCGGTCAAGCATCCCTTTCCCGGTAGCGACTTTTCATCCTTTCTGTTGCAGGCGCAAGCCTCCGGCGCCAAGGTGATCGGTCTAGCCAATGCCGGCGGTGACACCATCAACACCATCAAGCAGGCGGCGGAATTCGGCATTACCCAGGGCGGCCAGAAGCTCGCCGGATTGCTCATTTTCATCACTGATATCCACGCGCTCGGTCTGCAAGTGGCTCAGGGGCTGGTACTCACCGAGGCGTTTTATTGGGATTTGAATGACGCGACGCGGGCCTGGTCCAAGCGTTTCGCCGAAAGAAGCGACGGAAAGATGCCGAGCATGGTCCATGCAGGCGTCTATGCGAGTGTCCTGCATTATCTCAAAGCGATCGAGGCGACCAACAGCAAGGATGCGTCGGTCGTCATGGCGAAAATGAAAGAGATGCCAACCGATGATCCGCTATTCGGCAAGGGGCAGGTCAGAATCGATGGCCGTGTCACCCACGACATGTATCTCTTTGAAGTGAAGAAGCCCGAGGAATCGAAGGGAGACTGGGATTACTACAAACTGCTGGCGACCATTCCTGCCGCAGAGGCCTTCCGACCGCTCAATGAAGGCGGATGCCCGCTCGTCAAGTAACACTCGACAAAGCGCATGTTCACGATTCTCGGCATCCCATCCCAGGCCTTGTTCGGTCAGCTCCTTCTGGGGCTGATCAACGGCTCGTTCTATGCCTTGCTCAGTCTGGGATTGGCGATCATTTTCGGCTTGCTGAACATCATCAACTTCGCTCACGGGGCGCAGTATATGATGGGAGCCTTTCTGACCTGGATGCTGCTGAGCTATTTTGGGGTCGGCTATTGGTGGGCATTGCTGCTGGTGCCGGTTCTGGTGGGCATATTCGGCCTGGTGCTGGAGCGTCTGTTGATTTCCCGGCTGCATCACCTCGACCATCTTTATGGCCTGCTTCTGACTTTCGGCCTCGCCTTGATCATTCAGGGGCTATTCCGCATCCGATATGGTGTGTCGGGTCTGCCTTACGGAATCCCGCTGACCTTGGCCGGCGGTCAGAATCTAGGCTTCATGTTCCTGCCGAATTACCGGCTTTGGGTGATCCTGCTATCGCTATCGGTCTGCCTCGCTACGTGGCTGGTCGAGAAGACCAAGCTTGGCGCCTATCTGCGGGCCGCAACCGAGAATCCGACCTTGGTTCAGGCTTTCGGTATTAATGTTCCGCGTCTGATCACACTCACCTATGGCGGTGGCGTCGGGCTGGCCGCCCTCGCCGGTGTCATGGCGGCACCCATCTATTCGGTCAATCCCAATATGGGCGCCGACATGATCATCACCGTTTTCGCTGTCGTGGTGATCGGTGGCATGGGATCGATTGCAGGGTCCATCGTGACGGGCTTTGCCCTCGGCTTGATCGAAGGATTGACCAAGCTCCTTTATCCCGAAGCATCCTCGACCGTTATCTTCATCATCATGGCCATCGTCCTGCTGTTGAAGCCGGCTGGTCTCTTTGGGAGGCGCGTGTGACGAGATATACGCGCAGCTTCCTCATTCTAATCGCTTTGCTGGTGATTGGGCCTCACATTCTCTATCCGATATTCCTGATGAAGGTGCTGTGCTTCGCGCTTTTCGCCTGCGCCTTCAACCTCCTGCTCGGCTATGGCGGTCTGCTCTCATTCGGTCATGCCGCGTATTTCGGCATGGCGAGCTACGTCTGTGCCCATGCCGCGAAGATCTGGGGATGGCCGCCGGAACTGTGTATTCTTTTGGGCACATCTGCAGCCGCTCTACTTGGCCTGATCTTTGGCGCTTTAGCTATCCGTCGTCAGGGAATTTATTTTGCCATGATCACCCTGGCTCTGGCGCAGATGATCTATTTCTTTGCCCTGCAAGCAGGCTTCACCGGCGGCGAAGATGGCATTCAATCTGTTCCGCGCGGCAATCTTTTCGGCGTTATCAACCTCGCCAATGATCTGGCGCTTTATCATGTCGTGGCGTTGATTTTTCTCGGCGGATTCTGGATGATTTTCCGCATTGTCCATTCACCCTTCGGCCAGGTGTTGAAAGCCATTCGCGATAACGAATCAAGGGCGATCTCCCTGGGATATCGTGCGTCGCAATACAAATTGCTGGTTTTCGTCCTGTCGGCCGCGCTGGCTGGTTTGGCGGGCGCCACCAAGGTGATCGTTTTCCAGCTGGCATCGCTGACCGATGTGCATTGGATGATGTCGGGCGAGGTCATCCTGATCGTGCTGGTCGGCGGCATGGGAACGATTTTGGGGCCGGTCGTCGGTGCCTTTGTTATCGTCGCCATGGAAAATTATCTGGCGCCCTTGGGTGCCTGGGTGACGGTCATCCAGGGCCTGGTCTTCGTCGTCTGTGTCTTGCTGTTCCGACAGGGCATCGTCGGCCTTTTCCAGCGCCATCCTGCGAGATTGAAGAAATCCACTTGATGATAGATTGCGTTCCATTAGGTGGCCGATGCTGCAATCCGTCTCACCGAAACAGGATCTGAAGCAGGACAATCCGGAGGCGGCACCGATTGCGCAAAAGCCGAGGAAGTGGCAGTCGAGCTGGGCACCGCTGACGATCGAAGCCTTTCGTCTCATCTGGATTACCGATCTTTTCGCCAACCTCTGCACTTGGGCGCAATCCGTCGCGGCGGCCTGGATCGTCACCTCCAGTCATGCCAGCTCGACGACAGTCGCCATGATCCAAGTGGCCGCGTCTCTCCCACTGGTGATGCTGTCGATCGCAGCCGGCGTTCTCGCCGATAATTACGACCGGCGCCGGATCATGCTGATCGGCCAATCGATCGAGATGCTGGGCAGCATCGTCCTCACCGCGATGTCCTTCCTGCATCTCCTTAATCCCTTCTGGCTCATCCTGCTGACCTTCTGGGTATCCCTCGGCAGCGCAGTGACCGTTCCGGCCTGGCAGGCCGCTGTGGGCGAGCAGGTTCCCAAGACCATGGTAGCCGATGCGGTGCTGCTGAACAGCGTCAACTACAATGTCGCGCGTGCCGTGGGACCCGCGATCGGCGGTCTCATGCTAGCCGGGCTGGGGCCAGGCTGGGTATTCTGCGCCAATACACTGGCCTATATCGGCCTGTTGTGGGCCTTGTGGCGGTGGCGACGCCCACCTCATCAATGGCATCTGCCACCGGAGCGCCTCTACGAAGGCATGGTCGCGGCGTTGCGCTTCGCGCGCTATTCCAGCGTCACCCGCCTCGTCATGATCCGGTCGTTTTTCTTTGGCCTGACGGCCAGTTCGATTTGGGCGCTGCTGCCGCTCTTGGCACATCGGCTGCTGGATGGCGGCTCACTGGTTTACGGAGTGCTGCTCGGATCACTTGGCTTGGGCGCCATTCTTGGCAGTACCCAGGTAGGCTATGCGCGGCAAATTCTTGGCAGCAGCGCACTCATCAGCCTTGGCGGCGCGGTCTTTGGGCTTGTCTTGCTGACGGCCGGGCTCGCCACCTATCTGGTCGTGCTGGTGCCGGCTCTGATCATTGCCGGGGGCGCCTGGATCGCCGCTCTGTCGACTTATAATACGGCAGTCCAGGTCCTTGTGCCGGAATGGGTGAAAGCACGCGCCCTCGCACTCTACCAAACGACCCTTTATGGCGGCCTCAGTCTGGGATCGTTCCTATGGGGTGTGGTCGCCGATCTGTTCGGGTTGCAGGAAGCGTTCCTGGTATCCGGCGCGGCTATGGTGATAATCGCGGTTTTTGCTTATCGCCTGAAATTGCCGGAATTGACGGCCTTCGATGTCAGCGCGGCACGGCCGGCTCCAGCAGAACCTGAAAGGGTCGCGGGCGGGCTGGACATGCGACGCGGCGCGGTGCTCGTCATGATCGAATACACGATAAATCAGGACCAGCACCGGGCATTCCTGCGGGCGGTACGCGATCTCCGCCGGGTGAGGTTGCGCAATGGTGCGACGCGCTGGGCGCTCTATCGCGATGTCAATAGGCCCGAAATCTGGGAGGAGATCTATACCGTCGATAGCTGGCTGCAGCATCTTCGGATGCTGGACCGGCTAACGGTTCACGATCAGCAGATCATCGAACGGGTGGCTGGTTTCCATCGCAGCGATAAGCCGCCGGTGGTGCGCCGCGCTGTCAGTTACGTTGCGCGCAGCCTGTGATATGATCGGCGTGCGGGCGGCATTAGTCCCGCACGCCGATTGAACTCATTTCCTTTTACCGCCTTTGACGCAATAGACCCGATATTTGCCGTCTTCCACTTCGACACCGTGGGTGTCGTGGGTGAAGCCGGGGAAGAGATGGTCAAAGGCCTCCAACGATTTAAGATAGCCGAGCAACGGGCCATCCGCCGGCCCGGCATTTTCCCCCGGCATCATCAAGGGAATACCGGGCGGATAAGGAACAACACCGGTAGCCACGGTGCGGCCCACCATTTCGTCCAATGTCACCTGCTCGACATTGCCCCTCACCAACTGCTCATAGGCCTCTACGGGGCTAAGATCGGGGGTCGGCAGCGTTGCAAAACCCTTGGCCATGAATTCGGTGGTGCGCACCTTCTTCATGGCGGCGAACATCGAGCTGGCAAGATCGCGTAATCCCATGTCGCGATAGGTGGCCGGGTATGACGCAACAAGACCGGGCAGGACCTGTTCCAAAGGGGCGTTGGCATCGTAATCGCGTTTGAAATCAAGCAGGGCATTGACGAGCGTGCCCCATTTCCCCTTGGTGACACCAAGCGAGAACAGGAACAGGATCGTGAAGTCCGTTGTCTTTTCGACCACGATTCCCTGCTGTCCCAGATAGGCGGTCAGGACCGTTGCTGGAATGCCGTCTTTCCCGATGCCTCCACTTGGCGTCGCCCCTGGTGTCAGGATCGAGACTTTGATGGGATCCAACATGCAATAGCCGTCTTCGAGATCCCCGAAGCCGTGCCAGTCTTCATTCGGCCGCAAAATCCAGCAATTGGGATCACTCACCAGATGATCTTCTTCCGCCTCATGGAAAGAAACTTTCTTTTTGGACGCGGGATCCTTGACGCTCTCCGGCTGCCAGGCATCGAAGAACCAGTCGTTCTTCTTGGTGAACTCCGCGTATAGTCGCGCCAGCATCTGGCGGAAGGCTACGGCTTCGCGGATCGATTCGGTGGTCAAGGCCTCACCTGAATCATCCATCATTGCCGCGCTGACATCGTTCGACGCGATAATGGCATATTGCGGCGATGTGGAAGCATGCATCATGAAGGCTTCGTTGAAGCGTCCATGATCGATCGGACGCCGGCCGTCGCGTATATGAATGAAGGAGGCTTGGGACAAGGCGGCAAGCAGTTTGTGCGTCGACTGGGTGGTGAAAACCGTCGGGCCGTCCGGCTTGTGATCCTTAGGATCCCCATGCATGCCGAAACGATCGCGATAGATGGGATTGAACCGGGCATAGCCGTACCACGCTTCGTCGAAATGCAGGCGGTCGACCGACGCGCCGAGGATCTCCTCGACCCGGGTCACGTTATAGCATAGCCCGTCATAGGTTGAATTGGTGATGACGGTGTGTACCGGGGTCGGGTCGACGTCCTTGCGGACCAACGGATTGCTGGAGATCGCCCGTTTGAGCGCTTCAGCTGTCAGCCGTTCCGGTGGGATCGGGCCGATAATGCCAAGCTTGTTGCGGGTCGGCACCAGATAGGTGGGTATGGCGCCGGAGAGCGTCATCGCATGTTCGACCGATTTGTGGCAGTTGCGGTCGCAAAGCGCCACCTGGTCGCGGGTCACGCTGGCCATGAGGATGACGCGGTTCGAGGTCGACGACCCATTGGTCACAGTATAGCTGCGATGGGCACCGAAGACGCGGGCCGCATAACGCTCGCCTTCACCGATCGGGCCGGAATGGTCCAACAGAGAGCCAAGCTGGCCTACTGAAATCGACAAATCGGAACGAAACAGGCTTTCGCCGAAAAATTCGAAAAAAGCGCGACCCGCCGGCGCCTTCAGGAAGGCGGTGCCACCGGTATGACCCGGCGTATGCCAGGAATATTCATAGACACGCGAGAACCGTGCCAGGGCGCGGAACATGGGCGGCAAAACCTGTTCGCGATAACGCTGCATGGCGGCAACGATGCGACCGGCGACAAAATCCGTTGTATCTTCCAGGAGCCAGATGAAATCATCGGCCTCCTGCATGGCCTGGGTCGGGATTTTCGACGCTGTGCTGCGATCGGTCGTCAAAAAGATAGGGACCTTGGAGTTTCTCGCCCGGATATGGCCCAGAAGTGCCGTGACATCGGTGTGGTTCTTGTCCTCCTTGATATCCCAGTCGAGCAGCACGCATTGGATCGCTGTATCGGAAGCCGCAATCGCGCGGGCGTCATCCACGGTTACCGCTTCTACAATGTCTACATCGCGCTCGCGAAGCTCTTCCACTAGTGAACGGATTGCTCGTCCCAGCGCTGACTGCTGATTGAGTTCGTCATTGATGACCAGGGCATACATGCCAAGCCGCTGGCCCATGCGTTGATTCGTTGCTCGTGACATAGCAGAGGCTCCTGAATTGTTTTTAAATTCGACCTCTCCCACCTCCCGCTTATAAGTGGGCACGCAACTCACGCTAGAAGGGAAGCATCCATAGATGATGCGCAAAAACAAGAGGCTGCACGCCCCGCTCTGGGCTCTAACGTCCGCAATCTCGCTTCCCCAGTACCGTTTCGGACGTTAACCATCGCTTCCGCCGCTCTCCCGGCGGACGCACATGCATGGTGCAAGACTACACAGCCGCCGGCTCGTTGTCAGACGAATTCGGCTTGCGGCCCGCTGCTGCATCCGAGACATTGTCTCCAGTTGCGGCGACTTTCTTCTTCTTGCGCTCGACGGTGTCCGTCTGGGGTACTTCATCCTCTGGCTTCGGTTGCGGTGCCGTGACGGAGAAGGCGACCTCCCGTTTTTGCTGGTCATAGGTGCAACGGACACTGCTGCCTTCGGTGACCTCCCCCCGCAGCATGGACTTGGCCAATTTGCTTTCCAGAAGTTGCCGTATCTGGCGTTTCAATTCACGCGCACCGAATTCCGGCTGATATCCTTCTTCGGCCAGATAATCGACGAGACTGCCGTCGAAACTGAGATCGATATCCTGGGAGCGGGCCAGTTTGCGGACCCGCTCCAACTGCAATTGGACGATTTCTTTAATCTGTTCCCTGTCGAGCGCATGAAAGATGATGATCTCATCGATGCGATTGAGAAATTCCGGGCGGAAATGCTGACGCAGGGCCGACATCACTTGGCCACGTGTATCTCCCTCGCGATCGTCCCGGGTGATGAAGCCGGGCGGCCGGCGTCCCTGCACGATGACATCGGAAGCGAGGTTGCTGGTGGCGATGATCAGCGTGTTGGTGAAGTCCACTACACGGCCTTTCCCATCGGTGAGACGGCCGTCATCGAAGACTTGAAGCAGAACATTATAGACATCCGCATGCGCCTTCTCGATCTCATCGAGCAGAATGACACTGTAAGGGCGGCGTCGGACGCGTTCCGTCAGTTGTCCGCCTTCATCATAGCCGACATAACCTGGCGGCGCGCCGATCAGACGGGCGACGGCATGCCGCTCCATATATTCGCTCATATCGATCCGCAAAACGGCATCCTCGTCGCCGAAGACAACCTCCGCCAAAGCCTTGGCCAATTCGGTTTTGCCAACCCCGGTTGGACCCAGAAAAAGGAAGGTAGCGATTGGGCGGTCGCCTTGCTGCAAGCCGGCCCGGGACAAACGGATCGCATCGCTGACCGCTCGGATCGCCTCCTCCTGGCCGATCACCCGCTCATGCAGCCGCTCCTCCATCTTAAGCAGCTTGGCTTTTTCCTCCTCGGTCAGATCCGCAACGGGGATGCCGCTCAATTTGGAGACGATCTCGGCCACATCCGATAAAGACACCTCGGCCGTGCTGGTACCGATTTTCTGTTTCCACTTTTCCGTCATCTCAACAAGGTCTTTGGTCTTGGCCGTAATCTGTTCCTCAAAGTTCTTGGCACGGTCGAACCGCTTTCGGGCGCTGACATAGGCCTGCTCGCGATTCAGCTGGGCGATCTCGGCTTCCAGCTCCTGGATCTCCAATGGCCGTGATGTAGTCGACAGACGGACCCGGGCCGCCGCCTGATCGATCAAGTCGATGGCTTTGTCGGGCAGGAAACGGCCGCTGATATAACGATCGGAAAGTTCCGCCGCCCCCACCAGGGCTTCGTCCAGAATCGTGACCTTGTGATGTGCTTCCAGGCGGTCGCGCAGCCCGCGCAGGATATTGATCGTCTGTTCGATGGTCGGTTCGACGACGAAAACCGGCTGGAAGCGACGCTCAAGCGCCGAGTCCTTTTCAATGTATTTCTGATATTCGTTGAGCGTTGTGGCGCCGATCAAATTCATCTCGCCGCGCGCCATGGCCGGTTTGAAGACATTGGCGATATCGAGGCCACCTTCGCCGCCTCCCTGGCCTGCGCCGACAATGGTGTGAACCTCATCGATGAACAGCACCAAGCCGTCGCGCTGCGCGGTGATCTCATCCATCACCTGTTTGACGCGTTCCTCGAATTCACCGCGGAATTTGGCGCCGGCAACAAGGGAATTGATGTTCAATTCGATCAGCCGCTTATTACGCAGCACCTCGGGCACATCACCACCGATGATGCGCTGCGCCAATCCTTCGACAATCGCGGTTTTGCCAACGCCGGGTTCGCCGATCAGAACAGGATTGTTCTTCTTGCGCCGGGCGAGAATTTCCACCGTGGTCTCCACCTCTTTCGACCGCCCGATCACAGGATCGAGCTTGCCATCGCGCGCCAGCTTCGTCAGATCGCGGCTATATTTATCAAGCGTCGGCGTATTGGTGGGCGTGTTGATCTGGCCTTCTTCGGCGCCTTTGCCGACAATCCGCACCGTTTGTTGCCGCAAGGCCTGCGGTGTCAATCCGTATTTGCCAAGCAAGTTGCCAGCGAAACTGTCCGGTACCGAGGCCAAACCGATCAACAGATGTTCCGGGCCGACATAGTTGTGCCCCATTTCGCGGGAGCTCAGGAAAGCCTGGTCCAGCGCGCTCTTGACGCGGGGCGAGATGCCGATCGAGGCGACGCGGGCGGTATTTTCCGCTTCGCCTTTCTGCGCATTCTGCTCGATATAGCCGCGCAAATCCTCCGGCGAAATCTTGAATTGCTGGAGAATAGATCGAACGATATCGCTTTCCGTCAGTTCGTAGAGCAGGTGCTCGCTATCGACATCGCGCTTGCCGAACTGGGTGGCGCGCTCGGCTGCGCGCTGCAGGATTTCTTTCGCCTTCGCGCTGAAATGCTGTTCCAGATTGATCCCTTGCTGGTCGCCTGGACGTGTGCCGCGACGTGGCAAAGCGGGGTCCCCAGCGGGGGATTCATTCAGCAGGTCACTGAGAACACCGCTGCCGAATAATGCTTCGAAGGGAGATATCTGGCGCTGGTGCCGGGTCAATTGTGTGTAATGGAAGTCGCAGACGTCGAGTTGCCGTTGCCGTCCGTTCTGTACGACGGCAACGCGTACGGTTGCCGGCCGAACACCACAGATGTCGCAGAAATTCTGGGCCATGATCGCTCCCATGAAAAGAGATCACATGCGCGAGACTTGCACATCGCCTGATGACGAAGGCCCATGATAGCCGCAGGCGGACTGGATTTGGCAAGACATTACTTATGTGGCTTGGCCAGCTACCACATTCAGCTATGCCGACAACGGACTGACCCAAGAGTCCGGTGACGCAGACCGCTTGGATCTTTCGCGTTTCATTGCGCGGTCAGGCCGGTCCGAATGGCGATTTTTACGGCCTCGATCATCAAATCGAGGGGCAGAGATGGCAGGATCGAATCCGGTGAGATCAAGGTGAGCTCGTCAGGCTTTTCTTCTATCAGCATCGCTGCAACTTGCTGCGTGGCATAGGGCAAATGAATGAAACCGCAGCGGGGCTTTTGCGATTGGTCAGCGCAGATGCGCAGCGCAGAATACAAGGTGGCGTTGCAAAGATAGGCACCCGCGGTGTTGGACAGGCGGGCTGGGATGCCGCTTGCCAGAAGCGCCCGCTGAATCGCATCGCAAGGCAGGGTCGCTATACGTGCGGCCGGACCGGACGGCTCGATCGGGCTCGAACGCAATTTCAGTCCCGCATTATCCGCAAGATCGAAATCTGCGAGATTGAGGCCGATCCGCTCCAGGCGGATCATGTCCTCCCCGCCATAAAGGCCGAGGCTGAGGACCAGAACAGGTGCTGTCTCGCGGATCGATTTTTCAAGCCGCGCAGCGTGACCTTCGAAAGTCACCGGGAGGATTTCACTATGGATCCGCAAATCATCAATGCCGGCGCCGTGGAGCGCCTTGGCAATTTCCAAAGCGGGATTGAAAGTCAGGCCGCCAAAGGGTTCAAAGCCGGTCAACAAGACGGTGCGCGACATCGACGCCAATCCAATTGCTGTGATGAATTTCAGGGCACGGTAATGGTCTCGCGTCGCTCTGGCAATCAGTTACCGCTGCTGGCGGGCTTTCGCTTCAGCAGAAACAGGGCAAGGACGACACCAATCAAGGTTAGCAGGCCGAGCATCATCCAGGCATCGTTGATGGCGGCAACCAGGCCCGCCCGTTCCACCAGCGGCCGTACCAGTTCCTGGGTTGCTTCATCCGGAGCTGCGATCGGTTTGCCGACGAAGCGGTCGGTCGGCAGTCCGACGAGGCGGGCGGCGTTGGCATCGCCTGCCAGCAGGCGGCTGACAAAATGCTGGACATGTATCGGGGTCCGACCCCAGATCACCGTGTCGATCAAAGCAAGCCCGATTGCCCCGCCGAGGTTGCGCAACAGATTGAAGAGCGCGCTGGCATCGGGCACCCGGCTGGCCGGCAGATGGTTGAGCGCTAGCCGCGTTGGGGGCAGCAGGCAGAACATGATCGCTCCGCCGCGAATGACTTGGGGCCAGAACATGCCGGCGAAATCGGTTTCCCAGGTGGCGTAGTAGCTGAAACCGAGGCCGACGGCGAAAATCGCAAAGCCGATACTGCTCAGCAGACGCGCATCGAAACGTCGCTCAAGCGCCACCGCTACCGGTGCCACAAGGAGTTGGGCAACACCGGAAACCAGCATGATCTGGCCGATCTCAAAAGCCGAATGCAGGCGCACCAGAGAAAGGAAAACCGGCATCAGATAGACGGAGCCGTAGAGGCCGAAACCGAGAATGAAGCTGAGCGCACAACCGATTGAAAATCGGCGGTCGGCCAGCAGGCGGAGATCGACGATGCGATTTTCGGCAAGCCAGGTGCGGAAGATGAACAGCGAGCCGCAGGAAATCACGATCAGGAAGAGCATGATCGGTTGGAGCGACAACCAGCCATGATCCGGGGCCCGCTTGAGGCCGATCTCCAGGCTGGCCAAGGTGGCCGCGATCAGTGCGAGGGCGATCCAGTCAAGTTTCTGTAAGGGCTGTTCGACTCCGATACGGCCCGGCAGGCATGTCATGACGACAGCCAGCACCAGCACGCCCGGTGCGAGATTGATGAGAAAAAGCCAGTGCCACGAATAGGTGTCGGTGATCCATCCACCGACCAACGGACCGATGGTTGGTGCAAAGACGGCCAGGGTGCCGGCGATGGTGGTGGCGAGACCTTGAAGGCGAAACGGAAAGATCAGGAAAACCGCGGAAAAGACCAATGGGATAAGACAGCCGCCGGTAAGCCCCTGCACGATACGACAGGCAATCAGGCTCGCAAGGCCAGTGCTGAAGGCGCAGCCGAGAGAGGTCAGGGTGAAGCCCGCGATTGCCGCCAGACAGAGGGTCCGCAAGCCGAGCAACCGCGTGAGCCAGCCGGTCAGAGAAATGGAAATCACTTCCGCGATCAGATACGCCGTTTGTATCCAGCTCATATCCTCCGGCCTCATGCCAAGACCGGTCTGGATATCGGGCAGCGAGGTGGCGACGATCTGGATGTCGAGAACGGCCATGAACAGCCCCAGGCACATTGCGCTGAAGCCGAGCCAGAGGCGGGTGGAAGGTGCGGGCAGTATGAGCGTCGAGCTATCGTGCATGGATGAATCCGCGAACCGTATTCCCATTTCGTCGTTGCGGTTGATGCTCGCCCTATTTTCAGGAGGTTACGGTGCGGACCTGCACCCCGCATACTTGACTACGTTAATTCGATATTTATTCCAATCGCTGACGAAGCTTTTTCCGCCGACAAATTCTTTGCGGATGATAGAATAATCGGTGCTGCGCTGTCGTCTTAATCCCACGGACCTTGTTTTAGCCCGCGGCCACGGCCGCAAAACGCAGTGTGCCATATGACTCTGATCGATCAATTTAGGGACAGATCCCCCAAGGTATACCGTGCGGATGACCAGGACAGGGTCATTCTCGAATCCCGGTTGGACGCTGATCCGACCATTCTCTCCATTGCGACCAGCGTACCGCCTCATCGCCTGCTCCAAGGCGATGTCGAAATGATGGCGCCGGAGCTGTTCGACCAGCGACGATCGAATATCGAGCGGCTGATGCCGGTTTTCCAGAACGCCGGCATTTCCCAACGCTTTTCCTGCGTACCTCTCGATTGGTATCGCGAGCCGCACGGCTGGCAGGAGCGCAATCAGCTATATATCGATCATGCTGTCGACTTGCTGGAGCGGGCGGCGTCAGAAGCATTGATGAAAGCTGGCCGCCAAGCGAAGGATATCGCGGCCATCGTCGTCGCATCAACCACGGGTATCGCGACTCCCAGTCTCGATGCGCTGATCTTGAATCGCCTTAATCTGCCCAGCCATGTCCAGCGTCTGCCAATTTTCGGGCTGGGCTGCGGTGGCGGTGTCGTCGGTCTCGGCCATGCCGCAACCTTGGCGCGGTTGCAGACGGAGGGTGACGTCCTCTTCCTGGCGGTCGAGCTTTGCGGCCTCACCTTCCGCCAGGGCGACATGTCCAACAGCAATATCATCGCGGCGGCTTTGTTTGGCGATGGTGCGGCGGCAATGGTACTCGGTCGCCCGGGGTCACGGGGACCACGTCTCGGGCCCGCGGGTCTCCATACCTGGCCGGATTCGCTGGATGTGATGGGGTGGAATGTCTGTGATGATGGATTAGGTGTCATCTTCTCCCGCGATATCCCGACGATCGTCCGGCAGGAATTAGCAGCGGCGATTGCCGGCTTCCTCGCACATCACAAACTGGAACGGTCCGATCTTGACGGCTTCATTTGCCATCCAGGCGGCATGAAGGTGCTTGATGCTCTGGAAGACTGCCTCGATCTTCCACGCGGCAACCTGGCGGCCGCCCGCGAGATCCTGCGGGAATACGGCAATATGTCGGCCGTGACAGTACTCTTCGTCCTACAGCGTATGTTGGCCGGCGGCCTATCGGGACGATATCTGATGTCGGCGCTGGGACCCGGCTTCACGGCTGCGTTTCAGCTGATCGAGGCCTGATATGGCGATGGAGGGCGCCATTCTCTGGGCCATTCTCCTGCTGCTGTTTGTGACGATCCAGCGCGGCGCCGAGTTGGTCTATGCCAATTACAACACCAGGCGGCTCCGCACCGCTGGCGCTACTGAAGTGGGTGCCGGTCATTACCCGCTGATCGTCTTGCTGCATGGCGCCTGGCTCATAGCCTTGTGGCTTTGGGTGCTGTCGGGTGATGTGGAGCTGCAGCTTTGGGCTGTTGGCGCTTATCTCGTCTTGCAGGCTTTCCGTGTCTGGATCCTGGCCAGCCTTGGCAGCTTTTGGACGACGCGTGTGATCATTCCGGCAGAGGCGCCGCCTTTGGTGAGGCGCGGTCCCTATCGCTTCTGCCAGCATCCTAATTATGTGCTGGTCGTGCTGGAAATCGCCCTTTTGCCGCTGGCGCTTGGCGCCTGGCCGCTGGCGGTGATCTTTTCCATCGCCAATGCCCTGCTGCTCGCTTGGCGCATTCATGTCGAAGAGGCAGCCCTGACGCCGCGCCGGCCGCGCTCCACGACCTGACGAGAGTCACGGTCGGAATTGATCCACTCGCCGAGATTTCTTTCGTCGTGCACCGGCGCTGCCATAGCAGAGTCTCATCGCCGGCAACGGTGGATGATGACGGATGATCGCTTGCAGTTGATTGTTACTACGCTAGACTTGCCGCTCTTATCCCGGCTGTAAATCTACTGCACTTTCCCGTTTCGATCGTTCAGTTGTCAGGAGTCTGACGTGTCTCTCTTGTCTGACCTGCGCTCCCTTACCGCAAAGCAACGCAGTGCCGTCGTGGCCAGCTATCTCGGCTGGACCCTGGATGCCTTCGATTTCTTCATCATGGTCTTCGTGCTGAAGCATATCGCGACAGAGTTCAACACCGATGTGAAGTCGGCCGCCTTCGCCATCACCCTGACATTGGCGATGCGCCCGGTCGGCGCTTTGCTGTTTGGCCTCGCAGCGGACCGCTTCGGGCGGCGGCCGACTCTCATGGCCGACGTGCTGCTCTATTCCGTCCTTGAATTCGTTTCCGGTTTTGCACCCAGTCTGACGGTCCTCTTGGTGCTCCGCGCCCTTTACGGAATAGCCATGGGTGGCGAATGGGGCGTGGGGGCGTCTCTGACCATGGAAACCATCCCGCCGAAAACGCGTGGAATCATCTCTGGCGTATTGCAGGCGGGCTACCCGACGGGATATCTGCTGGCATCGGTGGTGTTCGGCCTGCTTTTTGATCATATTGGCTGGCGGGGCATGTTCATGATCGGTGCGTTGCCGGCCCTGCTCATTTTTTATATTCGCCGTCATGTCGATGAATCTCCAGCCTTCGTGGCGCGACAACATCTTAAGTCGCGGCCAAGCGTGCTGACCGTTGTTCGCCGCGAATTCGGCCTGCTGATCTATGCGGTCCTGCTGATGACGGCCTTCAACTTCTTCAGTCACGGCACGCAAGATCTCTATCCCACCTTCCTTGAGGTCCAGCATGAATTCTCGACCCAGACGGTGAGCTTGATCGCCATTGTCTATAATATCGGCGCGATTATCGGCGGGCTCGGTTTCGGCGCTTTATCAGAGAAGATCGGTCGCCGGAAGGCGATCATCATTGCGTCGGCTCTCGCTTTGCCGGTGATCCCGCTTTGGGCCTATTCCTCGACGCCGGTTCTGCTCGCGGTCGGCGCTTTCCTGATGCAGGTCGCAGTCCAAGGCGCCTGGGGCGTCATCCCGGTTCATCTGAACGAGCTGTCGCCAGATGAAATCCGCGGCACATTCCCGGGCGTTGCCTATCAGCTTGGCAATCTGTTGGCTTCCGTCAATGCGACCTTCCAGGCAGGACTGGCTGAGAGCAACAATAACAATTATGCCTTCGCTTTGGCTTTGGTTGCCGGCGTTGTTGCCGTCGTCGTCATTGTGCTGACTGCCTTGGGCAAGGAGGCGCGAGGCGTGGTTTTCGGAACCAATGCCGGCGAACAGCCGGCAAAATAGGCCTGGAAGGCAGTGCCGCGGAGATCCAGGACGCAGGTCGCGGCGTCAAAGGCGCCCAGCCTGCAGCCAGGAGGAGGGCGGATTGATATTTCAGTCCGCCTTATCATGTCAGGCCCTCAGGCTGTTCCGATTTTCAGGCCGATCGTGCCCATCACGATCAAACCGATCCAGAACAGGCGCATTGGATCGATTCCTTCACCGAACAGGACAATTCCAATCATGACGGTCCCGGCGGCGCCGATACCGGTCCAGACGGCATAGGCCGTGCCGACCGGCAAGACCAGCAGGCTACGGCCCAGAAGCAAGACAAGGCCACCCAACAGCAGCAAAGACAGAAGGCTCCAGCCGGGCTTGCTGAAGCCTTCGGCATATTTCAACGACACCGCCCAGAGCACATCGAGAAGACCCGCGGCCACCAGCATTATCCAAGCAACCGTCATGTTCATGAGCAAACCTTTTGCCGGTTATGTGCCGCTATATGGTGCAGATAGGCGCCGTGCCCGGCGAGAAAGCGGCGCAGGCGATCGGCATAATCCGGTACAACGGCTTGTTGAATGCTCGGTCGTTGTGACAGATGTTCCCGCCAGCGACGAAGCTTGCCCAAGCCGTCGAAAATGCCAAGATCGACGATCGTGTCGAAGACATCGAAATAGCGAAAGACCGGGCCGAAGGCAGCATCGACCAGACCGAAACGGCTGCCGGCAAACCAGGGGCCGCCATCCAGAACCTGCTCGACCTGGTCGAATTTCATACGCAACTCTTCAGCTTTGCACCGCAAGGTCTCGGCATTCTGCGCTGTCTCCAATCCCCAGATGGTAGCAAGAACCGCGGAGCCAAATTCGATCCAGGCCCGTTCCCGGGCGCGGCTCGCAGGATCGTCAGGATGCAGCGAGCGCGGGAAGGCCTCTTCCAGGTAATCGCAAATCACGGCGGATTCGAACAGGACCGTACTGTCGGCCAATTGCAGCAGCGGTACCTTGCCGAGCGGTGATAGCGCGCTGAACCAAGCCGGTTTCTCGGCGAGGTCGATATAGTCGCATTCATAGGGGATGTGTTTTTCCATCAAAGCGATGGCCACGCGCTGCACATAGGGGCAGAGCGGATGGCTGATTAGGCGGAGCTGGCTCATGGCTTGATCGTCACTATGCCGCTTTTTTCAAGCCTTCGGCCGCCATGGCTGCTTCCACGGCAGGGCGGGTTTCAATCTCGTTCATATAGCGCTGCAGATTGGGATAGGGCGCCAGATCGAGCGCGAGGTAATTGCTCCAATTGACGACGGTAAAGCAATAGGCATCGGGCAGGGTAAATGCGTTCCCCAACAGATAACGATGTGTCGACAGATGGTGGTCGAGATATCGGAAACGCCGGGCAAGTATCTCGCGCGCCGTATCCTTGGTCGCGCTGGCGCTTTCGGCGTGCCAGAGCGGGGTGAAGCTTTTATGCAGCTCGCTGTTGATGAAGCCCAGCCATTCCAGGACTCGATATCGCTCAATCCTTCCTTCGGCGGGTAGCAGGTTTCGCTCCGGTCGTTGTGCCGCCAGATATTGCAGCACCGCCGGACCTTCCGTCAGCAGGATGCCCTGGTCGATCTCCAGGGCAGGAACATAGCCTTTCGGGTTAATGGCACTGTAATCGGCGCCACCGGCAGTGATCTTGCTTTTGAGGTCAACTTTCTCCAGGTCCAGATCAAGGTCGAGTTCGTGGGCGATGATATGCGCTGCAAAAGAACAGGTGCCGGGGCTGTAATAGAGTTTCATATCGCGGTCTCCTAATGATGAAGCGTGACGGAGACCAAGATATGGCTTACAATTTTGCAATAAAATTTGTTATTTCGTAAATTGTACTTGCAAATATGCAAATAGATAAGAGATGGACGACTGGAATGATTTTCGCCTGATCCTGGCAATTTCCCGCAGCGGTTCGCTGACCGGGGCCGCACAGGGGCTCGGCATCAACCATTCAACGGCCTTTCGGCGGCTGAATACTGCCGAGGAGCGAATGGCGTCCGCCTCTTCGAACGCCTTCCCGGGGGCGTTTATCTCCCGACCGCTGCGGGCGAGCGCGTGGCGGAAGCGGCGGAACGGATCGAAACCGAGACGGCTTCGCTCGGTCGTGAGATTGCCGGTCGTGATCATCGCCTGACCGGCCAGCTTCGCGTCACCAGTTCCGATACGCTTGCCTCTCGGCTGGTGACCGGCCATTTCGCTCGGTTTAGGCAGATGCATCCGGGCATTGTCGTGGAACTGACCGTCGATAATCGCGTCCTCAGCCTGTCACGACGGGAAGCCGATATCGCCCTGCGGCCGGCCCGGCCAAGAGAAGGAGATCTTTTCGGTCGCAAACTGGCCGACATCGCCTGGGCGGTTTACGGCGCGCCAGCACTTCTCACCAGCCGGTCGCCATTTGAAAACCCGGCCAAGCTCGCCGATATGCCGATGATCGGCTGGAGTGCAGATGCCAATGGCATTCCGGCATCCGAATGGTTGGCGGCACTCGTCACGCCAACAGCATGGGTCTATCGTTCGAACAGCCTAGTTAACCAGTTCATGGCAGCAAAAGCCGGCATCGGCTTGGCGGTCTTGCCTTGCTATCTGGCCGATCCCGATTCCGAGCTGCAGCGCGCTATCGCTGCACCGATCTCCGAACTAATGCGCGAGTTGTGGATCGTAACCCATAGCGATTTGCGCCGTACCGCACGCGTGCGCGCTTTCTTCGATGTGGTTGGAGATGGGCTGGCATCCGAGCGCGCGCTTTTCGCCGGCGAATACCCGCGGCTAGGCTCACATCCTGGCGTTGTCGCCGCCGGCATATAAGCATACCGGTGATTGGCGCCGGGTGCTATGACTAGAGCCACAACGCCGTTCGTTTCTCAAATAGATCGAGGATGCATTGTGACAGCGCAAAAACTGATGACCGGTTTTCCGTCACCCGCCGAGCAACAAGTCTCGCTGGAAAACTGGCGCCGCCCGCCTTTCAATCGGTGGGCTTTCCATCATGTGCGGGAGATCCTGCCGACAGCCAATATCCGGCGTGGCACAGGTGCTCCCTTGGCTCTTCCCGCCGGCAATCGCAAGCTGGGCGATGTAGGGTTCCGCGGTCCCGATGGCCGCGACCGGACGCTTGCACAAATGCTGGAAGAAAGCACAACAGACGGATTCATTGTGCTGCAGCGCGGCCAAATCGTCGCCGAGAATTATTTCAACGGCTTCACTGAAAGCGAGCCGCATATCGTCTTTTCCGTCAGCAAATCCGTGAGCGGCACATTGGCGGGAATTTTGGTCGAAAAGGGACAACTGGATCCCGACGTCCCCGTAACGCGCTACATTCCGGAAGTAGCCAAGTCGGCCTATGGCGATTGCACGGTGCGCCATGTCCTGGACATGACGGTCAGCATCGATTTCGTCGAAGACTATCTCAATGTCGATGGCCCCTTCGCGCGGTATCGCGATGCAACCGGCTGGAACCCGATTTACGATCCGGCACGCCTTAATGATCTGCGAAACTTCCTCTCCAGCCTGCCGCGCGACCGCCATCCCCATGGCGAAAGATTCTATTACGTGTCGCCGAATTCGGATCTCCTGGGGTGGCTGATTGAGCGGGCAGCGAACCGGCCTTTCACCGCGCTGCTATCGGAACATATCTGGCAAAAAATGGGCGCGGAATATGACGCCTATGTCACGGTGGACCGTTTCGGTGCACCGCGCACCGCTGGCGGCATCTGCATCACCCTGCGTGATCTCGCGCGCTTCGGCGAATTGATGCGGCTGGGCGGTGCGATCGGTGGCAAGCAGATCGTACCGGCTGGCTGGGTCAAGGATATTCTGCAAAATGGCGACCCGGTCGCCTGGCAGAAGGGATCGATGGCGAAGTTCCTGCCGCAGGGACGCTATCGCAGCAAGTGGTACATGGTCGGAAATGAGACGAATGCCTACTGTGCCATCGGCATTCACGGCCAATGGATCTATGTCGATCCGGCCTCGGAAATGGTGATCGCCAAATTGTCGTCGCAGCCCTTGCCGGCCGACGATGCGATCGATCATTTGCTGCTCGCCGGCTTCGATGCAATTGCAAGATCGCTAAGAAACTGAAAAGCGTGGCGCGGCACTCGCAATTGTGCGAGTGCCGCATTCTCGTATCAGGCGTTGGAGCGCATCAAAGACTTGATGGCGGGACGGGGACGCCCGGATAATTCGGAAATTTTTCGGTCTTGGGCTTCCAGAGCCGCTTTAGCTGACGCCAACTCGTTGGTATAATCCAGTTCGTCGCTGTGGATTTTGCGGTTGGAACTGCGTGACCCGTCCTCATAGATAATATCGAAAGACAAAAGCGGGCTATCTTTTGTCTTCGGCTTTTTGCGGGACATACCATCTCCTCAATCACCTTGCGGCATAGATATCACTGCGCCATCTGGTGGTTCTATCGCGGATCAGTCTTTCTGTTCCGCAGCGTCGGCGCCGGGCTTTTTTGTCGCCTTGCGCAGCGCCGTTTGTTCTTGTTGTTCGCGGAGCTTCCGATCTTTCTTTTCTTGTTTTGCTCGGTTGCGGTCAGCGCGCTGCTGGCCATAATTTGGTTTTAGCGCCATTGCACCTCCTCCTTGCCCTTCGCCAAATCGTCAGGAAAGCTCGCTTTCGCGGACCACGCGTTCTTGCCCATCCTTGGAGCTCTTGATACGGTACTGACAATCCGCCGTCTCGCTGGGCAGCAATCGAACGATCTGATAGCTCCCGCGCGAGGTCGAGGCGTGATTCATGTTCGGGGTAAAAATGACTGTTTGCCCGATCTTGAATTTGTGTGGCGTCATGTTCCTCTCCTCTTTTGCGCGCGCCTATACCACCGGTGAGGCCGCAAGCAATACGCGGACTCTACCGGAGCCAACGCAAGTGAAATGGGCGAAATACAGTGCGGCAACGCCGTGCGGCGTTGCGCGCGCAAAAATTGTCTCGAAGATGCTTGCGGTTAATAGCAGCCGGGTTCGGTCACAGCTGCCTTGCGCCGGCGCACATTACCGGAGAGCGCCTGCAATTGCATCTACGAAATTGCTGAGCCGGTCTCTCGTCAATTTGCATCTTTCTGGTGCAAAACGATAGTGATCGTAATGAGATACGAGGCGTGGGCTCACTTTTTCTTTAACGGCACCGACCAGTCCGCGATCTTGGAATCATACGTCAGTTCGCCATAATCCTCGATCGAGAGGCATTGCTGAATCTCACCGCCGATGGTCAAGGGAAACAGCCCATAGCACACATGCAGGAAGTAACCTTCGCCGGTCGGCCAGTGATAGGTATTGACCGTGGCGCGGCCGCTGGCGTGACATTTGGCATAATCCTGCTGCAACTGATTCACCGACTCGGCATAGATGCCGACAGCGAATTCGTCGAGATACCGACCTGAAATATTCATGCCCGTCATCTGGTCGACAATCGTGCCGGTCAGCCGATACCGTACCCGGAAAGGATCCGGCTCGATCTCGACCAGCAGCAAATAGGGTAACAAGTCGGTAATGGCCGCAGGGTCGACCTGGTGCCGCTCGGGCGCTTGGCCGCCGGCCAGATTTTCCCAGTATTTCCGCAACCGGTCGATTCTCTCGGGATACTCGGTCATCGTCTCATCCATGGCTCCGATGGCCGTCCGTTCCCGGCGGAAATATCGGGAGGTCCCTTATATATCATCGCCCGGTCAGGTACTACCCCAACGGTCAATGCCCCGAATTGACGCAGCGGCAAGTTGATGCGCGTCATCCGGCATGCTCGAAGCTGCCTTGACCCCGGTGCTAAGCACTGTGCATGCTTTGATTGCCGAGCAGATCAAGCATGGGTGGCCTCAAGGGAGCTTGATTGATGGAACTCGATGCCGTTCTTCTGGCGCGCCTGCAATTCGCCTTCACCATCTCATTCCATATCCTCTTTCCCTCCTTCACCATTGGCTTGGCTAGTTACCTCGCTGTTCTGGAAGGACTTTGGCTGAAGACCGACCGGCGGGTCTATCGCGACCTCTATCGATTCTGGTCGAAAATATTCGCCGTATCCTTCGGCATGGGCGTCGTATCCGGTGTGGTCATGAGCTACCAGTTCGGCACCAATTGGAGCCGACTTTCGGATAGCGCCGGAAACATACTCGGTCCCCTGCTGTCCTATGAAGTGCTGACGGCCTTTTTCCTCGAGGCCGGATTTCTCGGCATTATGCTGTTTGGCTGGGACCGCGTGGGGCGTGGCCTGCATTTCTTCGCCACCTGCATGGTGGCAATCGGCACGCTGTTTTCCGCTTTCTGGATACTCTCGGCCAATAGCTGGATGCAGACGCCAAGCGGCTATGAGATTGTTGATGGCCGGTTCCAGCCGGCCAGCTGGCTGGCGGTCATCTTTAACCCGTCCTTTCCTTATCGCCTGGTACATATGACCCTGGCCGCTTATCTGACGACGGCCTTTGCGGTCGGCGCGGTCGGTGCGTGGCATCTGCTGTATCGCCGGTCGCGCGACAATGCCCGCCAGTTGGATGCCGCACGGGTGATGTTTTCGATGGCGATGTGGATGGCGGCCTTCGTCGCTCCGATCCAGATCCTGGCCGGCGACATGCACGGCCTCAACACACTGGAGCATCAGCCCGCCAAGATCGCCGCGATGGAAGGCCATTGGGAAACCAGCCAGGGCGCGCCGCTGCTGCTCTTCGGTCTGCCCGACATGCAGCGGGAGGAGACAAAATGGGCGGTTGAAGTTCCGCGCCTTGGCAGTCTCATCCTGACGCATGAATGGAACGGGACTTTGCGCGGGCTGAAGGAATGGCCGGCGGACGAACGGCCGAATGCATCGATCATCTTCTGGTCGTTCCGCTTGATGGTGGCGATTGGCGTTACAATGATGCTGCTGGGATTAACCAGCCTGGTTTTGCGTTGGCGCCGACGCCTCTACGAAACCAGATGGTTCCATACTTTCGCCTTGATGATGGGGCCGAGCGGCTTTCTCGCCGTGCTGTCCGGCTGGGTTACCACCGAAGTTGGCCGCCAGCCCTGGGTGGTCTATGGGCAGTTGCGCACCGCCAATGCGGTGTCCTCGGTGCAGGCCGTACATGTCGCCATTTCGCTCGGCTTGTTTCTGGCGGCCTATCTCATCGTTTTCGGTGTCGGCGTCTATTACCTGCTGAGGATGATGGCAACGGGACCGGTGCCACAGCTCGCCGACCAGCCACAGACGGGCGGGCCGGGTCAGCCGCAGCAGCCGATGCGACCTATTTCCGCGGCCTTAGATTCTTTGGAAGCAGGAGAATAGCCATGGACGGTCATTCCTTCGGCATCGACCTGCCGTTGTTATGGGCCATCATCATCGCTTTCGCTGTCTTCATGTATGTGGTGATGGATGGCTTCGACCTTGGTATCGGCATCCTCTTTCCCTTCATGCGCGGGAAAGAGGATCGCGATATCATGATGAATTCGGTGGCGCCGATCTGGGACGGCAACGAAACCTGGATGGTTTTGGGTGGAACCGGGCTCTTCGCCGCCTTCCCGCTCGCTTATGCGACGATCCTCCCAGCGCTCTATTTGCCTTTGATCCTGATGTTGATCGCCTTGATCTTCCGTGGCGTTGCCTTCGAATTCCGCTTCAAATCGAACCGGACACGCCCCGCCTGGGATGTCGCTTTCGCCACCAGTTCAACTATTGCCGCTTTCGTTCAGGGTGCGGCTTTGGGTGCCTTCATCCAGGGCTTCACGATCGTTGACCGGCAATATGCCGGCGGCGCCTTCGACTGGTTGTCGCCGTTCGCAATTTTCACCGGCTTGGCCCTTGTCATTGGCTATGCCGCATTGGGGTGCAGCTGGATGATTATGAAATCGGAGGGCGACCTTCAGGAACGCATGTTCCGAACCATGCCGGTGCTTGGTTTACTGCTGCTGCTTTTCGTGGCCGCGGTCAGTCTGTGGACGCCACTGCAGCATCCGGCGATCGCCGAGCGCTGGTTTTCGATGCCCAATCTCGTCCTGCTCTCGCCGGTGCCGATCCTGGTACTGGCGGTCGCCCTGGCGCTCTGGCGCGCCATCAGGCTGCAGCGCGAGGTCCAGCCCTTCATCCTCACATTATGCCTCTTTCTGCTGTCCTATATCGGCCTGGCGATCAGCCTGTGGCCGAACATCATCCCGCCGGAGATCAGCATCTGGCAGGCGGCGGCGCCGTCGGAGACGCAGGGATTTCTCCTGGTGGGCGTCCTGTTCCTGATCCCCATCATCCTCGGTTATACCGCCTATAGCTATTGGATCTTCCGCGGCAAAGTGCCGGCCCAAGGGGGCTATCACGGAACGGAGCATCATTGATGCGCTGGCGGCTGCCGAATAAGTCGCAATGGTTCTGGTTCGTCGGCTTATGGTGCGCCGGCGTTCTGGCAGTAACCCTGCTGGCTTATGCGGTGCGTCTCGTGACGCCGTGATCTTGCCTCGAGTAACCGGCAGCCAGTGAGAGAGGCCGGCTGCCGGAACCGTATCGATCAGACCTTCAGGATGAATTTGAGCGCGCGCAGGACTTCGAAATAATCGCTGGTTTCGAAGCCGACAGTGCGATTGCCAAGGTGGCGCGCGCCAGGATACCAGGACGTCGCATAAGCGTCGGTGGGGTTGTTGAAGGCGATTTCCAGCTTGAAGGCCGTCGGCAGGGTCAGGCGGCAGGCAGCGCGATTGCCGCGCAAAGCTTCTTCCGCCGTTGCCTCGATCACGCGGACCGCCTTTTGCGGCGCGATGCTGACAGTTGAGCGTCCGATACCTTCGCTGGTGGCGACGGTACTGATATTCGGATTGAGCGCCTTGACGTCCTCACCCAATCCTTTGTCGCCGCTGACCAGCACGACAGGCACATTATGCATGGCCGCCGCATAGCTGTGCAGCAGGAATTCGGATGCGACGACACCGTTCAAGGTGATGTGGCTAACGCGGCCGGTCATGGTATGGGCGAGCGGATTGCCTTCGGCACCGGCTTTCGAGTGATAGCCAATCAACATGACCGCATCGAAGCTGCTATCCAGTTCCTGCACCATGCTGAGCGGATGGCCGCTCCAGCCGCGGATGATCCGTACGCTCTCGGGCAGATCGGCAGTCAGGATGTTCCGTCCGCTGTCATGGGCATCCTTCAGCAGGATCTCGGTGGCGCCAGCGGCGATCGCCCCGTTGCAGGCGGCGATGGCTTCGCGCGTCATCTGTTCGCGGAATTCAGGATAGGTGGGATGGGTCTTGGTCGCTTCATCCCAATGCGTGATGCCGGCGATACCCTCGATATCGCAGCTGATATATACCTTCATAATGACTCCGATCTCCCCTGAGGCTCATGCTTGATGGCGATTGTTGTTTTCTGGCAGGCTCGGTCTGCATGCAGGCTATTCATAGCCAGCGCACGATGAGCGATCAATCCGGCTATTGATGGTCGGTTAAGTTTGGCTGGCGGGTTCGAGAATGCCGATGGCGAAGAGATGGCTGACCCCCTGGCTGTCATCGGAGAGCGGCATGGCAAAGCAATTGACCCGCTTCAACGTGCCGAAATGCGTAAAAACCGCCTTGTCGCAGGTATAGGGCGAGGCGGTGGCGGCGCAACGCCGCTTTACGTCGATGATCGGTTCGAAGGAGGGGAACTCCTTCAGAATATCCGAGAGGACGACGCCTTTGAGGCTGCCCCCGAAATTGGCCTCGACCGTGCTACCGGCCAGACGGTAACGGAAGTCCTGTCCACCCTCCAGCACATCCAGCAGCATGACGTTCGACAGGATACTTGCGACTGCGATGGGGTCGATTTCTTCCCGGCGGGGCAGGCGGCTTTCGGACAATCGCAACCAGTAATCATAGGCGAGGGGGAACAACGGATTGAGGGCAAGTGCCAATTCTTGCTCGCCCGGATCGCGGAAATCGTAGATCATTTCACGGCCGCTCAGGCTTCCTAATCCATCGCCCGGCTTTCCCCCTGCGGTCATCGGCTGCATAGTCGCGGTCGGCAGCCGATGCCGACGGTCGCATGACATGTTGTAGCGGTGAGTAACGTTAATCTTCCGGGACAACGCGGACCGCACCCCGGGAGGCGCTGGTGGTCAAAGCGGCATAGGCCCGAAGCGCTGTCGACACCTGGCGATTGCGCTTCATCGCCGGCTTCCAGCCGTCACGACCCTTGGCATCCATCGCCTTGCGCCGCTGTGCCAGAACCTCGTCGCTGACCCGCACATTGATCTTCCGCTGGGGGATATCGATATCGATCATATCCCCTTCCTCGATCAGCGCGATGGCGCCGCCTTCGGCGGCTTCGGGCGAAGCATGACCGATCGACAGGCCGGACGTGCCCCCGGAGAAACGACCGTCGGTGATCAAGGCACAGGCCTTGCCAAGACCTTTGGACTTCAGGTAGCTGGTCGGATAAAGCATCTCCTGCATGCCCGGACCACCCTTCGGACCTTCGTAGCGGATGACGACGACATCGCCCGCTTTGATCTTGCCGAAGAGGATGCCTTCAACGGCGGCATCCTGGCTTTCAAAAATCCGGGCCGGGCCGGAGAAGGTGAGGATCGACTGATCGACGCCGGCGGTTTTCACGATGCAGCCATCGACCGCAATATTGCCGTAGAGGACGGCGAGGCCGCCATCTTTGCTGAAAGCATTTTCGACATTGCGGATGACGCCCTTCTCACGGTCGAGATCGAGATCCTCGAAATAGCGGTCCTGGCTGAACGCAACCTGGGTCGGCACGCCGCCGGGCGATGCCTTGTAGAATTTGTGGACCTCGGCGGCATCGCTGCGTTTGACGTCCCATTTGGCGAGTGCGTCCGCGACAGTCTTGCTGTGCACCGTCGGCAGTTCCGTATGCAGCAGCCCGGCACGGTCGAGCTCGCCCAGGATGCCCATGATCCCGCCAGCCCGATGCACATCCTCGATATGCACGGTGCTGATTGCCGGTGCCACCTTGCAGACATTCGGCACGTGCCGGGACAGGCGATCGATATCGGACATCTGGAAATCGACCCCGGCCTCATAGGCGGCAGCCAGCAGATGCAGGACGGTGTTGGTTGAACCGCCCATGGCGATATCCAGCGTCATGGCGTTTTCGAATGCCTTGAAGCTGGCGATGGACCGTGGCAGGGCGCTCTGATCATCTTGTTCGTAATAGCGGCGGGTCAGCTCAACCACGGTGCGGCCGGCTTGCAGGAACAGCTCCTTGCGTGCCGCATGGGTCGCGACGATGGTGCCATTGCCGGGGAGGGCCAGGCCCAGCGCCTCGGTCAGGCAGTTCATCGAATTCGCGGTGAACATGCCGGAGCAAGAGCCGCAAGTTGGACAGGCGCTGCGCTCGATCTTGGCGACCTCTTCATCCGAAACCTTGTCGTCGGCGGCGGCGACCATGGCGTCAACCAGGTCGAGGGAATGCAGCTTGCCGTCCTTCAGCATCAGCTTGCCGGCTTCCATCGGGCCGCCGGACACGAAGACGGTCGGGATATTGAGACGGAGGGCCGCCATCAGCATGCCGGGCGTGATCTTGTCGCAATTGGAAATGCAAACCAGCGCATCGGCGCAATGCGCATTGGCCATGTATTCCACGGCATCGGCAATGACCTCCCGCGAGGGCAGGCTGTAGAGCATGCCGTCATGCCCCATGGCGATACCGTCATCGACCGCGATGGTATTGAATTCCTTGGCAACACCTCCGGCGGTCTCGATCTCGCGGGCCACCATCTGGCCGAGATCCTTCAGATGGACATGGCCGGGAACGAACTGGGTAAAGGAATTGGCGATGGCGATGATCGGTTTGCCAAAATCCGCATCCTTCATGCCGGTAGCGCGCCATAGGCCGCGGGCGCCAGCCATATTGCGGCCATGGGTGGATGTGCGGGAACGATACTGAGCCAAATCGACCTCCAAAACCGGTAGCCCGGGCGGGGTCTGTCTGCAACGGGACATGCAGTGCGGTCAGCCAAGGCCAATGACGGCCAACATACGACAATCAGCAGCAAGCGCAAGCCGCTCGCGAGCAGGGCTGGCATGCAGCTGTCCTGCGCGTTTCGGCTGTTTCAAGGCGGATTTCAGGAGGTTACCGAGGAACTGGCGAGGGACGGCTCCCGACCGGGTATCGGCATGGCTATGACCCGCTCCGGCGGAAAATGCAGCCTGACGACCGTGCCTTTGCCAAGCTCGCTTTCAATCTCGATGGAGCCGTCATGCAGCTCCAAGAGCTTGCGGCTGATTGCCAGGCCAAGGCCGGTACCACCGAAACGCCGGCTGATGGAATTGTCGCCCTGGCGGAATGGGGCAAACAGCTTCGGCAGGACATCGGGGGCGATGCCGATGCCGGTATCCCTGATCGCCACGTTCAGCCCGCCATTTCCCGGCAGGAGGACTTCGATATCGACCCGGCCGTTTTGCGGGGTGAATTTCACTGCGTTGGAAAGAACGTTCAGCAGGATCTGCTTGAGCGACCGGCTGTCGGCATAAAGTATCGGCGTGTCTGGCGGCGCGATGAAATTCAGCGTCACCTTGCCTTCATTCGCGCGGGTGCTGACCAGGCGCAGGCAATCCTGGACCGCATCGGAAATCGACAGTTGTTCTTCGTTCAGGACATGGCGGCCCGCTTCGATGCGCGACATGTCGAGAATATCGTTGATCAGTTCCAGCAGCAATTTGCCACTGGTATTGATGTCTTCGGCATAAGTCACATATCGCTCGGGGTTCGCGCCGAATGCCTGATCGCGGATCAATTGCGAGAAGCCAATCACGGCGTTCAAGGGCGTACGCAGCTCGTGACTCATATTGGCAAGAAACTCGGTCTTCGACCGGTTGGCCAGATCGGCCTCGTTCTTGGCCTGGATCAGCTCCTCCTCGCGTTGCCTTTGTTCGGTGATGTCCTGGACGACGCCGATTGCGTGAAGGATCTGCCCGGACTCATCCCGCACCCGCTGTGCGACAGAGCGCAAGGTGAGAACCTCACCATCCAGGCGGATGAAGCGGTAATCAAGGTTATACGAATCGATAGCGGTTCGCCCATAATCCTGGAAGGTCCGCAGCACCAGTTGCCGGTCTTCCGGATGGACATATAATTCGCAGAAGGTCTCGGTCTCGCTGTTGTAGTCTCCGGTATCGACCCCAAGCATCGCCCGGAGCCCATCGGAATAAGTCATCTTGCCATTGCCGGCATCGAGATTGTCGCCCGGCTGCCAGAGCCAATAACCAATCCTGGCCAGTCGATGGGCATGCTGCAGCAGGGTCTCGGTTTGCCGCAGGACCAGTTCATGATACCGCAAGTCGGTAATGTCCTGCACCATACCGATGATCTGCGTGGACGACGGTCTGCCATAGACATTGTCCTGAGCCGCCTGAGCTGGACTTGCGCCGGTTTCGAGCCCGATGCGCTCGCCCATCATGCGGATGATGCGAATGCCACCATCGCTCCGCAGGATACGGAATTCTGCCGACAGGACGGGCGCGTCGCGATGCCAGAACTGCTGCATTTTCTCTAAGGTCTGCCGCTGGTCCTCCGGGGCGACGAAGCGGCTGACAAAGCCATCGATGGCGAGACCGTTGAGGACGGCTGATTGCGTGCCGAAAATCTCTGCTGCTTCTTCCGAATATTGCAGCACGTAAGCCTCTTCGGAGGCTTCTGCCCGGTCGGCATGCCAATGCCCCATGCTGGCAATGCGCAGCGCGTTTCGAAGCTGGTTTTCGGTGCGGCGGAGAGAAACCTCCGATTTATGCATCGTCGTGACATCCTGGGAGATACCCAGGATCATCAGCAGCCGACCTTCCGCTGTTAGCCGTTTCTCACCGGCATCGGAAATGTACCGCACCGATCCGTCAGGGAAAATCAGCCGATAGACGCGCTGATAGGTCAGATCCGGTCCTTCGACGAAAGCGCGATAGGAGCGATAGACGAAGTCGCGGTCGTCAGGATGGATCAGGCGCTCGGCGAAGTCAGTTTCCGGCATGTTGAGCTCGGCGGGGGGCAAGCCGAATATATCTGCGGCATTGTCGGAATAGACATATTGCCCATCGTCATAGCTTTTTGGGTTCGGCGCCGGCTCGAAGTACCAGTGGCACATGCGCGCGATGCCTTGCGCGCGGTCCATCAAAGTTGCATGACGTTCCAGAGAAAGCTGGGTCCGCCGGATATCGGTGATGTCCTGAATGATGCCGATAGATTGGGTCAGGTGGTCGACGCTGCCCGGCAGACGCTTGGTGCCTTCGCGAATATACCGGATTTCACCGACCGCCTTATTGATACGATATTCGATCAAATATTGATCGGCCGTTTCGTTGTTGAACGCACGATAATGCTGGCGGGTTGCGGCGCGGTCGTCCGGATGGATGAAGGTTTCGATAAATTCGTCCTGGTCCGCCGGCAGATCATCGACCGCTATGCCCAAAACCTCCGCCATCTGGGCGCGGAAGGAAAAGGCAGCAGCCTCGACTGGACCGAATTCCGGACTGTGGAAATAATAACGCATACCGGCCATACGCTGCGCATGATTCATCGCGGCCAGACTGCGTTCTTCCAGCTGCCGGGCTTGGGCAGCCGCCGTGATGTCTTCGCCGAGGCCGATCACCAGGGAGATGCGGCCGGATTTGTCGAGGATCGCCACATTCGACCAGCGATAGAGCCGCTTCTCGCCGTTTCGGGCAATCAGATAGTTGTCATGGCGATTGGGATAATCCTGCGGGTTTTGCGACAGGAAAGTTGCCCGTACTTCCTCGCGCTCCTCGGGCAGGAGGATCGACAGCCAGATTTCCTGATCCATCAATTCGACGAGCGAATAGCCGAGTTGCCGCTCCGCCGTGTTATTGACACGGACGATCTGACCCTCCCGGTTGCGCACGAAGATAAGCACCTCGGCGGAATCGATGATCAGGTTGGTGAAATCGGCCTGCGCCAGCAAGGAACGCTCATTGGCGATGATCTTGCGGCCGAGATAGAGCGTAATGGCAACCAGAACCAGACCGGCAGCCAAAATGACGCTGGCGACGATGCTTGCCTGCAGAATCCAGCTGTGGATGACGCCTTGCCGCGTCGTCATGGCAATGGCGAGAATAGGCAAATTCGGAACCGGCCTCGCCGCTACATAATTGAGCATGCCGGATTCGGTGACGAGGTCGAAGGATTCCATGCCGGCATCCGTGCCGGCTTCCGCCAGGGCCTGGGGCAACTGCACCCGCAGGGCTTCCGCGACTGCAGCGGCCGGCATCGTTTTCGCCGTCAAGATCCGGCCATCCCGCTGCACCAGCAAAATATTGTCGCTCGGTGCCGGCGCGATGGAGCGATAGAACTCGCTGAGCAGTTCGGAGTTCAACAGAACGGTGATCAGGCCCTTCAACCGACCATCGCTATTGCGCACGACGCGCGTCACCGGGATGCCGACCCCCTCGACCGTGAAGCGGAAAGCATCCCCGACAAAGGCGTGCGCCTGGGGATTCCTCAGGTAGTCCTGATAGAAATGGTTTGAATCGAAACCATAGATGGGATCGTTGAAATCCCGCGTCACCATCCGCCGCGTGCCGGTCTGATCACTGAAGATCACGCCTTTCATCAGCGGCGTGCCGAGCAATCGCGGTCGGATTTGTTCCTGGAGACGGTTTACATCCGCCCGGTTGATATCCGACGTCCCTTCCAGCAGGCGAACACCGCTATCGAGCAGGGCATCGATCTGCTCGGTATCGCGGTCCATCTGCTGCGCCACCGAAATGGCCAACTGGGCAAGCCGTGTGCGGGTCGTCTGGATTGCCGAATAATCGATCAGCCAGATGGCACCGCCGGCAAGCAGAAGGGTCACGACGACCAACGGCACGATGACCCTGACCCGGACGCGCTCGATCGGCCAGGGATTGGGCCATCGGGCGGCACGGTCAAGAATGCCCCCGGCCAGAATGCCCCCGGCAGCATGGGCGAGGGTGTCGCCATGGCTCTGTTGGTTTGCCGGTCTCTGAAGCACGGGATCAGACTTGCTCATGGAAGGCTGTGGCCGCCTCGGATCGGTTCCTAACTTTCGGAACATCGTGGCAAACAATGCTTTCCAATAAGTTTATAAGAAAATTTGACTGCAACCGCGTTGCAAATTTGTAGCTAAAGCACGAGTCGGGAGCATGCTCCCAACCAGCAATGGATTGTTTTCCCAGCATTTTTTTGCGGAGAAACGCTTGGACGCTCTGGTAGCCGATGTCACAGTGCGCCATATTTTCAGGCGATGGCGTGACGGGCCCCCCAAGAGCCGGCGCGCCATCTTTTCGCGAGAACCGCGTTTGAGCGCATACCGATAGCGCCCGGCCTTTTGGCGCTTCTCTAACCCAACTTCTCTAACCCCAAGAGGAGAGAGAACATGCGCAGGAAAGTTGCCTTCGAAGAACTGCTGGAACTCACCACGCCCATTCAGCTGTCGGACGGCCGGGAGGGCTACATCCTCGGCCGCTATTGGAATATTCGGGCGGGCAGGCAGGAATACGACCTGCACCTGAACGACAACAATGATTTGCGAGGCATCACCGCCGACCAATTCCGGGTCATCGGCCAGCCGCGCCGGGATGTGCTGCGCGTCGCCTAAAAATTAAGTAGCAGCCGGCGCTCCGACCGGCAGCAGCCAGGCCTGGCTTGGCGGAACGGCCGACAATGTGTCGACAGCCGAAGAGAGGCTCTCTGCACCATATTCATGGAGTGTAAAGGCTATTCTGCTATGCCTCCGCAAAAGAGGGCAATGCAGGAACAAAACATGGGATTCTGGGCGAAATTTTTCGGGACCACGGCCAGCAAAAAGTCTCCCCCTGCGCCGGGCACGGCGAAAACGGCGGACGATCTGATGGCGCAACGCCAAGCCCTGGCAAACCGGCTGTTGACGCCGGAACGGCAGGAGCGTTTGGCCCAGGCGATGCAGGTCCAGGCGGCCAAGCAACGGTTGAACCGCAACCTGGCGTCAGATCAGGGGCAGCAGCATTTGACCAGTGCTCTGCGCGACCTGCTGAAAAAGGATTAAAGAAGCAGTAGCCTAGGGCTTGCAGGGATGAGTGGTCGGGTCCGGGATGTCACCCATGCGAGCCTGGATCGTGCTGGCGCGGCTGCGGATATAGGCGGTGGGTTTGCTTGGTGACCAGCGCCGCGGATTTGGCAGGACCGCGGCCAGAAGAGCTGCTTCACGGCGTGTCAACGCCTTGGCAGGTTTGTGGAAGTGAACCTGGGCGGCGGCTTCCGCGCCGTAGATGCCGGGACCCCATTCCACCACATTGAGATAGATTTCCAGAATGCGTTTCTTGCCCCAGAAAAACTCGATCAAGGCCGTGAAATAGAACTCGATCGCCTTGCGAATATAGGTGCGGTCGGGCCAAAGAAAGACATTCTTGGCGGTCTGATTGCTGATCGTGCTCCCGCCACGCATGCGCGGCGAGTGCTGATTGCGCTGCCAGGCGTTCTCCATCGCCGTCCAGTCGAAACCATTATGTTGGCAAAAACCGGAATCCTCGGCAGCGATGACGGCGCGGGGCAGATTCGGCGATATCTCGTCATAAGATACCCAGTCTTTGTGCAGGCCGTTCCCATCCACCAGACGCAGCAACATCAACGGCGTCACCGGCGGTGGCACCAGGCGGTAAACCACACTCAGCATGATGGAACAGCCTATTGCCAGGACAACAAGCCGTAGCAAAAGCCGGCCGAGACGAAGCGGGCGGGCTTTGGGCGTCTTTTCGGGAATGCTGGGCATCACCAGGTTATCGGCCGTAGGCGGCATCGCCGATTGCGACGGATCGGTCGGCTGCGCCGGGCGAAGCTCGCCATCGGCATCCGTATCCGGCTCGGCAGTATCGGGAGACAACCCGGGTTCGTCTTTCATGCCCATTTGATAGCGGGGCCGACGCCTGTGAACAAGGCTTGCTGTTGTAAAGCTTGCTGTTCTCCCGGCCGGATCGGTTAAATTGCAGGCGGGTTCTGCCAAGGCCGAGATCGCCGCAGGAGGTTAAATGGTCGTGACAACTCAGGCGCTGACGGTTTGCGATGTCGGAATTGATGCAGTGCAGCTCTGCCGCGGCGTCACGGCGATGTTTGCCGATTTGGGTTTCGCGGCGGTGGGCGAATTACCCTTGCCGAATGGGCGGCGCGCCGATCTGGCGGCGATCGACGATCAGGGGCAGATCATCATTGTCGAAATCAAGAGCTGCCGCGCGGATTTCCAGACCGACCGCAAGTGGCGGGACTATCTGGAATTCTGTGACCGCTTTTTCTTCGCTGTGGCCCCGGATTTTCCCCGGGACATCCTGCCCGGGGAAAGCGGCCTGATTCTGGCTGACCGGCATGGCGCCGCCATCATTCGTCCGGCCCCGGCGACACCGCTGCATAGCGCCCGCCGCCGCGCTCAGATCCTGCGCATTGCCCAGACTGCCTGCCGGCGGCTGATGCGGGTCGATCTGGCTGATCCGGCTCATCAAACGATTGCCATTTGAAAAGACCGAAGCGCCGATCCCTTTATCGGGACCGGCGTGATTCGTGTTCACCGGCTTTGGCTTAGACGGTTGCTTCTTGCGGCATCGACATGGCGCCGAGATCGGCCCGTCCGCCGTGATTGTCGATATAATTGACGAGAGCCGCGATGACGCGCCGGTCGAAAGCCTTGCCCGAATCCTTCAGCAATCGCTCGATGGCGTCGTCGATATCCAAGGCGGCGCGGAAGGCGCGATTGCTGGTCATACCGACCAGGGCATTGGCGACGGCGATGATGCGGGCGGTCACCAGGATTTCTTCCCCGGCGAGGGCAGGCGTTCCGGTGCCGTCCCAGCGGGCCTGGGCCTGACGCAGCGTATCGACGACCGGGCCGTCGAACTCGATATCCCGCAGCAGGTCGGCACTCATCTGGATGCTGTTGCGAACCAGATTGAGCTCGTCCTGGGTCAGGTTGCTGGTCTTGGCGAGCAGATCGCTGGGGATCAGGATCTTGCCGAGATTGAGAAGATTGCCGGCGATTTCGGCGGTTTCGATCTCGGTTTCGGTCAAGCCCATTTCGACGGCGGTTGCCCGCGCGACCGCTGCCACCCGGGTCGAATGGTTGGCGGCGAAGGGATCGCGCTTATCGACCACCTCGACCAAAGTCTTGACCAATTGCTGTAAGGTACGAGAGCGGCGCTCGCGTTCGGTGACGACATCGGTGATATCGCGTTCGACAGTCAGCACATCATCGCCCATGCCGGCATGGCCGCGCAGCGGGATCTGCTCGGTCTGCACCACCTTGAGCTTGTTGTCCTGCTCCTGCCGTGCAACATCGGTGATGCTGGTGCCGAGTTCACGGACCTGCTTGCTGAGATCGACATACCGCTTGGCAGCAGCAGGCCCCAAGACGGCATTCACTTCCTTGCCCAACAGATCGCCAGACGACAGATTGGCCTGTCGCGCCGTCTGGGCATTGGCGAAGCGATAACGATTTTGGCTGTCGAGGATGAAGATGCTGGTGGGCTGGCTGTCGGTGACGAGCTGCAGCAGTTCCTTCTGCTCCTCAAATTTTCTGGCTACTGATTTGAATTGTGCGGCAGCCAGGCTGGCGCGGCGCGAGGAGCCGTGACGCCAGACGGCGATGATCGCAATCGCCAGGATCAAGAGTGCGAGGCCCAGATAAGTCGCCAATTGCCGGAAGCGGGCATCGGCCGCACCCAGAGCTTCCTGGTAACTCACCGTATACATCAAGACCCAGGGCACCTGGGACAAGTTGCGCGAGGTAACCAGCACATCCTTCGCCCCGTAATCCCGGCGATCCGTGGCGAAGCTGTTGACCTTCTCCACAGCGAAAGCGGCGTCGAGCTTGGGCGTGGCGATATCCATCTCCAATCCCAGCGGTGAGATCGGCTGCTTCTCGTCGGCGATGGGCGACAGATAGACCACCTTGTCTCCATTGCGTTGAAGCAGCGCAGTGACGGCGGTCTGGCTGGTCTCGCCCGGTTGGCGTAGCAGCGGGAAAAGCTCGTTGCCGATTTCCTTCACGCCGACGATCCGCCCGATCTGCGAGGTCGCGGCATTATCTGACTGCACGGCGTAGAGCGGCACGACGAAAACCAGGCTGGGATTGCCGCGGCTGTTGAGATACATCGGGCTGATGCCGGTATCGCCGGCGCGGACATTCAGCACGAAATCCTTCACCTGCCCATCGAAAGGCGGCGCGTCGGCCGAGGTGGCGATCAGGCCGCCCTGCATGTCGGTAATCAACAGGCCGGTGACGCTAGCCGGCTGTTCGTTGGCTTTAACCGGTTGGGACTTGTTGCTGCTGAAACCGGTACGCTCGGCAGTCACCGTGAGCAGATTGCGGAGATATTCCTTGAAGCCGGCGCTCTCATCCTGCTGGTTGGGGTCCTGCTTGCCGGTTGTCGCCGCTGCGTTGAATTCGGCGATGGAGCTCACATAGAGCTGAACCGACTCGTTATCGGCGATGCCCATCAGGTCCTTGGTCTGCCGGTCGAGCCAGCGACTGACCTCCGCCGCCCGGCTGTCGGCGATGATCCCCATGCGCACTTGCCACTGGGTCTGTTCCTGTTGCTGCTCCTGGCGCACGAATTGGTTGATGGCCCAGATGCCGGCCACCGCCAGCAACGCCAGCAATAAGATAGGAAACAAGATGCGAAAGTCGAATTTCGGGCGGGCCCGAGTGTCGTCAAACAATCCGGCATTCTGTCCACCGCCCGAACCGGCCGGGGATGGGGGGTTGCCATGGCTATCCGGCTGGTCGGATCCGATCGTCACGGTCACTCTCCTGCTGTTCCTCAACTCCGCGCACCCCGACATTTCTAGTCAGACGGTGTTCGGCAACCTTGCCCGATTCGGGATGGTCGTCCCAGGCCTCGTTGGCATGGCGCGATCTTTAGTCGAATTTTATCACCATACTCACAGGCCACCAATTAACGAATAATTAATGCTCTCTTGAGCCAATCTGGCCAAAGTGCCGACTTAGCATAACGAATATCAGATATATTGTCCGTAAGGGGCACATTAGATACAACCGAAGCGGTAGAAGGCCTTTTCCCCTGTGACAGGATCCGGATGTTCGCCTTGCTGACCATCGTCCTGATCGGCGGTATCGGGATGGCCGGCTCCTGCGCCATCGCTCTTCGCTTGCGCCGATGGCGCAGCCTGCTGCCCCTCCTGATGGCACCCTTTGTCCTGTTGCTGTTGATCCAACCGGCGCAGCCCGCGGCGGCGCGCAGCTATCCGAAACTTTTCGGCACCTTCGAGCTTCCTTCCAGCAATATGAAGAAGTTCCCCAAATGGACCGCGATGCTGAAACGGTGGAAGGATGGCGTGGCCTGCAACGGGCCGACCTGCAGCACCAAAGGCTGGAACGAGTTGATCGGCAGATTGAAGGGAAAGGACCTGAAAACCCAACTGAAGGAGGTCAATCGCGAGATGAACCTCCATCCCTATATCCTCGATATCAATAATTGGGGACAGGAGGATTATTGGGCGACGCCCTTCGAATTTCTAAAAAAGAACGGGGATTGCGAGGATTTCGCGATTTCCAAATACATGGCGCTGAAAGCCCTGGGCGTGCCGATCGAAGATATGCGTGTCGTCGCCCTGCGCGACCTCAACCTTGGTATCGGCCATGCCATCCTGGTGGTCTATGTCGATAACGTGCCGATGGTGCTGGATAATCAAATCGGCACTGTCGTGCCGGCCAGTTCCATCAAGCACTATCAGCCGGTCTATTCGATCAATGAACAAAGGTGGTGGCTGCATACCCGGTGATACAGGCTAAATAGCTGTAAGCGCCGAATTCTTGGCCCGCCATTAGCACAAAATTTATCTTGTCCCATTAACGTTCGCCGGTTTGCGCTGGAATGATGGGATCGCATGGTCGAGTGGTTCAAGGATACGCGGACGCTATCCGCTGAAGAGGTTTTGCTGGATTATGCCCGGCGTCTCGATCGTCATCGTGCCGGCTGGCAGGCAGTGGAAATCAAGGTCTCGCTGCTGCGGCCCCATCATCAACGCCCCCAGCATCTGCGCATCATCGCCAAAACGCTGGAACCGCTGGTCAAGAAATACGATGCCGGTATCTATCCGATCTACAACAACAATGTGATTGTCCTGGCGAAGGGCGCCACCATCGCCGATATCGACGCCTGCATCCTGAAGGTCAGATTTCTGTTCAGCGAGGATCCGCTTTTTGCCGTGCACGGCGCGGAGCAAAGCGAGGAAGATTTCTGCACCTGGTACGATCTTAACACCGCCTATGCGGACTTTTTCGCTCGCGTCGAGCAGATGAATGACGGCCGCAAGCAGGTTTTGTGCGCAGCCGAAACGGCGCAGCGCCATCTCGACAGCCAGACGCCTGCCAGCAGCGGCGCCGTCCTCGATCTCAACAATCTGGAAGCCCTGGAACGCGCCATTGTGCGGGCCGATCTCGCGAATGTGCTGCGGCGACAGGATATCTGCGCGGTGATCCCCGGTAACCGACCGGCCGTGGTCTTACATGAGATCTTCTTTTCCATGCGCTACCTGGCGGATACGGTGCTGCCCGGCTACGACGTTACCTCGGATAAATGGCTGTTCCAGCATCTGTCGCGGGTGCTGGATCAGCGCATGCTGGCCTTGCTGGCGCAACGCGAATATCGCGACATGCTGAACCATGCCAGCCTCAACCTGACTCTGGCGACCGTGCTCGGCCGCGACTTTCTGGAATTCGATCGCCTTACAAACCAGAAGGACCGGGGTGCGATCTCCATCGAACTTCCGGCGATCGAAGTGTTTTCTGACCCCGGCGATTATCTCTTCGCCCGCGATTTCCTGAAGGAACGCGGCTACAAGCTGATGATCGATGCGGTGCCGCATCTGATGTTGCCGCTGATCGATCGCAAGCTGCTCGGTTTCGATCTGGTGAAAGTCATCTGGACACCGGCCTTCATCGATCATGTCAAAGGCCGGCATGCCGGCGAACTGCG
Organism: Dongia soli; assembly: GCF_034044715.1. Lineage (NCBI taxonomy): Bacteria > Pseudomonadati > Pseudomonadota > Alphaproteobacteria > Rhodospirillales > Dongiaceae > Dongia > Dongia soli. The sequence continues at coordinate 224,866 of NZ_JAXCLW010000001.1, read as the reverse complement.
CGATGCCATCGACCGGATCGGCCGTGAGCGCGTCATTCTCTGCCGGGTCGATCATCAACAAGCGATCGATATCGGCCAGGATCTCGGCCTGTCGCTCTATCAGGGACGACTGATCGATAACATGCTGCAGGCGCGTCCGGCCTCGGAGCGGGTGGGGCTGCCGCGCTAATGGTGGCGCAAAAGACTTGGCAGGCGCTGGTGGAAGACTAGAATCGCCATTCCGCAGTGTTCGAAGGCCGATAATAAATGGCGCATCTCTCATTCCGCGTGGATCTCGCAACCGGTGGCCGGTTGGGGCCGGGCAAGCGCCGGCTGTTGCAATTGATCGACGATCTCGGTTCGATCTCGGCAGCGGGGCGCTCGATGGGGATGTCGTATCGGCGCGCCTGGCTGCTGGTTGAGGAAGTGAATGGCGCCTTTCGCGAACCGCTGGTCGAGAAGGCACCCGGCGGCAGCGGCGGCGGCGGCGCCGCGCTGACCTCAGCGGGCCGCGATGTCCTGGCCTGGCTTGCCGATATTGATACCAGGGCCCAGGCGGCGGCGGCGGCGTCGCTCAAAAGGCTGGATGCCCTGGCAGCGGCAAAACCAGACTCCGCGAGCCGGAAATGACAAAGGCCGGCGCCGCCGTTGCGGAGCCGGCCGTATTTTGCCTGTTATCCGTTACTTCAGCGGCGTGAAGCCATAGCCGGCAAAGATCTTGGTCGCTGTCTCGCTGCGCAGGAAATCGGCATAGGCCTTCGCGAGATCCGCACCGCCATCCTGGCGGCCGGCGGCGTATTTCGTGACGGCCGCCGGATATATGATTGCGGGATGGCTGTTTTCGGGGAAGGTGTCGACGACCCGCACGCTTTTGTCGAGCTTGGCATCGCTTTCATAGACAATTCCCATCTTCGCTTCGCCGAGCGAGACCAGCTTCAGGGCCGCGCGTACATTGGCCGCAGCGACGACGCGGTCCTGGACCTTGTCCCAGATGCCGAGATTTTCCAACGCGGCCTTGCCGTATTTACCGGCGGGAACGCTCTTGACCTCCCCCATGGCAAGACGGCCATCGCCCAGTGTTTGATGCAAATCCACGGAGGGGGCCAGTTTGATCTTCACCGGATCATCGGCCTTGGCGACCAAAGCCAGCCGGTTGCCCAGCAGATTGTGCTCTGTTCCCTCGGCGACCAATTGGCGGTTGGCGATATATTTCATCCAGTCCAAATCGGCGGAAATGAAGATATCCGCCTGGGCGCCGGCTTCGATCTGTTTCGCCAAAGCCGAGCTGCTGGCATAGGAGGATTTCAGGACAGCGGGGTATTTGGCTGCGAAGGCGGCATTCACATCGTCGATCGCATTCTGGAGGCTGGCGGCGGCAAAGATCGTCAGGCGGACAGGCTCGTCGGCTCGGACCGAGACATGGATACCGGTCGTCAATCCGGCAGCGATCGCCAAGATGCCGGCGATGCGGGCGACCAGGTGCCGGCGCGTGAACGGCTTCATCATTCCTTCAACGGTTTGATTCTGTGACTGGCGCATAATGGCTCAGGCCTTTGCTTGGTTCCGTTGTTCCCAATCGGATATAACGCCCAACGAACAAAGGCAACCAGAAATTACCGCCTGGAATTGCAAAGGCTTAATGGCGGGCCCACCGTCAGCTGACCAATGGTCAGTTCTTGGGCGCGTATTTCGCCAGGATGCGCTGCAGGGTACGTCGATGCATGCGTAAGCGCCGCGCCGTTTCCGAAACATTGCGATCGCATTGTTCGAAGACTCGCTGGATATGCTCCCAGCGTACCCGGTCCGCTGTCATCGGTTGTTCGGGCGGCGGCGGCAAAGCGGTCTTGTTCTGCAGCAAGGCGGCCTCGACCTGATCGGCATCCGCCGGTTTGGGCAGATAATCGGCGGCGCCCTGCTTGATGGCGGCGACGGCGGTGGCGATGTTGCCGTAACCTGTGAGGATCACAACTCGGCAATCGGGATTGCTCTTATGGATCTCGGCGACGACATCAAGGCCACTGCCATCGGTCAATCTGAGATCGATGACGGCAAAGCGGGGCGATTGTGTCTTGGCCGTGGCGATTCCGGCCATCACCGATTCCGCTTGTTGCACCGCAAAGCCGCGGCGTTCCATGGCCTGGGCAAGACGCTGGCGGTAAGGCGCATCATCATCAACGATCAGAAGTGTCTTGTCGGAATCTTCAGTCATTCTCGAGGCTCTCTCTTGGCCAGGTCACGCGAACTTCGGCACCGTGATAGCTGTTGTTCTGGAAACCGACGGTGCCGCCCGTCCGCTCAATCAGGTTCTGTGCGATGAAAATGCCAAGCCCCATATGATCGCCGGGGCGGCTTTCAGTATCACCGCGGGCTGCGCTGGATAGATAGGGATCGCCCAGCCGGGCCAGCAATGTATCGGAAAAGCCGGGACCGTCGTCGCTAACGACGATCGACAGCCATTCACGGCTCCAGGCGACATTGACCTTGACTTCCCGTTGGGCAAATTCGATGGCGTTCTGCATCAGATTGCCGAAGGCATGCAGGATTTCCGGTCTATGTGGGACCAGCGGCACATCAGGATCGACCGGATCGGGCTTGGTTTCGATGCGCAAGGCGACATGCGGCTGCTGATGCGGCGCGGCAGCCAGTTCCACCATCAAGGTCGCGGGGATCATTTCGAAGGGATGTTCGCCGCTCTCTGCCGGCCGGCTGGACAATTCCTTCAAAATCTCACGGCAGCGGGCGCTTTGGCTGAGCAGCAGATCGACATCCGAGCGAAAGGGGCTGTCATTGGGCAGATCATGCGCCAGCTCCTTGGCGATCACGGAGATCGTGCCCAGCGGACTCCCTAGTTCATGGGCTGCAGCGGCTGCCAACGCACCTAAGGAAGACAGGCGCTGTTCGCGATCGAGTGAAGCCTGCGCTTCGCTGAGTGCATCGGACATGCGGCGCATTTCTTCCGCCACCCGGAACACATAGAAGGTGATGAAGATGACAGCCAAAGCGAGGGCGATGGCCAAAGCGATCAGAAGAATTCGCGGCAGGACAAAGGTGCCGTCGCCCCAGGGCAGCGGCATGTGATAGATCGCCAATACATTGACGCTGAGGATCGATAGCGCGGCGAGACCCATCGTGCTACGCAGGGATAACGCGGCAGCGGCGACCGTCACCGGTGCTAGGATCAGCACTGAAAAGGGATTATGCAACCCGCCGGTCAGATACAGTAGGACCGCGAGCTGAACGATATCGAAGGCAAAGAAAAAGGCTGCCTCGCGGTCTGTCATCAGTCTTTGCGATTGTCGGCGCCTGATCTGACCCAGCAGATTAACCAGCGCCAAGGCGGCAACAGCGATCAAACAGGGCAAGAGCGGGAGTTGATAGCCCAGGCCGAATTGCACCACGAGCAATGCAGCGGCCTGGCCGGCAACGGCGATCCAGCGGATGACGGCAAGCGTTCGCACCCGCAAACGGCCGCGACTGCTGCGCGTCGGTCTCGGCTGGAATGTTGCCGTGGCTGTGGTCACGCTCATCATCAACCTTTATAAGAATTGGCAGGGCTTTGTTTGGCAAGCCCTTGCCGGACCCCTCGGACAAGCAAGGCTGTAACCTCAATCATGGCTCAAAAGACACCGACATCGGACCCTCTGTCCACCCGGCCTGGATCGGCACGCCGCATTTTACCGGGCGCCGAGCCGGAAAAGGTGCCCGCGATCCAGGTATCAGGCCTGGTAAAGACCTTCGGAGCGGTAACGGCGGTCAATGGCATCGATTTCACCGTTCCGGCGGGTCAGACAGTGGCGTTGCTGGGCGGCAACGGAGCCGGCAAAACCACCACGATTTCAATGCTGCTCGGCCTGCTTCAGCCCAGCGCCGGCACCATTCGCCTGTTCGGCGAGGATCTGGCGAGCCGACGCCACTATCTGTTACCGCGAATGAACTTCTCCTCGCCCTATGTCGAATTGCCGCACCGTCTCACGGTGCGGCAAAACCTGGAAGTTTTCGCCAGGCTCTACGGGCTGCTGGACCGGGCCGTCCGGATCAAGGCGGTCGTCGAGGAGCTGGAACTGAGGGCTTTGGCCGACCGGCGCGTCGGCACCTTGTCGGCCGGCCAGAAGACGCGGGTGGCTTTAGCCAAGGCGATGCTGAACCTGCCGGAGCTGCTTTTGCTCGACGAGCCGACCGCCTCGCTCGACCCCGACACCGCCGATTGGGTCCGGGCCTATCTGGAAGGTTATCAGGCGCGGCACGGCGCGGCGATTCTGCTCGCTTCTCACAACATGGGCGAGGTCGAGCGGCTGGCCGATCATGTCCTGATGATGCGCCAGGGCTGCATCGTCGATGCCGGCGCGCCGCAGGATCTCATCGAACGCTATAGTCGCCAGAATTTGGAAGAGGTGTTCCTCGATATCGCGCGGGACCGCCGCGCTGGCTTTTCGGCTGGCCGCGGCGAAGCCGATCTGCTGAGCGGTGGGCCGCCCTCGGACCGCGACATCGGACCGAATTGAAAGGCATGCCGAGATGACCGCTGACCGACATATGTCCGCAACGCCGCGCTTTCGCGATTCTGCGCTCAGCCGGATCGCCGCAATGGTGCTGCGGCATTTCTATGTGCTGCGGACATCCTGGCCTCGGTTGATCGAAATGGCCTATTGGCCGACCATGCAGATGATCATCTGGGGCTTCTTCAGCACCTTCCTTTATGCCCATAGTTCCTGGCTGGCCAATGCCTTCGGCGTGTTGATCTCCGCGGTCATGTTATGGGACGTGCTGTTTCGCAGCCAGCTCGGCTTCTCCCTGTCCTTTCTTGAAGAATTGTGGTCGCGCAATTTGGCCAATCTTTTCTGTAGCCCGCTGCGGCCAATCGAGCATATCGCTGCGTTGATCGTCATGGCGCTGGTCCGGGCGCTGATCGGTGTGCTGCCGGCAATGCTCCTGGCGATTCCGTTTTACGGCTATTCGATCTTTTCGATGGGACTGCCGCTGGGGGCCTTTTTCTTCAATCTTCTAATCATGGGATGCGGTCTGGGGCTGATCGTCTCGGCGATGATCCTGCGTTTCGGTCTCGCGGCGGAAAATCTCGCCTGGTTCCTGGTCTTTATGCTGGCGCCGATTTCATGCGTCTATTATCCGGTCGAGGTCCTGCCGGATTGGTTGCGCGTGATATCCTGGTCGCTGCCCTCGACCTATGTCTTTGAGGGCATGCGGGGTGTGCTGTTCGATCACGTCTTCCGTTGGGATTATTTCGCTGCGTCGATTGGCTTGAATGCCTTGCTGATGAGCGTCGGGCTTGGCATCTATCTCTATGCTTTCGCCCTGGCGAGGCGGCGCGGCCTGTTACTGCAGGTCGGTGAGTAGACTGCGGAGCTATGAGCCCCGCAGCATTCGCACAACGCCGAGAAGCGCGATACCGCCCTGCAGGACTTTGCTTGCCGTACCGGCCAGCCTGACCACGGTACCGGCAGTAACGAGGGTGCCTGCGGTCATGCCAAGGGCGGTGAGTATAGGATGGTCATCGAAGAAGTGTCGGACGCGGTAGACTGTCCGGTCAACTGGCGCGGTTAAAATCAGGTACTCGCTCGCCGCCGCCGCGATCTCCCGGCGTTGCCTTTCCGCTTCATTCTGCAGGGCGGCAATCGCCGTTTCATGCTTAATCATCTAGTCGCGCTCGCCCAATTTTGGCGTGTTGGGAGATTGCCCGGTCAAGGCTATGTAATCCCGTCGCAGGGCGTCTATTGTCGCCGCAAAGGGCGGGGCCTGCCGTTGAATCTTTCGCATAAGTGTGACGACCAAAGCAACCGCCACGATCCAGTAGAAAGCGGCGACGGCGCAGACCGCTGCCAGCCGATGGTTGTCCCAGAAGTAAACAATCACCACGGCAGAGGTGAAAACGAGGCCGAGCAAAACCGCGAAGCTCGCGGCAACGCCAAGCGCCGCCATGCTCCCCAGTTTCGCGCGCTCGGCCGACATTTCGACAAGCAGCAGCTCGGCGCGGGTCTGAACGCCGGCGATGATCGCGCTGAGCATACGCCCGCCGACTCCCAGCAAACGGGCTGCGGGGCCGGCGGGAATAGCTTCGGGTCCGCGGGGGTCGGTGGCCATAGAGACCGCCTGAATCAGCGACGGCTGACCAAGAGGCCTAAAAGGAACCCGACGCCGACACCCAATCCGACGGCGGTCCAGGGATTTGTGTGAACATATTCATCGGACTTGGAGGCAACGTCCTTCGCTCGCTGGAGCGTACCGCGTTCGAAATTACCGAATACTTCCCTGGCTTGTTTTAGCTTCTCTGCCGCCTGGTCACGGAGCTGGGCGAGCTTTTCCGTCCCCGCGCCGCCGGAAGCCAACAATTCGTCAAACGAAGCGGCCAAAGAACGGAATTCTTTCATCACCTGGTCTACCGATTCCTGGGCCGATCCGGATTGCGTGGAACTGCTATGTGTGGAGGAATAAGTCTCTCGTGCCATTGCTTTCCTCGAATGTCGTTGAATCTCGTTAAGCGCGGCGTACTCTAACAACGACTTTTCCGCTTGAGAGTTCCACAGGACCCGACAAAGTTGCTGAATGAGGCAACGCGACGGCTCCTCACGACGCCGTGAAAAAGCCTTTAGAAGGAAATGGTACCGCTCAATCCGCGCCGCCATTTGGCCGCAAGCCGATTGCTCGATTTGACTTCGCCGGCGCCTGCGATTCGGCCCAGGCGATGAATCGCGCCTCGCAGTCCATCCAATGGCACGGGCGCGATGATATCGAGATCCAAGATCTGCCAGATCGCCCCGCCCTTCTTGATGTCGATTTGTCCCACAATTGCATCTCGGTACAGGATCGGGAGGGCGAAGTAGAAGCGACGCTGGTGTTGCGGCGTGTAAGCCTCGAATTTGTAAGTGAAACCGAATAGCTCGGTCAGGCGCCGCCGGCTGAACAGCAAATTGTCGAGAGGCGGAAGAAGGCGGACGACATCATCCTCAAGCGTCGCACGGGACGCGAATGCATCGATGTCGCTTTGCAAAGCAAGATGCATTTCCTTGCCGTCAAAAGGGATCGGCACGATCAGGCCGCGTTCCCGAGCCTTGGCGACCAGCAGTCTTGCCATAGGCAGGCCTCCGCCCCGCCAGGAACCGATATGATGGGCCGTGCGTTCCGCAAGTTGCTGCGGCGTCGCCAGTTTCAGGACCGAGAGCGCCGATTGCACGAAGAACAGACCGCTTTTGCGGCGCCACTCCGGCACCGGCCGCAGCAACTCCGGGGCGATACGCTCGGTCAGATCGAACAGGCGATGGAAGTGGGTGGTCCGGCCTGCAATCTGCACCTTGTCGAGATAGAAAAGATATTCCAGCGCCTTGGTTGTTGCCTTGATGGTGTTGAAGCCGCCGGTCACGCGTTCCGACTGGAAATCGGCGGGCGAGACGGGGCCATGCTCGGCGATATGCCGGGTAAGGCGCCGCATCAGCGGCCGCATCTCAGCCAGACGGTCGGCGCTGATGGTCTTTCCGAAATCCTTGAGAAACCAAGGCAGCCAATCCCGGCGGGTGGCGAAAATCGGATAATGTGTCTCCAGCATGCCGCGGGCGTCGTAGAGCAGGCGGTAGAAATCCGCCACCGGAGCATCGGTCCGCGCCGCCCAGGCGATCTCATGATTACGCAGTCCTGTGACGCGGATGGAATCGATCTGGATCATGCCCAGATCCTGCGCTGACCGCGCCGCCATATCGGCCGCCCATAAAGGCCCGCGCAACCCCAGCCGATCCAGCAGAAAAGCGCGCAGCATCGGATCGGCTGTTACAGGGTCGCTCATCAATCGCTCTCCGCCACGGCGCGACGGCACTGTGGCGTCGAGCCCCCTTCTTAATCCTTATTGCTGACACCGGCTTCTGCGAAACTCGCCATGCCGCTGTGGCACATCGCAGCCGCGCGAATCAGCGGGATTGCCAGGGCTGCGCCCGAACCTTCGCCGAGACGCATGCCAAGATCAAGCAGCGGCTGTTTGTTCATCTTCGCCAGCACCTTGCGATGCCCCGGCTCGGCCGAACAATGCGCCACCAGGCAGTGATCCAGGGCATGACTGTCAAGCTTAAGCAGCGTGGCCGCTGCAACCGTACTGGCGAAGCCATCCAGCAGGACCGGTACGCGGGCCATGCGTGCGGCAATGACCGCGCCGGCGATCGCCGCCAATTCATGGCCGCCGAGGCATTGCAGGATGGCCAGGCCGTCTTCGAACCGGTCGCGGTGGCGCGCCAGGCCGAGATCGATCACCTCGGCCTTGCGGCTTAGGGCGGAGCCATGAATGCCGGTCCCCGGCCCGGCCCATTCCTGCCCGGTCCCGCCGAATAGGGCCGCAGCCATGGCGGCGGCGCTGGTCGTATTGGCGATGCCCATCTCGCCGACGCAGAGGAGATCGACGCCCGGCTCGACCGCCATCATCCCGTAAGCCATGGCCCGGGCCGTCTCTTCCTCGGTCAGGGCGGGCCCTTGGGTGAAATCGGCCGTCGGCTGGTCCAGGCACATTTCATAGACGCGCAGATCGGCATCGGCGTTCTTGCAAAGCTGGTTCACGGCAGCGCCGCCGGACTGGAAGTTCAGCACCATCTGGGCGGTGACTTCCTTGGGATAGGCCGAGACGCCGAGATCCGCCACGCCGTGATTGCCGGCGAAGACGGCGACGCGGGGATGATTGACGGCCGGCGGATGCTTGCCCTGCCAAGTGGCGAGCCATTGGGTGATTTCTTCCAGCCTTGCCAGAGCGCCGGTCGGCTTGGTCAAAAGCGCTTCACGGGTGGCGGTCCGGGTGGCGGCTTCGAGATCCGGGCCGGGAAGGTCGCGCAAAATCTGGCGGATCTCGGCGAAACTGGCGACAGGTTGGCGATCCAACATAGGCTCCATATGCGAGGGTGGTGTTTTTAATCTGGCGCTGTGATAGACCCGGTCGCGGCGGCAGGCAATATGAGGCATGCCCAATGACGCGTGCCCGTCAGGCGCAGGCTAGATTGCGTTGACCCTCAGGTCCTGCACTTGCCCAGCCGCGACATAACTGCGACCAATGGATCGAGCCGATGACCCAGGACAGACCGCAGGACGATGATCAGAAAGGTCAGGACCCAGCCCTTGAAGGTGAGCCGGCCGAGCAGGACCCAGGTCAGCCCTCTGCCGAAACCGCCGTTTCGGCAAGCCACATCGATCGGACGGGCGCCGCCGTAGAAGCCGACGCGACGGCAACCGAATCGCATCCGGCCGCTCATGACACAGCGACGGGCAATGAGAGTGCGACGGCTGAGGCCGGGCGGACGGCTAGTGAGCCGCCGCGCAAACCAGCATCCCCAACCGCTTCCGCTTATGACCGTTTCGCCAGGTTCTGGTGGCGCGATCTGCTGGCGGCACTGGGCTTTTTCACCCGGTTGCCGGTCCGGGCACCGGCCATACCCCTCTCGGAGGCAGTGAGGGCCTTTCCGCTGGTGGGGGCACTCGTCGGCCTGATCGGGTTGCTGGCCTATATTTTTGCTCTGCGCCTTGGTCTTTCCGTCTTGCTGGCTGCTGTCCTTGCCGTCACCGCCACTGCCGTCCTCACGGGTGCGTTGCATGAGGACGGCCTGGCCGACCTCGCCGATATGCTGGGGGTGCGCGGGGACCGGGAGCGCAAGCTCGCCGTCATGCGCGACAGCACGATCGGCAGTTACGGCGTACTCGCGCTGGTGATTGCGACCCTATTTAAAGTGGGAGCCATCGCCGATCTTGCGGTGCTGCCGCAGGTTGCCAGCGCGATGATCTCCGCGCATGTGCTGAGCCGTGCCGTCCTGCCGGTGGCGATGCGGTCGCTGCCTTTGGCGCGGCCCAATGGCTTGGCTGTCCATGCCGGGAAGCCCCCGGCAGATAGCATGTATTGGGCCCTTGGCCTGGGCGTCGTCATTGTGCTGCTGGTTGGCGGGCCCGGTGCGGCGATCGTGGCCACAGTATCGGCGTTGGTTACCGCTTTCCTGGTCGCCAAACTCGCCCAGCGCCATATCGGCGGTTATACCGGCGATGTCCTGGGCGCGATCCAACAAGTGGTCGAGGTCGCCGTCCTGATCAATTTCGTGACCTTTAGCTGATGCGGTTGGAATGACACAGACAGTTACCCGTTGGTGGTTGGTGCGTCATGCCCCGGTGGTGGGGGCGCATGGCCGTATTTACGGCCAGGATGACCTTGATTGCGACTGTTCCGACGCCGCGCTGTTTGCCGAGCTTGCCATCTTGCTGCCGACCGAACCGGTCTGGCTGGTGACGCCGTTACGCCGAACCCATGCCACCGCTGACGCCATCCACCTGGCTTCTGGCGGCATGAAACCTGAGATAGCCATCGAGCCGGATTTGGCGGAACAGCATTTCGGTGACTGGCAGGGTTTGACCTATGCCGATTTGGAGGCGCGACGGGACGGTGTCTATCATCGCTTCTGGCACGCACCGGCGGATCATGCACCGCCGAACGGTGAAAGCTTCCGTGATGTCATCGCCCGGGTTAGCCGAGCGATCGATCGCCACACCCGGCAGCATCCTGGCCGCGATATCGTTGCCGTCACCCATGGCGGCGCGATACGGGCGGCCCTGGCCGTCGCGCTTGAGCTTGATCCGGAGCGGGCCCTGGGCTTTTCCATCGATACCTGTTCAATCACCCGGATTGACCGTATCGACGGTGCCGGCGAGGGAGCTTCCTGGCGAATTGTCGCCGTCAATCGGCATCCGCAAAATCTGGCACGCTAGACCTGTCCACTCAAATTCAGTCGGATTGGGCTTTCAGTCTCCTATTGGCACAGCGAAAGGTTTTTGCCATAGGCTTGCCATAATTTCCTCCTAGCCAGATTCGCGAAGTCATTGCATGACACCGAGTCGGACGATATCTCTTGCGCGCATCATCCGAAGCAATCCAACCGAATCGCCGGAGGTATGATATGAGCCTTGATCGACGCGCGTTCCTGATCGCCGCAGCTGCCGCAGGAACATGCAGTTTCGTGCCGCCAGCTTTGGCGCTCAGCGATCAGCAGGAACTGGTCGAAAAATCGCGAATCAGCTTCGAGAAGCTGATCACCTCGCCCGATTTTTCGCAGCTGCCCAGCTATGTGAAGCGGGCCAAGGCTGTCATGATCTTCCCCAGCCTGTTCCGCGCCGGCGTCATCATCGGCGGGGAAGGCGGATCGGGGCTGCTGATGGTGCGGGATCCGCAGCGTGGATGGAGTCAGCCGGCCTTCTATACACTCGCTTCTGGCAGCATCGGCCTACAGCTCGGCGGCCAGACCAGCGAGGCGGTCTTCACGATCATGAGCGACAAAGCGCTCAATGCCGTGCTGGACAACCAGATGAAGCTCGGCGGCAATGTCTCGGCCGCGGCCGGTCCGGTCGGCCAGGGCATGGGAGCGGATACGACGACGAATTTCGGGTCCGATGTCTATAGCTTTGCCAAGACCTCAGGGCTTTACGGCGGCATTTCCTTCGAAGGATCCGGCATCGTGAAGAAGGACGATTGGAACAAGGCCTATTACGGCCAGGGCGCCACCCCCTATGCCATCGTGATCCAGCGGAAGTTCCAGAACCCGAATACCCAGGCATTAATCAGCGCACTCGCACCCTATTGATGCTGCCTTATTGCCCGGGCCTGTGGTCGCGCCTTTCTCTTCCCAGGTTAGGTCAAGGAAGCCCGCCAGCAGCCCCCCTGCGACATAATTCCGCGTCGTTCACGGGGCACTGGCGGCAGGCGCTAGGCCGGCAGTATGGTAGGCCGCGTGCAGGCTTGGGTAACCAGCCTGGGTAGACAGCGAGAAAGCCTAAATGCCGAAATCGGGAATGGCGCGCGGCCTGGTGATTGCCTGTCTTGTGGCAATTCTGGGTCTCTGCGGCCTTGTTTCTTGGAAACTCTATCAGCGCAGCGTTGGCGCCGAAGCCGGAAGCGTGGCCATCGGCGGGCCGTTCTCCCTGACCGACCAGGACGGCAAACACGTGACCGAGGCCGATCTGAAAGGCAAATTGTCGCTGATCTATTTTGGCTACACCTTCTGCCCCGATGCCTGTCCCACGGCTTTGGGCACCATCACGGCGGCACTGAACAAGATGGGGGCGGATGCCGATCAGGTGACACCGGTTTTCATCACCATCGATCCGGAACGCGATACCCAGCAGGTGATGAAGGAATATGCCAGTAACTTTCATCCGCGTCTGCGCGCCCTGACCGGCAGCGTCGACGAGGTCACAGCGGCGGCCCATGCCTATAAGATCTATTTCACCAAGGAGGGTGGCACCGATCCGCAAAACTATCTGATGAACCACAGTACCCTGATCTATCTGATGGATCGGGATGGCAAATACCTTGCGCATTTCGGGCCGCAGGCCACGCCGGACGACATCGCCACGGAAGTGCGGAAGTATCTTTGATGTATCTTCCGGTGACCACGACCTCGATTTACGCGGTGCTGCTCGCAATCTTGTTTCTGGCGCTCTGTTTCCGGGTCATGTCGGAACGACGGCGGGCCCATGTGTCGTTTGGCGAGGGAGCGAGCGAAACGCTGAGGCGCCGCATCCGTGCCCAGGCGAATTTCGTCGAATATGCGCCGATCACCCTGATACTCATGGCATTGCTTGAATTGCAGGGGGCCGGAAGCTTCATGCTCAATCTGATCGGGCTACTGCTCCTGGCCGGCCGGGGGACCCATGCTCTGGGACTCGGCAGCGTACCTGAACAGCGGCTACTGCGGATCATCGGCATCGCCTTGACCATTCTGGCGATCGTGCTGGCGGTCATCGCTCTCCTGGCCATCGCGATTTTCGGGTAGTCGCAAAAATTCGTTTCAAAACAAGGCCTTCAGCAGCCTCTCCGGCTATTCCTCATACGTTAATCAAAAAACACAATTCTGCACTGCAGCAAAATATTCTTGCGCACCGCGGAACCCGTACTTACCGTTTATAAAGGTCGGAGGCCGACACTTATCGTCAAGGTAGCGGCGAGAGTACCGATTTGGTTGCGCGGCCCGCATGACGGTGCCGTTAGCCGGTGAGCCTAGAACGGATCGGGATTTGAAAATGCTTTATCAGGCGATCGATGCCCAATTGCTGAGTTTGACACCGGCCCGCATGGTCGCGCGATATTGGCAGCATATGCTGACGAATCCCATGATGCCGGCTTCCTATACGGCGGCGGGGCGTGCCACGGCGGCGATGTGCGAGATCTTCGACCGCACGACGAAGCGTCACTGCAAGCCAAGGTTCGGGTTGCACCACACCTTGGTCGGCGGCCAAGAGGTCACGGTCAAGGAAACCGTGGTACTGCAGAAGCCGTTCTGCAATCTGCTGAATTTTCGCCGCGACTTGCCTGCGACGGTCGCGCAGCCGCAGCCGAAGGTTCTGGTGGTGGCGCCAATGTCCGGCCATTACGCGACCCTGCTGCGGGGAACCGTGGAAACGCTTCTGCCTGACAACGATGTCTATATCACCGACTGGGCCGACGCCCGGCTGGTGCCGTTGTCCCAGGGCGGCTTCGATCTTGCCGATTACATCGATTATATCCTCGATTTCATCCGCCATCTTGGCGCCGAAACCCATGTCATCGCCGTTTGCCAGCCATCGCCACCGGTCCTTTCCGCGGTTGCACTGATGGCCGCGGCCGGCGATCCGGCGCGGCCGCGTTCGGTAACCTTGATGGGTGGACCGATCGACACCCGCGTCAATCCCACCGAGGTCAACGAGCTATCGGCAAGCTATCCCCTCGACTGGTTCGAGCGCACCATGGTGCATGCGGTGCCGCTGTGGCATCCGGGGGCGCTGCGGCGGGTCTATCCCGGCTTCTTGCAGCTGGGCAGCTTCGTCTCGATGAATCCCGATCGCCATGTGGGATCGCATCTGGAATTCTTCCAGAACCTGGTGAAGGGCGATGGCGAAAGCGCCGATACGCATCGGCGCTTCTACGATGAATATCTCTCGGTCATGGACCTGTCGGCGGATTTCTATCTCGATACCGTGCGCCATGTGTTCCAGGAGCACAGCCTCGCCGAGGGCACGTTCCGGCATCGCGGCGTCCTGGTGGAGCCGGCGGCGATCGAACGGACCGGGCTGATGACCATTGAAGGTGAGCTGGACGATATTTCCGGTGCCGGCCAGACCAAAGTGGCGCATGATCTTTGCCGCAACCTGCCGGCGGATAAAAAAGTTCACCACCTGCAGAAAAATGTCGGCCATTACGGTATCTTCAATGGCCGCCGCTGGCGCCAGGAGATCTATCCCCGGTGGCGCCAATTCGTAATGGCCCAGGGCGGTTGATCGCAAACGCGGTAGGTCGACAGATTACGATCGAGGCCGCTCGTGGCGGCGCCTGGCCGCTATGCCGAGGATAACATCATGGCCGAGAATCTTCCCTTCTGGAAAACCACCAAGCTGGGGCAAATGTCGCGAGTGCAATGGGAAAGCCTGTGCGACGGCTGCGGGAAATGCTGCCTCAACAAGCTGATCGACGAGGATACCGAAGAACTCTTCTTCACCAATGTCGCCTGCCGGCAGCTCGACCTGCGGAATTGCCGGTGCAAGGATTACGTTCACCGGCATGAATTGGTGCCCGATTGCATCAAGCTAACGCCGCGTAATGTCGGAAAGATCGACTGGCTTCCGGAAAGCTGCGCCTATCGCCTGATCCGCGACGGCAAGGACTTGCCATGGTGGCACCCTTTGGTTTCAGGCGATCCAAAAACAGTGCATCGGGCTGGCATGTCCGTACGCGGCCGCGCCGTGACCGAAACCAAGGCTGGTCCGCTGGAAGATCACATCGTCGACTGGGCTTAACGAAAGCCGCTTCAGGTCGCGAAGATCTGGCTCATATCCTTGAAGGATTTGAATTCCAGGGCATTGCCGCTGGGATCCAGCAGAAACATTGTTGCTTGTTCGCCGACCTGCCCCTTGAAGCGGATATGCGGCTCGATGATGAATTGGGTTTCGGCCTTTTGCAGCCGATCGGCCAGATCCTGCCACTTATCCCAGTCGAGGATGGCGCCAAAGTGGCGAACCGGGACCTGATCGCCATCAACTTCATTGCGTTTGGCCAGGCCGGTTTCCTCAGGCCGCAAATGGGCGGAAATCTGATGGCCGAAGAAATCGAAATCGATCCACTTCTCCGCCTGCCGGCCGATCCGGCAACCGAGCAGATCGACATAGAAACGCTCCGTCGCGGCAAGATCGGCGACCGGGAAGGCCAGGTGGAACGGCGGCATGATGGTTGATGCTGGCGGCATGGCATGGCTCGTCAATGGTTCGCTGCGATCGCTGGAATCGTGCGCCGCGATGGCGGCAGCTTGCCGGCCAGCATACAATCGAGCCGATCCGGCGCAAGCATCGGATAGAGAAAGCGGCGAGAGCGGCCTAAATCGGTGATCCATGAGCAAAGTGAAACCCACAACACAGGATACCGACATGCTGCCCCAGCTACAGGAAGCCGGTGAGACGGGCGGTCTGGCCATGGCGCGCCGCGCGGTCGCCTATATCGAACAACGTGTTGCCAGCTTTCCGGAAGGTCCGGTGACGTTGGATGAGCTGGCTGCTCATTGCGGCCTCAGTCCATGGCATCTGCAGCGTCAGTTCAAACGGCTGACCGGCGTCACCCCCAGGCAATATGACGATGCCTTACGGCTGAAACGCTTGCAGACGGGTCTCAAGGCCGGCAATGGCGGAGTCGCGGGGGCCACCTTCGATGCAGGCTATGGCTCATCCAGCCGGGTCTATGAGCGGGCTGACGCGGCACTGGGCATGACACCAGCCAGCTACGCCAAGGGCGGCCGCGGGGCCAGCATCACCTATGGCATCGCGTCATCCGCTCTCGGCCTCATCCTGGTGGCGGCAACGGAACGCGGCTTATGCCGCGTCGAATTGGGCGATCGGGAAGCGGACCTGATCGCCAATCTCCAAGCGGAATTTCCCGCAGCGTTGGAGATCGAACGAAACGATCGGACAGTCGAAATCTACATGGCGGAATTGATGCGCCGGATGCGCGGCGATCTGCCGCATGCCGATCTGCCGCTCGATATCCAGGCCACCGCGTTTCAGCGCCGGGTCTGGGAAGAGCTGAACCGCATCCCCCGCGGCGAGACGCGCTCTTACGGCGAAATTGCTGCCGCGATCGGCCAGCCGGGCGCTGCCCGGGCTGTGGGGCAGGCCTGCGGAGCCAACCCTGTCGCGCTGGCGATCCCATGCCACCGCGCTTTGCGTAATGATGGAAATATTGGTGGCTACGCCTGGGGAATCGAGCGAAAACAGACCCTTATTTCGGCCGAAAGAGGTCAAGTTTATAGGAATAAGAGCGCGAGATTGAAAAAAGGCGTAAGTGGTTGAATCGGGGCTTCTAGGGAGCCTAGACTGCCGGCATCAGATCTCTTCAGCAATCGATGTAGGCATGCGCAAAGTCCCGAAAAATCGCGAAAAAATCGCACACAAGAAGGAGAGTGCGAAGTCCCCGAAAGGGCGTTCGCGAAACCGCCCGATGGCGGAAGCCACGGATGTGCAGATGCTCAGTTTCACGGCTCGCAGCGTTCCCCTTGTCTTTCAGCAGAACAATCGCGCGCGGCGCATCATCATGCGTCTCGATTATGGCTCTTCGCGTATCGTTGTGGTCTTGCCAAAACGCACATCGCGTGATGAGGGCAAGCGCTTCGTGCTTTCGAACAAGGAATGGATCGCAGAGCGACTGGACCAATTGCCGGAGACGGTGCCCTTTGAACATGGCGCTGTCATTCCCTTTCTCGGTGTCGATCATCGTATCCGTCATCGGCCGAATGCACGCGGAGTCGTCTGGTGCGAGGATCAGGAGATTCACGTCGCGGGGCAGGAGGCGCATCTACGCCGCCGCGTTGCCGATTGGCTTAAACTGGAGGCGCGCCGCGAGATCGAAATGCGCGCGCATGCCAAGGCGGAGCAGATCGGCCGCAAGATCAAGCGCATCACCATCCGCGATACCAAGAGCCGGTGGGGTAGCTGCACCAGCGAAGGTGAACTGTCTTTCTCCTGGCGTCTCATCCTGGCCCCCCGGCATGTCCTGGACTATGTCATCTCCCATGAGATCGCCCATCTCAAGGAGATGAATCACGGCCCGCGTTTCTGGAAGCTGTGCGGCGAATTGTGTCGGACCGTCAATGCGTCGCGCGAGTGGCTCGAAGAGAACGGGACCGAGCTCTACCGCTACGGCCGATAATCTGCTTTAGCCTCACTGCTATCGCCTGGCGCGGGCATCCATGACGTATTGCAGTATCCATAACCCCCGAGCGCAGGCTAGGGGTCAGTCGGGAATCTCCGAAAAATAGCGAACGATATACGGCGATGTGTGGGCTTCATGCATCCGTCATTAATCTGTCGCTGAACACAGGTACGGTCGGCGCGCTGACGATTGATTGGGGCTCCGCACCATGCATTGAGACGATCGGTCGTAGCCGATGGAGCAACCCATGACTGCAAGTCCGCGGCCCGACTGGCAAATGAGGCGCGCTGTAGATACGGAGCGGCCGTCTGCCCGCTGGCAAACTGCTGTTGAGAGCGCAAGCAACGCTCGGCAACATGCCGGCGCAGCGATCGGCAACCGGCTCGGCGCCAACGACTGTGAAGTCCAGGCTAACGATTTAGCAACTCCTTCGGGCGCAGATATTGCAGCGCCCGGTAACGCCCCGGTTCCCCCCAGCTTTCCCCAGATCCATCGTGGTATGCGCGGATTTGACCAGATGCCTGAATTAGCCACGGCAAACCAGCACCGGTTCTCGGTCGAACCGGAAATGGATGAAATCCGGATCACGCGCTATACAGCTCGGGATGTGGCGCTGCCTGCGCCCCCGATCAGCGCTGATTTGACCGGCGGCGAGGTGTTGGATCTGTTTTCCGCCCATCCGTCGTTGCCGATCTTTGCTGTCGTGGGGCCTGATGACGAGCTGATCGGCGTGATCGAGCGAGACCGGCTGCTGTTTCAATTCTCCCAGCCGCTCTGGTACGACGTTTATAATCGCCGGCCGGTCGCACCCCTGATCAATACCCGCCCTTTGGCGGTCGATATGGCGACGACAATCGATCAGTTGAAAGCGATGATTGCGTTTGATCACCCCGAGGCCATCGGCACCGGCTTTGTCATCACCGAGAATGGCCGGTATGCGGCGATCGGCACGATGATGGTGCTGCTGGAACGGACGGTCGAACAGGCGCATCTCCATGCCGCGGAGCTGGAGACTGCGCGCCGCCATGCGGCCTCGGCCAACAAGGCGAAATCGCAGTTCCTGGCGACGATGAGTCACGAATTGCGGACTCCGCTGAACGCTATTATCGGTTTTTCCGAACTTCTGATGATCGATGCCTCGGTCGGCAAGATGCCAGACCGGCTCACCGAATATCTCGACGATATCCGCAGCAGCGGACAGCATCTGCTATCCTTGATCAACGACATCCTCGATTATTCGAAGCTGGAAGCCGACCGCATGGAGATCGTGCAGGAACAGGTCTTCCTGCCGGCGCTGATGATGGCGGCGACCCGTATCGCCTCCGGCCAAGCGACTAAGTCGGAGATCACGCTGGAACTATCGCCCTTGCCGCAGGTGATGCTGATGGGTGATGAGCGGCGTCTCCGTCAGGTTCTGATCAATCTGCTCTCCAATGCGATCAAATTCTCGCCGTTGCAAAGCAAGATCGACCTTGCCGCCGAGATCGACGGCGCCGGTCAGTTGGTCATCTCCGTGACCGACCGGGGCATCGGCATTTCGTCGGAAGATCTCAACCGCATCTTCATGCCGTTCGTGCAGGTGTCCAACACGCTCAACCGCACCACCACGGGAACCGGCCTTGGCCTTTCCTTGAGCCGTCTGCTGGTGGAACGCCATGGCGGCCGCCTGGAATTGGAAAGCGAGGTCGGAAAAGGAACACGCGCGATGATCATCCTGCCGCCGGAAAGGCTTCTGCCGGCCGGGCAATCGACAATTAACTAATTGGGAAAACCGCCTTTCGCGGGGAAACTTGGTTAAAATCGACGTCGCCGCCATTGTTTCCGAACCGTTGCATCCGAGAAAAGGCTGCGCCATGATCTGGGTTTATCGACCATGAGCGGCCGATGCCGGTGCAAACTGGCGCGGCCGTCTCTACATGCGGGGTTAGGAGGCCGTGGCCGATATGCATGTTCTCGTCATTCAAAACGATCATTCATCGCCGGTATCCCTGGTCGGTGATTATTTGATGGCGGCAGGTGCGAAGCTCAGCACCATCCTGCCGCATGACGGCGATAAGCTGCCGGCCGCACCCGGCGATTACGATGCAGCCGTCATTCTCGGCGGACCGCAACATGCCGGTGATGACAAGAACTTCCCCGCCTTCCCGCCCATGCTCGATCTCTTGCGCGCCTTTCACGAGCAAGCCAAGCCGATGCTCGGTCTATGCCTTGGCGGTCAGTTGCTGGCGCGTGCCTTCGGCGCCCAGGTTCGCCGCAATGACGAATTCGAATATGGCTATTTGCCCATCGATATCACGGCGGACGGGCAGAACGACCCGCTGCTGACCGGGCTCGCACCGCGTCAGCGGATCATGCAATGGCATGAGGATACGTTCGGGATCCCTGAGAAGGGCGTCCGCTTGATGACCGGCAGCACCTGCGAAAACCAGGCCTTCCGCTTCGGTCAGACCACTTACGGCTTCCAATGTCACTTCGAGGTCTCGGAAGACCAGGCGCGACATTGGATCGAGAGTTTCGGCCATGTCATCATGAAACGTTTCGGCGATGTCAAAGGCACCGCTGAGTTGGCGCGCGCCAGCGACGAACTCAAAAAGTATGGTCGGCGTGCGGCTGATTTCTGCCGCGTCGTGACCCAGCGCTGGACGTCGGTCATTCAGGAGCGCCGGGGCAAGGCCGCCTGAGCGAGCAGGCGGCGCAAGTCACCGCGTCACGCAGCGGCAGCCGGGCGGGTTCCTAACCGGCCGATTGCCGCATCGAGCGCCAGCAAGCGTTCGAATTCCTCGACATGCAGCTTCTCGATCAGGCGGTTGTCGACGACGCAAATGCCTTTGCCGGCGGCGCGGGCTTCCTGCCAGGCTTCCACAACCTTGCGGGCCATGGCGAGTTCCTTTTCCGAGGGGGCAAAGGCGCGGTTAGCGATATCGATCTGCTTGGGATGGATCAGCGTCTTGCCGTCAAAGCCCATATTGCGGCCCTGCTCGCAGGTGAAGGTGAAGCCTGCCTCGTCCTCAAGATCGAGATGCACGCCATCCAGCACGTCCAGGCCATGGGCGCGGGCGGCCAGCACGGTCAGCGACAAGGCGGTATAGACGCTGTCGCGGCTGGCCGTATGGCGGGCGCGCAATTCGCGGGTCAGGTCCGAGGTGCCGGCGACGATACAGGCCAGGCGATGGCTGGACGCAGCGATGGCATCGATATGCAGAATGGAGCGCGGGGTTTCCGCCATGATCCAGACCGGCAAGCTTGCCGGGGCACCGGCCCGGTCTAAGGCGGCAACGGCCATGCGGACATCCGTGGGAGATTGAATCTTGGGAAAAAGCACGGCATCGGCGCCGGATTTGGCCATGGCCAGCACATCCTCGCTGCCCCAGGGCGTGTCGAGGCCATTGACCCGGACGACGATTTCGCGATGACCGAAAGAGGCCGAGCGCACAGCCTCAACCACCATCTCGCGGGCGGTTTCCTTGGCCTCCGGCGCGACTGCATCCTCCAAATCGAGGATCAAGCCATCGGCCGGCAACGTTCGGGCTTTTTCCAGCGCCCGGGCATTGCTGCCCGGTAAATAGAGGACGGAACGGCGCGGGCGGATACGGTGCAGCGAAGGCATCATGGAAACTCTCTCCAGGCCGACTCGGCGGCTCGTTCTTTTTTGCGATTGCGATATTGCATAAGCTAAGTGCGCGGCGATGCCGCTTCTAGACAAAAAAGCACCGATTTTCGCCAATGAAGCGACTTCCTGCTGGCTGGGCCTCAATAATTTGTTAACGCGGCGTGTCTAGGGTAACGTCCTGTCATCTGGCTGGCGCCGCGCTGATGCCTGTTGCCTGTTCTTTATGGAGTTGCACAGATGGATGTCTCTTCGGTCGGCCATACCACGGCAAATGCCCTGCACGGCCTGAAAAAGGCAGAGAAGCAGTTGACCGACACGGCGCAGAACGTGGCCGCCGGCTCCCTCGATCCAAAGGATGCGGTCTCGCTGAGCGAAGCGGCGAATGCGGTCAAAGCCAATGCTGCGGTGGTGAAGACCGATGGCGAGATGACGAAATCGCTGCTCGATATCGTCAGCTGATCTTTAACCCGTAGCCGTTCGGAACGACCCATGGATATCGCCGCCGCTGGTGCCGCCGCCGTTCAGATGAGCAATGCGCAACGGGCGCAGCAAGTTTCGATCGCCAGTATGCGCCAGGCAAAGGTTCAGGGTCAGACCCTGACGAATCTGCTGGCCCAGGCAGCTGCGCTTGATCCGGCGCCGATAGTTGGTGCGGCGGCGGGTGCGGCACCCAGCTCGGGCGATGGCGCGGCATCGACGCCGCAGATTGATCTTGGCGATGCGCCGCCCAATCCCAACCTGCCGCGCGGCTCCTTGGTCAATATCCTCGTTTGATCTGCCCTCTCCTTATCGCGTATCGCTCTTTGTTGTTTCAAACGGCGATCCATGCGCCTGCCCGATTGGGGATGGCGGCCGACTCGTAACGGGTGGCAGAGTAAATACGGGCCGCTATGCCCTCCGATACCGCGATGAGGAATGAGATGACGACAGAGCCCCAATCGGCCCTGCTGGAACAGGCAATGCGTGCGATTGCACGTATCGATCTGGCAGGCGCCCGGCGGTATTGCGAGGAGGCATTGCACCAGCAACCGGGTGACGCTGCTGCCATGCATCTCATGGGCATCATGATTCACCACGAAGGCGGCAAAGCGCACGAAGCGCTCGGCTGGCTGGAGCGAGCCGCCGCCCATGATGCGACGAACAGCAAATATCAGAATAGCTGCGGGGTCCTGCTATTTGAAATGGGCCGTTTCCAGGAAGCGGCCCAGGCATTTTATCGCTCGACCAATCTCGATGGCGGAGACGGCCTGATCTGGAACAATCTCGGGAATGCGTTGCTGCGGCTGGGACAGGCCGAGGATGCCGAGCGTTGCTTTCGTCAGTCGCTGGCGGTAATGCCCGGCCTGATCAGCGCCATCAATAATCTCGGCCTTGCTTTGAAGTTCCAGGGGCAATTGGAGAAAGCCGCGATCTGCTTTCAGGAAGCGGCGTTGCATCAGCCCGGTTTTGTGGACGCCCATTTCAATCTCGGCGAGCTCGCTTATTATACTGACGACATGGAAGCAGCGACGCGCTATTTCCGGCGCGCCATTGAAATCGACCCCAATTGCCGGCCGGCTTATGCCTCGCTGGCACAGGTGCTGCACGATCAGGAGAAGCCGGCGGAAGCGCTGGCGCTGTTACAGGATGCGGTGCGGCGTTTTCCTGACGATGCGGATCTGGAATTCGCCTTGCGCCTGCAGCTCTCCAGCATGGTACCGGCCTGGCATATTCCAATGATCAACGATACCGAACGCAACAGGGCCTATGACGCGGCCTTGCGAGCGGCGGTGAGTCCGGGCGATTTGGTGCTGGAAATCGGTACGGGTTCCGGCCTGGTCTCGATGATGGCGGCACGGGCCGGCGCCGGGCAGGTCGTGACCTGCGAAGTCTTGCCGGCTTTGGCAGAGGCGGCGGTGGAAACCGTCGCCCGCAACGGCTTTAGCGACCGCATCAAGGTGATCCCCAAGAAATCCACCCAGTTGGAAGTGGGGACCGATTTGCCGGAGAAGGCGGATGTCTTCGTGTCCGAACTGGTCAATATCGGCATGTTGGCGCCCAACATGCTGCAAGTGCTGAGCCATGCGAGGCAAAAGCTGGTCAAGCCGGAAGCGAAGATCATCCCGGCGGCAGCGCGTGTCTATGGCGCCTTGCTGGAGTGTCCACATCTGGCCCGCATCAATCCGGTGCATGAGATCGAGGGATTCGATCTCAGTTATTTCGACCGTTTTCGCTCGCCCGCCTATGCGCAGATCGATCTCGCTGCCGATCCGCACCGGTTCCTGTCGGCCCCCTTTACGGCGCTGGATTTCGATTTCTGCACTGAAATGCCGATGCGGGACCAGCGGCGCCTGCTGATTTCCGTGCGGGAGACCGGCGTGGTGCATGGCATTGCCTTTTGGTTCGATCTCTTCATGGATAACACCACGACCTACCATTCCAGCAGCGTCAGCCGAACCAACCATTGGAAACAGGCCGCAGAATTTTTCCTCGCGCCGATTGCCGTCGCGCCGGGGGATGAATTGGCCGTCGAGGTCGGCTATGACAATACCCGGATCTGGTTCAAGCCGATCCGATAGTGGCGATATGGGGCATAGGAGTACCGGGACGATGAAAGGGCGGGTCAATTGGGTCGAAGGCAATACCTTCGTCGCGGAAAGCAATAGCGGCCATGCGGTGGTGATGCATGCGGCCCCGGCGCCGGACGCACCGACCATTGCACCGAGCCCGATGGAATATGTTTTGCTGGGCGCCGGCGGGTGCACGGCGTTCGATGTGGTGCACATCCTGAAACGCGGCCGGCACGACGTCCAGGGATGTGATCTGCGGTTGGAGGCGGAGCGCGCGACTGAAGACCCCAAGGTCTTCACCAAGATCCATTATCATTTCATTGTCAGCGGCCGGAATTTAAAACCTGACACGGTGGAGCGAGCGATCGCTCTGTCAGCTGAGAAGTACTGCTCGGCCTCCATCATGCTGGAAAAGACCGCGACCATTACCCATGATTTCGAAATCATCGATCTGGGATGATCAGAAAACGGTTGCCCAAATGACGGGCTCGGCATTTCCGCCGGGCCCGTCTTTCGAAGTCGTCAGTGGCCGCTCATGAAATTGGTCCAGAGGCGGGTAATCGCACGCAGGCCCTGATCGCTTTTCGCTTCCATCGGCAGCAGACGCTGTAGGATCTCATCGGTCGGATAGGTGACCGGGTCGTTGCGGATATCCGTGGCCACTAATGTGTCCGCCGCCGTATTGGCATTGGCGTAGTGAACGAAGTTGGTGATGCCGGCAATGACATCCGGCCGCATCAGGTAGTTGATGAAGAGCAGTGCATTTTCGTAATGCGGCGCATCCGACGGAATGGCGACGGCATCAAGGCCGAGGAATGAGCCTTCTTTCGGCACCATATAGGTGAGCTTGATGGGTGACTTGGCGGTGGCAATGGCATCGGTGGCTAGGCGGAAATCTCCGGACCAGATGATGGCAACACAGGCTTCGCCATTGGCGAGGTCGTTATAGATGCCGGGTCCGATCTTCTTCATATAGGGCCTGATCTTCGCCATCATTTCCTGTGCCGCTTTGAGATCGGCGGGATCGGTCGACAGTGGATTCTTGCCGAGATAGCCAAGCGCCATGCCGACGATCTCTTCGGAGGAATCCACCATTTCGATGCCGCATTGGCTGAGCTTCTCGGCATTGGCCGGATCGAAAATCAGAGCGGCGCTATCCAGCGGTGCATCCGGCAAAATCTTCTTCACCTTGTCGACATCATAGGCAATGCCGGTCGACCAGCGCATATAAGGAACCGCATGCTCGTTGCCCGGATCGTATTGGGCCAATACTTTCATGATTGTCGGGTTGAGGGTTGCCGTATTGCTGAGCTTCGATTTGTCTAGCTTGTGGAAGACACCAGCCTTGATCATCTTGCCCATGACCCAGGCCGAGGGGAAGACGACGTCGTAATCGCTGTGCCCGGCCAGCAATTTCGCATAGAGCGAGTCATAGCTCTCAAACAGGTCGTAGCGGACCTTGATGCCTGTCTCTTTCTCAAAATTGGCGATCGTATCCGGCGCGACATAATCGGACCAGTTATAGACATTCAGCACCTTGTCCTCGGCCGAGGCCACGGCGCTGAACGCCGACACCGCCAGACCTAAAGACAAGGCCGCAGAACACAAGAAACGCAACATCATCAAACTCCCCTGAATGGTATTTGTCCCTGCCGCCGTTGTTAGGGCCGCCGTCCGCCCGGACATAAAATCGTGCTCTCCCCGGATTTTTTTAACGTCGCGGCAGCATCGCATGACAAAAATCGCGAAGTCCAGTATTTTTGAATCAATGTTCAAATGGAAGTTACCCGGATATGCTTGAACCTGCGGATGGGCTGCGTTATTCAGGCTTCGCCGGGGTAAAGGAAAAGACGTTACGTGGCCAAGCAGGAAATGAACGGTCAGAAGGCCGGGGAATCGCAGCCGAAAGAGCAACAGCCGAGAAGCCAGCAGGCCAAGGGACAGCGCAAGCGGCGGCATCTGATTGAAGCGGCTATCCGGGTCGTTGGCCGGAAAGGTGTGGCGCGTGCAACCATCCAGGATGTGGCAAAGGAAAGCGGCCTTTCCGTCGGGCTGGCGAATTTCTATTTCGCCGGCAAGGAAGAATTGTTCAGTGCCGCGTTCCAGGATCTGGCGGAAGAATATGAAGCTGTCTGGCGCAAGCGCACGGACGGGCTCAGGGAGCCGCGGGAGATTCTCGATGCGATGGTCATCGCCGCTTTCGATTCGGTCGTTTTCAGTCAGCCGAAAGCGGCTGCCTGGTTTGCCTTCTGGGGTGAAGCCTGTCACGGCGATTCCAGTCTTCAGGCGATCGACCGGATCGAAAAGCGCTGCGCCGACGAAATCCTGCGCCAATGCCGGAATCTCGCGCGCCAGCATGGCCTCTCGCCGACCCAGGCCCGGCAGATCGGACTTGGGCTGGGGGCGATGATCGAGGGACTCTGGTCCGCTTCTGCCGTGCCGGGCAGTTCGATGAAGGCGAAAACCGCGATCCAGATCTGCCGCGATTACATCGCTGCATCATTTGCGAAAGCGGCTGCTAGTCGGGAAGTGGCGGGCCATATGGGACGGCAAACGGCAAAGCGCCAGCGGCTGGCCGCGCCGGACTGAGCTTTATTCGCCCAACATCTCGCGCGCTGTTTCGATATCGGGCGGGACGACTTTTTTCGGCTGGAAGAGCAGCGAGCGTTTTTGCGCCGCTTCGATCTGGGCCTGGGTCATGAGCGCGCCGACAGTATCGCGCTGCTTCATCAGGTTATAGCGCTCGACGCTGCTGGGCAGATTGGCAATGGCGATGTTGTACCACATGTAAGCCTTGCCGAGATCGAGCGGTGTTCCCTTGCCTTGTTCATAAAGCTGCGCGGTGGGCGCATAGGCCTGCATGAGGCCCTGGTTGGCCGCCTTCTCGAACCACTCCAGGGCCCGGCGATAATCCTGCGGCACGCCTTGGCCGGCGAAATAGACATTCCCCATCAGCCATTCCGCCACTGGATGGCCGAGCTTGGCGAGACGGGCGAAGACCGGCACGGCAGCTTGATAATCGCCTTTGCGATAGGCCTCCCAGGCGACATCGGCGCCCTGTTCCAAGGGGCGCCAGCTATGCCGCTCTCCATCGACGATCACGTCGAGGGAACTGGCGGCGCTGCCGGTCGGATTTGGGCTGGCCTGGGTGCTGGCCTGCGCGGTATTGGCCTGGGCCACGGCAATGCCAGGCAGCGACAGAGCGAAACTGGTGACCAGGCTGCCGAGGAAAGCGGCGATGAGAGGGCGATATCTGCGTGGCTTGGACATGATCGGTTCCAGGATGTCTCCCAGGGGTCTCTGTGGGTCTCGCTATCGGCCCGAATAGGCTTTCCTCATAACGCCGCGAGCCTGGTTAATAAATCGTTGCCAGCAGGGCTGCGGGACGGCAGCATCACAGCAAAACAACAATCCAGGGGAGTTTCTCATGGCGGCCGCCCGCAAAGTTATCATCACCTGTGCGGTGACGGGTTCTATTCATACGCCCACCATGTCGCCTTATCTGCCGTTGACCCCGGACCAGATCGCGGCCGATGCCATTGCGGCGGCCGAAGCCGGCGCCGCCATCCTGCATCTCCATGCGCGGGATCCCAAGGACGGCCGTCCGAGCCCCGATCCGGCCATCTTCATGGAGTTCTTGCCCCGCATCAAGCAATCGACCGATGCGGTCATCAATGTGACGACGGGCGGGGGAAGCAACATGACCGTCCAGGAGCGTCTGGCCGCGCCCATAGTGGCGAAGCCGGAAATGTGCTCGCTTAACATGGGATCGATGAATTTCGGGCTCTATCCGCTGCTCAACAAATATCAGGCGTTTCAGCATGACTGGGAACGCGAGCATATCGAGAGAAGCCGCGACTTCATCTTCCGCAATACTTTCGGTGACATCGAACACATCCTGCGGGAACTCGGCGAAGCGCATGGCACCAAGTTCGAGTTCGAATGCTACGATGTTGGCCATCTTTATACCTTGGCGCATTTCCTCGATCGTGGCCTGGTCAAGCCGCCGCTTTTCGTCCAGACGATCTTCGGCATTCTCGGCGGTATCGGTGCCGATCCGGAAAACCTGCTGCAGATGCGCCGCATTGCCGACAAATTGTTCGGCCAGGATTATCACTGGTCCATCCTGGCGGCGGGCCGGCACCAGATGGGTTTCGTCACCATGGGGGCGATCATGGGCGGCAATGTCCGGGTCGGTCTGGAGGATTCGCTCTATCTTGGCAAAGGCGAATTGGCGCACAGCAATGCCGATCAGGTCCGTCGTATCCGCACCATTCTGGAAAACCTGTCCCTGGATGTCGCCACACCGGCCGAAACCCGGCAATTGCTGGCGTTGAAGGGAGCCGATCTCACGGGATTCTGACCGGCTGCATCGGCTTGTAAACCCGCCCAGTCGACTTATATGCAGGACGGCAGGCGCAGAATTGCGCCGCCATGAGCGTCGCGAGGAGATTGCGTCAATGGCGGGTGAGCAAACGGGGCGGGAAGTCGTCCTCTATGATCCCGAGAAGCTGGAACGGGACCAGAAGACGGTTGAAGCCGGCTTTTGGCGGAAGGTGCGCCGTTTCGCCAGCAAGCTGCCATTCCTCGACGAAGCGGTAGCAGCCTATTACTGCGCGATTGATCCCGCGACGCCGTTGCAGGTCAAGGCCGTTCTGTTCGGCGCGCTTGCCTATTTCATCATCCCGATCGATCTCGCGCCCGATTTCCTGGCTTGGTTCGGCTTCACCGATGATGCGGCCGTTATCTATGCAGCCGTCCGCAGCGTCGCCCGGCATATCAAGCCGGAACATCAGGCGCGTGCGCGGGAAAGCCTGGAACGTCTCGCCGAATAAAGCTCTTTTTCAGGCCGCTTCGACTACTTTCAGGAAAACATCGACTTCCTGCCGCAAATGCCGGCCAAGCTCGCTTAGCGCATCGGCCGCGTTGAAGACCTGATGTGCGCCCGATCCCGTTGTTCCGGCGGCGCGCGAGAGATCCTGAATGGTGCTGGAAACCGTCGCGGTGCGGGCAGCGGCCGCCTGCATATTGGCGGCGATGCCCTTGGTCGCCCCGTTCTGGTTTTCCACCGCATCGGCGATGGCGCTGGACAGGCCGGTCATCTGTTGAATGATCGATAGGACATCACCAGTGGAATTGGCGACACTGCTGCAGGCACTGCGGATTTCGCTGATACGCTCGCCGATTTCCGCGACGGCGCGGCCTGTTTGATCCGCCAGGCTGCGGACCTCGCCGGCGACGACCGCAAAGCCGCTGCCGGCTTCGCCGGCCCGGGCCGCTTCAATCGTGGCGTTGAGCGCCAGGAGATTGGTTTGGCGGGCGATGTCACGGATCAGATCGGTGATTTCGCCGACCCGTTCGGGCGGCGCCGGTCAAAGCGTCCATCTGCTCATGGGTGATCCGCCCGCGATCGATTGCGGTATTGGAGATCCGGTGAGATTCCCGGACATGGCGGCTGATTTCCGCCAATGAACCTGCCAGTTCTTCCACGGCAGAGGCGATGGCGCCCACATTGGTGCTGGCTTCGGCAGAGGCGCCGGCGACAGCATCGGCCTGACTGGTTGCGGCACCCGCCGTTTCCTTCAGATCGCTGGCCGAGCCATGCAACTGTTCGACCGCCTGGGCGACATGCCGGACGATGCTTTCGATCTGTTGGCCGAAGCGATACACGGCCTCTTCCAAACGCTGCTGCCGCGCTGCATTGGCGGCGGCAGTGGCGTGTTGTGCCGCGACGAGGTGATGGTTTTCCTCAAGCTTGTTGCGGAACACCAGCACCGCCGTTTCGATCCGGCCCAATTCATCGCGATAATGAGTGCCGATAGCGGCGATATTGGTCTGGCCGGATGCGAGAGTCGTGACGCTTTCGGATAGAATACGCACGCGCCGCACCAGCAAGCGGCCAAGCCAAAAGCTGATCAATGTCATCGCCAGCAGGCCCAAGGCGGCACCCATGGTCAAGCCCAGCTGGATGCGCCCGCTGTATTGATCTGCAGCGTTCTGGCGCTGCTGCGACGCGTCCTGCAGCTGTTTCTGCAGCGAGACGAAGGGGCCTTGCAGCGCCAGGAAGGCTGTGTCGGCGTCGAGAATCTTTTTCATCGCCGAAGCTGAGCCGAGCGACGCCAGATCGGTCACCTTTCTCAGAATCTCGTGATAGGCGGCGATATCGGCTTTGACCTTCTGCAGGCCATCGACCGAGGGCATGGCCGCGGCGAGCTTGGCGACCGTTTTCTCTGCGGCGGTGATATGACTTTCGATTTCGCTCACCGCCGCATTCATGTCGAGCTGGCTTGCATCCATGAAATTGGTGGAGTTCGTGCCCTGTGCGGTGATGCGATAGAGCAAGGCATGGGTGGTGGATATTTCGCGGAAAGCCTGGGCGACGCTGATCACCAGCTCCTGATCGTCACCCATGTTGCGGAGATAGCTAGCTTGCGTGGGAAACCCGAGGGCGCAGGCGGCAAGAAGGCCGATTGTCACGAGAAAAGCCAAAGCAGGCGCGATCAGGAGTTTGGTGACCATCGGTCGATGATGCAGCCACGTTGCAGCGCTCATTTTGCCTTCCTCAGTAGCCGTCACCATATGGCTTTGCCAGATGGCGGTTGTTAAATCGGCGCCCCAGATAAAAGCGCACTGTTACGACACAGCTGATAAATCGATGACTCTTCGGAAAACGCAGTCTTCTATATATTTACGTGTGAGTTTTTCCTCCACCTCGCGCAAATTGCTGGTATGGATTTTGTGAGCTTGGGATGCGATTTGAGGTCGCGGGTAGGCCAGTTTGACAGGAAACAGTCTTTAGGATCGGGGTGATGCGGCCGACCGCAACCATCCCGGATTCGGCTTGTCAAAGGCCGATTGCGACCGCAGATTAGGCGCCCGCCGCGCTACATCGGGGCGTTACATTGCGCCGGATTCAAAGAACACGAACAAGGACTGATGACTGAAATGACCGATATGTTGTGGCAGCCGACGCCCGATCAGATCCTCGATACCAATATGACACGCTTTCGGACGCAGGTGGCGCGCGACTGGCTGATTGATTTGCCGGATACCGCGGCGCTCTGGCAGTGGTCAGTCACGGAGATCGAGCAGTTCTGGCTGTCGCTCTGGCGCTTTTCGGAAGTCATCGCTGATGGTCCCGGTCAAGCGGTTCTGGTCGACGGCCACAAGATGCCGGGTGCGCAGTTTTTCCCCGAGGCGCGATTGAATTTCGCCGAGAACCTGCTGCGCTATTCCCACGTGCCGGCCAATGCCGATAAAGACGCGATCGTCTTCTGGGGCGAGGACAAGGTGAAGCGCCGGCTCAGCCATGCCGAGCTGTGGGATAGGGTGTTACGCCTTGCCAGCCATTTGCGCTCGCTGGGCCTCCAGCCGGGGGACCGCGTGGCTGGCTTCATGCCGAATATGCCGGAAACGGTGATCGGTGCCTTAGCAGCTTCGGCAATCGGTTGCACCTGGTCCTCCTGTTCGCCGGATTTCGGCGTCCAAGGCGTGCTCGATCGTTTCGGCCAGATCGAGCCGCGCGTGCTGCTGACGGCGGATGGCTATTGGTATAACGGCAAATCGCATGACAGCCTCGGTCGTGTCGCGGAATTCCTGAAGGGCCTGCCCACCGTCGAGCAGGTCATTGTCGTTCCCTATCTGGCGGGCAGGCCGGATATCTCCGCTTTGCCGAAAGCTTTGCTGATAACCGATGCGCTAGAGCAGCAGCCGGCGCTGGGCGATGCCGAGTCTTTCGAATTCGCGCGCCTGCCGTTCAATCATCCGCTCTACATCATGTATTCCTCCGGCACGACCGGTGCGCCGAAATGCATCGTGCATGGTGCGGGCGGCACGCTGCTGCAGCATTTGAAGGAGCATAAGCTGCATGGCGATGTGAAGCCGGGCGACCGCGTGTTCTACTTCACGACCTGCGGCTGGATGATGTGGAACTGGCTGATCTCCGGCCTGGCGAGCGGCGCGGCCTTGATGCTGTATGACGGCTCGCCATTTGCGCCGGACGGCAACATCTTGTTCGATTATGCCCAGGCGGAGAAGTTCACGCTCTTCGGGACCTCGGCCAAATATATCGATGCCTGTGCCAAGGCCGATATCCAGCCGATCCGCACCCATGATCTCTCCAGCGTGCGAATGCTGGCCTCGACCGGGTCGCCGCTGGTGCCTGAAAGCTTCGACTATGTCTATGAGAAGGTGAAGAAGGATCTCTGCCTCGCGTCGATTTCCGGCGGTACCGATATCATCTCTTGCTTCCTGCTGGGCAATCCGACCGGCCCGGTCTGGCGCGGCGAGATTCAAATGCGCGGGCTCGGCATGGCGGTTGAGGTCTGGAATGACGAGGGCAAACCAGTGCGGGGAGAGAAGGGGGAGCTGGTCTGCACCAGGCCGTTCCCGGCCATGCCGATCGGTTTCTGGAACGATCCCGACAACAAGCGCTACAAAGCGGCCTATTTCGAACGTTATCCCAACATCTGGCATCATGGCGACTATATCGAGCTGACCGAGCATGGCGGCATCATCGTCTTCGGCCGCTCCGATGCGGTGCTCAATCCCGGCGGTGTGCGCATTGGCACTGCGGAAATTTATCGTCAGGTCGAGCAGTTGCCGGAGGTCATCGAGAGCATCGTCATCGGCCAGGACTGGCAGCATGACGTCCGCGTGGTGCTGTTCGTGCGGCTGCGTGAAGGCGTCAAGCTGGATGAGCAGTTGATGGCGAAGATCAAGACGCAAATCCGCAACAACACGACGCCGCGCCATGTGCCGGCGAAGATTATCCAGGTGGCGGATATCCCGCGCACCAAATCCGGCAAGATCGTCGAACTGGCGGTGCGCGACATCGTGCATGGCCGCCCCATCAAAAACAAGGAAGCGCTGGCCAATCCGGAAGCGCTGGATCTTTACAAAGATCTGCGGGAATTACAGTCATGACCAAAGGCTTGCATTATACCGTCAATCCCCTGCTCGGGCGGGTGGCGGCGCCGCCGATTGCAGAAGCCCATGGCTGGATCAAGGGCCGCGATTTCCCCGCCGACAAACCGCTCATCGATGTCTGCCAGGCAGTGCCCGGTTATTCGCCGCCGCCGGCGATGACCGATCATCTCGCCGGCATCATCGGCGATCCGGCGACCTCGCGTTATACCGATATCGAAGGCATGCCGCTTCTGCGCGAGGCGCTGGCGGCAGATATCACCCGTGTCTATGGCGGCAAGCTGTCGGCGGGGAATGTGCTGATCACCGCGGGATGCAATCAAGCCTATTGCCTGACCACCCTCTCGCTCGCCAAGGCGGGCGAGGAAATCATCCTGCCGCTGCCTTACTACTTCAATTATCAAATGTGGCTGGACATGCAGGGCATCCGCGCCAAGCATGTTGCCTTCCGGCCGGATAATGGCGGCGTTCCCGATCTTGACGAGATCACGGCGGCGATCGGCCCAGCCACCCGCGCGTTGCTGATCATCTCGCCCAACAATCCGACCGGCTCCGTCTATTCGCCAGACGTGTTGCGCCGCTTCTATCAGCTGGCGAAATCGCGCGGCATCGCTTTGATCCTGGATGAGACCTATCGCGATTTCATGCCGCATGACGATGCGCCACATGATCTCTTCCAGGATCCCGACTGGCCCGGCACGCTCATCCATCTCTATAGCTTCTCCAAGGTCTTTTGTTTGACCGGCTACCGCGTCGGTGCCTTGGTGGGGGCGCCGGCACTGGTCGAGGAAGTCGGGAAGGCGATGGACACGGTGGCGATCTGCGCGCCACGTATCGGGCAATTGGCGGCCATCCGTGGCCTCAATGCCCTCAGCGATTGGCGCCGCAGCAACACGCTGCTGATGCGCGATCGCCTCAAGGCATTGCAATCGGCGCCCAGCCGCAACGATCTCGGTTATGAACTGATCAGTGCCGGTGCCTATTTCGCCTATGTGCGGCACCCGCATCGCGGCCAAAGTGCGGCCGAGGTGGCGCGTCGCCTGGTCGAACAGCAGAACTTGCTGGCCTTGCCGGGTGCGATGTTCGGCCCGGACCAGGAAGACTATCTGCGCGTCGCCTTCGCCAATGTGGAGAAGGATTGGATGCCGGAGATTGCGGCGCGGTTGGCTGCCGACGCGGCGTCCTGATTGGGGACCTGTCGGTACTCTATGTGCCGAGGTTGTGCAGCTTCGGCGTTACAAAGAGCACCAGCAGCCAGTTGCCGGCGAGGATGCAAAAGACCATGAAGAACAGCAGCACATAACGTTGCAAATCGGCTTCCTGCCGGCCGGTCAAGCCGCGCACCTGACGCAATGTGCTGGAAAAGCGGTCGGCAATGAAAGACAGTTTCTGGCGCTCGGTCGCCTGCCAGAACTGATAGATCATCAGCGAGTAGATGCCACCGATACTGGACAGGATGCTGAGCCCCAAGGCCGTCTTAAGGGCGAGCGAGGACGGGCCCAGATAATTGCTGTAGATGCCAAGCGCGATGAAGATCAACAGCACGCCACCCATCGTATGCCATTGCTGAGCCTTGGCAAACCGGATGCTGTGGGCGCATTCGGTATACATCATCAGCAATTCGGCATGGGTGCTTTCGGCCAGCTCGCTGGGTTGATCGGGGAGTTCTTCAACATTGTCGACGCTGTCGGCGGCCTCTTTCTGCTTCGCCATGCCGCATCCTCTTTCTGCATTCAATCATATGCACCGGAATAGGCATTCAGACTGCGCCGAAAGAATTAATGAACATTAAACAGATCGATTCAGCACGCAGAGATCAAGCGGCGGCAGGACGTTGCCGCATCTCGACCAAAATATGGCCCATCACCGCGAGGACGACGAGTGCGCCGCCGAGCAGGGTCGTGGCGGTCGGCACTTCGCGGAAGGCGAGCCAGACCCAGATTGGTGCGAGCGGGGTATCCAATGCGCTAATTAGCGCCGATTCCGTTGCCGAGATCAATTGCGTTCCGGTAGTGAGCAACAGCAATCCCAAGCCAAGTTGTGTGACACCGAAAAGCGCCAGATGAAACAGGTCGATATGGCTCGCGGCCATGGGCGTCGCCAGAGGAGCGATGATGAGACTTGTCAGGAAGGATGAGACGCAGGAAACCGACACCATATCCGATTGCTTGAACTTCCTCACCGCCACCATCATCGCCGAGATTGCGCAGACCATGCCCAGCGCCAGCAGGCTGCCATAGAAGTTAGCGGCGCTCGCCGCATTGCCGACCATGATAACGATGCCGAGACAGGCGATGGCACTTGCTATCAGCGTCGCGCGGCTTGCCCGTTCACCGATCGCGAGCCAAGCGAGTAAAGCAGTCACGAAAGGTGCAGCGGCGAAAAGCAGCGCTACATCCGCCACGGTGGTCAGACGTAGCGCATTGATGAAGAACATCATGCCCATGGTGGAAAGTGCGGCGATCATCAGGCCGGGCCATCCCATCCCGCGCAAGACGATGAAACTACGCCGGCCGTTTTGCCAAAACAGGATGGCCGCGATAAAAAGCCCGGCAAAAATGCCGCGCCAGAACAACAGCGTCCATACATCCAGCGGAATGAGGCGGGTGAAGTAGCCGGCCGTGCTATAGGCGACAGCCGAACCGGCCACCATCAAAATGCCAAGCCGATGACGATTTGCCTGCTCCATGAGTTCGCTTTCCCATGATTTTGTTTTTTGCCGTCTTGATGCTGACAATAGTGACAGTCTACTGACATCGTGGTGTCAGCAGGTTTTTGCTAGGGTTAGCCATGCGCCGGGCAGATCGTCTCTTCGATATAATCCAGGCTTTGCGGGTCGCCAAGGCGCCGCTGACCGCGGCCGAACTGGCGACGCAGCTCGAGGTCACGGTGCGCACGGTCTATCGTGACATCGCCACGCTGCAGGCGCGGCGCGTCCCGATCGAGGGTGCCGCCGGGCTCGGTTACATGCTGCGCCAGGGCTTCGATCTGCCGCCGCTTATGTTCACGTTGGATGAAATCGACGCCATCCTCGTCGGTGCGCAACTGATCCAGCGGACGGGCGATCCAGGGCTGCAGGCAGCAGCACGCAGTGTGTTATCCAAAGTGACGGTCGCCTTGCCCGATCACCTGCGTCATCATCTCGATGTGCCACCGATCTACGTCTCGCCTTTCGGCGCGAGCGTGCCCTCATCCATTGATTTGAACGATGTGCGGCAAGCAATCCGCAGCCGGCAGAAGATGGCAATCGACTATATTGATGGCGACGGCGTTGAGACGAAGAGAATTATCTGGCCGCTCGCCGTTGCTTATTTCATCGAAGCGACCCTGGTTTGCGGCTGGTGCGAGTTGCGGCAGGATTATCGCCATTTTCGCGCCGACCGGATCAAAAGCGGACAACTTCTCGGGGAGACCTATCCGGCCGATGACGGCCGGCTGTTACAGGACTGGCTGACCCAGGTCGGGCAACCGCAGCCGGAAAGGATGCGCGAAAGTAGCGGCGGCAAAAAATAACGGCGTCAGAAAAACTGACGCCGCCGTAATCGCTTTCGCAATCGATCAATACATATGCTGGCCACCATTGATCGACAGGGTCGATCCGGTGATGAAGCCCGCATCATCCGCAACCAGGAAAACCACGGCGCGGGCGATTTCCTCGGGCTTGCCGAGACGGCCCACGGGAATCTTGGCAATGATCTTTTCCAGCACAGCCTCCGGTACGGCGCGTACCATCTCGGTATCGATATAGCCGGGGCAGATCGAATTGACGGTGATGTTCTTGGCAGCGCCTTCCTGTGCCATCGCTTTCGTGAAACCATGGATGCCGGCCTTGGCGGCGGAATAATTGACCTGGCCGAACTGGCCGGCCTGGCCGTTGATCGAGCCGACATTGACGATGCGGCCGAAGCCGCGCTCGCGCATGCCCTCGATCACACTGCGGCACATGTTGAAGCAGGATGTAAGATTGGTCCGCAGGACATCGTCCCATTGCTCGGTCGCCATGCGATGCATCGTGGCATCGCGGGTAATGCCGGCATTGTTCACGACAATTTCGACCGGGCCGAGATCCTGCGCGATCTTTGCCAGCGATTCCTCGCATTGCGCCAGGTCGCCAACATCGAACTTGTAAACGGGAATGCCGGTTTCCTTCTGGAACGCCTGGGCCGCGTCGTCATTTCCGCAATAATTCGCCGCGACCTTGTAGCCAGCGGCTTTCAGGGCTGTCGAGATCGCCGCCCCGATACCACGCGTACCACCAGTCACAACTGCCACTCTACTCATGAGTACCTCCCTGCGACGGTAACTCCGCGATCCTCGTCGCTAATCTGTTTGATTGATGCCTACCTCGCGGCAATCTTTAACTAGCGCAACTAGCGGCCGGTCGATGGTCAACGCTCGACACAGAGCGCAATGCCCATGCCGCCGCCAATGCAAAGCGTCGCCAGGCCCTTCTTGGCGTCGCGCTTCAGCATTTCATGCAGCAAGGTCGTGAGTACCCGGGCGCCGGAAGCGCCGACCGGATGGCCGATGGCGATGGCGCCGCCATTGACATTGACCTTGGCAGGATCCCAGCCCATGTCCTTGTTGACCGCACAGGCCTGGGCCGCGAAGGCTTCATTGGCTTCGATCAGGTCGAGCTCGTCGGGTTTCCAACCGGCTTTCGCCAAAGCGGCGCGGCTGGCCGGGATCGGACCGGACCCCATGACCGCCGGATCGACACCGGCGGTGGCCCACGACACGATACGGGCCAGCGGCGTCAGGCCGCGCTTCGAGGCCAGCGCGTCGGACATCAGCACCAGTGCCGCAGCACCGTCATTGATGCCGGAAGCATTGCCGGCGGTCACGGTGCCATTTTCCTTCAGGAAAGCCGGCCGCAATTTCTGCAAGGCATCGATCGTGGTGCCATGCTTCGGATATTCATCGGCATCGACCGTGACATCGCCTTTGCGGGTCTTGATGGTGACCGGCACGATCTCATCCTTGAATTTGCCGGCCTTCTGCGCCGCTTCCGCCTTGTTCTGCGAGGCGAGGGCGAATTGATCCTGTTGCTCGCGGGTGATCTGCCAGCGCTGGGCCACATTCTCGGCAGTGACGCCCATGTGATAGTGGTTGAAGGCGTCGGTCAGGCCGTCATGGATCATGGTGTCGATCATCTCGGCCGAGCCCATCTTCACGCCGTTGCGCAGATGGATGCAATGCGGCGCCTGGCTCATGCTTTCCTGACCACCAGCAACGACGATTTCCGAATCGCCGTTTCGGATCGCTTGATATCCGAGCGCGACGGCGCGCAGGCCCGAACCGCAAAGCTGGTTGATCTGATAGGCGGTACGCTCGGCCGGGATGCCGGCAGCCATCGCCGCCTGGCGGGCGGGGTTCTGGCCGGTGCCTGCCGTCAGGATCTGACCCAGGATGACCTCGGTGACGTCGCCAGCTTCGAGCTTGGAGCGCTTCAGCGCTTCGACAATCGCTACCTTGCCAAGTTCATGGGCTACCAGGCTGGACAGCGATCCGTTAAAGGAACCGACTGGGGTGCGGGCGGCGGCCGTGATGACGACGTCGGTCATGAAAGACTCCCTAGAATTCCGTTGCTGCAACTATCTTTACTGCCAACTGTGCAGTGCAACATGAACGGTAGGGACTCCGCCCGGCAAGCGCAAGGCGTAACTTATCCTATGCGCTGCGGCAAAACCGGGTCCTGCGCCAAAAGCCCGGTCCAGACGGTCGCATGGCTTCGGGGCGACGGTTTACGGGCCGCCAGCGACGTCACGCATCCAGCTTGCGATCTGCGGCCAAATTGCCGTTTTCGCGCGGGCCCCGACCATCATGCCGATATGCCCCGCGGCCGGCGTTTCGATCCGGCAATTCGGCAGCAAACGGCCCAGCGCCAAGGCACTGCCGGGCGGGACGATCCGATCACTGCTCGGCACCATCGCCAGACAGGGGATGGAAAGCTGTTTGGGGTCGATGGCCGTTCCCGCGACCCGCCATCCGCCGCGCATGGTCGTATTGTCGCCATACCAATTGATCAGGCATTCGCTGGCGACGCGCGTTACCAGCGGTACGCCATCATTGAGCCAATCCTCCAGCGCCACGAACCGGCCCGCAGCGGCACTGCCGGTGGGGTCTTGGCGATCGAGAGCGGCAAAATTCTGAAACTTGCGCGTCACGAGAAACGGATCGAGCAAAGCGAAGAAGACTTGCAGCAGATCGACCGGCAATTCATCGAGGATCTGCAATGCCGGTTCCAGTTGCCGGCCCAGCGCGGCGACCATGCGCGCATGTCCCACGGCCTCAGCATGGAAATCCCAAGGCGTTGCCAAAAGGGCGAGGCCGGCCAGATCTTTCGCAGCGGGATCGTTGCCGGCCCGGTAAAGCTGGCTTGCGGCCAAAGCCAACAGTCCGCCCATGCAATAGCCGATGACGATTATCGGCCCGCCTTCTTGCTGCCGCACGATATCGAGTGCTCTACACAGGCGTCCGGCAATGTAATCGCTCAAGGTGAAATCGCGCTCCAGGGAACCGGGTGCATCCCAATCCACCACGAAGGGGTGGAAGCCGGCTTCGGCGAGATAATCGAGAAAGCTGATCGAGGGATCGAGGTCGAGAATCTGATAGCGATTGACCAGCGAGGGAACGACAAGAACGCGCGGTGCAATGCGATTTTCTGCCGACGCGGTCTTGCGACGATAATCCAGCAAGCGCGTGCTGCCCTCCGACCAGAGCACCGCTCGAGTTCGCTCGGTCGGACTGCTGTCGGTCCGCCGATAAGCCAATACGCCGGTCAGGAAAGCATCGAGCCGACGATGACCTTCCTCAGTCAGCGCCTGTGCCAGCGCGGCTGGATCGGCGGCGTCGAGTTGTGGTCCCAGTTCCGCCAGCATTTCTTTCAGGCTTGGCGGGATCGGTAGCGGCGGGTGATTTGCGCTTGCTGCGCGGTCTGGCCGGCCGCTTTGCGCTTCCTGTTCCTTCAAGTTCTGCCAGACGAGATTGAAGCCCGGCAAGATGAGCGCGGAGTTGCTCCAGCTCGCCAGGGCCAGGCTGAGATGCAGCGGCAGCGGGCGCGGTCCCAGCCGGCGCATCGGACGGTTGTCGGCTTGTCGGTTGCTCTGCACCCTGTTGTCCTCCGGCCGGCTTTGGCTGGTGCGGGTTTGCGGCATATGTCTCGGCTGCATGCCGGGCGGCATCGACTTGCGTTGCGAAGGCCTTCTGCCAGGCTTCCATCATGGCAAAGGGATTGCCGGGCATTTGTGGTGCCGTGGGATTGGCGTTAGGCATTGTCATTTGTGGCATGACCGCCGCCAGACGGGCCAATTGCTGGGCGACCGCCGGATCGGCAGCCAGGGCCGATAGCTGATCCTGCCACAGATCAAGCAGCTTTTTCGCCAGATCGGCCGGGTCTATCGTCCGTTTATTTTCCGTCATAGCCGCATCATAGGCATGGGCGGCCTCCCTTCGCAATGCAGCTACCGCATTGCCAAAGCCCGGGCAAAACCTGCTATGCTCGCTCCAAGCCGGCCTTATGGGGAGGCACCGGCGATTGCGCAGGGAAGGAATGAATTCGATGGCTGTCGGCAGCGACACTGGCAACGACACGGCACCGGTTCGGATCAAAAAATATGCCAACCGGCGTCTCTATAACACGGCAACCAGTTCCTATGTGACGCTTGACTATCTTGCACAGATGGTGCGCGAAGGGCTTGATTTCACCGTCGAGGATGCGAAGACGGGCGAAGACATCACCCGCTCGGTGCTTACCCAGATCATCGTCGAAGAAGAGGCAAAAGGGCAGAACATGCTGCCCATCAATTTTTTACGGCAATTGATCAGTCTCTATGGCGACAATCTGCAATTGCTGGTTCCGCGCTATCTGGAACAAAGCATGGAAAGCTTCGCGCGCAATCAGGAGCAGTTTCGCGACTACATGAAGAACAGCTTCGGCGGCATGCTGCCTTACGAACGCCTAGAAGAAATGTCGAAGCAGAATATGACCTTCTTCGAACAGGCGATGCGCATGTGGACGCCGTTCACCATACCGGGCACCGCGCCGGGTAGCAACAACGCGCAGGAAAAGCCGCGTAATCCGGCAGCGACACCGGAGAAGGCGGCACCGGCCTCGGACGAGTTGTCGGACCTGAAATCGCAAATGCAGGCTTTGCAGCAGCAACTGGAAAATTTGAGCAAGAATGGCGGCAAAAGCGAATAAGGCTGCCAAATCTCGGCTTGTCGGGCTGCATGGATTTGGATGTGAGGAAAGCAAAACGCCGCCGGATACCGGCGGCGTTTTCGTTTCCGCTTCTGGACTTGCTACGCGTTCCCCAAAGTGGTCAGCGATTTTGACGGCGCCGGCTGGTCGCGGTCTTTGTTGAGCGAGCGCTCCAGCCAGTTCAAGAGCCGCGTCAGGACGAAGACCAGGGTTACATAGATGAGGCCGGCGGCGATCAGCGGCTCGTAAATGCGGAAGGTTTGTTTCTGGATCCAGCGCGCGGTGCCGAGCACATCCATCACCGTGATGGTCGCCGCGAGGGAGGTCGATTTCAGCAACAGGATGGTTTCGGTGCTCATCGTCGGCAGGCAGATCCGGACCGCGCGCGGCAAGGTGATGCGACGCAGGACCAGCCAGGGTGACATGCCGAACGCTTTGCCGGCTTCAATCTCGCCATGCGGGACCGCCTGGATGGCACCGCGCAGAATCTCTCCGGTATAACCCGCGGTATTCAGGCTCAGCGCCACGATGGCATACCAGAAGCCATCGCGCAGATAGGGCCACAGGAAGCTATGGCGCACCCAGGTCCCGGGCAGGATCTCGCCCAGTCCGTAATAGATGAGGTAGATCTGCACCAGCAGTGGCGTGCCGCGCATCAGCAGGATGTAGAGATAGCTCGGCGTCCAAAGCAGCGGATTGGCGGAGACCCGGGCCAGCGCAATCGGTACGGCCATCAGATTGCCGACCACGCAGGACACAACGGTCAAGCCCAGCGTTACCGGAACGGCCTGGAGCAGTTTTGGCAGGACGATGGTGAAGATGAAGGTGACAGCATCGAGCATCATACTTCCCCTAACGCCGCAGCCCGCGATTAACGCGTCTTTCCAGGATCGCCAGGACCAACATGGAGGCGACGGTCAGGAACAGGAAGCAGGCGGCCGTCATGCTGTAGAAAAACAGATAGTCCTTGGTGGCGCCAGCGGCGGTGGAACCGGCATTCAGCAATTCCTGGACGCTGCCAACGACGACGATCAGGGCACTGTCCTTGGTGATATTCAGCCACTGATTACCCATGCCCGGCAGAGCATAGCGCAGCATCAGCGGAAACAGGATCCGGCGGAAGCGCAAGGGTGGCCGCATGCCGAAAGACCGGGCGGCTTCCATCTGGCCTTTAGGGACGGCGAGAATTGCGCCGCGCAAGATCTCGGTCATATACGCGCCGTAGATGAAGCCGAGGGCGCCGACGGCGGCGGCGAAGCCACTGATCTGGACGTCCTCGCCGGCGATGCCAATTCCGACCAATATGGCCTTCAAGGCGGAGGTGCCGCTGTAATAGAGCAGCAGGATCAGCAGCAATTCGGGGACCGCCCGGATCAGCGTCGTGTAGACATCGGCGATGTGATAGAGGACGCGATTGCCATGCAGCTTGGCGCCGGCACCCAGCAGACCGAAACAAAATCCGACGAAATAGCTGCAGACGGAAATCTGAATGGTCAAGGCGAGGCCGCGAAGCAATTCGTCGCCCCAGCCGGTATCTCCATAAGCCAAGAGTGACCAAGCGGATTGGTCTGGCATCATGCCTCTTCTTCCCCTGTTGAGCTTTTATACATTCGCCGGTTCAATCGCCGGGCTGGCTGTTTTCTTGCCTCTTGTTGAGCGACTGTCAAGCAATACGGCGACCGCCTTTGAAATC
This sequence comes from Dongia soli, assembly GCF_034044715.1. Lineage (NCBI taxonomy): Bacteria > Pseudomonadati > Pseudomonadota > Alphaproteobacteria > Rhodospirillales > Dongiaceae > Dongia > Dongia soli. Next base: position 182,728 of record NZ_JAXCLW010000001.1, on the reverse strand, counting down.
CTCGCCCAACCGGCCGCCATTGGAAACGAAAAAGCCAGCGACTCACGGGAATCGCTGGCTTTTTTTATGACGGCCTTCCTTATGCGTCCGGCGCGTTCAAACGCCGGTCAGCTCCCGTAAATGTCAAAGTCGAAGTATTTTTTCGCAATTTCGTTGTATTTTCCGCTATCGCGCACGGCCTTGATACCCTCATTGAGTTTCGCCTTGAGTGCTTCGTCACCCTTGCGAAGGCCCCCGCCGACGCCCGCGCCGAGCAGCGGATTGTCCGGGATCACGACCTTGACTTCCATCTTCTTACCTTGCTCGGACTTCAGAAAGTCGGCCAAGGCGACCGAATCGGCCATGATCAAATCGACACGGCCGGCAACGAGGTCGGCATTGGCGTTATCCTGCGTATCGTAGACTTTGACTTCGGCATCCTTGCCAAAATATTTTTGGATGTAGTTTGCATGAATGGTCGAGGTCTGCACGCCGATGATCTTGCCTTTGGCATCGGCGGGGTTGGCGATCTTGCCGCCCTTGCCGTCGGGATCGTCGATGATGCCGATCTTCACGCCATCGTCTTTCGGTCCGATGATTTCAGCCGGGCTGTTGTAGTATTTGTTGGTGAATTCGATCACTTGCTCGCGTTCCGGCGTAATCGACATCGACGCCCAGATGACGTCGATTTTTTTCTCGTTGAGCGCCGGAATGATGCCGTCCCAGGCAATCGGGACCAGCTCGCATTTTGCACTGATTGCTTCGCAGACCGCATTCATCAGATCGACCTCGAAGCCCACCCATTTGCCGGCGGAATCCTGGCTCGCGAAAGGCGGGTAAGGTTCCTGGGCAAAGCCGAATTTGATGACATCCGGCGTCGCCGTTGCCTGTTGTGTATCGGCCGGGGCCGGGGCGGATGTGTTCGCAGCTTGCTGTTCGGTGGTCGGTTGCTGGCTGGGCTGCGCCTGCTGTTGGGCCTGTTGCTGCTCGTTGCTCTTATTGTCGCATGCCGTCAGAAGCAATGCTGCCAGTCCGATTGCAGCGATCTGGCCGGTCCGAATGGAACGAAAAATCATGTTTCTCCCCTAATGCTGAAGCCGGTGCATCCGATGCTCCTGACAGAAGCGGCCATAAGGCCTACGAGCTTCTCTAAATTGTGGAGAGCGGAGCGGTATAATCCGGTCCAGATTCCTTAGCACAGGCGCGGCTCTATTGAAAGAAATCCTCCCAATAGGGCCGCATCCCTGGATAGCCGTTAAATTGCCGGCTTATTTACCGTAGATATCGAAATTGAAGTATTTGTCGTTGATCGTTTTATAGACGCCATCGGCCCGGATGGCCTTGATGGCGGCCGAGATTTCATCCTTTAACGGATCCCCCTTGCGGACCGCGGCGCCGATATTGGCCCCTGACGTCGGATCGACGATCGGATCGCCCTTCACTTCGAAGTCCTTGCCCTGAGCGGTCGTCAGGAAGCCCTGGATGAGAGCGATGCTATCGGCGAGATCGAGGTCGATACGGCCTGCAGCGAGATCGGCATTGACCTGATCCTGCTGCTCATAGGCTTTGATTTCGACCACATCGCCATAATTCTTCTGCACCCAGTTCTGCTGTGCGGTGGCCGTCTGAACACCGACGATCTTGCCTTTCAAGCCGTCTTTGGAAATATCGATCTTGTCGCTTTTCGGGCCGACGAAAACGATCGCGGTTTCATAGTATTTGTCGGAGAAATCAACGGCCTGTTGCCGCTCTGGCGTGATGCCCATCGAATTGAAGATGACATCGATCTTGTTTTCATTCAGGGCCGGGATAATGCCATCCCAGGCAATCGGGACCAGCTCATAATCCCTCCCCATCTGCTTCATGATGGCGGCGATCAGGTCCACTTCGAAGCCGGTCCAGGTCCCTGCCGCATCCTTGCTCCAGAAGGGCGGATAAGGTTCCGGGGCGAAACCGACCCGCAGCTTGTCGGCCGCTTCGGCCTGATGCGGCGCTTGGGCCACAACCATGCCGGTGACCAAGGCGAAGCCAGCAGCAAGAATTTGGCGGCGACAAAGCCGCCCTTTCGTGAACATCGAGATGCCTCCCTTACATCCGGCCCCCTGACGGCCGATTCCTTAGCAAGATTATTCAATCAGGGCTGTGTACAGCTTAGCAGGCGACAGCCGGCTTCGCCAGAGTGGGCTCAATTTCGGACAAGAAAATCCTCCAGCCGGTTCATCGCTTCCGCCAGGCGGGCCTCGCTCTGGGCATAACAGAGGCGGAGATAGGATTCGCCACCGATCCCAAAGGCCGTCCCCGGCGCCAGGCCGACCCGGCCTTCCGTCACCAGCTTTTTGCAGAAAGCGAGCGGATCGCCCATCTCGGCGATTTGCAGCATGAGATAGAAGGACGCGTTGGTCGGGATGACCGATACACGGTTCATCGCGGGCAACCGGGCCAGCACCAGATCGCGGCCAGACTTGCAGCGGGCGACCATCGATTTGACGAAGCTTTCCCCATGCCGGATGGCGGCGACACAGCCCCATTGCAGGAAGGCTTGGCCGCCCGAGGTGTTGAATTCCGTCAGCCGGTCGAAGACGGCCGATATACCGCGCGGCATGACAATCCAGCCGACCCGCCAGCCGGTCATCGCCCAGGTCTTGGAAAAGCTGTTGACAACGAAAACCGGATCTTCAGGCGCGGCGATCTCCAAAAACGAGGGCGCGACCGGACGGTCATAGACCAGGCGGTTATAGACTTCGTCAGCGATGATCGCGATGCCGCGGCCGCGGGCAAAATCAAGCAGCGCCTGGCGCTGCTCGGCCGGCATCACCCAGCCGGTCGGATTCCCGGGCGAGGCCAGATAAATCGCCTTGGTCTTGTTGTCGCAGGCGGCGAATAAACGCTCGAGGTCGAGATGCCAGCCGGTGGAATCGCCATGCAGCGGCACCTGCCGCGCCTCGCCGCCCATGATCTCGATACAGGCAAAAATATTCGGCCAGACGGGCGTGATGCAGACCGCGTTATCACCAGTGCCGATCAGCGTCTGGATGATCAGCATCATGGCATTCATACCGGCGCTGGTGACCGCGATGCGTTCATCGGCAATCTCGATGCCATAGAGCATGCGATGATAGTCGATCAGCGCCTGGCGCAGTTCCGGAATGCCGCGCTTTTGCGTGTAGAAGGTCTGGCCCTCACGCAGGGCCGCCGCGGCGGCATTGCAGATGAAATCCGGCGTCGGCTGATCGCCTTCGCCGACCCAGAGCCCGATCACATCTGGAACGGTAAAACCCATCTTCCAGACATCGACGATCTGCGAATCCTTCAGCTCGGCGATTTCCGGCCGGATGGAAAAAGGTTTGTCTGACGTCATGTTGACTCTTTCGAAGCTTAGGATTGAGCTGGCGAACCGATGCGACGCAGCCTGACGGCACCACGCCGCCGCAAAACCAGCAAATTGCCGCAGAGGACCAGCGCGATGCCGATGACGGCAAGGATGGTCCAATGATAATTTTCCACGAAGGTGCTGATACCCAGTGCGACGATGGGGAAGAGGACCGTCGTATAGGCTGCCTGCCCGGCACCGAGGCGCTGCACCAGCGTCAAGTAGCAGGTGAAGCCGATCACGGAGGCGAACAAAGCGAGCATGAATAGCGAGATGCTGTAGCTTGGATGCGGATCGTAGGCGAAAGAAGCGCCGCCGATTACTGCCAGCAGCAGAGAACCGATCGCGCCATAGGCCATGCCGATCGTATTGCTCTGAATGACCGGAATTTCCTCAGCCTTCAGTTTGACGCTCACCATATTGCCGAGCGATGCGAGGAAGGTTCCGGCCAACGACAGGAGCAGGCCGATCATGGCGGTCGAACTGGCATCGAAACCGGCAATCTCGGGCCAGAAGACACAGGAAAGTCCGATCAGGCCAAGCAGTGCTCCGGCGCCGACCCGCCGGTCGATCGGGTGACGGAAAAGAATCGCGCCATTGATGAGATTCATCACCGTCATGGTGGAAAAGACAATAGCCATCAGTCCGCTGGTCAGATAGCCGGCAGACCAGTAGAACATTAGATAATTCAGGCAAAACAACGTCAGGCCCTGCGCCGCCATGAGCAAATGCGCGCGCCAGGAGAACCGCAGGGAGCGCCGCGTTGCCAGGCAAAATCCCGCCAGCATGACGCTGGAGAGCAAAAACCGATAGGCAATCGACAATTCGGGCGCAACGACACCGAGCTGATATTCGATGCCGATCCAGGACGATCCCCAGATCAGAACAACGAGGAAATAAAGCAGGCCGGTCGACATCGCGCATATCCTTCAGGGCAGATGGTCCATCAACTTAGCCGCGACTGGCCGCTGGGAGCAATCCGGGGGCCCGGATGAATGCTTTGCTTGGCCATTTCTTGACAGGCGGCCTGGGCGCTCGGCATAAGCGCCCAGTGGAGCGAAAGCGATCGGCTGCTCAGGGACAATACCGGACAAGCGGGGATGATCTTCATGGCGACACCAAGTTCGATGCGTCCTGCTGCGGCGAGAGGAAACCGTCTTCGCGCGACGCTGATCGGCGGCATCGCCGTGCTCCTCTGGGCAACCCTGGCCTTGTTCACCAGCTCCACCGGAGCCGTGCCGCCATTCCTGAAACTGGCGCTCACTTTCGGCATTGCCTTTCTCTGCGCCGTGCTGCGCTGGCTTTGGCTGGTTCATAAAAACGGCATCGGTGCGCTCGGATTTTTGCGCCAGGCCTGGCCGGCCTGGGCCATTGGCATCGGCGGGCTGTTCGGTTACCACTTCTTCTATTTCAATGCGCTGGATCGCGCGCCGCCGGTTGATGCCAGCCTGATCGCCTATCTATGGGCATTACTGATCGTGCTGCTATCGGCTTTGCTGCCGGGCGAAAAATTGCGTTGGGAACATCTGGCCGGCGCGGCGCTGGGCCTGGCGGGGGCGGCCCTGCTGATCGTTCAGCGCGGCGGTGGGGGGCTTAGCTTGAGCGGCGCTTACGTCGTCGGCTATCTCTTCGCACTGGCTTGCGCGTTCACCTGGTCCGGCTATTCATTGCTGAACCGGCGATTTGGGAGTGCCTCGACTGATCTGGTTGGCGCTTTTTGCGGGGCGACGGCCTTGCTTGGCCTGATCGCGCATCTGCTTTTCGAAGAAACGATTTTGCCGGCGGGTGCCGCGCAATGGGGCGCCATCGTCGCGTTGGGCCTGGGGCCGGTCGGCCTTGCCTTTTTCGTCTGGGATTACGGTGTCAAGCACGGAGACATCAAAGCGCTCGGCGCCTGTTCTTACCTCTCGCCGCTCATCTCCACCGGATTGCTGATCCTGTTCGGCAAGGCGGAAGCCAGCCTGGCGGTCGGCCTTGCCTGCCTGTTGATCGTCGGTGGTGCGGTCCTGGCATCGCGGGATCTCTGGATGCGCCGTCCCGTTCGCGCCTGATCGTGAAGACAGGCGCGGACGGAGGACGGTATCAATCATGGGGCCTGGTGCTGGCGAGTGACGGCCGGGCTGAGAAGCTCTTATGCCATGCCGCGAGATGGGGATGGCCGTTGCGCCAGTTCTCATCGCTGAAACGGAAGTCGAGATAATCGAGCAGGATGGCAACCGTCAGATTGCCGATATCCGGTTGCTCGCCAAGCTGGCCGGCTTCCGCTTCGAAGGCGGCGAGACCGCGCGTGACGCGGGCTTTCTGCGCCGCATCCCAATCGCTTGAACGGAGATTTTCCGGGCGGCGTCGTTCATACATCCGCAGGACAGCGGCATCCATCATGCCATCCGCCAGGGCCTGGCGGCGCAAGGCAGTCCAGCGCCGCGGGCCAGCCATTGGGAAGAGCGGCGCTCCCTTATGGCAATTGTCGAGATATTCGCAGATCACCGGCGAGTCGTAGAGCTTCTCGCCGTTGTCGAGGATGAGGACGGGGATTTTGCTGAGGGGATTGTCCTGTGCCAGGCCGCTTGCCGAATCGGTCGTCACCGTCTTGACCAGTTCCAGCGCCGCTTCCTGTCCAGTTTCCAGGGCGACGACCCGGGCTTTGCGGGCAAAAGGGCTGGTCGTGGAGAATCGTAATTTCATGTAGGCGTCCTTCAGAATGAGTCCTTGGCAGCGCGGATCGCGCCGAAAATCGCGGCGGGCTCTTTGCCCACGGCGGCGAAACGTTGCATCAGCGACTTCTCATCGGCGCGGAGGAACGGGTTGCAACGCCGTTCGAGGTCGAGTGTCGAAGGAACCGTCGGCCGGCCGGCGGCGCGGGCCTCTTTGACCTCTGCCGCGCGCCGCGCAAGATCGGCATTATCTGGCTCGACTGTCATCGCGAAGCGGCAGTTGCTTTCGGTATATTCATGCGCGCAGTAGACCCGCGTTTGCGCCGGCAATCCCCGCAGTTTCAGCAGCGATGACCACATCTGTTGCGGCGTGCCCTCGAACAGCCGGCCGCAACCGATCGAGAACAGAGTGTCGCCGCAGAAAAGAGCCTGTGAATCGGCAAAATAATAGGCGATATGGCCGCTGGTATGGCCGGGCACGAAGAAGACCTGGGCATGATGGCCGGCGAAATCGGCGCCGCTCGCTTCATCGACGGCTTCATCCAGGCCGGGGATGCGGGCGCGATCATAAGCGGGGCCGATCACCTTGGCGCCGGTTGCACGCTTGATTTCAAGATTGCCGCCGACATGATCGCCGTGGTGATGAGTATTAAGGATATGGGTGATCTGCCAGCCCCGGCGGCCGGCAGCCTCCAGGACCGGCCCGGCCACCGCCGGATCGACCACTGCGGTTGCGCCGCTGGAAGGGTCATGTGCCAGGTAAACGTAGTTGTCGCTCAGCACCGGAATCTGCACGATCTCCAATGCGGTTTTGTTGTCGGCTGTCGGCATCGCGGACCTCGTCAATTTCTACCCGCAGGATAGTTTGGGATATGCCATAATCAACCACTGACATAGCAAGTTTGTTCGGAAATACCGGCTTCATGTGGCAAGACGTCGTCGATTTACGGGATTTCTACCGCACCGAGTTGGGAAAGGTAGCACGGCAGCTCTTACGCGCCCGGATTCGCGCCATGTGGCCCGATTTGCAGGGGCAATCACTGTTGGGGCTCGGCTATGCGACGCCCTATTTGCGGCAGTTCATGGGGGAAGCGGAGCGCGTCCTGGCGGCCATGCCGGCTGCCCAAGGGGTTCTTCCCTGGCCGGGAGATGCGCCGGGCGTTGTCACGCTGACGGACGAGACCGAACTCCCTTTTCAGGATTATTCCATCGACCGCGTGTTGATGGTGCATGCCTTGGAAGCCGGCGATCACCAAAGCGACATGCTGCGGGAGGTCTGGCGGATCCTGTCCGGCGGCGGGCGGGTGCTGGTTGTCGTGCCCAATCGGCGTGGCCCTTGGTCGCATTCGGATAAGACGCCCTTTGGTTTCGGCCAGCCCTTCACCACCGGCCAGGCAACGCGCCTGCTGCGGCAGCATTCCTTCACGCCGCTGCGAGTCGATCGGGCGTTGTTCTTCTGGCCGTTCCGGTGGCGCACCTGGCTGCGCACGGCGCCCGGCTGGGAGCGGATCAGCCTGCGCTGGCTCCAGGCCTTTTCCGGCGTGATTGTCATCGAGGCGACGAAGCAGCTGTATGGCGCAGTGCCAACCAAGCAGGTCCGTAAGCGCGCCCGCATCACCTTGCCGCTGCCGCAGCAGGCGGTTCCCACCGCCCGCCGCCTATGCGTGCCGGAGGATCAGGGCGCCTGACGAGCGGTAAATCCCGCTTTCCGGCATGTCGATGATTTCGTTGCCTTCCCCAGTTGCTCAGCTTTGCGCCAAGGGCGGAGCCGGGAGGGGCATTTCGCCCTTTGCAATTCTGCCGCCCTGCGTCTATCACTGAGCCGCAGAACCAGATCGGGGCCGATTTCGGTCCGCGATGCAGTCTCGGTCGTGCCTGTTGCAGCGTGATTCGGGGGCGGACTGGTTCGGCAATAATCTGAATGGCAACAACGGATTAGGCGGGTCGATCGCGAATGCCCAGTGTAGAAGAAAAGTTGGCAGCCTTGCGCCAAGAGATCGATGCCGTGGACAATCAGCTGCACGACCTGCTGATGCGCCGGACCGATTTGGCAGTGCAGGTCGGCAAGGTCAAGGCCGAAAGGCAGCCGGTCGGCAAGAACGCAGCCGACGGTGCCAAATTCATCCGCCCCGCCCGGGAAGCCCAGATTCTGCGCCGTCTGGTCGCGCGCCATACCGGTAAATTGCCCAAGGCGGTGATCGTGCGGCTCTGGCGGGAACTGATTTCCGCCCTGCTGCAGGTTGAAGGCCCATTTGCAGTCGCTGTCTATGCTCCCGAAAACGAGCCAGGCTTCTGGGATGCCGCGCGCGACCATTATGGCAGCCGGGTGCTGATCACCGGCTTTGACCGGGTCGGTCAAGTCCTCGGCGCCGTCCAGGATGGCCAGGCGACAGTCGGTGTGCTGCCAGTGCCGCGGGAGGACGATACCGATCCCTGGTGGCGGCATCTGACGGCGCAAAATTCCGGTGCGCCGCATGTCATGGGACGCCTTCCCTTCGGCGATGCCGGTAATCAGCGCGGCAATCCTGTCGAGGCTTTGGTGGTTGGCCACGCGCGGAACGAACCGACCGGTCACGACCGCAGTCTTCTGGTGGTCGACCCGGGTCGAGAGATCAGCCGCTCAGCCCTGAAGGCGGCGCTGACGAAATCCGGCCTGACGACCACTTTGTTTTCCGGCTGGCGCAGCCCGGATCTCGGCCAGGATTTGCATCTGGTCGAGCTGGAGGGCTTTTTCTCCCCCGGACCGCTGCCGATGCGTGATGAAAATGGTGTTGAGAACGGTTTCGCCCCGCTCAACCGCGGCCAGTTCGAGAATGCGCATCTGACCGTTATTGGCAGCTATGCGGTTCCCTTCGCACGCCAGGAATTGGCGTCGCACTGAAGCTGCTTGGAAGCCCGACTGACCGCTAAAGCTCGAATGGTCGGGGGCTCGGCGATTGAGAAAGGATCATCCGTCATGAGTTTGGTCGTGCGTCCCGGCATTCTAGACATCGCCGCCTATGTACCCGGCGAACATTCGCTGCCGGGCAGTGGCCCGATCTATAAGATGTCGTCGAATGAGAGCGCGATCGGGCCCAGCAAGAAAGCGATCGAGGCCTTTGCTGCCGATGCGGCTGTGTTGCATCGCTATTCGGATGGCGGAGCTGTCAAACTGCGCGAGGTGATCGCCAAGAGTATCGGCGCCCAGGCCAATGAGATCGTCTGCGGCGCGGGCTCCGACGAGATCCTGCAATTGCTGACCCGGGCCTATGCCGGTCCTGGCGACGAGGTGCTCTATTCGCGCCACGGTTTCCTGGTCTACCCAATCTCTGCGCAGGCGGTGGGCGCGACACCGGTCGCGGCGCCGGAGCGAGATCTCACCACCGATGTCGATGCCCTGCTTGCCAAGGTGACGCCGCGCACCCGGATCTGCTTTGTCGCCAATCCGAACAACCCGACCGGCAGCTATATCTCGAGCGCGGAAATGCTGCGCCTGCGCGAGGGCTTGCCGGACAATGTCCTGCTGGTGATCGACGCCGCCTATGCCGAATATGTCGGCAAGGCCGATTACAGCGCCGGCCACGAACTGGTGCGGCAGTTCGATAATGTCGCCGTTGCACATACTTTCTCGAAGATCTATGGCCTTGCTACCTTGCGTCTCGGCTGGGTGCATTGCTCGGCTGAGACGGCCGATGTACTCAACCGCATCCGCGGCCCCTTCAACACCTCAGGACCGGCCCAGGCGGCCGGGATTGCTGCCCGGCTCGACGAGGCGCATGTGGCGGCGGCCAAAGCTTACAACGATTACTGGCTGCCCTGGCTGAGCGACCGGGTGCGGGAGATCGGCCTGAAGGCTTATCCCAGCGTGTGCAACTTCCTGCTGGTTGGCTTCCCGAGCGATCCCAAGCTGAGCGCCAATGCGGCCGATGCCTTCCTGAAAACGCGGCGCGTGCTGGTGCGAAAAATGGGGGCCTATGGCCTGCCCGATTGTCTGCGCATTTCGATTGCCGAGGAACCGGCTTTGCGCGTCTGCGCCGACGCGCTGAGCGATTTCGTCAAACAGGCGGCCACACAATGACGGTCCTGTTCGATAAAGTCTGCCTGATCGGCATCGGCCTGATCGGGTCTTCTCTGTCTCATGCGATGCGCGCCGGCAAACTGGCCGGCCGGATCGATGTCTATGACCACGACGCCGAAGCCCGGACGGTCACGGTCGAGTTGGGTCTGGCTGACCAAGTGCATGATAATGTCGCCGGTGCCGTGATGGATGCCGATCTCGTCATCCTTTGCGTGCCGGCGGGCGCGGTCGCCGATCTGGCACCGGAAATCGCCAAATCCCTGAAGACTGGTGCCATCCTCAGCGATGTCGGCTCGGTCAAGCAGGCGGTTGTGCGGGATCTCGGCCCGCATGTGCCGGACAAGGTTCATTTCATCCCCGGCCACCCCATCGCCGGCACCGAATATTCGGGCCCACGCGCCGGTTTCGCCGATTTGTTCAAGGGGCGCTGGTGCATCCTGACGCCGCTGCCGGGGACCGATCCAAAAGCCATCGAGCGTCTGCAACTGCTGTGGGAAAAGATGGGCAGCCAGGTCGAACTGATGGAGCCCGGGCACCACGACCAGGTCCTGGCCATCACCTCGCATCTGCCGCATCTGATTGCCTATACGATCGTCGGCACGGCGACGGGTTTGGAAGAAACGACGCAGCGCGAAGTGATCAAGTTCTCCGCCTCCGGCTTCCGCGATTTCACCCGCATCGCCGCCTCGGATCCGATCATGTGGCGCGATGTTTTCCTCAACAATCGCGAAGCGGTCCTGGAAATGCTGGGACGTTTCACCGAGGATCTCACGGCCTTGCAGCGCGCCATTCGCTGGGGCGAAGGTGAGAAGCTGCAGGAATGGTTCACCCGGACCCGGGCGATCCGCCGCAGCATCATCGACGCCAAGCAGGCTTGAGAATAAGAGTGGGTAGAGCGACATGACGAGCCGCCGCAAAACCTGCGCCGATATGGCGGAAGTGCGGGCATCGATCGATGCCATCGATCGCGAACTGGTCGCCATCCTGGCCGACCGTTTGCATTTCATTGCCGAGGCCGCCCGGATCAAGCCAAGCCGCGATCAGGTACGGGACGACGAACGGGTCGAGGATGTTTTGGCCAAGGTCCGTGCCGCTGCTGCTGAAGAGGGCATCGACCCTGAGCTGATTGCCGGGGTCTTTCGTGAATTGGTGGAGCGCTCGATCGCCCACGAATTTGCGCTTTTCGATCAACGCAACCGATAGGAAATTAAATCACTTATCGGCCCTCGTGACCCATCTGGCCGCGCTCCATCGGCGCGGCCGTAACGAAAAGATAAAATTTCACTTGCTTGTGCAGGCGTTTTCCCATAAGTCGCGCCTGTTGACGCACACGCACGTGCCTATGGCCCAGGTGGTCGATCGGTCAGCCGATCTGCGATACCGCCGGATTCCAGTGGTTATGCAACGACGGGGCGTCCTTTTTGGCGTAACCGGCACGCCGGCCGTTTGATCTTCCCGCCAGTGGATGGAGCGGGAAGGGCGCGGGCGGGTCGATTTCCCGAGAGGGGGCAGTCGATGATGACGACACGGTGGGACCGATCCCAATTGCCATATGCCCGAATCCATCGGGCTCTCCGGATTCAGCCAAGTCTGATCAATGCCGCTGCTGTCTGCGCGCTCCGCGCGCTGGGATCGCAGGCGGCGCCCCGGTCGCCGCTTCTACGCATCTGATTGCGCCGGCGACAAATTTCGCGCGGTGCCGATGGGATGAATCCCGTGCGCCGCGCCGTTTTGCGTTTCACCTATTTGCTTCACGCTTTCACGAATATGAGGTCAAGAATGGCAAAAAAATTCCCCTTTGCCGGGCGCATTCTGATGATCGGCTATGGCTCCGTCGGCCGTTGCACCATGCCGCTGCTGGAAAAGCATTTCGATATGCCGCTCAATCGCATCACCGTGGTCGATGGCGATGATCATAGCGCCGATATCGCGCGTTTCACGCAGAAGGGCGTCAACTATCTGATCCAGCCGATCAAGCCGGATAATCTGGAAGCCACGCTGTTGAAATATGTCGGCAAGGGTGATCTCATCATCAATCTATCGGTCGAAGTCTCGTCCTTCGACATCATGCAGTGGTGCCAGAAGAACGGTACGCTTTACATCGACACCTGCATCGAGCCCTGGGCCAATTACTACGACAACAAAGATATTCCGGAAGAAGAGCGCACCAATTATTTCTTGCGTCACAAACTGCTAGAAGCCCGTAAGAGCTGGCCCAAAGACGGCCCGAGCGCCTTGGCCACCCATGGCGCCAATCCCGGCCTCGTCAGTCACTTCGTCAAGCAGGCACTGCTCGAGATCGCCAAGTTCACCGGCAAGCCAGTCAGCGCGCCGACCGACCGCGAGGGCTGGGCGAAGCTCATGCAGTCGCTGGGCGTCAAGGTGATTCACGTCGCGGAACACGATCTGCAGGTCACCAATGTACCCAAGCGGCCCGGCGAGTTCTGCAACACCTGGTCGATCCACGGCTTTGTTGGCGAAGGCGCCCAGCCGGCGGAACTGGGCTGGGGTACGCATGAAAAGCGTTTGCCGGCTGACGCTGCTGAGCACAAGGTGGGTTGCAAGGCGGGGATCTATCTGCGCCAGCCGGGTTGCACCACCGAAGTGCGTTCCTGGACGCCGCAGGGCGGGCCAATGATCAGTTATCTGATCACCCATGGCGAATCGATTTCCACCGCCGACTATTACACCGTCTATGAGAACGGCAAGGCGGTCTATCGCCCGACCGTGCATTACGCCTATCACCCTTGCGACGATGCGGTTCTTTCGGTGCGCGAATTCCAGGCACGCGCCTTCGAATTGCAGCCGAAGATCCGCCTGCTCAATGAAGAGATCGTCGAAGGCATTGACGAGCTCGGCGTGCTGTTGATGGGTGATTTCGGTGCCTATTGGTATGGCTCGCAGCTCTCCATCGACGAAGCGCGCGAATTGCTCGGCCCGGATTACAACGCGACCTCGATCCAGATCGCTTCGCCGGTCCTGGCCGGCGCCATGTGGTTGATCGAGAATCCCAATCGTGGGGTCGTCGAACCGGAAGAGATCGATTTCACCTACATCCTCGATATCTGCCGGCCCTATCTCGGCCCGGTGGTCGGCGTGCGGTCCGATTGGACGCCGCTCCAGGATCGCAACAAGCTCTTCCCCGAAGCCAATCTCGATACCAGCGATCCCTGGCAGTTCGAGAATTTCCGCATCCGGCGTTAAGTCGAGGAATCGCTGGTTATCTGAGCGGATCGCCCTCGAAGAAGAAAAGCCCCATCCGCGATGTCGGATGGGGCTTTCTCTTGTAGCGTCGCCGTTCTAATAAAGTAGGAACCAGATCAGAAAGGAACGGATCATGCAGCTCGATCAGTTTCCGAGATTCCCGCTCGCCCATCTGCCGACACCGTTGGAGCCGTTGACGCGGCTGCAAGCTGCTCTCGGCGGCCCCCGTCTTTATATCAAGCGCGATGACTGCACCGGCCTTGCCACCGGCGGCAACAAGACACGCAAGCTGGAATTCCTGATCGGCGACGCGCTGGCGCAAAAGGCGACAACGGTCATTTCGGAAGGCGGCATCCAATCCAATCATGTGCGCCAGACTGCAGCGGCAGCAGCGAAGGCTGGGCTGAAGTGCCATCTAGTGCTGGAGCGCAATGTACCGATCGATCGGCCGGTTTATACCGCCGGCGGCAATCTGCTGCTGGACCGCCTGCTGGGTGCAACTATTCATTATTGCGATCCTGGCGAAACGCGGGCGACGCGAAGCGTCAAGGTGATGGAGGAAGTGCGCCGGGCAGGGGAGGCGCCATATTACATCCCAACTGGTGGCTCAAATGCGATCGGTGCGCGCGGCTATGCGGCATCGATGGTGGAGCTGGAGCAACAGGCCGGATCGCAGGGGCTTAGGATTGACCACATCGTGGTGGCCAGTGGATCGGGCGGCACGCAAGCCGGGCTGATCCTCGGCAAAGCAGTGACGCAAAGCAAGGCCACGATCATCGGCATCGATGTCGATCACGACCCGGAGCCGCTGATGGCGGCGGTGCGGAAGATCGTGCAAGAGGGGGCGGCGGAGCTTGGTCTCGGCAAGATCGCTGACGAGGATTTCCAGCTTATCCCAGGCTATGCGGCGCCCGGTTATGGGATGCCCAATGCCGGCATGATCGAAGCCGTCGAGTTGCTGGCGCGGCTGGAGGGCATTCTTCTCGATCCTGTCTATGCCGGAAAGGCCATGGCCGGTCTGATCGACATGGTGCGCCGGGGACGTTTCGGGTCGGAAGAAACGGTTGCCTTCATTCACACGGGCGGAACGCCGGCACTCTTTGCCTACGCCGATATCTTCGCATAACTGGCCGTCATTGCGGCCAGGGGATTGGCGCAAGCCGCATCAGGCGCAAAGGTCCGAAGCTCACGATACTGTCCTGGATGCTGAAGCTCAGGGTGACTTCGGGCCGGCCATTGGTGCCCGGTTTCGCCAGACCGGCGACAACCATTTTCGCCGTTTGCGCATCCTTGCCGACGATCTGCCCGCGCGCGATCATCAGGTCGATCAATTCGCCGAGGCCCGTTGCCGTGACCTTGCTCGCGCCAAGCGGTTGCAAATTCTGGTCCAGCGCAAAGGTGCCGGAACCGGTCAAGCTGAGTGGCCCCTGGGCAAAATCGAAACGCGCGACATCGACGACCCCGCCGATATCCCGCCAACGCGTCAGAATCTCCGTCACGGAATGGGCAGCCTGATCGTCCGCCGCGGCCTCTAAGGGACCCCGTATGGTTCCCCGCAGCCCGGCCTGCAGGATAGGCCCGGGCAGCAATTCGGTCGGACCTGCCGGCAAATCGATATTGGTTGCGGCCAAGGCGATGTCAGCTGCCGGATCATTGAAGTTGCTGGGAGGCGTGGGCGGTAGGGCCAGGCCCAGATGCAAGCTGCCAAGGCCGATCGCATTCTTGCCGTTATCCAATTTACTCCTTCCCGCATCGACCGACAATGCGGCGAGGACGCCGTTGCGCAGATCTACCTGCCCGGCAGCACGGTTGGCGGTGAGCCTGACACCCGCCGTGCCGTTGGTGTTGGTTTCGAGCGCGATCTCCGGCAGGATGACCGTCACGGGTCCGTCCGCCGCAAAACGGATCAAGGTGAGATCGAGCGGCGACAGATTGAGCCTGAGGGCGGCTGTGCGGACGGAAAGATCCGTGCCGCTCCATCTTCCCAATAGGCTGATATCGGAAAAATCCGCAGTAAAGGTGAAGGGGAAGCCGTGGACCTTGCCGCCTTGATATTGCACAACGGCACCCTGGGCACGCTGTTCCGCGGTCCAGGCGGCGATGCCGGCCTCCAGTTGCCGGGCGACCTGCCACCAATAAATGCCGTAGCCGGCGATCAGAAGGATGGCCAGGCAGATTGGCAGAAGAAGCCGGATAACAAGGCGGCGACGCGGGGTCATTGTGCGGCGTGTCTCCCATTGATATGGTTGAGCCGACAGCTAGGAGGCGGTGTCTCAGGTTGTCCAGCAAATTCGACCCACTGACGACAAGGGGCTGGTCACGTTTTCGCGGCAGAATATCCGGCCCGGATTATCGGAACCATGAGCGATATAACCGCGCCGCGGCTTGATGCCGCGTCGCCCAAATTCCTGCAGACGATCGCCCCAGGCTTGTTTGTGTTGCTCTGGGCTACCGGCTTTCTCACCGCCAGATTCGGTATTCCCTATGCCGGTGCGATGACACTCCTCACGCTGCGTTTCGGTTTCGCCGCCGCGATGATGCTTGTGGTTGCGCTGGCGACGGGCGCCCGGTGGCCACGATCGCCGAAGGTCATCCTGCATCTCATCGTCACCGGTATCTTGTTGCAGGCCGTCTATCTCGGCGGTTGTTATGCGGCGATCTATGCCGGGATGCCGGCCGGCATGGCGGCGCTGATCGCCGGCTTTCAGCCGATCCTGACGGCGGTCCTGGCGGGCCCCTTGCTGCAGGAACATCTGCGCGGGCGCCAATGGTTCGGGATCCTGCTCGGCTTCTGCGGGCTAGTGCTGGTGATTTGGGATAAGCTGCAGCTTGACCTCAGTCATCTCTGGGGTCTCTTCTTTGCCGTTCTCTCACTGCTCGGCATCACCGGCGCGACGCTTTACCAGAAGCTGTTCGTGCCGAAGGTCGACCTGCGCAGCAATGCGGTCATCCAATATGCCGCAGCGACGCTCACGCTTCTACCGGTGATCGGCTGGCTCGGCGTCGGTGAGGTGCATTGGGAATTGCCGTTCATTCTTTGCATGATCTGGATGGTGGTCGTGCTCTCTGGCATCTCGATCGCCTTGCTGACCTGGATGATTCAGCGCGGCGCGGCCTCGAAGGTGAGCAGCCTTTTCTATCTTACCCCGCCGGCCGCCGCCTTCGGCGCCTATCTGTGCTTCGGCGAAACCCTCGGCTGGCATGCGCTGCTTGGCATGGTCGTGGTTGCTGTCGCCATCGCCCTGGTGAACCGCCGATGAAATACAGGCCGGTCGCGAGCATGAGCGAGCAGGAACTGATCGAAAGCCGGCGCATCGTGCCGGAGATTGGTAAGGACTTTTTCGTCTTCGCCTATGGGTCATTGATGTGGCGGCCGGATTTCCCCTTTGCCGAGATCTGGCAGGCAACTCTGTTTGGCTATCACCGGACCTTTTGCATTCTCTCGACGCATTATCGCGGATCCTCTGCATGCCCCGGCCTGGTGCTGGGGCTGGACCGGGGCGGCATGTGCATCGGCCGTCTCTACCGCGTAGCCGCAGCGGATGCGCCGGCGGTCGCCACCTATTTGCATGAGCGTGAGATGATTTCCGGTTGCTATCTGCCGAAATGGGTCAATGTGCGGCGGGAGGACAGCGTGCGTCAGACGGCCCTGGCTTATGTCGCCGATCCGCATCACGAACAATATGCCGGCAAACTGGAAGACGATGCGATCATCGAGATGATCGTCAAGGCCTGCGGCTCGGCCGGCAAGAATATCGATTATCTGCGCAATACCGTTTGCCATCTCGATGAGCTCGGTATCCGCGAAACCCGCCTGCATCGCATTCTCCGGCAGGTCGACAGGCTGACCGGCGACGCCGGCTGAAGGATACCGTTATCCGCTCGTAACTTGCCGCGTCTTGGCAAAGAGGGCGGGGCTCGCCTATCTTGCCGGCTGTACAATTTGCCGGAGATATCATGGCTGCGACCGATCACCCGCGCGGATCCTATTACGCCGCATCCGCCAATCCCTTTGCGGCTTTGCCGCCGTTGACAGGGGAAATTGTCGCGGATGTCTGTGTCGTCGGCGGCGGATTCACCGGCCTTTCCGCGGCGCTGCATCTTGCGGAACGCGGCTATAAAGTGGTGCTTCTGGAAGGTGCAAAAATCGGTTGGGGCGCATCGGGCCGGAATGGTGGCCAGATCAATACCGGGCTGCGCAAATCGCCGGTCGATCTGATCGCATCCTATGGCCTGGAACGAGCCAAGGCGTTGTTCGGCTTGGCGGAAGAAGCGCGCGGCATGATCCGCGAGCGTGTCGCCCGGCATCAGATCGCCTGCGATCTCAAATCCGGCACCATGCTGGCGGCCAGCAAACAGCGCGACCTCGCCTGGATGCAGGATGAAATCGACAGCCTGGAAAATCAGATCGGCTATCATCAGGCGCGCTTGCTCGATAGGGCGGAAACGCGACGTATCATCGGCTCCGATCTCTATCACGGCGCGATCAGTGATGAAGGAGGCGGCCACCTGCATCCCCTGAATTACGCATTGGGCCTTGCCCAGGCTGCCATCGCGGCCAGTGCCAGTTTGCATGAACAAAGCAAGGTGACGCGGATCGACAATGCGGCCACTGGCCATGTCGTGCATACCGGCGAGGGGCAAGTGCGCTGCACTTATGTCGTGCTCGGCTGCAATGCCTATCTTGGCGGGCTTGAACCGCGTATCGCCGGCAAGATCATGCCGATCGCCAATTACATCATCGGCACGGAACCTTTGTCGGAAGCGGAGGCTAAAGACCTGATCGCCAATGATGCCTGTGTCTGCGATACGAAATTCGTCGTCAGCTATTATCGCCTGTCGGCCGACAGGCGCTTATTGTTCGGTGGCGGCGAGACTTATTCCTTCACGCCGCCGGTCGATATTCCCGGTTTCGTTCGCCCCTTCATGCTGCGGGTCTATCCCCAATTGGCCAGGAAGCGGATCGATTACGGTTGGGGCGGGATGCTGGCGATCACCATGAACCGGCTGCCGCATATGGGCCGGATCGGCAATCTCTTCTATGCCCAAGGCTATTCCGGCCAAGGGGTCGCGGTGACCGGCATTGCCGGCAAGCTGATCGCCGAGGCCGTTTCCGGCACGGCCGAGCGCTTCGATGTGTTCGCCGGCCTGAAACATCAAACTTTCCCAGGCGGCACTTTGTTGCGCCATCCGCTGCTGGTTCTCGCCATGCTGTGGTATGCGATGCGGGACCGGCTCTAACTGAAGGGACGCAGCCATGCGCATTCTTGTTCTCGGTGCCGGTGCTGTGGGCGGCTATTTCGGTGGCAGGCTGGTGGAAGCAGGGCGGGACGTAACCTTCCTGCTGCGTCCGCACCGGGCGGCCCAGATCGCCCGGCAGGGGCTTATCTTGGAAAGTCCGGTCGGCAATGCCACTTTGCCGGTCAAAGTCGCGACCGACGGAAGTGCCGCGATCGGCAGCGACGTCGTCATCCTGGCTTGCAAGGCTTACGATCTTGAAACCGCGATCGCCGCGATCGAGAAGCCGGTACAGGCAGGTGCTGTTGTTCTGCCCCTCCTGAATGGCTTGGCGCATATCGACCGCCTGCGGCGCGCCTTCGGCCAGGAACGCGTGATCGGCGGCATGTGCCAGATCCTCGCGACACTCAGCAGCGATGGAACGGTGCGCCATCTCGATAAGGGCGCAAGGCTGGTCTATGGGCGTTTTGCCGAGCAGATCGAGCGGCAATCGCTCGCGGTGCTCATGGAAAAGCTTGACCGGATCTTTACCGATGTCAATTTCACCGCGAAGCGCGGCGAGCCGATCGAACGCAGCCTCTGGGACAAGTGGCTGATGCTGGCGACACTCGCGGCCGCGACCAGCCTGATGCGCGGATCGATCGGCCAAATCATGGCCAGTGATGACGGCGCCAAGCTGATCGGCGGAATACTTGCGGAAACCGTCAGCGTTGCTCGTGCGGCCGGCTATCCGCCCAGCGAAGCCTATCTGGAGACCGTTCGCCGGATCGTGCTGGAGCCCGGTTCACCCGCCAAGGCGTCGCTGTTGCGCGATATTGAGAAAGGCGGGCGGATTGAAGGCGCGCATCTGATCGGCGATATGCTGCGGCGGGCACAGGCATTCGGTTTAGAGACGCCCTTGCTCCAGGTGGCCAATTGCCACCTGCAAGTCTACGAAGCCAATCTGCAGCCGTCTTAATCGCCACCGAGAATCTCCAGACCGACGGCATACCAGCGCCCATTGCCCTGATCGACGGTGATGAAGGCGATGCGTTCACCTTCATCGAGATGCCGTCGTCCCGCCGCCACGACATCGCTGATATGGACGAAAAGATCGGGGCCGGCTTCATCGGGTTTGATGAAGCCGAAGCCCTTTTTCTCGTTGAACCAGAGAACCGTACCGGTCGCCACGATCTTATTTGCCGCTGCCGGCAACATCCTGCGTGTCGCGCGTCAGATAATAGGCACCAATGATCGGCAGGAAGGTGATTGCCATGACGATGATCGCCGCGACATTGGTAACCGGCCGTTGATGCGGGCGGATCAACTCATTGAGCATCCAGATCGGCAAAGTGCGCTGCTGGCCGGCGGTGAAGGTCGTGACGATGACTTCATCGAAAGACAAAGCGAAGGCCAGCATGCCACCGGCGAGAAGGGCAGTCGCAAGATTGGGCAGGATGACATGGCGGAAGGTCTGAAAGCTGTTCGCGCCGAGATCCATCGAGGCCTCGATCAGCGCCGGTGATGACCGGCGCAATCTGGCGATCACATTGTTATAGACGACGACGATGCAGAAGGTCGCGTGGCCGAGCACGATGGTCCAATAGGTGAAGGGAACGTCACCCAAGGCAAAGGCGGACCGCAAGGAAATGCCGGTGACGATGCCGGGCAGGGCGATCGGCAACAGGATCAACAACGTGACGGATTCCTTGCCGAAGAAATTGAACCGATACATTGCCGCCGCGGCACAGGTACCAAGAACCATGGCAATCATCATGGCGACCAGTGCTACGCGCACGGAGAGCCAGAGTGCATCCCAGAAATCGGCGCGCGCAAAAGTCACGCTGAACCATTCCGTGGTCAGGCCGGGCGGCGGGAAGGAATAGCTCTTATCGTCGGTGGTGAAGCCGTAGAGGATGATGAAGAGGATCGGCAGGTTGAGGAACAACACGCCGAACCAGGCGGCGGCGGTGAGGCCGAATCCGGCCTTGGCCGAGCTGCGATCCGCGACGAGGCGATTGGGGGCCAGGAGACGATCAGAGCGCATCGAAAGCTCCCAAGCGTTTGGCGATGGCGAGATAGACCGCCATGATGGCGATGGGCACCATGGCGAAGGCGGCGGCCATGGGAATATCGCCGGAGGTTCCCTGGAACTGATAGACCGCCTGGCCGATAAAGGGCCGCGACGAGCCGATCAATTGCGGAATGATGTAATCGCCCAGCGTCAACGAAAAGGTGAAGATCGAACCGGCGGCGACGCCTGGAATGGCGAGTGGCAGGATCACCTTGCGGAAGGTCTCGCCCGGCTTGGCGCCAAGGTCGCTGGAGGCCTCGACGAGCGATCTTGGCACTCGTTCCAAAGCTGCCTGAACCGGCAGGATCATATAAGGCAGCCAGATATAGACGAAGGTGATCATCGTGCCGAGATAGGAGGTCGATAGGGACGAACCTTCAATCACCGGCAAACTCAAAATCCAATCCAAAAAGCCGCCGAGGCCAAGTTGATTGAAAATCCAGTGAATGGCGCCTTCCTTGGCCAGGATCAGCTTCCAGGCGTAAACGCGCACCAGATAGTTCGACCAGAGCGGCAGCATGACGGCGACGTAGAACAGAGCCTTCATGCGCTTGTCGGCATAGCGCGCCATGTAATAGGCAAGGGGAAAAGCGATCATCGCGGAAATCACCGTAACGACGGCCGCCATGCCGGCGGTGCGCAGGATGATCGAAAGATTCGTTGCCGAAAAGAGCCGCAGGTAATTGCCGATGGTCGGCTTCATCACCACCTGGCCGGTGAAATCATCGAGCTGGAAAAAGCTCTGCAACAGCAAGGAAAAGAGCGAGCCGAGATAGATGATGCCGAGCCAGAGCAATGGCGGCACCAGCAACAACAGTAACAGCAGGCGCGGCCGGGTATAGAGATAGGTAGAAAGGCGCCCCAGCGAAGAAGGTGTGCGGATGGTTTCGGTCAAGCTGGCCATGGTCGCCTCAACCCTGGAAACGCATCAGATCTTTGGCGTTCCACCAGAGCAGCACGGACTCGCCCTGGTTCGGCAAATATGAGCTGTCGCGGTTCTGCAGCATGACGGTCAGGTCCCCACCATTGGCCAGCGCCACTTCATAGCGGCTGCCGGCGCCGAGATAGAGGACGGATTTGACCGTCCCGGCCGTCGACATGGCACGATCCGCATGGCTCCTCGGAACACCATTGCCGGCCGGTTCGACATGTATCTTTTCCGGTCGGATAGAACAGGCGCCGGATTCGCCGGTCAGCCTCGCAGCGAAGTCGCCGTTCAGCAGATTGGAAACACCGACGAAGCCCGCAACAAATGCCGTCTTCGGCCGTTCGTAAAGCTCGCTCGGCGGTGCCATCTGTTCGATGCGACCTTGATTGAAGACGGCGATGCGGTCGCTCATTGACAGGGCTTCGCCTTGATCATGCGTAACATAGATGAAAGTGATGCCGACCTGCCGTTGGATCGCCTTCAACTCGACTTGCATCTGTTCGCGCAGTTTCAGATCGAGGGCGCCCAGCGGTTCATCGAGAAGCAATACGCTGGGCCGGTTGACCAACGCACGCGCCAGGGCGACGCGTTGCCGCTGGCCGCCCGAAAGCTGCGAGGGCTTGCGGTTGCCGAAACCGGCCAGCGCCACCATCTCCAGCGCCTCTTCGGCACGGCGCTTCCGTTCAGCCCCGGGAACCTTCTTGATCATGAGGCCATAGGCGACGTTTTCAGCGACCGTCATGTGCGGAAACAGCGCATAGTCCTGGAAGACCGTGTTGACGTCGCGATCATAGGGCGGAACGCCGACCATCGACCTGCCATGCACCGAAATGCTGCCACTGGTCGGGTGTTCGAAGCCGGCAATCAGGCGCAGGCAGGTGGTTTTGCCTGAACCGGACGGGCCCAGCATGGCGAAGAACTCGCCGTCCAATATCTCGAAACTGACATTGTCCACGGCTTTCACCGCGCCGTAATGGCGCGATACCGATTGGAAGGTTACGGCGATGGAAGATCTGGCATTGCTCATGATAGCGATCGGGGAATCCTATGATCCGTCGTTGAAGATAAGGTTTTTGAATTGAGCGGTCAGAAAATACAATGGGGGCGGATCATGGCTGATCCGCCCCCAGATCGCTAGCGGTCTTACTGGCCGCTTTGGATCGACTGATAGGCCGCGACCCAGTCCTTATAGGGCACGCAGGCGTCACTGCCGCTGCCGCATTCCTTAGTGGGGGTCTTCCAGAAGTGGATCAGGTTGAAGAGCTGCGAACCGTTATTGCGGCAGCCAACTTCGCCGATGATCTCTTCCTTGCAGGCCGCCGGGACCGCCGGAACACTGCCGAACCAGGCGGCGACGCCGGCCTGGGTCTTGGGGCTCAGGGAATGGGCCAGCCACTTATAGGCACAGTTCGGATGCGGCGCATCGCTGTGCATCATCGTGGTATCGGCCCAGCCAGTGGCGCCTTCCTGTGGGATGGTCATGCCGATATTGACCTTGCCGGCGGAACGCAGCGTATTCACCTGATAGGGCCAGGAGGTCGAAGCAACAACACCTTCAGAGGTGAAGTCATCGACCTGGGCGGCGGCGTCGCTCCAATATTTCGTCACCAGCTGGCGCTGGCCGCGCAGCAATTCCACCGCCGCGTCGAATTGCGGCTGGGTCAGTTCATAAGGGTCCTTGATGCCGAGTTCAGGCTTATGCGACATCAGGTAGAGCGCCGCATCGGCAATATAGATCGGCCCGTAATAAGCTTCCACCCGGCCCTTGTTGGACTTGCCGTCCGGCAGCTTCTGCGGCTCGAACACCACGCTCCAGCTCTGCGGCGCGTTCTCGAAGACCTTCTGGTTGTACATCAGGACGTTCGGGCCCCACTGCCAGGGCACGCCGTAATGCTTGCCATCGACCGTATGCCACGGCGCCGATTGCAATTTCGGATCGATGTTGTCATAGCCGGGAATCAAAGCGGTGTTGATCTCCTGGACGGTGCCGCCCTTGATCAGCCGCAGCGAAGCATCGCCCGATGCGGTGACCAGGTCGAAGCCGCCGCCATTCATCAGCGACACCATTTCGTCCGAGCTGCCGGCGGTCTTCACCGTCACCTTACAGCCGGTTTCCTTCTCGAAATCGGTAACCCAGTCGTAATTCTTGTCGGATTCTCCGCGCTCGATGTAGCCCGGCCAAGCGACGATCGCCACTTCGCCTTCGCCGTCACCGATAGCCTTCAGCATGTCGGCCATCGCCGCGCCGCTCATCGACAGGACGCCGATGGTCGATGCCAGGGCGGACGCCACCAGCCTCGCCGAATAGGACATAATGCCTCCTCGAAAGATGTTTCCCAGATCTGCTCAGCCGCTCGGGTTGCCGACCGTTTCGCCCTCAATCTGAAACGATCCACCGATGGCTGCGGCGCCGCGTCTTGAGCTTGCACGTACGCCTGACAGGCAAAACCCTAACGCGGCGTTGGGGGAATGTAAAACCGGAAAAGTAGTGAGCTGTCCTCACTCAGGCCGGGCTCATATGACTGCCGATTTTTGGAAATCCGCCAAGGACTTGCCAAGGACGTCGCGGTCGAGGTCGCGGGTGATGAAGACAAGGCGCGATCGCCGATCCTCGCTCGGCCATGCCGGCAGCACGACGGCCGGATGAAACAGATGCTGCACGCCATGAACGGCGACAGGTTTGTCTTCACCGGCAACGTTCAGGATTCCTTTCACCCGCAGCAGATTGGCGCCCTGCGTCGTCGTGAGCATTTCGATCCAGGCGACGAAGCGATCCCAATCCAGCGGTGCGTCATGCGTGAGGCAAAAGGCGCGGATGTGATCGTCATGGCGATTGACGTCATGCGCGTGATGATGATCGCCGGTACGATGGTGGTCATGACCGCCATGCGTATCATCATGATCCGGTGCGTTGTAAGCCTCTTCACGCAGCCAGCGCTGCACATCAAGGCTCTTTGTTTCAGGATCATAGAGGCCGGCATTGAATAAATGCCTGGCGTCGACCTGACCCTGGACGATGCGATAAATCGGTGCCGCCGGATTGAGATCGCGCAGGCGCTGTTCGAGCTTTTGCAGCGTAATCTCATCCATTAAATCGGTCTTGGTCAGCAAGAGGCGATCGGCCACGGCAGCCTGCTTCACCGGTTCCGGCTGGCGGTCCATCTGCGCCATGGCATTGACCGCATCTACCGTAGTGACGACGCCGTCCAGGCGATAGAAGGCGGAAAGCAAAGGGTCGCCGATCAGGGTATGCAGGATGGGCGCGGGATCGGCAAGGCCGGTGGTCTCGATCACCAGCCGGCGGAAGGGGGGAATTTCGCCGCGATCGCGCTGCTTATAAAGTCGCCGCAAAGTATCGATGAGATCGCCGCGCACGGTGCAGCACAAGCAGCCGGAAGAAAGCAGGATCGTATCTTCGCTGGCCGCCTCGACCAGCTCATGATCCAGGCCGATCTCGCCGAATTCATTAATGACGACGGCGGTATCGGCCATCCAATCCTGGGTCAGGAGATGGCGGAGCAAGGTCGTCTTGCCGGAGCCGAGGAAGCCGGTGATCACCGAAACCGGAAGCTTATCCAGCGTTTTCTCCTTCACCGGAGCCTCGGACGTTTGCGCTGCGCTGTCGTTCATATCGCCTCCACCCGCTTCAAGCCGTGCAGTGCGAACAGCGCCAGCGAGAACAGAATGATCGCGCCACCCTGATGAACCGTCGCCAGTGACACCGGCACTACCAGCATCAAGGTCGAGATGCCGAGGCCGATCTGCAGGATGACGCCGAGGATGAGATAATAGGCGCGGAATTGCAGCCGGTCCGGCAGACCGCCGCGACAGACGCGGATGACAAAAGCAAAGAGCGTTAGGGCAACGATCATTGCCATCAGCCGGTGCATGAATTGCGCGGTTCCCGGATTTTCGAAGAAATTGATCCACCAGGGTGATTGGAAGAACAGATCATCGGCGATGAAATGTTCGCCCATCATCGGGAAGTTATTGTAGATCAACCCGCCATGCAGGCCGGCGACGAAGCCGCCGAGGCCGATTTCCAGGACGATGAAGGCCAGCATGATCCAGCCATGCCGGCGCAGGCTCCTCGCCGGTGCTTGCCGCGCTGCCAAGGGTGACGGCTGCAGCAGATCCAGCGCCGACCAGAGAATGTAGCCATAGATCAGCAGCGCCAACAGCAGATGCGCGACCAGCCGGTACTGGCTCACACTGGTGCGATCCTCGAAACCGCTGGCGACCATGACCCAGCCCATCAGGCCTTGCAGGCCGCCCAGCACGAACATGGTGATGAGCTTGCCGCGCCAGGCTTTGCGGATCCAGCCCTTCACCAGGAACCACAGGAAGGGCGCCAGGAAGACGAAGCCGATCAGCCGCGCCCAGACCCGGTGGATATACTCCCACCAGAAAATGCCCTGGAACCCGGCCAGGGTCATGTCCGCATTGATGTCCTTGTACTGCATCGTCTGCTTGTAGAGGTCGAAAGCGTGGGTCCACTGCGCCTCGTTCAGCGGCGGAATGAAACCGATGATCGGCTTCCACTCCATGATCGACAGGCCGGAGCCGGTCAACCGGGTCACCGCGCCGATCAGGAACTGGCCCAAAATCATGAAGCAGATCACCAGCAGCCAGACGCCGACCGCCCGATCGCCCGGAAGGCTGGCGGGCAGTGGCTGGGCATTGCCGGCACGGTTGGCGGAAACGGTCTGGGTCAGGCTCACAATTAACCTCGGCACGGGCCACCAGCGGTACAATCGGCGCAAAGATAGCGCCATGACCCGTAAAGGCCAGTAGAAAAGCGGATAATGGACGGGACTGACTGACGCAGCCGTCTGATAGGATTTACTTAACTTACGGCTGGCGGCGATATTTTTCCGGGAGCAAACTTGCGACTGGCACTCGCCTCAGTCGTGATCCGCCATTTGCCGGCTCCGCCAGAATGACGGCACAGCCGGCGGCGAAATCGGTCAGCATTTCCCGGCAAATGCCGCAGGGCGAAACAACCTTGCAATCACGGTGTTGCTCGCGCGGCCGGGGATGGCGGAGCGAAACGATGGCGTCGATCGCGGTTTCCCCGGCGGTCAGCGCCTGTCCCAAGGCGACGGCCTCGGCACAGACGGAGGCCCGGCCGACATAGGTGTCGAGATGCAGCCCGGTATAGATGCGCCCGGAGGCACCGCGTACTGCCGCCGCGATATGATGCCGGTTTTCGGTATAGCGCGCCATGATCAGCTGACGGGCGGCTTCGATCAGGGCCTCATCGGCCTCGGTCAGTGCCTCTCCATCGAGCGCCGGCTGCGTCTCGCCAGATCGGCCTTTCAGCAATTCCTGCATCATTTCCTCATCTTGACGGGCAGGCATCCTGCGGCCCCCGATCCCAAGGGTCAAGACCAGTCATGGAAAATGAAGAAGGCAGCACTGCAGATCAGGGCAAAGCCCACCAGATGATTCCAGCGGATCGCTTCGCCCAGATACAGCCAGGAGAAGATGCTGAATACCAGCAATGTGACAATCTCCTGGATGGTCTTGAGTTGTGCTGCCGAATAGTAGCTGCTGCCAAAGCGGTTGGCGGGCACCGCCAGGCAATATTCGAAGAACGCGATGCTCCAACTGACGACGATGACCAGAAAAAGTGGGGCGCTTTTGAATTTCAAATGACCGTACCAGGCGAAGGTCATGAAGATGTTCGACAGCAGCAACATGCCGATCGGCAGCAACGCAGCTTGCATATTTTCCTCGGTAATATGTTTCGAATTTACGGATGGGCTTGTTTCAGAAATAGGTGTGCACCGCGCCCGTGACGCTCCAATTGTCATCAACCAGGGGAATGACGCGCCATTTGTCGAAAGTCGTGCAAGGGTGGGAAATGCCGCAGCAGATCAGGTCACCAACCTGCAGATCGGCGGGTTCCGGCAGATGCAGATAGGCGTGCTGATCGTTCATCTGTTTGATCTGCCATTGCCGGTCCAGAGGTGTCGTCTCGGTCGAGCCCGTACGGCCACGCAAAACCGGGATCGGCAATCCGGCATCGTGGGAAGCATCGCGCTTGCCCATGGTCAGGAGCGCCAAGCCGGGTTCCGGGCGCGACTGCACGCAGCTCCAGATGAAAAGGCCTGGCTGCAACGATCCCAGTTGCTGCGCCAGATCACGTGGCAGGCGTCGCGCCAGTTCCGGAAAGCCATCGTCATAGAGACCGGAATCATGGGTCAGATAGCAGCCGCTGCGAATGACGATGCGGGTCGGTCCGGGATCGCGCATCTCCTTCAGCCGGTGCGCGACGATATCGAAGAAGGATGAGCCGCCGGCGCTGATGATGGCTTCGGCCTCATGCGCAAAGGCTTGACGCTCGCGACAGAGCATGAAGGCTTCGGCCATCAAATCCAGGAAGGCGGTAACCCGGGCCTCGGTTTCAGCCTGACTGGCGCCGTGGATCATGCCTTCAAATCCGGCCACGCCACGCAGCTTGATCTCCTTGACCTTGGCGATGGCATGAAGAACGGTGACGGCATCGGCGATGCTGCGGCAACCGGTACGGCCGCCTTTGACACCCATTTCGAGCAGGACATTCAGAGATAAATCGTGATAGCCACGCAACGCTTCCGCCAGTAACCCGACACCGCTGGCGGAATCGACATAGCAATAGAAATCCAGGTCCGGCGTGGACCGCAGCAAGCTGAGTATCTGGGCAATATTCGCCGCGCCGACCAATTGGTTGGCCATCAGGATGCGCCTGATTCCCGCTTCCGCACAGACGATCGCTTGCTGGGCGGTGGCGACCGTAATACCCCAGCAGCCATCGTTTAACTGCTGGGCAAAAAGCTGCGGCGCCATGGTGGTTTTACCGTGCGGCGCGAGCGAGACGCCTGTTGCCGCGAGAAAGCGCTGCATCCAATTGCTGTTGTGCCGCAGCGCTGTTTGTTTGAGGACCGCGACGGGAAAGGGCAGGTCGCCGGCCAGAACATTCCAGGCGGTTTCAGCCAGCTTCGACGCTTCTGCCGCTCCGGGAACGCCTTTGCTGCGCCAATCCAATTTCATGGCGCCAAGTTCGCGCAGTTGCTCACCGATGATCTCGGCATTGGCGGCTTGGGATCGCTTTCCTGCTTGTATCACGCCTTCATCTCCGTATCGGTATGGTATTCTTCAGTCAAGCGGGTGATAACCCGCTCTGCAACGCTTTGAACCCGGGACAACCAGGCAAAAATCGTTTCGACATTATCGGCCGTTGCCGAAATATGGCGAGCCAGATCCGCAAGGCTGCTGGCGCCGATCCCTTGGGCATCCGTTGCCAGACTCTCCAAGGCATGTTGGCAGGCATCGTAGTCGCCAAGGTCGATCGCCGTGTGAAGGCGGCGTAAGTCATGCTGGATGTCGCCGGCCCAAGTGTTCACCATATGACGAAAATCAGCGTTGCGAGGCCGATCTGACAATGCTGCAAATTCGCTCGTGTCGGTGGTGACGAGTCGGGGGGCTGGCGACTGCTGCGTCCATTCGGGCAGCCGGGCGCCGGCCCCTCCGTTGTTCGCGCCATTTGCCGTGCTGAGATGCCGTGAAATCGTCTCCAGCAATTTAACCGCGCGGACGGGCTTTTCCAGATAGTCACTGAAGCCGGCGGCCATGAAGCGCTCGCGGCTTCCCGTCATGGTATCTGCCGTCAGCGCGATAATGGGCGTCTGCGCCCGGTTGTCATCGCGTTCGCGAATCCATTGCATGGCGGTGACGCCATCGACTTCCGGCATTTGTACATCCATCACGATGATATCGAAATGATCGCGTGCGACCGCGGCCAAAGCTGCCCTGCCGTTCTCGACTGTGGTGACCCGGTGGCCGGCGCGACTCAGCATTTCCGTGACCAAGGCCCGGTTCACGGCATTATCTTCAACCACCAGCACATGACATGGTTCAAAGCTTTTGGCGCCGTTGAACGCCGAGGAGGTACCGGCCTCCGTAGAGGCAGTGCTTTCGATGCAAGGCAAGATCACCTGGAAAGTGCTGCCGATGCCGAGCTCGCTGGTAACTGTAATCAGGCCGCCCATCAATTCGATGAGTTGCTTGGAGATGGTGAGGCCGAGACCGGTACCGCCGAAGCGTCGGGTGATGGAATCGTCGGCTTGCCGGAAGCGCTCGAACAAATGCTCGATTTGTGACGAGGCGATGCCGATGCCGGTATCGGCGACATCGATGACGAGATTATGGCTCGGAACGCACGCTGTTTCCGCGGCAAGTTCGTCACCTTGCCGTTCAAGGCATTTCAGGCGAATGACTACATCGCCGGCCTGGGTGAATTTGACCGCATTGCCGACCAGATTCATGAGGATCTGCCGAAGCCGCGTCGGATCGCTGCGGATATGCCGGGGTACATTGCCGTCGATCTCGGCGGAAAGGCTGATGCCTTTGCTGGCCGCTCTGGCAGAGAAAAGAGCCACGATTCCTTCCACCAGAGCCGGGAGGTCGCAATCGATGATATCGAGCGTCAAGCACCCCGCTTCCAGCTTCGAGACGTCAAGTATGTCGTTGATGATGATCAAAAGCTCTTCCGCGGAGGCAAGGGCGGTATTGCCATAGCGCCGCTGATCAGATTCCAGTGGCGTGTCGAGCAACAGGCTGAGCATGCCGATGACACCGTTCAGCGGCGTTCGAACCTCATGACTGACGGTCGCAAGAAAAGCCGACTTCGCCTCATTTGCCGCTTCCGCTTCCCGGCGCTGCAAATTGAGATCACGGGCCAGCCGGGTCAGGGAGGCCGTCTGATGTTCCAGCTCCTCGCGCGCGTTGATCAGATCGGTCAGATCCGTATGCGTGCCGACCAGACGCATGACGTGTCCATTTTCGTCACGGCGCACCGATAGTCGACATAGGATATGCGCGATATGCCCCTGCTTATGGCGGAATCGCATCATGCAATCGCTATGGGTTGCCTGACCGCGATCAATCTCCGCAAATAGGGCAGATGCCGTCTGCCGATCTTCCGGGAGGATCAGACGTTCCCAGGTCTCCAGCTGGTTGGGGAGTTCCTTGTCCTCATATCCCAACTGCTCCTTCCATCTGGGTGACAGCCATAAGTGGCGTGTCGCACGGTGGAAATCGAACAATCCGTCATTGCTGCCATGTACCGCCAGGGATAGAAACTCCTCGCGATCGCGCAAGGTTTCTTCCGCCACGTCTTTCTGTCGCGCCAATCCGCCGAGTAATTGATTCGTGACGTTTAGGGAAAGGATCAGAAGTTGGATGACGAGGATAGCCGTTTCCGGTCCGCCATAGCGAAACGGCCCGATTCCCCATCGTGCGACCACGATGCTTTCGATGGCGAGCAACAAGGTGATGGCGCTGGACAAGCGCAGATCCAGCCGAATTGACGCCCAGGCCACCAGCGGGAAACACAGGAAGGCGACCGCATCCGTTTGATTCAAGTGCTGGAGGATTTCGAGCCGTTGTAGGCCGAGAACAATGATCGACAGCAACCCAAAAATGATGCCGGCTTCGATCAGTGCCGCGGAGTCCAGCGACGGCTTGGCCGGCCGTTCCAGCCAGACGAGAGTTGCCGCGCTCAACATCAACACGCCGCCGGCATTGCCGAGCCAGAAGGTTTCCATGGCAGGCCAAAATTGCGGCCAGGGAATCGAACCGGTCGTCGCAAAAAGCAGGATGGTAAAAAGACTGTTGAGCAAGGGGCCAACCGAAGCCCCCAACAGCATCAAGGCCACCACGTCGCGAAATCTCGGCAGAGCGGAATCGAAAGCGGCGAAACGGCGCAGCAAATAGGCAGAGAGCATCGGTTCGATTGTCGCGCTGAGAGCTGCTCCCAGACTGGCGCCGAGCGGTGTCGGAAATGGTGGCCACAATAATTGCGCGGTGAGGAAGGCGGCGAATATGGCGACCCCGGCGCGGTTGCCGAAACGCAAGGTCATGGCCAGGGCGACGCCGCTTGCCGGCCAGACCGGCGAAATACTGTCTGGCAAGGCCATCATCACGCCGATCTTCGTGGCGATCAGATAGCTGACATAAGTCATTAGGTAGGGCGCCCAGTAAGAAGGCGTCCAGCCAAATTTTCGCGCAGATATGGGGGGCATGGCGCGGTCTTGCCGGGCATTTATCCCCGCTGGACCGTCAGCTGTCCCCCTCACGTGCCGAAGGATATGGCGAAACCAATGAGTAACCGACATGGCCGCCACAATACACGGCGCACCTGACGGGGATAAGGCCGGAATCTGGGAGCGGATGTCGATCCGGCAGGCGGTATCGAGACCGCAGGAAGTGGCAGTCAATAAGAACCCATGGGGAGGATCGGGGTCTCCCCATGGGTTAGGGATGATGCAGTTGTCAGGGAGAAATCGACGACCGCAGGACCGTTATATTGAAAATGAGAATGATTTGCAAGTCGGTTTTGCTGCGCCGCTATAGCAAGCTGCCGCAAGGCTGACGGGTCAATTCCGGTGGATGGAGCGAGGCGGGGATGCCGACCCTTTGATGCGCCGGTGACATGCCAAATTTCCATGGCGGTACGAGGGTAACTCATGCCGGTGCGGTGGTGACGTTTTCCGTTAACGCATGTTACCCTGTTTGCATGAAAGACCTGGGTAACATGAAAGACCACGATTCCACCGACCTGCTGGTGCAGGAAATTTCGCTCGCCGCGCTGCCGCGCGATCCGATCGCTTGGGTGCAGGCCTTCGCCGATTTGCCGGGGCTTGTCTTTCTGGACAGCGCACGCCCGGGCGGCGCCCTCGGACGTTATTCGTTCCTCGCTGCCGATCCGATCCATATGATCGAGGCGAAGGGCAATCAGGTGCGCCTCGACGGCGCGGTGGTGCGGGCCGAGGATCCGTTCCAGGCGATACAGCGAATACTTCGCCGTTATCCTGTCTCACCACGGCCGGACCTGCCGCCGTTCCAGACCGGTCTCGCCGGATTTTTCGGCTACGATCTGCGGCACCATCTTGAGCAGGTCCCGCCCCATGCAGTCGACGACCAGCCCTTTCCTGATCTGATGCTCGGCCTCTATGACGTCGTTCTTGCTTTCGACCACGAGGTGCAGCGCTGTTTCATCATGTCGAGCGGCCATCCGGCAGAAGGTGCGGCGCGTCGGCAGCGGGCCCAGGCACGCCTGGATGCCGCGATCGCACGTTTGCGTGCCACCCAGCAGCCGCGCCGTCCGAGCTTTTGGTCGATCGAACCGCAGCCCGACCTGGGGCGAGAAAGGGTGGAGGCGATGGTGCGCCGGAGCATCGACTATATCGAGGCCGGCGATATCTATCAGGCCAATGTCACGCACCGTTTTCGCGCCGCTTTGCCGGTGGGTTTCGATCGCCTGGCGCTTTATGATGCCTTGCGGCGGCGGAATCCCGCGACTTTTGCCGCTTATCTCGATTTCGGCGACACGGCCATCCTGTCTTCCTCGCCGGAACGCTTTTTGAAATTACGCGACGGCAAGGTGGAGACGCGGCCGATCAAGGGAACGCGGCCACGCGGCCGGACTCCCGCCGAGGATGCGGCGGAGGCAGCAGCGCTTCTGGCCAGCGAGAAGGATCATGCCGAGAATCTGATGATCGTCGATCTGCTGCGGAATGATCTCAGCCGGGTTTGTGAAATCGGTTCGGTAAAAGTCCCCGTGCTTTGCGGCCTGGAGAGCTACGCCACGGTGCATCATTTGGTGTCGGTCGTCACCGGCACGATGCTTCCGGCGCATGATGCCGTCGATCTGCTGCGCGCGACCTTCCCGGGCGGTTCCATCACCGGCGCGCCGAAAATCCGCGCGATGGAGATCATTGCCGAACTGGAGCCGAACCGTCGCGGTCCCTATTGCGGGTCGATCGGCTATCTCGGGGCTGACGGTTCCATGGATACCAGCATCGTCATCCGCACCTATTGCATCCTGGAGAATGAGCTGAGTTTCCAGGTAGGTGGTGGCATCGTCGCGGATTCCGATCCGGCTGCGGAATACCGGGAAACCCTGGACAAGGCACGAGCCCTGATCGAGACACTGCGCGATGGTGATCACGGTGATGATCTGGCGCGCCGGCGCAATAATGGCACGGCTGCTTAAGCGATGACCGCACCGGTAGGCGAGGCCATGGAGCGGCAAGATCTGGTCTGGTTGGACGGCATCCTGCTGGATCGCCCCGCCGCGCGTATCGATCCCGCCGATCGCGGATTGCTGCTCGGCGATGGCCTGTTCGAGACGGTGCTGGTGCGTATGGGACAGGCGGAGCATCTGGAACTACATCTCCAGCGCCTCGCCCGGAGCGCCGACCTGCTGGGCATTCCTTTACCGCTCGATGCGCCCGGCATCGCCGTTGCGGTCGATGACCTGCTCGCGGCCTTGGGGTTGCGGCAGGATCTGGCAGCGTTGCGCATCACCTTGACGCGCGGGATAGGGCGCCGCGGCTTGTTGCCGCCGGACGAGCCGCAATCGCATTTGCTGATGACGGCGGTCCCCTATCATCCGCCCGCCCAGACCGCCTTGGCCGCCTCTATTGTCGATATCAGGCGCAATGAAGGATCGCCATTGTCGCGACTGAAAAGCCTCAACTACCTGGACAATGTGCTGGCCCTGCAGCAAGCGGTGGCGAGAGGAGTCGACGAAGGTTTGATGTGCAACAATGCAGGGGCCATCTGCTGCGCCAGCCGGGCGAATTTCTTTATCATCCGCGGGCGCCGGCTGCAAACGCCGCCGCTTAGCGACGGTGTTCTCGATGGCATTCAGCGGCATCTCGTTCTGCAACACGCCGCTGCCGCGGGATATGAGGTCTTCGAAAAGACGCTGCTGCCCTCCGACCTGCCGGGGATCGATGAAGCCTTCGTCACCAATAGCCTGATGGGTCTGATGCCGCTCTCACAAATCGACGATCTGGCATTGCCGGAATCGACGAGGGCTCAGGAATTGCGCGTCCTGCTGGAAAATATCGTCATCGACTGAACCGCCGGCCGTTATTCTTCCAACGCCATCTGCGCCTCGAGCCAGGCTTCTTCCGCTTCAGCCAGCCGACGCTGCACATCGGCATGTTTCTTCTGCCATTCGGCGACACGCTCGGCCGGCTCGCTGTAGAAGTTGGGATCGGCCAGCTTGTCCTCGATCAGCTTCAGCGCCTGGGTGTATTTCTCGACGGCGATGCCAGATTGCTCTGCGGTCTTCTTAAGCTGCGATCTTCCACTGCGATCGCCAGCGGCCTGTCGCCGCTGTTCCTTGCGGTTGGAATCCGCCGGTGTCGAACCGCGCGCGGCGGATTGGTTGGCGCTTTCCAGCAATTTCCGGTAATCGTCGAGATCACCCTCGAACGGCCGGCAGGTTCCATCTTTCACCAGCCAGAGCCGGTCGATGGTCAGCTCGATCAAGGTCGGATCGTGGCTGATCAACACGACCGCGCCGGCAAAGTCGTTGATGGCCTGCACCAGAGCGCGCCGGGAATCGATATCCAGGTGGTTGGTCGGTTCGTCCAGCAGCAGGATATTCGGCGCGCTATGGCTCATCAGCGCGAGCAGCAGCCGGGCTTTTTCGCCGCCGGACAGATGGGCGATCTTGGTCTCTACCTTTTCGACGCCGAAATCGAAACGACCGAGATGCGCACGGCATTGCTGGGCGGTGAGATTTGGCGCCAGCCGCTCCATCGTCTGCAGCGGTGTCGCCTGCAAGTCGAGTTCCTCGGCCTGATGCTGGGCGAAATAGCCGACCCGCAATTTCGATGACCGGCGCATCTCGCCGCTCATGGCGGCGAGACGTCCAGCCAGCAGCTTGACGAAGGTCGATTTGCCATTGCCGTTCGAGCCCAGGAGGGCGATGCGGTCATCCGGATCCAGCCGCAGATCGAGGCGCTTCAAGATCGGCTTGTCCGGCTCGTAGCCGACATCGACCTTGTCGAGCGTGATCAGCGGCGGCGGCAATTCGGCCGGCACCGGGAAATCGAATTCGATGCCGCGCTCTTCCACCGTCGCGGTGATTGGCGGCAATTTGGCCAGCGCCTTCAGCCGCGACTGCGCCTGGCGCGCCTTGCTGGCCTTGTAGCGGAAGCGGTCGACGAAAGCCTGCATATGCTTGCGCTGCGCTTCCTGCTTGGCGGCCGTGGCCGATTGCAGCGCCAGCTTTTCGGCTCGGGTTCGTTCGAAGGTATCGTAATTGCCGCCATAGAGCGTGAGCTTCTGGTCATGCAGATGGACGATGCGATCGACCGCCTTGTTCAGCAGGTCGCGGTCATGACTGACGATTAGGATCGTGTGGGGATAGCGCCGCAGATAATCTTCCAGCCAAAGCGTCGCTTCGAGATCGAGATGGTTGGTCGGCTCGTCGAGCAGCAGGAGATCCGGCGCCGAGAACAGCACCGCCGCCAAGGCTACGCGCATCCGCCAACCGCCGGAAAAATCGGCGCAGGGCCGGGCCTGGGCCTCGGCATCGAAGCCGAGGCCATGCAGGATCTCGGCCGCACGGGCCGGCGCGGCATGGGCGCCGATATCGCTCAGCCGTTGATGGATGTCGGCGATCCGCGAGGGATCGCTGCAATGCTCCGCCTCGGTCAGGAGGGCCGCCCGCTCGGTATCGGCAGCCAGGACCGTGTCCAGCAAGCTCTCCGGACCGCTCGGGGCCTCCTGGGACAGCATGCCGATGCGGCTGTTGCCGGCCATGCGAATCTCGCCCGAATCCGCCTGCAATTGCCCGGAAATCAGCTTCAGCAGCGTCGACTTGCCAGTGCCGTTGCGGCCTACCAGCCCGGCTCGCTGACCGGCGGAAAGGCTGAGTGAGGCGCCGCTCAGAATGGAGCGGCCGGCAATGCGATATGTCAGGTCCGAAATGGTCAGCATTGAAGGAAGGCTCTCGGCACTCGCTGGCTATATGCTCAGGCCTCTACGCCCCAAACTGGGAGCGGCCGAAGAGCTGGTAACAGTGGTTAACGTGCGATTGTTGCATTGCAATGGCAGCATTGCGGCTCGGGACCGAACTCTATATAAGCCTGCGCCAGTTACGCAATGAGGAGTCTGTTGACGATGGCAACCGAACGTACCCTGTCGATCCTGAAGCCGGATGCGACCCGCCGCAATCTGACCGGCAAGATCAATGCCCGTATCGAGGAATCGGGCCTGCGCATTGTCGCGCAGAAGCGCATTCAGCTGACCAAGGCGCAGGCGGAAAAGTTCTACGAAGTTCATGCCCAGCGCCCGTTCTACAACGACCTGGTGAGCTTCATGACCAGCGGCCCGGTCGTCGTTCAGGTCCTGGAAGGCGACAATGCCGTAACGAAGTATCGTGACGTCATGGGCGCCACCAATCCGGCCAATGCCGCTGCCGGCACGATCCGCAAGGATTTCGCGGAGTCGATCGAAGCCAATTCGGTGCACGGCTCGGATTCGGCCGAAAACGCCAAGATCGAAGTGGCCTATTTCTTCAGCGGTCTCGAACTGGTCGGTTGAACCGG
Source organism: Dongia soli (assembly GCF_034044715.1). NCBI lineage: Bacteria > Pseudomonadati > Pseudomonadota > Alphaproteobacteria > Rhodospirillales > Dongiaceae > Dongia > Dongia soli. Next base: position 145,847 of record NZ_JAXCLW010000001.1, on the reverse strand, counting down.
CTCACGCTGCCCGGGTTCACAGCCCCTTAGGCGAATGAAAAAGGCGCCGGAGCGATCCGGCGCCTTTTTGTTTGTCCTTGAGCCGTGTTCAGTAAGCAAAAGCAACAGCAACGGCAACCGAGATGGCGGCCAGGATGGCGCCCCAAAGCATCAGCTTGCAGAAGCCGTTCCAGGTCTGCTGACGACTGGCCAGAATCTGATCGTTGATCGAAGACGACATGGTGTGCTCCCGAGAAACTGAAAACGATATGGCCGAATTTTTACCCGAGGGCCGGGCCGCTTGCAATCCCGGCGAGAGGGCACGGATTCGACACTGGATGGAATCAGGCCTGGAGGCCCGAATCATATCGGCGGCGGATTGATCAGACAGTCGGAAGTCGCTGCCTGCTCGACCTTGGCAACTTCTCCCTCCACCTGGACTTTGCCTGCGGCAATCAACCGCAGGGCGTGCGGATAAAGCTGGTGTTCCGCTGCCAAGACCCGGTCCGCCAGGCTGTCGGGTGTATCGTCCGGCAGGACCGGCACGGCAGCCTGGGCGATGATTGGGCCGGTATCCATCTCGGGGCGCACGAAATGCACGGTGCAGCCATGCAGTTTCAGGCCCCGGTTCAAAGCCCGCTCGTGGGTATGCAACCCCTTCAATGCGGGCAGCAGAGCAGGGTGGATATTGATCATTCGATTGCGCCAGGCATGGATGAAATCGTCCGTCAGCAGGCGCATGAATCCCGCCAAAGCCACGAGTTCCGCACCGGCCGCGCGGATGCGGGTGTCCATTGCTGTATCGAAGCTGGCCCGGTCCGGGAATTGCCGGTGATCGATCACTTCGGTTCTGACGCCGGCCTTTTCTGCCCGCGCCAGGCCGGCTGCGTCGGACCGATTAGACAGGACGAGAACGATCTCGATGGGGCTATCGGCAATAGCCGGGCCGAATTGATCGAGAATCGCCTGCAGATTGCTGCCGCGACCTGAAATCAGCACGGCCAGTCGCAGCTTCTTCGTCATCGGAGGAGAGCCTTACGGCCAGGAATCGGTCTTGGTGACGATGCAACCCGCAGCGCCGGCGGCGCGTCGGCTGATCTTGCCGATCTGGTGCACGGTTTCACCATGCTGCTGCAGGATCGTGCTCACTTTCTCTGCCTGGTCCGGTGCCGTCACCAGGATCATGCCGATGCCGCAATTGAAGGTCCGGCTCAGTTCCTGCGCCTCGATCCCGGCGGTCTTGGCCAGCCAGCGGAAAACCGGCGGCAGCGACCAGGCGCCAGCATCGATTTCGGCCTGCAGATTGTCCGGCAGAACACGGGGGATATTCTCCAGCAGGCCACCGCCGGTAATATGCGCCAAAGCTTTCACGGCGCGCGTCTCGCGGATCGCGGCGAGGCAGCTTTTCACGTAGATCCGCGTCGGGGTCAGCAGGGCCGCACCCAGCGACTTTCCAGGCGCGAAAGGTGCGGGCGCGTCATAGCCGAGACCGCTGCGCTCGACGACCTTGCGAACCAGTGAATAGCCGTTGGAATGTACCCCGCTTGAGGCGAGGCCCAGGATCACATCGCCCTCGGCGACCATGTCGCCGGTGATCGCCTGGCCGCGCTCCACCGCGCCGACGGCAAAGCCGGCGAGATCGTAATCGCCCTTGGCATACATGCCGGGCATTTCTGCTGTCTCGCCGCCGATCAGCGCGCAACCCGCCTGATGACAACCATCGGCAATGCCTTTGACGATGGCCGTGCCGGCGCTGACATCCAGCTTGCCGGTCGCGAAATAATCGAGGAAGAGCAGCGGTTCTGCGCCCTGGACCACCAGGTCGTTGACGCACATCGCGACGAGATCGATGCCGACAGTGTCGTGCTGACCGGCATCGATGGCGACCTTCAGCTTGGTGCCGACGCCATCCGTCGTCGCCACCAGAATGGGATCGCTGTAACCTGCGGCCTTGAGATCGAAGAAAGCGCCAAAACCACCCAGGCCCGCAGCTGTACCGCTGCGCGCGGTCGCCTTGGCCAATGGCTTGATCGCTTCGACCAACGCATTGCCGGCATCGATATCGACCCCGGCATCGCGATAGGTCAGGCCATTGCCGGCTTCACCGCGTCCCTTGCTGCTTGCGCCGCTGGTTATGGCATCCTCCATGGTTTCGGGCTATAAGGCTCGGCTGGACAATACTGGTTTCGGGGCGGTTTGCAATGGGTGTGACAGTTATCGCCGGGCAGTCGACAGGGCGTTGCAACCGACGCCGCCGACATGCATTTTTTCTGGCAAGCGGGCTATGTGCGGCACTTTTCGGCGCTTTGCCGGCAGTGGTCCTGCCCGCTGTTATCAGCCCGGCTTTGGCGCAGCAGGCCGATCTTTATACTGCCAACGGCATCACGGTGGATCTGACCGGCAATATCGCCACCTTGCGCGATCAGGCGCTGGTGCAGGGCCAGCGCCTCGCCTTGCAGAAGGTGATCAGCAATATCGCACCGCCCGACCGCGCCGCCAGCCTGACGCTGCCCGATGACAACACGATCGGCAGCTGGGTGCAGGATTTCGAGATCGAGGACGAGAAGACCTCGGCGACCCACTATATCGGCCGATTTACCTTCCGTTTCCTGGCCCAGCCGGTTCGCGACTTCCTGGCGCAAAGTGGCGTCGATTTCGCCCAGGCGCCATCCAAGAAGATGCTGGTGGTGCCGATCTTTACCGACGAAACGGGAACGAGCGTTCTTTGGGGTGCCAATAATCAATGGCTCCATGCCTGGGCAACACGCCCCGCCTCAGGCGGCCTGGTGCCACTCGTCGCGCCGACTGGCGATCTCGAGGATAGCAATACGGTGAGCGCAACCCAGGCCCTGGCGGGCGATCGCGGCCGGCTGGGACAATTGGCGCAGCGCTACGGCGCCGGCGACATCCTGGTGACTGAGGCGAAATTGTCTCCGGCGGGGCAGGATGGGCAGCGCGGCTTGAATATCAGCGTGACGCAATATGGCGTCGGCGGCACCCGGACCTATCAGGAAACGCTCAGCGGACCGGCGGATAACGTCGATCAGCTCCTGGCACAAGGGGCCGATCGCGTCGCTGCGCAGATCAATCAGGCCTGGAAGAGCGAAAATCTGCTGAATCCCAATCAGCAGCATGAAATGACGATCGACGTTCCGGTCGCCAATCTCAAGCAATGGGTTGAAATCAAGAAGCGCCTGGCTGGCGTCAACTTATTGCGAAGCGTCCGCCTGGTCAGCTTGAAGCCTTCAATGGCGGTGATTGACGTTTCCTATGTCGGTGACGCCGCGCAATTTTCGCGGAGCCTGACGCAGAACGCCCTGGTGTTGAGCGATACCGGCAGCGGGTCGGGCACGCTTGCTTTGGCGCCGGGAAACGCGGCGGTACCGGTCGCCGCACCCTCCAACACGCAATCCAATGAAACGGCGCCTGCCGCAGCTGCGCCGGATGGGGGCGCGCCTGATGCTGCGCCGTCCGACCAGCCGGCTGTCTCCGATCAACCGGCGGTGCCGCAGTGAGCCCAGCGCGGCAGATACGAACCTGGCTGATCGCTCTAGCCGTCTTTATCGTCCTGCTTTACTTGCTGCGCGGCATCCTCTTGCCGTTCGTCGCCGGCATGGCGATGGCTTATGTCCTGGATCCGTTCTGCGACCAGCTGGAGCGCTGGGGATTATCCCGCACTTGGGCAACCAGTGTGGTCACAGTGATTGCTCTTCTCGTGGTCGTGATCATCCTCTTGTCGCTGGCGCCTGTGCTGCTGCAGGAGATCAGTAATTTTCTTTCCAGCTTGCCTGATCTGGTGCATCGCGCTCAGGAGCGTTTAATACCTATCTACGAAGCTTTCCGGCATCGCTTCAATCTGCCGCCGGTCTCCGAGTTGAACACTATAGCGCAATCGCGGCTCGGCGCGGCGGTCAATTGGCTGGCGCAAGCGGCTCAACAATTGCTGGGCCAAGGTCTCGCCTTGGCCAATTTGCTGTCACTCGTCTTCATCACGCCCGTAGTCACCTTCTATCTGCTGCGGGATTGGGACGTACTGGTCGCGCGTATCGACGGTCTGCTGCCGCGCCAGCACCTGCTCGCGATCCGCAGCCAATTCCGCGAGGTCGACCGCACATTGGCCGGGTTCGCTCGCGGCCAGGCGATGGTGTGCTTGACGCTCGGTGTCTTCTACGCTGTGACCCTGGCTCTCGTCGGCCTGCCTTTCGGTATCGTGGTTGGTCTCCTCGCCGGGTTGCTGACTTTCATCCCCTATGTCGGCGCGATGACTGGCTTCATCACGGGCATCGCCATTGCTTTGGCACAGTTTTCCGATTGGACGCATATCGCCATGGTGGCCGGCGTGTTCCTGGTCGGTCAGATATTGGAGAGCAATCTCCTGACCCCCAAGCTGGTTGGCGACCGGGTTGGATTGCATCCGGTCTGGATCATTTTCGCCTTGCTCGCGGGTGGCGCGCTTTTCGGGTTTCTCGGTTTGCTCTTGGCCGTCCCGGCGGCTGCGGCGATCGGCGTGCTGGTGCGTTTCGCCGCCGCGCACTACCGGCATAGTACGCTTTATCTAGGGCCGGAAGCGGCGCCGTCTGGCACCATCCTGAGACCGGACCAGCCAGAAGAGTAATCGCAATGACTGGTGCCCAGCTTGCTCTCGATCTGCCGTTTCGCCCGGCGCTCGGCGCCGCCGATTTCGTCGTCTCCGACAGCAATCGCGATGCTGTCGCCTGGCTCGACCGTTGGCCCGACTGGCCGGGCCGGGTGCTCGCCATTCACGGCCCGGCCGGTTGTGGCAAGACTCATCTGGCGCATGTCTGGCAGGCCCGATCATCGGCGCAGTTTCTCACAACGGCGGATGCCTCGGTCCTGCCACACCGGGCCTCGGTGATCCTGGAAGAAATCGGCGATATGGTATTGCCGCAGGAGAAACAGGTCGCCTTATTCCATTTCCTCAACCGGCTGCGCGAGCAGGAGGGCTATTTGCTGTTGCTCAGTCAGGTTGCACCGGCACGCTGGCCGGCGACGCTGCCGGATCTCGCTTCCCGGCTGGCAGCGATCCCGGCGATCGCCGTTGCAGCGCCTGACGACAAGCTACTCTCCGCCATTCTGATCAAGCATTTTGCCGATCGTCAGCTGACGGTCAGCGATGACGTGATCAATTTCCTGACTCGCCATATTGAAAGATCTTTCGCCGCCGCTGCCCAAAGCGTGGCGGCGGTCGATCGGGCAGCTCTCTCCAGCCGGCGGCGGGTGACTTTACCCCTGGTGCGGGAAATCATCGGCCGGGATAGCGACATGGATCAGGACGCTTAGCGCTGTCGCGGATAAAGCTGCCAGTGGTGCTGAATGAAATCGGCAATGGCGGCGATATCATTGAGATTGATCAAAGGCAGCTGGGTTTCCGGCACCGGGGCGTCCGAAAGGACGGCAACGAAGCTGGGATCGCCGGTTGACAGCAGGGGTTTGCCGAGCGCCGGACGGTAGATCTCCAGCTTGTCATGCGGGTCACGCTTGAAGCCTTCGATCAGCAGCAGGTCCACCGGCGTCATGTGCCGCATCAGCTCGACCGAACTCGGTTCCGGCTCGCCGCGATGTTCGTGCATCAAGGCCCAGCGATGTTCCGACGACACCAGAACTTCCGTGGCGCCGGCTTCACGATGCCGGTGGGAGTCCTTGCCGGGTTTGTCGACGTCGAAAGCGTGATGGGCGTGTTTCATGGTGGAAACCTTGAGCCCGCGCGAAACCAGCTCAGGAATCAACCGCACCATCAATGTCGTCTTGCCGGCACCGCTCCAGCCGGTCAGGCCGAGAATTTTCATCTCGTGTTCGTCACCAGATCACTGCAATGGTCAGACTCTTGATCAGGCAGCACCGCCGCCCCGGTCGTCGACCGCCATATGGCGCAGGCCGACCTGCAGATAGTCGTAACCGGTGATCAGGGTCAGCGCTGCCGCGATCCAGAGCAGGATTTCGCCGATCAACTCGCAGTCGATCTGTGCCGGACCGAAGGCACCGATAATGAGAAAGCCGAGCGCCAGCATCTGCGCCATGGTTTTCCACTTCGCCAAGATGCTGACAGGGACGCCGACCCGCAATTCCGCCAGGAATTCCCGCAAGCCGCTGACCAGGATTTCACGGCACAGGATGATCAGCGCCGCCAAGGTTGCCCAGCCGGCAATATGATGAGTCGCGACAAGCACCAGGATGATCGCAGCGACCAGCAACTTGTCCGCAATCGGGTCCAGGAAACGGCCAAGCGGCGACACCTTCTCCATCCGGCGCGCAATATACCCGTCGAAGAAATCGGTAATGCAGGCGATGGCATAGAGAATCAACGCCAGCCAGGACCAGAACGGTGCGTTCATGTACATGAACGCGACGATTAGCGGAATCGCAGCAATCCGCGACAAGGTCAGAATGTTCGGCAAGCTCGTCATGGTGGCTGCATCCCTTGGCAAACGTCGCCGCACCATAGCAGGAAGACCCTAGCCTGTCATATAGCCTGGACGTCGCAGACTGGCCGTTATTCGCCCTGATCAACCGCCGTGAAAGTGGTCGTATATTTTGCGCGCGACAGCTTCGCTGATGCCCTCGACTTCGCAGAGATCGGCGAGACCGGCACGGGCCACCGCCCGGGCCGAGCCGAAATGCAGCAGCAGGGCCTTTTTGCGCTTGGCGCCGATGCCAGGCACCTCATCGAGCAGTGATTGGCCGATCTGTTTTGACCGCTTGGCGCGATGGGTGCCGATCACGAAGCGATGTGATTCATCGCGCAGTCGCTGGAGGTAATAGAGAACCGGGTCCTTCATGTCCAAGCTGAATGGGTCGCGGTCGGGCATGAAAAACCGTTCGCGTCCGGCATTGCGGTCCGGCCCCTTGGCGATCGCCGCCACGGTGACGTCGCTAATGCCCAATTCGGCGAAGACATCCAATGCCGCCTGCAACTGCCCTTGCCCGCCATCGATCAGGACCAGATCGGGCCAAGTGCCGCGCTGGCGGTCTGGATCTTCCTTCAATGCCCGACCGAAGCGGCGCATCAGCACCTGCCGCATCATGCCGTAATCGTCGCCGGCAACGATATCTTCGGTCAGGCCGGGGATTCCCGTAATCGCTGACGGATCACTGAAATCCGGTGCATCCTCTTCGGCCACCTGCAACAGGCCACCGGGCTCTTCGGTGGGGCTAGCCTCTGCCGTGGCAGCCTTTTCGTGATTGTCGTTACCGGGATTCTTCTCGATATGCTGCCTGATCGAGAACTTGCGGTATTGGTTTTTCAGGAAGCCTTCAGGTCCGGCGACGATCATGGCGCCATAGGCATTGGTGCCGGAGATATGGCTGTTGTCATAAACCTCGATCCGCTTCGGTGCCTGTTCCAGACCGAAGACGGATGCCACCCCACGCATCAATTTCTGCTGTGAACTGCTTTCTGCGCTGCGGCGAGCCAAAGCCTCGCGTGCGTTCAGCAAGGCATGTTCGACTGGTTTGCGCTTATCGCCGCGTTTCGGCTCGACGATCTCCACTCTGCCGCCGGCCCGCAGGCTGAGCGCATCGGTCAGCAGATCGGCTTCTGCCGGCATGTCGCTCACCAGGATCATGCGGGGCGGCGTTTTGTTTTCGTAAAACTGCCCCATGAAAGCGGCAAGAATGTCGGGCAGGGCGGCCTGCTTGTCGTGAGCCGGGAAATAGGCCCGGCTGCCATAATTGCTGCCGTTGCGGAAGAAGAAGACCTGGATGCAGCTCTGCCCGCCTTCCTGCACGGCGGCAATGATATCGGCTTCTTCGATATCGATCAGGTTGATGTCCTGGCGCGATTGGATCATCGTCAGCGCCTGGATACGGTCGCGCAGTTTGGCAGCGCGTTCGAATTCCAAGGCGTCGCTGGCGCTCTGCATCTCCTGGGCCAGCCGGTTCTGCACATCGCGGCTCTTCCCGGTGAGAAAATCGCGCGCTTCGCGCACCAGCTCGGCATAGTCCTCCTCACTGATGCGCTTCACGCAGGGGGCGGAACAGCGCTTGATCTGGTATTGCAGGCAAGGCCGGGTCCGGCTTGCAAAAATGCTGTCGGAACACGGGCGCAGCAGGAAGGCGCGCTGCAAGGCAACGATGGTCCGGTTCACTGCACCGGCCGAGGCGAAGGGGCCGAAATATTCGCCGGGGCGGTTGCGGGCGCCACGATGTTTGGCAATCTGCGGCGCCGGATGGTCCGCCGTGATCAGGATATAGGGGAAGCTCTTATCATCGCGCAGCAGCACGTTGTAACGCGGCATATAGCGCTTGATCAGATTGGCTTCGAGCAGGAGCGCTTCCACCTCGGTATGGGTGGTGACGAATTCCATGGTCGCGGTTTCGGCGATCATCCGCTGCAGGCGCATCGGCTGCCGATAGGGCTGGGTATAGGAAGTAACCCGCTTCTTCAGGTCCTTCGCCTTGCCTACGTAGAGCACATCGCCCTGGGCATTCAGCATGCGATAGCAGCCTGGACTGCCCGGCAGGGTACGGGCCTTCTCGCGGATGACAGCGACGCCGGAGGCAAGCCGGCCGGATAACACCGGAAGCTCCGCCTCGTCCTGATCTTCAGGATCGGCCGTCTCGACGGCGGCTTCGAGTCCAGATTCCACCTCCGGCTCGAATTCCGGTTCACCTGGACCAGTCTTCTCCCGGCCGCCGCTCGTATCGTCCTGCATGATCATGGTTAATCGTCTTCATCGTCGTCAGGGGGCCATACGGGTCCCGGAGGAATGTCGCAAAATCGTCACATAAATATGGACCATTCGCAGATTCGGCGATCTGCAAGTTAAGGCTACGTCGCTTCCTCGACAAGTTCCTCAGATATCCACGATTCCTGTGGATAATTCTGTCAGTAACATTTGGGGCAGTTTCTCCAGGCGCCGGAAAACCGCCATTTTCCCTATATGCCCAAAATTTAGGCACGAAATTCTAAGTTATTGAATAATATAAAAATTTAATGAGGCCCAGGAAAAGAAAGAGTCACAAAAGCGAATCGCCTTGACTCTGTAAACGACTTCGGACTCGAGCACGCTTGGTGTGAACAACTTCTGTCAGGAAGGGCAGCAAGGGCGCTGATTGCATTGGCTTTTTGCGCCCTTGCTTTAACAATCGCTGGAATCCGACCGAAAAGCTTGAAAACGACATTCGAAGTCAGCGCGCAAGGCGCTGACGTTCAATTTCCACTCCGACCGCCTCGGCTTCCGCAAAGACATCGAGCTTTTCCACGCGGACCTTCGCCTGTTGCACCCGATGGTCCTGCAGGCAGAGCGCGGCGATGCGCTCGGCTAAGGTCTCCACCAGATTAATATGCTCGACGCCAATCATGTGTTTGATGCCGGTGATGATCTGGTCGTAACAGACCACATTGACATGTTCGTCGTTGATCGCCGGGTGTTCGGTGCAGGTCAGTTCAAGATTGATGCGAACCCGCTGTTCGCCCAGTTTCTCATGGCTGTAAACGCCGATGCGACATGGCAGGACCAGATCACGCACGAAGACTTTCAGGGTGCGCTGGTTGGCAGACGCCGGTAACGGCGTGATTCGTTCAGCTTGGCTCATAGGCTTGAAGGCCCTCCTCAGGCCTTAAGTAGACGCCGCACCCTGGGGCTGGATTAGAGGGCCGCACTCTGGGGCCCATCAAACAAGACGCTGTTACGCGCCTGACGAAACGAACGTCCAAATCGATCCCGGCGACGGCCGGTATATCGGCGAAGCTCGTCATCCGGCTATTCCTTTGGCTGGAAGCCTTTGCCCGGCACTTGCCAGCCGAGATGCTCGCCACCATCCAAGGCGATCATCTGTCCGGTCATCGACCGGGCGGACAGAATATAAAGGGCCGCCGCGGCAATTTCCTCGGCGCTGGCGCCGTGGCCGAGCGGCATGGCTGCCGATTGCGCGGCGAATTGTTCCGCACTCTGGCGCGGGCTCGCCAAGGTCGGGCCCGGGCCGATGGCATTGACCCGGATCTTCGGTGCCAAGCCCAAAGCCAGCGTGCGGGTCAGTGTCCACAGACCCATCTTCGCTACCGTATAGCTAAGGAAATAGGGCGTGAGTTTCCAGACCCGCTGATCGAGCATGTTGATGATATTGCCCTCGGCATCTTCGGGCAGTTGCCGGGAAAAAGCCTGTGACAGGACCAGCGGGGCGCGCAGATTGGTCTCGATATGCCGGTCCCAGCTGTCCCGGGTGGCGGTCTCCACCTTATCCATCTCGAATACCGAGGCATTGTTCACCAGGCAGGTGACCGGACCGAGCTTTTCCGCTGCCTGCGGCAGGATCGTCTCTACTTCACTCTCACGGCTAAGGTCGGCCTGAATGAGCATAGAACGGCGACCCAGACGGCGGATTTCCGCAGCCGTCTCTTCGGCCTCGTTTGCCGATCGATGGTAATGAACCGCGATATCCCAACCCTGTCCTGCCAAAGCCAGGGCGATGGCGCGGCCGAGGCGCTTGGCCCCGCCTGTCACCAGCGCGATTTTCTGTATCGATTGTGCAGCATTTTGCGACATGGCCGGCATCCTGCCAGATATCCCCGGCGATGCAAGGTCGGGGGCGTCGCCTTTTGCTCTGCCGCCGCCTTCTCGCCAGTCTTTTCACGGCGACCTGTTAACTATAGAAAGAGCACGTAAAATGCCTATCTAAGTCAGAGTCCTGACAGAATAGGGCGGGATAAAGCGGTCCGGCTGGTTTCACGGGCAATCGATTTGCAGCCTGGATCGGCGGTCGCACTGGATTATTAAGCCGGGGCGGCACATTTACTGGGGGCGTTCGTTTTCGGACAATCCGGTCATGCGGCACTGGCATATGCCGACCAGCAGGTGGAGCTGGCCGTCGCCAGTGTCTGTTGCGGTGGCTTTACGTCGCGGAAACCGGTCGGTCAGATCGACACGACTGGGATGAAGGGTAGGTACGATTTCGCATGACCCATCTGGCGGGCTCATCGGTTCTTTGTTTTTCGGCTGGCGCTACGCCGCTCCCCGCTAGCATTGGCGTCTGCACCGGATGGTCACGTGAGTGCCAATGACCGAGCTTGAAGAACGCCCCGCCAAACTGTCCGATGCCTGGTTCAGCCGGTGGTGGCCGATGGCATCACGCTTTTTGGTGCCGCTGCTGGCAGTAGGGCTTTTCGCCCTCGCCGTCTGGACCATCCACCACAGCGTAGCGACGATCCGCTTTTCGCAGATTCGTCATGAGATTGGCGCCATTCCGGTGCGCACATTGCTGATTGCCTGTGGCCTGACAGTGTCGAGCTTTCTCGCCTTGGCCCTCCAGGACTATGTCGCCCTCTGTTCGACGGGCAAGCGCATCTCCTTCCGGCGCGCAGCCCTAGGTTCCTATATCGCCCAATCGGTCGCGCATTCGACCGGCTTTTCCATCCTCATCGGCGGTGCGCTGCGGGCGCGCTACTACATGGCGGAAGGATTGACCTTCGCCGATACGATGAAGGTGCATCTCTCCTTTTCCGCCACCTTCGGCATGGCGACCTGCATCCTGCTCGGGCTTTCCTTCGTGCTCGATCCCAGCCTAGCGGAAACGCAAATGTCGATGATCCCGCAATGGTTGGTGCGGACGGTCGGTGTGCTCTTGTTGTCGGGACCCGCGGCTGTCTTCATCTGGCGCATGGTTCATGTCGGTCCGTTGCGCCTGTTCGGCCGCCAGGTCGATATGCCGGATACCCGCCATCTGCTGCCGCAGACCCTGCTCTCGCTGGTGGATGTGGCCTGTATGGGCGCTGTGCTCTATGTCTTCCTGCCGGCCGGCCTGCATATCAGCTATCCCACGCTGATCGGCCTGTTCGCCATCGCCATGACGATCGGTGTCACCAGCCACGTTCCCGGCGGCCTCGGCGTCTTCGAAGCGACGATGCTGCTGCTGATACAGCCCGCCCCGGCGGTTCTGCCGGCAATGGTCAGCGGCCTGGTGATGTTCCGTTTCGTCTATTATTTCCTGCCGCTTGTTTTCGGTGGCGTGGCCGTCGCCATTGCCGAGGTGACGCGCCATCGCGGTCGCCTGCGCGAATTGACCGAAAGCTTTGCCCAATATGGATCAAGTTCCGCGCCGCTGGTCTTCGGCCTGTTGACCTTCCTTGCCGGCGCAGTGACTCTCGCTTCCGACGCCTTGCCCTCGTCGGGGTGGCGATTGATGTGGGTCAGCACCTATTTCCCCCAGGCCGTCATCGAGACCGCCCATGTGCTGGTGGCGATGATCGGCGCCGCCTTGCTGCTCCTGGGACGCGGTTTGTCGCGGCGTTTGGTTGCCGCCTGGTGGTTGACGGAAATTCTGCTCGCTCTGGGGGCGGCGCTGGCGCTGGTCAAGGGATTGGAATATGAGCTCACGGCCCTGTTAGGCCTGCTGTGCCTCGCCTTGCTGCCTTGCAAATCGGAATTCTACCGGACCGCGCGGTTGATCGATCAGCGTTTCACCGCCGGCTGGATCATGGCAATCCTTCTGGTCGTGCTGGGAATGGGCTGGCTGCTGACTTTCATCTACCGCCATCTCGACTATAACCAGATGGCCCTGATGGAATTCGATTTGCGCCGGGATGCGCCACGTTCATTGCGCGCGGTCGTGGCCGCCTTGCTGACCTTGGCCATGATCGCCCTGTGGCACGGCATTGGTTTGCTGCAACGGCCAAAGCCGAACAAAGCGGTGGATTTGCGCCGCATCCGCTCCATTGTCGGCAATGCCTCGCGGGCCGGGGCCCATCTCGCTTTAACTGGTGACAAGCGCTTCCTCTTCGGGCCGGATGACAACAGTTTCATCATGTATGCCCAGCGCGGCCGCAGCTGGATTGCAATTGGCGATCCGGTCGGACCGCGATCTGCCTGGATCGATCTTATCTGGGATTTCCGCGATCTGGCCGATCGCGACCGGGGCGAGGTGGCTTTCTTCGATATCCGGTCGGACTGCCTGCCGCTTTACCTCGATCTCGGCCTGCAGGTGACGGAGATCGGCGAACGGGCCCGCGTGTCTTTACTTGATTTCACGCAAGAGGCGCTGGCGCCTGCCTTGCGCGAGGCCCATGCCGAGATGGTGGCGCGCGGTGCGGTTTGCGAATTTCATCCGGCGGACACTGTCGACCAGATCATGGCAGACCTGGCGACGATTTCCGATGCCTGGCTGGAGCAGCATCAGGCGAAGGAGCAGCACGTGACGCTCGGCTTCTTCTCGCGGGACTATATCGCGCGCTGCCCCGTTGCTGTGCTGCGGCTCGATGGCCGGATCGCCGCCTTCGCCAATCTATGGTGCGGCGGCGACGAGGAATGTTCCGTGGACCTGCTCCGCTACGCGCCGGATGTTCCCGCCTCGGTGATGCCGATGCTGCTGATCGAGGTGATGAATTGGGCCAAAGCAAAGGGATATCGCTGGTTCGATCTCGGCATGGCGCCCGTGCCGGCCCAGCCCGATCATCACTTGTCGCCGCTTTGGGGGCGGCTGGATCGACACGCTTTCCATCACGGTTACAATTTGCCGGATTGGCAGGCCCTGCAGGATTTCAAACAGGGCTTCTCTCCTGTTTGGGAAGCGTCCTATCTCGCTTATCCGATCGGTAAACTGCCGACCACGCTGATCGATATCGCCGCTCTCATCACCAGCGGTCGGGCTAAAAACTAGATTTCACCAGAGCGAGATCGATTTGGCCGCGCTTCGGTTTGCCGCACCCAAGTGACGAAAGCTGCGGCCAAAGGCGATAACGCGGCGCCATCGAGCTGGGCGAGGACGACCTGCTGTGGGGTCAGCTTTTCCACGATCGGCCGGCAGGCGATCGGCAACCCGTCGTAACTACGATCGCCGGCCGGACGGGTGCAGGAAAGCGCGACACCGCAGCCATGGGCAACCAAGCCGCGCTGCATCTCGAAAGTCTGCGTATACTGGCTGATCTGCGGCTGATGGCCATAGGCCCAGAACAGCGACATGAAATATTCCCGCGACTGCGCCATGTCTTCCAGGATCAGGGGTTCCTTGGCGAGGGCGGCAAGGGACACCTTGCGCCGCTTGGTCAAAGGATGATTTGGCGGCAGCAAAGCATAAGGCGGCAATTCAGCCAGGACCCGGCGGTTCATCTCCCCAGTGGTGCCGAGCTCATAAGTGATAGCCAGTTCGGCCCGCCCCTGCAGCAGGCTGTCCCGCACTGCCGCGAAATCGCCTTCGATCAGATTGAGGTTGATATCGGGATGCTGGCGACGGAAGCCGGCCAGTAGCCGTGGGACAATATAGGGTGCGAGATCCTTGAAGCAGCTCAGCGAGAGGCGCCCTTTCAGCGGACCCGGGCGAGCAGCGGCGCCGCTCGAGATTCCGTTGGCGAGACTGAGCAGATCGCGTGCCTGGTCCAACAAGCGCCGTCCGGCCGGCGTAAGAAAAAGACCGCGCCCTGCCTGTCGATGAAACAGTTTTTCTCCCAGCAGCTCCTCCAACTGGCTGATTGCCATGGAGACCGCCGGCTGTGCCACATGCCGCGCCCGCGCCGCCGCGCTGACATTTCCGTGCTCTGCCGTAGCGACGAAATAATCGAGCTGCCGAAAGGTGAAGGGTATCATCTAAACCTTATGCCAAAGCATCAATATCATATATTTCTCATGATAGCACGGTTGCGGCAATGATGGCGCCAAGCAATGAGACGAGGATTGCAATGATTGCTGCCGATATTGGCCCGGACCAGATCGCTGCCTATCAACGGGATGGTGCGCTCCTGCTACGAGGCGTCTTCCCCGATTGGATCGATATCCTGCGCGAGGGCTGCGCCAGCAATATGGCGGCACCCGGCCCCTATGGCGCCGAGAACGTCCGACCTGGCGAAGGCGGCGGCCGATTCTTCGACGATTACTGCAACTGGCAGCGCATTCCCCAGTTCGAAAACTTTATGCGCGACTCGCCGGCTGGCGAAATTGCCGGTCGTCTGATGAGCAGCTCGGCCTCACAGATTTTCCATGACCATTTGCTGGTCAAGGAGCCGGGAACGGCAAAGAAGACGCCCTGGCATCAGGACATGCCCTATTACTGCGTGACCGGCATGCAGACGGCGAGCTATTGGATCCCGCTCGACCCGGTGACCGAGGCAAATACCCTGCGTCTGGTGCTCGGCTCGCATCTCTGGCCGAAACTGGTGCGGCCGAAACGCTGGGCCGGCGGGGAAGACTTCTATGCCAATGACGAAGACTTCATGGATATGCCCGATGTGGAATCGGGCGCGTTCGATATCCTCGCGCCGGCAATGGAGCTGGGCGATGCTATCATCTTCAATTACCGCACGGTGCATGGTGCTGCCGGCAATACCGGTACCGGCCGGCGGCGTGCTTTCTCAGCACGGTTTCTCGGCGATGATGCGGTCTACATCCAACGCCCCGGACGCACCTCGCCACCTTTTCCCGGCATCGACCAGCGCGATGGTGAGAAGCTGCGTGAGGATTGGTTTCCGACAGTTTGGCGCAGCAGCAATGCGGTAGACGCCTAACTCGTCACGTCGCTTACCTAGTTAGGCGGCGACTGGCGCGGCCAGCGCCTCAAGGAGATCCAGGATGGCGCGCGGATCGATGCGTAATTGCAATCCACGCTGCCCGCCATTGACGTAAACATACTCGTTGCCAAGTGCCGTCTCTTCGATGACGGTTCGTACCTTGCGCGTCTGGCCCAACGGGCTGATACCGCCGACCTTGTAACCTGTCATGCGCTCGGCATCGGCCGGCTTCATCATTTGGGCGGATATGCCGCCGACTGCGGCTGCAAGCTTCTTCATCGCCACTTCCCGATCGGACGGCAGGATGACGCAGACCGGCTTGCCATCAACGAGGGCCATCAGCGTCTTAAGCACGCGGCTAGGAGCCTCGCCGATTGCCGCCGCAGCTTGCAGCCCGATACTGTCCGCATCGGGATCGTAATCGTAGCTTTGAAGCGAAAGGCGATGCCAGCTTTCTGCAGCATCTGTGTCGCGCGTGTCACCTTCGACATGCTGTCTTCATTCGAAAGCGTTCTGCATCAGGTCAACGGCGCTTGCGCGGCCCCTTCTTGCCGGCATTGGAGCCGGCACGGCCCCCGACCGAGCGGCCCCGCACCGTGCTGCCCATCGATGGTTTGCCCGGCTTGTCGCGGTTGTTATAGGGCGAGCCGGGGGCGGAGAGCTTGCTGCCGCCGTTGTAATCGACCGGGATGCCAAGATCGATCGCTTCCAGCCGCTTGATCTCGTCACGCAGCCTCGCCGCTTCCTCGAATTCCAATTCGGCGGCGGCGGTGCGCATTTTCTTCTCGAGATCGGCGATGGTCGCCTTCAAATTGTGGCCGATCAGATGCGATTCGCCGGCGAGGCCGGTATCGACGGTGACGTGATCGCTTTCATAGACCGATTGCAGGATATCGCCGATCTGCTTCTTAACCGATTCCGGCGTTATGCCATTGGCGGCGTTATAGGCCTGCTGTTTCTCGCGGCGGCGGTCGGTCTCATCGATCGCATATTGCAGGCTTTCCGTCATAGTATCGGCATAAAGGATGACGCGGCCATCGACGTTACGCGCCGCGCGGCCGATGGTCTGTACGAGCGAGGTCTTCGAGCGCAGGAAGCCTTCCTTGTCGGCATCCAGGATGCAAACAAGGGCGCATTCCGGAATGTCCAATCCCTCCCGCAGCAGGTTGATGCCGATCAGCACGTCGAAGGCGCCCAGCCGCAGGTCGCGGATGATCTCGATGCGCTCCAGCGTCTCCACATCCGAATGGATGTAGCGGACGCGAATGCCCGCTTCGTGCATGTATTCGGTCAGGTCCTCGGCCATCCGCTTGGTCAGCGTGGTGATAAGGACGCGTTCGCCCTTGGTCGCCGCGTCCTTGCATTCGGCGATGACATCATCGACCTGATATTCGGTCGGGCGGATGATGCAGACCGGATCGATCAGGCCGGTGGGGCGGATCACCTGTTCGGCAAAGACACCGCCGGTCCGCTGCAATTCCCAGGCGCCGGGCGTCGCTGAAACATGCACAGTCTGCGGCCGCATGCGCTCCCATTCCTCGAATTTAAGCGGCCGGTTGTCGCAGCAGGAGGGCAGGCGGAAGCCGTATTCGGCCAACGTCGATTTGCGCGCATAGTCGCCTTTGAACATGCCGCCGATCTGCGGCACGGTGACATGGCTTTCATCGGTGAAAAGCAACGCGTCTTCCGGCAGATACTCGAACAGGGTCGGCGGCGGCTCGCCGGGACGCCGGCCCGTCAGATAGCGCGAATAGTTTTCGATGCCGGCGCAGCTGCCCGTCGCCTCGATCATTTCCATGTCGAAATTGACCCGCTGTTCCAGGCGCTGGGCCTCCAACAGCTTGTTCTCGGCATTCAATTCCGCCAGGCGGATCTTCAGCTCCTCGCGGATCAGCTTGATCGCCTGGGTCAGGGTCGGCTTCGGCGTGACATAGTGGCTGTTGGCGTAGATCTTGATCTCATCGAGCTGCGCCACCTTCTCCCCGGTCAGGGGATCGAACTCATAGATCGCTTCGATCTCATCGCCGAACAGCGACAGGCGCCACGCGCGGTCCTCCAAGTGGGCTGGGAACAGTTCCAAACTGTCGCCTTTGACCCGGAAGGTGCCGCGATAGAAGGCCGCCTCATTGCGCTTGTATTGCAGCTCCACCAATCGCCGCAGCAATTCGTTGAGATTCACCATATCGCCGGTCTTCAGCGTGATGGTCATGGTGGAATAGGTTTCCGGCGCGCCAATACCATAGATGCAGGAAACCGAGGCGACGATTACCACGTCGCGCCGTTCGAACAAAGAGCGCGTCGCCGCATGGCGCATGCGATCGATCTGTTCGTTCAGCGAGGATTCCTTCTCGATATAGGTATCGGTGCGGGGCACATAGGCTTCCGGCTGGTAATAGTCGTAATAGGAGACGAAATATTCCACCGCGTTCTCGGGGAAGAAGCTCTTCATCTCGCCATAGAGCTGCGCCGCCAGGGTCTTGTTCGGCGCCATGATCAAAGCCGGCCGCTGCACCTTCTGGATGACATGGGCCATGGTGAAGGTCTTGCCCGAGCCGGTCACGCCGAGCAGCACCTGGTCGCGGTCCTGCTGTTCGATGCCCTGGATCAGTTCGGCAATGGCCTGCGGCTGGTCGCCGGCTGGCTTGTAATCCGAAACCAGCTTGAACGGCTTGCCGCCGGTCGGCTGGGCGGTTGTGATCGGGCGTTCCTCGATGATCGGATCGACATGAAGCGGTTGTTTCATAGGTCGGTTATAACCTGTTGGTATCGAGGTTTGAAGATGTCCCGCCGAAGACGGGCCTTGTGCCTGATGCAGGGCTGGCGACTTGTCAGTTGCGTGTCATTTGTCACTTGCGCGTCAGTTGCCGCTGCAGGATCTCGAACAGGCGGAGATTGCTGCTCTGGGCGACATTGAACCGCATGAAGCCGGCACAGCTCCGGGTGACGCTGAACACGTCACCCGGCGCCAAGACGATATCGTGTTGCAAGGCTGCCTTCGCAAGGGCGGCGGAATCGTGCCCGTCCGGCAGATGCATCCACAGGAACATGCCTTCGCCCGGTTGAAGCCAGGGCGTGAAGCCGCAGCCTTCCAGCCGCCTTTGGCATTGCGCCATGGCCTGGCGCAGGCGGCGGCGGATCGTTTCGACATGTTTGCGATAGCTGCCATCGATCAACAGCCGGTGCACCAGCTGCGCCGAAGCGTCGTTATTGCCGAAACTTGTCGCCAGCTTGATATCGGTCAAGGCCACCATGCGGTCGGGATGGGCGACAATGAAGCCGCAGCGGATTGCGGCCGAAAGCGTTTTGGAAAAGCTGCCGAGATAGATCACCCGGCGCAACTGATCGAGCGAGGCGAGGCGCGGCCCGGGGTGTTCCTGGAAGTCGAGGAAGATGTCGTCCTCGATGATGACGAAATTATGCGCCTCGGCCAGTTGCAGCAGACGGTGAGCCGCGGCCGGGCTGAGGAGGCCGCCGGTCGGATTATGCAGGGCCGCATTGGTGAGATAGAGCTTCGGCCGATAACGCGCGGCCAGTTGCGTCATCTGGTCGAGATCGGGACCGTCCGGCCGGCGCGGTACGCCAACCACCTCGACCCGGTGGCAGCGCAGATTAGCGAGGAAGTTGAAATAGCAGGGATCATCGACCAGCACGGTGTCGCCCGGTTGCAGCAGATAGCGATGCAGCAGGTCGATCGCCTGGCTGCCGCTATCGGTCAGCATGATCATATTGGGCTCGGCGGGGATATCGATGCCGGCAAGGCGCCGGCTCAGCTGTTGGCGCAGCGGGGCGTAGCCCAGCGGCCGGCTATATTCCAGCAACTGGCTCTGCGGCGCGCCGGCCAATTGACGGAGCGCGCGGCGCAACTGCTCTTCATTCATCCAGCTTTGCGGCAGCCAGCCGCAGCCCGGTTTCTGCGTCTTGCGATCGACCGTCAGGGCTTGGCGCATGATCCAGACCGGATCGATCGCCTGGTCGCGCTGGTCAACGGGCTCGCTGAGATCGAGGGCAGGACGCTGGCCGGCGACGAAAAAGCCGGAGGCCGGACGGGAGATCAGATAGCCCTGCGCGACCAGCCGGTCGTAGGCCTCGATCACGGTGAATTTGCTGACGCCCGCGATGCCGGCGAGTTGGCGGATCGACGGTAGGCGTACGCCGGGCAGCAGGTGCCGCTGGTCGATCCGTTCGGCGATCGCCTGGGTAAGCTGGTCGATCAACGGGCGATTCTCGCCCCGGTCCAATGTCAGTTCCAGCATAACGGTCCACCTTTGGTTCAGGCCGGATTGTAGCGGAATGCTGGCGAACGCTCCTTGCCAAATTTATAAACTGTACCGGTCCAGTTGCCGGTACAGCGTCATGCTGTTCTGGATTGCCGACCCTGTCGGGTCGGCTGGCGGACTGGCTATCTGGCCCAATGCATCAGATAGGAGCGCACTTTGCCTCACGATAAAGATCCCCGGCCCGCCAATGACCAGCATATTTGGGCCGGCCTTGCCTTCGGCTTCGTCGGCTGCGCTATTTTCGCCGGTTCCTTGCCGGCGACCCGTCTGGCCGTCAGTGCCTTCGACCCTGTCCTGGTGACCGCCGGTCGTGCTGCGATCGCCGGTCTGATGAGCGTGGGCCTGCTTGCCTTGCGACGGCAGGCCTGGCCGGGTCTTCGGCTGTGGGGACAGCTGGTCATCGTCGCGATCGGTGTGGTGGTGGGTTTCCCGCTGTTCAGCGCCTATGCCGTGCAGCTGGTGCCGGCGAGCCACGGGATCGTCTTTGTCGGCCTGCTGCCGCTGATGACGGCGACCGCAGCGGTTTTGCGCGGTGGCGAACGGCCGAAGCCGCTCTTCTGGCTTTTCGCGATTGGCGGGGGACTGATCATCATGGCCTATGCCCTGATCCAGGGCTGGCGCGACGGCCACGACCTTCGTCTGCAGCCGGCGGACTTCGATATGTTGCTGGCGGTGCTGTTGTGCGGTCTCGGCTATGCCGAGGGGGCGGTGCTGGCGCGGCGGCTGGGATCCTGGCAGGTGATCTGCTGGGCACTCGTCCTGTCGCTCCCGGTCATGCTGCCACTTTTCGTCTGGCTCTGGCTGGAAACGGGGGAGAGCCTGGCCCATGTGGCGGAAGCCGGCCCCGGCCCGTTGCTCGGCTTTGCCTATGTCTGCCTGTTCAGCATGTTTATCGGTTTCTTCTTCTGGTATCACGGGCTGAAATTGGGCGGCATCGCTCGGGTCGGCCAGTTACAGCTCATCCAAGGCTTCCTCGGATTCGGCCTGGCCGCGCTCATCCTGGGCGAAACTGTGCCGCCGAGCGCGCTCATCGCCGTGGGACTCATCGTCTGCTGCATTTTGGGTGCCCGTAAATTTGCTTAATTCCGCCTCTCAGCTTGTCTCCGCGGTTTTTGGGGGGAGATATGCCCCTAATGCGGTTGCGCCTTTGGGGCGCCGGCAGTAAGGTCCGGGCCGTTTTGGGGCCGCCGCCTGTTCGAGACGGCCGCCGCCGCGCCAACCGCCTGAGATCGAGAGCAAGATGTCTTTCATTTCCGATCGCCTGAACCGCATTAAGCCGTCACCCACGATTGCCGTCACCATGAAAGCCCGCGAGCTGAAGGCCGCCGGCCGGGACGTGATCGGCCTTGGCGCTGGCGAGCCCGATTTCGATACCCCGGAAAACATCAAGGCCGCGGCCATCGCCGCCATCAATGCGGGCGACACCAAATACACGAATGTCGACGGCACCGATGCGTTGAAGAAAGCGATCTGCGCCAAGTTCAAGCGCGAGAACAATCTCGACTACAAGCCGGAACAGGTGACGGTCGGCACCGGCGGCAAGCAGGTGCTCTACAACGCCTTGATGGCGACCCTCAATGAAGGCGACGAGGTCATCATCCCGGCGCCCTATTGGGTCTCCTATCCGGATATCGTTCTGCTGGCCGATGCGAAGCCGGTGATCGTCGCTTGCAATGCCAATCATCAGTTCAAGCTACAGGCCGAGGATCTGGAAAAGGCGATCACGCCGAAGACCAAGTGGCTGATCCTCAATAGCCCCTCCAACCCGACCGGTGCTGCCTATAGCCGCGATGAATTGAAGGCCCTGGCCGATGTGCTTCTGAAGCATCCCCATGTCTGGGTGCTGACTGACGATATGTACGAGCATCTCGTGTATGACGACTTCAAGTTCACCACCATCGCCGAGGTCGAGCCGAAGCTCTATGACCGCACGCTCACCATGAACGGCGTGTCGAAGTCCTATTGCATGACCGGCTGGCGTATCGGCTACGCGGCCGGCCCCGTGCAGTTGATCAAGGCGATCGCCAAGGTGCAGTCGCAATCGACGTCGAATCCGACCTCGATCAGCCAGGCGGCAGCGGTCGAAGCACTCAACGGCCCCCAGGATTTCATCGCCAAGCACAATGTCAGCTTCAAGGCGCGCCGTGATCTGGTGGTCGACATGCTGAATCAGGCGCCGGGCCTGCATTGCCACAAGCCGGAAGGCGCCTTTTACGTCTATCCATCCTGTGCCGGGGTCATCGGCAAGACCACCCCGCAGGGCAAGAAGATCGAAACCGACGACGATTTCGTCACCTACCTGCTGGACGCAGAAGGTGTGGCGGCGGTGCAGGGCTCGGCCTTCGGCCTGTCGCCCTTCTTCCGTATCTCTTATGCGACCTCGACCGAGGCGCTGACAGAAGCCTGCACCCGCATCATCCGGGCCTGCAAGGCGCTGAAATAAGCGCTGGTACAAAACGCGCATCGCAGAAGGGCCGGGCCGAAATCCGGCCCTTCACGTTTTCGTGAGTTGTAAGACAGGCGGCAGGGTTCCCATTCTTAACTAGCTGCGCGACAACGTTTTTATAAGGACCTGATCCCATGCTCATCCGGGTTCCGCGCGGCTGGGAAATTGCCGAGTCACAAGCCACTCCCGAAGCGATTTATCTCCGGCGTCGCCGATTTCTGTCAGGCATGGTTGCCGGCGGATTGGTTGGGTCTGCCTTGCCCGGCCTTCTGATGCAGTCAGTCCGCGCCGATGACGTCGATCCCTCGGCCGGGCTCTATCCAGTGAAGCCCAATCCGACCTATCAGTTGGACGGGCCGATGACACCGGAGCAATTGGCGAGCCATTACAACAACTATTATGAATTCGGTGATTCGAAGGACATCGCCACGGCTGCCCAAGCGCTGCCGATCCGGCCGTGGAGCGTCACCCTCGACGGGATGGTGGAAAAGCCGCAGACCATCGCGATTGACGATCTGCTGAAGGCGATGCCGTTGGAGGAGCGCCTCTACCGGCACCGCTGTGTCGAAGCTTGGTCGATGGCGGTGCCGTGGAGCGGCTTTCCGTTGAAGGCGCTGGTCGCTTTCGCCAGACCCTCGGCTGGGGCGAAATATCTTCGTTTCGAAAGCTTCAGCAATCCCGATGTGGCGCCGGGCCAGACCGCCGACTGGTATCCCTGGCCCTATATCGAAGGCGTCACGCTGGAGGAGGCAGCCAATGAACTCGCCTTCGTCTCGACTGGGCTCTATGGCAAGCCGCTGCCGAAACAAAATGGCGCGCCGATCCGACTCACCCTGCCGTGGAAATACGGTTTCAAATCGGGCAAGGGCATTGTCCGCATCAGCTTCACCGACGGGCGCCCGCATACCTTCTGGGAAGCGATCCAGTCATCGGAATACGGCTTCTGGGCCAATGTGAATCCGGATGTGCCCCATCCGCGCTGGAGCCAGGCCAGCGAACGCGATCTCGGGACGGGGGAGCAGCGGCCGACCAAGCTCTTCAACGGTTATGCCGAACAGGTCGCCGCGCTTTACACCAATCTGCAAGGTGAAGAGCTGTACAGATAGGCGTCCATATCCGGGTTTCAGCATTTGGCAGGCCGGTCGGCCTGCCTTTTTTCTGAGGCTGCTCGGGCGGGTTGTCACGCTATACTACAGCCGCTCGACCGGGTGTGCGACGCCCCGGTGGCGGGAGGGTGGCGCCTGACAGCGGATGACAACCGGCCTCTCAATGCTCTTCTGCCCGTTGCCTTAAGCAGGAGGCTATCGTGATATCACGCCCGTCCATCGATCTGGTCCGTCACGTCCTGGTCGTGCTGGTGATCAGCCTGATGATCGCCGGCAGCCTCTGGGTGATGCGTCCTTTCCTGCCGGCATTGATCTGGGCAACAATGATCGTCGTCGCCACCTGGCCGCTGCTGCTCAAGGTGCAAGCAGCTTTCGGCGATAAGCGACTCTGCGGCGTCATCGTCATGACCCTGGCAATGTTGCTGGTGATCGTGCTGCCCTTCACCGCCGCCATCCTGACGCTGCTGGAACATGCAGGCACCATCGGGCGACTGGTGACCGGGCTGCCGACCTATAGCCTGCCGCCGCCGCCAGATTGGGTACCGGGCATTCCTTTGATTGGGGAAAAGGTCGAGGCCAGGTGGCAGGAACTTTCGGCGGCGGGTCCCGGCAGTTTGCTGGCGCATCTTCAGCCTTATGCCGCGGAAATCCTCAACTGGATCTGGAGCAAAATCGGTTCGGTCGGCATCCTCCTTCTTCATCTGCTGCTGACGCTGATCATTGCGGTCATTCTCTATGCCCGCGGTGAATTTGCGGGGCGCGCTGTCATCCGTTTCGCTCGCCGCCTGAGCGGTGACCGGGGCGAATTTGCCGTGCGGCTGGGCGGTCAGGCGATCAGGGCCGTCGCCCTTGGCATTGTCGTCACCGCTATCGTGCAGTCTCTGCTGGGGGGCATCGGTCTATGGGTTGCCGGTGTGCCCTATGCGGCCTTGCTCTCCGCGATGATGATGATGCTGTGTATCGCCCAGGTCGGTCCGTTCTTGCCGCTGATCGTTGGCGTCGCATGGCTGTACTGGCAGGGGCAGGATATTTGGGCAACCGCCCTGATCGGCTGGACGATCCTGGTCGGCATGCTGGATAACATCATGCGACCGCTCTTGATCAAACGCGGCGCCCACCTTCCGCTTCTCCTTATCCTTTGCGGCGTGATCGGCGGCATGTTCGCCTTCGGCTTGGTCGGCCTCTTCGTCGGCCCGGTGGTCCTCGCGGTCACTTACACGCTGCTGCAGGCCTGGATAAACGAAGCGGTGGACAACCCACTGTCGGTCCCCGATCGTGCGCAGATCGATCCCCGTGCGGAGCCAAATCGCGTCAATCTGCCGGTTGCGCCGGATTCCCCAACCGGCACGGCCCAGTAAGGAGGCGAGGATCAGACAAGCCACCGGGCCGGGGCCGCGCAATTGGCACCTAATGAATTCGCCAAGAAAAAACCCCCGGCCAAACGGTCGGGGGCAAGTTAAACAGGGAGGCTTTACGTCTGGGAGACGTAGGATCCGAAGACCCTCTATCCGGGCGTTGCACCCGAATACACATGGAAGCCAAAGGCTTCCCACACCGCAGAGAACACGGCCTTGCAAGGCTAGTTCCTGCAAAAAACAAGTTGTTGCAAAAACGCCACAGACTTGTTGCTAAATCACACGTTGACAGGATAAGAAATTCGCGAACCGCTACCAGAAAGAAAATCACAGGCGGCCCATGCATGCGCCGCATGGCTAATTAATCAAGTTAAGTCAAGTAGTTAGGTCAAAAATGATGGTGGCATTTAAGCTTGGTAAATGCAGGATCATGGCATTTTTTGCATGGCATTTTAGGTATTGTCGCCTGGGCATGGGCAAGACCCACGCTTGAAATCGGCTCGACTCGCGCGACATGAACTGCGCGGCGCAAACGAAGGCAGCCTTTTTTCCGGAGCCATGAATGATTTATTTGCTCGCCATCTTCTTGCCGCCCTTGGCTTTGCTGCTTTATGGGCGGATTTTTCAGGCGGTGCTCAATCTGCTGATTTGCATCGTCGCTTTGGTGACGGGCTTTATCTGGCTCTTTCTGGCGGGTGGACCGGGCCTGTTTATCTGGTCTATCGCCGTCATTCATGCGGTGCTGGTCATCAATTCGGCCAAGCAGGATCGCCGCGCCCGGTTGATCGCCGCCTCGATGAGGCAATCACAGCAGCCCTAAGGTTCGCAACAGTCGATTTGACCTTGCCAGAGCAAAGCCCCGGCCGCCGGCCGGGGCTTAAACGGAGCGACGGATGCTGTTCAATTGCCGCTGCGCTTCACTGCGGCCGAGAGCTCCGCATTACGCTGCCGCAAGCTGCCTGCGCCCGGCGCCTTGGGCAAAGTGGTGACCGGGCAGACCGCGCGGACGCGGTCGTGGAAATCCTTCAAGGCGACTTCATAAGACGAAAGCGGGCCGGCCTCATAGCCGCGTGACCCGATGCCGAGCTGCACGCGTTCGCAAAGCTCCCGGTCTTCGGCGCCGACCTGGCGATTGATGCGACCATTGAGATAGCGCAACACCCTCTGCTCGCGATTCTCCTTCGGCCGGCGGTAGACCGGATAACGCACGACACAAGTTTCGGCACCGCGCGGCAGGATCTGGAACACATCCATGCTATCGGGATAGATGTCGATACCGATATTGGGCGGCAGGGTGAAGAAGTACCAAGTGCGGCGGATCTCCTCGGGGAGATCGCGCAGCACTTCCGGCGCCATCTGCTGATAGAAGCGCTCGACCCAATTCGGTGACGGCTTGTCCTTCAAGACACTCTTGCTGCCGGCAACGCCGTGGACATTTATGAAGCCTTGCAGATCATTGTCCAGCATCCGGTGATAGCCGGGATGGCCAAGCGGGATATGATAATTCTCCAGATTGTTGTCGACGCCGACCTTCCAATTGCACTGCCAGATATCGGTCCAGGGCTCATCCACCGGTACCATGTCTTCCAGCCGGTAATCGGCGACCAGATCGACGTAGTCGCCCCACATCTCCTTCAGGCTTGGCCCACCGGGAATGACGCGGATGAAGACCAGGCCAAGGACGACTTCCAGCTCGACCGGCCTCAGGCCGAATTCCTGCTTATCAAGCCCGGGGAAAGTATGTTCCGCCGGCACAGCCGCGAGGCTGCCGTCGAAGTTATACGACCAAGCGTGATAGGGGCAGACCAGGCGATGCTTGCAGGTGCCGCTGCCATCGAGCAGTTTGGCGCCGCGATGGCGGCAGACATTCATGAAGGCGCGTAGTGCCTTGTCCTTGCCGCGCATCACGATGATCGAATCGCGCATCAGATCCAGCGTCGCGAAGTCGCCGGGATTTTTCACCTGGTTGATGTGGCAGACGAACTGCCAGGACGGGAGGATCAGGCGTTCATATTCCAGTTCGATCAGCTCGGCATTGCGATAGGTCCAGGCAGGCAAGGCACGCGGCAGGCCGTTTCCCTCATTCCGGAAATTCGCCGGGGTGGTGATGCTGGTCGTTGCCGCCTGGGTTGCCGTCATATCCGATCTCCCTTGTCGTATTCATCCGATTGTCGTGAACTGATGTGGCCTGCAGTCAGTCATGCTTGTCGCCGGCGAAAGAAGCCGAGGCAGCAGTCAATGCGAATTCGTTGGGGAACAGGCCGGCGAGATAGGCCTGCGCCACGCGATGCGCGCGCTGCCGGTCGAAAGTTTCACCGGATACCATGATGTCCTGCCACTGGCCGTCGAGCAGCCCGGCGAGGCCGAGCGCGACAGCTTCCGCATCGAGATGGCGATAGCCGCCCGTCTCGATCAACTGCTGCACCAAACCGGTCAGGTCGTTCTGATAGGCATTGTCCAGCGTGCCGACCCGGTCGAGATAGACGCGGCGCGCCTGGGCCTCGCCCCAGAAGGCAGACCAGACCGCGACCCGGTCCGGATTGCTGACCTGGGGGTTGAGCGAAACCTCGATCAGCGCGGTCAGAGCGGCAACCGGATCCGACCCCGCCTTGCTCAGGGCTTCACGCCGGGCAATTTCGAAATCCTCGGCCACGAGATCGAGTGCCGCGACCAGCAGCGCCTCCTTGCTCTTGTAATGCAGGATCACGGCGCCGACCGAGACGCCGGCTTCGGCCGCGACACGCTGTACGGTGGTGCCCGACAGGCTGTGGCGGGCAATCGTTCTGATGGTGGCATCAAGGATCGCGGCATGGGTGCGCTCATGGTTGCGCTGCGTGCCGGCGCGGCTACGCCGGCCGCGTCGCTCAGTTCCATCCTGGTTGATAACTGCCTGCATGGGTCCGATCCGCCGGAGACCAGTTAAATAAATGAACGTTCATTTATTTAAAGCGAAGCGCTCAGAAATGTCAAGGTGCAGGCGATACCCATAAGAAAAGGGCGAAGCCTGTAGGCGGTCGCCCTTTTTGAAAAAGTCTCGATTCCACAAGCTGAGAAGCCGGCTTTACCCGGTTAATTTGCCTTCGGCCACCTTCCGCAGCAGGAAATCGCGGAAAACCTGGATGCGTTTTGAGGACCGCAATTCCTCTGGATAGACGAAATAGCTGTCGATCCGAGGGCCCTGCATCTCCGGCAGAATGCGAACGAGGGCGGTTGATTCCTGCGCCATATATTCCGGCAGGGAAGCGAGGCCAAGCCCGCTTTGTACCGCCCGCAGGATGGCATAGACGCTGTTGACCTTCAGGATCGGCCGGCGCTGGCCATCGCGCTTGGCGCTGGTATGGAGCAGCCAGTCGATATCCTTGACCGGCGGCTTGGTTGTGTCGTCGCCATAGACGATGATCCGGTGATTGTCCAAATCCTCCGGGCTCTTCGGAATGCCATGGCGCTTGATATAAGCCGGCGAGGCATAGACGTTGAGATGCACCGTCATCAGGTGGCGCTGGATCAGTTCCGGCTGGCGCGGCGGCGCCATGCGGATGGCGACATCGGCTTCGCGCATGGAAAGGTCGAGTTCGCGGTCTTCCAGCACCAGGTCGACCTGAACATCGGGATAGAGCTCGATGAACTCGCCAAGGACCGGGGTCAGCCAGGACGATCCAAAAGCCTGGGTCGCGGTGACCTTCAACTGGCCTTTCGGCTTGTCCTTGCTCTCGGTCAGCTGCGCCTCGGCCATCGCCAGCTTGGAGAAAACCTCATGGGCGGTGCGGTAGAGCAACTCGCCCTGTTCCGTCAGGATCAGGCCGCGCGCATGGCGATGGAACAAAGCAACATTGAGGCTCTCTTCCAGCGAACTGATCTGCCGCGAAACGGCCGACTGACTCAGATTTAAGGTTTCCCCCGCATGCGTGAAGCTGCCAGCCTCGGCCACGGCATGGAAGATACGCAGTTTATCCCAATCCATTCGATCACCGATCGGCCGCGAAGGCCGCGTTGCGCGATCGCCTTACTCCGCGGCGACCGCGTGTTCCCCCTCATTGGCCGCCAGGAAGCGCTCCGCCTCCAAAGCCGCCATGCACCCCATGCCAGCCGCCGTCACGGCTTGCCGATAAACCTTGTCCTTGACGTCACCGGCAGCAAACACCCCGGGAACCGAGGTCGCCGTGCTATCCGGCTTGGTGACCAGATAGCCTTCATTGTCGAGCGGTAGTTTGCCCTTGAACAATTCCGTCGCCGGGCTGTGGCCGATCGCGACGAAGAAGCCGTCGCAGGGAATCTCCTGTGTTTCGCCGGTCTTCACGTTGCGGATCTTGACCCCGGTGACGCCGGCCGGATCACCGCCGCCGAGAACTTCCTCGACGGCGCTGTCCCAGATCACATTGATCTTCGGATTGCGGAACAGCCGGTCCTGCAAAATCTTTTCCGCCCGCAGCGTGTCACGGCGATGGATCAGCGTGACCTTGCTGGCATGATTTGTCAGGTAGATTGCTTCCTCAACGGCCGTATTGCCGCCGCCGACGATGCAGACTTCCTTCTCGCGGAAGAAGAAACCGTCGCAGGTGGCGCAGGCCGATACGCCGAAGCCGCGATATTTCTGTTCGGATTCCAGCCCCAGCCAGCGCGCCTGGGCGCCGGTGCAGATGATCAGCGTGTCGCCGATATAGATATCGCCGGAATCGCCAACACAGTGATAGGGGCGGCGGCTGAGATCGACCTCGACGATCGTATCGAACATCATGCGCGTACCGACATGCTCGGCCTGCTTCTGCATCTGCTCCATCAGCCAGGGCCCCTGGATGACGTCGGCGAAGCCCGGATAGTTTTCGACATCGGTGGTGATGGTCATCTGTCCGCCCGGCTGCAGTCCCTGGACCAGAATCGGCTGCAGATTGGCGCGCGCCGCATAGATGGCGGCGGTAAAGCCGGCCGGGCCGGAACCAATGATGACGACTTTGCTGCGATGTTCCGTGGCCATGAAACGATCCTGAACGAGACGATTTTGGCGCCCGAAGACGCCATCCGATGCTGTCGAAGCCCCCGATTCCACCCGATTCCGGAGCCTTGGCTAACATAAGGGGGTGAGCCATTAGTTACAAGGCAACTGCGCGATCCATCGCCTCGAGCTTTAAGATAATTTTCCCGTGGTGGCTGCCGCGAGGCCTCAGACCCACCCTTGTTGCCGCGATGTTACTTATAATATAGTTGCGCGAAACGCCGTGTGAGACAGGGGCTTTCTTTCATGCGCCGGGCAAAACTGGACAAAATCGATCTGCGCATTCTGGCGGATCTGCAAGCTGATGGCCGCATGACCAATGTGGAATTGGCCCAACGTGCCGGCATTTCGGCGCCCCCTTGCCTGCGCCGGGTGCGGGCGCTTGAGGAGGCCGGCTATGTGCGCGGATATCATGCCGAGATCAATCCGGAAGCCCTGGGCTTCGGCGTCACGGTTTTTGCCCATGTCGGCCTGAACAGCCAGGCCGAACATGATCTCAAAGCCTTTGAGGCGCTGGTGCAGACCTGGCCGTTGGTCCGGGAATGCCACATGCTGGCGGGCGAAACCGACTTCCTGCTGAAGGTCGTAGCCCATGACTGGGATTCCTATCAAAAATTCCTGACCACCTGCTTGACCCCCGCGCCGAATGTCAGCCACGTCAAATCCGCATTGGCGATTCGTACCAGCAAGCAACAGCCCGGCGTCCCGATCGAAGCGGATGAGCCGCGGGACGCGACGCCGCACCACAATCTCGATCCTAAAGCGGCGGAATAGCCGGCGTTATCTTTTCCGTGCGCGCGCATTTGCTGCGGCCGGTTTTGTTGTCGGCGCTTTTGCTGCTTCCCTCTTGAGGCGTTCGATCTCCGCTTCCAGCGCCTCGATATGTTTCAACATCCCGGCATGGGCGGCTTCGACGTCATCGACGCTGAAAAGCTGTGGGATATAGGCCGGGCAATTGACGTCCCAGGCCTCGACGGTGATCCGGATGGCGCGGCGGAGCGGCTTGCGCCACGCCTCCGGCGTGACGGCGGCCAAGAGCTTCGGATCGTCCTCGACGAGTTTGGCTGTGCCCCAGATCTTCAGCCGGCGGCGCTGGCTGTAATCCATGAAAAAAAGCTGGACCCGGGGATTCTCGCTGAGATTGCCGAGGCTGATATATTGTTTATTGCCGTCGAAATCCGCGAAGGCCAGGGTCTGCGGGTCGAGGATCTTGATAAAGCCGGCCGGCCCGCCACGGTGCTGAATATAAGGCTGAGCAGCCTTCGAGGCTGTCGCCATATAGAAGGACACGCGACTGCTGAGATAGCTGGCAAGTGCCGGCGTGATGCTGTTGCGGCCGACGCTATGTTGCAGTTCAGCATTTATCTCGACCGCCTTGTATTTCCGCTGCATCGCCAAGACAGCGTCGCTATAGGCGATCTCGGTGAAATTCTTCGCCATTTCAATCTCTTCTGCACGTTGTAGCGACATGCTACGGGATGGTTCGGGAGGCGAGAAGCGCCCAAGGCCGCTGGGAAGTGCCAATTTTGCCGCGTTTGCTGCCGGAAGTAATATTGGCTGTCTTCGCGTAAGGATTGCGTCCGCATGCGAAACGCCTTGGATTGCGGGTCGCACGCTGTCATGTTCGGGGCGGAAAATGACAGTTCCCGGCGATCGATAGAAGTCCGGCCGGAAATGAGGAAAGAATGCAACGCGACGCCCGACTTGCGGAAATCGTCACGCTGGTGCGCCAGCGCGGTTATATGTCGATCGAATCCCTGGCACAGCATTTCGATGTAACGCCGCAGACCATCCGCCGCGACATCAATGACCTCTCGGCGCAGGACCTGCTAGAGCGGCACCACGGGGGTGCAGGGCTCAATTCCAGCGTCCACAACACGGCCTATGCCGCACGTCAAGTCCATGCCTTGACGGAAAAGCGCCGGATTGCGCGGCTCTGCGCCGCGCATATTCCGGTCGAGACATCGCTTTTCATCAATATCGGCACCACCAATGAAGAAGTGGCCCGGGCGCTGCTGCATCACAGCGGTCTTCGGGTGATCACCAACAATCTCAATGTGGCGGCGATTCTCTGCGAGAACCGCTCTTCCGAAGTCATTGTCGCCGGCGGGGTGGTGCGGTCGGTCGATCGTGCCATCATCGGCGAAGCGACCATCGATTTCGTCCGGCAGTTCCGGGTCGATCTCGGCATCATCGGTATCAGTGGCATCGATGGCGATGGCACGCTGCTCGATTTCGATTATCGCGAAGTTCGGGTCGCCCAGGCCATCATCGAAAATTCCCGTCAGGTTTTCCTGGTGGCCGACCATACCAAGTTCGAACGCCGGCCCATGGTGCGGCTGGGCCATCTCAGCCAGCTCAGCGCCGTCTTCACCGATCAGGCACCGCCGCCGGCAATCCGTGAACTCCTCGCCCAGCACGACGTCCAGCTGCATATCGCCGACGAAGATTAGGACCCCATCAGTACCCAGCCAGAGCTTCCTCGCCAGATTAGGCGATGGGCGAAGCTGCAGCCGTCGTGGTTATGTTCATTATCGAAAATAAGGCATTAAAATATTTTCGATAGAGAAAATAAGCTGGTTATGTTACGACAAAATTGAATGGATACAGCCTCAAGGAAGGCAATAAGGCGCGGGCATGACACAGGATACGGTCGATCTGCTGGTCGTCGGCGGCGGCATCAACGGCACGGGCATTGCCCGGGATGCGGCGGGCCGCGGGCTGAAAGTGCTGCTGGCAGAGCAACGCGATTTGGCCAGTGCGACCTCATCGGCCAGCACCAAGCTCATTCATGGCGGCCTGCGCTATCTGGAGCATTATGAATTCCGCCTAGTGCGCGAGGCGCTGAGCGAACGCGAAGTGTTGTTGGAAAGCGCGCCGCATATCATCTGGCCGCTGCGCTTCATCCTGCCGCACGAAAAATCGCTGCGCCCCGCCTGGATGATCCGGATCGGGTTGTTCCTCTACGATCATCTTGGCGGCCGCAAGCGCCTGCCCGCCTCGAAGCGGGTCGATCTGAGGACGGGACCGCTTCAATCGGGCCTCAAGGCGGAATACCAGATCGGCTTTGCCTATTCGGATTGTTGGGTCAACGACGCGCGTCTGGTGGCGCTCAATGCTTTGGATGCGCGGGAACGCGGCGTTGAGGTCCTGACCCGCAGCCCGGTTCTTTCAGCCAAACGCGAGGGCAAAGGTTGGATCGTGGAGATTGGCGGCGATGCCATGATCGGCAACCAGCCGCGGCTGGTCCGGGCGCGTGCCCTTGTCAATGCAACCGGTCCCTGGGCAGGCAGTTTCATCGATCAGCAGATCGGCGGAAAGCGAGATGGCCAGCTTCGTCTGGTCAAAGGCAGCCATATCATCGTGCCGCGCCTCTATCAGGGCGAACATGCCTTCATCCTGCAGAATGAAGATCGCCGCATCGTCTTCACGATTCCATATGAGGGGCACTTCACCCTGGTTGGGACCACCGACGTCGCTTACGAGGGCGACCCCGCCGGCGTGAAAATTTCACCGGAGGAAGTTGACTATCTCTGCAATGTCGTCAATCGGCATTTCAAGCATCACGTCACGGCTGCCGATGTGGTCTGGAACTATGCCGGTGTACGCCCGCTCTTCGATACCGACGGCAGCGAAAGCGCTTCCGCCATATCCCGCGACTATGTGCTGGATCTGGAGGATGGCGAAGGTGGTGCGGTCTTGCTGAACGTGTTTGGCGGCAAGATCACGACCTACCGCCGTTTGGCGGAACATGCCTTGCAGAAGCTGCAGCCCTTCTTTCCGCAAGCCGGCGGCGACTGGACGGCAAAAGCGCACCTGCCGGGTGGCGATATCGCCAATGCGGATTTCACCTCCTTCGAGGCCGGATTGGCCCAGCGCTTCACCTGGCTGCCATCCGAAATGCGCCATCGCCTGGCGCGCGCTTATGGCACCCGGATCGATCGGATCATCGGCACGGCATTATCCCTGGATGGGCTGGGAACGCATTTCGGCGGTGATTTATATGAATCCGAAGTGCGCTATCTGATCGATCAGGAATGGGCACGCAGCGCTGATGACGTTCTCTGGCGTCGCTCGAAGCTTGGCCTGCATCTGCCGGTCGAGGCGCAGGATAGATTGCGCGCCTGGTTCGCAGCAAATTAAGATCGCTTTTGCCGAGGGATTACGAGGCCAATGTTCCCGCATGCTTCGCCGTCGCCTGTTCTGGCGAGAACACCTGGCCAAGCAATTTGAACTCGTCCTCGCGGGGACTGGTGGCGCGCCAGGCGAGGCCGATCTGCCGGGTTGGGGTTTCGTCGTCGAACCGTCGGGCAACCAATTCGCCACCCTTCAGCAATTGCGCATTGACCGCCATCTCCGGCAGCAGCGTGACACCGAGGCCATTGGCCGACATCTCCACCAACGTGGTGAGGCTGGTGGCGGTGAAATCGATGGCCGGACTGCGCTGCGTCAGCCGGCAGGCGCTGACTGCCTGATCGCTCAGGCAGTGGCCCTCGGCCAGCAGTAGCAACGGCACTTGCGCCAAGTCCTGCATGGTCAGCGGTTTCTTCGTGGCCAGCGGATGATCTCGCTGGCAGACCAAATAAAACGCGTCGTCGAAAAGCGGCAATGTAGCCGCACTGCCGCAGTCGAAAGGCAATGCCAGCAGGACGAGATCAAGTTGCCCTTCGTCTAACTGGTCAAGCAGCCGTGCCGTCTGGTCTTCGGTCAGGTACAGCTTCAGTTTCGGATAACGTTTCCGCAGGATCGGCAGGACCTTCGGCAGCAGGAAGGGGGCGATGGTCGGGATGACGCCTAAACGCAGCGGCCCCGCCAGCGGTTCGCCAGCGGCGGCCGCAAGTTCCACCAGAGCGGCCGCTTCGCCCAGCACGCGCTGGGCCTGATTGGCGATGACCTGGCCCAAAGCGGTGAAAACCACGCTGCGGTTGGTCCGTTCGACCAATGTGACACCAAGCTGCGCTTCCAGCTCTTTCAGACCGGCGCTCAGCGTCGATTGAGACACGTAACAGGCTTCCGCCGCCCGGCCGAAATGCTGGTATTCGTGGAGCGCTGTCAAATACCGCAGTTGTTTGAGGCTATTCAGAGGACTCGCCATGATCGATTTTTCCGATTAATAATCTTAAGATAAGTCGTTTTTGAAATCGATCAAGAGCTGATGGGCGAAGCCGCGGCTGGTGCGACGGGGCTCATGTAAAAATAGCGAAACCGTAGCTTCCTCAGGCCAAAGCTGCATGGCAGAACGAAGATGCGACATGTCGGCCAAGCTGGTATCGCATCGGCAACCTGCTATAGTCGCGCCGATCGGTTCGGCCCTATTGGGGGACGGGCCGGCGCCGTTGTGGGCGCTATTTTCTGCTGGTTCAGGGGGCAAGACTGGGTTTGGCCATGCTCCGGCGCCGTCGCGGGTAGCGCCTGTTGTAGCCAAGAAGGAGCCTCTCATGCCCACCAATGCCAGCCTGCATCAGCGCCGCAATGCCGCCGTTCCGCGCGGTGTCGGCAATGCTTACGGCATCTATGCCCAGCGCGCCTCCAATGCGGAAATCACCGATGAAGAAGGCAAGCGCCTGATCGACTTCGCCGGCGGCATCGCGGTCTTGAACACCGGTCACTGCCATCCGAAGATCGTGGCGGCGGTGAAGGAGCAGGTCGACAAGCTGTCCCATGCCTGCTTCCAGGTGACACCGTATGAAACCTATATCCGGCTGGCCGAGCGGCTGAATGATCTGGTGCCGATCAGCGGCAATACCAAGACGATCTTTCTGACCACCGGCGCCGAAGCCGTCGAGAATGCCGTAAAGATCGCGCGCGCTCATACCAAGCGCGCGGCGGT
The DNA here is from genome assembly GCF_034044715.1 of Dongia soli. Lineage (NCBI taxonomy): Bacteria > Pseudomonadati > Pseudomonadota > Alphaproteobacteria > Rhodospirillales > Dongiaceae > Dongia > Dongia soli. The sequence goes on along the minus strand of NZ_JAXCLW010000001.1, from coordinate 110,413 downwards.
CATCGCTTTCTCCGGCGCTTTTCATGGCCGCACCATGCTCGGCATGGCCCTGACGGGCAAATATGCGCCATATAAGGTCGGCTTCGGCCCGTTCCCGACAGACATCTATCACGTGCCGTTCCCCGATCCGGCGCTGAAGGATAACGGCGCTGCCTCGCTGAAGGCGCTGGACACCCTGTTCAAGGCCGATGTCGGTCCCGACAATGTCGCTGCCATCATCATCGAGCCGGTGCAGGGCGAAGGCGGCTTCAATGTGGTGCCGTTCGATTTCCTGCGTGCTCTGCGCGACATCTGCACCAAGCACGGCATCGTCTTCATCGTCGATGAAATCCAGACTGGCTTTGCGCGGACCGGCAAGATGTTCGCCATCGAACATGCCGGTATCGAACCGGATCTGATGACCATGGCGAAGAGCCTGGCCGGCGGTTTTCCGCTTTCCGCGGTGACCGGCCGCGCCGAGATCATGGATGCGCCGGCCCCCGGCGGTCTCGGCGGCACCTATGCCGGCAGCCCGATCGGCTGCGCCGCCGCGAATGCGGTGCTCGATGTGATGGAAGAAGAGAAGCTCGTCGAGCGCGCCAATGTCATCGGCAAGAAGATGATCGATCGTCTTTCCGACATGAAGCGCCGCAATACCTTCGGCAACCGTATCGGCGATATCCGTGGCCTGGGCGCCATGGTCGCCTGCGAGCTGGTGAAGGCGGATGGATCACCCGATGCCGATCTTACGAAGGCAGTGACGGCCAAGGCCGGCGAAAACGGTCTGGTGCTGTTGAGCTGCGGTGTTAACGGCAATGTGCTGCGTTTCCTGATGCCGCTGACCGCGCCGGACGCGATCATCGACGAAGGTTTCTCGCTGCTCGAAAAGACCATTGGCCAGGCGGTCGAAGCGGGTGCCAAGGTTGCCTGATCGACTTAGCGCATTTTAAGCGAAGTGGTTACCGGTCGCCTGAAGAAACTGCGCTTTCATAAAGGTCTAGGCCGCAATAACAAAAAGGCCGCGATAGGTATCCATCGCGGCCTTTTCTTGTCTGCTTTCGAGGCTTACAGCCTCGACTTCTGATGCAGCAGGTCGATCAACGCCTGCACATTACCGTTGTTCTTCTGGATCACCGAGGCAAATTCCTGGCGGTGGGTGTCCGAGAGGCTCAAGCCTTCGACCCGAAAGTCGAGAATGCGCAGCTGGCTGTTGACGGTATCGATGATCCAGTCCACGCGGACCGGGTCTTCGTTGTTCAACTGCACGACCGTATAAGCCGTCGTGCGGCCATTCCCGTCGTCATGAATGCGCTTTATGTCCAGTTTGTGGCCGGAATATTTGACGAAACGCTTGCCATAGGTGACCGACAGGTAGTCGGAGAAGGCGCTGATGAATTCCGTCCGCTGTTCCGGCGTCGCCTTGCGCCAATAGCCCGCCAGGACATATTTGGCGATGGCGGGCATATCGAAATACTGGTCCAGGACGGGACGCAGCTTGGCGATGCGCTCGGCATCGGTCTGCTGCTCGGACATTTCCTGAATGGCTTGATTGCTCAGCTTGGTGATGAAGTCTTCAACAGTCGCGTTATCGGCCTGTGCGCGGCCATTGCCGGCAATCAGGCTTGCGATTGTCAGGAAACCGGCAACCAGGACTGTAAGGACGTGGCGTCGACCGATCATACTGCCCATTCTGCTCTCTCCCTGGATCTCACTGCGCATCCGTCACCTGACCGGCTTCCGGGACTGCGCCGTCACCTGGAATCATGTTTTCCGATGTTACGGCCGGCGTCAAATCATCCGACTCCCGGCCGTTCCGGATCGCGTCATTGCGCTGCTGGCGATACAGGCTGCGAATGGTCGCATAAAAATCGATCGAGCCTTTCTTCAGCTCGTCGAGAGCCTGCATATTGCGCGCCCGCGTATCGACGGTATCGAGGCCGCTACGGATCGTATTTATATAGCCGACGTCGTAGATGTAGCCGACCCAGGTAAGGGGATCGAGCACCTTGTCGACGCCGCGGCCCGCTAGGTCACGCGGATTTGAAGGGCCGATCACCGGCAGCGTCAGATACGGGCCTTCCCCCGTACCCCAGACCGCCAGGGTCTGGCCAAAATCCTCGTCATGATAGTTGTAGCCCATCATCTTGGCGACATCGATCAAGCCGCCGATGCCAAGGGTGCTATTGATGACGAAGCGCATGCTGGTATCGCCGGCACGGCTGCCTTCGCCCTGGAAGAGGTCGTTCGCCAGGATGACTGGCGAGTTCAGGTTCCGCAGCGCGTTGCGGATGCTGTCCTTCGCCACGGTGGGCAAGGCGATGTTGTAATAACCAGCGAATTGCTTGAGCAGGATTTCGTCGAAGAAGTTATTCAATTCGAAGAAATACCGATTCATCGGCTCCAGCGGGTCGTTGGCTTCATTGTAAGCCTGGACCGCTGCTTCATCATTGGGGTCCGGCTTCGTCGCGCACCCGCTCACCAAGGTCAAGGCGATAACCCCCGCTACCGCCGCCCGGCCAAACACCTTCATATCAATCATGGATTCCCAACCTTCTTCCCGGTAGTCCGGTGTCCTTTTCGGTTCCAAGTCCGACGAGCCGTTCCACCGTCCCCAATGCAGCGCCAACCGATCAGCGCTGGGCCCCGTTTGATCATACCCTCGGCATCCCCATTACAGGCTTATGCAGAGTCACAGCAACTGATTAATCAACCGTGAGTGACCCCCGTCTCATTCGCGAAATTGCCGCCGCAAAAGGCAGCCGAGGAGAACGGCGTTGTTAGCATAACTATCGCGAAACAGCTAGTTGTCCGGATGGCGCGTCGCCGCAGAGCGATACCGGCGGACCGATGGCGACACTTTAACTTGTGGGAAGCAACCACGACTGCACCGCGGCTGAATAAATTCCTGGAAGTCAGCTCCCTGGCTCAACCGGATGCGAGAACCCGCTCTGCATGATGGCATGCGACTTCGCGGCCGGCTACCGGTCGCAATTCGGGGCGCTCGACACTGCATTCGGCTGTCGCGAAGGGACAGCGTTTGTGGAAGGCACAGCCGGAGGGCGGATCGATGGGAGAGGGCAATTCGCCCTTCACCGTGAGACGCCGGGACCTTGCCTCCGGATCCGTGGACGGGGTCGCGGCCAGCAGGGCCTGGGTATAGGGGTGGACGGGCCGGGCGAAGATCGCCGGCTTACTGCCTTGCTCGATAGGGCGGCCGAGATACATCACCATGACATCGTCGGCAATGTGCCGCACCACGCTGAGATCGTGGGAAATGAACAGATAAGCAAGATTGTATTCGACCTGCAGATCCATCAGGAGATTGAGCACCTGCGCCCGAATCGACACGTCCAAAGCCGAAACCGGTTCGTCGGCGATCACCACTTTGGGCCGCAGCATCAGGGCGCGGGCGATAGCGATGCGCTGTCGCTGGCCGCCGGAGAACATATGTGGATAGCGGTTGTAATGTTCCGGCCGCAGCCCGACCTTGGCGATCATCACACGGGCGGCGTCAGCCCGCTCTTTGGCACCGAGATCGGTATTGATCTCCAATGGTTCTTCGAGGATGCGGCCGACTTGCTTGCGAGGATTGAGCGATCCGTAAGGGTCCTGAAACACCATCTGCACCTTCGGGCGCAGTTGTTGGAGGGTCTCCTTATCAGCCCCGACCACCTTGCTGCCATCGATCGTCAGCTGGCCGGCCGTCGGCGGCTCGATCATCGCCATCATGCGGGCCAGGGTGGACTTGCCGCAGCCCGATTCACCGACCACAGCCAGGGTACGACCCGGCAGCAGGGTGAAGCTGGCGCCGGCCACGGCGCGCAGGGTTAAAGCCGGTTTGAAGAGACCGCGCGAAATCTGGTAGTGCCGCTGCACGTCTCGTGCTTCGAGGACCGGCACCGATGGATCGGCGGCCGTAGGGGCATCCGTCGTCATGGCAACTTCGCTCATGGCCGCACCTCCGCGGAGGCGGGGTGATTTGACTCCGGCCGATACGGATTTGATCGATGCGGATCCGGGCGAACGGAAGGTTGCCCACCGATCAATGGATAATGACAACGCACGAGCTTCGCCGGATCGGGATTTTCCGGCAGCGGCGCCAGCAGCGGGCGTTCCGCCCGGCAGCGTTCGTCGGCATAGGCGCAGCGCGGATGGAAGACGCAGCCGACAGGCCGGTCGCCGATGCCGGGCACCATCCCCGGAATCGTGTTCAGCCGCAAATGCTCTTCACTGCGTTCCGGCAGGGCCTGGAGAAGGGCCGCCGTATAGGGATGATGCGGGTTTGCAAACAGGCTGTCGACCGGCTGTTCCTCGACCTGCTGGCTGGCGTACATGACAGAGACGCGTTGCGCGGTTTCCGCGACCACGCCCATGTCGTGAGTGATCAATACCAGTCCCATGCCGCGCTCGCGCTGCAGCGATACCAGCAGATCCAGGATCTGCGCCTGGATGGTGACATCGAGCGCCGTGGTCGGTTCGTCGGCGATCAGCAGGCGCGGATTGCAGGCAATGGCCATGGCGATCATCACGCGCTGACACATGCCACCGGAAAGCTGATGGGGGAAAGCGGACAATCGGGATTCCGCCGCCGGGATGCCGACCTGCTCCAGGAGCTCAATGGTGCGCCGCCGGCGCTCGGCCCGGCTGCCGCCCTCATGCGCCTTCAAGGCTTCCATGATCTGGAAACCCACCGTGAAGCAGGGATTAAGGCTGGTCATCGGCTCCTGGAAGATCATCGCTATATCCTTGCCGACGATCTTGCGTCTTGCGCGCGGGCTGAGGGCCAGCAGATCGATGCCGTCGAAGGTCATGCGATCGGCCTTCACCTTGCCGGGCCAGGCGATCAGCCCCATCACCGCGAGCATGGTGACGCTTTTGCCGGAACCGGATTCGCCGACCACGCCCAGCAATTCGCCGCTTTCCAACGTGAGGTCGATGCCATCGACCGCGCGGAAAGGACCGCGATGAGTTTGAAACTCGACCGACAAGTTGCGGATATCCAGGAGCGGCGCGGATATGCGGGCCATGATCCGTCTCCTCAACGCTTCAGCTTGGGATCGAGCGCATCGCGCAGACCATCACCCATCAGGTTGAAGGCAAGCACGGTGACCAGGATGGCGATACCGGGATAGGTGACGACCCAAGGTGCCGTCTGCAGGAATTGCAGCGATCCGGCCAGCATCGTGCCCCATTCGGGTGTCGGCGGCTGGGCGCCGAGGCCGAGGAAGCCGAGGGCGGCGGCATCGAGGATCGCGGTGGAGAAGCTGAGCGTCGCCTGGACAATCAACGGCGCCAGGCAATTCGGCAGGACGACATTGAACATCAGCCGGGCCGTGCCGGCGCCCGAAACGCGCGATGCGGTCACATAATCCTTGGATAATTCGCCCATCACGGCTGCGCGGGTGAGCCGGGCGTAATGCGGCACATAAGTAATGGCGACGGCGATCATGGCATTGGTGAGGCCGGGGCCCAGAATGGCGACGATCACCACCGAAAGCAACAGGCTTGGCATCGCCAGAACGATATCCATCAGACGCATGATGGCGATATCGGGGCTGCCGCGGAAGAAGCCGCTCACCAGGCCAAAACCGATGCCGAGTGCCAGCGACAGAGTGACCACGATCAGGCCGATCAAGAGGGAGAGACGGGAGCCATAGATCAGTCGTGACAACAGACAGCGGCCAACGTCATCGGTGCCCAACGGGAAGGCCCAACTACCGCCTTCCTCCCAGGCCGGCGGCTGCAGGATGCGGTCGCGGAACTGCTCGATCGCCCCGTGTGGTGCGACGACATCGGCAAAAACCGCGCAGAGGACCAGCAGGCAAATAACGATCAAGCCCAGCATGGCGCCCTTATTGGCGCGCATCGAGAGCCAAATCTCACGGCGCGGGGAAATCACCTGTCCGACCGGTGCCGGCGCATTGGTCGGGGGCAGGTTGACGGGGATGTTGGCGGCGTTATCGGTCATGGCAATGCCCCATCAACGCTTATGCCGGATGCGAGGATTGAGCAGGCCATAGGCCAGATCCACCAGCAGATTGACGATGATGACGATTGTGGCGATCAACAGGATACCGCCTTGCAGCGCCGGATAGTCGCGACGATAAATCGATTGTACCAGCCAATGGCCGACACCGGGCCAGGAGAAGACATTTTCCGTCAGGATGGCGCCGCCCATCAGCGTCCCGACCTGCAGGCCGATCACCGTGACGACCGGAATCAACGCGTTGCGCAAGGCGTGTACGTTGACGACGCGAAACGCGCTGAGCCCCTTGGCGCGGGCCGTGCGGATATAGTCTTCGCCGAGAACTTCCAGCATGGATGAGCGGGTCATCCGGGCGATCACCGCCAGCGGAATGGTTCCAAGCACGATGGTCGGCAGGATGAGATGGGAGAGCGACGACAGGAAAGCGCCCGTCGGATCATCCTCCGAAAGAAGGGAATCGATCGTCATGAAACCGGTGACGGGGTCGAAGTAATAATCGGCGCTGAGACGACCATTGACCGGGGTCCAACCCAGGTCGACGGAGAACGTCAGAATCAGCAGCAGGCCCCACCAGAAGATCGGCATGGAATAGCCGGTCAGGCTGATGCCCATCACCACATGATCGACGGTGGACCCGCGCTTGGTGGCGGCCAATATGCCGGCCGGTAAGCCGACCGCCACGGCGAACAGCATGGCGCAGAAGGCTAGTTCCAGAGTCGCCGGAAACAGCGTCAGGAATTCGCTCAGCACGGGATTATGGGTGACCAGCGAGATGCCGAGATCGCCCCGCATGACCTGCCCGACATAATCGAAGAACTGCACGTAAAGCGGCCGGTCGAGGCCCATTTCATGCAGCAATTGCGCATGCCTCTCCGGCGCGATGCCGCGCTCCCCGACCCGGACTTCGATCGGGTCGCCTGGCACAAGGCGGATCAGCATGAAGGCGAGAAAGACGATCCCGAGGAAGGTCGGGATGACCAGACTGACACGAGTCAGAAGAAAACGAATCATCGGCCGCTATAAAAAAGAAACATGGCGGGGAATATCCCCGCCATGTCGTGTCCTAATCAGTCGGTCTTGTCGACATGGGTGAAGATCATGATGCCCAAGGGATGGACCTTGAAGCCGGTGACCTTCTTGCTCATGGGAACGGAAACGACCGAGTGAGCAATCGGAACCCAGGGCACTTCCTGATGGAAGATGACCTGAGCCTTATTGTAGAGCTCCTTGCGCTGCTTGATGTCGGGATTGACGCGCGCCTTCACCAGAAGATCGGTGAATTCCTTGTTGCACCATTTCGCGACGTTCTGTCCGCCTTGACGGGCGGCATCGCAGCCGAGCAGCACGAACATGAAGTTGTCGGGATCGCCGTTATCGCCGGTCCAGCCGAACTGCGCCATCTGGTGATCGCCATTCTGCATCCGCTTGCGATATTCGCCCCATTCATAGGAGACGATATGGGTGGTGACGCCGACCTTGGCCAAATCCGCCTGCATCATTTCGGCCATGCGCTTGCCGTCCGGATTATAAGGCCGCTGTACCGGCATCGCCCAGAGATCCGAATCGATGCTGGTCACGCCAGCTTCCTTGAGCAGCGCCTTGGCCTTTTCCGGGTCATAAGGATAGGGCTGGATATCGTTGTTATAGGCCCAGATTGTCGGTGGGATCGGGTTCTTCGCCGGTTCGCCCTGACCCTGATAGATGGCATCGATCAAGGCTTTCTTGTCGATCGCCATGTTGATCGCCTGGCGGACGCGCACATCGTCGAAGGGCTTCTTCTGCACATTCATCGCGAGATAGGCGATGTTCAGGCCCGGCTGCTGCAGCACCTGCAGCTTCGGATCGGCTTGCAGCGCCTTGATATCCGTCGCATTGGGATAAGACATGATATCGCATTCGCCGGCTTGCAGCTTCGCCTTGCGTACCGCAGCGTCGGTGGAAATCAGGAAGACGAGATTATCGATCTTCGGCTTGCCGCCCCAATAATCCTTGAATGCCTTGTAGCGGATCTGGGCGTCCTTCTGATAGGTGACGAAGCTGAAGGGACCGGTGCCGATCGGATCCTGGTCGACCTTTTCCGGCGTGCCCGCCTTCATCATCGCATCCAAGTATTCCTTGGAATGGATCTGCGCGAAATTCATCGCGATATCTGGCAGGAAGGTCACATTGGCTTCGTTGAGCACGAAACGAACGGTGTGATCATCGACCTTGTCGATCGACTTCAGCAGGTCGGGCATGCCCATGTCGTTGAAATAGTCGTAGGCGCCGCCGGAGACCTTGTAATACGGATCGTCCTGCTTCCACATGCGATTGAAGGTGGCGATCACGTCATCCGCATTGAAATCGCGGGTCGGCTTGAAATTCTTGTTGCTATGGAATTTGACGTTCTTGCGCAGATGGAAAGTATAGGTCTTGCCGTCCGGCGCGATATCCCACTTTTCCGCGACGCCGGGAATGACTTTCGTCGTGCCGGGTTCGAATTCGACCAGTCCATTGAAAACCGGCTGCGCCGCGTCAAAGGATGTGCCGGTCGTATTGATTTGCGGATTGAAATTTTCGGGGCTACCTTCAGAGCAGTATTTCAGGGTCTTTTCTTTTGCTTCGGCAGCATTGAACTGCGCCGTTGCCGCAAAGCACATAGCCAGGACGGCGGTCGCCGCCACCCCCAACAGCTGACGTTTCATGAACTGTCTCCCAATGACTATCTTGTGACCGCCGGCGATTTTCCCTGTTCTTGCCGGGGTCATGGAAAAGCCTAGTCACGTTGCGGAAGTGAAGTCAATTCTTCGAAAGGGAACATTGCCAAAAAGCGGGACGGGACGGGAACGGGCCGGCAAAGCGCCGCCAGATCCGGCGAAGTGGTGGCCGCGCATTAAGGGCCCTTCGTCCATGCGAATCACGGGTGCTCTTACTCACTTGCCATCAGGCATCTTGACCATAAAGTCGGGTCCAGCCATTTTGCCGCCATGACCCAGGATCTTTGCATGACTGAAGCCGTCATTGACGCCCCTTTCGTTTCGACCAGCCTGAAGGTCCGGCCGGAATGGATCGATAGCAACGGCCACATGAACGTGGCGTTTTATCCACGTGCTTTCGATCTCGCATTCGATGAGGTTTACGTCCGGCTGGCACTCGGCCAAGAGATGGTCAGCACCGCCAATACCTCGACCTTCGCCTCGGAAATGCACCTGACCTTCCAGGGTGAAGTCTTCGAGGGCGACCCCTTGCGCATCACCACGCAACTGGTCGGTCTGAATGCCAAAAAATTCCATTGGTTCCAGGCGATGTATCATGGCGAGAAAGGCTATCTCGCGGCGACATGCGAATGGATGATCCTGTTCGTCGATATGCTTCAGCGCCGCGTATCGCCCATGCCCGATGACGTCAAAGCACGGCTGGACCGGGTCTTGGCGGCCCATAGTCAATTGCCGCCACCCCCTGAAGTGGGGCGTTACATCTCGATGCAAAATCGCCGCCGCGCCGGTTAAAGCGCGGCGGCCCATCTTCCATCAATCTTCGAGCAACAGGCCAGTCCGATAGGCGAGGCTCTTTGAGCCGACCACCTTGGCGATGGAATCGCCCGGCGCCACCAATTTATGCATGCTGCGCGACAGCACCTTGCCGTCGGTCTGGCAACGGATAAGCTGGCGCGCTGCCGCCTGATCATCAGCCAGCGGATCGATCAGTTCGGCGATGACGTCGCCGGTGCGGACCTCCTGTCCCAGTTGTACCTTATAGGCCAGAACGCCGGCGGCGGGCGAGCGCACCACATCGCAGGCATCCAGCATGGTCGCCTGGCAGCGCGGCGACGGCACGTCCCGCGCCTTGCCGGCGATCAGGCCGCGCCGCTGCAGGAAGGTATAAAGCGCATCGGCATCCTTTTCGCCGATCTCGTCGAAGACATCGGCCCGGCCGCGGAATTCCACCGTTGCCGCAAGGCAGGCCGCCGGCACCGGATAGCCGGCGCCGACAGCTTCCTGCAGCTTGGCCCAGGGCGAGGAAAAGACCTCATCGAAAGAGGCCCCGCCGGAATCTGCTGCCAGCAGCACGGCTTCCGCACCGATCAGCGCGGCCAGGTCCTGGCCGTCGGGCCAATGGTCGGGGATCAGGAAGAGATGTACGTGGGAATCATCATCGCAATGCAGATCGAGCACGAAATCCGCGTCATAGGCCAGCCGCGATAATTCCAGCCGCAGGACGGATAGTTCACCGCTGGCCGTCATTGCCGCGAGCTTGTCGCCGATCGCCTGACGCACCACAGCGACATTGCTGGCGGCATCGGTGCCGAGCTTGCCGGCGGTCGCCTCGATGAGGCCGGCGAACAGATCGGGCCAACGGCGATTGAAATTGCCGCCGCCCCGCAATTCATAGCGACCGGCATGTATCCCATTCACCACCTGGTTCGAGCCGATCGGATTGGCGACCGGCACGACGATGATTTCGCCCTGGATTTCACCGCGCTTATCCGCTTCGTCCAGGCGCCGGATCAGATGATGCGCCGCCATCATGCCGGGGATTTCATCGGCATGCAGCGAGGCCTGCAAATAGGCCTTGGGCCGCGCACCCGGCGTGCCGTAGCGATGAACCTTCAAATATCGATCGGTGCCGGGGCTCATGCTCGGCAGGGCGATGCGGTCAATGCGTTTGCTCATGATAAATGCTAGCTTCCATCCGGCTATTTCAACTGGCGCAAGGGTGGCGAGGGATGACCAGACTGTCAATGTCACGCGAATCAGAGAATCGTTCCGCGCTGCAGCAACTGTTTGTTGCGATCGATCAGCTCCTGTCATCTGCGCCGGACGTAACCGTAGCGTTCCGCGCTTTGGTGCCGCAAGCGACGGGCGGTGTTGGAAGCGACGGTACCGGCACCGAAACGCTGCCGGTTCAGCAATTTTGGCCGGCCTGTCTGGCGGCGGCCGAGAAGGAGGGGCATCCCACTGTCGCATCGGCGGCGCGAGCCTTGCTTGATCTGACCCCCTCCTTTCGCTGGCAGCAGAACCCGAATTATCGCGCGACGCCGCCCTCGCCGCAGTTCCTGGCCAATTACGGCTATGTGGAGATCTGTGGCCCGTCCGGCTTCCAGGCGACGCCGGACCTGCGATTGGGGGTGCTGGTTCTGGGGCCGCACAATTTCTATCCGCCACACCGTCATCCGGCAGAAGAAATCTATCTGCCGCTCAACGCCGGGTTCTGGCAGCGCGGCGAAGATGAGGTGGCGGCAGGAAGCTGGCAGGAGCGTGAAGCCGGCAGCGTCATTCATCATCCTTCCTGGATGCCGCATGCGACCCGGGCCGGGGCCAATCCCTTGGCGGCCATCTATCTCTGGCGAGGCGAGGTGGCAACGGCGGCCAAGCTGGATTGACCCAGGTTGATCCGCTGACACCTGATGGGCCTTGCCTATCCCGATATGAACAAATGACGAATTCTCTACTGACCCTGGTCGGCCTGGCGATGCTATAAGACCGGCCATGAGCGATTTTCGAGATTCATCCGAACCCGGCCTGATGCGGCCCGACATGCCGTTACCGCCTTATTTTGCCGGCCTGAACGAGCGCCAGCGGGAAGCTGTGCTTGCGCTTGATGGGCCGGTCCTGGTTTTGGCCGGCGCCGGCACCGGCAAAACCCGCGTCCTGACAACCCGGCTGGTCCATCTGCTGATGACAGGCAAGGCGCGGCCCGGCGAAATTCTTGCCGTCACCTTCACCAATAAGGCGGCGGCGGAAATGAAGCACCGGATCAGCGACATGATCGCTCGGCCGGTCGAAGGCTGGTGGCTGGGCACCTTCCATGCTTTGGCGGCGCGGATCCTGCGTGCCCATGCCGAACTGGTGGGGCTGACGCCGAATTTCACCATTCTCGATACGGATGACCAGCTCCGGCTGATCAAGCAGCTCATGCAGGCGGAAAATATCGACAGCCAAAAATGGCCGGCCCGGGTCATCCTGGGTGTCATCGAGAGATGGAAGGATCGCGGCCTCCCGCCGGATAAGGTCAGCCGGGCCGAACAGGCGGAATTGGGCGGCGGTCGCCTGCTGGATCTCTACCGGGATTACCAGCAGCGTCTGGCGACCTTGAATGCCTGTGATTTCGGCGATCTGCTGCTGCATAACATCACCATCTTCACCGCCCATCCGGATATCCTCAGCCGCTACCAGCAGCGTTTCCGTTATATGCTGGTGGATGAGTATCAGGACAGCAATGTGGCGCAATATTTATGGCTGCGCCTGCTGGCCCAGACCCATCGAAATCTCTGCGTCGTCGGCGATGACGATCAGTCGATCTATGGCTGGCGCGGTGCCGAGGTCGAGAACATCCTGAAATTCGAAAAGGATTTCCCGGGAGCCAAGGTCATCCGCCTGGAGCAGAATTATCGCTCGACGCCGCATATCCTCGGCGCCGCCTCCGGCCTCATTGCTCACAATGCGGATCGGCATGGGAAGACGCTTTGGACCGATAAGGACGAAGGCGAGAAAGTCGTCGTCGCCGCCGCCTGGGACGGGACGGAGGAAGCCCGGCAGATCGGCGAGGAGATCGAAAGCCTGCAGCGCCGGCAGGTACAGCTCGGCGATATCGCCATATTGGTGCGGGCCGGTTTCCAGACGCGCGAGTTCGAAGAGCGTTTCATTACGCTCGGCATTCCCTATCGCGTGATTGGCGGCCCGCGTTTTTATGAGCGCCAGGAAATCCGCGATGCGCTGGCTTATCTGCGCATAATCAATCAGCCGGACGATGCTTTGGCTTTCGAACGCATCGTCAATGTGCCGCGTCGCGGTATCGGTGACAGCACCATGCGGCAATTGAACGATCTCGCCCGGCGCTTGGAAGTGTCGCTGCCGGAAGCGGCGCGGCGCATCGTCGAGACAGATGAATTGAAGCCGGCGGCACGTCGCTCGCTCGGGACGCTGATGCAGGATTTTGCCCGCTGGCGAAGCATGGCCGATACCTTGCCGCAAGGCGAGCTGGCCCAGCAGGTGTTGGACGAATCCGGCTATACCGCGATGTGGCGCAATGACAAGTCAATTGAAGCTCCGGGACGGCTGGAGAACCTGAAGGAACTGGTCCACGCCATGGAGGAATTCGACAGCCTCGGCGGCTTCCTGGAACATGTCGCCCTGGTGATGGAGAATAGCGGCGGCGAGCCGGGCGAGATGGTGACCATCATGACCCTGCATGGCGCCAAAGGCCTGGAATTTGACATCGTCTTCCTACCTGGCTGGGAGGAGGGGCTTTTCCCGCATCAGCGGTCGCTGGATGAGAATGGCATGAAGGGGCTCGAAGAGGAACGCCGGCTGGCTTATGTCGGCATCACCCGGGCCCGGCGCCGCGCGACAATCTCCTATGCCGCCAACCGGCGGATTCATAACCAGTGGCAAAGCGCCCTGCCGTCGCGCTTCTTGGCGGAGTTACCGAAGGAACATCTGGATCGCCGTGACACTAATCTGTTCCAGCAGTCGCGGATGAATCAGGATGCCGATTGGCAAAGCGGTTGGGGTGGCGGCTGGAGCGGTGGGGTCAGTGATCCGAGTGGCGGCTGGCGCGGTCGGAATGCCGGCGGCCAGGCCGGCTATGGTCCGGGCATGCGCCGGCGCGAACGCGTCATCGATATCGAGCCGGATGCCGTGATGCTGGTGAAGCGCGGCGCCAGCCATCAGGCCGGTGACCGGGTATTCCATCAGAAATTCGGCTATGGCCGTGTGGTTTCGGCCGATGGCGACAAGCTGGAAATCGACTTTGATAAAGCCGGTCTGAAAAAGGTCATGGCCGGCTTCGTGGTCCGCGCCGACCGGGCGTCTTGACGACATTGCTGGAAGATTTTGGGGGATTTGAATGACGAGTCTGTGGTCGATCATCCTGGAACTGCCCTATAAGCCGGCGGAAGAGGATCGGCAGCGTCTCGAATTGGCGTTGGAGCCGTTCGGTGAGGCTTTGTCGAGTTTCGAGGTCGATGATGGCAAGGCGTGGAAGATTGAGGTTTTCGGTGAGAGCAAGCCCGCCCGCCGTCTGGTCGATGCGGCTTTGAAGCCGCTCGGCAAGTTCAAGGCTGCGATCGCACCGGTGCCGGAAAAGGACTGGGTGGCGGAAAGCCAGAAGGGCCTGCCGGCCCTCTCCGCCGGCCCATTCTTCATCCACGGCTCGCATCACACCGGCCGGCTCCCGAAGAACAAGATCGTCTTTGAAATCGATGCCGGCATGGCCTTCGGTACCGGGCGGCATGAGACCACCCGCGGCTGTTTGCTGGCGCTTGGCCGCCTCGCAGAAAGCGGCCAGAAGTTCCGCAAGCCGCTCGATATTGGCACCGGCACCGGGATCCTCGCTTTTGCCATGGCCCGGCTTTTCAAAGTGCCGGTGATCGGTGGCGATAATGATAAGGATTCGGTCCGGGTGGCGCGGGAGAATGCAGCGCTGAACGGGCTCAAGCGCGAGGTGAAGATCCTGCTCTCCGACGGCTATCGCGCGGCAGCGATCCGTAGCCAGGCGCCCTTCGATCTGGTCTGCGCCAATATTCTCGCCAATCCCCTGATCGAGCTGGCGCCGTCCTTGGCGAAGGTGCTCGGCCGCAACGGCCGGGCGGTGCTGTCGGGCTTGCTGCGCAGCCAGGAGAAGGATGTGCTGGCGGCCCATGAAGCCCAGGGCCTGGAACTCGATTTCCGCCTGCGTCTCAAGGACTGGTCGGTCCTGGTGGTGAAGCGCCGGGTGAAGACGGCTGCGGGCAAAAAGCCGGCCAGCAAGAAATCGGTAGTCAAGAAATCCATGACGGGGAAATCAGCCGCCAAGGTCAAGGCTAAGGCTACCAAGAGGAAAGTCGCGCAAAAGAAAACGGCGGCCGGAAAACCGGGCCGCCGTTCTTGAGGTACTCAGGGTAATCTCGTAATCGGTACTCATCTTCTCATACGCGGTACGCGGGTACGCAGGTAATCCGAAACTCGTACGCTTACTCTTTACTCTTACTCATACGCCTACTTTGATCCGCGCCGGGTCCGTGGAAAGACCCGGCTGCCCTGAGGCAGGCTGCTTAGGCAGCGCGCGGGGAATGGTCGTTGGCCGCGTTGATATTGGCCGGAGCCACGGTCTTGCGGGCGATTTCGCCAGCGAGCCAGTCGATGTCGCCACGCACGATGCCGATATCAACCAGCATGCGGTCATCCAGCTTGGAGAGCTGGCGCGCAGTCGCGCGGGCCCGGTTCCAGGCACGCAGCGGCGCGACGATATCCTGTTCCGTCGCGGCGAGCAGCGCCGGAACCCGCTCGGCCTTGGCAACGTCGAGCTTGCGAACATAGCTTGCAATCTCGTAGCGGCTGAGGCCGATATCGGCCAGCATGCGGTCGTCCAGCGCCATCAGCGTGTTATAGATATGGCGGCGGTGCAGGAAGTGCAGCACCGGCTGCACGAACACACCATAGACCGCGCGGCTGAAAGCCTGGAACAGGGTCGGTTCGCCCGAAACCTTGGTCGCCTTCTCGGCAACCTGGGTGATTTCGGTGCGGTTGACACCGATATCCGCCAGCATGCGGTCGTCGAGCAAAGCCAGTTCTTGAGCAACGCCAGCCCGGGCAATGGCCCGGCGGGCAGAGTTTACCACGGTCCGCGCAAATTCAACGATCGCGCTGGTCGCCGTCACCCGTGTGGTCATGGTCGGCGCGAACGCCACCGAACCAGCCACCTTCTCATTTGTCATCATCCGATACATGATTATCTATCCATCCGATTTATCGCGTCTGCAGCCCAATTGCCGCCAACGATCGATGCACTTTATATATGTTAAAGGCGGGTTTTGAGGCAGGGGGTTCGCCGCATCGCAGCAATGCAGCCCGCGCATGAAGAAGCGTGCGTAAAGGTGATTAAGGTCACTTTTGGCACATGACTGGGCGTCTCAGAGGCGCTTGGAGAAGCCAGCGGCCGGGCGGATGTCGGCCCAAGGAGAGAATATGTCGGTTTGCCGAGAAAAGTATCAAGGCGATGAATCGCTCGAATTATTGTTAAAAAAAGGCCGATCTTTCTTTACCTTAGACGAATTGTCGCAGGTAATTCCGGGAATCGCTGCGGCGCCACAAGGGGAATTTGCGGACGATTGGATACATTTGGTGGTGCCCGAAGCAAGTCCGGCCACTAGCGCTCAGCTCCACGCATACCTCGACCTGTGGAAAACCGCAAATGGCGGTATGCGTGACGCCAAAACCGCGGAACGTCTTGCTGCACTGCAAAAGGAGCTAACCTGCCGACGCCTGGATGGCTTCGTTATCCCCCGCGCAGATGAACATCAGGGTGAATATGTGCCGAAGCGGGCCGAGCGGCTCGCCTGGATCAGCAATTTCACCGGCTCGGCCGGCCTGGTGATCGTGCTCAAGGACCGAGCGGCGATCTTCGTCGATGGCCGCTATACCATTCAGGTGCGGGAACAGGTCGATACCAGCTTGTTCGATATCCGCCACATCACCAATGAACCACCGGAAGCCTGGCTCGCCGAGCACCTGCCAAAGGGCGGCAAGCTCGGCATCGATCCCTGGCTGATCACCGCCGATGCCGCCCAGCGATTCCGCGCAGCGGTGCAGCAGCTGGGCGGGGAGCTCATCTCCTGCGACAGCAATCCCCTGGACGCCGTCTGGCCCGATCAGCCGGCGGCCCCGATCGCCCCGGTCTGGCCGCATGACCTGCGCTATGCCGGCCGTGGCTCGGCCGATAAGCGGCAGGAACTGGGGGCCAAGCTGGCGGCCCAGGGACGCGACGCCGCGGTGCTGACGGCGCCGGATTCGATCTGCTGGTTGCTGAATATCCGCGGCGGTGATGTGCCGCGCACACCTTTCGCTCTCGGCTTTGCTATCTTGCACCAGGACGGGCGGGTCGATTTGTTCATGGATCGCCGCAAGTTCCCGCCGGCGACCTTGGCGCATCTCGGCAACCAGGTAACCCTACACGCACCGGACGCTTTCATCGGCGCGCTCGATGCGCTGGGTGCGGCGAAGGCCAAGGTGATTGTCGATGCGGCGACGGCCGGCATCGCCGTCTCCGACCGCCTGCGGGCTGCCGGCGCGGCGGTCACGGTCGGCGAAGATCCCTGTGCCCTGCCGAAGGCGGCCAAGAACCCGGTCGAAATCGCCGGTACGCGGGCGGCCCATCGCCGGGACGGCGCTGCCATGGTGCAGTTCCTTGCCTGGCTCGATGCCGAAGCGCCTGAGGGGCATCTGACGGAGCTGGCGGCGGTGGCCAAGCTGGCCGAGTTCCGTCGCCGCAACGATCTCTTCCGTGATTTCAGCTTCGATACCATCTCGGGCGCTGGTCCCAATGCCGCCATCCCGCATTACCGGGTGACACCCGAAAGCGACCGGCGGATCGAGCGCGACGCCATCTATCTCGTCGATTCCGGCGGTCAGTATCTCGACGGCACCACCGACATCACCCGGACGATCGTGGTGGGCAAGCCGACGGCCGAGATGAAGGACCGTTTCACCCGGGTCCTTAAAGGCCATATCGCGCTTGCCACCGCCAAGTTCCCGCGCGGCACGACCGGTAGCCAGCTCGATTCACTGGCCCGCCGGCCCCTCTGGGATGCCGGGCTGGATTTCGATCACGGCACCGGGCATGGCGTTGGCAGCTATCTCTCGGTGCATGAAGGTCCGCAACGCATCTCCAAAGTGCCGAACCGTATCGCCTTGGAGCCGGGTATGATTCTCTCCAACGAGCCCGGCTATTACAAAGCCGGCGAATACGGTATCCGCATCGAGAATCTGATCGTGGTTCAGCGCGATCCTGAGAGCGAGATGCTGTCTTTCGAAACCATCACCTTCGCCCCGATCGACCTCGCTTTGGTCGAGACTTCGATCATGACGCCGGACGAGATCGCCTGGCTCAATGCCTATCATGCGGAGGTGCGGGAGAAACTGCTGCCGCAGCTCGACGAGGCAACGGCTGCCTGGCTGCAAACAGCGACGCGGGCGATCTGAGCGATGAACTCGTGTGCTAAGCGGCAGTCCTCATTCTGCGCAGGATCTGCCGCTGCACATCGACATAGCCAGGCGCCGTCACCTTCAACTGATGGCGGATCAGTTGATTGAGATGCGGCAGGGCATGGAAGGGCACCGAGGGAAAGGCATGATGCTCGGTGTGATACGGCATGTTCCAGGCCAGGAACCGAATCGCCGCGTTGGTATAGGTGGTGCGGGTATTGGCCAGCATGTCGTCGCTCAGCGGGCACAAGGCATGTTCCGCCAGCAGATACAACCGCAGAAAGGGCTGGCCCAGGAGGGCCGGCAGCAGCCAATAGAAAAGCGCGAAGGCGCTTTGCGCCGCTAGCGAGACGATGAACACCACCCCATAGATCGCCAGCACGAGCCGCGCCTCCCGGATGATATCCAGCCTTTGCTTGTCGCCGTTGTAGAAATTGCCTTCGACCCTGCCTCTCGCATGATCGATGAGCGCACGGCTCTGCCCGGCCCAATAGGGCAGGCCGCTGACATGCCAGAGCCATTGCCGCATCGTGCGTGGCTTTGGAAAGGCGAGTTCCGGATCCCGCACCGGATCCTGGGTGAAGCGATGATGGGCAAAATGAAAGGCGCGGAAGTAATCGCGCGGCAGCAGCAAGAGGCAGCCGATGACAAAGGCAACACCGTCATTCCAGCGCCGGCTGGCAAAGGCGGTGCGATGGATGCATTCATGCAGCGGCGTGAATAGGAAGATGAGCACGATGCCATGCAGCAGCATGGCGGGCAGCACCCACCAGCTTCCCAGGCTCTGCCAGACCAACAGACCCGTTGCCAGCAGGACGGCGAGATGCGCCAGCAATTGCCGCAAACCGGCCTGGTCCGACCGTTCGGACAACTCCCGTAACAGCTGATGATCGACGATCTTGGTGCGGACGAAGTTATCCGGCATGCGCTTCCGTCTTCGATGGCCATCACTTTCTTCATGATGGCGCTATCACCGCACGCTGTCCAGAAAGCTTAACTTGCCGGCGCCGTTCATTTGGCGTCACCAAAGCAAGCAGGACGAGGAGGAGCGACGCTGCCGTGATTACACCGTAGATTGGCGTGAAGCTGCCCATCAGCGATTTCGCATAGCCGCCGGCAAGGTTGCCCAGAAAGCCGCCAAGCCCCAGCGCGATATTGCCGATGCCGAACAGCAGGGTGGCCGTATCGCCGCGATAAATCGCACTGACATAAGCCGGCACCAGCCCGAAGATCGGATAGAAAGCGAGACTGAACAGCACGCCGGCAAGATGCATCATCGCTGGTACCGGTGGCAGCAGATGCGACATGGCGAAGATAGTCGCCGCGGCGGCGGCCAGCAGCAGATAAGTGATTAGCATCGCCCATTTGACCGAAATCCGATCGGCCAGCCAACCGAGAGCAAACCCGCCGACCATACCGACCCCGCCGATCAAGCTCCAGAGCCGGGCCGACATATCGACGGTCCAGCCGAGATCCTCTCGCATCAGCGGCACCAAATAGGTTTGGAATGGCATGCAGGTGAAGCCGTTGAGAAACATCGTGACGATGAGCAGCAGGCCGAGCGGCTGCAAGACCTCACGCAATCGGTCACGGAAGCCATCCAGCCGTGGCGGGTTGCCTCGCGCCTCATGCGGCGTCCCTTCCGCAGCTGCCGGCAGCCGGCGGAGACGCAGCCAGCCGGCGGTGAAGAGCATCAGGGACAAGACAGCAACGACCAGCCAGACACTGCGCCAGCCCCAGGCGGCGACCAATGGCGGCACGATCAGACCGTTGAGGAAAACCCCGTAGCTGGTGCCGCTGGACATCAGGCCGAGCGCCTTGGCCTGATGGCGTGCCGGGATTGCTTGTTGGCAAACCGCGACCATTGGCACCCAGACGGCCGCCGCACCGGCACCCATGACGGTCAGCAACAGGCCCAGCATCGGTGTACCGAAAAGCTGCGACATCGCCAGCAGGCCGATGGAAGTCGTGGCCAGGGCGCCGAGGATCAGGCGCATCGCGCCGATGACCGGCGAAAGGACGCCGCTGAGCAAGGCGGCGATGAGAAAGCCGATCTGTGCGATGCCGGTCACCAGGCCGACCGTGGTGTAGTCGAAACCAAGATCCTGCCGCATCTCCGCCACCAGCGAGGCGAAAAGATAGATGCCAAAACCATAAGTGACGGCCACGAAGGCGGTGAAAAACAGGGTGATTTCCAAGGCGGTTGGTTGGCGTTTCATCTCTGGTCTCTCCGCCTCAAGTCATTTGTCGATGCCTTCAGCTTGACAAAGCCGCCCTCTTCGCCACAAACGAGTTCCAGGGTCATTTGAGACAAGCAGGACTTATGCGAGCGCGGCTGACACGATCGACCTTTCCCGGCAGTGCGGCTTTGCGCAGTTTCGAGAGCGCCGGCCGTCTGTTGAGCTTCAAGCGCGCCGCTCAGGAACTCAATGTCACCGAAGCCGCCATCAGCTTCCAGATACGGCAATTGGAAGAGGAACTGGGTGCTGAGCTATTTGAGCGCGGACACCGTCAGGTCAAACTGACACCGGCCGGGCGCGCCTATCTCGGCACCGTGCAGCAGGCGCATCGCGACCTCATGATGGCGACGCTGTCTCTCACGGGGCAGGAAAAGGCGCAGGTCCGGGTCAGCACGATGCCGGCCCTGGCGGAACATTGGCTTGTGCCGCGCCTCGGAAGTTTCATGCGACGCCATCCCGATATTGCCGTCTCGGTTCTCGCCTCCAGTGACCTGGTGGATCTCGATCGTGACGAAGTAGATGTCGCCATCCGCTATGGCAGCGGCCACTGGTCGCGCGCCGAGATACGGCATCTGATGGATGAAACCATCCTGCCGGTGGCGCATCCGAAGATCGCCCGCAAATTAGCCCGGCGGAAGATCGATGCCTCGACCAACATACCGCTTATATCGAATCTTCAGCATCCGGATGAATGGGCGCATTTTCTCCCCGACCTGCCAGGCGGCCGCCATGCGGCGGGGCTGCTTCGGCTGGAGACCTCGGTCTTGGTCTTGCGTGCGGCGGTGGAGCAACTGGGTATCGCCATCGGCCGACGACCTTTCGTTGACGATTTCATCGCGCGCGGCGAATTGGTGCCGCTGACCGATCAGGAGCAGCCAACCGGCAAAGGTTATTTCATCCTGACGCCAAAAGGCCGGAAGGGCATGCGACCGGAAATAGCGCATTTCGTGGATGCGCTCTGCGAATTTGCGGCGGCAGGACCGGAGAAAACCTAATCGCCGATCAAAGCCAACCAGTCTTCCTCGCTGAGGGTCTGTACGCCAAGCACCGCCGCCTTGGCGGCCTTCGACCCGGCATCTTCACCCACGACGACATAATCGGTTTTCTTCGATACCGATCCAGCAACCTTCGCGCCGAGACTTTCAGCCCGCGCCTTCGCCTCATTGCGGGTCATGCGTACCAGCGTGCCGGTGAAGACCACAGTCTTTCCGGAGATCGGGCTGCTGGCCGTCGCGACAGGTGCGAAGTCTTCGACCTCGATTTGCTTAAGGAGATCATCGAGGACTTCCTGATTGTGCTTCTCGGCAAAGAACTCGATCAGGTCTTCCGCCATCGACGGTCCGATGCCGTTGATCTCGCTAAGGTCCTGTCGCGCCTCGCTGCCGATGGTCTGCGCTTCCTTCATTGCCTTTCGCAAAGCATCGAAGGACAAGTAGTGCCTCGCCAGCAGTTTTGCCGATACTTCACCGATCTGCGGGATGCCAAGGGCATAAATGAAGCGCGGCAAAGGCACGCGCCGCCGCTCCTCAATGGCTGCAACCAGATTGTCGACCGATGTCTGGCCCCAGCCTTCCCGTTCCAACAGCTCCTTGCGGTGGTTCTTCAGGCGGAAGATGTCGCCTGGCGATTTCAGCAGGCCGTCCGTATGGAAGGCTTCGATATGTTTGTCGCCGAGGCCGTCGATGTCGAAAGCACCGCGCGACACGAAATGCTTCAATCTCTCGACCGCCTGCGCAGCACAAATCAAGCCGCCGGTGCAACGCCGTGCCACTTCGCCTTCTTCGCGCGTGGCGTGGCTGCCGCAAACGGGACATTTATCCGGGAAATGATAGGAGCGGCCACGCCCCTTGCGGTCGGCATCCACAACTTCGACAATTTGCGGGATTACGTCGCCGGCACGTTGCACCACCACTTTGTCGCCGACCCGGATATCCTTTCGGGCGATCTCGTCTTCATTATGCAGGGTGGCGCGCGCGACGACCACGCCACCAACGGTGATCGGCTCCAATTCGGCTACCGGCGTCAGTACGCCGGTGCGGCCGACCTGGATGGTGATCTTATTGAGGGTGGTGATGGCTCGTTCCGCCGGAAACTTATGGGCAATGGCCCATCGCGGGGCGCGGCCAACGAATCCCAGGCGGTTCTGCCAATCACGCCGGTCGACCTTATAGACGGCGCCGTCGATATCATAAGGCAGGTCCGACCGGTCGGCGCCCAGGTCCTCGTAGTATTTGATCACCCCATCGAGGTCGCTCACCAATTCACGTCGTGGGTTGATGTCGAATCCCCAGTCTTGCAATTGGTCGACAAAGGCATGATGCGATCCTGGCTGGTCCGGCCATCCTTCGACCTCGCCATAGGCATAGGCGAAGAATTTCAATGGCCGCCTTTTGGTGATCTCCGGATCGAGCTGACGCACGCTGCCGGCGGCGGCGTTGCGCGGGTTGGCGAAGATCGACTCGCCGGCCGCGGCGCGCTGTTCGTTCAATTTGGCGAAACTCGCCCGGGCCATATAGACCTCGCCGCGGATCTCGATCAGCTTCGGCGGGGATTTGTCTTTCAGCTTCATCGGGATGCCGCTGACATGGCGCAGATTGGCGGTGATGTCCTCGCCGACCGCGCCATCGCCGCGCGTCGCACCTTGAACGAAATTGCCGTCCTCATAACGCAGATTGGCGCTGAGCCCGTCGATCTTCGGCTCGAGCGCGAGCGGAATGCTGGTATCGACGCCGAGGCCGAGGAACCGCCGTATGCGATTCAGAAAGTCGTCGACGTCTTCGCGGGAAAAGGCATTGTCCAGCGACAACATGGGCCGTCGATGAGTGACTTTGGCGAAGGCTTCGGCCGGAGCGGCGCCGACCCTTTTGCTAGGGGAATCTGCCCGGATCAGTTCAGGAAAGCGTGCCTCGACCGCCCGGTTGCGCTGGACCAGGGCGTCATAATCCGCATCGCTGATTTCCGGCGCATCCTTCTGATGATAGAGCTTGTCATGATGTGCGACTTCCGCCGCAAGCCGTTCGAGCTCCCGCGCCGCTTCGGGTTCCGTCAGTCGCTCGACAGCCACCGGAGCCGTTCCTGGGGCCGTTTCTTTTGCCGGCTTTTTGCTCATGACCTTACCTCGATGCGATGCGGCCAGTCCTTTGCCGGCCGGGAAATAATTCGATGGGCTGCGATCCTAGCTGGCGCTGGCCAGCAGTTTGGTCGCGGCAGCCCTGGCCTCGTCCGTGATCGTGGCGCCGGACAACATGCGGGCAATTTCCTCGCGCCGGGCGGGCTCGTCCAAGGGGCGCACGGTCGTGGTCGTTGCCGTCTTGCTGCCGCTTTTTTCGACACGCCAATGTTGATGGCCGAGTGCCGCCACTTGCGGCGAATGGGTGATGACCAGCAATTGGACCGCCTTGGCCAGACGCTTCAGCCTTTCACCAACGGCTGCCGCGGTCGCACCGCCGATCCCGGCATCGACCTCGTCGAAGACCAGCGTGGGGACCGGTTGGTTGGCCGCCAAGGTGACTTTCAATGCGAGCATGAAGCGCGCCAATTCGCCCCCCGAGGCGATGCGGTTGATCGCACCCGGCGGGGCGCCAGGATTGGTCGCTACCTCGAAGGTGACGCGGTCCCAGCCGGTCGCCGACCAGTGTTCTTCCGGTGCCGTTTCGATCCGGGTCGCAAAACGCGCCTTCTCGAGCTTCAGCGGTGCCAGCTCGGCATTGACGGCGGCGTCCATCGCTTTCGCAGCCTTCTGGCGGGCCTTGCTCAAAGCCGATGCGGCATCGATATAGAGTTTCCGGCTGGTCTCGACCTCGCCCTGAAGCTTGGCCATGTTCTGCCCGCGATCATCGAGATTGGCCAGGCGCTGCGTCAGCTTCGCCAAGAGATCGGGCAGGGCCTCGACCGGCACCTGATGTTTCCGCCCGAGATCGCGCAGCAGATAGAGACGCTCTTCGATCCTATCCAGGCGCTTGGGATCGGCATCGAGATCGGCGGCCATATGCTGGAGCTGAGAGATTGCCTCAGCCAGTTCGATGCTGGCGCGATCCAGCGCCGCCACGACCGGCTGCAATTGATGCGTTGCCTGATCACCCAGCCGGTCGCCGAGACGGTCCAGCCGCCGCTGCGCCGCAGCGATGGCGCGATCGGCACCCTTGTCGCCGGCCAGTTCCACATTCACCGCGTCGATGGCTTCGATCAGTTGGGCGCGATTGGCCAGCAAAGCGCGTTCGGCCACCAGCTCGGTTTCCTCGGCCGGCAGGGGATGGGCTAGTTCCAGCTCCTCGACGGCATGGCGCAGATAATCTTCATCGGCCTTGGCACGGTCGAGTTCCGCCTGGGCGGTTTCATAGGCAGCAACCGCGTCGCGCCACCGGCGATGCGCCGCGCCGCAAACCGCCGCCTTGCTCTCATTGCCGCCATAACCGTCGAGATGCCGCTGATGGGTGGCGGGGTCGAGCAAGCCCTGGGCTTCGAACTGACCTTCTATCTCGATCAAGGCATCGCCGAGCCGGCGCAGCAGGCCGATACTGACGGGCTGATCATTGACGAAGGCGCGGGAGCGCCCATCGCTGCCCAATTGCCGCCGCAGGATCAGGCCGCCATCGATATCGATTTCCTGTTCCGCGAGGATGGCAAGTACCGGATGGTCATCGGCCAGGTTGAATTCCGCCGTGACGCTCGCCTGCGATGCACCCTGGCGCACCAAGCCGGCATCGGCGCGGGCGCCTAAAGCAAGGCCGAGGGCATCGAGCAGGATCGATTTGCCGGCGCCGGTTTCACCGGTCAGAACGGTGAGGCCGGCATCGAAGGCCAGATCCAGCTTTTCGATCAGCACCACATTTTGGACGGTGAGTGCGACCAGCATGAAGAGGCTCTTAGAAGGTCCCGTTCAGCCAGGAACCTTCCTTCTGCTCGGGTTTCAGATTCTTGGCTTTCAGGAGCTTATAAGCATCCTCATACCACTGGGAACCGGGATAGTTATAGCCGAGCACGGCTCCTGCGGCTTGGGCCTCCTCCGTGACGCCCAAGGAGAGATAGGCTTCGACGAGGCGTTCCAGGGCTTCCGGCACATGGGTCGTGGTCTGGTATTTCTCGACGACCGTGCGGAACCGATTGATCGCCGCCAGGAACTGGTCACGCGTCAGATAATAACGGCCGATCTCCATTTCCTTGCCGGCGAGGTGGTCGCGCACCAGATCGAGCTTCAGCGCGGCGTCGCGGGCGTAATCGGTATTGGGGAAACGGGCGACGACATCGCTTAGTGCGCGTAACGCCTGCTCGGTATTGCCTTGGTCGCGGGTCACGTCAGCGATCTGCTCGTAATAGCAGAGGGACCGGAGATAATAGGCATAGGCGGCGCTGCGGTTGCCGGGATGGAGTTCGATGAAGCTTTCCAGGATCGGCAGCGCGTCGTCGTATTCGTCCACGACGTAATGGGAATAGGCGGACATGATCTGCGCCTGGGTTGCCCATTGCGAATAGGGATGCTGGCGCTCGACTTCGTCGAACAGGCGTGCGGCCGCATGGGGCTCACCGCCTTCCAGCGTATCCATCGCGCTATTGTAAAGCTGCTCCGCCGGCTGATCGGCGATATCCGGTTCGTGGCTGGAACAAGCGGCGATCATGGCAGCGCAGGCGAACGCAGGTAGAAGCCGCCAGAGGTACCGAGAATGCATCGCCGTGATCCGCCATCTTGTTAATTTTTGGTCGCCCGAACTATAGGCGGTGCCGGGTCCGGGCTCAAGCCCGGCAGGATCGCCAAAATCGGCCGATTTTTGAGAAAAATTGCCCGCGGCGCCGCCGCGGGCAAAGTTCTGAGACACCTATCGTGGCCGGCCGACTCGCGCCGGCCGGCCGGGTGAAACCAAGCCGTCACATCGTTCTGTCGGAAACGAGGTGACGGCCGGTCTCGGTCAGTTCGCCTGACGGCGCAGGAAGGCCGGAATATCCAGCAGATCTTCCTCGGCCCGGCTGGCGGACATGCGCTCTGTCGGCTCGAGCTGCAGCTGCGGCTGCTGCATACGGGGTTCAGCCCGGACCTCCGGCTGGCGGAGTTCCGGCTGCGCCATGCCGGGCTGGCTCGGCATCTGATGACCGCCCATGTGATGACCACCCGCTGGATGGCTGTTCACCGGCTGATGCGCCGCCTGGCTCGGGGCGGCTTGCGTCTGCGGTCGCGCAAAGCTCGGCGGACCGTAAGTCGGCTGGCTCAGCCGCGGCGCCTGAGGGGCCGGGCTGGCTGGACGCTGGTCGACCGGCCGGCTGGCTGGCTGGCTGGTGAAACGGCTGGTCACCTTCTCGAAGAGGCTTGGCGCGCGCCTGCGTTCCGGGGCCGCTTCGGTGACAGGCTGCGGGGTGACCGGCTCGGCGATGAAGGCCTGCGGCCGGGTGGCTGCCTCAACCGCCGGCGGGGCGACAAAGGTCTGGCGCTCAGCCTGGCGTTCGACCTGACGTTCCGGCATGCGGACCATCGCGGGTTCCGACTGCAGGGCGGTTGCACCGATGGAAGCCGGCATCGGGGCCGAGGCTGTTGCCGGAGCGGCCGAGGTGGCGGGCTGGGCAGCATAAGCCTGGGCCATGCCACGGGCATGCAGGGCG
This sequence comes from Dongia soli, assembly GCF_034044715.1. Taxonomy (NCBI): domain Bacteria; kingdom Pseudomonadati; phylum Pseudomonadota; class Alphaproteobacteria; order Rhodospirillales; family Dongiaceae; genus Dongia; species Dongia soli. The sequence goes on along the minus strand of NZ_JAXCLW010000001.1, from coordinate 83,678 downwards.
CTGGCGGTCATCGGTTGCGGCACATTGGGCTGCTGCATCGAGGCCTGGGCCACCGGTTGGGCCATCATCGGCGCGGGGGCCGCCGCTTCCCGGTAACCCGACCGGTCGTCGCCGGCATCGTTGCCTGAGGGCTGCGGATTCGGGTTGCGGGCGACGAGGCTGAGATTGGCCATGGTCGGGCGCGGCTGGGCCTGAACCTCGGCTTCGATGCCGGTTGCCACGACCGAGATGCGGATCTTGCCTTCCAACGACTGATCGAAGGTCGAGCCGAAGATAATATTGGCTTCGGGATCGACTTCGTCGCGGATGCGGTTGGCCGCTTCATCCACTTCGAACAGGGTCATATCCATGCCGCCGGTGATGTTGATAAGCACACCGCGTGCGCCCTTCATGCTGACTTCGTCCAGCAGCGGGTTGGAGATGGCCGCTTCGGCGGCGGCGATGGCGCGGTTCTCGCCGCTGGCTTCGCCGGTACCCATCATCGCCTTGCCCATCTCGCTCATCACCGCACGGATATCGGCGAAGTCGAGATTGATGAGGCCGGGCATGACCATCAGATCGGTGACGCCGCGCACGCCGGAATGCAGCACTTCGTCGGCCATTTTGAAGGCATCGGCGAAAGTGGTCTTTTCATTGGCGATGCGGAACAGGTTCTGATTGGGGATGATGATCAGCGTGTCGACATATTGCTGCAGATCCTGGATGCCCTGTTCGGCCATCCGCATGCGGTGCGAGCCTTCGAAATGGAACGGCTTCGTCACCACGCCGACGGTCAGGATGCCCTGTTCGCGGGCGATCTGGGCGATGACCGGTGCCGCACCGGTGCCGGTGCCGCCGCCCATGCCGGCGGTGATGAAGGCCATGTTGGAGCCGGCCAGCTGCTCAGCGATATCGCGGATCGCTTCTTCCGCCGAAGCCCGGCCGATATCGGGGCGGGCACCGGCGCCAAGACCCTTGGTCACCGTGGCGCCGAGCTGGATGCGCCGCTCGCACAAGGATTGCTGCAAAGCCTGGGCGTCGGTATTGGCGACCAGGAATTCCACGCCTTCAAGCTTGGAACGGATCATGTTGCTGACGGCATTGCCGCCCGCGCCGCCGACGCCGACCACGGTGATCTTTGGCCGGATGTCGAAGGGATCCTGCGGAAGTGAGAGATTCAATGTCATAGGTGCCTCCAATGTTGCTCACTGGTTATGGTCAGAAATTATCCCTCAGCCATGAACCGATGCGTCCCATGACACCCGTTGCCTGGATGTCCGAGCTGCGCGTCGGTTTTGGCTGTTCGGATTCGCTTTGTAGGGCATAGGTCAAAAGACCCGCCGCGGTTGCAAAGGCCGGCCCGTTGGTTGCATCCGCCAGACCGTGGATGCGGATGGGACGACCCATGCGAACTTGTTTGTCCAAGACGAGAGCGGAGAGCTCGCGCACACCGCTCAATTGGCTGGCGCCCCCGGTCAGCACGACGCGCCGGCCGGCAACCTTGTCGAAACCGCTCGCTTCGAGACGCGAGCGAACCAATTCGAAGGTCTCTTCGAGACGCGGCTGGATGACGCCGATGAGGATCGATTTCGGCACCTGGTTGGTCAGGCCGCTTTCTTCCTCGCCGACTTGGGGGACATGAATGATCTCGCGCTCGTCGGCCGGACTGGCGATGCAATTGCCATAGAGCGTCTTCATCCGCTCGGCATGCACCAGCGGTGTCGACAGGCCACGGGCGATATCGTTGGTGACATGGCCGCCGCCGATCGGCACCGAATCGGTGAAGACCGCATGGCCATCGAAAAACACGGACAAAGTCGTCGTGCCGGCGCCCATATCGATGACCGTGACGCCAAGATCCATCTCGTCGTCGACCAGCGTGGAAAGGCCGGCGGCATAAGGTGAGACGACCAGCGCCTTGATATCAAGGTGGCAGCGGCCGACGCAGGTGGTCAGATTCTTGACGGCGCCGGCGGCGGCTGTGACGACATGCATGTCGACACCGAGGCGGTCGCCGTACATGCCGCGCGGATCGCGGATGCCCTTCGAGCCATCGATCGAATAGCCGACCGCGATTGAATGGATGAGGCGGCGTTCATGCGATCCGTTGATCTGGCTGCCCTGCAGCAGCACCCGGTGCAGATCGTGATCGCCGATCTCACGACCGGAAATCGGCACTTCGACGCCGACCGTCTGGGATGCCGGATAGCCGCCGGAGAGGTTCACCACCACGTCCTGGATCGTTTCGCCGGCCATCTGCTCGGCGGCGTGGACGGTAGTCAAGATCGCCATCTCCGCCTGTTCCATATCGATGATGGCACCGCCGCGGACACCGCGCGAAATATGATGGCCGATGCCGACGACAGACGGCCTGCCGTCATCGCCGATGCGGGCGATGAAACAGCAGATCTTGCTGGTGCCGATATCGATGGCAGCAATCAGACCATTGCGGGGCGCGACGCGCGGTTTCTTCATCGGGATTTACCTTGTTCCCTTTGTCTCATGTCTCGTTGCTTTTGCTCTTGCGGGCCGGCTTCTCGGGCGGCTGCGGATGTGCTTGCCGCACGACAACCTGATTGGGCAGGCGCAAGTCGACGATCGTGATGTCCTTGTCCAGCAACTGCTGCTGCCGTTGCAGTGCCGCCAGGCGATGCCAGGCGCTGGCAGGATCTTCTTCCGGCAGCTTCACATCGACATTGCCGTTGAGTCGCAAATTCCAGCGCCGCTCGCCGACGAAGACCGCGGCAGTTACCTGGCGCTGCAGATCCGGTTCGCTCGCCATCATCTCCAGCAGCTTGCCGGCATGCCGCGGCGCTTCATCGCCGACGATCACCAGCAATTTTGCGTATTTCTGCAGATTGTCGGTCTCGATCACCTTGCCGTCGCGGCTGACCAGATAAAGCTGTTGCTGGCGCTGCCACAGTGCTAGCGGCTCGGCCTCGGTGATCTGCACGACAAGCTTGTTGGGGAAACGCCGCTCGACCGTCGCTGCCGCCACCCAGGGCAGAGCGGTCAGCCGTTCGCGCGTCGCTTGAATGTCGATGCCCAACAGGGGTGTGCCCCGCTTCGCACCGATTGCATTCAGCACTTCTTCCTGCGAGGTTTCGCTGCGGCCCGTCACCTGCACTTCATCCAACGCAAGGCCGGAGGCCGCTGTCGCTTCAAGGAACGAGTGGCCGAGATTGCCACCGAGCTCGGCGAACCAGCCGGACTGGGCGCCCCAAAGACCGAAACCGCCAAGAACGCCGGCAATGCCGAAAGCGATGCCGCCGCGCACCATCAGGCGCTCCAACCGGCTGCGCGGCCGCTTCCGCAGCGGCGGACGCGCGACCGCACGTCCTGCGGGGGCCTTGCCCCGGCCGACCGTCGCGGCGCTCACCGGATTGTTGGCGGTCAATGATCGCATGCAGCGTTCTCCACCATCCAACTGACCAGTTCCGGATAGGACATGCCGAGCGCGCGCGCCTGTTCGGGCACCAGCGACAGCGGCGTCATGCCGGGTTGCGTGTTGATTTCCAACAGATAGAGATGTTCCGGCCCGCCGCCGGTCGTATCGTCATAGCGGAAGTCGCAGCGCGACACGCCGCGGCAGCCGATGCTCTGATGCGCCACCACCGCCATCCGCATCGCCTCCGCCGTCACCGCTTCCGGCAGCGGGGCAGGGCAGAGATGCACCGTTTTGCCGCCGGTATATTTGTTGGTGTAGTCGTAGAAGCCGCTATGGGGCCGCAATTCGGTGACCATCATGGCACGGTCGCCATCCTTGCCGCCGATCACCGCGACGGTGAGTTCGCGGCCGGGAATGAAGCGTTCGACCAGCAGCGGCATGTCATCGGACCAGTTGGCTTCGGCAAAGGGATCGTTGTCGCCGATGCGGGCGATGCAGACACCGACGCTGGAACCTTCATTCGCCGGCTTCACCACATAGGGACGGGCCATCACGTCACCGCGCATGACCGCCGCCTTGTCGAGGATGACGCCTTCCGGGCAGCGCAGGCCGGCAGCAGCGAAGACCCGCTTCGCCATCGGCTTGTCCATCGCGATGGCTGAGGCCATGACGCCGGAATGCGTATAGGGAATGCCGATGAAGTTGAGCACGCCCTGGATATTGCCATCTTCGACCCAACGGCCATGCAACGCATTGAAGATGACATCAGGGCGCTGCGCCTCGATGGCGGTGATGAGGGCTTTGAGGTCCTTGCCGACATCGATGGTGGCGACGGTATAGCCGGCCTCGCTCAAGGCGGCCGCGCATTCCGCGCCGCTCGTCAGAGAGACTTCCCGCTCCGCCGAAGGACCACCCATCAATACCGTTACGCGCTTCATGCCTGATCCTTCATCGCAATCGCATTCGGTGCATCGGCGGCAAGACCGATGCGCTTGATTTCCCATTGCAGGTTGATGCCGCTATGTTCTCGCACCCGGCGGCGCACTTCCTCGCCCAATGCCTCGATCTCGGCCGCGGTGGCGGTGCCGGTATTGATCAGGAAGTTGCAATGCTTCTCCGAGACCATGGCGCCGCCCACCTTCAGGCCACGGCAGCCGGCGGCATCGACCAGTTCCCAGGCCCGCTGCGGGGTCGGGTTGACGAAGGTGCTGCCGCCGGTCCTCGCCCGGATCGGCTGGCTCTCGACGCGGCTGCGCTGAATCTCCTGGATGCGTTCGTGTACCGTCGCGGGACTTTCCGGCGCACCGACGAATTCGGCGCCGACGAAAATCCAATCCTCGGCGATCGCCGAATGCCGATAGGTGAAGCCCATGGAAGACCGGTCGAGGCGACGAAGATGACCGCTTTCATCGATGGCGGTTGCGCTTTCCAGCACGGCGGAAACGTCACTACCATAGGCGCCCGCATTCATGCGCAAGGCGCCGCCAATCGTGCCGGGAATCCCCGAGAGGAATTCCAGCCCGCCGAGGCCGGCATCACGCGCTGCCAGCGCGACATTGAGGTCGAGGGCGGCCGCGCCGGCGATGACGCGATCAGCTTCGATGCGGATGTCGGCGAAAGCACGCCCGAGGCGGATGACAACGCCGGGAATGCCCCCATCACGCACCAGCAGATTGGAACCGACGCCTAGCACCGTCACCGGAATATCGGCGGGCTTGGCGGCGATGAAAGCGCGCAGGTCTTCGAGGTCGGCCGGCTTGAACAGCACCTCGGCCGGACCGCCGACGCGGAACCAGGTGACATTGGCCAGCGACGCGCCCTCGGTCAGGCGGCCACGCACCGGCGGTAGCCGATCAAGCAGGCCGGATGTCCGCATCGCCGCCATCATGGTTGCTTCCTGCCGTAAAGGGTAGCCAGTTCGCCCGGCAAGGCATGGGCCCAATAGGTAATGCTGCCGGCACCCAGGCAGACCACCATGTCGCCGGGATGCGCCATCGGCGCCACGGTTTCGGCCAGTTTCTTTGGATCGGATAGATGACCCGCATGACGATGGCCGCGCTCACGCAAACCGGCGGCGAGGGCTTCGGCATTGATGCCGGGGATCGGCGCTTCGCCGGCCGGATAGACATCGGCGACGATGACCGCATCGGCATCGTTGAAACAGGTGCAGAAGTCGACGAAGAGGTTCTGCAGCCGGCTGTAACGGTGCGGCTGGACGACGGCGATCACTTTTCCATGGCTCGCCTGGCGCGCGGCCTTGAGCACCGCGGCGATCTCCACCGGGTGATGGCCGTAATCGTCAATCACCGTGACGCCATTGACCTCGCCGGTGCGGGTGAAACGGCGCTTCACGCCGCCGAAGCCGGCAAGCCCTTTGCGGATCTTGTCGTCATCGATGCCCATCTCATGCACCACGGCGATCGCCGCCAGGCTGTTCTGCACATTGTGCTGGCCGACCATCGGCAGATGCAGGCCGGTGATCGTATGTTCGGTGTCGCGAATGCGATCTGTGATCACGACGTTGAAGCTGGCGCCGCTCGGATCCATTTTGAGATCGGCCGCCCGCACATCGGCCTGGGGCGAGAAACCGTAGGTGATGATGCGCCGGTCCGCGAGACGCGGGATCATCGCCTGCACCACCGGATGGTCGATACACAAGGCCGCGAAACCGTAGAACGGAATGTTCCGGACGAAATCCTCATAGGCCTTGTTCATTGCTTCGACCGTGCCGTAATGGTCGAGATGCTCGGGGTCCATATTCGTCACAATGGCGATGACGGCCGGCAGTTTCAGGAAACTGCCGTCGGATTCATCAGCTTCCACCACCATCCAATCGCCGGCGCCCAAGCGTGCATTGGTCCCGTAATTGTTGATGATACCGCCATTGATGACGGTGGGATCGAAACCGGCGGCATCGATCAAAGCGGCGACCAGCGAGGTCGTCGTGGTCTTGCCATGGGTGCCACCGATGGCGACCGACCATTTCAGGCGCATCAGCTCGGCCAGCATCTCGGCGCGGCGCACCACCGGGAGCCATTTCGCGCGGGCTGCGACCACTTCGGGGTTGTCCGGCTTCACGGCGGTGGAAATGACCACCACCGAGGCATCGGCCAGATTTTCGGCACGATGGCCGAATTCCACCGGCACGCCGATCTCCTGCAGGTGCTTGGTGACATAGCTTTCATTGAGATCGCTGCCGCGCACCTTGTAGCCGAGATTGTGGAGAATCTCGGCAATGCCGCTCATGCCGATGCCGCCAATGCCGACAAAGTGGATGACGCCGATATCGAGAGGAAGGGCGCGCATCAGTGTTGCTCCAATTCTTGGACGGTGCCGGCCGGCAGCAGGCCGGTCACCAGATCGGCCAGCGCGCGTGCGGCATCGCGGCGGCCGAGGCGCCGCGCCGCATCCGCGGCGGCGGCCAGCTTGGCCGGATGTGTCATGAAATCTTCCAGGCGCGCAGCGAGGCCCGACGGATCGAGGTCGCGTTGCGCTACCGCCCAGCCCCCGCCAGCATCGGCCAGAGCCGAGGCATTGGCCATTTGGTGATCATCGATGGCGCCGGGCAGGGGAATCATCAGCGCGGGACGGCCTGCCGCGGCAAGCTCGGCGACGGTCGAGGCGCCGGCGCGCGATATCAGCAGATGTGTCTGGGCAAGACGCGCCGGGATGTCGCGGAAGAAAGGCTGTAATTCCACGGCAAGGCCCATGTCGCGATATTGCGCCGCGACCCTTTCCAGATCTTCGGCGCGGCATTGCTGTGTCAGCTGCAGGCGCCGCCGCAGATCCTGCGGCAGCAAAGCGATGGCCGGCGGGACCAATTCTCCGAAGACCCGGGCGCCGAGGCTGCCGCCGACGACGAGCAGGCGGAACGGGCCCTCGCCCGTCGGCGCGATATAAGGCTCCGCGGCGATGGCGGCAATATCGGGCCGCACCGGATTGCCGGTAACGATACGATGTGCCGCCGATACCTGTTCGAGAAACTTCACGCGCTCGAAACTGGTGGCGACGCTGCTGGCCCGCTTCAGCAGGAACCGATTGGCGCGGCCGGCCACGGCATTCTGTTCGTGGAGCACCGTTCGCACGCCGGCATGCTGCGCCGCCAGCAACGGCGGGACCGAGGGATAGCCGCCGAAGCCGACCGCGACGGCCGGACGCAGGCGCTTCACGAGGCGCCGCGATTGCAGATAGCCGATACCCAGGCGCAGAACATTTTGCAGCCGAGCGGCGGCCCCCTTGCCGGCAACACCGCCGGCAGCGATATGATGAAGGCCGACCTGCGGCAATTTCGCACCGAAACCCTGGCCCCGCTCATCGGTCACCAGGTCGACGGCAAGGCCCCGCCCCAGCAACTCATGCGCCAGCGCTTCGGCGGGAAATAAATGTCCGCCGGTGCCGCCTGCCGCCAGCAGGATGCGCGCCGTACCGGGTTGCATGGAAGCTGCCGTCATAGATCGACGCTCCCCGGGAATCGCTTGCGGGTGAAAGCGAGCAACATGCCGACCGTCAGGGCAATCGCCATGATTGACGAGCCGCCATAGGAGATGAAGGGCAGGGTCATGCCCTTGGTCGGCATCAGATGCAGGCTGGAGGCCATATTGATGACCGCCTGCAGGCCGAATCCCGTGACGAGACCCGTTACCGACAACAAAATGAAGAGATTGTTCTCGCCCACCATGCGCAGCAGGGACCGCAACACGATGAAAGCGAAGATCGCGACGATCAGCAGGCAGACGATCAGGCCGAATTCTTCGGCGGCGACGGCGAAGACGAAATCGGCATGAGCGTCCGGCAGTACCAGTTTCACGGTACCTTCGCCCGGGCCGCGGCCATAGAGACCGCCATTGGAAAAAGCTTCGAGCGCGCGGTCGATCTGGTAGTTGTCGCCGGCCTTCGGATCGAGGAACTGATCGATGCGCTCGGTGACATGGGGGAAGGTGAAATAAGCGATGACCAGACCGCCGACGCCGACACCAATGCCTGCGACCACCCAGATGATGGGCAGGCCGGCGATGAAGAACTGCGCAAACCAGGTCAGCGTCACCACCGAGGTCATGCCGAGATCGGGCTGCTTCATCAGCAGGCCGACCACCACCACATAAGCGGCGATGGAGATGAGATAACCGGGAACGCGCTTGTCGCTATGTTGCAGCGAGAACATCCAGGCGGCGAAGACGGCAAAAGTCGGCTTGAGGAATTCCGAGGGCTGCAGATTGAGCGGGCCGATATTGATCCAGCGCGTAGCGCCCTTGATTTCCTGGCCGAACAGGATGGTCAAGATCGTCAGGCCGAGGAAAATGAAGAATCCGATCACGCCCATGCGCCGGACCTGGCGTGGCGACATCACGGAAACGCCGATCATGATCGCCAGCGCCACCGGCAGCATGGCGTAGTGATGGCGCACAAGATAGAAGCTATCGAGACCGATCCGCACTGCGACGGCCGGGCTGGCGGCCAAAACCAGGATGGCGCCGATGAACATCAAGGCAAGAATGGCGCCCAGGGTCCAGCGGTCGACTGTCCACCACCATTGGCCCAGTTGACTGCGGTCGGTGCGAGAGAAAGTGCTCATGCCTTGCCTCCCGCCAATTGCGCAACAAGGCCCCGGAAGTGGTCACCGCGGACTTCGAAATTCGGATACTGATCCCAGGAGGCGCAGGCCGGCGAGAGCAGCACTGTCGCGCCGTCGCGATTTTCCTTCTGCGCCAGCACATGGGCCGCTGCCAGCGCCTTATCCAAGGTGCCGCATTGGGTTGCCGGCACGGCGCGGCCAAGCTGCTTGGCGAAGGCGGGTGCTGCTTCGCCGATCAGGAAAGCGTGGCGGATGCGGGGATAGAAGCTCTCCAGTCCGGCAAGACCGCCTTCTTTGGCGCGGCCGCCGATGATCCAGTAGATATTTTCGTAGCAGGCTAAAGCCTTGCCGGCCGCATCGGCATTGGTCGCCTTGCTGTCATTGACATAGCGGACCTTGCCAATGGTCGCGACCAGTTCCTGGCGATGGGCGAGGCCCGGATAGCTCTTCAGGCCGGCGACGATCTGGTCGCGGCTAAGGCCGAGGCCACGGGCCGCGACATAGGCGGCGGCGGCATTCTGCCAATTGTGACTGCCGGGCAGGGTGGCGATGGTGGTCAGGTCGATGATCTTCTCGCGCTTGCCGTCGATATCGTCGATCAGCTGGCCCTTCACGGCAGAGACGCTTTTCGCCAAGGTCTTCTCAGCCGAGATTGGGATCAGCCTGCGGCCGGCATCCTTCAAGTCGCCATAGATCTTCCGGCAATGCTCGTCATCGACGCCGATGATACCGACGCCGCCACGCTTCTTGGCGGCCAAAGCGAGTGTCTTGGCGGCGATGTATCCCTCCATGCCGCCATGACGATCGAGATGGTCCGGCGTGATGTTCAGCAGAATGGCGATATCGGCAAAGACAGTCGGTGTGATTTCCAACTGATAGGACGACATTTCGAGGACATAAATGCCGTCCAGCCCCATCGGTTCCAGCGACAATGCCGCCTGGCCAAGATTTCCACCAATTTCGCATTTCTTGCCGGCCTGCCGCAGCAGATGGCCGATCAGGGTCGTGGTGGTGGATTTGCCATTGGTGCCCGTGATGGTGACATAGCGGGCGCCGGGTTGAGCCTGGACCAGAAGCTCGATATCGCTGATCACCGGCACATTCGCCGCCTTGGCCAAAGCGGCCACCGGATGCGGCTTCGGATGGAGATGCGGGATGCCGGGGCTGATCAACAGGAAGCTGATCTGCGACCAGTCAGCCTTGGTCAGGTCGACCAGCCAATCTCCATTGATCGCCGTGCGCGCAGCTTCATTGTCATCCCAGGCCCAGACGGTCGCGCCACTCGCAGCCAGGCTGGCCGCAGCGGTGCCGCCGGAACGACCGAGGCCGAGAACGGCCACGATCTTGCCGTTGAGATTGGGGATGCGAAGCGCAGCGGTCACGACGGTCTCACCTCAATTTCAAGGTGGAAAGGCCGATCAGCGCCAGCACCGCGGCGACGATCCAGAAACGGATCACCACGGTCGGCTCTGCCCAGCCTTTCTTTTCGTAATGGTGATGCAACGGCGCCATGCGGAAGACCCGCTTGCCGGTGGTCTTATAGGAAAGAACCTGGACAATGACGGAGACCGTCTCGACGACGAAGAGCCCGCCGATGATGGCGAGCACCAGTTCATGCTTGGTGATGACGCTGATGGCGCCGAGCGCGCCGCCCATCGACAAGGAACCGGTATCGCCCATGAAAACCATGGCGGGCGGCGCATTGAACCAGAGGAAGCCGAGGCCGGCACCGCAGAGGGCGCCGCAGAACACCGCGAGCTCGCCGCTACCCGACACGAAATGTACCTGCAGGTAATTGGCGAAAACGGCATTACCGACCAGATAGGAAATCAAGGCGAAACAGGCGGCCGCGATCATGACCGGCACGATGGCGAGCCCGTCGAGGCCGTCGGTCAGGTTGACCGCATTGGAGGCGCCCACCATGACGAAAGTGCCGAAGGGAATGAAGAACCAGCCCAGAGGGAGCACCACTTCCTTCAGGAAGGGGACGGCAAGGCCGGTATTGAGCGGCGCCTCGGTAACGCGGGTGACGGCATAGGTCGCGATCAGGCCGATGGCGATCTGGCCGGCCAGTTTCAACTTGCCCGGCAGGCCTTTGGTATTGCGCTTGGTCAGCTTCAGGAAGTCGTCGCCAAAACCGATCAGGCCATAGCCGATGGTCACCCCGAGGACAATCCAGACATAGGCATTGCCGATATCGGCCCAAAGCAGCGTGGTGATCGTCGCCGAAAGCAGGAACATCAGCCCGCCCATGGTCGGCGTGCCCTTCTTGGTCAGCAGATGCGATTCCGGTCCATCGGTGCGGATCGGCTGGCCATCGCGCTGCAGCTTTTTCAGCCAGCGAATCATGCCGGGGCCGATCCACAAAGTGAGGACAAGAGAGAACAGGATCGCACCGCCGCTGCGGAAGGTGAGATAGCGGAAGACGTTCAACACCTTCCAGTCTTCCGCCAACCCTGCCAACAAGTGATAAAGCATTTCCCCGCAGCCCCCTACTGCCCGTTCGCCGCCCGCTTTGCTGTGTCAGCGCCGCCGATTCCCCTTGCGGCGCTGACACTGGCTCCCCCAAAGACGCGTGTTTCTTGCGCGGATGATCCAGCGGATGATCCCAGTGCGCGGATGGCCGCCACGATCGGCGCCATGCGCGTGCCCAACGACCCTTTGACCAGAACCGTGTCCCCGGCCTGTATTTCGCGGCCGATGATCGCTGCCAGCATGTCCGAATCGGCATAGTGCCCAGCTTGCATGGCGGCCGGCAGCCGATCATAGAGTTCGTGCATCAGCGGCCCGACGAGGAAAGCGCGGTCGATGCAAGCGGCAATCACATCGGCAGCAAGGTTCTGGTGCAGGACGCCCGCCTGCGGTCCCAATTCACGCATATCGCCCAGAATGGCGATGCGGCGGCCTTCGGCCTTCGGCGTCATGCCGAGCAGGTGCAGGGCGGCGCGCACGGCCACGGGGCTTGCATTGTAGGATTCGTCGATCAGGACGATCTTGCCGTTCGCCAAGGCCACGACTTCACGCTTGCCGCGTCCCTTGACGGTCTCAACCCGGGCAAAAGCACCCAAGGCCGTGTCGATATCGGCACCCAGCGCCCGGACCGCGCCAAGGACGGCAAGGCTATTGATCGCCAGATGCAGGCCAGGCGCCGCGGTGCGGTAGCTTACCCTGCGGCCGAAGAGTTCGGCTTCGATCCGGTTACCGTCGGCGTGAACCTCGCAGGAGATCAGCCGGATATCGGCATCCGAGGCTTTGCCGAAACCGAGAATGGTGGCGATGCCGCGCGCATGCGCATGCTGGGCCAGCCGTTCGAAATGGGGATTGTCGCTGGGCAGCAGGGCCGTGCCATCGGGCTCCAACCCATCGAAGATCTCCGCTTTGGCATCGGCGATCTCAGCAGTGGATTTGAAGAATTCGAGATGCGCGGCGTCGATGGTGGTGATGATCGCGACCTCAGGCCGGACCAGCTTGGCCAAAGGAGAAATCTCGCCGGCATGATTCATGCCGAGTTCGAAAATACCATAGGTCACGTCGCGCGGCATGCGCGCCAGGCTGAGCGGCGCGCCCCAATGATTGTTGAGATTGCCGGTGCTGGCATAAGTCGGCGCGCCGGCGGCGAGCACGGTCAGCAGCGCTTCCTTGGTACTGGTCTTGCCGACGCTACCGGTTACCGCAGCGATGCGGGCCGGCGTGCGGGCACGTGCGGCGCGGCCGAAATCCCACAAGGCCGCCATCGTATCGCTAACCAGCAAGGCTGGCGCGCTTTCGGGGAGATCAGCCGGGCGATGATCGATGACGACCGCGGCGGCACCCGCAGCTGCGGCGCGCGCGGCGAAATCATGTCCGTCGAAGGTCGGTCCTTTGAGCGCAATAAAAAGATCGCCCGGCGCGATCGACCGACTGTCGATCGACACACCGGTCGCCCGGAAAGTCGCTGTCGCCTGGCCGCGCGTGGCGATCGTCGCCTCCGCTTCAGTCCAGAGAACCTGTGTCGTGTTGGCGTGGCTCACGAGGCCTCGCTTTCAAGCGCCAGCGCGACGTCACGCGCCACCTGGCTGTCGTCAAAATCGTGCTTCACATTGCCGACGATCTGATAGGTCTCATGACCCTTGCCGGCGATGATGAGCACATCGCCTTTGCCAAGTTCCCGCATAGCATGGCGAATCGCTTCGGCGCGATCACCAATTTCAATCGCGCCCGGTGCAGCAGCACAAATTTCAGCGCGAATCGCAGCGGGATCTTCTGAACGCGGATTGTCGTCAGTAACAATGACGCGATCGGCAAGCCGCGTGGCGATCTCACCCATGATCGGCCGCTTGCCACGGTCGCGATCACCGCCGCAGCCAATCACTACTGCTAGTTTGCCAGTGGTGTGAGGACGCAAGGCAGTCAGCACGGCTTCAAGCGCACCGGGCTTATGCGCATAATCGACATAGACAGCGCCACCTGATGGTGTAGTTGCAACATGCTCGATGCGTCCGTGCACGCCCGTCAGCCGGCCGACAAGTTGCGCAACCACGGCAGGCTCCCCGCCACTGCCGATGACGAGGCCCATGGCGGTCAGCAAATTATAAGCCTGGAATAGACCAGCGACGGGAAACTCGATGTCATGGCGCGTGCCGAAGAGATCGATCTCCAGCATCTGGCCGGTGCTGGTCGGGGTCTGCTTGATCAATCTGATATCGCTGCCCTTCGCACCGACGGCGATCAGGCGATGATGCGCGCGGCGGCTGACGGCGAAGACATCTTCCGCAACTTCCATATCGGCATTGACCACGGCGGTCCCGCCGGCCGGCAGAAGGTCGGCGAACAGGCGCAGTTTCGCCTGGAGATACGCCTGCATGTTGCCGTGATAGTCGAGATGATCGCGCGATAGGTTTGTAAAGGCCGCTGCCGTGACCTGCACGCCGTCGAGTCGATACTGGTCAAGCCCATGGCTGGACGCTTCCATGGCCAGATGATCGATGTTCTTGAAGGCAAGCTCGGCGAGGATACGATGCAGCTCCACCGGATCAGGCGTGGTCAATGAATCGGGTAGTTCATAGCCGGGCGCCGTCAACCCGATCGTGCCGAGGCTGGCAGCGCGATGACCGAGCAGCGACCAGAGCTGGCGGGTGAAGACAGTTGTCGAGGTCTTGCCGCTGGTTCCCGTGACCGCTGCTATCGTCTTCGGCTGCGCCCCGTTGAAACGGGCAGCCAGCAAAGCGAGCGCGCGGCGCGGATTGGCCGCCGTCACATGGGCGACATGCGGCGGCAGATCGAGAATCGGTTGATTCTCCGGCGACAGAATCGCGCTGGCGCCCTGGGCGAGAGCGGCGGAAATAAAATCGCGACCATCGGCCTTGCTGCCGGGCAAGGCTGCGAACAGAAAGCCCGGTCGGACATGACGGGAATCGGCCGTCAGACCGGAAATGTCGATCGCCGCTGCCGGACTGCGCAATGTCACAATCGAGTCGAGACCGCCAATCAGCTCATTCATCTGCAATGGACGCTCCTGGATCCGTGTTTTGCGGCGGTCCGGTCACATCCCCCTGATCGTCGATTGAGACCTTCGATTGAGTCGCAGGCGTGGCGCCGTTGGCCGTCGCTTTGACCTGCGTAACCATCGAATGTGGCTTTTTGGAGTCTGGTGAATCATAGTCGGCGACAAGCGCCGCCAGCGGGTTTTGCGACGCCGGATCGTCCGGCGAGATCGGCGCCATGCTGTAAAGCGGGGCCATTCGCTGCACTAAAGCGCCGGCCACCGGGGCGGCCACCCAACCGGCAGTCGCATAACCGTAGCTATGTTCGTTGGGAACGGGTTCATCGACCAAAGCGGCAACGGCATAGCGAGGATTGTTGGACGGGAAGGAGCAGACAATCACCGCCATGCGCGCATTCTTCGCATAGGTGTGGCCCTCGAGTTTATCCGCCGTACCGGTCTTGCAACCGACGAGATAACCGGGCGCATCCGCTTTCTTGGCGGTGCCCTCCTGGACCACCGTGCGCATCAAGGCGCGCATATTGACCGAGGTCTGATCGGAGATGACATGTTCGCCGGCCGGGATCTGATCTGGCTGGCGTTTCAGAATGGTGGGGGCCCGCATATCGCCGCCATTGACCACGGCGGAGATACCGGTGATCAGCTGGGCCAGGCTGACAGCGATACCGTGACCATAAGCAATGGTCATGGTGTTGATGCGCTTCCAGTTCTTGAGGCTGGGAACCATCGGCGGGCCGACTTCCGGCAATTCGATCGGCGATTTTTCCAGCATGCCGAAGCGGCGCAGATAGGTTTGCTGGGTTTCCGTGCCGAAATCGTCGGCCATTTTGGCGGAGCCGATATTGGAAGAATAAGCGTAGATCTCCGGCACCGTCAGGAAACGGTTCTTGCCGTGATAATCGCTGATGGTGAAGCCGCCGATCCGGATCGGCTTGGAGGCATCATAGCCGCCGGTCATCGAGACGGTACCGCTATCGAGCCCGATCGCCGTATTGAAGGTCTTGAAAGTGGAGCCCATTTCGAACACGCCGAGCGTGGCGCGGTTGAAACGAGCATCCGCTGAAGCGGCGCCCGGCTGCGAGGGATCGAAATCCGGCAGCGAAACGAGGGACAAGACCTCGCCGGTCTTCACATCCATCACCATGCCGGCGCCGCCGATGGCGTGGAAATCCCGGATCGCATTGCTCAGCTCTTCATGCATGATGTGCTGAACGCGGATATCGATCGATAATTGCAGCGGACGCGTGCCGCCATTCAAGGCATCATCGAAAGACCGCTCCACGCCGGCAATGCCCTTGCCGTCAATATCGGTGAAGCCAACCAGATGCGCGGTCAGGTTTCCCTGCGGATAGATGCGCTTGGTCTCATACTGAAAATAGAGGCCAGGAATGCCGAGGTTATTGACGGACTGCTGCTGCTTGGGCGTGAGGTTGCGCCACAGCCAGATGAAGGCCCGGTCGCTCGACAGCTTCGTCGCCGTCGCGGTCGGATTGAGGTCCGGCAGAATAGGCGCCAGCTGCCTGGCAACATCATCCGGATTGGTGATCTGCCGGGGATTGGCATAAAGCGAGGCTGTGGTGAGGCTGGTGGCGAGGACAACGCCGTTGCGATCAACTACATCGGCGCGGCCGGTCGAGGCGATCTTTTGATGCGCGGCGCCAGTATCATCTTCGCCCGGCAGCAAGGTGACGGCCGCCAGACGGGCGGTGATGACCAGAAAGGCAACGCAGAACAGGCCAGCGCCCAGCATCAGCCGGGTGTGACCCATTTCCAGGACGCGCTTCTGCCGGCCTTCCGGCTCGGCTTCCAAAGCCATCGGGTTGATCACCGGCTGCGACCGCTGCGCCGAGAAGTTATCCGCGCGCCTATGATCGTTACGCCGCTTCATTGGTCACCCGCAGCGGATGCGTCGGGCGCATCTTGTGCCCGTTGCATATCAGCCAAAATGGCATCGATCACTTCATCCGAACCCGGTTTCTTCGCCGTGGCTGCCGGCTGTTTGACCGCGGGTTTGGCTGCGGGTGTAGCTGCCGGCTTGGCGCTGACCTTGATCGCCGCCGGTCGATCCTGTGGTTTGCTGAGCTGCGCACTCACCGGAACGATGGTCGGCGCGGCCGTGGGCAGCGATTCCGGAAGGGCTGCTTTTTGCGTCTGTATGGTCGTGCCGGCCGCCGTGCTCGCCGCCGCCGGTTGCTGGTGCGGTGTGACAGCCGAAACCATGGGAGGCGTTGGCGCCTGTTCGGGCTGCGACAATTGCGGCGCAGTTTCCGGTGCCGGCGCGGCCGGTGCATCAGCCGGCCGTAGCGGCAGGTCGGCGAAGTTCTTGATCTGGCTGGCCTGCGTTGGCAGGAGATCGGTGTGGCGCCGGGCGAGATCGGCCAGCCGCACCGGGTCGTTGAGATAGCTCCATTCCGCTTCCAACACGTGGATGCTGGAAAGATTGCTATCGATCTGGCGCTTCAGGTGCCGCAATTCGGTTTCCTTGGCCTGAACGTTGTACTTCACCTGAAAGAGGCCGACACCGAGCAAGGCTAGGACGAGAATCCAGATGACGACGCTGATCCGGATCATGCGGCACCTCCCGCCGGATGCGCATCCGCTAGACGTTCGGCAATCCGCAGACGCGCGGAACGTGCGCGCGGATTGCGGGCGATCTCAGCGTCGCTGGGTTCTATGCCGCCCGGCGAGATCAGACGATAACGCGGCGCTTCTGCCTGTGGTGTTTCCGGCAGATGCCGCGATCCGCGCGGCGCGCTGGTGCTGCGGCTGCGCAAGAAAGCTTTGACGCGGCGGTCTTCCAGCGAATGGAAGGAGACGATGGCGAGACGTCCGCCCGGTGCCAAAATGGCATCGGCGGCTTCAAGACCGCGATCAATCTCGCCCATCTCGTCATTGACCGCGATGCGCAGCGCCTGGAAGGTGCGGGTCGCGGGATCAATGCGATTGGCTGGCGTTGGGCCGATCGCGCGGCGCACGATCTCGCCCAGTTGCTGGGTCGTTGTAATCGGTGCCAAAGCACGCGCCGCGATGATCGCCTTGGCCACCCGACGCGCCTTCTTTTCCTCACCGAAGGTGAAGATCAGATCGGCCAGCGGTTGCTCAGCCATTTTATTGACGAGATCGGCAGCTGTTTCCCCTTCCTGTTCCATGCGCATGTCGAGCGGCCCGTGGAAACGGAAGGAGAAGCCGCGCTCGGCCTGGTCGAGCTGCATCGAGGAGACGCCGAGATCGAGCGTCACGCCCTGTACCTGGTCGATGCCCTGTGTGGCGAGCAGTTTTGCCATATCGCCGAAACGTCCCTGCAAAATATGCAGGCGGCCTTTGAAACGATCCAGCAATGGCTGGGCGTCGCGCACGGCACCGGGATCGCGATCGATGGCGAAGACGGTGCAATTGGCCGCTTCTAAAATGGCGCGGCTATAGCCGCCGGCGCCGAAAGTGCCATCGACATAGATGGCGCCGTCACGCGGCGATAAAGCGGAGACCACCTCCGACAGCAGAACTGACTGATGCGGGCTGGCGGGTGAGGACATTATGTCGGCCATTACGCACCTCCACCCGGCCCGCCTGGCGCCTGCCGCAAGGTTCGGCCCTTTTCCAGGGCACGGCGGCGCGCCTCGGCCTTATAGGCTTCGAGCTTGGCAGGTTCCCAGATTTCGAAGCCGCTGCCGCGACCGACAAAGGCTGCCGCTTCGGTGATGCCGGCATGGGCGGCAAGGCTTTCGGGCAGCATGATGCGGCCTTCGCCATCGAACGGCAGTTGTTTGGCATCAGCGAAAAGCGTGGCGGTCAGGTCGTCATGCTCATCGGAAAACAGGTCGACCTGGGTCATGCGGTCGGTCAAAGCCTGCATCCAATCCATCCCGGCGCATTGGATGGCGGCGTATTTGAAAGATGGAAAGGCGACGATGCCCTGGAAAGCCTGATTCGCCAAGGCAGCACGGAACGTCGCGGGGACGGAGATACGGCCCTTCTTATCGATCTTGTTGATGAAGGTATCGATGAACAGGGCCATCGAGTTTCCCGCTGCCGTCCCATAGATGGCTGGCGTCGCCACACTTGTTTTAAGCACCGGACACGGCCCGCCGCTGCCGTCCGGTAAATCTCGATCGTTAATGGGATATCATGGGATGGTATGGGCGTCAATGGGAAGAGCCCGTAAATCTCTGGAATAGCTTGGAAATTTCCGTTTCCTCGCGAAAACGTGACTCCTTGAAGTTGCATTTTTTCAATGAGTTACGCGGCCTCGCTGAGAAAGAAAGTTAGCTTGATGCCGGCTGTGGCGTAGTCCGCTGATTTTTCAACTTTCTTTTGTACCGGGAATGTTCTCATGCTTTCCGTAACAGCGGTGTAATTTCCGGAAATACACGCATCAATTGATGCCAGATGGCCTGTAAGCCGGGTTCTGTCCGGGGCCGCTGGACGAACGATATGGCCGGCTTTCGCCGGTCATCACTCCCGCCCGACCGCGACCCGTGGATGACTATTCATCTGGGACGCCCGTCGCCGGACGCCTCGCGCGACCTACCCGAGGATCGGCGCGGAAAGGCGCCTGAACCGGTTGCCCGGTTCCTGTCCTCCTATCTGGTCTTGCTCCCGGTGGGGTTTACCCTGCCACTGGCGTTGCCGTCAGCGCGGTGCGCTCTTACCGCACCTTTTCACCCTTACCGGCCCTGCGCCCATTGCTGGCCGCCGCCGGCGGTATAGTCTCTGTGGCACTTTCCCTGGGATTGCTCCCGCCGGGCGTTACCCGGCACCGTCCTTCCGTGGAGCCCGGACTTTCCTCCCTCCGCGCCAAAGCGAGGAGAGCAGTCATCCGGCCATCTGGCAGTGCCTAGCTAGGCCTTGAAGCCGGGCGTGTCAATGCCGGTCGCGTCAAGGCCGGCTGCTTGCAGCAGGCCCTTGAGGATCGAGGCTGAGGCGGGCTCGAAGCGGCCGGTGAGATGTTGCGGCCGGAAATGCCTTTCGAAAGCCAGGATCGCCGCATGATGGGCGGTTTCCGGCATCGCGCCGGCCGGCCCCTGGATATCGTAGCCATATCTAGCGAGCGCTGCGAGGAAGGTCGCTTCATCCCAATCGGCGATGATGGGTTTGGGCCACAGGCCGATGCCGCGCGACGCCAGCAAGGCCCAATTGAACAACTCGCCGGGATCCTGTTTGCGCATCGGCGCGACATCGGAATGGCCGAGGACACGGCTCGCCGGGATGCGATGCTGGGCGATGATCTGTTGCGACAGGGCAATGACCGCCTGCATCTGCACTTCAGGAAAGGGCCGATAGCCCCAGTCGTGACCCGGATTGACGATTTCGATGCCGATCGAGCGGGCATTGATATCGCGGGCCCCGGCCCAGGAACTGACGCCGGCATGCCAAGCGCGTTTTCCCTCCGGCACCAGAGAGAGGATGGAACCGTCTTCGTCCACCACATAATGGCTGCTGACCCGGGCAGCGGGATCGCGCAGCCGGGCGATCGCTTCGTCGCCGCTCTGCATGCCGGTGTAATGGAGCAAGAGCATATCGATCGGCCCGCCGGCCGGGCGATCATCGAAATTGGGAGATGGCAAATCGATCAATTGCATGGCGCTGCCCCGACTAAGATTGGTTCGTACTAGGCACCGGGGCCAACCGGTTGTGCGACGGCCTGCGGCCGGCGCAGGACCAGGATGGCGAGGCCGACGAGCGTAATCGCGGTTCCGACAATCAGCCGCCCGCCGACCGGTTCGCCCAAGAGCACCACGGCGGTAGCGGCACCGAAAACCGGTTCCATCAAGGTGAATGGCATGACCAGCGACATCGGATAACGGCGCATCATGCCATACCAGATGCCATAGCATAATGTGGTGACGATCAGAACCTGATAGACCATGGCCGACCAGCCGCGCCAATCCGCCGTGCTGATCGCCTGCCACTGGCCCTGTTCGAGCAGCAGCGACATGACGAAGGTCATCGGTGCCGCGAGCAAGCCGGTCCAGGCATTGAGCCGCCATCCATCCATGTGATCGCTGAGTTTCTTGATCTCCATATTGGCGACGGCCCAGGCAATGGCGGCAATGAGGATCAGGCCGGCGCCGCGCAGCCCGCCGGTGAATTGCGGCGTGCCGACGATCAGGGCGATGCCGGCAAAGGCGATCGCCATGCCGGACCAGCGTCGCCAGCCCATGCGGTCGCCCTGGAAGAAGATCGCCAGCAGGGCCGAGATCGGCACCTGGATTTGAATGATGATCGAGGTGGTGGCGGCATCGGTCAGCAGAAGGCCGGTGAACAGCGTGGCCCAGTGAACGACGCCAAGCAGAAAACACAGCCGCAGCAAGGCTGGCAGATGCGCGCGCTTCGGCAAGCCGACCATCGGCACCAGCAGGAGGGCGACCAAAGCCAGCCGGATACAAACGAAGAAAAGCGGCGGCCAATGACCAAGGCCCATTTTGGTGACGGCAAAATTGGCGCCCCACAAGGCCTGCGCCAGGATCATCAGCAGCACATGGCTTGGGAGCATGATCAGCCGGCCGCCAGTTCAGCGCGTTTTTCTTCCAGTTCCAACCAACGGGTCTCAGCCTCGGCAAGCGCCGTCTTCTTGCCGGCCAGCAGATCGCTGGCCTTGGCGAATTTCTGCGGATCGCGGCTATAGAGATCGGGATCGGCCAAGGCGGTTTCGATCACCTGGATCTCCTTTTCCAGAGTGGCGATCCGGCCCGGCAGATCGTCCAGCTCACGTTGTTCCTTGGAGCTCAGCCGTTGCGGTGCACGTGCCGGCGGCGGTGCTTTTTCGGTCGCCGGCTTTTTCGCCGCCTTGTCGCTGGCCACGGCTTTCGGTTCAGGTCGCTGGATCAGGTAATCGCTATAGCCGCCGGGATATTCGGCCACCTCGCCATCGCCTTCGACCGCGATCACGCTGGTGACCAGGCGATCGAGAAAATCGCGATCATGGCTCACCAGCAGCAAGGTGCCATCGTAATCGGACAGCACTTCCTGAAGCAGGTCGAGCGTATCCATGTCCAGATCATTGGTCGGCTCGTCGAGCACGATGAGGTTGCTGGGCTGCGCGAAAAGCTTTGCCAGCATCAAGCGCGCGCGCTCGCCGCCCGACAAAGTCCGCACCGTCATCGTTGCCTGTTTGTCATTGAACAGGAAGTCCCGAAGATAGGCGACGACATGGCGCTGCTGGCCCCGTACATCGATCGAATCGCCCCCGCCCGGCGCCAGGGTCTGCCACAGCGTTTTGTCGAGATCGAAAACCATGCGCCGCTGGTCGAGATAGAGCGGCATGAGATTGGTGCCGAGGCGGATCGTGCCGGAATCCGGCTGCATCTGGCCGGTCAGCAATTTCAGAATGGTGCTCTTGCCGGCGCCATTGGGGCCGATCAGGCCGAGCCGGTCGCCGCGCTGAATCCGCGTTGAGAAACCATCGACGATCGTAACCTCGCTGCCGTCCGGCCGGATGAAACACTTGCTGATATCGATGGCCTCGATCACCAGTTGGCCGCCGCTTTCGGCTTCCGACAAGGCAAGCTTCGCCTTGCCGCGCGCCTTCAGCGCTTCGGCCCGTTGCTTGCGAAGGGCAAACAAGTTGCGGCGGCGGCCTTCATTGCGGGACCGGCGGGCGGTGACGCCGCGCGCCAGCCAGTATTCCTCCTGCTCGATGCGCTTTTGCAGCCGGTAATTTTCCGCCGCTTCCTGCTCGATGATGCCGTTGGACCAGTCTTCGAACTTCGCAAAGCCGTCATCCAGCTCGAACATGCGGCCGCGATCGAGCCACAACAGCCGTCGCGTCAATTTGGTCAGAAAGGTGCGATCGTGGCTGATCATCAGGATGCCGCCGGGAAAGGCCGCCAGTTCTTCTTCCAGCCATTCAATCGTGGGCAGGTCGAGATGGTTGGTCGGCTCGTCCAGCAGCAGCAGATCCGGCCGCCTTACCAGGACACGTCCCAAGGCTGTGCGGCGGCCTTCACCGCCCGACAAGGTGGAGATATCGCGGCTGCCATCCAGATCGAGATGATCAAGAACCGCATCGATGCGATAGGTTTCGCCTTCGGGATCGGCCAGGCCGGCACCGATATAGCCAGCGACCGTTCCGCCAAGCGAAAGGTCGGGGTTCTGCGGCAAATAGCCGACCGTTATGCCCGGCTGCAGGAAGCGCTGGCCGCCATCCAGTTCGACCTCGCCGGCCAAAGCCTTGAGGATTGTCGATTTGCCAGAGCCATTGGCGCCGACCAGGCAGACCCGCTCGCCTTTGCCGAGGCTCATGGTGATATTGGCGAAAAGCGGCCGCCCGCCGAAGGTGACGGTGGCATTGCGCAAAGTGAGTTGGGGGGGTGCTACGGGCATATAGGATTAAGTCTCAATTGATGCCGCGTTCCTTGGCGATCTTGTCATAGGCGGCATTGATGCGGGCAAGCTTCTCCGTCGCCAGATCGACGAAATCAGCCGGCAGGCCTTGTGCGATCAGCTTGTCCGGATGGTTGTCGCGGACCAGTTTGCGCCAAGCCTGCTTGATGTCGTCATTCCCCGTTTCGCGGGTTACGCCGAGAATAGTGTAGGGATCTGCCTTGTCCGGGCCGACATTGGCTTCCCGGATACGGGCGAAATCGCCTTCGGTGAAGCCGAAAATCTCGGCAACGCGCTGCAGATAGTTCAATTCGGCTTCATGCACATGACCATCGGCGCGAGCGATATGGAACAGGCCGTCAAGCATTTCTTCCAAAACAGGATGTTTCGGCTGGAACATCCGGGCCACCTGACGGGCATAGGTTTCGAAGCCGAAAGTGTCGCGCTTCGCCAGATCGAAGATTCGCGCCACGTTCTTAAGCTCGGCCGGCGGGACATGGAAAACTTCCTTGAAGGCATCCACCTCGGCGCGGGTGACCACACCATCGGCCTTCGCCATTTTGGCGCCGAGCGCGATGGCCGCCACGGTGAAGGCGACCTGGCGGGTTGCCGATCGGTCGTCGCTGTCCGAATCAGGTGGCGGTAATTGTTCATGTTCGACTGTCACATCGACGGCATGTCCCGCCAGCGCGCCAATCAGCGCCCCAATCGGCCCGCCAATGGCGAAGCCGGCAGCGCCGCCGATGATTTTGCCCCAAACGCTCATGATACTCCCAAACAGCGGCCAATATTAGTGGCCCCGGCGAACATATCGGCTCGGCGCCGGTTTTTCCAGCCGGGGAGCGATGTCTTTTGTCGCGCCAGGGATGCGTGAGAGCCATGGAGGCGCCGCGCCTGTTTCAAGGGCTGCATTTTCATGGCACCCGGCTATAAGTCCGATATGATCGGCTTGTGTGCGTTATGGGGAAGAACATGGCGAAGTCAGTGGAACAGCAGATGAAGCAAAAGCAGGCGGGCAAGTGGCAATTCTGGATCGACCGCGGCGGCACCTTCACTGACGTTGTAGCCAAGCGTCCCGATGGCAGCTTAGTGACCCATAAGTTGTTGTCGGAAAACCCCGAACGCTACCGAGACGCGGCGATCCAGGGCATCTGTGACCTGCTTCAGTTGCAGCCCGGCGAGGCGCTGCCGGAAGATGTCCAGGCGATCAAGATGGGGACCACGGTTGCGACCAATGCGCTGCTCGAGCGCAAGGGTGAGCCGACATTGCTGGTGACGACCAAAGGTTTCCGTGACGCCTTGCGGATCGCCTACCAGAACCGGCCGAAGATCTTTGCGCGCCGCATCCTTTTGCCGGAACTGCTTTATGCCGGAGTGATCGAGGTCGATGAGCGGGTGACGGCCAAAGGCGAGGTGATCCGTCAACTCGATCTTGCCGCCGCCAGGCGTGAGATGCAGGCTGCCTATGACCGGGGGTTGCGGGCCGTCGCCATCCTGCTGATGCATGGCTACCGCTTCACGGGGCACGAGAAGCAGCTCGCCGATGCCGCCGCCGCGATCGGCTTCACGCAGATCTCGGTCAGCCATCAGGTCTCGCCGCTGATGAAGCTGGTCAGCCGGGGCGACACCACCGTGGTCGATGCCTATCTCTCACCGATCCTGCGGCGCTACGTGGATCAGGTGGCGAGCGAGATTGGCAATCAGACGACGCGGCTGATGTTCATGCAGTCGAATGGGGGCCTGACCGATGGCCATAGCTTTCAGGGCAAGGACAGCATCCTTTCCGGCCCCGCGGGCGGGATTGTCGGGGCGGTGCAGACGGCCGCCATGGCCGGCTTCAGCAAGATCATCGGTTTCGACATGGGCGGTACATCGACGGATGTTTCGCATTACAACGGGGCCTATGAACGCAGCTTCGATGCCCAGGTCGCCGGCATTCGCATCCGCGCGCCGATGATGCAGATTCATACCGTCGCCGCGGGCGGCGGTTCGATCCTGTTCTTCGACGGCTCCCGCTTCCGCGTCGGCCCGGAATCGGCCGGCGCAAATCCGGGGCCGGCCAGCTATCGCCGTGGCGGGCCGCTGGCCGTCACCGATTGCAATGTCATGCTGGGTCGCCTCAATCCCGATTTCTTCCCCAAGGTCTTCGGCAAGGATGGCAATCTGCCGCTCGACCGTGATGTCGTGGTGCAGAAATTCGTGGCGATGGCAGCGGATATTTCCGCCAAATCCGGCAAGAATATGTCACCCGAAGAGGTGGCAGAGGGCTTTTTGAAAATCGCCGTCGCCAATATGGCCAATGCGATCAAGGAAATCTCGATCCAGCGCGGCTATGATGTCAGCCACTACACCTTGGCTTGTTTCGGCGGGGCCGGTGGCCAGCATGCCTGTCAGGTCGCCGATGCGCTTGGCATGACGCGTATCTTCCTGCATCCCTTCGCCGGCGTTTTGTCGGCCTATGGCATGGGTCTCGCCGATATCCGTGCCTTGCGGCACCGCACGGTGGAAGCATCCTTGGATGCCAACTTACTGTCGCGGCTTGAAAGCGATCTCGATGCGCTTGCCGCAGAGGCCGTTGCAGAGGTCGAGGCGCAAGGTATCGCACCGGAGCAGATCACGCTGCTGCGGCACGTGCATGTGAAATATGCCGGCACCGATGCCGCTCTGGTGGCGGAACACGGCGATCTCGCAACCATCAAAGCGAATTTCGAGGAAGAGCACCGGCAGCGTTACGGTTTCATCGTGCCGAATAAGCCGCTGATCGTCGATTCGGTCAGCGTTGAGGCGATCGGGGCCACCGAGGCCGTCAGCGATCCCACCCTCACTGACGTTAGCAAGGCCGATGCCGAGCCGAAAGCGCGTGTGCCTTTCTGGGCGGAGGGGCAGGAATTGTCGGCACCGGTCTTCGACCGTATCGGCTTGCGGCCCGGACAGTTGGTCAATGGCCCGGCCATCATTCTCGATCCGACCAGTACTACCGTCGTCGAACCCGGCTGGCGCGTGCATCTGACAGAGCTTGGCCATCTCGTTGTCGAACGGTACCAGGCGCTGCAGCGGCAAGCGGCCATCGGCACCAGCGTCGATCCGGTGATGCTGGAGATCTTCAACAATCTGTTCATGTCGATCGCCGAACAGATGGGCTCCACTCTGGAAAAGACCAGCCATTCGGTGAATATCAAGGAGCGTCTGGATTTCTCTTGCGCCGTCTTCGATCAGCAAGGCCGGTTGATCGCCAATGCGCCGCATATGCCGGTGCATCTCGGATCGATGGGCGAATCCGTCGAGAGCATCATTCGGGGCAATCTCGACGTATCCGGCCGAACCACCATGAAGCCAGGTGACGTCTACGTGCTGAATGCGCCCTATAACGGCGGCACCCATTTGCCTGATGTCACCGTGGTGACGCCAGTCTTCGATGAAGCGGGACGGGATATTCTTTTCTATGTTGCCAGCCGCGGCCACCATGCGGATATCGGCGGCATCACGCCGGGTTCGATGCCGCCGGACAGCAAGACGGTGGAAGAGGAGGGCGTGCTGATCGATAATTTCAAGCTGGTCGATCAGGGGCGCTTCCTTGAAGCCGAATTGCGGGTTTTGCTCGCAACCGGTCTCTATCCGGTGCGCAACCCCGATCAGAATGTCGCGGATCTCGGCGCGCAGGTGGCGGCCAATGAAAAAGGCGTTCAGGAACTGCACCGGATGGTGCGCGACTTCGGGCTGGATGTCGTCCATGCCTATATGGGACATGTGCGCGCCAATGCGGCGGAACAGGTGCGACGGGTGATCGATCGCTTGAAGAACGGCGCCTTCACCTATGAGATGGATGATGGCGCGAAGATCGCCGTCACCGTCACGGTCGATCATGGGAAGCGCAGCGCGATCATCGATTTCACCGGCACCTCGGCGCAATTGCCGAGCAATTTCAATGCACCGTCGGCGGTGGCCAAGGCAGCGGTCCTCTATGTCTTCCGGACGCTGATCGACGACGAAATCCCCATGAATGCCGGTTGCCTGGAACCGTTGGAGATCATCATCCCCGATGGCAGCATGCTGAAGCCGGCTTATCCGGCAGCGGTGGTCAGCGGCAATGTCGAAACCTCGCAATGCGTGACCGATGCGCTTTACGGCGCCATGGGTGTCATGGCGGCCGCCCAAGGCACGATGAACAATTTCACCTTCGGTAACGAAAAATACCAGTATTACGAAACCATCGCCGGCGGGTCCGGTGCGGGGCCGGATTTCGATGGCACCGATGCGGTTCAGACCCATATGACAAATTCACGTCTCACCGATCCGGAAGTGTTGGAATGGCGTTTCCCTGTTTTGGTGGAGGATTTCCGCATCCGGCGCGGCAGCGGCGGCAAAGGAAAGCATCGCGGCGGCGATGGCGTGGTCCGGCGCATCCAGTTCCGCGAGGCGATGACCGCGGCGATCCTGAGCGGCCATCGGGTGATCCATCCCTATGGCATGGCGGGCGGCGAGGCCGGCGCTTTGGGACGCAATACCGTCCAGCGTGTCGATGGCCATATCGACGTGCTCAACGGGACTGATCGCACCGAGATGCGGCCAGGCGACTGCTTTGTGGTGGAAACCCCGGGAGGCGGAGGCTACGGTAAAGCAAAAGCGTGATTGAGGAAACGCCAATGGCACAGGAAGCACGCCGTCTCGCCGATCCAACGGCGCTGATCGCCGCTCTGACGGCGTTGTTGGGTGATAATCGGGTCAGCACCAATCCCGGCATTCTCGACCGCCATGGCCATGACGAATCCTATCATCCGACCCATGCGCCGGATGTCGTCGTCTTTCCGCAATCGACGGAGGAGGTGGCGCAGGTCATGCGCCTGGCGCGCCGTCACGCGGCGCCAGTCATCCCCTTCGGCGTCGGCACGTCCCTGGAAGGGCATGTCGCGGCCTTGCAAGGCGGTGTCAGTGTCGATCTCAGCGGCATGAACCAGATCATCGAGGTCAATGGCGATGATCTCGATGTGCAGGTCCAGGCGGGCGTTACGCGCAAGCAGCTCAATGCTCATCTCCGCGATGCGGGCTTGTTCTTTCCGATCGATCCCGGGGCCGATGCGACGATCGGCGGCATGACCTCGACCCGGGCCAGCGGCACCAATGCCGTCCGCTATGGCACGATGCGCGAGAATGTATTGGGCCTGACCGTCGTCTTGGCTGACGGCCGTGTGATCAAAACGGGTGGCCGGGCGCGGAAATCGGCAGCCGGCTATGACCTGACGCGACTGTTCGTCGGTTCGGAAGGCACGCTCGGCGTCATCACCGAGATCCGCTTGCGGCTCTATGGCATTCCCGAAGCGATTGCCGCTGCCGTTGCCCCGTTCCCGACGATCGGCGAGGCGGTCAATACGGTCATCCGCATCATCCAGTCCGGCATTCCCGTCGCTCGGATTGAATTGCTGGACGAGGTCCAGATGGATGCAGTCAACCGCTATTCGCAGCTCGATTATCCGGTGGCGCCGACCTTGTTCTTCGAATTCCACGGCAGCGAGGCCGGCGTCACCGAGCAGTCCGATGCGGTGAAAATGATCGCCTCCGATTTCGGCGGCACGGATTTCCGCTGGAGCACCCGGGCGGAGGAACGCAACAAATTATGGCAGGCGCGGCATGACGCCTATTATGCCGGCATCAATCTGCGTCCGGGCGCCAAAGGTTGGCCGACCGATGTCTGCGTCCCGATCTCACGTCTCGCGGATTGTATTGTGGCAACCAAGGCCGATATCGCTGCAAGCGGTCTGTTGGCGCCAATCGTCGGCCATGTCGGCGACGGCAATTTCCACACCAACATGATTATCGATCCGGCGAATCCCGCGGAGCTGGCCGCGGCGGAAGCTTTCAACCAGCGCCTGGTCGCGCGGGCGCTGGAGATGGGCGGTACTTGCACCGGCGAGCATGGGATCGGCTACGGCAAGATCGCCTTCCTCGAACAGGAACATGGCGCCGAAGCCGTCCAATTGATGCGCCTTCTGAAACAGTCGATCGATCCGGATAACCGGCTCAACCCAGGCAAGATTTTCCGAAATTAGTTTCGCGAAGAGCGGCTTTGCTCAGTCACTTTTCCCGCATGACGGCGCGCCAGCCGATATCGCGCCGGCAGAAACCTTCCGGCCAGTCGATGAGATCGACAGCGCGATAGGCCTTCTCCTGCGCTTCTCGGACGGTCTTGCCAAGGGCTGTCACGGCCAGGACGCGGCCACCATGGGCTTCGATCTCACCCTTGTCATTGGCCTTGGTGCCGGCATGGAAGACCGTGACATCCGCCAGTTTCTTGGCCTCGTCGAGCTTGCGGATGATGCTGCCAGGTTTGGTCTTGCCAGGATAGCCATTGCTGGCCATGACGACGCAGAGGGCGGCTTGGTCATACCACCGTAGATCAAAATCCTTCAGCGTGCCATCGCGCGCCGCCACCAGCGCCGGCACCAGATCGGATTTCAACCGCTGGCACAGGACCTCGCATTCGGGATCGCCGAAACGTGCATTGAATTCGATCAGGCGCGGCCCGTTGACCGTCGCCATGATGCCGGCAAAAAGCACGCCCTTGAACGGCCGGCCTTCCGCCGCCATGCCCCGGACGGCAGGTGTGATGATCAAGTTCATGATGTCACGCTCAAGCTCGGCGGTCGCAATGGGAGCCGGTGCATAAGCGCCCATGCCGCCGGTATTGAGGCCGGTATCGCCGTCGCCGACCCGCTTGTGATCCTGGGCCGAACCCAGCGGCAAGGCATGAATCCCATCGACCAAAGCAAAGAAGCTCAATTCCTCGCCATCGAGAAATTCTTCAATGACGACTTCCGCCCCGGCGGCGCCGAATTGTCCGGCAACGAGAATGTCATCAATCGCTCTATCTGCTTCCGTGTGATCGGCGCAGATGATGACGCCTTTGCCGGCGGCGAGCCCATCTGCCTTGACGACCAAAGGCGTCGAAAGGGTCCTGGCGAAATCCTTTGCTGCGGCCGGGCTACTGCAGCGACGATAGGCCGCAGTCGGAATGTTGTATTTGGCGCAGAGATCTTTCATAAAACCCTTGGAACCCTC
This sequence comes from Dongia soli, assembly GCF_034044715.1. Taxonomy (NCBI): domain Bacteria; kingdom Pseudomonadati; phylum Pseudomonadota; class Alphaproteobacteria; order Rhodospirillales; family Dongiaceae; genus Dongia; species Dongia soli. The sequence goes on along the minus strand of NZ_JAXCLW010000001.1, from coordinate 53,882 downwards.
GATCTCCGCCGCTTTCGCGGTGGGGCCGAAAGCCGGGATTCCATTTTCCTCAAGGCGGTCGACCAGGCCGGCGACCAGCGGGGCTTCGGGGCCGACGACCACCAGGTCGATATGCTCGTTGCGGGCCAGATCGACCAGAGCGTCTACATCTTCCGCCTTGACCGGCACACAAGTAGCTTCCTCGGCGATGCCGGCATTGCCCGGGGCGCAGAACAATTTGTCGCAGAGCGGCGAGGCAGCGATCTTCCAGCACAAGGCATGTTCTCGACCGCCGGACCCAACCACGAGAATGCGCATATGAAAAGTCCCTTTGACGAAGCTTACGGGTAATCAGGTAGGTGACCTGAAGGCCTCGGATAACATACAATATTTTGCCATGACAGAGATTCGACAACCTGACCAGCCGGCGACGGAACCGCCCGTCTCATCCGCCCACAATCTCGCCGAATACTCGGTCAGCGAATTGGCCTTTGCCATCAAGCGGACCCTGGAAACCGGCTTCGATCGCGTCCGCGTCAAAGGCGAGATTTCCGGCTTCAAGCGCGCCGCTTCGGGCCACCTTTATATGGTGCTGAAAGACGAAAATTCAGGGCTGAAAGCGGTCTGCTGGAAAGGCGTCGCCGGGCGCCTGGGAATTCGCCCGGAAGACGGGATGGAAGTCGTCGCGACAGGCCGCATCACGTCCTATGCCGAACGTTCGGAATATCAACTGGTTATCGAGCGGCTGGAACTGGCAGGCATCGGCGCATTGCTGAAAATGCTGGAAGACCGGCGGCGCAAATTGGCCGCCGAAGGCTTGTTCGACGCCGAGCGCAAACGCAGGCTGCCGCTCTTGCCGCAAGTAATCGGTGTCGTGACCTCGCCGACAGGGGCCGTCATTCGCGACATTCTGCACCGGTTGGAGGATCGCTTTCCCCGCCATGTCCTGCTTTGGCCTGTCCTGGTCCAGGGCGAAGGCGCAGCCGGTCAGGTAGCGGCAGCCATTCGCGGTTTTAATGCTCTGCCGGAAAACGGCCCGGTCCCGCGACCCGATTTGCTGATTGTGGCGCGGGGTGGCGGCTCGCTGGAAGATCTGATGCCCTTCAATGAGGAAATCGTCGTGCGGGCGGCGGCAGAAAGCCGGATACCACTGATCAGTGCAGTCGGGCATGAAACCGATACGACGCTGATCGATCATGCCGCCGATCGCCGGGCGCCCACACCGACGGCGGCGGCGGAAATCGCTGTTCCCGTGCGGGGCGATCTCCTCGCCGAACTCGGCCAGTGCAGTCAGCGTTTGGCCTCGGCGCTCACTCGCCGCCTGACGGAGGGCCGACTGGCAGTGGAGGGCCTTGGTCGCGGCTTGCCGGATCCACAGCGCCTCATTCAAGAGCGGGGACAGCAGCTCGACCAATGGATCGATCGCTGGCTCAATGCAAGGCTGACAAATTTCGATCGGCGCCGCGATCTGCTGGCCAACCTGTCGGCGCGCTTGCGTACACCGCGCGAACAGATCGACGCAGCCGGTACGGCCTTGCGTCATGCGGGCGAGAGATTGTCCGCCTGTTTCGCCCATGGGCTGGATCGTCACGGACGGCAACTCGACAAGGTCGCGCATGGCCTCAGGCCGGTTCTACTTGCCAATCTGATCGAGCGCCGCCGGACGGCGCTGGATCATGCGGCGGCCCTGCTCGACAGCTATTCTTATACCGAAATTCTGAAACGCGGCTTCGTGCTGGTGCGCGATACCGACGGGACGCCGGTCGGCGCAGCCAGCCAGGTTGCTACCGGACAGGCCTTGCATTTGCAATTCCATGACGGCGTGGTCGATGTGGTTGCCGGCGGCGATGCCGTCTCCGACAGTCCATCGTCCCAAGCTGCGCCATCATCGTCCACTGCGGCGGCAGCATCGCGTCGGCCGGCCAAGAAAGCGACGACGCCGGGCGATTCCTCGCCTCAAGGGTCATTGCTTTGATCAAGCCGTTTCGTCTGCTCGCCCTGGCGGGATTCGCCTGCCTGCTGCCGCAACTGGCTTCAGCCGTCGATATCAGGGGTGAGCTGGTCCAAGGCGGGCTTGCCATCGGGCAGGCGAAACCAGGCGATCGCATTGAGCTCGACGGGCAGGAGATCAAGGTCGCGCCGGACGGGCTCTTCGTCTTCGGTTTCGGACGCGACGCGCCGGCCGAGCACAAGCTCACGCTCATCCAGCCGGACGGCAAATCCAGCCAACAGATCCTGATTGTGCGGTCGCGGCAATTCGACATCCAGCACATTGATCACCTCGACCAGAACCAGGTAACGCCTGATCCAGCGACACAGGCACGGATTGTTGCCGACATCAACCAAGTGCGGGATGCGCGCCTTGCTGCGAGCGATAATCGCGACTTTCAAACGCCCTTCATCTGGCCGGCCAGGGGGCCGATCAGCGGCGTCTATGGCAGCCAGCGCATTCTCAACCGGACGCCGAAATCACCGCATTTCGGCGTCGATATCGCAGCGCCCGAAGGCAGCCCGGTCATTGCGCCGGCTGGCGGTGTGGTTACGCTGTCGGCGCCGGGCATGGTGCTGATGGGCAATGCCGTTGTGCTCGATCACGGCTTCGGCGTCTATTCGACCTTCATTCATCTCAACGATATCGCGGTGAAGCCGGGACAGCGCATCGCCCAAGGCGATCTCATCGGCCATGTCGGCAAGACCGGCCGGGCAACGGGACCGCATCTTCATTGGGCGCTCAACTGGCTTGGCGTTCCCTTGGATGCAGCCTTGCTCGTGCCGCCGATGGCGCCCCTCGCTCAGCAGTGATGCCGTCGCGAGAGGGGTCCGACGTCAATCGAGTTTCTCTGCGTTCCCGGCCAGCACCTCACAGAGATCCGCACCGTCATGGAACGCGGCAAGGTCCGGCGGATAGCCGATGCCGCCGCGCAATTTCGGATCGGCGATCGGCTGGCCGATCACTTGGCGAAGCGGAATGACCCCGGCCCAGCAATCCAGCGCATAGTCCTCGTCGTCGTCCTTCGGACCGCCGGTACGGGTCTTGGCGGCTGCTTCCTCGATTTCCATGCGGATCAGGGTGGTCGCCTTCAGCTCCTGGACATTGTTCGGACGCAGGCTGGCGCGGCGGCCGGGAAAAAGGCGATCGATGAAGCGATCCAATTCCCTGCTCTTTTCCGCTGGATCCTCAACGATCTGCGCCGTGCCAAATGCCATGACCGAGCGATAATTAAGGGAGTGATGAAAGCCGGAACGGGCGAGAACGAAGCCGTCGATATGGCTGACCGTCACGCAGACAGGCAATCCGGGGGATTGCCTGCGCAACATCCGGCTGGCCGAGGAGCCATGCCAGTACAGCACCCGTCCGGTCCGCCAATAGGAGGTCGGCGTCACATAAGGATGGCCGTCGATGACATAGGCGATATGGGCAATGAATCCGGCATCGAGCAAAGCGAAGACGGATTCCTCGTCATACTTGCCCCGCTCATGCAGGCGTTTGACGCGGGAGCGGTCGGTCGGCGTGAAGCTGTTCATGATCGGTGTTGTCCTAAGCGGTGAGTCGGCGATATCCTGCGCGATATACCGGTTCCATCAAAAGCGCCGAAATGATAAAAATATAGGAACCAGTATATCGTATTTTGGAGTTTCCATGCCCCGCCGTGCCGGCATCGGCAGCCTGCTGATGCCGCATCTCGATCCCGCCTTGCCGGAGCCCTTGTTTCGTCAGCTTTACGGCGAATTGCGCCAGGCTATTCTCGGCGGCCGTCTAACGCCCGGCGCCCGCATGCCGGCCAGCCGCGCGTTTGCCGATGAGCTCGCGGTTTCCCGCAATACCGTTCTCGGTGCCTATGAGCAATTGCTGAGCGAAGGCTATTTGGAGATGCGGCCCGGCTCCGGCACCTATGTGGCTGCCGACCTGCCGGACTTGCTGCCCGACCGCACCGGCAAACGGCCGATCGGCGAGGAAAAAGCACAAGGGCAATTGGCCGGCTGGGCCCGGCGCGCCGCAACGTTGATCGATCCGGAGGCCAATTCGCGGCAATCGCGCGATCACATCCCAGGCTCGGTCTGGACACCTTGCTTCATTCCAGGCTTGCCCGATTGCAGCGATTTTCCCTTCGCTGCCTGGTCGCGGCTATTGGCTAAGAGCTGGCGCGATCCCGAGCGGGCCTTGGTGATGGGCGGCGATCCCGGCGGTTACCTCCCCTTGCGCGAGGCGGTCGCGGATTACCTTCGGCAAGTGCGCGGCGTCGATTGTGCGGCGGAAGACGTATTGATCGTCAGCGGCATCCGGCAGGCGGTCGATCTCACCTGCCGGCTATTGATCGATCCGGGCGATCCGGTCTGGGTGGAGCGTCCGGGCTTTCCGGGCCTGCGCGCCGCCATCGCCGCCCAAGGCGCGCAGCTGATCCATGTGCCGGTGGATGACGAAGGACTGGATGTCGCCGATGGTTTGCGCCAGGCGGCAAGAGCCAGGCTCGCTTGCGTGGCGCCTTCCCATCAATATCCGCTTGGTGTCGTGATGTCGCTGCAACGCCGTCTGGCCCTGCTCGCCTGGGCGCGGGAAGCCAAAGCCTGGATTTTGGAAGACGATTACGACAGCGAATACCGTTACGCCGGCCGGCCCTTGGCGGCTTTGCGCAGCCTCGATGAAGACGGCCGTGTCATTTACATGGGATCGCTGTCGAAACTGCTTTTTCCCAGCCTGCGGCTCGGCTATCTGGTGACGCCGCCGCAACTGACGGCAGCTTTTCGCCATGCACGATCAGTGATCGACGACCAGCCGTCGATGTCGACGCAGCCGGCGCTCGCCGCGCTTTTCCAGAGCGGCCTGTTGGCGGCTCATGTGCGGCGCATGCGCAAGCGCTATGCGCGGCGACAGCAACTGCTGTTGCAGGCAGCGGCCAAACATCTGGAGGGGCAGATCGAATTGCGTCCGGATGAGGCCGGACTGCATCTGGTCGGGCAGCTTGTTGGCGCTGCGGCGCAACGTTTCGATGACGAAACCGCATCGCATCACTTGCGGCAAGCCGGCTTGGTGGTTCCGCCGCTATCCCGCTATGATGTCGGCCCGCGGCTCCGGCGCGGGTTGATGTTCGGCTATGCGGCGGTACCGGACATGCGGATCGAACCGGCCATCGCCTTGGTCGCGAAAATGCTGAAACCATGAGGGATGCATGTCGCAGATGAATACTTCCGGCCGGCTGCTCGCAGCCTTGTTGCTGCTTCTCGCCGCCGGTTGCAGCAGCAACTCCGGTTCTGGCCGGATGCAATCCACGGCGGCGCAAACAGCATCGTTGTCTCAGGCGTCAGCCGGTCAATCGGCACAGACCGGGCTTCATAACGGGCCGAAACATTGGGTCGCCCTGCTGGTCGCCGGCGATGATTCCGCGCCGGTCTTCGACAACGCTGTCAACCGCATCAAGGCCATGCTCGCGCAAACTAATGTCGTGGCGACGCAAGCGATGTCTTCGGATTTCACCAAAACACCGGCCGATCAGATTGCCACCGTGGCGCGCATGGATGACGCGCTGAGCCGCTTGCCGATAGACGACGATACCGGTTGCTTCGTTTTCGTCACCTCCCATGGGGGACGGCGTGGGCTGCTGATGGCCAACGATCTCGATAGCCAGCGATTTCTGACGCCGGGGGATTTCGGCCGCATGCTGGATGCGCGCTGCGGCAATCATCCAACGGTCGCCATCGTCTCCGCTTGTTTCAGTGGCATCTTTCTCGATCAGATGACGATGGCGCCAAATCGCATTATCCTGACCGCTGCCCGCCGCGACCGGCCTTCTTTCGGATGTAGTGCCGAAGAAACCTATACCTATTACGATTCTTGCCTAATCGATAATTGGCAAAGGGCGCAAAGTTTCGGTCAGCTGCATCGGGACATTTCACGCTGCGTGCATGATAAGGAAGTCAAGCTGGGCGTGAAGCCGTCGGAACCGCAAGCCTATTTTGGCTCGGCGATCGGCGACGTGCCGTTGCCGCGGTAAGGCCCATCGCATTAGGATCGTTGCGACGACAAGGATAGCCAGTCATGTCCGGTGCATGATAGGACTTCGTGTGCGCGATGATCGTTGTGATGCCGATGTCCAAAGTCACCAAGCATTTGAGTTTATTTTTCGCGACGCTACTGCTCGGTTTCGTCATCAGCGGCAAAGACGGTCCGATCGCGATCTATCTCGGCTATTTCAGTTTCGGCTATCTGGCGCCGATGCTTCTGCTGCGCTCGGGTCGGAAATATACCGCCCTGGTGCTCTGGACTTTCCTGCTGGTGATTTTCGCCTTCGTTTTCGAGGCGGACCGCATGATGTGGCCCGATTATCGGCCGACGCGCGACGGCATCGCCGTGCTCTGCGCAGTGCCGATGCTGGCCATGGTACTTGGCTGTGGTTTCATGCTGATCGACCGATTGATGCGGGTGGAGCGGCCACTGGAGAAAGCCGGTGAGGGCAAGGCTTATAACCCGCACGCCAGTCCTGGAATAGCGGCGGCGGCGAAAACCGACAAGGCTTATCCGCCACTGCTCGGTTTTTGGTTTCTGTGGCCCTTGGGCGCTTTGGTGGTGGCGGTTCTCGACGGCAATCGCTGGGACCGCATGCGCTATGACAACAGCCTGCTGGTCAGCATGTTCGGGCCGCCACTGATCGCCACGCTGGCTTTCTTTCTCTATCGTTATTTGCGGGATCGCCAGCGGGCGCGGCAGGCGGCCGCCTTAGAGACCCGGGCGCCCGGGCCTCTAGACGCATCCACCGGCGGAACCCAAGCCGGCTGAACTACAGCAATCATCAACCGCACTTGCTGTAGCCGCAGGAGGTGCAGAGATCGCAGCCCTCCTGACGGATCAGCGAGGGAGAATTGCATTTCGGGCAATGCGCCAAGCGGCGGCCGCCGGCATCGCCGTTGCCCTGGCCATCAGCCAGATTGGCGACTTTGCGGGCGGCCATATGTTCAATCTCTTCGCGGTCCTTGGCTGGATCCGGCATGAAGCCGATATCGATCATATGACGCTCGATCACTTCGCCGATCGCCGCCAGCAGCGATGGCACATATCGCCCCCCGACCCAGGAACCGCCGCGCGGATCGAAGACGGCTTTCAACTCCTCGACCACGAAGGACACATCGCCGCCACGGCGGAAGACTGCACTGATCATGCGGGTCAGGCCGACCGTCCAGGCATAGTGTTCCATGTTCTTCGAGTTGATGAAGACCTCGAACGGGCGCCGCCGGCCATCCTGGATGATATCGTTCAAGGTGATATAGATCGCGTGGTCGCTTTCCGGCCAGCGCACCTTATAGGTTTGCCCCGGCAGCGCTTCGGGCCGATCCAAAGGCTGGGTCATATAGACGACGCCACCCGCCTCGAACACATCTTTCGCTTTGTGTTCCGGCTTGACCTCCAGCGGCAGTTCCGGTTGTGCGGTCTCTTTCGGTTTCACTTCCAGGACGGCGCCGGTGATATCGTTCGGCCGGTAGGTGGTGCAGCCTTTGCAGCCGGTTTCGTAGGCTTGGACATAAACGTCTTTGAAGGCTTCGAAGGGCAGATCGACCGGGCAATTGATGGTCTTGGAAATCGAACTGTCGATATAGGCCTGCACAGTCGCCTGCATCACCACATGGTCAGCCGGCGTCAAGGTCTGGGCATCGACAAAGTAATCCGGCAGGGGTGCGTTTTCCCCTTTCAGGCGGCGGAACAGCCGGTAGGCATAGTCGGTCACTTCCTCCGCTTGGCGCGTACCGTCCGGCAGCAATACATTGCGGGTATATTTAAAGCTGAAGACCGGTTCCAAACCCGACGAGACATTGTCGGCAAAGAGTGAGATCGTGCCGGTCGGGGCGATCGAGGTCAGCAGTGCATTGCGGATGCCATGAGCGGCGATCGCCTCCTGCACGTCCTGATCCAATTCACAAATGCTTTCACCCTGCAGATAGCCGTCGCGTTCGAAAAGCGGGAAGGCGCCTTTCTCCTTCGCCAGCTCGACCGAGGCGAGATAGGCAGCGCGCTGCAGGGTTTTCATCCATTGCCGGGTCAGATCGATCGCACGCCGGCTGCCGTAACGCGCCTCACACATGATGAGCGCATCGGCAAGGCCGGTCACACCAAGACCGATGCGGCGCTTCGCCTTGGCTTCATGATGCTGTTGCGGCAATGGAAAGTTCGAGGTGTCGACAACGTTGTCCATCATGCGGACGGCGATGCGCACCAGCTCTTCCAGTGCCGGGACATCCAGTTCCGCATCCGCCTCGAAAGGATTGCGGATCAGCGTCGTCATATTGATCGAGCCCAGCAGGCAGGCGCCATATGGCGGCAGAGGTTGCTCGCCGCAGGGATTGGTGGCGCTGATGGTTTCGCAATAATGCAGGTTGTTGCGCTGGTTGATGCGGTCGATGAAGATCACGCCCGGCTCGGCATAGGCGTAGGTCGCCCGCATGATCTTGTCCCACAATTCGCGCGCTTGGACGACGCGGAAGGTGGTGCCGCCGAATTTCAATTCCCAGGGCGCGTCTTCCTTGACCGCGCGCATGAAGGCATCCGTCACCAGGACGGAGAGATTGAACATCCGAAGCCGGCCGGCTTCACGCTTTGCCTCGATGAAGCTTTCGACATCCGGGTGGTCGCAGCGCATGGTCGCCATCATGGCGCCGCGACGATGGCCGGCCGACATGATGGTGCGGCACATGGCGTCCCAAACATCCATGAAGGAAAGCGGGCCTGATGCATCAGCGCCGACGCCCTTCACCGGCGCGCCCTTGGGCCGCAGGGTGGAGAAGTCATAACCGATGCCGCCGCCCTGCTGCATGGTGAGAGCGGCCTCGCGGAGGTGTTCAAAAATACCGCTCATATCGTCGGGCACGGTGCCCATGACGAAGCAGTTGAATAGGGTGACGTTCCGTTTCGCACCAGCACCCGCCAGGATCCGTCCGGCAGGGAGGAATTTGAAGCCTTCCAGCGCGCTGTAGAACTTGTCGCTCCAGGCAGCGCGGACATCCGGCGCCTCGCCCTCGGCGATCGCATCGGCCACGCGGCGCCAGCTATCTTCGATCGTCTTATCCACCGGCGTCCCGTCCAACGCCTTCAGCCGGTATTTCATGTCCCAGATCTGCTGCGAAATCGCCGCTACCTGCGCCATTCCAGTCACCCAATTTGTCTTTATGTCATATAGGAAGGGGCGCTGCGGCTGGCCACAGCGCGAACGCCGATTTTACCACAGCTCGTTCTTATTTTGTTTTCAATTTTGTTCCAGGTTTATCACTGTTTTATCCACCGGTGATTTCTCTGTAAGATACTGAAATATAAACATAAATAGAGATATCCACAGACACGCTGCGGCTGTGGATAGTTCCATCCACGGCCGGCTGGGCTGCGACTCGAACAATGGCTGAAGGAAATCAGTTTGCGGACGTCACCAGACGGTCCGTGGCGCTTTCAATACGGCTTTCCAGCTCGCGCATGAAGGTCTTGCGATCGAGGCCCGGCGGAATGGCGGGGAGATATTCGACAGTGATGGTGCCAGCCCGCTTCAGGAAGGCTTTGCGGCCCCAGAACAGTCCGGAATTCAGCGCAACGGGTACCACCGGCACCTGCAACTGCGTATAGAGGGCGGCGATGCCTGGCTGATAGGGTTTGCTCTGGCCGGGGGTTACGCGGGTGCCTTCGGGAAAGATCACCAGCGATTGGCCCGCAGCAAAGGCGTCTCGCGCCTGACGCACCATTTGCTTCAAGGCGGCTGCCTTGCCGCTGCGGTCGACGGCGATCATCCCGACCTTGCGCAGATACCAGCCGAAGACCGGGATCCAGGTCAGTTCCCGTTTGAGGATGAAGGCAGGATGATGCAAAGCGAGCGAGAGATAAAGCGTCTCCCAGGCCGATTGATGCTTCACCGCGACGATGGCCGGGCCAGCTGGATAATGTTCGGTGCCGAGCACGCGGTAGCGCAAGCCAACCAGCACGCGCAGCAGCCAGAAATTGCCTTTGATCCAGATGCGGCCCGCCCTCAGAACCCAGGCGCGGGGGCCCAGCAATAATGGCAAGCAGACCACATGCATGATCGTGGTCCAGGCGATATAGGCGAGGTTGAACAGCAGGGCCCGCAATTTCATCATGGTCTGGATCAGGACCGTTTGAGGCCAGCCAGCAGCGACTGGACCGATGTCATCAGATTGCCGATGGAGCTTCGGACAGAGGACATGGCCGAATGCGTCGCCATCTGGGCAGTCCAGACCTGTGCCCGCGCCACGGCAACCAGATACTTATGATATTCGTTAATCAGCAAAGCCAGGATGCGCGGTTTGACGAACCAGTAGGCGTCGCGGATTTCCGGTGGGAAGACCGGATTGGGCACGACCTGCAAGCCGGGAAGGGCGCGGCGGAATTCCAGCAGGCTGCGATTCATATGATAATTGGCAGTGACGAGCCGGATCGAGGCGATCTTCTGCCCGGTGATCCATTGGGCGCTTTCCACCGCATTGCCTACCGTATTCTGCGCCCGGTCGACGGTTACACAGCATTTCATCGTCGCTTCGTCCGGCATGGTTCCGCCGGCTTCCGCCACCTTGCTGGCAACTTGGTTAAGATCGACGTTCGAGGCAATGCCGGAGATATAAAGGCGCGGCGCCAGGCCTCTGCTCAGCAAATCGAAGGCTTCGCTCAACCGCTCGCCACCGCCGGTCAGGACCACAATGGCGTCCGTCTTGGTTTCCGGATCCCGCACCTTGCCCGGGATCGAGGCGGCAAAAATCAACAGCCCGAAGAACCATGCCGCCACCACCAGCAAAACGGCATGCATGAAGCGCCGCGCTGCCGATGGCCGGTAGTGATGCGGTTCCCGGAAGTTAAGCCGTCGTTCCCCTCTTTTCATGGCGCTGGGTTTTAGCAGGTTGAGGTTGCAATGTCATGAGCCGCTATGGTGGGCGGTTGGGCCGGTCGCCAGCCCGAGAGTCTGGCCGAAATTCTGGACTAGAGACTCCGGTTAATCGAGCGCAGAACCGTCCAGCGTGCCGTCAGCATGGCCAGCAGCGCCATAGCCAATGGCAGGATGGCGAGGGCCGCCCAGTGCCAGGGCGTCAGGCCGAGTCCGCTTGTCAGCCCTTGCATCAGACCATGACCCGCCATAACTCCGCGATCCTCGCCCATATCGGCCATATCGAGCACCGTGCTGCCCAAAACCGGCTTCATTGCGATCAGCGTCAGTACCGCAAGAGCAGTGCCGATGATTCCGCCCATCAGGCTGACGCGTAGCGACTGGGTTTGGAACTGCCGGGCGATATAGCTGTCCTGTGCCCCAACCAGATGCAGAATCTCGATAACCGGTTGATGAACCGCAAGACCGGTTCGGGTGACGAAAATGACGGTCGCTGCCGCCGTGGTCAGGACCAGGATGACCAGGAAGACCGCCAAAGCCTGCATCGAGCGCAGAAAATGCAACGCGTCGTCAACCCAATCGCCATGATCGTCGATCCGCGTGTCGGGGACGATGGCGGTCAGGCGGTTGCGCAGATCGGCACGGTCGATGACCGCATCTTGGTGTGCCGTGACGGCGATCATGGTGGGTAAAGCGACGTCGAGTTCGCCCACCGTGTCGCCCAGCCAGGGTCGCAGCAGCCGTTCCAGCTCGGCGTGTTCCAGAACCGTTGCCCCTGTCACGCCCGGCGTCGCGGTTATCAAGTCGATGACCGCATCCAGGCGGTCGGCGCGCGCTTTGGTGCCGAGTGTTGGATCGATCGGCAATTCGACGGTCAGGTTGCCGGCCAGGCTGGTCCGCCAGTTATCGGCAAGCTGATCGATCATCAGGCTGCATCCCACCATGAGGGCAGAGAGATAAACCAGGAAACCGAGGATCCAGGGGAGGAAGCGGGCCGCCGGGTCCCCATGCAATGGCAGGTCTGAGCGTCGCCAAGCCATCTAATTCGTCCGGATATCAGTCATTGGCGGGGTTGCCTGCCGTGGCAATCGCAGGCCGCGCTTGAGACGAATTAGGCGGCATCGGATCGAAGGCCCTGACAGTATTATTCTCGATGCGCAATTGACGGTGGGTAAAACGACTGACCAGGCGATCGTTGTGGGTGGCGATGACGACGGTGGTCCCCATCTTGTTCAGCTCTTCGAACAGATACATCAGGCGCACGCCGATAACGTCATCGACATTCCCGGTCGGCTCGTCGGCCAGCAACAGGCTAGGACGCGAAATCACTGCCCGGGCGATGGCCAGGCGTTGCTGCTGACCGCCCGACAGGGTCGCCGGCAAATCGTTCAGGTGATCCGCAAGACCCACCCAGCCCAGTAACTCGGTGACATGCTTGCGGATCTCGCTCTCGCGCAGACCCGCAATCCGCAACGGCAAGGCGACGTTGTCGAGCGCCGACAAATGGCCGATCAAGCGGAAATCCTGAAAAACGACGCCGATTCGCCGGCGCAGGGCCGGCAGATCTTGCCGCCGCAGGGTGGCGATGTTGCGCCCGAAGAGATCGACCAGGCCGCTCGCCGGCGTCATCGCCAGGTACATCAATTTCAGCAAGGAGGATTTGCCGGCGCCGCTGGCCCCCACCAGGAAATGGAAGGAGCCCGGCGCCAAGGAAAAAGAGATATTTTGCAGGATGTTCGGCCCGGCGCCATAGCGCACCGCGACGTCTTCAAACAGCACCAAGGGGGCAATCCGTCCGCAGGAATTCCAATCGGCCGTAAGATGGCATAGCAGATAGCGGCTCGTCCAGGCGGGCGAGGTTACAGCATCGCCGATTCGCCCGTAACTTGCAGATGGTCGATCGAACGGCGACTCGGGCATTTTGATGATAACCGAGCGCCCTGCTTGCGAGGTCGCTTCCTCAGACTTATAAAAGTGCCAGATCCTAAAGGAGCATTGTCGAGTCGTGATTGTCAGTTGCCCAACTTGTGGAACGAGCTTCACGGTCGACGATTCCCTGATCGGACCGGCGGGGCGAAAGGTCCGTTGCGCGAAATGCGATCATCGCTGGCGGCAAATGCCGGTTGCGGCCGAGGCGCAGGATACCTCATCGTCTGGCCCCGATTTCGCCGATCAAATTAGCGACGCTGCCGCCGATCCCTTCGCTGCGCTGGCAGAGCCGAGGCAGGCCGCTGGCGACGCGCGAGTCGGTGAGATCCCTGTCAGCGATGTCCCCCTTGGCGATGCCACCGTCATGGAGCCGGTACTGGGAGGCCCCGGCATGCCGGACATTCCCTCCGGCCTCATAAGACCCCGGGAAGCAAGGCCAAGTGGCCCGATCACCGTACCGCCGAAAATGCCGCCGATGGAGCGGCCGAAGCGGGGCGGCTACCGCAGCCTGTTGCTGTTGCTCGGTGTTATCCTTGGCTTGCTTGCTGTTGCATTCTTTCTGCGCGACATGATCGCCCGATCGATTCCCGGTGCCGAGGAGCTCTATAGCCTGATCGGGATTCAAACCGGCAACCCAGCCGAGGATCTGGAAATCTCCAATATCAAGATCGTCAAGCGCGACGTGAACGATCAGCAGGCGCTGGAGATCTCGGGCGATATTTTCAATATCTCGAAGTATCCGATTCACGCCCCGATGCTGCAGGCGACGCCCAAGAATAAGGACGGCCAGATATTGTCGCCGTCCCATAGCTTCCGTCTGGAGCAACAGACATTGGAGCCGGGAGAAACCGTGTCTTTCCGCACGGTATATGAGGGCCTGCCCGACAACACCGCCAGCGTAACCGTCAACTTCGCAGAATAAGCGAAGCGCACCAGTCCACGTTTTATTAATAGCCTCGCTGCATACTGGGCGCAGGCGAATCGGCCCGTCATGAGGCGGCCTGGCGAAGGACACAGACTACGTGCGGAATTGGAATAAGTACGACCGCTTTTTCAACGTTTTGTTTACCACGCCGGTCAACGGGGCGCCTTGTGGTCGTGGTTGCCACGCGCCATATAATTGCCGGGCTCTCGGTAACCGGCCGGAAGCTTGGCGGACTCACGGGGATGTGATGGTGCGAGCTTGACCGGCATGGCATCTTTGATCGGCGGCGGTTCGGTTAATAGTCGGTCCAGGCGCTCGCGAAGTGGCGTGCAAGCCCAAGATGGTGATCACGTGGCTGAGATTTTGTTGGCGGAAGATGATGAAGCGGTACGAGAGTTTGTCTCTCGCGCCTTGTCTTATTACGGGCATCAAGTGACAGCGGTGCCCGATGGGGGCTCCGCGCTTGAAGCGCTGGAGAAATCGCCTTTCGATTTAATGCTGACGGATATTGTCATGCCTGGGCTGGACGGTATCGCCTTGGCTCTGAAGGCAACCAAAGTCCGGCCGGCGATGCCGGTGGTCATGATGACGGGCTTTGCCTCGGAGCGGCAGCGGGCCCATAATCTCGACGCGCTGATCGACCGCGTCGTAGCCAAGCCCTTTTCTCTGAAAGAAATCTGCGCTGCCGTCGACGATGCGCTGGCAAGCCGCAGAGGGGTGCCGGCTTAACCCAAGCCGAGCGCCGCCGGGCGTTCTCTAAATCTTGCCGAAAGAAACCCGTCAGAACTGTCGCAGCAGGCGATCGATATAGTCGCGTTCCAGCTTGGGACGTGACGGATCGTTCCTCCGCTGGCGCAATTCCTCAAAAATTTGCCGGCTGCGCTGCGCGGGGTCCTGGTCCGGCACCTTGACACCCGTCGTCTCGGTCGCATTCGAACCCGAATCTTCTGACCCCGGCGCCGCCCGCCCGAAGGGATCCATCCGATCGCGTTTGCCAGGACCGGTCTGCTGGCCGCCTGATTTCTGACTGAGCATCTGTCCAAGCTGGCCCAGGCCTTGTTGCAAGTGGCTGAGCGCCTCGTTCTGTGAATTTGCCGCGCTGTCGAGATCGCCTTCGCGAAAAGCCTCCCCGGCACCGCGCATCGCTTGTTCGGCTTGGCCCAGGCCCTGCGGTAAGTTGCCGGTCGCGTTACCGACATCCTGCATCAACTTACCGAGCTGGTGGCGCAGGGCCTCCTGATCGGCAGCGCTCATGCCGGAATCGCCTTCTTGGCCTTGGCCACCTTGACCGTTCTGATCGCGCTGCATCCGGAAAGTCTGCTCCAGCAGTTTCTGCTGTTGCTGCATGATGCGGCCGAGATCGTTCATCATCTGCTGGTTCTGCCCGTTCCCCGCAGACATGCTGGGCATGCCAGCCTGCAGGTTTTCCAGCATCTGCTGCAGCCGGTTCAACATCTGCTGGGCAGATTCTTTCGCGCCGTTCTGCGCCATTCGCCGGGCATTGTTCAGCATATCGTTCAAATCCTGCTGCGTTAGCCGGGTGCTGTTGGGATTGACGGGACCGAGCTTCAGTCCCTTCTCCACGGCGCGCTGCAATTGCTGCTGCAGATTCTGAAGATATTGATTCATGGCCTGCTGCAGCTTGTTCATCAGGGCCTCTATTTCCTCCGGCGAGGCATTTCGCGCCAAGGCGTCCTCAAGCTCGCGCTGCAAGCGCCGCAAGTCGCGCATGGCGAGGCTTGTCCCCCCATCCTCGATGGCAAGAGCGGTATCCCAAAGCAATTGCTGCAAATTCTCGCGCCCGGTCTGGTCGATGCCCAGGCTATCGATCAACTGCCGCCAGGCAAGATTGATGGCGAGATAGGCCGCGAGGTTATGGTCATAAGTCTCGGGCTGCTCGCCGATCGTGAAAAGCTCGCGCGCAATGGCGAGCAGGCCTTTGCGATCATCCAGACGTGCTTCGGTCAGTTGCTTGCGGGCGGCAATCAAGGCACGCGCGACGGGATGGAAGAACTGTCGCTCCGGCAAGGTCAAAGCGATCGGCGCGGTTGCGCCGATTTGACCGAGCGCATCGCGCGCGACCAGCCGCATCTCAACCGGCAAACCGGCCCAAGGATGTGAGGTCAAATCGAGATAGCTGGAACCTGTGGCCTTCTTGGAGTCCGAAGATTGCAGGGGAAGGCTGGTTTCGATGGTTTGCCCGTCGCGCTGGATGAAAGCGCGCAGATCCTTGACCCCGTAATCGTCAGAGGCGCGATATTCCAGGCGAAGGACACCGCGATCCGTCGCGCTGGGATTGCCGGCGAATTCGGCTGTCGGGGGGCGATCGGCAACAATGCGGATATGCCAGTCAGCCAGGGTGCTGCCGGCCGCGCGAATGCCAATCCCGTTGCCCTCGGTCAGCTTGGTTTCGATCCGCTGGGTGAGCGGGTCGAGCATCCGGAAATCGCTGGACTGATTATTGGCGGTCAGGACGGCTTTGGCACCGACACCTTCGGCCTGAACCAGCAATTTGCTGCCCGTCGGCACCGACAAGATGGCATCACCGGCCGCCGATCCCGTCGTCAGACTGATGGGCGGCAGGCCGGTATATTCGGGCGGCGTGATCCAGGCTTCGACGGTCACCTTCTCGCTGCTGGCATAGCCCGCGAAATTCGGTGTCAGGGCTTGCAGCAAGCGGCGCGGCCAAAGGTCACCTGCCCCGATGATGGCAATCACCAGCAGCAGTAGCAGCAGCCCCCGCAAGGCGTAGGGATCGCGCGATGACCAGTCGCCACGGGGCGGTGCCACGCGAAGCCGACCGATGGCCGCCAGGAGACGCGCGCGATGTTGTGCCCAGAGCGCGGCGAGGCCCGGATCGTCTTTTCCGGCCGAGAGGGCATCGTTCAAATGGGTCAGCGGTCGATGCGGCAGATTGCTGTCACGTTCCAGGCGACGGATGGCAGCCTCGCGGCCCGGCCAGGTGAAGCGACGCAACTGCAACCAGCCGGTGCCGACCAAGGTCAAAAAAGCCGCGGCCAACAGCGTGGCATGGAGCCAGGCCGGCAAGTAGCGGAACAGCCCGAACAATGCGGCTGTAAGGAAAATGCCGAGAATGAAAACGAGAGTCAGGCTGAGCGGTGCCAGCCGTTCCAGGATCAGGAAAGCGCGCGCAAGCCACAGATAGGGGCGCACATGTCCAGGCAGCACCGCATGGGGACCACCCGCCCGCGCCTCCGGGCCTCCGCTCTGCCGGTCTCTATCCTGCGGTTCGGCTTGTCGTTGCATCATCACGCAGCCTTCAGGTTGCGGCCGTCACCGTCTCGATCCTAGCTCGGCCGTAGCTGCCCTCAGTCGCCTTCACCAGCCGATAGCGGCTCCCGACAGTCTACAGCCAGCTAGGTACGCTGTCTTGCCCGATGATTGCGTCATAAGTTGGGCGTGGCCGCACCACCTGGAACGCATCGCCCTTCACCAGAACTTCGGCCGGCGGCAGCCGGGTGTTGTAGGTGGAGGCCATGACAGCGCCGTAAGCACCCGCCGAACAGATGGCAACCAGATCGCCGGCTTGCAATGGCGACATCGCGCGCTGTTCGGCAAAGCGATCACCAGTCTCGCAAACCGGACCGACAATGTCGACCCGGCTCACGGGGTCGTCATTGGAAGGCTGCATCACCGGAATGATGTCGTGATAGGCGTCATAGAGGGTAGGGCGGATCAGATCGTTCATCGCCGCATCCAGGATGACGAATTTGCGGCTGACACCCGATTTTACATTGATGACGCGTGTAATCAGCAGGCCCGCATTGCCGACAATGCTGCGGCCCGGTTCCAGCTCGATGGCGCAGCCAAGCGGCGCGATGATCTCGCGGACAGCCGCCGCATAGTCCTTGAGATCGATGGTCTGTTCGTTGCGATAAGCGATGCCGATGCCGCCGCCGAGATCGACCCGTTCCACCGGCAGGCCGGCGCGGCGCAAGCTGGTCACCAATTCGGCAATGCGGCTAAAGGCCGCCCGGTAAGGGGTGAGATCGGTCAGCTGCGACCCGATGTGACAGGAGATGCCGGCGACGCGGATGCCTGGCAGCCGGGCTGCGCGGGAATAGATCTGCGCCGCATGATCGATATCGATGCCAAATTTGTTTTCCGACTTACCGGTCGAAATCTTGGCATGGGTCTTCGCATCGATATCCGGATTGATCCGCAGCGCGATCACCGCCTGCTTGCCCAGGGATTTTGCGACCTCGCTCAGCGTATCGAGCTCGCTCTCGGATTCGACGTTGATCTGATGGATGCCGGCCTTCAACGCCTCGGCAAGTTCGTCGCGGGTTTTGCCGACACCGGCGAATACGATCTTGTCGGCCGGAATGCCGGCCTTCAAAGCGCGATACATCTCGCCGAGGGAAACCACATCGCCGCCAGCGCCGAGCCGTGCCAGGGTAGCGACAACCGCTTGATTGGAGTTTGCCTTCAGCGAGTAATAGACCTTGGCATCGAGATCCTGCAGGGCCGAGACATAGGCCTGGTAGTGATCGGTAATGGCAGCGGTCGAATAGCAATAGAATGGGGTGCCGACTTCCTCGGCCATCCGGGCGACAGGCACATTCTCAACATGCAGCTGCCCGTTCAGATAGGGAAAGTGAGTCATGATCGTATCGTGTTGCCGAGGACAAGCGGGCTGGATCAATTGAAGACGCCGGATTGCGGGTCGGTGTTCCTGGGATATTGCGCGGGGAAACCATCCTGCTTCTTGTCGGGCAGAACTGGCTCACCGTTCCTGCCACAGCCAGCCAGGCTGCCAACGGCGATGACAGCCAGCATTGGCAAAAGAATGCGGCGGACGACAGTCTTTGACATGGTCATAGGAAACGCTCCTTGGCTGCGCCAATCGCACGGCGCACATTATCCGGCGCCGTGCCGCCAAAGCTTTTGCGGCTGGCGACCGATTGATCGACGCCGAGCACGTCGAAAACGGCAGTGGTGATTTTCGGTTCGATCTGCTGCATCTCGGCCAGCGGCAATTCATGCAATTGGCAACCGGCAGCTTCAGCCTTGGCAACGATCGAGCCGGTGACGTGATGAGCGTCGCGGAAGGGCAGGCCCAGAACCCGGACCAGCCAGTCGGCGAGATCGGTGGCGGTCAGGAAGCCGCCCTTCGTGGCCTCGCGCAGCCGGGCTTCGTTGACGGTCATGTCGCGGATCATGCCGGCCGTTGCCGCGAGGCAGAGCGCGATCGTATCGGTGGCGGCGAAGGTCGGCGCCTTATCGTCCTGCATATCCTTGCCATAGGCCAATGGCAGGCCTTTCAGGATGATCAGCAACTGATTGAGAGAGCCGATCACCTGGCCAGCCTTGGCCCGCACCAATTCGGCCGCATCGGGATTGCGCTTTTGCGGCATGATCGACGAACCGGTGGTGAAGGCATCACTCAAGGTGATGTAGCGGAAGCCGTCGCTCATCCAGATGACGATCTCTTCGGCCAGGCGCGACAGATGTACGGCGAGGATGGAAAGACCGCTCAGATATTCCAGCGCGAAATCCCGGTCCGAGACCGCATCGAGCGAGTTGGCTGACGGCCGGTCAAAGCCCAAAGCTGTCGCCGTCGCATGGCGGTCGATGGGGAAGGAGGTCCCGGCAAGTGCTGCGGCGCCGAGCGGGCATTCATTAAGGCGCGCCCGACAATCCGCGAGGCGGCCGAGATCGCGGCCGAACATCTCGACATAGGCCATCAGATGATGGCCGAAGGTAATCGGCTGGGCTGGCTGCAGATGGGTGAAGCCCGGCATCACGGTGCCGGCATGCTGTTCCGCCCGATCGAGCAAGGCGGCGACCAGATCGCGGGCAGCGGCACTGACCTCATCGATGGCGCGGCGAGTCCATAGCTTGAAATCCGTCGCGACCTGATCGTTGCGCGAGCGGGCCGTATGAAGACGCCCTGCAGCATCGCCGATCAGCTCGCGCAGGCGGGCCTCGACATTCATGTGGATGTCTTCAAGAGCCGTCTTGAAGGTGAAGCGCCCGGCCTCGATTTCGGCCTTCACGGCATCCAGGCCATTGATAATCGCTTTGCCATCGGCGGGTGTCAGGATGCCTTGCTTGGCCAGCATGCGGGCATGCGCTTTCGACCCTTCGATATCCTCGGCATAGAGCCGCTTATCGATATCGATGGAGGCATTGATCTGCTGCATGATCGCGGCCGGGCCGGCGGCGAAGCGGCCGCCCCACATCTTATTGGCGTCGCCATCGGTCATGGTCAGCTGCGCCGCCTGTTTCTTCTCGGACTTGGTCGTCATGAATGAAAATCGGGCCTTTCCATCGTCCGGCTGCAAACGCAGCCAGGGTCCGGGGCGACTTTAACCTGTTTGACACGGCCACGCCACAACCGCGCTTGCCGGTTCCTGTCTGGTTTCCCTGGTTTGATGGCCGGCTGCGCCCTCCGGTCGCGGGGCGACCGGCACAGGAGATTGGCACAGATGGCCTTAGAGCCTATATGCTGAACCAGGTCTGGCGCCTCGCATGCCGGGCAGATGGTCGCCAGTGACGGAGGAATACAGGTGAAGGGTCGGTATCTGGGCTTTGTTCTGGGAGTCTTGCTCGTGGCCATTGCCGCGGCGCTGGTGGTCTACGGCAATATCGGCGGTCTGATGAGCAGCAAGACCGCGTCGCAGCAGCCCGCCGGGGCGGCATCCACCCAGACGATGGTCCCCGCCGGGACAGCACCGGCCAGCACCGGCCAGAGCGCCGGCAACGATATCCAGCCGGGCTTCTTCCAGAAATTGACACCGGCGCCGGATCTTGCCGGGGTCGTTGTCACCGACGCGGAAGGTAAGAATGTCGATCTCGGCAGCTATAAGGGAAAAGCGCTGCTGATCAATGTCTGGGCGACCTGGTGCCCGCCTTGCGTGGCGGAGATGCCGTCGCTCGACCGTTTGCAGGCACAGCTCGGCAGCGACAACTTTGCCGTCGTGCCGGTCGCCGTCGATGAAAACAGCCTCGATAAGGTTAAGCAGTTTCTGGCCGATCATCAGCTCGACAAATTGCCGGCGCTGCTCGATGCAAACCATGCCTTGGACGGCGTGGTGAAAATCGCCGCCTTGCCGACCAGCCTGTTGGTTTCGCCGGAGGGAAAGATTCTCGCCCGCTTCACTGGCGAGAATAAATGGGATTGCGGCAAGGCCCTGGCAGCGGTGCAAAACTTCGCCAAGGACGGGGCGATTACGGAAGAGATGCTGGAGCCCTGTCCGAACTAAGGGCCGCATCCGACGGAACGTGCAGCCCTACAGGTATCCGATTATCGGGTCGGGATGGGCGTTTCGCCGCTGTAATCGTAGAATCCCCGGCCGACCTTCTTGCCGTACCAGCCGGCTTCGACATATTTCACCAGCAGCGGGCAGGGACGATACTTGCTGTCGGCCAGGCCGTCATAGAGGACCTGCATCACCGCCAGGCAGACATCAAGGCCGATGAAGTCCGCGAGTTCCAGCGGGCCCATCGGATGGTTGGCACCGAGCCGCATGGCGGTATCGATCGAATCCACCGAACCCACGCCTTCATACAGCGTGTAGACGGCTTCATTTATCATTGGCAGCAGGATGCGGTTGACGATGAAAGCCGGGAAGTCTTCCGAGGAAGCGGTGGTCTTGCCCAGCTTCTCGGCGAGCGTCTTCACGGCGGTATATGTTTCGTCATCGGTCGCGAGGCCGCGAATCAATTCGACCAACTGCATCAGCGGCACCGGATTCATGAAGTGCATGCCGATGAATTTGCTGGGACGGTCGGTGGCGGCGGCGAGGCGGGTGATGGAGATTGAGGAGGTGTTGGAGGCGAGCATGGCTTCCGGCTTCAGAACCGGACACAACGCCTTCATGATCTCTTTCTTGATTTCTTCCTTCTCGGTCGCGGCTTCGATGATGAAATCGCAATCCTTGAGAAGTTCGTAGCTCTGGCCGGTGGCGATCCGACTGAGAGCTGCTTGATGATCGTCCTCGGTGATGAAGCCGCGCTTCACCTGGCGGCTCATATTGGTGTCGATCGTCTGCAGTGCCTTCTTGAGCTGTGCTTCGTTGATGTCGATCAGTTTGACGTCGAATTTCGAAAGTGCACAGACATGAGCAATACCATTACCCATCTGGCCCGCGCCGATAACGCCAACCTTCTCAATCATCGCGACACCATCTTCAGTTAAAAATCTGCCGGCGGACCCCCCAAGGATCCGCCGGCGTCATCGTTCTTATTTGGACAATTCGTTGGTCAGTTCGGGCACGGCCTGGAACAGGTCGGCCACCAGACCATAATCGGCGACCTGGAAGATCGGTGCGTCTTCATCCTTGTTGATGGCGACGATCACCTTGCTGTCCTTCATGCCGGCGAGATGCTGAATGGCACCGGAAATGCCGACGGCGATATAGAGTTCCGGGGCGACGATCTTGCCGGTCTGGCCAACCTGATAGGTGTTGGGCACGAAACCGGCATCGACGGCGGCGCGGCTGGCGCCGACGGCGGCGTTCAGCTTATCGGCCAGGCTGTCGAGCAGCTTGAAGTTGTCACCATTCTGCATGCCGCGGCCGCCGGAGACGACGACGCGGGCCGAGGTCAGTTCCGGACGTTCCGACTTTGCCAGTTCCTGGCCGACAAAGCTGGAAAGACCACTATCGCCGGCGCCCGCGACCTTTTCGACCGCGGCCGAACCGCCGGAGGCGGGGGCAGCGTCAAAGGCCGTGGCGCGCACCGTGATGACCTTCACTTTGTCACCCGATTGCACGGTTGCCATGGCATTGCCGGCATAGATCGGCCGCACAAAAGTATCGGCGTTTTCGACGCCGCTGATTTCGGAAATCTGCTGCACATCGAGCAAAGCTGCGGCGCGCGGCATGACATTCTTGCCGGTCGCAGTCGCGGTCGCAACCAGATGGCTGTAATTGGCGGCCAGACCGACCAGCAGTTTTGCCAGATTTTCCGGCAGGCGATTGGCATAGGCAGCATCATCCGCCAGCAGCACCTTCGCGACGCCGCCGATCTTGGCGGCTTCATCGGCGACAGCCGCGGCATTGCTGCCGGCGACCAGGATATGGAGTTCACCGCCGATCTTCTGCGCCGCGGTCACCGCGTGCAACGTGGCCGGGTTCAGCTTCGCATTGTCGTGTTCAGCGATAACAAGAACGCTCATGGAATGATCCTCAACTCAAATCCGTCGGTGACGGTCAGATGACCTTGGCCTCGTTGCGGAGCTTGTCGACCAGCTCGGCAACCGACTTGACCTTGATACCGGCCTCGCGCTTCGGCGGCTCGGCCACCTTCAGCGTCTTCAGGCGCGGCGCGGCATCGACGCCCAGCTGCTCCGGCGTCAACGTGTCGATCGGCTTCTTCTTCGCCTTCATGATGTTCGGCAGGGAAGCGTAACGCGGTTCGTTGAGACGCAGGTCGGTGGTCAGCACGAAGGGCATCTTCACCGTGATGGTTTCCAGGCCGCCATCGACTTCGCGGGTGACATTGGCGGTGCCGTTGTCGTTGACCACCAGTTTCGAGGCGAAGGTCGCCTGGGCGCTGCCCAACAGGGCCGCCAGCATCTGGCCAGTCTGGTTGGCGTCGTCGTCGATTGCCTGCTTGCCGAGAATGCAAATCTGCGGCTGTTCCTTATCGACCACCGCCTTCAGCAGCTTGGCGACGGCCAGAGGCTGCAATTCGACATCGGTCTGAACGTGAATGCCGCGATCGGCGCCCATGGCGAGGGCGGTCCGGATCGTCTCCTGGCACTGTGTCGGCCCCAGGGAGACGGCGATCACTTCGGTCGCCTTGCCGGCTTCCTTCAACCGCACCGCTTCTTCGACGCCGATTTCATCGAACGGATTCATCGACATCTTAACATTGGCCGTCTCGACGCCCGTGCCGTCCGCTTTCACCCGGACTTTCACGTTATAGTCAACGACCCGCTTAACTGCGACCAGAACTTTCATCTCGCAAATCTCGGTTCAAGAAGGTTCAACACATTGCCAGCGGACTGGAGAACCCATGGAAGGGCGGGGACCAGTTCGCTCCCGCTTGTGAGCAACCGGACATTTCTGCCGGGCTGAATTTCGCAGGCGCACAATAAGGGCGTGACATGATCGTGTCAACGTTACCCCCGGACTTGTCCGAATGCGTCCGGCTTGTGCATTTTCGCGAAATTTTCCTGCATTTCCGCTGGCTCCGGCCTGCTCTCCGACTTCCCATAAGGAGCGGGGGCAGAGCGTTGGCGTCACGTCGCCCAAGGTCGAACGCCAGGGGTCAGGCCGTAATGTTAAGGCTCAGGCTGACGTCAACTGTTAGCTGGGTCAGGGTCACCGTGGCGATCGCTGTTCCTGCTATCTCCGGCGCATCGCCGGGCGAGTATTTCCTGGCCGGCGTCAGTGATGGCACGGGTCATCTCCTGTTCGGCAGCTTCGACGGACCGGCTCAATTCCCGGAAGAACTGATCGTCATCGTTCCGTTCACCGGGCCTGCGCTTGGCCCGGGCAGTATTGGATAGGGCGAGCAAACCTTTGGCCTGGGCAATGGCGGTGCCGGCATCGTCGTTCAGGCTGCGCAGCGCTTTCTGGCCCCGGGCCTGCGGATCTTCATCCGCGGATGGTTCCTGCGCATAAACCGGCAGGTCCTCCTGCGCCCTCATCGGGCTGGAATCGGAAGCCAGGCCGGGTGGCAGCATCACCGCCGGCTCATCGCCCGGGCGATCGCGGCGGTGATCGCCGGTGGTAGCGGCAGGGGCGGATTTCGGCAAAGTCTGGCTGCGACAGCTTTCGCTCCGCGTCGTCAGTTGAAACAATCCTTGCCCAGCAATCATGGCGGTTGCTCCCTCGACCACCGATAATGCCATGATCAGATTGATTTCCTAATGAAGACTTAAGGAGATGACTAGGCGGCTTGCTTGCCGTGCGAAGCGTAATTGGACGCGGTATGACGACCGGCTTCGCATTGCCGGGCATAGGTGATCAGGTGATGGGCGACCAGGCCGATATGGATCAGATCCTCGATCCGCCCCTCCCGGAGCAGCGGCCATGCCATGCCCCAGAAAACGCGCCGGTAATCGCCAAGCAGGCCGACATGCAGGAAGATGTTCGAAAGGCAGGTGAGGGCCTTGCGGATGTTCGCCGCGTTGAGCCGGGCGGCGGTCACCGGTGGCTTGATGCGATTGGGAAACGTATGCCGGACATTATGGGCAAAGCGGGCATAGACCGCCTCCGGCCTGTAGGCATGGCGAACGCATTGCAGCCAGCTTCCCACCACATCCTGGTAAGGCAGGGTGAAGGCGACATTCGATTCCCGTGCTGTGTCATCGACCAAACGGCCGGCGGCGGCGAGCCGGTCCCAGAGGGGAGTGCGCGGCAAAGCCTGCAGCAGATTGATGGTCAGGACGGGGATCTGCGAGCGGTCGACAAAGTCGTTAACACGGCCTGCCGTCTCGACCGTATCGGTATCGAGGCCGAGGATGATGCCCGACACCACCTCAAGCCCGTAACTGTTGAGGATTTCGATGCCTTCCAGCATCGGCACGGTGAGATTCTGTTGCTTCGCAATCGCCTTGAGCGCGCCCAATTCGGGGGTTTCGATACCGCAAAAGACTGTGTGGAAATAAGCCTCGCGCATGAGCGCCAGCAGGTCCGGCAGTTTGGCGATATTAAGCGTTGCTTCGCAGGCGAAATGCACCGGGTAGCCGCGCTCCTTCTGCCAGGCGACCAGATGCGGCAACAACTCTCGCACGGCCTTGCGATTGGCGATGAAATTGTCATCGACGAAATAGATGCAGCCGAAAGGTCCCCGCACGATCATTGCGTCCAGCTCTGCCAAAACCTGCTGGGGTTTCTTCAAGCGAGGTTGCCTGCCATAGAGTGCGGGGATATCGCAGAATTCGCAGCGATAGGGGCAGCCGCTGGAGAACTGCACCGATCCCAGCATGTAGCTGCCGCGTTCGATGAGGTGATAGGCCGGGATCGGAAAATCCGTCAGCGGCAGGCGTTCCCGAGTGGCGATGATTTGCTGGGCGGGAGGCGGGGCGGCATCGGCGTCCAGCCGCTCGATCAAGGCGTCGGTGGCATCGCCGATCTCGCCGAGATGAAGATAATCAAAGTCGGGATATTTTTCCGGGCAGGCGGAGGCAGAGGGGCCGCCAAGCACGCTACATCGCCCAGCCGCACGAGCGCGCCGGGCGATGTCATGGATGGCGTCGCTTTGCACATGCATCCCACTGACCAGCACGATTTCCGCCCAGCTAAAATCGCGCTGCGTCGCCATGTGGACGTTCTCGTCGATGAAAAGGATGTTCCAGGCTTCCGGAAGGTAGCCCGCAATGACGAGAATGCCCTGCGGTGGCATGAAGGCGCGGACCCCCATCAGGCGATACGCATATTCGAAGGTCCCGAAAGAGGGCGTGTAGCGAGGGAAAACGCAGAGAACGCGGCGAGCGTTGCGGACCTGAACCGGGCTTTTCATCGATCTGGCCAGCCTCGCTCTCATGCTGAGGGTTAAGAGCCTGCGATCAACAACTTCCGAAATCAATCACATTCCAAATCTGTGAAATGCACCTTTCAACGGCACCGGCGGGCGGCGGACCGCCATCCACCACTGGCAGCACGCTACGAGCCTGCTCGACGTGCACATCCTTGATAGCGACTAGCTAAACAATGTCGGGGCCAGACCGATCCCGCGCTTTTTTCTTATGCCGATTTTTCTACCGTGTGATGGCTCAGCCGATCGATATAAGCGATGCCGATGGCCGACAGGATAAAGACCGTATGAATGACCGTCTGCAGGATGACACCGGTCATCGTATAGGAACTTTCCTCTCCACTGCCGATATTGCCGGCCTCGATGAAGGTCCGCAGCAAATGGATGGAGGAGATGCCGATGATCGCCATGGCCAGCTTAATCTTCAACACACTGGCATTCACGTGGTCGAGCCATTCCGGCTGGTCGGGATGATTTTGCAGGCGCAAGCGGGAAACGAAAGTCTCGTAGCCGCCGACAATGACCATCATCAGTAGATTGGAAATCATCACCACATCGATCAGGCCCAGGACAACCAGCATGATCTGCTGTTCGCTGAAAGTTGTTACATGCAGGACGAGATGCCAAAGCTCTTTCAGGAACTGAACGACATAGATGCCCTGCGCAACAATGAGGCCGAGATAAAGCGGCAATTGCAGCCAGCGAGAGCTGAAGATGATGGCCGGCAGCGGCCTTAGATTGACCGATCGCTGAGGTGCCTGTGTCTTGCCGATTTGCGACATGAAGAATTGTGCTCCCACTGATGTGGCTGCCGGTTCCGGGAGCAAAATAGATAAGGAGAACAGGACGGCCGGACAAGCCGTGCACGGACCTTTTCACTGACCGAAGCGTTTGGTTAGCGGTTCTTGCCCGGTACCCAGAGCACGTCGCGCGCACCCCGATCGTTGACAAAGCGGGAGAGGACGAAGAGATGATCGCTGAGGCGGTTGATGTACTTGATGGCCTGGGGATTGACGGGACCTTGTGCGGAGAGGGCGGTGATGTCGCGCTCGGCCCGGCGGGCGATGGTGCGGGCGAGATGCAGATAGGCGGCGGCCGCCGTGCCGCCGGGCAAGATGAAGGAGTTCAGCGGCTGCAACTCGCCGTTCATCCGATCAATCTCCTGCTCCAGGCGCTCGACCTGGGCTTCGATGATTCGCAGCGGCGGATAGTCGACCGGATCTTCGGGCGTGCAAAGATCGGCGCCGAGATCGAACAGATCATTCTGGATGCGGCCCAGCATGGCATCGATCTCAGCCTGATCGGCGGTATGAACTCTGGCGATACCGATTGCGGCATTGGCTTCATCGACCGTGCCATAAGCGATGACGCGGGGATCGTGTTTCGCCACCCGCTTGCCGGTGCCCAGCGAGGTTTTTCCCTTGTCGCCGCCCTTGGTATAAATCCGGGTCAACTGCACCATGATGCGGTCCGATCTCCGTCAGGCTTCAGCGCACGATCAGGTAGCCGACAAAACTCAGAACCGTCAGGCCCTGGAAGATGACGCGATAGCGCATCAGCTTGTTGCCATGACGTTTATTGAAATCGCTGCCCTTGGCCATGCTGAATAGACCCACCAGCAAAGTGACGAGCGTGGCGACGGCAAAAATCGCCGTCAGGGTGATGAAGATCGTTTGCATCGGGGGACTATATCCTCTCCTTTAAGACAGGGACAAGCTAAACAGGGGCCGGGGATCGGCTCGGGTGGCGAAGCCGGTGTAAACTTGACAGAGCCAGCCGGCGAGGCGTCACTTGGCCGCAGCGTCGGGCTGAAACCTTGGGAGAGAAGAGGCGAGCATGCGGACACTGAGCTTGAAAAATGGCGACCGGGTGCCGGTCCTGGGCCTTGGGACCTGGCGGATGGGCGAGCAGGGCCAGCAGCGGTCAGCGGAAGTCAAGGCGCTTCAAGCCGGCATCGATCTTGGCATGACCCTGGTGGATACCGCTGAAATGTATGGCAATGGCGGCGCCGAAGAGGTGGTTGGAGAGGCGATCCGAGGCCGCCGCGATCAGGTCTATCTGGTCAGCAAGGTCTTGCCGGGCAACGCCAGCCGCAAAGGAACCGTGGCCGCCTGCGAAGCCTCACTGAAACGGCTGGGCACCGACCGGCTCGATCTCTATCTCCTGCATTGGCGCGGGAGCTACAAATTGGCCGATACGCTCGCCGCCTTTCAGGATCTGCTGAAGGCGGGCAAGATCAAGGCTTTCGGTGTCAGCAATTTCGATCTCAGCGACATGCAGGAATGGCTGAGCCTGGCGGAGGGTGACCGCTGCGTCGTCAATCAGGTGCAATACAATATTGCCTCGCGCGGCATCGACTTCGATCTGCTGCCCTGGTGCCGGAAGCAGGATATCGCCGTCATGGCCTATTGTCCCTTGGCGCAAGGCGACATCCCCGCTGAAAACGGCCTGGCGAAAGTGGCCCAGCGCCATGGCGCGACCCCGGCCCAGATCATGCTGGCCTGGTGCCTGCGGCACCCGAATGTCCTCGCTGTGCCGAAATCGAGCCAGCCGCAGCGCCTCGCGGAAAATGCCAAGGCAGCGGAGATTTCCTTGTCGGCCGAAGATTTAGCTGATCTTGATCGGGATTTCCCGGCACCGAAACAGGCGGAACCGCTGGCGATGACCTAACTGCCGCCAAGCCGGCACGGAAATTTGCTTGGCAGGCTGAAACCATCACCCCATATCGAGCGAATATGCAGGTGACAGCAGAGATAGGATGAGGACGCAGATGATATGGTCCGTTCCCAAACACAAATTGGAAATGCCGAAACCCGGTGAGGCTTTGCCAGGCCGCGCCCAGGCCATGACCGTGGCGCCGACGCATCTGGTGACCGGTGGACGCATCGTTCCGCCTTTCCCGACCAGCAGCGAATTGGCCTTGTTCGGCCTCGGCTGCTTCTGGGGGGCGGAGCGCAAATTCTGGCAGCTTCCCGGCGTGCTTGCCACGGCGGTCGGCTATGCCGGCGGCTTCACCCCCAACCCGACCTATGAGGAAGTCTGCACGGGTCGTACCGGCCATAATGAGGTTGTGCGGGTCAATTACGATCCGGCTGAGATCAGTTATGACACCTTGCTGAAGACGTTTTGGGAAAGCCACAATCCGACCCAAGGCATGCGCCAGGGCAACGATGTCGGCACCCAATACCGGTCCGGCATCTATGCGACTTCGCCGGCGCAGCGCGCCGCTGCCGAGGCCAGCCGGGATAGCTATCAACGGCAATTGTCAGCTGCGGGCTTCGGCGCCATTACCACGGAAATCATCGATGCGCCGGAATTCTATTATGCCGAGGATTATCACCAGCAATATCTGGAGAAAAATCCGAATGGCTATTGTGGTCTTGGCGGAACCGGCGTCGGTTGTTCCATCGGTCTCGTCACGCCCGCCTGAGGCCCGTTTATAAAAGCACCCGGCTGTTGAGGCGATGGCGCAGCAGGACGAGGCGGTCATTTCCCCAGAAGACGTCATTGCCGATGACGAAGCTCGGCACACCGAAGATGCCAAGCGCCACGGCATCGGCGAGATGCTGTTGATGCAGCTGGACCGTTTCGGGCTCATCGATGGCGGCAACGATCTTGTCGCCATCAAGGCCGGCCCGTTTGGCGATATGGGCGATATCGCCATCGCTTTTGGGTGTAGCCTGATCCTGCATGACCGCGCCAAAAAGCGCGAAGCTCATGATCTGACCTACGTCGAAACGCAAGGCGGCCACGGCCGCTAAGGCGATCCGGTCCCAGATACCGTCCCAATCCGGCTCGACCAGGGGCACCTTGTAGTAGTTGGCCCAGCGATGCACATCGACGTTGCGATAAGTGGCGTCATATTGGCCATTCCGGGCGCGCCCGTCATAAGGATGATCGCCCCGTGCTTTCATCAACGCATCGAATTGCAACGGCTTCCAGCCAATGGTGACGCCAAACTCCGTCTCCAAAGACGGGATTTGTGTGGCAGCCAGATATGAATATCGGCTGTCGATGGCGTAATAAAAGTCAACCTGCATGTGAGGCAGCCTCTTCAGCCGGCTCAAAACCGACGAGCAGCAAGCGGGAATCCGCGGCCAGCGAGGTCAGCGTCAGCAGGGGCGCTTCGCCCGTGGCGAGATCGAGCCGCAGGCTATCCCAGGGTTTCAGGGAATGGCCGTCATCCTCGAACTTGATATCGAAACTGCCGAGCAGGCAGAACAGCACGGTCGTCCGGCCCGGCGGGCTGAAGATCAAGGGATGGTTCGGCAGCGGCGTAATGATATTGAGCTGGGCCGAATATCGAACGTCATGCATAACATTGAACACGATGCAACGGCCATTCCGCAGGCGACAGGTTGTCGGCTTGTCGCCGCTGAACCGCGCCGGCATATGCCGCTCATGCACCACGATCCCCGGACCTCCGGTAATGTCGAGATCGAAGCCCTCGCCATCCAACAAGGTGATGATCCGCTCGACCCCTTTCCCATAGACGGAAAACGGGCCGTCCCGGTCGATTTCCGCTAAAGCGACGCGCCAGGTGAAATCATCGGCACTGCCGGCGACCGCTGGCTCGACGGCAATATCCATCGCCTGGCCGCCACCATTGCGCCAGGGTACACGGCGATAATTGGCAAAAGGGAGGGACGTAATTTGCATCTATCTCAGTTCCGCCCGCTGAGAAGGCCGCGGGCCACCACTTGCGCCTGAATTTCCGCAGCCCCTTCAAAGATGTTCAGGATGCGGGCATCGCAGAGCACCCGGCTGATCGGATATTCCTGAGCATAACCGTTGCCGCCGTGAATTTGCAGGCCATTATCCGCGTTACTCCAGGCGACGCGTGCCGCAAGCAGTTTCGCCATCCCGGCCGGGATATCACAGCGCCGGTCGCTGTCCTTTTCGCGCGCGGCGAAATAAGTGAGCTGGCGCGCCATCATCGTTTCCACCGCCATCCAGGCCAGCTTGCCGGCGATGCGCGGGAAGGAAATCAGCGGTTTGCCGAATTGGATGCGCTCACAGGCATATTTCAAACCGAGTTCCATGGCACATTGCGCCACGCCCACCGCCCGGGCGGCCGTCTGAATGCGCGCCGATTCGAAGGTCGCCATCAACTGCTTGAAGCCTTCGCCTTCGGCGCCGCCCAGCAGGTTTTCGGCCTTGACCTCGAAATCGTCGAAGCCGAGCTCATATTCCTTCATGCCGCGATAGCCGAGGACGGGGATTTCCCCGCCGGTCATGCCTTTGGCCGGGAAGGGGTTCTCCGGCGTGCCGCGCGGCTTTTCGGCGATGAACATGGAAAGGCCGCGATAATCCTTGCTCTCCGGATCGGTGCGGGCCAACAGGGTCATGACATCGGTGCGGGCGGCATGGGTGATCCAGGTCTTATTGCCGGTGATGCGATAGATGTCGCCGTCCTTAACCGCCCGGGTGCGCAGTGAGCCGAG
Source organism: Dongia soli (assembly GCF_034044715.1). Taxonomy (NCBI): domain Bacteria; kingdom Pseudomonadati; phylum Pseudomonadota; class Alphaproteobacteria; order Rhodospirillales; family Dongiaceae; genus Dongia; species Dongia soli. The sequence continues at coordinate 22,290 of NZ_JAXCLW010000001.1, read as the reverse complement.
ATCCGATCCAGTATTGGGTTCGGTGAAAACTGCCGTCGGCAGGATTTCGCCGGAAGCCAGCTTCGGCAGCCATTTCCGCTTCTGCGCCTCGGTGCCACCGAGCCGAATCAGTTCCGCGGCAATTTCCGAACGGGTGCCGAGGGAGCCGAGGCCGATATAGCCGCGCGACAGTTCTTCGGTGACGACGCACATGGCCAGCTTGCCGAGGCCGGCGCCGCCGAATTCTTCCGGCACTGTCAGGCCGAAGACACCCATCTCAGCGAGCTGCTGAACGACCGTCAGCGGGATGAGATCGTCCTTGAGATGCCATTGATGCGCGGCTTCACGATGATCTTCAGCAAAGCGACGGAACTGCTCCTGCACCATCAGCAGCGTATCGTCATCCAGGGCCGCTTCGCCAAAATTGCCTTCCGCGATGAGCTCGGCGAGGCGTGATCGGGCAATGCTGCTATTGCCCTGCTCGATCAGATTCCGGGCCGGATCGAGATGAGCCAGCTCATGTGCGGTCAGGCCAAGATCGCTTGGCCGGACAATCTCGCCTTGGCTCATCGCCAGCCCGCCCCTGAGTTGGGCCAGATATTCACCGAAGCCGATTTGCAGGATCAATTGCTCGGTTTCGCGCAGGCGGTCGCTCGCTTGCAGGCGTTCCGCCCAGTCCAGCATCTGCCGCAGGGCTTCGACATAGGTGGCCATCCAGGCAAAGCCGTGGGCGGCGAATTGAGCCGCGTCGAAGGCGCGCGCATCGATCTTGCCGCCGCTCGTCACATCGGTGACCAGACGTGATCTCGCGGCGTCCAGCATGGTTTCGGCGGCCGTCAATCCTGCCCGGCAAGCGGGCAGAAGGCTGTCGATCACGGCGGCCGGCGCCGCCGTTTTCACTTGCGCATGGGGCATGAAGTGGTCCTCAGCCCTCGATCACATCTTCCAAAGTGCGGCAGCCAGGGCGCTTGGCCTGCACCAACACCGCCATATTGCCCGGCTTGTGCTGGTTCTTCCACATCTTGGTATGGGCCATCGGAATGTCGTTCCAGCCGAATACTTCCGACATGCAAGGATCGATACGGCGCTCGACCACCAGATTATTGGCCTGGGCCGCTTGCAGCAGATTGGCGAAATGGCTGCCCTGGATGCGTTTTTGCCGCATCCAGACAAAACGCGCATCCATGGTCAGGTTGTAGCCGGTCGTGCCGGCGCAGAAGACCACCATGCCGCCACGTTTCACCACGAAGCAAGAAACCGGGAAGGTCGCCTCGCCGGGATGTTCGAAGACGAAGTCGACATCGACTCCCTTGCCCGTGATATTCCAGATCGCCTTGCCGAATTCACGGCACTTTTTCATATAAGCGTTGTAGCCCTCGGTGTCGTCGACATCGGGTAACTGGCCCCAGCAATCGAAGTCGTTGCGGTTGATGACGCCTTTGGCGCCCAGCGCCATGACGAAATCGCGCTTGCTCTCATCGGAAATGATGCCGATCGCATTGGCGCCCGCGGTGGCAATGAGCTGGATCGCCATGGAGCCCAGGCCGCCGGAGGCACCCCAGACCAGCACGTTGTGGCCGGGCCGCAGGATATGCGGACGATGGCCAAACAGCATGCGATAGGCAGTTGCCAGGGTCAGCGTATAACAGGCGCTCTCTTCCCAGGTGATATGCTTGGGGCGCGGCATCAATTGCTGGGCCTGCACGCAGGTGAATTGCGCGAAGGATCCATCCGGTGTCTCATAGCCCCAGATGCGTTGGCTGGGCGAGAACATCGGGTCGCCGCCGTTGCATTCCTCGTCATCGCCGTCATCCTGATTGCAATGGATGACGACCTCATCGCCGACCTTCCAGCGCTTCACTTTCGAGCCGACGGCCCAGACGATGCCGGACGCATCGGAGCCGGCGATATGGAACTCCGCCTTATGCACGTCAAAAGGCGAGATCGGCTTGCCGAGGCCGGCCCAGATGCCGTTGTAATTGACGCCGGCGGCCATCACCATCACCACGACCTCGTTGCTGTCGGGCTTTGGCGTCTGCACCACCTCGACCTGCATCGCCTGTTCCGGCGGGCCGTGGCGCTCGCGGCGAATGGCCCAGGCATACATTTTGGAGGGTAGATGGCCGAGGGGCGGAATCTCGCCGATTTCATAAAGGTCCTTCACCGGCCGGCCCCCGGCGTTCGCGCCGCCGGGCGTCGCGCTGGTACCTTGATGCAGTGGAACAACCTTCGCCGTATCGGTCATCTTTTCATTCCCCTTGTTCTTGTCGATGTCGCTGCTTCTTCGCGGTCGCAGCATTACGGCCATGATGCCTTCGCAGATGCGGAAGCGCAACGATGATTTGTCATAAATGTGCGTTACCGGCAACAGCGACGCATCAATTGAGCGTGACGCATGGAGTTATTGTAATTTTATTTCTCTCGGCCGCCATCACCCAGACTGACCGATCATCTTCCCGCCAACAGATTGCCAGAAATGCGCGAGCGCCGTTGTCTAAAATCGACCGGATTCGGTCACAATGGGTTGAAGTTCCCGCATGACGGGGCTGAAACCGTTGTCATTGTTGCGACGCACCATCCTGCTAGGATAAGGGCGTTCATCTTCCTTAATCCCCTCGACTTCGGATCGATCAATGTCGCTGCCGCTTCTTGCTCTGGCCATTGCCTCCTTCGGCATCGGCACCACCGAATTCGTCATCATGGGATTGCTGCCCGACGTGGCGGCCGATCTTGGGGTCACTATTCCGGCCGCCGGGCTGCTGGTTACGGGCTATGCGCTGGGTGTGGTTGTGGGCGCACCGATCATGGCCATGATCACCAATCGGCTGCCGCGCAAGACCACGCTGATCGGCCTCACCTGCGTCTTTATCATCGGCAATCTGCTCTGCGCGATTGCGCCGACTTATGGATTTCTCATGGCGGCGCGTGTCGTCACCGCTTTCTGCCATGGGGCTTTTTTCGGCATCGGCGCTGTCGTTGCGGCCGATCTCGTGCCGCCCACACAACGGGCAAGGGCAATTGCCTTGATGTTTGCGGGGCTGACCATCGCTAATATTCTCGGGGTGCCGGCGGGCACGGCGCTGGGCCAGATGCTCGGCTGGCGGGCGACTTTCTGGGCCGTGGTCGGTATCAATTGCATCGCCGCCATCTCGCTCGCCATCTGTCTGCCGGCAAGGATCCGTCACGAGGCGGGCAGCCTGTCGCGCGAGTTCCGGGTGCTCGGCGATGTGCAGGTCCTGCTGGCTATGGCAATGAGTGTTGTCGCTTCCGCCAGCCTGTTCAGCGTCTTCACGTACATAACGCCGTTGTTGCGGAATGTAACGGGCCTTGATCCGAGGACGGTGGCAGGCGTGCTTATTCTCTTCGGCGTCGGGATCACTGTCGGCAATATTTTCGGCGGCCGTCTCGCGGATTGGAAACTGATGCCGTCCTTGATCGGCATGCTCGGGTCGCTGGCGGCTGTGCTCGCGATCTTCGCTTTCACCAGCCACTTCACTTGGCCGGCGATTGTCACGATCTTCGTCTGGGGCATGATCGATTTTGCCTTGGTATCGCCGCTGCAGATTCGCGTTGTGGATAAGGCGCGCGACGCGCCCAATCTCGCCTCCACGCTGAATCAGGGTGCCTTCAATCTTGGCAATGCGAGCGGCGCCTGGATTGGCGGTACAGCGCTGACATTAGGTCTCGATTATGCGGCTTTGCCATGGGTAGGTGCCGGCCTCGCCCTCTGCGCGCTTCTCCTATGCCTCGCTTCGCGAAGCATCGATCGGCGGCGTGCCGTCGCCAGTCTCGCACCGGTCTAAACAAGCCTCTCAGAGGTGGAATGCAGGCAAAAAAAGCCGGCCCTGGGAGGCCGGCTTCCAGCACAGATCTCGAAGGTCACGAGCCGGACGAGATCCAATCCGGATAGTTGGGAAATGGCCGGCTGGGACCGGCTCTGGGACGCGCATATCGGACTTCGGTCATGTTGGGGGCTCGACGGCGAAGTCCGTGGCGCTGGTGAAACGATCTAGCTCCTCTGTAGTGGTTGCGATCGCTAAATTTAACGACTGAAAGCCGCTTAGCTCGCATACGCGAGGATGCAGCTAACTGTCTCGCTCTAAGCTAGGAGGGGAGGGCGCCGTTAGGCTTGCATCAAAACTGTGACAAAGCTGTGACGTAACTGGCGAAATAAGAAAGCGTTCTCGTCACAAGGATTGCGGTCAGCTGGTTGGCGCCGCGACAGGAAGCCGTACCGTTACCTTCAGGCCGCCCTCGGCGCGGTTCTCGGCGATGACGGAGCCGTCCATCAGCTCGACATTGCGTCGAACAATCGCCAAGCCGATACCGAAATGCGTGTCGGAACCCAGAACCTCGCCGTTGACGAAGGCGGGGCTTTCGCTGCGATGGGAAAAATGCCGTTCGAAGATACGTTCCAGGTCTTCCTGCGCAACGCCGGGACCCTGATCTTCAATGGTCATGCGGGCGACACCGCCTTTGGATTGCAACTGTACCCGCACTGTTGCACCGGCGGGGGAAAAGCTGATGGCGTTATCCAACAGGTTTTCGACAACTGTTTCGATTGCTTCTTCCGTCCCGGCGACCCGCACGCGCTGGCTCGCGGTCACTTCGACACGCACGCGTTGATGGGCCGGGAGGGTTCCTTGCGAATCGTTGAAGCCGCGCGTCATGTTTTGCAGCAGAGCACTGAGATCGACCGCCTGACGCGGTGCATTCATCAGTTCGGCGATGGTCTCGTCCACCCGGCGGGCGGCGGCGACCAGGCCGTCCAGCCGGGTAATCGCCCGGTCGATAACCTGCACGGCATGTTGACCGCGCGGCTCATTCTCGGTCAGCCGTCGGAGCGGCTCGAGGGATTGGGCGATTGCCGCCAGCGGCGCCTTGAAGGCATGGGCATTCTCCTCCGCGGCATCCCGGATGCTGCGGGCCGAGGCGTGGAGGGTGGCGACCAGCCGATCGAACTCGCCAGCCACGGATGCCAGTTCGGGCACGGGCGAGGCTTCTGCGAAGGATCGGCCGACCGGCGTGCGGCCGCGGCGAATCTGCCGGGCGAGATCGGCAAAGCGCCGCAAGCTCAACCACATGGTGCCGCCGAGGATCAGGAACAGAACGGCGATCAGGCCATAAAACAAAGCGGCCAAACGGACAGCCGGCGTCTGGGCGAAAGGTTGTGTCAACGAGGCGCCGGCGAGATCGCTCTGGGCGTAAGCGGTGATGACGGCCCAGCAACCGAGATCGGTATAGAAGGGCGTGATCGAGGTGAGCAGCTCGATCTGACCCGATGGGGTGGTGAACTGGGTGGAAAGTGGCTGATTTCCCCCGCAGCTCTGTTCGACATGGGAGAGAACGCCGGTATCGGTAAGGCTCTGCTGCTCGGCCTTTAAATAGCCAGCATCGACATGCGGACTGGAGGCGACATAATAGAAGCTGTCGCCTTGGCCGGTCGGGCGCAGCAGCAATTTGATGCGCAATTCGCCGCGGCCCAGTTCATCGACCACCTTCGCGGCCTCGACCACAGCTTTGGGACCCAAAGACCGCAACCCGGTTTCCAGGCTTTGCGCGACCAGCCGGCCCTGGATCTGCAGATTTCGCAGCAGCAATTCCTGGCGTTCGCGATCCGCGTTTTCGAACCGGCCATAGAGGATCGCCGGCACAACCAGAAAGACAATGGCCAGCAGCAGAAGCTTTGCGGTGAGCGATCCCCCAAAAAGCCGCAAAACTCTATGCATTGCCCGACTTCCACCGATAGCCGTAACCGGGGTAATTCTCGATGGCGGTGAAACCGCTATCCGCTTCGGTGAATTTCTGTCGGATCCGTTTCACCAGGGCGCGAACATTGGCACGGTAGCCTTCCGGCCCGGCCCCGGCGATGAAATTTTCCCCCCGCATGGTGTCGTAGATTTCACGATAGCTAACATCGCGCCCGGATGTGGCCAGCAGTTCCACGGCCCGAAATTCGCCCAGGGTCAACTCGACGACTTTGTCGCGCCACGTAACGCGATGCTGTGCGCTGTCCAGGGTCAGGGCACCGATATTGGCTGGCGCTGCCGGGCTGGTCGAAGGATTGGCGGGCAGCGCGCCGAGGATCCGTTCAATGCGGTGACGCAAAATCGCGAAGCTGCGGGTCTTGCCGACGAAATCCGCAGCACCTTCGCGCAAGGCGGATTCTTCATAAAGCACGTCGTCGAGGGAAGTCAGGAACAAAGCCGGCGTGGCGATGCCCAAGTCTCGTAGTTCCTTCAGCAACTCGAAACCGGTCATGCCCGGCATCTTCCAGTCCAGGATAAATAGATCGGCCTCAATGACATTTTGCTTCAGGTGCTGAAGCAGGGCATCCGGTGCCGGAAAATCGCTGACCTCATATTCGGCTTCGCGCAGATTGCCGACCAGCAAGGGACGAAAAAGATCGTCATCATCGACAACGACAATGATTGGGGGCGCGGCTTTAGACATTGCGGAACTTGTCGTAACAAACCTGTATAGCGTTGTTGTCCGTCGATTCCGGTTTTATTTCATAGGTCAGGACCCGACGTTCACCCGTCTTAACGTCGTAGAATAGAAAAAGGTCCAAGGCACATCCCTCTTTCCGGTAAGACCAGACCGTGGTCGATCCCTCGTTCCGGGTGGTCGCGGGATCGCCCACCAGCGACCGGATGCCGGCCTCGTTCTGGCCGATCATGTCATTGGGCTGGCCGGCTGCCGGGGGCGGGGGTGCCTCTTCCGTCGGTTCAGGTGTTGCTGGTTCGCTCGGTGCCGCTGCTGCCGGATTGGACGTGGTCTGTTTTTTTGCTTTTGGCTTGGTCGCCTTGGTTCGGGTCGTCGAGGGGCTGGAAGCAGGTTTGCCCCGGGTGACGCTGGGCTCCCCGGCTTTCGACGCCTGTTGGGCCGGCATCGGCTCCACCGGCAGCCACGGAAAAACAGAACTGTCGCAACCGGCCAGCGACAAAAGCACGAGACTATGGCTCACCAGCCGGCAGCGACGAAGCCAGGCCGACCGCGCATCTGATCGGCTCAAGGGGCGGGATATCGAGGGTGGTGTCGGATCTTGCATGTCCGTATTCTTGCTTAACTACCGAGGAACGGCAATGGACGGCATTTTTAACCTTCTTGTGTAACCGAAATCCACAATTGCCTGATCCAGGACAACCTGAAGTGGATACCCACGGGAGATGCTGCACAATACTTTGCGCTTCACAAGGGGATATCGACGCATAGCGGCCGGGTCACGCAACGGTGATACAGCCGATCTTGCCGGCGCCTGTTGACAATCGTCCTGCTGCATGAATACTTCCCTCCGTTCGTGGTGATTTGAACCGGATTGCGGCCACGTTAAACAAGCAGCTAAAAGGTCAAGAGGCATATCACCTCGACCTGTCCGGTCGAGGTTTTTTTGTGCCCAGTTAGTGCCCGGGCGAATCGATGCCCGGCGGGAGAAGCGAGAATGACGGTCAAGCGAGACATCCAGCCAAATTGGCGCCCGGCAACCCGCCTGGTGCATGGCGGCCAGTTGCGGTCGCAATATAAAGAAACATCCGAAGCCATTTTCATGACGTCCGGCTATGTCTATGAAACCGCCGAGGAGGCCGAAGCGGCGTTCGACAACAGCCAGCCGCGTTTCGTCTATTCCCGTTTCGGGAATCCCACCGTCTCGATGTTCGAAGAGCGCATGGCGCTGCTCGAAGGTGCTGAAATGGCGCGGGCGACGGCCAGCGGGATGGCGGCGGTATTCGCTGCGCTGGCATGCCAAGTGAAGGCGGGTGACCGGGTGGTCGCCTCCGATGCGCTATTTGGTTCCTGTCAGTATATCGTCGGGGAAATCCTGCCCAAATGGGGCGTGGAGACAGCCTTTGTCGACGGGCGGGATCTCAATCAATGGCGCGATGCCCTCTCCAAGCCGACCAAGGCAGTGTTCCTCGAGACGCCGTCAAATCCCGGTCTGCGTCTGGTCGATGTGCCCGCGGTGGCCGAACTCGCCCATAAAGCCGGCGCCTGTGTGGTGGTCGACAATGTCTTCGCGACGCCACTGCTGCAGCAGCCGCTGAAGCAAGGCGCGGACGTCGTGGTCTATTCGGCGACCAAGCATATCGACGGCCAGGGCCGGTCGCTGGGTGGTGTCATCCTCGGCAGCCGCAAGTTCATCGAAGAAACCTTGCAGCCGTTCCTCCGCCATACCGGCCCATCGCTTTCGCCGATGAATGCCTGGATCCTGTTGAAGGGTCTGGAGACGCTGGAACTTCGGGTGCAAAAGCAAAGCGCCAATGCCCTCAAGATCGCGCAGAAGCTGCAGGGACACAGCAAGCTGAAGCAGGTTCATTATCCTACGCTGGACAGCCATCCCCAGGCGGAATTGGCACGCCGGCAGATGGCGGCGGGCGGTACGATGGTCGGTTTCGACTTGGCCGGCGGCAAGGCGTCCGCCTTCCGTTTCCTGAATGCGCTGAAGCTGGTGCTGATCTCCAACAATCTCGGTGATTCGAAGTCTCTGGCGACCCATCCGGCGACCACCACGCATCAGCGGCTGACGGTGGAGCAACGGGCGAAGCAGGGTATCGACGAGGGCATGATCCGTCTTTCGATCGGACTTGAGGATGTCGATGATCTGCTCGATGATCTGCTCGAGGCGCTGAAGGCCGCTTAACGCGAAGCTGCGCAAGCAGCAGGCTATAATGTCGGCTGGCGCCTGGTACCGGAAAGGGAAGGTAGATGGCGCCGGCCGATAGGGATCACGCCGATAAAATTCTCGAAGGCGGTTGTCTCTGTGGTGCCATTCGCTATCGCCTCACACCTGACCACGCGACCACCGATTATTGTCACTGCGATATGTGCCGCCGCTGGAGCGGCGCGCCGGTCTCGGCTTGGGCCCAGGTGCCGGTCGATCAGTTTGAGATCACCAAGGGCCGCGCCGCCACCTTCAAGTCATCCGGCATAGCCTCTAGGCATTTTTGCCGAGACTGCGGTACACCGATTTATATGACCGATGACGAGCAGCGCTCTGTCGGCGTGATGTTGGGTACTCTGGACGATGCGAATGCTCTGGCGCCAAGTAGTCATGGCTGGGCATCGAAGCAAGTTTCTTGGCTCGCTTTGTCCATCACCTGCCGCGCTGGCCGGAAGATCCGCCTTACGACGCCGACTGACCGCCGGATAAGAGCCGGATGTCGTTTCCGCGTTATTCAGGCAGCCGCGCTGTCTTGCCGTCACCTTTCTTCCCCCGCTATATTGCGGTGCAGCATGAGGATGGGGAGAACAGACATGAAGAAACCGGCCGACGAACGGGCAAAAAACCAGAGATCCAAGCGGGATCAGCCCTGGCTATTCCGGACCTATTCCGGTCATTCCTCAGCGCGGGCCTCTAACCAGCTCTATCGCACCAACCTCATGCGCGGCCAGACTGGTCTCAGCGTTGCCTTCGATTTGCCGACTCAGACCGGCTATGACGCCGATCATCCCTTGGCCAAAGGCGAGGTGGGCAAGGTCGGCGTGCCGGTCAGCCATCTCGGCGACATGCTGGCGCTGATGGATGGCTTGCCGCTCGATCAGATGAATACATCGATGACGATCAATGCCACGGCGCCCTGGCTGCTTGCGCTTTATGTGGCAGCGGCCGAGCGCCAGGGTGTTTCGCGCTCGGTGCTGCAAGGCACGGTGCAGAATGACATCATCAAGGAGTACCTGTCGCGGGGCACCTATATCTTCCCGCCGCAGCCGAGCCTGAAGCTGATCACCGATGTTATCAGCTTCACCTATCGCGAAATTCCGAAATGGAATCCCACCAATGTCTGTTCCTATCACCTGCAGGAGGCGGGCGCGACGCCGGAGCAGGAATTGGCCTTCGCGCTGGCAACGGCAATAGCTGTCCTGGATCATGTCCGCGACAGCGGCCAGGTGCCGGCGGAAGATTTCCCCCAAGTCGTCGGCCGCATCAGTTTCTTCGTGAATGCCGGTCTGCGCTTCATCACTGAGATGTGCAAGATGCGCGCTTTCGGCGAATTGTGGGATGAGATCTGCCGAGATCGCTATGGTGTCGAGGACACCAAGCTGCGCCGCTTCCGCTACGGCGTTCAGGTCAATAGCCTTGGCCTGACGGAACCGCAGCCGGAGAATAACGTCTACCGCATTCTGCTGGAAATGCTGGCGGTGACTTTGTCGAAGGATGCGCGCGCCCGAGCGGTGCAATTGCCGGCCTGGAACGAGGCGTTGGGCCTGCCGCGCCCCTGGGACCAGCAATGGTCCTTGCGTCTGCAGCAGATCGTCGCCTTCGAAACGGATCTGCTGGAATATGGCGACATCTTCGACGGATCGCATGCGGTCAAAGCGAAGGTCGATGAATTGAAGGAAGCGGCGCGCGAGGAATTGTCGCGCATCGAGGCGATGGGTGGCGCAGTCGCAGCGGTGGAAGCCAGCTATATGAAACAAAAGCTGGTCGAATCGAATGCGCGTCGTCTGGCTGCCATTGAAAGTGGCGATCAGGTTGTGGTGGGCGTCAACAAATTCACCGAAAGCGCACCATCGCCGCTGGTTGCCGGTAGCGATGGCGGTTTCCTGAAAGTGGATGACGCGGCGGAAAACGAACAAATCGCCCAATTGCAGCAATGGCGCGGCAATCGCGACGCCGGTCTCGTCAAAGCCGCACTGGACCGGCTTGAAGCCGATGCGCGCAGCGGGGCTAATATCATGGAAGCCTCGATCGCCGCCGCTCATGCCGGTGTCACGACCGGCGAATGGGGTGAGACCTTGCGTCGGGTCTTCGGCGAATACCGGGCGCCGACCGGCGTCGGCCGGGCGATGACCGAAGTCAGCCGCGCCGATCTAGATGATGTCCGCAAGCGCGTGAACACAGTATCCGACCGCCTTGGCCGGCGCATCAAGATGCTGGTCGGCAAGCCGGGACTGGATGGCCACTCCAACGGTGCAGAGCAGATCGCCGTGCGGGCCCGCGACGCCGGCATGGAAGTGGTCTATGAAGGCATTCGCCTGACGCCGGCGCAGATCGTCAATGCAGCGCTCGAAGAGGGCGTGCATGTGATCGGGCTTTCGATTCTTTCCGGCTCGCATGTCGCTTTGGTGCGCGAGGTGATGGAGCGGTTGGCGAAAGCCGGGCTGCAATCGGTGCCGGTGGTGGTTGGTGGCATTATTCCGCCATCCGATGCCGCGCAATTGACAGCTTTCGGTGTTGCCCGGGTCTATACGCCGAAGGATTACGACGTGACCGCCATCATGGCGGATATCGTCAACCTGGTGGAGGAGGTCGCGCCCAGGGCGGCTTGATCCACGCCACAGGACCCATGTCGCCGGATCAACGCCGAGGGTGAGACCTAGATTTTGAAATATATCGCACATCGCGCCCCGGCGCCGCGCTTCCCCACGGAGTTTCGCGCCCGATTTCGCGAGCTGCTGCGGTGGCGGCGCGATGTGCGGCATTTCCGCACCGATCCTCTACCGGTCGGTCTGGTTGATGAATTGCTGGACCTTGCCTGTCTCGCCCCATCGGTTGGCAATGCCCAGCCCTGGCGGTTCGTCACTGTCGACGATCCAGCGAATCGCGCCGCCATCGTCACCAATTTCGAAACTGCCAATCGCGAAGCTCTGGCCGGCTACGGCGGAGAAAGAGCCCAGCTCTATGCCAGCCTGAAGCTGGCCGGCCTGCGCGAGGCGCCCCGCCATTTTGCCGTCTTCTGCGATACCGAGACCGAACAGGGGCAGGGCCTCGGACGCCGCACCATGCCAGAGACCTTGCTCTATTCGACGGTACTTGCCATTCATACGCTGTGGCTCGCCGGCCGCATTCATGGGGTCGGCCTCGGCTGGATCTCGATACTCGATCCCGAGGCGGCGACCGCGACGCTGAAGGTCCCAGGAACCTGGCGTTTCGTTGCTTATCTCTGCCTGGGCTGGCCGGCCGAGGAACATGACACGCCGGAACTGGAGCGGACCGGCTGGCAGGCGCGGGCGGAAGTCTGCCGCCAAGTGCTGCAGCGCTGAGACAAGCGGCGCTATTGCTGAAGGATCAGCATCTGATTCTCGACCCGCCAGGATTTCAATTGATTGAGGAACCGCATGCCCAGCAACGACTGGGACATCGGCGCCTCATTCACCGAGGCCGGCAGATGGCCAATGACGATGGCGCCGAGGGCAATCTCATCCAATGTGACTGGCGCGGCGCGGACAACGCCATTGGCCGTCTCCGCCCGCTGCGTGAAGCGCAGTTTATCGGGATCGAATCCGATCCGCTGGGCATCGAGCATGGTCAACACCACATCGGTCGCGCCGGTATCGACCAGGAAGGTGACATAGGTGCCGTTGACCCGGGCATTGACCTGATAGTGGCCGTCGCGATTGACGGCAAAGCGCATTTCGCCTTTTCCACTGACCGTACCGTCGCTGTTCGCGCTGACCGTCGTATAGCCATGGCCGGGAACCAGCACCGCCAGCAGACGCTGGCCGATCGCCATGGCCTCGACACGATAGGCGTAGACCCAAACCAGGACTAGGAAGATCAGGACCCAGGCGGCCAAGGCGCGCAAACTGCTGCCAGGCCGACTGCGCAAGCGCAGGACGACGCTGCTGCCGAGCAGCACAAGCCAGCCCAGAGAGGCGAAGAGCTGCATCTGGTTGTCGTCATTTTGCAAAGCATCGGGGAAGGCGCTGTTCAGCAGGAAAATCAGCGCGGCAGTCGCGACGATCAGGATAACCGCAATCATCCAAGCGCGCATGCGCGCCAACTCCATCCGAAAATTGCCTGGTAGGCAGGGCTCGTCCGTTAGCACCAGGATAGGCTGAGTTGCCAGGAGGGACAAGAAGCTAAGGAAAGGGGGCTAAGGACAGGCGATGGAGGGAAACTTGATTGGAAAGGACTACCTTCGACGGTCCCCGTGATGGCCGACAGTCGAAAATGTCAGGCCGGTTTGCCGTTTCGCAAAGGATCGTTGCAATTCGCGGCAACAGGCAAACGGCTGGGCAACAGCATAAAGAGCCGTTTCAGCGTGGCCATGTTTAAAACGTGACGTTTTTGTCGTTGCATTTGTCGGCTCCTGGATTAGGGTCGGTTCCGGATCCCAAATCTGTTTCGACCGGCACGGCCACCAATATCGCGGATCGTCATGGCAGGGGCATGACCGGATTGCGACAGCCTCGTGGCATTGGCCTTCGATACCCTGAGGGCGTTGTGAAAGGGCCCCGGCTTGAATCACGCAAACTTCCCGACACCGGCAATTTCCGAAAAGACAGTGGACAAGTGCGCTGCCCGTCCGAGCTTGATGCGTCAGTTTCGCCGCTACCCGCCTGTCGATTTCGCCCGATATCTGAAATTCATCGTCGCCGATCAACATGTCGGCTGGGTTCGCCGGACCAGGATGGACCATTTGGCCGCCTTCCCGAAGGTCTTTGCCATCGGCAATGACCGGGTGGCAATGCAGGATGGCCTTGCCGATTTCGAGAGCCGCAGCGCAGCCATGGCGGAGGTTCTTGCTGCCTGGCGCGAGGCCGGGCTTGTCACCGGTTGGCGAAACGAGCTTTTTCCCGTCAACCGGGGATTCGGCCAGCCGCCATTGCTTTGCATGGAACGGGCGGGGACACCGCTTTTCGGCATTCTCAGCTACGGCGTCAATATCAACGGGCTGGTTGGCCAGGGTCGGGATCTGCATCTGTGGATCGGCCGTCGCGCCGCGCATAAGCCGGTGGATCCCAATATGCTGGATCTGGTGGTTGGCGGTGGCCAGCCGATGGGGATCACCGTCTGGGATAATCTCGTGAAGGAATGCTGGGAAGAAGCCGGCATCGAAGCCGAGATCGCCCGGCAGGCAAAGCCGGTTAGCCTGACCACCTTGACGATCGAGGCCGGTGAGGGGCTGCGCGTCGGCTTGCAGTTCAATTACGATTTGCATCTGCCGGCGGATTTCATGCCGAACAATATGGACGGCGAGGTTGTTGCATTCCAGTTGATGCCGGTTCAGTCTCTCATCGAGAACCTGCTGAACACGGACGAATTCAGTTACGATATTGCCCTAGTGAAGATCGACCTTTTGATCCGCCACGGCTATCTTGGACCCGACGATCCCGATTATCTCGATCTGGTGGCCGGATTGCGCCGTCCCATAGCTTTTGATCCATTATGAGTTTTCTTGAGCGTCTGCATCATTGCACCATCAGCGATCTAACTGGATTCCGCCCCTGGTCCATCGGCAAGGCACAGATCGGCTGGCTGCGGGATGACGTCGCCGATACGTTGAGGCGCTATCCCAGTGTCTTTGCGGTTGGCGATGATGCCGTCGTCCTGCAATCGCACCTGGCGGATTTTGATCATCGCACCGCCGCGGTCGGCGAAGTGGTCCGGGCCCTTGCGGAACTCGGCATCGTGCAGGGATGGCGCAACGAGTCATTCGCTGTGGTCGCCGATTATGGCCAGCCGCCCTTGCTGCGTCTCGAACGCGCTGCCGTGCCGGTCTTCGGCGTCCGGGCCTATGGCGTTCATATGAACGGCTATGTACGGGATGGCGAGCGGATCAAGCTTTGGGTCGGCCAGCGTGCACCTGACCGTCAGATCGAACCTGGAAAACTCGATAATCTGGTCGCGGGCGGTGTGCCCTTCGGACTGGATCCGATGACCAATCTTGTCAAGGAATGTGCCGAAGAAGCGGGGATCGAGGAGGCGATGGCACGGCGGGCGATCCCGGTCGGCGCGATGTCGTACCGTATGCTGCATCAAGGCTTCCTGCGACAGGACACGCTCTTTCTTTACGATCTCGAATTGCCGGCGGATTTCCTGCCGACCAATATCGATGGCGAGATCGCTTCGTTCCGTCTGATGGAGCTGGAAGAAGTGGCGGCGATTCTGAGCGACAGCGAAGCCTTCAAGTTCAATGTCGCTCCCGTGGTCATCGATTTTCTTGTCCGGCACGGCTATTTCAAACCGGATCAGCCCGGCTATGCCGATCTGGCGATCGGCCTGTCCGCCTTTCAGACGCCGCGGTAGCGACCCTACCTTCTATTCGCCCGAGCATACCTGGCGGATCGACCAGCTTTATTTGAAGTCGGTGAGTTCCTGCATATGCGGGACCACTTCGAACCAGCCATCCCAGATCATCTTGCAGGCGACATAGAAGATCACTGCCAGACCGATATAGGCGATCCAGTGATGCTTCTTGAGGAGCTTGGCGATCAAGGTCGCGGCGGCGCCCATCAGGCCCACAGAGAGAACGAGGCCGAAAATCAGCACCCAAGTATGTTCCCGCGCGGCACCGGCGACGGCGAGGACATTGTCGAGAGACATCGACACATCGGCCACCACGATCTGCGTGATCGCTTGCCGCAGCGTCTTGCCCGGTGTCGCACCCGGCAGGACTTCCTGTGGCTCCGACAACTCGATACTTTCATCCGTGCTGAGATGCTCGCGGGCTTTCAGTTCAAGCCGCTCGCGGCGCTGCTGCATCAATTCGCGCCAGAACTTCCAGCAAACCCATAGCAGAAGAATGCCGCCAGCCAGGGTCAGACCTATAATCATCAACAGCTGGTTGGTGATCAGGGCGAAGATCACGCGCAACAAGGTGGCAGCAACGATGCCGATCAGGATGGCGCGGTTGCGTTGCTGGCGCGGCAAGCCGGCCGCAGCCATGCCGACAACGATGGCATTGTCTCCGGCTAGAACCAAATCCACCAGGATAACCTGGCCCAGCGCGATCAGCTCCGGCAGGAAGTCGTTGAATGTCGGCATCAGCTACTCGGTAATCAGTTAAAATCAGCTTCTTATTTGACCGATGCGGGTTTCCCCGCTTGCTTCCGAATCTCGGCGGCCGTCAGGCCGTCCTCCCGCATCTGGCGCAAGCTCAGCGCCCCGTCCCGTTTTGACAGTCGCTGCCCCTGAGCATTGGTCAACAATAAGTGGTGGCGATATACAGGAACTGCAAGTCCTAGAACAGCCTGCAACAGGCGATGGACATGGGTGGCGGAGAAAAGATCGACACCCCGTGTGACCAGGGTTACTCCCTGCAAATGGTCATCCATGGTCACACACAGATGATAGCTGGCAGGCGCATCCCGACGGGCCAGAACTACATCCCCCAGCAAGTCCGGTTTGACGGTAACGGTGCCCTGTTCCTGATCCTCAAAAGCCAAAGGGCCTGCCAGGGCAGCGGCCTTGCCGCTGTCGAAGCGTAGGGCATAGGGATCGCCCCTTGCCTGGCGTTCCTCGACGATATGCGCTGGCAGATACCGGCAGGTGCCGGGATAGATCGGCCCCTCGGATGACGGAACATCATGCGGCGCCGAGGCCGCCGCCAGGATGTCCTTTCGACTGCAAAAGCAGGGATAAATGAGACCGCGCTCGCCAAGCTGCGCCAGGGCTCCCCGATAGTCATCGAGATGATCCGATTGCCGCCGGATCGGTCCGTCCCAGTCCAATCCAAGCCAGCCGAGATCCTCAATAATGGCTTGCTCGAATTCCGGCCGGCAGCGTGCCGTATCGATGTCCTCGATCCGCAGAAGAAAACGTCCGCCGGCCTGTCGCGCCGCTTGCCAGCCGATCAGCGCGGAATGGAGATGGCCGAGATGCAAATATCCGGTGGGGCTGGGCGCGAATCGGGTGACAATCATCGTGCTGTTTCAATCTCTCGGCGTATCGGCCCTTTTTCACTTCTCAGCCATAGGCAAGATCGCATCGTACTGCAACAATTCTGCCGCCGCGGCCGGTGATCGTGCGGCGTTCGTCGCTAGGCAGGACGGATAATTGGTCTTAGAAAGAGTGCAGACAGACTGCGGAGAGATGGGGAAAAGATGCTTGAATTGCAGGGCCCGGAACAGCCGCCGCGCAGCGGCGCTGCGCCAAAGAAACTGGTGGTATTCCTTCACGGCTATGGTTCCAATGGGGATGATCTGATCAGCCTGGCACCTTACTGGGCCCCGCTGCTGCCGGATGCGGCCTTTCTCTCTCCAAATGCGCCGTTTCCTTGCGAGATGTCGCCCTATGGCTTCCAGTGGTTCAGCCTCGATAATCGCGACATGCAGATGAAGCTCGGTGGCGTGAAGGCAGCGGCCGGCATTCTCGACGCTTTCCTCGATGCGCAGCTCGCGCGATTCGGGTTGCAGGATAAAGATCTCGCTTTGGTCGGCTTTTCCCAGGGGACGATGATGTCGTTGCATGTCGGCCCGCGACGCGCCAAAGCGGTTGCCGGCATCGTCGGCTATTCCGGCGCTTTGATCGGCCCCCAGGAATTGCCGGAAGCTGTGCGCGCCCGTCCGCCGGTCCTGCTGGTGCATGGCACAGCCGATCCGGTGGTGCCGTTCGACGCCATGGCTCAGGCCGAAGCGGCATTGAAATCGGTGGATATCACAGTGACGACCGAGATTCGTCCGGGGCTGCCGCATTCCATCGATGAAATCGGGTTGCAGAAGGGTGCGGCTTTCCTGCAGGCGCGGCTTGCCGACCGATAAGGCGGGCCTCCGCATGTTACAACTCATCAGAGATCGCGTGACAACATCGTGATCTTTATCGTGCGTATTTGACCCACATCTTGTGTTTTGTTCTAAAGCTGATTATCTGTTAAACCTTAGCGATGGAACGTGGCGGCCAGCCGTAACGCATCCGCTGGCGCCGCCTCTCCGTGGAGGTGTGACAGCGTGTTGGCTTCGCCTGAATCCTGTCCGGCCCTGGTTCTCAATGCCGACTTCCGGCCATTGAGCTACTTCCCGCTGTCCTTGTGGCCGTGGCAGGAAGCGGTGAAGGCGGTCTTCCTCGAGCGGGTCAACATCATTTCGGAATATGAACAGGAAGTGCATAGCCCCAGCTTCACGATGCGGCTTCCTTCCGTCATCTCGCTGAAAGAATTCATTCCGCAATCACGTCGGCCAGCCTTCACGCGGTTCAATGTTTTCCTGCGCGACCGTTTTCGCTGCCAGTATTGCCGCGAACATTTTCCGACTCATGAGTTGACATTCGACCACGTGATTCCCCGCTCCAAAGGCGGCCGGACGTCCTGGGAGAACGTCGTCACGGCGTGCCAGAGCTGCAACCTGATCAAGGGCGACCGGCTGCCGCACCAGTCGGGCATGCTCCCCAGGCGGAGGCCAGTGCAGCCGACGACATTCGAGCTGCAGGAGAATGGAAGAGCCTTCCCGCCAAACTATCTGCACCATAGTTGGCGGGATTTCCTTTACTGGGATATCGAGCTCGAGACCGAGACGCTCTGACAGCTGCCGGCCACCGCTATTGTATCGCGATCCTGACTTGCCGATGACGAGCTTCGATATTTCGCGGCGCATGGCGCGGCTGCGTTGTTCGGGGGTGCCGGCTTCGTCCTGTTGCCCGGGATCAGCCATTTCGCGCCGTTGCAGCGGCCGGCCAGTTCAGTGGCGCGATTCGCAAATTCCTCGAGCGGGTATTGTCCTGCCCAATGCTCGCGCCGGAGAGGCAATCTTAGATTCGTTCGGCCAGCCAGATGGCCAAGCGCGAGCCCGCTTTGATGGCGCCGGTCAGCAAAGGATAGGCGGTCGCTTCTTCCGCACCACGTTCCATGCCGATATCCCGGTGCTCGACCTCCTCGGCGCGAAAGCGCTCAATGGTCGATTTCAGCTCGGCTTCATCCTCGCCCAATTGCGCCTGCTGCTGCCGATAATGCTCGTCGATCACTTCCTCGACCGCGACCGTGCAGGCCATCGCGGCTTTGGGCCCCATCATGGCGGTGGCGGCACCCAGCATGAAGCCGGCGACATTCCAGATCGGATGCAAGGCTGACGGTCGTACCCGCCGCGCGACCAGCATTTTCTCGAAGGCCTTGAGATGGGCCAGTTCCTGCTCATGCATATGGCGAATGATGCCGGCTTCCGGATGGTTCTTGAGAACCGACAACTGGCCTTCATAGATCCGGCGCGCGCCGAATTCGCCCGCGTGGTCGACGCGGATCAGTCGTTCGATCAGTTGCTCGCGGGTCAGGTCGCCGGGGAGTCGGTTCTCCGCCGTCTGCTGTCCCGTTGGCGCTATCGGTGGCGATTGTTCCGTTGCGGCCGGTGCTTGATTTTCTGTCTCTGACATCATGTTCTCACTTCGCAGCGCTTAGGCTGCGCCGGACACCAAGGAAGGTCAAGGCCGCCAAAGCAAGCGCATAAAGGATATTGTAACCGGCCATGGAAATCCCGAACATTTCCCAGGCGGCCACGTCGCAGCGAACCAGCGGTGCATTCAGGATCGCTTCGGTCAACTCCTCGGTCGAGGCACCGGCGGTCGAGGCACCGACGCAGGCCGTGCTGCCCTCCCACCATTTGTGCTCGACGCCGACATGGAAGACGGCAATACCGGCGACGACCAGCAATGCCAGACCCATCAGTGCCAGCAGTAAACCACGGCGCTGGGGCCGGTCGTTCTGCGTGATGGTCACGAGGCCGAGAATGATCACCGCCCAATAGCCGTAACGCTGCATGTAGCACAATTCGCAGGGCGCCAGGCCACCGGCATATTGCGCCAGCCAGGCAATGCATAAGGCAGCCAAAGCCCCGCCGGTGACAAACCAGGTGATGGCAGGTGTCTCGATGAAGCGGGACCGCGCAGCAGGCATGTCGATGACCCTCTTTGTCAGAACACGTAGCGGAGGGCGATGACCCCGCCGATCAGAGCGACGGCGAAAACCGTTGTCACCATTGTCAGGCGCTTTTCGATGAAATTTCGGATCGGTTCCCCATAGCGATAAAGCAGGGCCGCGAGCAGGAAAAACCGAACGCCGCGCGTGAGAATTGAGGCGAGAATGAAAACGGTCAGATCGAAATGCGCAATGCCGCTGGCGATGGTCACGATCTTATAAGGTATCGGCGTCAGGCCTTTGATGAGGATCACCCAGAGACCGTAATGAGCGAACATGTCATGAAAAGACTCCATGGCATGTTGGAGCCCGTAGAATTGGACGATCTTCAAGCCGAGCGTTTCACTGAAACTATAGCCGATGGCGTAGCCCAGCAATCCGCCGAGAACCGAGGCGACGGTACAAGTGGCGGCGATCGCCCAAGCGCGCTTCCGATTGGCCAGGACCATGGGAACCAGCATGACGTCCGGCGGAATCGGGAAGAAGGAGCTTTCCAGGAAGCTGACCGCTGCCATGACCCAGAGGGCGCGCGGATGTTCAGCCAGCGAGATGATCCAATTATAGAGTCGACGCAGCAAAACCCGGCTCGCAAATGAATGACCATACCCGTGTCAGGGCAGCGGAACGGCACCCATCGGCAGGACGATGATGGTGTAGCAGCTTTGCCACCGGCTGTCATGGACAGCGGGCAAGCGCGGCGAGCGGCAAGCTGCCGCGCTTCGCGGTCGCTCGAGAGGGAGGCCTCAGTGCAGGGTAAGGAAATCGTTTACCTGGCGCCATCCCGGCGCGCGGAGGAGCGCATTGCTGGTGACCGAGATTGAATGCAGCTTGCCATCCAGGCTGTGAGACCAGAAGTTGAGGAATTTGCGCAGGACTGGAAAATGCGGGGCAAGATCGTAATCCTGCCAGACATAGGTTTGTAGCAGGCCGGGATGATCCGGCATGTGATAGAGGATCTCCGCAGTGGTCAGGCGGTAATCGCGGAGTTGGAGCGTGAAATCTCGATCGGCCCGGGGAGCCTGCCCCAGGCTGACTTCTCTGGGATCGGATTGTCGGTTACTGGACGGACGATGGGTCATGAGCGGCCTCCGGATAAACGTGGAAACGACACGACGCTGTTAATCTTATCTGCAGTATCTGCCCCTGGTCATTAACGAAGTCATAAAATCACAATATTTTCAGTACGTTAGCATCAGTCCAGGGAGAGTGCTGCTAAGTGAGCGCGGGCGGGGGCGCGCAACGCCATGCAAATTTCTCGGATGTGCCCTTGACGAAATGTGGGGGTAAGCCTAAATCGTCAGCACTCGCCTGCGGTGAGTGCTAATGGGCTCAACCCGTCAAACCGGGAGCCAGGAGGCGCCGCAGGGTTCCGGGATTTTTTTAACGCAAACGGAGGATCTCCATGAAGTTCCGCCCGCTCCACGACCGCGTTCTGGTGCGTCGAGTTGAATCGGTCGAAAAGACGGCCGGTGGCATCATCATTCCCGATACCGCCAAGGAAAAGCCGCAAGAAGGCGAAGTTCTGGCTGTCGGTGCCGGTAACAAGGCCGAAGACGGCAAGGTCACGCCGTTGGACGTCAAGGCTGGCGATCGCATCCTGTTCGGCAAGTGGTCGGGTACCGAGGTCCGCGTCGATGGCGAAGACCTGCTGATCATGAAGGAATCGGACATCCTCGGCATCATCGAGGGCGCTGCTTCCGGCTCGAAGAAGAAGGTCGCCTAACGGCGCCCCTTCGTCCCGACGATAGAAATTCTAGACAGAGGTTTTAAAGATGGCTGCTAAGGACGTCCGTTTTAGCGGCGATGCCCGCGAGCGTATGCTGCGTGGTGTCGACATTCTCGCCAATGCGGTGAAAGTCACCCTCGGCCCCAAGGGCCGCAATGTTGTGATCGACAAGGCCTTCGGCGCTCCCCGCATCACCAAGGACGGTGTGACGGTCGCGAAGGAAATCGAACTTGCCGACAAGTTCGAAAACATGGGCGCCCAGATGGTGCGCGAAGTTGCCTCCAAGACCAACGACCTCGCCGGTGACGGTACCACCACCGCGACCGTGTTGGCTCAGGCGATCGTGCGCGAAGGTGCCAAGGCGGTTGCCGCCGGCATCAACCCGATGGATCTGAAGCGCGGTATCGACAATGCCGTCGAAGCCGTCGTTGAAGACGTGAGGAAGCGCGCGAAGAAGGTTTCGACCTCCGACGAAATCGCCCAGGTCGGCACCATCTCGGCCAACGGCGAGCGCGAAATCGGCGACATGATCGCCAAGGCGATGCAGAAGGTCGGCAATGAAGGCGTCATCACGGTTGAAGAGGCCAAGGGCCTGGAAACTGAACTCGACGTCGTCGAAGGCATGCAGTTCGACCGCGGCTATCTCTCGCCGTATTTCATCACCAACGCCGAGAAGATGACCACGGAGCTCGACAGCCCGTACATCCTGCTGCACGAGAAGAAGCTCTCGGGCCTGCAGGCGATGCTGCCGGTTCTCGAAGCGGTCGTGCAGTCGGGCCGTCCCCTGCTGATCATCGCTGAAGACGTCGAAGGCGAGGCTCTGGCCACGCTCGTCGTCAACAAGCTGCGTGGCGGTCTGAAGGTCGCTGCCGTGAAGGCGCCGGGCTTCGGCGATCGCCGCAAGGCGATGCTGGAAGACATCGCCATCCTGACCGGTGGCCAGGTCATCTCCGAAGACCTGGGCATTAAGCTGGAGAGCGTCACGCTCGACATGCTGGGCAAGGCCAAGAAGGTCGTCATCAC